>JAIOOU010000017.1 GCA_021414245.1 Chloroflexota bacterium
AACTAATCAATGAATATATTTACTTTTACAACTATGAGAGAATACAATTGAAAACAAGACAGACACCTTACGAAACCAGGTGTCTGTCCATCTAACTCGTGAGCGCTTTCTTTTTGTGTCTGCCTTACAGGGGTCAATTCATTACCCGGTCTTTTTTTGTTAACTTTGGAAACTAGTTGCTGCATCCACACGAACCGCCGCCGCATCCACACGAGGAAGCGCCGCCTTCACTGCTGCAGGCGCATCCGCCTTCACTGTGGGAATGCCCGCTTTTCGCATTCGGGCTGCTGACGGCAAATCCCTGGCCGTGCTGGGGATCGTTCACGAAATCGACAGTCGCATCGCGAAGATAGTCAATTGAAACATTGTCCACCACCACCTGGACGCCGTTCGCGTCGAATGTGGTGTCGATATCGCGGAAGTTATTGTCGAGAGCCATGCCGAAATTCACGCCGCAACAACCGCCGCCGGATACGTACACGCGCAGGGCGTATCCCTCCAGGTTGCGTTGTTCGAGGATGTCTTTTACAGCCTGGCTGGCTGCGGGAGTTAAGGTAAAGAGCTGGGTTTCAATTTCCTGGAGCATTTTCGTTTTTCTCCTTGTGGCTTTGGATTACATATAAACTTCCCAAATATTATCAGGTTTGAGGGTCATTGTCAACTTTTCTGTTTGAATTGGATTATCAGCGTCCGCTTTTCTTGACACATTCTACCTGCACCTGTAAAATCTCCCTGTTCAGAGGGCGAGAGCCTGACCATATTCTTTATTTTGGAAGGAAAAACCTACATGTTAGAAATGGGACTTACTTCGCTAGAGACAACTGCGATCTGGGCCGTGTTCGGCATCGCAATTGTCGGTTTGTTGTATGCTGTGTTCCTTCGCTCGCAGATTTTGCGGGAGGACAAGGGCACGGAAAAGATGCAGGAGGTTTGGAATGCGATTAAAGATGGAGCGAACGCTTACTTACAGAAGCAATTACGCTCCATTTTGCCTTTAATTGCCATATTGACTGTGGTTCTCTTCTTCTCAGTCTATATTGTTCCCCCTTCCCCGGAGGCTCTGGAGAGATTTAAGAATTCCTCTCCTGACCAGGTCCGATTGATCATTGGCTTTGCCCGTGCGATCGCCTTTGTGATGGGTGCCGGCTTTTCACTGACCGTCGGCCGTATCGGTATGCGAATGGCGGTTGAAGGAAATGTGCGTGTAGCCTCAGCCTCCAAGCGCTCCTTCGGGGAAGCCCTGCGCATTGCTTACCGCGCGGGCACCATCACCGGCATGCTTACCGACGGGCTTGGCTTGTTGGGCGGCACCGTGATCTTCATGGTGTTGGGTATTGCAGCACCAGACGCTCTGCTCGGCTTCGGTTTTGGTGGCACCCTGCTCGCGTTGTTCATGCGCGTGGGCGGCGGTATCTTTACCAAAGCTGCTGATGTCGGCGCTGACCTGGTGGGGAAGGTGGAAGCAGGCATCCCTGAGGATGATCCGCGAAATCCAGCCGTGATTGCCGATCTCGTTGGTGATAACGTCGGCGACTGCGCCGGTATGGCTGCAGACATTTTTGAATCCTATGAAGTCACGATCGTTTCCGGACTTATTCTTGGTCTCGCGCTCTGGCACATTACCGGCCGTTTGGAGTGGATCATCTTCCCCCTGATGGTGCGTGGTATCGGCGTGTTTTCCTCGATCATCGGGACCTATTTCGTGAAAGCCGGCAAGACCGGCAAGAGCGAAGACGCGATGAAGGCAATCTTCAGCGGTTTCGTTACCTCGGCCTGGATCTCTGCGCTTATGTTCTTCGCGGCAGGTTTCTTTTATTTGAATACGCCTGCAATGCAGGAGTGGGGAGGCTGGTGGCGCCTGCCGATGGCCGTGGGTGTGGGCGTTTTGCTGGCGGTTGTGATCGACCGCCTGACAGAGTACTTCACTGGCACGCATGCTGCTCCGGTTAACGATGTCAAGAAGGCGGCCGATACCGGTCCTGCGACACTTATCCTCAATGGCATTTCCCTCGGATTCGAATCATCCGTATGGTCAGTGCTCGTGATCGCGATCACCATCATTGCCTCCATTGCGATTTTTGGTTCGATCAACAACCCCAATCTTGATGCAGTCGGCCGCTCCACGTTCATTCTATACGGCGTGGCCATGACAGGCATTGGCATGTTGACCCTGACCGGCAACAATGTCGCCATGGACTCCTTCGGACCTATCTCCGACAACGCCAACGGCATTGGCGAAATGGCCTGGTCTGGAAAAACCGACAAAGCCACCAAGGATGCCCAGCAGATCATGGCGGACCTGGATGCGGTCGGCAACACAACCAAGGCGATCACGAAAGGCGTGGCGATTGGTTCTGCAGTAATCGCGGCGGTTTCCCTCTTCGGTTCATTCCTGGTGGATGTGTCCCGTGCACAAGCCGGCCTTGGTGTTCCATTGGCTGAGCAGATCCAGGCGATCGGCATCCGTGTCGATATCCCTCAAGTCTTTGTGGGTATGCTGATCGGCGGCGCTTTGCCCTGGTTGTTCTCTTCCTTTGCCATTCAAGCGGTTGCTCGTGCCGCTTCTTTGATCGTTTTGGAAGTCCGCAGACAGTTTAAACTTGGCGTGCTTTCCGGCAAGGTTAAACCAGACTATGCCCAGGCTGTGGAAATCTCCACCACTGCGGCGCAGAAGGAATTGGTTTCCCTGGCTTTGCTTGGTATTGTGACCCCCATAGTTGTCGGCATCTTCCTGCATGTGGAAGCCCTCGGTGGTTTTCTGGCGGGTATCATTGTTTCCGGTCAATTGCTGGCAGTGTTCCTGAATAACTCCGGCGGCGCCTGGGACAATGCCAAGAAACTTATCGAGGATGAACCCAAAGACCCGAAGAACAATCTTGGCAAGGGGTCCGAGCGCCACAAGGCGGGTGTGGTGGGTGACACAGTCGGTGATCCATTCAAGGACACTGCCGGCCCTGCACTCAACCCGATGATCAAGGTCGTAAATCTTGTCGCAGTGATCATTGCTCCGATCGTAGTTCAATATCAACATGCCGAGGGGATGACCCGGCTGGTTGTCTGGGCCGTCGGCGTGGCTTTGCTGGGTCTCTTGGCCTGGGCTGTTAACCGCTCGAAGGCTCCTGCTCCATCCATGGTTTTGGAGATCGAATCCAAGCCGGAAAAGAAAAGCAGCAAGCCCAAAACCAAGAAGAAATAGGAATTGATTGACCTGGAGGCTTGTCCGTTCTTACGGCAAGCCTCCTTTTTATTTTCTCAATTCGTTTCGTTTATAATAATTCTGCCTATGACTACTTTTAAAAAAAATCTAAGTAAATTGGTGGTTGGTGTTGGTTGGTCGATCACTGGAAAGTTTCTGGGTCGTTTTCTGGCAGTCCTTGGCGATGTCTTCGCAGCCAGAATCCTCGGCCCAGCTCTGTTTGGGTTGTACTCGATTGGATGGACCTTATTGAGGATGCTTAGCCTGGTTGTTCATGTTGGGCTGCCCAATGGCGTCCAGCGCTTTATACCGGTTTATATACACGACGACCATAACCGTCTTCAAGAAGTTGTTAAACTTTCCATTATCATCAGCCTTTTTTCGGGGCTTGTCTGTGGAATGTTGTTATATGCTTTCTCGCCTGCGATTGCGCAAGGGATTTATCATAAACCCGGCTTGACCATTATTTTCAGATTATTTGCGATATCATTGCCTTTTATCTCGTTGTTGTCCACCGTTGCGGCAGCGACCCGCGCCACGAAAATCATGAGCTATTCAGTGCTAATTGAAGACGTTGGTCAACCGTTTTTCGCGATCCTTTTTTTGGTCATCTTTTACATCGCAGTGGGGGTGGATGTCAATTGGGTGATATTATCCGACCTGTCTTCATTCCTGGTTACTTCCATGCTGGCAATTTGGGCGGTCAGAAGACTTTTTCACGGATTTTGGAAGATAAGAATCCCTTCATTGTCCGTCGCACGGGAGCTACTTCGTTTCTCCGTCTCCACAGCGCTGGCCGGGACTTTTGCGGTGTTTGTTTTTTGGGTCGATCGCTTAATGGTGGGTTATTTTTTATCGGAGGTTCAGAACGGCCTATACCAGGCAGCATCGCAGATTTCGGTGATCTTCGTAATCGTCCTGTCCGCATTTAATTCCATTCTTGCCCCGATGTTTGCCGGATTCCACGCATCGAACGACTACCAGCAATTGAATAATATATTTAAGGTGGGCACGAAGTGGGGCCTGTATCTTAGCCTGCCGGTATTTCTTGTATTTTGTTTTGTACCTCGTGAACTTCTCTCGGTAATCTACGGCCAGGCATATTCAGATGCCTGGCCGGCCCTTGTTATCCTTTCCGTGGGACAGATAATCAATGTCGGCACCGGTTCGATAGGGTCCCTGCTTTCAATGACAGGGCATCACAGACTATGGCTCGCCTTGTCGATTGCAGGCATAACCATGAACATCTGCCTGTGTGTTTTGCTCATTCCGAGGTTTGGAATAGTAGGAGCGGCATTGGGGACCGCTATTTCACTAAATCTCATGTATTTTGCAGGTTTATGGTGGGCGCGACGCCATCTTAAAATTTGGCCCTATGATGGCCGTTATATTAAAGGCGTCGTGGCGTTTGTCGGGAGCATCCTGATTTTCCTCGGAATGGTTAATGTTTTTCCAGGAAGTGATTTCGCCATTTTATTGCTCGGCCTGCTGATTTCATTTGTATCCTTTTTTGGCATGTTGTTGTGGCTTGGAGTGGACGAGGAAGACAGGCATCTGGCTGAATTGTTGATTCCAAAACGCATCAGGAATGAAGCGAATTCCTGATGAAAAGTCGATTTAATTTTGGTGATTAACGGTTCTCTGGAATGATCTATGCTTTATATTTAACCACGCCAACCGGTAAATATTTGGGATCCCACTTGCCATATGGCATGCCGCTCCTGGGTGAAACAAAATACCGCCAGGAGAGATGATTTCTTAATTCATTGGAATTTTTGACCTGAACAAATATGGATTCGTATTGATCATAATTGCTAGGCGTATTTCCAGATAGCTGGAAGATATATTTCAAGGTCGCCTCCGTGAAACACCAGGAGTATGCCGGTTCGTGAAACCAGTCTGATTTATCCGAGGCTGGAAGCGTTATCAACATTTTACCTCCCGGCTTCAATATACGAAGTAATTCTTCAATAATTGCCTTCACATCCTCTATGTTCTTGTTGTGCTCCAGGGCTGAAATCGAAACGACCAGATCTACACTGCCGTCAGGAATCTCATTGAGAGTGGCAAGATCTTTTCTGAACAACTTGACACTGCCCTCAGCGCGGGCTCCTTCCTTATATCTAATTTTTCCAATAACACCCCGTACCAGGGCCTTGACTCTGGAGAAAATTCCTGCTCTATTATTAAATGGATTGATCAATTCCGGCAGGCTTAATGGCCGGTCGCTGGGTGTGTAGCCCTGAACGTTGAATTGGTTTACCAGATGAAATGGGATGCTTGTCCGGTCCGATCTGTCAATACTAATAATTTGCGCCCCTTGTTTTGCCAGATACCACTGCACGAAGCCAATTCCCGCACCTGCGTCCACGATGGTTTTGCCTTTGATGCTTTCGATTTGGGATATTGCCCAGGTCCAATCGAGAATATAATGCCAGCCGCCAGACAGCCCAAGCCTGGAATTCATGGAGTGCAATTCCCTCGAGAGTGCATTATGTTTATTAAGTATGTCCGGCGAGATGAGCTCTATTTTGTCAGGTGTCATGGTTTCGTTCCGCCTTGGGTCTCTCGAATATTTGAATTTCCTTCGCGGCGTATCAATCTGGTCCATGATCGGAATTGGATTGAGCTGTCACCGACGGGTAATTGAAGATGTTCGTATTATAATTGAAGGATGCAAAATCTGTTTTGTGTAGCCACGCTTAGGCCTGCAGGAAATTTTAGCGATGATTAACCTTGGGGGATGTGCTTTATGAAGCACGCTTACGATCGGACCATTGGATATTCTCCTCTCAAAGACGTTAATCGTGACAAGATGCGTCTTGTGATCCGGATCAATAAGGAAATCATACGCAAATACGCACCGCCTGGGGTTGCAAGCAGGATTTTGGTAGCCGGTGCCGGCCGAGGTGATGAGGCGGAGCTGATATTCGATGAGTTTGCCATGAACACAGTTGGGGTGGACTTAAATCTTGAGCGCCCGGAGGGTTTAAGATCGCCAGCAAATCTTTCATTTCTCAGGCAAAACCTGGAAAATCTTGCCTTCTCAACAAAATCATTTGGCTTGATCTATTGCTACCATGTCCTGGAACATGTTTCCGATCACATGGCTGTTCTTCGGGAGTTCGAGCGAGTTTTGATGCCCGGCGGCGTGCTCTTTATCGGATTTCCAAACCGGCATAGACTGGTTTCTTACATAGGCACCAGCCAGGAGGCTTCTATCCCGGAGAAAATTAAATGGAATCTCATTGATTACAGTTATCGATTAAAGGGGCGTTTTGAAAACAAATACGGGGCGCATGCAGGGTTTTCGGAGGATGAGTTTCTTGCAGTTTCGATGAAATTATTTCCAGAAGTCGTTTCGGTCAGGAATGAATATATGTCCCTTAAGTATCGCTCAATCAAGACGCTTCTGAATTGGGTGGCGCGCGCAGGATTGGGCGAGTTCTTGTTCCCATCCAATTACTATGTTTGCATTAAATAGGCCTGAATTTACCCCGGGAGATGAAGATGATCGGAAGATATAAGATGTCTGAGTTATCCCGGAAGAGATTGTTGTCCTCCCTAAAGATTCGATTGGGGGAACTGCCGCACTGGCTGGCGTGGAATCTTCATCCAAATGCGCGTCAAAACAGGGAGCATGTCCGGAGATTTGCCGGCATTCATAATGGGAAAAGATGTTTCATCGTTGCCAACGGTCCCAGTCTTCGGAGCACCAATTTGGATTTTCTCGCAAACGAAACGACATTTGGATTGAATAGAATATATTTGTATTTTTCGGAGACCGCCTTTCGGCCGACCTATTATGTGACGATGAATGAATTAATTCTAGAGCAATTTTCTGCTGATATTAATAAATTGGCAGTGCCGAAGTTCCTAAATTGGAATCGCCGCGCGTTTTTTGAAAAAGAAGGCCGCGATATTGTTTACTTAAAATCGAAGATGGTTATCAATGATTTTTTTCAATCTGATCTCACAAAACCCCTGGTCGTGGGTGCGACGGTTACTTTTGCCGCCCTGCAGATCGCGTATTATATGGGATTTCAGGAGGTTGTATTGGTGGGGTTGGATCATGATTATGCAGAGAAAGGTGTTCCAAGCGGACTCGAAACCCGGACCGCGGAACAGGATCTCAGTCATTTCCATCCACAATATTTCCCGAAAGGAGTAAGGTGGCAGCTTCCAGATCTTCTTCGGTCTGAGATCGATTTCGCCCTCGCGCGAAAGGCCTTTGAGGCTGATGGACGAAGGATATACGACGCCACCATTAATGGAAAATGCCAGGTGTTCGAGAAGAGGGATTATTCAACTTTTTTTAGCAAATAGAATCGGGAGAATTTCCGAGGAGTATTTATGGCAAATTTGTTGATTTCGGGTATTATCAAAAGATTAAAGGCTGAAGAGTTGCCCCTCGATTGGTATTCAGGAAAAAGGATTCTGGTCACCGGCGGCGCTGGATTTATAGGTTCGTGGCTTGTCGAAAGTCTGGTGAGGCTGGGCGCGGACGTTTTTGTGGTGGATAACCTGTGGCGGGGTTCGCTAGAGAATCTTAGGAAGAGTGAGTCGGATTACTGGATCCCGATTGCTGATCGATTTATACTTGGTGATTTGACGGAAAATCACGTTGCACTTTCTTCGCTCTTGGTGTCAAAACCTGATCTCGTCTTCCATCTGGCAGATATCGTTGCAGGTATTGATTTCGTGTTTAGCAATGAGCGGTTTATCTATCGGACGAATATGTTGATCAATACAAATGTATATCACGCCGTCCAGCAAGCGGGTGTGGGTAATCTTGTCTACCTGGGCACAGCCTGCAGCTACCCCCAAAAATTACAGGAAAAACCGGGTCGTGAACCGCTGGTTGAAAGCCAGGTATATCCGGCTGATCCCGAATCCGCATATGGTTGGTCGAAGTTGCTTGGCGAATATGAAGCAGAGCTTCTCGCGAGAACCACTGATGTCAACCTCGGGATTCTTCGGTTGCATAATGTGTATGGTCCCCGGGCGCTGCTTTCCAAAAAACGGTCGCAAGTGATTCCAAGTTTGATTCGCAAGGCTGTAAGACACCCTGACGAGGAATTTATTGTATGGGGTTCTGGAAACCAGGCGCGCGATTTTGTTTACGTCGGGGATGTCGTCGATGCGCTTCTTCGTGTCCCACTTCGAGGCATGGGCGTGGGCGTAATTCAAATTGGCACGGCAAAAGAAACAACTGTGGCGGAATTGGCATCCTTGGTGGTCAAGGCGTCAAAGAAGAATATTCCCATTCGATTTGATGAAACCAAGCCCGAAGGTGATGGCGGGCGGTCTGGGGATTATAGTAGGGCCAAAACAATACTTGGTTGGGATGTATTTACTTCCCTGGCGGATGGTCTGGAGCAGACCTATGCGTGGGCGCATGATCAGATAGTAAATCGAAAGATCGATCTTGATGGATAGTCTACTTAATTTTATTTTTTAGCGCAAACTATTGGAGTATTTATGACGGTAACCATGAACATGCTCGGAATAAACATTCATTGCCTTTCCTACAAGGAAATGTATCCGATATATGATTTGTGGCTGGCTGATAAAAACGGGGATTCGCATTCCTTGGCTGTGATCAACGTGCATATTTGTGTTTCCGCTCTTTTTGACAGAAAGCTTAGGGATATTTACAATACGGTTGACCTCGCTGGTATTGATAGTATGCCCTTTCTTATGTGGGCGCGTCTTTTTTATAAGAAGGAAACCGATCGGTTCTACGCGCCGGACCTGATGCTTGAAATAGCGAATGCCGCAAAGGACAAGGGATACACCTTTTTCTTGTTTGGAGGCTACCCGGATGCGCCTGATAAAATTGAAAAGTATCTAATGGAGCGGTTTGATGGAGTAAAGGTTGTAGGCAAGTACTCGCCCCCGTTTCGGATGATGACTCAGGAGGAAGATGATGCCCTGTGTAAAATGATAAACGACCTTCGGCCGGATTTCCTGTGGATCGGCCTTGGTTCTCCCAAACAAGATGTTTGGATTCGCGAGCATCGTCAAAAGATAAAGGGATGCATTCTGATGCCGTCGGGGGCCACATTTGATTTTTTTAGTCAGAAAATTAAGCAAGCGCCCAAGTGGATACGAAATATTGGCATGGAATGGCTCTTCCGGCTTACGCAGGATTTTAAGAGACTATGGATTCGTTACACAGTTTTCAATGTCGTATTTTTGGTTGTTTTTTTTCTTCAATTGATTAAAGTGATCTCGTTTGATTCCGCCGGTTCTTTGCGCATTCTGGGGTGGCGCAGCAGGATCGGAAATACCTAGCAGACCAAAAAGAGAAAGATGCTTAGACGGTTTTCAGTAAACTTTGCACTTTTTTCCATGGCGTTGGATGGCGTACTTGTCATCTTCAGCCTTTGGCTTGCAGTAGTTATTCGCCCTGTTCTTAGCCGATTTCCATGGTTTGAGCCTATATCCCAAGCTATTTTGATCCCGGAATATCTCTATTTTTTTACCCCGGCAATTTGGGTGGTCATTTTCTCGGTGCTTTCAATATATGATGGCAGGAAATTCATACGTGCGGTGGATGAGTTTGTTATACTGACTTTGGGAACATCTATCGCGTCAATATCGACGGCAGGATTGTTGTACATTTCCTATCGTGATCTATCCCGTGCCTTGTTTGTGGTGTTCGTGTCAATTGTTTATCTGTTGTTCTTGTCATGGCGGGCACTCGCGCGGATGTATTTTAGGACACAAAGGATTTCTCCGGATCGATCGCGGTCCGTTGTTGTCGTGGGCGGCGGATCACTTGGTCAAAAGATCCGTGATCAGCTTTTGGTATCCGATTTGTCCAATTTGAAATTTCTTGGATTTGTCGATGACCACCAGGAAATGTTACCCGATTCGTCTCAGCTTTTAGGCGGCGCCAATGAAATTCGGGACGTAATCCAGTCCCACGAAATTACAGATGTGATTATTGCCCTTCCGCATTCAGAATACTACCAGATGGCCGATATTGTCAGGAAAATGGAGGATTTGTCCGTACAGGTCTGGGTGGCGCTTGGCTTTTTTGACCTCGCCTTGTACAACACGTCGATTGAAGATTTCGCTGGAATTCCAATGCTTGATCTTAGGGCATCGGCGATTGATGATTATCAAAGAATGATTAAACGTGCATTTGATGTGTTTTTTGGGTTTCTCGCCCTCATTTTTTTCCTGCCTTTTATGTTTGTAAGTGCACTTTTGATTTACCTTGAAGACGGCCCTCCGATATTGTTTCACCAGAAGCGCGTCGGCGAAAATGGGCAGCTATTTGAGATGTTAAAGTTTCGGACAATGATCAAGAATGCCGAGCAGATGCAGGATCAGGTGGAAAAGCTTGACAACAACGGTAACCTCATCTATAAAACGAAGGAGGATCCGCGCGTCACGCGTGCTGGACGGCTGCTCCGGCGCTTTAGTCTCGACGAACTGCCTCAGTTTTTGAATGTGATTCGTGGCGATATGAGTTTGGTCGGGCCACGTCCTGAAATGCCTTATCTGGTTGAAAAGTATCAGCCATGGCAGAGAAAAAGGTTTGCCATTCCGCCGGGGCTCACAGGCTGGTGGCAGGTGAATGGCCGGAGTGACAGGCCAATGCATTTGCATACCGAGGACGATCTATATTACATACAAAATTATTCAATTTTTTTGGATATTCAAATAATAATTAAAACGGTCTGGGTTGTCCTGGCTGGCAAAGGATCATACTAAACAGGTGCCTGAAAATGAAGATAAGAATTATTGTATTTGCCGAAGCCCTGTTCTTAACGCTGGTTTTCCTGCTGGCAAACATACGTTCGACTATATTTTGGTCACTTTATCCGCCTACAGATACCATCTTTCAATCTGCCTGGCGTGAAACTCTCCTCTGGCTGGTGGCCCTTGCTTTGATGGTCTTTCTGTTAAATCGACGGGACCTCTATAAAAATTATTGGCGCGCGGTAAGGCAGAATCCATTTTTAATTGTCTTTGTTGTCTATTCAGTTGCATCCGTCTTTTGGTCGAATTCGTGGTCAGTTACTTTTCATCGTAGTTTGACATTTCTATTCGCCACGATGGCAGCCGTATATCTTGGAACAAGATATACACTAAGCGAAATCATGGTTGTGTTGGCGAATTTGGGCGTCGTTGTTTTTTTAACCAGCTTTCTATTGATATTTTTGATGCCGGTTTTGGGGACGGATTTAAACCCTCCCTACAACGGCGCGTGGCGGGGGATTTTTTGGCACAAAAACCAATTGGGTAACATTGTTCCGATTTTTACCATTGTTTTTCTTTTCCGGTTATTTGCACCATCGGCGACAATTTCAAGATGGGGGAAAAGCGCCGCTTTTGTATTGTACCTGCTCTCTTTGGTAATGATATTTTTTGCCAAGTCCGCCTCAGGACATATCTTGGAAATAATAATCCACCTTGTTCTTGGCGTGGTTTTTTTGTGGAGAAAATTGCGGTATTACCTGACGCCGCGTCATTATTATCTGCTGGTTGTTCTTTTCATTGCCGGGGGCGTGGTCTTGTTGCTAAAGCTGGACTTTATCCTGGCACTGTTTGGCCGCACACCAACTTTCACGGGCAGAGTGCCCTTGTGGACAATTCTTTTGAGAAGTGTGGTTTTACAAAAACCATTAGGTGGGTACGGGTTTGGAACCATCTGGGCAGATGAGCAATTTCGCAATTTAATGCGCGAACGCGTTGGGTGGCCCTACCAGGTAATGATTGGCGACAACGGATTTCTTGATATATTGTTAAATCTTGGCTTTACTGGATTGGTATTATTTTTGTTAAATTATGGAAAAGCCTGGATTAACTCAGTTAAATTTTTCCTGCAAAGGGATGATCTGGAAGGTTTTTTCCCTTTTGTCTTCCTTGTCTATTCCCTTTTTGCCAATGTTACTTTCAGTCTCTTCATGGAAACGGAAGTGTTTGTGTGGATGCTGATCGTATCCTTGATGGTGATCGCAACAAGAGGGAAACGGCAATCTCTGGCATAGGTTTTGATCCTTCATGTGCAGGGAACTGTTTTGGTCCGCCTATTTTGACTTTAAGTGGAATATTTTTATGTTGTAAGACGTGTAAACCTGATTGAATCTTGAATCGTTTTCCAGGGAGGTGATCAGGGGGAGTGAATGGCTGGAGGAAATTAGAATAAAACTATATTGATCAATATTGAAGCGGTCAAGGCAGTCTGCGTTCAGATTGATGCACTCGTGGATGCTTGTGATAATTGGAAGTTGTTTGTTATAGTGCGAATTGCCGGGGAGCCATTCGGTACCCTGTATGGTGGATATGTTGCGTCGATCCGCAAGGGCTGGAAACCATTCCGACATTGCGGAAAGCAGGGGGTTTGGTTGTTCGTCGAAAATCAGAAAGTTGTCTGTGGCGATGGTGTTGGATTTGACCCAGCGGATGGAGTCGAGTTCTTCTTTTCCAAGGAACTGTTGGGAGAGGGCGCTTGATACCATGTAGGCATTATATAAAAATAGGATGATGAAGAATCCATGGAATAATCGGCCAATATTTGTGTCCAGGGAATGTATCCAAAAATCAGGGTTTTGATCCTGGTTTTTTTCGTCACAAAGCAGAGGCGAAATGCAATCGGTAATTATGCTTGCGGCCAATATGCTAAAAGGGAAGATCGATGCCGGCAATCCGCCTCGCGGATCGATGAAAAGGCATAGAAGGGCCCAGCCAGGAATAAAATAGGATTTTTTTGCCAAATAAAGAAAAAAGCCTGTCATCGAAAAAACAGCTATTGCCGTAGTGTATTCACCTGTAAATGATAAGGCAAAAAGAATTGTCCAAAACAGCCACCTGGAATGTGTGACCTCGCTGGCGAGAAACAATGTGCTGACCCCATGATTTAATATAACCGTCATCCACCATGGAGATGTTAATAACAATATTCCGCCACCAACAATCATGGAGTTTCGAATGCTTTTTGGGTCCCTTCCCCAAAAGAGAATTAGCAATAATGCAAAAGCCGCTGTTTGTAGCGACCAGGCGGGATGACTCAGTACGACCAGGGAGCCGCCAAGGATGGAGGCGATGATCCAGATAGATTTTTTTGTTCGATAGAGTTGATAGAGGAATATATTTGTGATAATAAAAAAGAGGGTTCCAGTCGACCGCGTGAGCCCCCCGCCAACGATGTTCCACCAGTATGAATTGGGTGTCAGGCAATATATTAGAGTCGCGAGGGACGCCCCCGGCTCAGAGCGCAGAAGTAGTTTTGTGAAATAAAAGAAAAATGGAATGGTCAAGATGCTTGCAATTACCGGAAGCCATTTAATAATTTCAAGGAGCGAAATCTTTGTTAATATATTTATACCCCCGGCTATGTAGAAAGCCAGGGGCGGATATGCAAATGGAATATCGGCATGATTATATGTAGTGTAAACTGGGAGCAGGAAATTTGAGGCCTGCAAGTCCCGGGTCATTGTATAGAACATGCCGCCATCGGCCAAAGGAAAATCGGCCTTTAGGACCGGAAATATACGGACAAATATGCCAAAGATGGCTGCCATGATTAGGAAAAATCGAGTTGCCTCTTTTGGGTTCGTTTTCATGATATGACTTGGATTTATCGAGTATATCTTAATTCAAGGCCCGGTAAATAAGGTTTGGTGGAAATATGCAAAAATCTGAAGAACATCGAATGGCTTTTCAAAAACATGGCTCAATCTTTGTGCTGATTCTGGTGGCGATGCTGGTCAGTTATCTCTTCCAGGGTTTGGTCCTGCCGCGGATGGATTTTTATAATGAGCTGTGGGGGCCGGCCTACCAGCTCGTTCATGGAAGGAGTCCTTATGATACGGCGGTTCTGCATCCCAATCTGCCGGCTGCGTGGCTCCCCATGTCCATTGGTTTTTTCTTTCCGCTGGGTTGGTTGCCAGAGGAGTCAGCTTCCTTGTTGTGGTATTTAATGAATGTTGTGGAAATTTGCGCGATCATTTATCTGGTTATGGGAGCTGGCCGGAATTTACTTGACACCGCAGTGGCAGCCATTTTTTGTTTCTTTTTCCCGCTAACACTTAATCATATTAACCTGGGTCAATTTTCCATCACTGTGACGTTGTGCTGGGTGCTTGTCTATTTCTTTTTGGAAAAAGGCCACCTTTGGGTATCGGCCCTTTTTGCTGCATTGGCTTTGTCGAAACCACATCTGGGAATTTTGATCATGATTGGTCTGAGTTATCGGGATTACGTGCAGGGAAGAGCAAGGCAGATGCTCCTTTCCTGGTTAAGAATAGTGGTAATGTGCCTGATTTTGTGTCTGCCACTTTTTGTGGCATATCCGGGATGGATACCTGATGCCATTGCCAGTATGGGAAAAAACCCGCCCTGGTCTTATCCATCGCTATATGTCCTTTTTGAAAGATTTTTTGGAAATTGGGGCCATCTCTTGTGGGGGGTGATGACTCTTGCACTCATTGTGCTGAACGGCTGGCTGTGGAACAGGCTTGACTTAAAGAAATCGATTTTTTGGAGCCTGGCGCTGGCCCCTTTGGTGACCCCCTATGTGGGCAGTTGGGATTTTGTGGTTTTATTTCCCTTGTTAATCTTAACCTACACTGATGTAGATTGGAAACGCAAGCTCCTGTTTTGGATTGCCTACGGCGTTGCCTGGTTTGGAATGGCGCGCATTCAGCTGCTGGCGGTCAGTCACAATCATTATTTTTGGTGGGTGCCTCTTTGGTTTGCCGGGGTCTCCGGCTTGTTGACCAACTGGAGATCAAAGGAAAAAGCCTGATATTACCTGACTGTATCTTTTGCCGAAAATATCGCAACTGCATCCGAGCGAAATTCCAGGGAATATTCCTGTGCGTTTTCCAGATCTTTGACCAAAACCCGAGTTTCTCGTTCTGAGAACTCTGAAGGACCGCAGTTTTCAGTGGGCGGATTGATCGAAACATAGATGTGATCGAAGGTAACACCAAGCTGGCTGGCTTTAGTAGTCAGGCATTCCAGACCGTTATCCAGGCATGCTTGCAGTTGTTGGACGCCTTGAGACCGGTCTCCAAACTTTTCACCCGCCAGCCATTCGCTTCCTTGAATGGTGGTGACGCTCTTCCGCATGGCAATGGAGGGAAACCATTCGGTAATAGGATCGCAGAAAGCATTTTGATTTCCGCTGATCACCAAAAAACTGCTTTTCTGGCTGGTATTCCTCTCGACCCATTCCATTGCAAATCTGTCCTGTTGGGACAGGTGCCTGGTGGCCAGGGATAATTCATAGTAAATCGAATTTCCAAATAAATAAACGGCCAGTACTGCCAGAAAACCGCCAGCCCATTTTCCCCGGGACATGCCCATTTGGATGCTCGGCAGCAAGATCTCCACGATAAAATAACCTGCCGCCAATGCGAGCGGAAGGTTTGCCATGATATGGGCGCTGCGGGGTTGAGTCAGGTAGATGACCGGCAACATAACGGGAATAAAAAAATTCTTATTTGCGACAAGCATGGCAATACCGAGAATGCCCAGACTGCCCAGCAATCCGAGAAAAGGCTCCTCGGTGAGGATTTGAATATTAATTAATTTGAAGATTGCACCGAGCGAATGATTCCCGCTTTGAGAAATGGATAGAAGAGGTCCAAATCCATGGATCGATATTGCCCTCCAATACCAGGGGGCAGCGAGAATGAAAATTCCGGCCGCGATGATTATCCCTTTGAAAAATCCTTTGCGCGAACGGGATTTTATTAACCAGATATACATTGCGATTGCGACTGCATAAACCGGGGCCTCAGTATGGCTCAGAACGGTCAACGCTCCAAAAATAACCACCCCAAGCATGTCTCTATGATTGTCCCTGGTGAAAACCCTGTGTGTGTAACCCAATGTCAAAAGCATGAACAGCATTCCGAGGCTGCGGGTCAGGCCGCCGCCCATGGATAGCCAGGATGTTAAATGCGGAGTCGCGGCATATATCAGACTGGTAATCCCCGCTTGAAGTTTGTTGCCCGTTATTTCCCTTGCGAAGAAATAGAATGCAGGGATGGTGCATGTGTTAAGAATGCCCGGAAGCCACTGCAAAACCATGACTGGTGAGATCTTAAGCAGGCTGCTGATCGCCCCTGCCAGATAAAAACCAAGTGGCGGGTAGACGAACGGGATGGAAACCTGGTTGTAGGTGGTATAGGCAGGGGCGATAAAATGGTTTGCCTGCAGGTCGACGATCATCGTGTAAAACATTCCGCCATCATTGATGGGAAATCCTGCCTGCCATGCCGGCAGGATTCTGAATGCACCTCCAAAAAGGATCGCGGCAAGCAGGACCAGCCCCGCCGTTTCATCCATGGATAATTGTTTTTTTTGCATGACTGCTAATTGGTGAATTTCTTTTGCCATTCGAACAACCGATTAAGAGCCTCAATGGGCGAAAGGCTGTTGATATCCAGGGCTTTTAACTCATCGAGCAATGGGCTGGTCTCGGGGAAAAGGGCGGCCTGCTGGGCGGCATGAGGGTGAATCTTCACCGCCCGGCCGGAGGTTTTTTCGAGCTCGTTCATGATCTCGTCGGCCCGTTGAATGACAGGGGCGGGCAAGCCGGCCAGTTGTGCAACGTGGATGCCGTAGGAACGGTCTGCACCGCCAGGAATGATCTTGTGCAGGAATACTACTTTATTGTCCGCTTCACTGACTGCGACATTGTAATTGCGAATTCCGGGCAGGAGATCCGCAAGCTGCGTGAGTTCATGGTAATGGGTCGCAAAAAGGGTCTTTGCACGCAATTGGGGATGGTTGTGAATATACTCGATAATGCCCCAGGCAATCGACAATCCATCATAAGTCGACGTGCCCCGGCCGATTTCATCCAGGATCAGGAGTGATCGCGGAGTTGCGTGGTGCAAAATATTTGCAGCTTCCACCATTTCCACCATAAAGGTTGACTGTCCGGCATGAATTTCATCCTGGGCGCCGATGCGCGTGAAGATGCGGTCAACCAGGCCTATCCTTGCCGATATGGCCGGAACGAAGGAGCCCATTTGCGCCATCAACACGATCAATGCAGCCTGTCGTAAATATGTCGATTTTCCGGCCATGTTCGGGCCAGTAATGATCCGGACCACTTCGCCCTTTTCGAAAATGATGTCATTCGGCATATATCGGTCGCCTTTCAACAGCTGTTCCACAACCGGATGTCTGCCCTCATGAATTTCCAATTCGCTTCCCTCGTGGACCTCGGGCCTGCTGTAGCCTCCGAGGGCAGCTGCCTCAGCGAGCGCGGAAAGCACATCCACTTCGGCGATGGCCCGGGCGCTGGCTAGCAGTGTGTTTGCAGCTTTGGCCAGTTCGGCGCACACCTCTCGAAACAGCCTTGTTTCAATTTCTTTAATTCTTTCCTCGGCATTAAGCACAAGCGTCTCGTATTCCTTCATCTCTGGTGTGATGAAGCGTTCTGCGTTTACGAGGGTCTGTTTTCGAATATAATTTTCGGGCGCCTTGTCTGCAGCTCCACGGGAAATTTCAATATAATATCCAAATACCTTGTTGTAGCCGACTTTCAAGGTTTTGATCCCTGTTTTTTCCCTTTCAATGCCTTCCAGGTTGGCAATCCAATCCCTGGCATGTTTCGAAGCTTCGATTACGCCATCCAGTTCCGCCGAATATCCGGGGCGAATCACACCTGTATTTTGCAGAGTCGCGGGCGGATCGTCGTCAATGGCATTTTGCAGCAGTGAATATTGATCAGGGCATGGGTTTAAGGAGGCAGAAACTCCTTCCACTGGCGATTTTAGGCTCGCGATTACCTTTGGCATTTGTTCCAGCGTACTTCGCATTGCAACAAGATCGCGCGGTTGGGCAAGCCCCGCCATGACCCGGTTAACCAGCCGTTCCAGATCCGCAAATGGCTTCAAAGTCTCGCGCAGTTCGGCCCGAATCATTCCATTGCTGACAAAGTACTGCACGCCGTCCTGACGCTTTACAATCTTGTTGGCTTGCAAAAGAGGCTGGCTGACCCATTGATGGATGAGGCGTCTTCCCATTGGTGTAATCGTAAAATCGAGGGTGCCCAGCAGGGATCCCCTCCTTTCGCCGCGCAAGGTTTCATCCAGTTCGAGGTTTCTGCGTGTGGAAGCATCCAGCGTCATAAACTCGTTCAGGCTGTAGAGGCGCAGGGAGGTTAGCAGGTTTAAAGCATCCGTCTGTGTTTCTTTAAGATATTGCACGATGGCGCCGGCGGACCTGACTGGCAGGCTGTGACTTTTTAATCCAAATCCATCCAGGCTTGAGGATTTGAATTGCGCCAGCAGACTTTCATTGCATTTTCCCGGCTCGAACTTCCAGGATGGTAATTTCGTCAAGTGGCCGGAAATACCGTCCGGCAGATTCTGATGGTCGGAATGTAAAATCTCCGCCGGATGCAAACGTGTCAGTTCGGCCCGCAGAGCCTCCAGCGGCAGCTCCGTTACGGCGAATTCTCCCGTGGTCACATCCACATAGGAAACAGAGGCAGTTCCCCCATCCATAATGATTGAGACAAGATAGTTGTTTGCGTCACCAGGCAAAAGCGCAGGCTCGGTCACAGTTCCGGGGGTGACCACGCGCACGACTTTGCGCGGAAATATGCCCTTGGCGGGCTGGTCGCCTACCTGTTCGCAAATGGCAACATGATAGCCTTTTTCAATTAGTCGGGCAAGGTAGTTTTCAACGGCGTGATATGGAATGCCAGCCAACGGCGTCCGCAGCCCCTTGCCAACGGGCCGGGAAGTCAGGACGATGTCAAGCTCACGGGCCGTAATCTCTGCATCTTCATCGAATGTTTCATAAAAATCCCCCAGGCGAAAAAAGACGATGGTATCAGGGTATTCCCGCTTGATATCAAGATATTGTTGACGAACGGGGGTGACATCTTCGGTGTTTGGCATGTTCACATTCTACGTGTAAGACCTGAAATGGACAAGGGATGCGATGTCAGATATAATCTTTATTTCAATATTAAAAGGAGTATATAAATGTACATTGATCCGAATACTGGCGGAATGTTGTTCCAAGTGCTTGCCGCGTTGTTTGTGGCAGGGTCCGGCGTTTTGCTCTTCTTTTCCCGTAACATTAGGGAGGGGATCGCAAAGCTGCGGCGCCGCATGCGAAAAGATGACGAAGACCAGGAAGAATAATCCAGGATCATGAAGACCATCATCCTTGGGTTTGATTCTTTTGATCCGGTCGTTTTTGAAGATATGGCCGGGCAAAAGAAATTACCAAATCTTCAAAAATTGATGGAGACAGGCGGGTACTCCAGACTTGAAGTTTGTTCTCCTCCCCAAACTGAGGTTTCCTGGACGAGCATCGCCACGGGCGCAGACCCGGGCGGGCACGGGATCTTTGATTTTGTGCATCGTGACCCCTCCACATACGCACCTTATGTATCTATCCTGCCGACGAGGAAGTCTGCTATCGGCGAGCAATTTGTTCCGCCTTATATTGCCCGGACATTTTTTGAAGAAGCGGCGGCTATGGGGTTTCCCGCCACTGCCCTTTGGTGGCCGGCTATGTTTCCCGCCCGTCCTGAGCTCCCTGTTAATACTTTACCCGGATTGGGTACGCCGGATATACGCGGCCAGCTGGGCGTCGGCACATTATTTACATCGGAAAATGAAAAGAAGGCTAAAACCTCAGTTGTTCAACTGGCTTCGCCGGGCAAGGGCGGATTTACGGGTGTGATCAATGGCCCTCAGACTCAGGGCAAGTCCGGCCCTCAATCGCTAACCCTCCCTGTCAATATTGATGTGCTTGACGCAAAATCTGCGAAACTCACCATTGGGGATAAACAAATTGAGTTGCGCCTGGGAATTTGGAGTGATGTTATTGAAATTAAATTCAAGGCTGGACTCTTATTCACTGTCCACGCAATTACCCGGGCAATTTTAACAAGCCTCGACGGAGTCGTCAGGGTATACACACTGCCTCTGCAAATACACCCTTTGCATGCCCTGGTCCATTATGCGTCTTCGCAATCCTTTGCCAGAAATTTATGGCAAAAAGTCGGCCCATATCTGACCTTGGGATGGCCTCAGGATACCACGGGTTTGGAAGATGGCTGTATCTCGGATGAACAGTTTCTGGATTTGTGTAATTTGATTTTCGAGCAACGAAAGCGGATATTTTTTTATTTGCTCGAGAATTTTAAAGAAGGCGTCCTTGCTGGAATATTCGATGATCTTGATCGGATCCAGCATATGTTCTATCATAACCGCCTTGATATTGTGCAGTCCTGGTATCAAAAACTTGATGCTTTTGTGGGGGAAGTCGGCGCAAAATTGGAGCGGCGCACCGGGAAATATAATTATCTGGTGATGTCAGACCATGGCTTTACCACCTACGAGCACAAAGTTCACCTGAATCGCTGGCTCACGGAAAACCATTATCTTGAATTATTGGATGGCCGCTCCGATGGCGATTTGACCCAGGTCGATTGGGACCATACCAGGGCGTATGCGGTTGGGTTGAACAGTTTATATATAAATGTTCAGGGGCGTGAGGGTAGGGGAGTGGTGGCTGCTGGCGAGATAGAAGATCTTCTGTCTGAGATCAGCGGTAAGTTATCGGGTTGGATCGGCCCCGATGGACGGCGTGTGGTCAATCATGTTCGATTTAAGCATGAAATTTACAACGGTGTCTACACACGGCTTGGCCCTGACTTGAATATTGGGTATTCTTCCGGATATCGCGCCTCCTCGGAGACCGGTCTTGGCAAAACCCCTCAGGCGTTGATCGAGAAAAATCTGGATCATTGGGGGGCGGATCATTGTGTGGATGCCGATGTGGTGCCTGGTGTTCTATTTACGAATCGTGACCTCGGGAATTTTGGCGGGATATCCTTCCGGGATATTCCCTTCCTTGCAATTGGAAAGCACTTGGATCAGTCTCATATCAAACCGCCTTCACAATTGGGCGGATCTTCCCAGGGTGATTTGGAAGAAAGGTTGAAAGGACTTGGGTATCTTTAGAAAAATCCCGCACTGGCCGGCTCTCGCTTCCGTTTATGCCGTTCTGGCGGTGTTTGTATATGGTTGGACGATCTACTGGTTCTTGTGGAAACTGCCAAGCTGGATCTACTATCTAACCATGCCGGAAATATTAACAATTGCCGCCTACTCGGCTGCCGTTAATTTCCTCGAAAGCCTGTTGTTACTCTCTCTGCCGCTTTTTCTGTCTGTTTTCCTTCCCAAAAGCTGGGTTTATGAGAACTTTATTTCAGTTGGCGGATTTTTAGGCATTATGGTTGGCGGATTTTTGCTTTATTTTTCGTCCATATCCGCTGCTGCTGATACTTTTTCTTATTCCCTGATTTGGCCCGCCATCCTTTTCCTGGTGATTTCGATTTGCCTTGCCATTTTTCTGGGCCGGTTGCGCATGATTGCGCAGGTCGTGGAGACCATCGCGGACAGACTTAAGGTGTTTCTGTATATTTTGATTCCTGTAAGCCTGCTTTCCATTTTGCTGGTCGCCATCCGTAATCTCATCAGGTAAAAGATCAGGATTTTTTTTAAATGAAAAAACTATCCCGCAGAGATTTTTTGAAGTCGGCTGCCATGACCTCACTTGCAGTTATGGCGCCCTCGTATGTTAAAACCCTGGCAGATGGCCTGGCTGGCAAAAGTGCATTGCCAAATATTATTGTGTTGATCTTTGACGCAATGAGCGCCCGGAACCTGTCTCTTTATGGGTATGCCCGAAGGACTTCTCCAAATTTGGAAAGATTTGCAGAGCACGCCACTGTATTTCACAACCATGCGTCCGGCGGGAATTTTACGACGCCGGGAACTGCAACCATACTTACCGGCACCTATCCATGGACCCATCGGGCCATCAATCAAGCCGGCCTCATCCTGCGCCGTCGGGCAGGTCGGAATCTCTTTTCCGCAATTGGAGACCGATATACAAAGTTTGCCTTTACGCAGAACCTGTGGGCCGATTACCTCTTAAACCAATTTGAACACCAGATCGATCGACATTTGCTGCCAACGTCGTTTAGCGTTGCGGACAATTCCTGGGGTTCCGTGTTTGCAAATGATTTGAATTCCAGCAATCGCGCTTTGGATGATTTTTTGTTCCAGTCGGATGCCCGCCCGGCCTCTCTTGTCTTTGGCCCATTGGAAAAACAGTTGTTTTTGCATCAACTGGCAAGGTTAAGCGTGAAGGGGTATTCACGGGGCCTGCCTCACGATGTGACCAATCCAAAATATTTTCACCTCGAGGATGTTTTTAATGGGGTTAATTCACAATTAGGCACCCTGCCCACCCCGTTTTTTTCCTATATCCATTTATACGCACCGCATGAACCTTATCGGCCTCGTGAAGAGTTTGAAAATATTTTCAAGGATGGCATGAAGCAAGTTGAAAAGCCGGAAAGCCCATTTGCCGATGGAAGCACTGTCCAGGCATTGTTAAATCGCAGGACCAATTATGATGAATATGTTGCCAATGTGGATTTCGAATTCGGGAAATTGATCGATTCGCTGGCCCAAAAAGGCATCCTGGATAATAGCGTTGTCGTGGTCACTTCCGACCATGGTCAGCTCTTTGAAAGAGGTGTGCATGGTCATACCACCCCCCTGTTGTTTGACCCGGTAATTCATGTGCCGCTTCTTGTTTCCTTGCCCGGGCAAACTGCTCGCCGTGATGTGTTCACCCCAACTAGCAATGCCGATCTTCTCCCGACTCTGGCAAAAATCGCCGGGAATGAAATCCCGGACTGGACTGAAGGCAGGGTGCTCCCCACTCTTGGCGGAGAAGAGGACTTGGAACGGCCGATTTTTACCGTGGAAGCAAAATCCAATCAGGCGTTTTCTCCATTGACCCATGCAACAGTTGCCATGCGAAAGGGAAACAATAAACTGATCTATTACTCGGGCTATACAAAAGAACCCTGGTTCGAACTTTATGATGTCGGAGCGGATCCCGAGGAGTTGACCGACCTGATTCCGTCAGGACCTGTTTTTGCTCGGGTGATGAAGGAGGAATTGTTGACATCCCTGAATGACGCAAACGTGTCTGTGGAGAATTAATAAAGTGGGAATATTCAAATCCGTCTTCACATCCAAAAATAAAAAACAAAGTAGTTCCATTGTTGTGGTTTCCGGGCTTCCGAGGTCCGGAACCTCCATGATGATGAAGATGTTGACAGAAGGTGGGTTGACTGCAGTTGTGGATTCTCAAAGGCAGGCGGACGAGGATAATCCAAACGGCTATTTTGAAATTGAATCCAGCAAGGCGCTGAAAGACGGGGATATTCAATGGCTGTATGCCGCCCGGGGCAAGGCTGTCAAGGTCATTTCCTATCTTCTCGAATTTCTTCCGGACGACCTGAATTATGACATTATTTTCATGGAACGAGAGATCAGCGAGGTGCTTGCCTCGCAAAAAAAGATGCTCCAGCGCAGAAACGAAACCTCCTCCCTGACGGACGGGGAAATGGAAGTTCAATTTCGCGAGCATCTTCGTGCAGTAAAATATTGGACTGCCCGGAAGGCCAATATGAGGATATTGTTTGTAAAATACAGTCGAATGGTCGAGGCCCCTGAAGAGCTTTGCAGGTCGATCGCCGAGTTTTTGAATGTTCCCCTTGATTTGAAAGCCATGATGGCGGTGCCCAGCCAGTCCCTGTATCGAAATCGATCTTAATCGGAGCAGCTTTATGTATAAATTGGTTCTCGTCCGTCACGGACAAAGCACGTGGAATCTCGAAAATCGCTTTACCGGTTGGACGGATGTCGATCTGACCGAGCTTGGCCGGGAAGAAGCCAAAATGGCCGGCAGGTTGCTGCAGGAGGGCGGCTATGATTTTGATATTGCCTACACATCCGTTCTCAAACGCGCGATCAAAACCCTCGGGATCGTTCAGGAGCAGATGGGGCTGGAATGGCTGCCGGTCATCCGGGCCTGGCAGTTGAATGAGCGACACTACGGGTCCCTGCAGGGATTAAACAAAACGGAAATGGCCGAAAAATTCGGGGAGGCCCAGGTAAAGATTTGGAGGCGTTCCTATGATGTCCCGCCTCCCGCCTTGGAGTTGACTGACGAGCGTCATCCGAAATATGATCGCCGATATGCAGCGTTGACTCCCGAACAGCTTCCGGCCACGGAGTCATTAAAGATCACCCTTGAGCGGGTCCTGCCGTACTGGCATTCCACACTCGCTCCGGATATTACATCAGGCAGACGGGTGCTGGTCGTTGCACACGGGAATTCAATCCGCGCTTTGGTGAAATATATTGATAATATTTCTGAAGCCGACATCACTGAATTGAACATTCCCACCGGACTGCCTCTTGTGTATGAACTGGATAAGGACTTGAAGCCGATCCGGAATTATTATTTGGGGGATGCCGAAGAAGCGGCCAGGAAGGCGGCGGCTGTGGCCAATCAGGGCAGGGCAAAGTAACAATTTTGTATGAAGAAGGCGCGGGACTCACAGGGATCGACCTTGTGCCTCCCGCGCCTTTTGGATTGCGAACGGAGTAGAATTCATTGATGCTGCCTGATTTCATTAACGAATTAAAAAAACGGTTCAATGGCGACCTGCGGCTTGATCCTGCTTCGAAGGTCCTTTATTCCACCGATGCGTCCATATATCAGATCGAACCTTTGGGGGTGGCAATCCCCAGGTCTCAGGATGATTTGCTGGCTGCGGTTGAGCTGGCTGTGCGATTCTCGATTCCAATTCTGCCGCGGGGCGCGGGATCTTCTTTGGGGGGACAGTCGATTGGCGAGGCTTTAATCCTGGATTGTTCACGCTATTTGGATGCCCTTGTGAAGATCGACCCGGAGTCTCAGACTGCGGTTGTTGAGCCGGGTGTCGTTCTTGCGGATCTGAATCGGGCGGCTGCAAAGCACGGCTTGATGTTCGGCCCCGACCCTGCTTCTGCAGAACGCGCGACCATGGGTGGAGTCATTGGAAATAATGCAACGGGTGCCCACTCGATTTTGTATGGTATGAGCGCGGACCATCTCTTGGCCGCCGACGTGATCCTTGGCGATGGCTCGCTTGAAACCTGGGATGACGGCGGCAAATCAAAACTTGCCCTCACAGCCCGGGAGATCCGGGAAAAATACGCGGACTCCATAAAACAAAATTTTCCGAGGTCGTGGAGGAATTCTGCCGGTTATCGGATTAATTATTTATTACCCTGGAGTCCTTCCGTTCCGCCCCAGTGGGACCGCGAAGATTATGGTCTGTCCGCTTCTGTTTACCGAAATTCGTCCAAGGTAAACCTTGCCGGTCTTTTGGCTGGCAGTGAAGGTACCCTGGCGGTGATGCGTCGCGCAACTGTAAATCTCGTTCGCAGGCCGAAATATACAATTCTGGGGATTCTTGCATATGAGAGCATAGTGAATGCCTGTCGTGATGTGCCCCGCCTGCTTGAATTCAAGCCCAGTGCGATTGAGTTGATCCCGCGCATGCTCATCCGATATGCGCGCAGCCTGCCCGGCTTCGGAAATCAGATGGGGTGGCTGGCAGGAGACCCTGCTGCAGTGCTGGTTGTGGAATTCAGCGGGGATCAGCCGTCGGCTTTGAAGGATGCGGTTCGCCGTCTTGGAAATGTTCTTGCGGTTGCAGAATCCCTTGAAGAGCAGGCCCGGGTCTGGAATGTCCGCAAGATGGGTCTGGGAATTTTGGATTCCCGGCGAGAGGCTGCGCGTCCAGTGGCATTTATTGAGGATTGTGCAGTTCCCGTGGAACACCTGGGCGAATTCGTTGAGGAAGTCGAACGGATCATGCACAGTCATCAAACGGATGGCGGGATTTACGCACATGCCTCCGGTGGGTGTCTGCATATCCGCCCTATTTTGGATTTGCACAAGGCGGATGGTGTGCGCTCCATGAGGAGCATTGCAGAACAGGTCCTGAAGCTGGTATTGCAATTGGGCGGTTCGATGTCATCCGAACATGGAGACGGAATCATCTCAGGCGAGTGGATCAGGAAAACATATGGCGCGGAGGTTGTGGAAGCCATGCGCATGATCAAAAAGGCTGCCGACCCTGGAAATTTATTAAACCCGGGGAAAATGCTGGATGCCCCGCCGATGGATACGCATCTTCGCTATGGCGGGAAATATCAGAACAGGGTTTGGAGGTCAACTTTACAATTCGAGCATGAACGCGGTTTGACCGGGGCGATCGAACATTGCAATGGCCAGGGAGTTTGCCGGAAATCAGGCGGCGTAATGTGCCCCTCTTTCCAAGCCACGAGAGAGGAGCAATTCAGCACCCGGGGCAGGGCAAATTTACTTCGGGCATTGACCTCATCCGGAGGGGTGAATTCTTTGCAAAGATATTCAGAACTTGAACCTGAAGTATTCAAGGCCCTGGACTTGTGTCTGGCCTGCAAGGGCTGCACATCTGAATGCCCCAGCGGCGTGGACATGCCTAGGTTGAAATACGAATTCATGCATGAATATTTCAAAACTCATAATCGCCCGTTGCATGATTATCTGTTTGGTTATTTTCATGTGGTATCGCGCTGGCTGTCGCCTGTTGCGCCGCTCGCCAATTTATTAATGGGCACTGCCTGGTTGCGGGAATTGATGGGGAAACTCACCGGTATTACGGAAAAGCGGCCTCTTCCGGTGTTTGCGTTGAGCAAGTCGCATGTCAGACAGGTTATGCCGCCCGCGAATAAGGTGATCTTTCTTTCGGATGTCTTTTCCCGATATCTCGAGCCTCAGGTGGAACAGGCTGCGTTTGATATTCTGAGCGCAGCGGGTTATGAAGTATTGGTGCTGCCTGTGATTGGAGCGGGCGCCTCTTTTCTTTCCAAGGGGTTTTTGGAGGCGGCGCGCCGGCATGCCGAACAGGTTTTGAAAGCAATCAAAAAGTTGGACAATGGGGAGGGCTTAAGTGTTGTCGGGTGTGAGCCGCCGGAAATATACTGCCTTAAACATGAATATATCGGTTTGCTGCCGGAATTTCGATCTGAGATCGAATCCCTTGCCGGCCGGGTATGGCTGGTGGAGGAGTTTCTGCTTCGTTCAGCAAGATGGAGTGATTTGCGCGTAGCCACTAAGAGGGCGTTTGCGGAGCGGTCTGTAGATCAAGATGTCGTAACTTTTCATCCTCATTGCCATCAGCGGGCGGAGGGATTGGCTGAGGATGGCCTGCCAACAGGAACGGATGCAACTGCAACCTTGTTAAGGGACTTTGGCTTTCAAGTCAATGTGATGGAAGCTGGGTGTTGTGGAATGGCGGGTACGTTTGGATATGATATGGAGCATTATGAACTTTCCATGCAGATAGGGGAGTTGGGAGTTCTGCCAAGGGCGCGCGCAGCTAAGAAAGTCGTTTCGACCGGATCTGCTTGCAGGATGCAGATCAGACATGGCGCCGGCAGGGATGCGGAGCATCCTCTTTTGTTGGTCTCCAGACTCTTAACCTCAAGGGAAAATGAATGAGAAGGATTTTTTTTTATTTTCGGTAATTCTGGCAGCATGTTCTTCTGGAGGGATTCAGCCGCCAATGACTTTAATCCCTGCAGGAGGGGATCTTCCAGCCAACGCGAATCCGACATGGCCGGTTGAGAATCCTGCTCACGTGCCGGCGCTTCCGTCGGGACCTGTGACTCTGGTCGCGCTCGGCGATAGCCTGACACAAGGCGACGGAGATGATACGGGCCGCGGTTACGTGGGCCGATTGGTGGATTTGGTTAACATGCTTCGACCGGGATCCTCGGCGGTCAACCTGGGTCAATCAGGATGGAATTCGGATGCATTGATCAATGGCGATCAAGGACTCCCCGGGCAGTTGGGCCGTGCAGTGAAAGAACTTCAATCTGCGAGGCAACAGGAAAGAGCTTCCATTGCCCTGGTCTGGATCGGAAGCAATGACCTCTGGTATCTATATGAATACGGGGGTGACGGATCGGACGCAGGGGACGCAAAGGATGTGGAGCATTTTGCCGCCAACCTGGATGTCATCCTGTCTGCATTGCGGGCCACGGAAAGCCCGGTTGTCATTGCCCTGCTGGACGATCAATCCAAACGACCGGTCGCCTTAAAAGGCAGGGCGTTTACTTCCATAAACTCTGCGGAATTAAAGCGGATGTCGGAGCAGGTTCTTAAGTACAACAATATTATTTCTGAAAAGGCTTTGCATTACGGTGTGTTGACCGTGGATTTGTATCATACCAATATATTTACCAGCGCGGCAACCCTGTATGATGATGGGAATCATCCCAACGCGGCGGGATACGACATCATTGCCGGCAAATGGTTCGATGTTTTGTCAGCTCTGTTCCACTAAGGCATAAGCAGCGATGGAAAAGGCATTTGCCACATTGAAGGATTGCTTTGCCCCATGCATGGGAATGTAATAAACGGCATCTGCGAGATCAAGCAGTTCGGGATCCACCCCGGTTACCTCGCTTCCAACGATGAGGGCGGTCTGGCCGGCAGGCCTGTGGACCATGCTGATCGGCTCCGCGCCCTCGGTCCCTTCCAAAGCCAGGATCATCCAGCCCTCTTTTTTTAATTCCCGCAGCAGTTTTGCCGCGTCCTTGTGGTGCGACCAGGTCACGAAATCCTCGGCCCCAAGGGAGGTTTTTGTGACCGCTCTGTTTTCAGGTGTTGGCGTGATTCCGCACAGGTAGGCGTGCGAAAAGCCGAATCCGTCCGCAGTCCGCAGAATGGAGCCCACATTTCCTGCCGAACGAATGTTGTCCACCAGAACAGCGAGGACGCCTGTTGTTTCAGCTTTTTGGGAGTTCCCAATTCGGGCTTTGGCGTCAATCTCTTTTTTCAAATTCACCTCGGTTTCCCCAAGGCAGAGAGGACAGCGGGGGCCAAATGGGCTTCCCACAAGAATAGGGTAACGCAGTCCGCAATTTATACAGGTTCTGATTTCAAAGAAGGATTCTGGCATGGTTTTGATTATATTCGCTTGTGCTAAAATCAAGAAATAATGCAATCCACCCACCAGCTGGTCCCCGACTTTATCATTGAGAATTTTCGCGCCAATAGAAATAACGGCGTGATGGAGGCCGCAGCAATGTTTGTGGACCTCTCAGGGTTTTCAACAATGGCTGATGCCCTCTCACAACATGGAACCCATGGCGCGGAAATCCTGGCTGAGATGATGAGGGCGGTCTTTGAGCCGCTTGTAAATTCAGTATATTCGCAGGATGGATTTGTTATTGGCTATGCCGGGGATGCCTTTAGCGCTGTTTTTCCGGCGGGGCAGGATGGAAGTCAGGCGGTGATGCGCTGCCTGGAAGCTGCCATGTCCATGCAGATCCACACCAGATCCCATCCAACCCAACTCACTCCGTACGGAGTGTTCCCGATCCAGATCAAAATCGGCCTTGGCTACGGCGAAACAAAATGGCAGATTTTTAAATCCGTGGATGAGGCACGGGCAACCTTTTGGTTCCGGGGGGAGAGTTTAAGCGGCGCGGTGATGGGCGAGAATTTGGCAAATCCCGGAGAGATCGTTTTATCTCCTTTTGCCTATGGGATGATAGCTGAAAAGGTCACCGGATCAGCAATTGAAGAGTGTTACAAGCTTGAGCGTGTGCACGCGAAACTCCCCGAGCCACAGGCTCCTGCTGCCCCTGTCAGGTTGGTGGATGATCTTGCTTATGTGTTTTTCCCCGGGTTGATCACAGACATGTCGGCGACGGGGGAGTTTCGGCAGGTTGTTAACCTGTTTATTGACATTCCCGTCAATATTTCAGATGAGGCCTTGCTCGTGCCGTTTATGGAAACAGTGTACATCCTGCAGGAACAGTATGGTGGTTATTTTTTACGGCCGGACCTGGGTGATAAGGGATTTAATTTGCTCGTGGTTTGGGGCGCGCCATCCACGCATGAAAATGATGTTGAGCGTGCGATTAATTTTGTAATGGAACTATCGTCCCGCACCCGCCTTCAACTAAGAGCCGGGCTTTCCTATCGTATGGCCTATGCGGGATTTATCGGCTCAAGTCTTCGGGAGGATTACACGGCATATGGATGGGGGGTGAATTTGGCTTCGCGTTTAATGGAGTCGTCTGGCGCAGGGCAATACTGGATGGATGAAAAGACCGCACTTCGGGCTGAAAAAGCCTTTAAAATCGAATTCATTAATAAATTCGATTTTAAAGGCTTTAAAGAAAGGCAAAAAACCTATCGTCTGGTTGGAAGAAGGCAAACTGCTGAAATTGTTTATTCCGGGCCATTGATCGGGCGAAAAAGGGAACTCGATTCTCTCGCCTCCTTTGTGGAGCCTCTGAGAGAGGGACGGTTTGCTGGTGTGATGGTTTTAAAAGGGGAGGCTGGAATAGGGAAAAGCCGCCTTGTACACACTTTTCAATTCTCCGAATATTTTTTCAGGCAATCGATGCGTTGGATGGTGTGCCAGGCCGATGAGATACTGCAATTCCCATTTAATCCTTTCAAGGGCTGGCTGAAAAGGCGGTTTGAATACGTCGAGGGGCAGCCGGACCAGGTGAATTGGATTGCGTTTTCACGAAATTTACAGGAAATGCTTTCCAGTCTTCCGGATGCACAACTTGCCTCGGAATTAACCCGCACCAGTTCCCTGCTGGCCGGTTTGATCGACATTAATATGCCTGATTTGCTGATCAATAACCTGGATGCCAAAGGGAGATATGAAAACACATTAATTGCGTTGAGCACCTGGATCAAGGCGGAGGCACTTCGGAGTCCGGTTGTCCTTTTTCTGGAGGATGCACATTGGCTGGATGAGGCCTCTGCGAATTTTATGAATTATTTTGTCAGGAGTCTGATGGCGGAAGCAGAAAGACAATTTCCGATCGCTGTCATTATTACGCAGCGCCCGGAGGGATCGTCATTGGGGATGATCGAAGAAATCTCGATGGCGGGCATTCGTCTGGGGAAGCTGTCCACCGGAAGCATGAATTTGCTGGCCGAACAGATCCTGGGGCATCCAATTTCAGAGTCGCTGACGAGACTTCTGGAAAACCGTACGGATGGGAATCCATTTTTTGCAGAGCAAATTTTACGTTACCTGCAGGACCAAAAGGAATTGGACGAGGATGAACATGGCAAATATGTCATGCGTGACAATTCTCAGGTTTCGTTGCCTGCAAATGTTGGGGCGGTGCTGATTGCCCGCCTCGATCGCTTAACCCCGGGAGTCCGGGAGATAGTACAGACCGCCTCTGTCCTTGGCCGGGAATTTGAAGTGAGGATTTTGGCGGAGATGCTGCAGGGGCGGGAGGATTTTGATCAGGCTCTGCATGAAGCTGAAAAATCCGGTATTTGGATGCCATTTACCGATACGGCATACATATTTAAGCATGCCTTATTGCGGGATGCGGCTTACTCAATGCAGCTGGTTGCAAGGCAGAAGCGGTTGCATACCCTGGCAGTCTCTTCGATGGAAAGTGTCCACATCGAAGACTTGGACGCGCATATCGGCGAACTGGCCTACCATGCTGAAAAGGCGGAGTTGAAACAGAAGGCCTTGATGTATTTGATGCGAGCGGCTGATCTGGCCATGCTCAACTTCCAAAATCATCAGGCCATCGATTATTTAACCAGGGCTTTGAACTTGATTTCAACTGATAATGTCGGGGAGGATTTCAAAGTACGACTAAAACGTGTGGAGTGTAATTTCAATTTAAGGAATATTGAACAGCAGGAAGCGGATCTCGAAATTCTGAATCAGATTGCCTTGGGACTTAATAACCGGCATATGCTTGCCCAGGTATATAACCGGCGCGCTTATCTGGCTGCCACCCTGTCCGATCACAAGAGAGTCGTTGACTTCGGCCTTCAGGCCAAGAGAGAGGCGAACGTTGCCGGGGATGACGATATTTTACTGGATGTTAATCTTGTGGTTGCAAATGCGCTTGTGCATCTCGGGAATATTGAGGAAGCCATGATGTTTGCCCAGGAAGGCCTTGACCTTGCCCGTAATATGGGAGACGGAAATGCACAAGCCAGGTCACTTACAGCGATGGGGCTGGTTGCCTTGGAGGCGCGGGGCCCTGCTGCCGCCTATCAATATCAAAGCGAGGCGCTGGCCCTGGTTGACAGGAAAAGCGGGGGAATTCTGGTAGCCAAAATCCTGGTTAATCTTGCAGGTGCGGTTGGGCTGGCGGAAGGGGATTATCAGGCTGCAAATGACTATTTTGAACAGGCCATGAAGATTTACAGTGAGTACGGTGATCTTTCCAACAAGGGGCACGTGATGGCGAATTTGGGCTGGGTTGCGGGGATTTTGGGGGATTTCCCCAAAGCCATGGATTATTACGAGCAGGCTCTTGTCATTTCCAGGCAGCTTAGCAGCCAGATCGACACAATGTTCACTTATGTAAACCTGAGTTCAACCGCAAGTGCCCGGGGACTTTCCAGTAATGCAATTGAGTGGGCGCAAGCCGCACTAGAAATATCGCTGAAGCTTGAGGATGCAATTGGCGAGGCGTGGGCGCATTACGCCATGGGTGTGGCCGAATTATCCCAATCAAATTTTCGCGAGGGGATTCCGGCGTTCATGAAGAGTCTCGAAATCAGACTCAGGCTGAATGCGGGGGCGCTGATCCATGAAACCAGGGCGGGATTGGTCAATGCCTACCTGGAGGCCGGGGATGTGGATGCCGCCAAAGAGCAGGCCGAATTGATCCTGCAATATATGGAAATCAACCCTGCTTTTGAAGGCGCGGAGGAGCCCCTGCGCGTCCATCTTGCCTTGTTCAATTATCTGAACGAACGAAAAGACTCCCGCATCCAGCAAGTTCTTCGCAATGCAAAAACCTTGCTGGACACTCAGGTCTCGAATCTTCGCTCGGAGCAGGCGCGGTCCCGGTTTGTTGAAAATGTCCCGTGGCGCCGGGGAATTTCTGAAGCTATACAACAAAACGATTTCGAGTGAGGCTATGGCCATTTTCCTATGGCGGGATCGCCGTCTGTGAGCTCTATTGTGTTGTTCTCGATGGTGCCCGTATAATAGTATGGATTGCCGTTTCCATCGAAGATAATTACTTTTGAGTCGCCGATTGAGGGCAGGGTAACGAAAAACCTCTGGTTGATATACTGGCCATTCTTTTTAATGGCGAAGTTGTTGAACCAGGCAATCGGATTTCCATCGACCATGGTGGCAGGCAGGCCGTCGATGCTTAGTTTCTCCACCTGATAATCCCCATCCTCTACAATCTCGACGGTCAGATCGTTTTCCGACCCCTTGTCCTTTTTGATCTTGAATTTCCTTTTATTGATCTTTTCCACCTTTCCCGGCACAACGACTTTGTTTTGCATAATTCTCTCCTCTTGTCATAAATTGGTTTTCGCCAAATGTCACTTTATTTTGATCAGGGCGGGATTGCCGTGTTTCACCTGCCAGACAGAGGCAAGGAATTCATGGTCCGTACGTTTCAGGACGGTCTCGAAATGCCAGTATTCCACCCGGACCCGTTCCGGGTCAATATCCACAATGTTGTAGCCGTGGCTGTCCAATTCGCAATATTTTATGTGTGGAAAGGCCTCCTGAATGCCGTGTTCGTATTTTAAAGATTCTGTTCGATATCCCCATTTCATTTTATCGTCCAGGTTTTGTGAAGTCAGGCTGGTATTGATGAACTCCACGGAAACAGGTTCTTCGGCAATGTCAAAGGGATGTTCGTGCATTTCAATGGCCATGCTGACGTGGATGTCACCACTAAGTACGACGATATTTCCCTTGAGCTTGCGAAATAAATCAAAGACCTGTTTTCGCTCGGCGGGGTATCCGTCCCACTGATCGTAATCGGGGCCAAGCCCGTCCGCAGCAATAAGTTTGGTTTTGAGCAGCGCGAGTTTTACCTCATCTGAAACATCAGCGCGCCAGGTTGTGGACATAACGGAAGGGTTCCCAAGGACACGCCAGCGGGAATTTGATTTCTCAAATTCCGTGAAGAGCCAGTCCTTTTGCTTTTGTCCCAACGCGGTCCGGGACTTGTCGTACATTTCAGGAGGCAGGACGGGCCGGTCACGATAAGTTCGCGTGTTGATCATGAAAATATCCGCGAGTCCGCCCACTTCCACCTTTCGATAGACTCTTTGGGGATCCTGCGGATCCGGCAGGCGGATGGGCAGCCACTCGTTTCGGGCCTGGAAACATCGAGCCAGCCGATCTGACCACGCCCCATCACGGTTCTCGTCGTGGACATCTCCTCCTCCTCTCCAGGCTCCATCCGCAAACTCATGATCATCCACTGTGGAAATGATCGGCAATGCAGCGTGCATGGCCTGGATATCCGGGTCGGCGTGATATTGTGCGTAACGCGTCCGGTAATCTTCGAGGGTCTTGCACTCGTGGATGGGATCGAACGGTCTTCCAATGTCGGCGCCGGGTGTCTGACCTGCAGGCGGGGTATTGGCTGCCTCGTAAATGTAATCTCCCAGGTGAAGAATGAAATCGAGGTCGGGTTGTTCCGAAATGCGCTTATATGCGTTGAAGAAACCGGCGTTGTATTTTGCGCAGGAAACCTGTGCAAAACGTATGTGCTTCGAACCGCTTTTCGGGAGGGTTTTGGTACGACCTGTCGCCGAGGTCTCGCCCTCAGCACGGAACCGATAATAGTAAACCGTACCCGCTTCAAGTCCGGAAGGATCCGCGTGGACGGTATGGTCATGCTCGCGGGAAGCTGTCACCGACCCGGAGCCTGCAATCTTTGAAAAATCCCTGTCCTTTGCAACTTCCCATTTCACCTCAACATCATTTTCTCCGGAAACGGACACCCTGGTCCACAAAATGACGCGGTCCATGAGTGGATCGCCGCTTGCGATGCCGTGGCTAAAGATGGTGTTCATTGGATGCCTCCATAAAAAGCGACTTGTGAACTGGGTCAAGCGCGACGGTTTTACTTCATTTCCAGGAACAAGGTCTCCACCTTTTTTCGCGCCCAGGGAGTCTTTCGTAGAAATTTCAGGCTGGACTTAATGCTGGGATTTTCTGTAAAGCAATTGATTCGGACGCGCTTCCCCAATTCCTCCCAGCCAAAATGGGCAACCAGCTGAGTGAGGATGGCTTCCAGGGTGAGGCCGTGCAGGGGGTTGTTCGGTTGTTCAAGAGGCATGGAGCAGGTTGCGAAATCGGGAGGTGCTGTTGAGTTGGCGGAGTATGTCAACGAAACATTTACAACGCAGTGTGCCAGGCGTTGGAGATCCTCCGGTCAACTTCGCTTTCGGGATATGCCGGAGTGGTTTCGTAAAGGAAATTTTTGGGATTATGATGCGCCATCTGGAAATACAGGCTTTCTCCGAGATGGCTTCGCAGGGCGATCGAAACCTCTTTTTCATTGAGTTTTTCCTGCTCCACCATGTAATAGTCCGAGCCGAACAAAACATGCCTGCATACATTTGGGTCTGACATCATGACCTTCAGATAATCGGCATAGGAGAAGGGTCGATAGGTTGGGGCCTCGCAGAATAATGTATACGAGACATCAGTGTACAGGTTTGGATATTCCCCGGACCGCAACATTTCCAGGATGATGGTCAGCCAGGAGGCTCCCTCCCCGGATCTTGGGGATTGGCCTGATAAACTACGCTCCCATTCCTCGACGCCGCCAAAATGAGCCAGGCAAAAATTAAGCCGGGGAAATTCCTTTAAAATCGGTTTGTAATTGGAGGGATGTGCGAAAGCTTTGGCGGCCTCCTTGGTAAGGCCTCTCTGGCTGATCCCTCCCGGGGAGCAGTGAGCAAGAACGGGGATGTTCTTTTTCTGGCAAACGGCGTACAGTTCCATTAGCGCCGGGTCATCCGGAAAGTAGCCCAGATTTGGATAGATTTTTACTCCGCGAAAGCCACGGTGTTCAATAAATTCCGTAAACATTTCAAATAAACCTGGGCGCCTTGGGTCGGCCGCAAAAAAGGGGATGATGGCATCGGGATTTGCCTTTCGCAAAACCGCGAGTTCCTCCAGCTGTTCCCGGTAACTGGTGAAGGGCCGGCCGGCGCCCATGAATTCCATGTCCATTGGCAGAACGATAAACCGGGTTGTTTCTGGATATTGCGAACTGATGTTCTTAAAAATTTCAGCCTGGGATTTTTGCATTCCGGTTACAAAGAATCGTTCATATCTTTTCAAGGTCTCGATGGTTAACAGGCTGCCTGAAAGACCCTGGGCGGGAAGGATGAATTCAAAGAGTTTGAGCAGCAACCCGAATCGGGTGGCAAGATAGATCAGGATTCCGCGTGCAAATTTAATCCGCATCAGATGCTTCAGCCACATGGGCGGAAAGCGGATCGGAAGATGAGAGGATGTAAATGTGTGAATATGGCAGTTGTAAATTACGGGTAATTCCATGCTTGTCTCCTCTTTCGAGCAGCCGGCGGCCGTCGGGTTTACCGGGCTTTAGAATGGTACCGGATTTTTCAAGTATTTACAACGGCCAAAATCCAGCTTAAGGGTATTCAATAAAACGGAGCCGTGCTCAAACAGCCACAGCTCCGGTTTATTGAATACCGTTCGTGAAATTTACCTGGTGAGACCGGATTCTGTAACGATCCTGGGCACGATCTCCTCCCAGTTGACCGCCATGAGGTGTATCCCATGCACCCCATGTTTCGATTTGATCTTCTCAATCAGTTCCAGACAGATTTGAAGCCCTTCCTCCTGCTCGCCGCCTTTTTCTTTTGCGGTTTCCATGCGTGTCAGGATCTTTTCAGGCACAAACACGCCCGGGATTCTATTGTTCATATACGCAGCTGTTCTGTAGCTTTTCAGGGGGGTAATGCCGACCACAATATATACCTTGTCCAAAATATCGCGTTTTGCAATTTCGTTCAGCCATTCATCGAGGGCGTCCGCATCGAAGACCACATTGGTCTGAAAGAACTGTGCTCCGGCATGGACCTTTTTTTGTTCGCGCAGGGCTTGAAATTTCATGTTGGAGGCGAAGGGCGAGGCGGCTGCTCCAAGGAAATATTGCGGCGGTACCTTGATTTCCCGGCCGTCCAGATACTTGCCTTCATCCCGCATGCGTCTGAGGATCCACAGCATTTGAATGCCGTCCAGGTCGACAATATCCATGCGGCCGCGCGGTCCCGGTCCCAGGATCATGCTGTCGCCCGTCAGGCACAAAAGATTCCGTATGCCCAGCGCGGCCGCGCCCATCACCTCGGATTGCAGGCCAACCCGGGTCCGGTCGCGGGCCGCGATCTGCATGACCGGATCCGCGCCCGACTCGAGCGCAAGTTTGCTGCAGGCCCAGGAAGACATGCGGGGAATGGCAGATGGACTGTCCATGAAATTGATGGCGGTCACATAAGGCTTAATCAATTCAATGGTTTGTTTGAGCTTTTCCGTGTTGACAGACAGGGGAGGGGCGATCTCCGTGGTGACCGCAAACCGGCCTTTTTTCAAGCTGTCTTCAAGCTCGGAAACAGGCTGGGTGTATTTCGGGGCATGATAAAGGGAATCCCCCTGCCACCAATCGGGTTGTCGAACCGGCCGGAAGATGGAGTCAAGTGTTTTGGAAGCAGACCCGGCTTCCCGTCCGGCAAGCCCCGTGACAATCGCGGCCGCACCGATCTTTTTTGCCTGGGAAAAGACATCGCTCCAGGCATCCGTCCCGGCTTTATCCCAATCCATGGGGGGCAGCACTTCAAGGAGGATGGCCTCACGGCCAAGTTTGAAGGATCTTTCATAAATCTTGTACCAGATACACGGACGGGACTCATCCACGTAACATTTTTCAGGCGTGGACCCGCCGCACGGGCCGTTTCTAAGCCCTTTCGGGCATTCCATCGGACATATGAGGGCGGTTTCCTGCAGCAGGCAGTTTCCGCACATCCGGCATCCAAACAACGGCCCTTTAACGGCCAGTTCGATTTTGGCAAAAACCCGCTTTTTGAAGGGCAATCGTTTAAACGGCATGAAGGGTGGCTGCCATCGGCGGCCGGGAGTGAATCCGGGCATGAACTACCTCCTCGGAAATTATATATTATATATAATTTTACCTCCGACTCGTCCTTCCTGGGAAGGTATAATTTTTCTTGATATGAAACCTTTTCGAACAATTATGACGATCCTCGCGCTTCTTTTTCTGACCTTTGGTCTGGTTCCGGTCAATCGGGTTGAAGCCTCCCGTTGGGATTCTGCCCGCAATCAAACGGCAGGGGATCTGCTGGATGGAGTAAATTCCCTGCGTGCAGAACAAGGCCTGCCCCTTTACAGGTTCCATCCCATTCTGACAGCCATTGCCCAATCCCATGCGGATTATCTTGCCAGTACCGGAGTCGTGACCCATTTCAGTGCCAATGGGGCCCGGCCCTTTCAACGCGCGATTTCAGCCGGATATTCTGTTGCGGGCGACCTTAATTCAGGTGGGCTGTTTGCGGAGATCGTTCGGTCCGGTCCCAATTTGCCCGCGCAGGATTTGATTGCTCTCTGGCAGCAGGATCCAAACGACTTGAAAACCCTGACTTCCCCTGTCATGATCGACGCTGGCGCGGGAATTGCCAGTGCCAACGGAGTGACTTATTTTGTGTTGGATGTCGGTGTCTCCAATGGAGAGGCTGCGGGTACGACCACTGCGCAGGCAACATCCACATTGGCTGCACCTGTGTCAACACAATCCGATTCAATTCAAATTTCAACTCCGCTGGAAAACGGCGAGGTCTATCATGTGGTCCAAGTCAGGGAGGTATTGTCCGGCATCGCGGCAGCCTACAATACGACTGTGGAACAGATAAAATCACTCAACAACCTTGCCACGGATGAGATATTTGTGGGTCAAAAACTTCTGATCATGAAACCGGATCTTCCCACTGAAACGGCCAGGCCTGTGACAACGGCAACCTTTGGAATCCCCACTTCCACGGCCACAGTTCCTGTGAGTCCAACCATTACATCCACCCACACTCCGGTTCCCACTCCGCCGGTCTCACCACGATATAGCGGGCGGGTGGTGGGAGGAATTATTCTGCTTGCCCTGCTGGCGGCAGGACTGGGTTCATGGCTGGGCAGACAGCGGCAAGGTTGATTCATACCGCCGATTTTTATCACCCTCTTTTTGGTTACAATGCTACTGTTGGTTTCGGCGATGATTTGTTATGCTTGGGATGCAAAACATCACGAACAAGTTATTGCAAGGAGTAGCTTATGGGTGAGATCAGGATCGACGCGCTTTTGCCGGCGGAGATGGCGACCCGTGCAGAGTATCTGGGAGTGCGCAAGGCGGAAATGCCCGTCTTCACCATGTTCATGTTGTCTCTGCTGGCTGGGGCCTTTATCTCCCTGGGTTCGATCTTTGCAACCACGGTTGCGGCGGGTGGAATGTCCGTCGCAGGCATGGACGGGGCGGTGGCATTCACCACCGGTCTGCCCTACGGGGTGACGCGTTTGTTGATGGGCCTCGTTTTTTGCCTGGGTCTTATCCTTGTTGTTGTGGGCGGTGCGGAGTTGTTCACAGGGAATAATCTGATCGTCATGGCCTGGGCCAGCGGCAAGGTCACGGGACGGGCTGTGCTGCGAAATTGGGCGATTGTATATGCCGGAAACTTCGCCGCCTCCGTGATTACCGCCGGACTGATGTTCTATACAAAACAATATACCTTTGGTTCAAATGTCGTCGGCATTGCGGCTTTGAGGATTGCAGTGGCCAAATGTGACCTGGGTTTTGTGCAGGCCGTGGCGTTGGGTATTTTATGTAATGCACTGGTCTGTTTGGCGGTCTGGCTGACGTATAGCGCCCGCACGACCGTGGATAAGATCGTTTCGATCATCTTTCCGATCACCGCTTTTGTTGCAGCCGGGTTTGAACACAGCGTGGCGAATATGTACTTTATTCCCTTTGCCCTGTTTGTAAAGAATTTCGACCCGGCCTTTATTGCGGCAGTTGGCGACAAGGTCCCAGGTCTTGAACTTCTCACCTGGAAGGCTTTTTTCGTCAACAACCTGATCCCTGTTACGATCGGCAACATCATCGGGGGAGCCATTCTGGTGGCGGCCGTTTATTGGGTTGTTTTCCTTCGTGACCGGAAGGAATAGTGTAAAGGAGAAATCTCATGAAAGCATATATTCTGATCAAGGTTCGAGCGGGTGATTTGAAGGATGTTGTCGGTCAGCTGCGCAAGATCAAGGGCGTTTCGGAAGCCCACATGACCTTTGGTCCTTACGATGCGATCGCAGTCGTCGAGACCACTGATCTGGCCAAACTGGGTTCCATTACCGCCCTGGAGATTCAGCCTATTCCGGGTGTCGAACAAACCCTGACCTGCCTGGCAGTTGAAGTTTAGAATCTGTCGAACTTCCCCGGTCGGGCCGGGTTTTGCCGGCCCGACTTTTTCGTTTAATGAAAAGATGGGTGTTGACCCTGTTTTTGCACTTGTGGTATCCTAAAAAACCGTCCATGAAAAATCTTCTTCGAATTTCAATATTCCTTAAACCGTACAGCGGATATGTGCTGGCTTCGCTGGTCCTGCTCCTGACGCTGACCGGCCTTAATCTTTTGGTGCCGCGCATTATTCAGTCCGTGATCGATGATGGTCTGGTGGGCGGCCAGACGAACAACCTGGTTCGCTCGGCGTTCCTGTTGTTCGCCCTAGGCCTGGGGTCGGCCGTATTGAATTTGCTCAACCGCTACCTGACTGCCTGGATCGCATCCGGGGTGGGATATGACCTGCGGAACCGGATGTACAACCATATCCAATATCTCCCGTTCACATATCACGACCATACCCAATCCGGCCAGCTGATCAGCAGATGCATCGAAGATGTGCGTTCCATCGAGAGTTTTGCCGGCTCGTCCATTGCCGAATTGGTGCGGTTCGTATTTCTTTCCTTCGGGGTCCTGTTCGTCATGTTTTCCGTGCATCCCGCCCTGGCGATCATCTCCCTGCTGCCGATCATTCCCCTGATCATCATGACTTCGAGTTTCGGGACGAAGATCACCGCGCTCTTCTTTGCTGTGGACAATGCGATCGGGGATGTGTCGAACCGGCTGCAGGAAAATGTGACCGGCGTGCAGGTGGTGCGCGCATTTGCCCGCGAAAATTATGAGATCGAACGATTTGACCAGGCGAATAAGAAAGTGTTCCATACCTGGATCAAGGTCATTGACGAGTGGGCAAAGATCATGCCCACCACCAACTGGCTGACCTTGATCAGCACGATGCTGATCCTGTGGTTCGGCGGGCAAATGGTCATCAATGGTGTTCTGACGATTGGAACCATTGTTGCCTTTAATGCCTATATCCTGATGATGGCGGAGCCCGCACAGGCCCTGACCGGACTGGTCAATGCCGGCGGGGAAGCTGCTGCAGGGGCGCAACGGGTGCTTGAAGTGCTGGACGTCACGCCGGAGATCCGGTCAGTGGCGGACGCCCTCAGCCTGGAGACCCTGCGGGGCGAAGTCGAATTTCGAAACGCCGGACTGAATTATCATAACGAGAAGACCGCCTCCCTCGAGGGAATCAACTTGAAAGTCGAGCCGAACCGTTTGATCGCATTGATCGGACCGACAGGTTCGGGCAAGACTTCCCTGGTGAACCTGATCCCAAGATTCTATGATGTCACGGAAGGCGCGGTATTAGTCGATGGACAGGATGTCCGCGCAGTGGACCTGACCAGCCTGCGCAGGCAGATTGGCATTGTGCTGCAGACCTCGTTATTGTTCTCAGATTCGATCAGAAATAACATCGCCTACGGCAGGCCGGATGTGACAACGGAAGAGGTGATCGCTGCCGCCAGGGCCGCGCAGGCGCATGAATTCATTGAAGGCTTTCCAAATGGATATGAAACGGTTGTGGGGGAAAGGGGAGTGACCCTTTCCGGGGGCCAGCGCCAGCGTGTGGCAATCGCGCGCGCGCTGTTGATGAATCCACGTATTTTGATTCTCGATGATTCGCTCTCCAGTGTCGATACACAGACCGAAAGACTGATCCAGGCGGCCCTGGATACCCTGATGGAGGGCCGAACCACTTTTGTGATCGCCCACCGCCTTTCCACGGTGCGCCGGGCGGACTTGATCATCGTGATGGATAAAGGCCGGATCGTTCAGCGCGGTACGCATGATGAGCTGTTGCGGGAGGGTGGATTGTACAAGGAGATCCATGACCTGCAACTGGTTGGACATGCCACTTTTGCAGAGGAGCTCGAATCTCTGGAATCTGTGACCCTGCCCGCCCCGGACCGCGAGGGTCACGAGAATACTTTAATGCAAAGAAAGTCGAACACCTAGTTGATCCCATGACAACAAAAATCATTCCTCCGGCATTTATTACCCAATCCGAAGAAGCCCTTGATAAAGGCTACGACCCCAAGGTCGCGCGTGGATTGCTGCAATTCGTAAAGCCGTATACCGGCCAAATGTTGATCGCCCTGCTCTTCATGATCTTTGTCGCGGCCGCTTCGGTTTTGGGACCGTATTTTGTAAAGCTCGCCATCGATGACGGGATCCGGGCCAACGACCCGGCCGCTTTGAAAAAGATCGTGCTGATCTTCTTTGTTGTGTCCGTGGTGCAGCTGGGTGTGAACTATCAGCGCGTGCGGATCATGTCACGGGTCGGGCAGCATGTGTTGTATGATGTGCGCACGGCGATGTTTAACCATTTGCAGAAACTTTCACTGGGGTTTTACAACCGCTACAGCGTGGGGCGCGTGATCACGCGCGTGATCAATGACGTGGGCACGCTGCGTGAGTTCATTACGTGGGCGGTGCTCGCGATCGTGCGGAACGCCCTCGGCATTATCGGAACCATTATTGCCATGTTGAGCTTGAACCTCAAATTGTCGCTCCTGACCTTTGCAGTCATGCCCATCATGATTTGGGCAACGATCGCCTTCCGCCAGGCCGCACGCAGGAATTACCGCAGGGTGCGCGCCGCGGTTTCGTGGGCGAATTCGGTGCTGGCTGAAAATGTCAACGGCGTGCGGGTGGTGCAGGCTTTTTCACGGCAGGAAAGAAATTACACAACCTTCAAGGATTATGTCAACCGCTATTTCCTGGAGACCAGCCTCGACGCCGCCAAGGTGGCGTCCGTTTACACGCCGGTGGTGGATGTGCTGGGCGCGGTCGCAACCGCACTGGTGGTTTACGTGGGCGGAACGGCGGTTCTCGGTCAATCCATCACGCCGGGGGTGCTGGTGGCCTTTGTGTTGTATGTGGACCGTTTCTTTGAGCCGATCCGCGACCTCAGCCGCCGCTTCGATACGTTGCAATCGACCATGGCGGGCGGCGAACGCATTCTCGATCTACTGAATACCCCGGTCGAGGTTCGGGATGCCGAGGATGCCGTGGAACTTGGACCGGTTGCCGGCCGGGTCCGATTCGAAAATGTCTCCTTTCATTATTCCGATGACCCGACCCTGGTGCTCGATCAGATCAGTCTGGATGTGGATGCCGGCCAGACGGTCGCATTCGTGGGCGAGACGGGAGCCGGCAAAACGACCATTGTCAAGCTCTTGACACGTTTCCACGACCCAACCGAAGGCTGCGTGCGCGTGGACGGAGTGGACCTGCGTGTGGTGACCCAGCAATCGCTGCGCAAACAAATGGGCATGGTGCTGCAGGACCCCTTCCTGTTCAATGGGACCGTGCGTGAGAATATTTTGTTCGGGCGCCTGGATGCGACCGACGAACAGGTGGTCGCGGCCGCACAGGCCGTAGGCGCGCATGAATTCATTACCGGACTGAGGAATGGCTACGAAACTTCCGTGGAGGAAGGCGGGGTTCTGTTGAGTGTGGGACAAAGACAGTTGATCTCGTTCGCGCGCGCCCTGTTGTCGGACCCGCGCATCCTGATTCTGGATGAGGCCACATCCTCGGTGGATATCCAGACCGAGCAGATCATTCAGGCCGCGCTGTTGAAGTTGTTAAAGGGACGCACTTCCTTTGTGATCGCGCACCGTTTGTCCACCATCACCAGTGCGGACCGGATCGTGGTCATTCACGATGGAAAGATTATCGAACAGGGCCGGCACAGTGAATTGCTTGTAAACAAAGGCATGTATTTCGAGTTGTACAAGACGGGCTTTCAGGAATAGATTTTCAGGAGCAGAACATGACCGCCGAAGAGAAGCAAAACGAATTTCTGTATAAGATGTCCAATGGCCTGCGCGCAGGCCTGGCCGAGGTGCAGGCGAAGGTCAAGGACCTGTACCGCATTGAGGAGCTCGAGGATTATATTGACATCCCGGATTCGCCGATCGAGCACATCAATGCGGCCCTGCTGCCTTTGGTCGTGCAGGTCAATGACTTTCAGGATTACGCCGAATCGGTCACCGGCCGCATGGAATTAAACCTTGAAGACGAAGTGGATATCCCCGCCCTGCTGGACGGTGTGTTGACGATCGCGGACCAGCTGCTCGAGCAGAAACCCGGCGTGACGCTGGTTGAAGAGATCGCGGAAAACCTGCCGCCCATCGAAGCGGACCCGACCCGGCTGACGCAGGCCTTGTTGAATTACATTCATAATGCCGTCAAGTTCACCGACAAGGGAACCATCACCCTTCGGATCGAGCGCGAACCGAACAATATCCTGTTTGAAGCCCGCGATACGGGCATTGGCATTGCTGCGGACGATCAGGAATTGGTCTTTCAGGCCTTCGAGACCGTGCTGGAGGACAAGCAGGATCCGCGCCTGGGTTTTGGGCTGGGACTGAAGATCGTCGAGCATATTATCGAATTGCACGATGGCGAGACCTGGTTTGAAAGCGAAGCAGGCATCGGAAGTTCGTTCTTTTTTACCATTCCGATCTAGGGCAGGCTTGGACTTCATGGGGTAAAATCCCTGCCGCAATTCAGAAAATTTACGGAGAGAACACTTGAAGAAACTTTATTATTTGATGACCGGCCTGGCGTTGACCCTGGCCGCCTGCGGACCGCAGGCTACCCCCCCCACGGCTGACCCTGCGCAAGTGCAGGCTTCGGCTGCCGCGCTGGCCGGCACTATGATTGCTGAAACCCAGGCTGCCATTCCGCCGACCGAGACCCCCACCGAAACCCCGCTTCCCAGCCCAACCCCGGCTCCGACCGAGACCGAAACGCCGGCCCCGACCGTGGTTGTGGAAGTGCCGCCGACGAAGAACGCGGACCCATGCAACGGACCGTTCTTCGCCAACCCGGTGGCTGCCGCGGACGCCGGCAAGGTCAATAACGGCGCGAACATCATCATTATCAATACCACCAAGGCTTCGGTGACTGCCTCCCTGTATTTAGCGAAGAACGAATTCGGACAGTGCGGTTATGTCTCCTATGTGATTCCCCCCAAGCAATCTGTGACGGTGATGAACGTGCTGCCTTACGGATGTTATTACGCCTCAGCCTTCGTGAACGATCCCAAAAAACCGAGCAACCCCTCGAACGGCCCGGCCTGCATCACCGGCCCCGACCGCACGACCTTTACCATTTCCGCGGACCGAATCCAGATCACAGGGCCATAGTTCACAGTTTGGACAAACTTATAGGGAAATGCAACTGACAGTCACCTTCGCTTAGCGGGTGACTGTCAGTTGGCTTAAACCGGGATTCGAATTCCCGTGAGGACACACTATGTAAGGCAGAGGAGTTAATCTTCCCAAACCGAATGATATGCCCTGATCGACTCGAAGTATTCCAGCATGCGCTGGTAAAAGGCGTGGCTGGTGACTGTGGCGCTGTCACCGATGACGATCAGCTTGCGTTTGGCGCGGGTTAGGGCCACATTCATGCGGCGTGTATCGGCCAGGAAGCCCACTTCGCCTTCACGGTTGGAGCGCACCAGGCTGACAATGACAGCCTCCTTCTCACGGCCTTGAAAGCCATCCACGCTATCGATCTCGACTTCGGATTCACCCAGCAGTTCACGCAATAACCGCACCTGGGCCGAATACGGGCTAATCACCGCGATCATATCCGGGCTTAATCCGTGCTCGAGCAGAGCGCGCACTTTTTTGACGGCCAATTCCGCTTCCTGGAGATTGAAACGGCTGTCGCCGTTGGGTTCAAGCTCTTCGTCGTAACTGGCTCCCGCCGTGTCGATGAAGTCCACGGGGGAATGGGTGAGGGGAGAATCGGTCACAGCCGGAAGATCAGCGAGCAGGGCGGTGCGAACCGTCTCGTCGGCCAGCAGACTCTTCCCGTAAAAGACATCCGATGAAAAATTCATGATATCGGTGTGCATGCGGTATTGGATGTTCAGGCGGCGCGAGATCTGCGGGCCGATCTCCGTCAGCAGGCGTTCCATCAAACTGATGTCGAAACCGGCCTGGGTGGCTTCGGTGGAGATGACGGTCGGCGGCAGTTGAAAGTGATCGCCCGCCAGCACGAGTCGATTCGCATATTGCAGGGGAATCCACGCGCCGGGTTCGGTGCTCTGACTGGCCTCGTCCATGATGCACCAATCGAACATGCGGCCATTCAAGATTTCATCATCCAGCCCCGTGGCAGTGGCGCACACGATGCGCGCACCGTTCAAGACGCGCTCGATCACGCCTGCCTCGATCTCGCGCGCTTCACGCAGCATGTCCCGGGCCTCCTGCCGGATGGCCTGTTTGGCGCCCGGCTCGGGTTTGGCGCGCGTGTATTTGAAGGATGAATCTTTGAGCGCATGCGCGTCGCGGGTCAACTTGCGCGCGATCTTGAAATCGGGATGCTTCTCGACCAGAAGATCGAGTGTGTGTTCGCGCAGTTCGGGCGATACGCGCGCGGGATGCCCCAGACGGATGGCGGGTTCGCCGGCCTCGATCAGGCGCTCGAGCATGTTATCCACGGCCAGGTTGCTGGCCGCCACAGCAAGTATGCTCTGTCCACTACGGGTGATCTGACGCATCAATTCGACCAGCGTGGTGGTTTTCCCGGTCCCAGGGGGACCGTGGATGATCGCAATGTCGTTCGCGCTCAGCGCAAATGCAACCGCCTGATTCTGCGACTCATTCAGGTTTTGATCCAGCGCCGCATGTATTTCGATTTTTTCGAACGAAGGCGACTGCCTGCCCAGCAGCACATCCCGTAACAGGGCCAGCCGTGACGATTTCGCGCCGCCGGCCTTGTCCATTGCCTGATGTGCGCGCTGACGGCTGATTTCATCTGTCGAGCGGTCCAGCCTGAACGTTGTGCCGGATTCTTCCGCCTCCGGCCATTGGTTGAACGCCACCTGAATATTGTCCCGCCCTGAACGGCTGACAATTCCGCGCCAGCCCTCCGAACCCGAATTGCCTTCCACTGAAAGGATGACCGGGCTTCCGGTCCGCATCCGATTCCACGGAAGGGATAGATTCTGGTTGCGCTTACCGAAGGTCAATAGAATGCGCCCGCCCAGCCCGGAATCCTCCTCCCGAATCACGAGATGGATCAGGCTGTTGCCCTGCGCTTCCGCCTCTGCCGGCGTGTGACGTTCCAGCTCGCGCAAGGTCTCCAGTTTTTCGGCCCCGGCTTCCAGGTCCAATAAACGCGAGAGCCGCTGAAAATGATCTTCCTGTGGCTTGATGATGGCATTCATGTGGGAGTCATTTTAACATTCTTTCCGATCTGCGCTGCGAAGGCCGATGGGCGAGCCAAAAAAGCAGCGGTCTTTTGTTGGATAATTCAGTTCCTTACTTTCTGCAATGTATAATGAACTGATGACCAAAATCCTCTACCGCGCCCACGCCGTACAGCGCATGTTTGAACGGGAGATCCCTGCAGCGAAGGTCCGCAAGGCGCTGGAGTCCGCCGACGTGATCGAAGATTATTCGTCTGAAATGCCTGAGCCCAGCCGGCTGATGCTGGGGCTTCAAGGCAGGCGCCCGTTTCACATTGTCACCTCGGAAAATCCGCAGGCAGATGAGATCACCGTGGTCACGGTCTACCTGCCCGATGCCGACAAGTGGAAAAAGGATTTTCGGAGCCGAAAATAAAAACATTCGCCACGGGGGCACAAGGAATTTGCCCGGCGCTAAAAAGGTGCCCTTGCCATGATTTGCCTGATCTGCAGACAAGCTGAGATCGTCCCAGGTTCCACGTCCATTCCCTTTGAGCGTGGCGAGTTTCGCCTGCTTGTTAACCATGTGCCTGCCCGGATTTGTCCGGTCTGCGGCGAGGCCATCCTCGAAGAAATGACGGCGATCCGGCTCTTGAGTCTGGTTGAAGGAACCCTTCAGGATGGACTGATGGATGAAGTCCGCGATTTTGAATAACCGTGCTGTTTGATACAATCCCTTTATGAAGCGGCATGTTTCCCTGTTCCTTTGTATCCTTTTAACGGCTTGTTCTCCCGCGGCGGCTGCCCCTGTGGTTCCCCTGCCTTCCCCCCATGTGACCCTGATTCCTGCCACATCCACATCCGCGCCTGTCCCGACCGCACTTCCGACCCCCACGAAGACAACCGGGCAGGCCATCCAGCCTTACACCATCATGGGATTACGCGCACGGGAGTATCCACAAAATAAGATCGCACGCCTGGAGACCCTGCTTGAAGATGAGCACTTCACGCGCTATTTGATCTCGTATCCCAGCGACGGATTGACCATAACCGGCATTTTGCAAATCCCAACCACGGGAGAACCTCCGTATCCGGTGATCGTGATGAACCATGGTTTTTTCACGCGCGGCGCATACTCCTCCGGAGATGGAACCGACCGTGCCGCGGCCTTCCTCAATCGGCGTGGGTATCTGACCCTGTCATCGGATTATCGCAGTTGGGGGGATTCCGATATCGGTCCAAGCCTGTTTTATTCCGGTCTTGCGATCGATGTGATCAATTTATTAAATGCCATTTCCACCGTTCCCGAAGCGGACCCCGAGCGCATCGGCATGTGGGGGCACAGCATGGGCGGCGGTGTGACTCTCAAGGTTCTGACTCTCGATTCGCGCATCAAAGCTGCGGTCTTGTATTCCCCGGTCAGCGCCGATTTTGCGGACATTATTGAACGCTGGGGCCCGGGCTGCCTGGGTGACATTCCAACCGGCGAGCTTCAGTATGGCTGTAACTCTTCGGATGTCCTGCCGGTGGATCTCCCGGGCGATCTGATCGCCGCTTACTTCAATTCGACAACTGATCCTGACATGCTGAAGGCGGTCTCGCCGTTTTATCATCTCGATCTGGTGACGGCCCCGGTCCAGATCAATTATGGAACGAATGATGGTCTGACTTCAGCTGGCACCCCGCCGGAATGGTCAAGGAAAATGTATCAGGGGTTTATCGACGTGGGCAGGCAGGCCAGCATCTTCGCTTACCAAGGGGAAGGTCACTCTTTTATCGGGGATCCCTGGTTCGTGTTCATGGCGCGTTCGGCGCAGTTCTTTGATAAATACGTCAGGCCATAATGGTTTTTGGAGACAATCATGGGTAACGAGAAACAACACCTGGGGCGCAGGGACTTCTTTAAATTAACTGGCGGGGTCGCGGGCATTGCGGCTCTTTCCTATTTTCTGGGTTTGCGCGACCGGCCTTCCCCCGCCTCCCGCGATCACGTTCCGGAAGTTTACGTAGACAACGATCAGGGGTTCCCGGTCTTTCGAGGTCCGTATCTGCAAAAAAATGTGAAGCTTGCCGCCTTCTTGTTTCGGGCCGATGTAACGGCCTTAACCGGCTTGTGTGACCGGACCTTGAATACCGTGGATGCCTGTCCGTATGTTTATGTACCGATGACTTCCACTGTGCTGCTGGTCTATGCGGATATGCTGGTCTCTTCGCTGGATGAACGCGATGCAAGGATCGGGTCCATTCCGGAAACGGAGATCGGATTCTGGGTGCTGACCGTGGCGATGAAGAAAACGCAAAATGGACACACTCCGCATCATCTGGCCTGGTTTCTTCCCCACCTTCTGGTCGATGAGAGTAACTCCATGGTTACAGGCCGCGAAGTGTATGGCTTCAACAAACAGGCCGGTCAATTTCAAAAGCCGGGGGACCTGAAATCACCCCGGTTTGCTGCCGATGTGCTGGGCTTCAGGAAATTCGATCCCGCTTCCGTTGCCCAGCCCGAACGCCTGCTTGAATTGGGAGCGGCCGCTGCCGAATCAACGCGCAGTCAGTGGATGGACTGGGGCGCCGCCAGAACGCAGCTCCTCGCTGAAATGATCGCGAATGTCCGCGCTGATTTTTCAGGGGGAATGCTGGAGTTTGCCGCCCGGGCCATCACGAACCATATTCCGCTGGTATTCCTCAAGCAATTTCGGGATAGTGCCAACAGTAAAAATGCGTGTTATAAAGCCGTCATCGAGGCCCCCCTAAAGATCAGCAAGTATTCCGATGGCGGGCCGTTCTCCCAATCTTATCAATTAAAATTAAATTCCCTGGAGAGCCACCCCTATCTGGAAAACCTGGGGTTGAAAGGCGAGCAGACTTCCAAGCTGGCTGCCTGGTTGAATGTGGACTTTATTTTAGATCATGGAGTGGAAATGTGATCCGCAAAATTTTATTGTTGACTTTACTGTCTTTTGTGCTGATCTCGTGCGGCCCTACCAGCGCCGCGGAAACTGAAAACCCAGTAGTGCTTCCGGGCTCGCCATTGGATGGGGAATGGAAGGGCGCAGGCTCAACCAGTGATGGCAGGCAGTTCACGGTGACGCTCACTGTACGGCAGGGCACCCTGGCCGGTATTCTGTATAAATTTCCCGGGTCCGATGGAATATTCTGCACTGCTATTGAATATGGGCAGATCCCCGAGAAACTGCGGCCCGTCATTGTGAACAACACTTTGGACGCGGCCCTTGGAAAGGATCTGTCCCTATCGGCGAAATTTACCGATCCCGGAACCGTCTCCGGACATTTATCCGCGTCCTGGCATGAAAGACAGCCCCGCTGTAACGGGGATTATGAAGTGGATTGGAAGGCCGCCAAACAAACGCAGCCATTTGAATCGGCCCAGGCTTCCACGCCCGTGAAGTCAAATGGCCCGTCTCCGGTCGAGACCCTGGTGCAAATACTGATCTTTGGCCTTTCCAACGGCGCAGTTCTGGCTTTAAATGCCATGGGCGTCACCATCATCTATGGAACAGTCCGGACTTTGAATCTTGCACACGGGGATGTCTTTGCGCTTACAACCGTGATGGTCACTTCGATCATCAATATGATCGGCATTCGTGAAAATTGGCCGCCGGCCCTGCTTGCGGGGTCGCTGCTGATCGTATTCTTTTTGGCAATGGGACTGGGTGCGCTTTTGAGCATGGGTGTTGAGTTCTTTGGTTTCGCCCCCTTTCGCGGCGCCTCACGCCTTGGACCATTGATTGCAACCCTGGGATTGTCCTTTATTCTCTTTCAGGGGGCGCTGGTTTGGCGCACCTTTCAGGGTTCCTGGATACCCGGCGAGCATCGCAGTGTGCCGGGCCTGCCCGAGGTCCCCACCGACGGGATTCCTTCCTTTTTGCCGGAGATCAATCTGGTAAAGTATTTTGGCCTGCCCCTGCATCTCGTCATTCGCTTCAGCGATGTGTTCGTCATTGTTTCCGCGTTGATTCTGGTTGGACTGGTGAACTGGTTCATTCAAAAGACGCGCACCGGCCTGGCGATCCGGGCGGTCTCTCAAAACCAGCAGATGGCACAAATGGTTGGGATTAATATTAATCAAACCATCCGGCGGGCTTTTGCGATTGGAGGGGCATTTGCCGGCGCGGCAGGATTTATCTTTGCCTTGTATTATTCCCGGCCTTTTGGGTCGCATGGCGCGCAGAGCGGGTTATTTGCTTTTATGGCGGCGCTGTTGGGAGGAATTGGAAATCCGATCGGAGCTTTACTTAGCGGCCTGACCATAGGCGCCGTCTCTTCGCTCAGTGACTACTATCTCACGGCTCAATGGACACCGGCGCTTTTGTTGGGGATTCTGATCCTGCTCTTTGTTTGGAAGCCTGCGGGATTTGTCTCCGATGGCGGGGAAGGGGAAATGGCGATCCTGCGGGATTCTGTCATTTTAACCACGCCCGTTCAAGGGTCCGGAACGAAGCGCTGGCTGATCGTGCTGCTCCTTGCCCTGCTGGTGTTTCCTCTTGTGTTTCACGGCGGGCAGGTGATTCTTCGCCTCGCTGGAATTTTCATCATCCTCAGCCTGGGGTTAAACCTGGCACTGGGGATCGCCGGGATGCTGGACCTGGGAATCGCGGCGAGTTTTGGTTTTTCGGCTTATCTGACCGCGTTGTTTATCGGAAAATACGACATCAGCCTGGCGTTGATTGCCGGTGCCGCAGCAGGCGCTTTTCTGGGATGGATCAAAAGCGGACTCGCCCGCAGGCTGCGAAGTGATTTTTTTGCGGTCGCCACCCTTGCTTTGGGCTTGTTGATCCGTCAGGTGATCATCAACTTTGATTTTACGGGCGGAATGGGCGGGATCGGAGCGATTCCTGCGCCGGCTTTGCTGGGGATGAAATTTTCCGGCCAGATGGGAAAATACTATCTTGTGTTTTTCGTGATCGTTTTTGCGGCATGGCTGAGTCATCGCTTGATCGGTTCGCGCACCGGTCGCGAATGGATCGCCTTGAGCGAGGATGAGCTGGCCTCGGTTTCCCTCGGTATGAATGTGAATCGAATGCGATCCAGGGCATTAATGCTGAGTTCGGCGCTGGCCGGCATGGCCGGCGTGTTGTATGCCGGCACTTTATCTTTTGTGGATCCGGACCTGATGGCTTTTCATGTTTCGAGCATGATCCTGACCATGGTCATCCTTGGGGGTGCTGGCAGCGTTTCCGGGGCAATGATCGGGGCGCTGACGATCATCCTGTACGACAAAGTCTTTGTTCCCCAACTGGCCAACTGGCTGGCCTTGATCTGGCCATTTGCGATCGGCTCTGTTCCGGATATCCGTGGGGCGAGTTTTTTCAATTTCGGCCTTGCGCTTTACCTGACGGTCCTGTTCCGCGCGCGAAAGCGTTCTTGACACCGGCAGGCACATCAGCTAAAATCCCGACATCACATCTCATTTTGAAAGGAGGCCTGAAAACATGGAAGTCACTTTATCATCCACTGAAATTGTTTTTGACGCGCCTCCCTTCGGTGACATGTAGGGAAGTCCCCTTCAGGGTCTTCCAGTTGCTGCATATATCAGCCGCAGGCGCGTGACGCCCTGCGGTTTTTGATTCCACACCGCAGGCCCCGGCCCTGTGGTGTTACTTTTAATGGGACGGGGGAGCAGTCGCTTTTGGATTGCATGAAAAAAGATTGACCCATGCAATATGTATTTACCAAAAGGTTATTAATAAAATGAATCAACTTTCCGAGTTTTTTGAAGAGCTGGACGACTCTTCCGATGAGACTTCAAGGCACGACCGCAAGCGCGTCACCCAAAGGCGCGAATCACAGAAGCGCGAAATGGAATCGAAGCTGTTCACCCGCGCGCAGGAAATTTCGCGCGATTTCCATTTCACCTACAAAGCCGCCCGTTTCGAGGAAGCCTGGTTGCTCGACTCCCTGGTGGAATTTGCCGAAAATGAGTGGATTTCAGATGTGCTGCGCAAGGTCAAAGGCGGCAAGGAGGCCTCGGTTTATCTGTGCAAATCAGGCCCGGAGATCCCGTCCGCGGAATGGGTCGCGGTCAAGGTCTATCGTCCTCAAATGTTGCGGAATCTGCGCAACGATGCCATGTATCGGGCCGGCCGGGCCGATCTGAATGGAGCGGGCGGTGTAGTGACCGATAAACGGCAATTACGTGCCATGCGAAGCAAGACTGAATACGGCCGCGAATTGCTGCATCAATCCTGGATCGCCTATGAATTCACTACCCTGGAAATGCTGCACAAGGCCGGGGCGGACGTCCCCGAACCGTATAGGATGTCGAACAATGCCATCCTGATGGAGTTTGTCGGGGATCTGGGCATGTCCGCGCCGACGTTGAATGAGATCAGCCTTGAAAGACTGGAGGCGGTTTCGCTATTTGAACGTGTGATGCGCAATTTGGATATATTGCTTTCCCACGACCGGATTCACGGCGACCTTTCCGCCTACAATATTTTGTACTGGAACAGAGAGATCACCTTGATAGACTTTCCGCAGGTGGTTTCGCCCAGAATCAACCGGAACGCATTCAGGATATTTTCCCGTGACGTTTTTAGAGTCTGTGACTACTTTATTAAACAGGGGATGAAAATTAATTCTGAAAAGGTCGCGGATGACCTGTGGAATTCCAGGGGATTTCCATCGTTTGAGATTGAGGGACCTGATTAAACAAAGAGACCGCCGTCCAAAAGATGGCGGTCTCTTTGTTTAATAGCAATGATAAAATTGTTTTGGAGAATTTTACGCCATGAACAATGTCCGACCGCGATTGACAATGATGGATGAAGCGCAGATCATGGAGGCGCATCAGAACGTGCTCAAGGTGCTGGCTACAACGGGCGTGCGGGTGGATTCACCGGAGATTTTGAAACTCCTAGAACAAAAACTGGGATTAAAGGCGCAGGAGCGCATTTTAAAATTTCCGGCGGAGGTCGTCGAGGAGGCGATCCAGTCCGCACCGAAGGAAATCAAGGTTTACGATCGGAGGGGTGAATTAAAACTGAACCTTGGCGCGGAACGGCTGCGTTTCGGCGTGGGGGTGACCGCGCTGTTCTATCAAAATCCGGTGGATGAGACTCTGGATATTTTCCGGCGCAGGAATTTTCAAGACTTGGTCCGCCTCGGTTCCGCTTTGGAGCATTATGATGTGGTTTCCACAGTAGGGATCATTCGCGATGTTCCCGAGGAAATGACCGATCTGTACGGTTCGCTTGAGCATATTGCCAACACCACAAAACCCCTGGTTTTGCTGGTGTCGGATGAAAACCGGTATGCAGACGTCCTGAATATGTTCGAGGATCTGCATGGCGGGCTTGGTGATATGCCATTCATCATCCCTTACTTTAATCCCGTCAGCCCGCTGGTGATGAATGCGGGCACCGTGGATAAAATGAAGATATCCATTGAACGGGGGCTGCCGGTCATTTTTTCAAATTACAGCATGGCAGGCGCCTCGACCCCGCTCACCCCGGCCGGGACCCTGACCCTGCTCATGGCGGAGTTGCTTGCCGGCCTGGTCATCAGTCAGACCATCAAGAAAGGCGCGCCGATCCTGCTGGGGATGCTCCCGGTTTATTTTGACATGCGCACCATGCTGAATTTTTATGATCCCCAAAGTGTCCTGATCAGCGTGGCTTGTTCGGAAATGATGAAGTATTACGGGATTCCACACTGTTCAACCTCCGGAAGTGGTTCCGGGTGGGGGATGGACCTGATTGCCGCGGACACCTATTGGATGAACACCTTCTCGCTTCTTCTCTCAAACGGACATCTGGCCCCGTTCGTCGGGGATTCGCATGGTTCGAAATCGATCTCGCCAACCACCTTTGTGCATGTCCATGAGATCATAGACCAGGCTTTGCGATTTCAGAACGGTTTTCAACTGGATGACCCCAATTCCGCCCTGGATGAGATCGCAAGGGTGGGGCCGGGGCGGAACTTTCTCAATCAACCCTCCACCATGCGCAACTACAAGAAGGGATATTATGTGAGCAGGGTCTATCCCCACTACAGCATGGAAAAATGGCAGGACGCAGGTGCCCCGGCGGCGCGCAAGGTGCTGCGCGAAAAGACCCAGGACCTTATGGCATCCGCTCCGGTACCGGACGATCATGATGAATTGATCTCCCGAGGCGAAGAATATATAAAGAGATTTATTGGCTGATGCCGCCGTGGGAAAGGATGTGATTGAAATGAGAAGATCAAATCGTGCAATTTGGGCCGGCGCCCTTCTCTCGACCGCGGTCATGGCTTGCGTGTTGCCTGTCGCAGCCACGCCTCTCAATACGCCCGCTCTGCTGCCTCTGAATTCGGACCAGCTGGGGACAACCATTGCCCAGACCTCGGTGGCGGCGCTCACGTCAACGGCGGCTCACGCGCCCACATGGACGACTACTCCAACGATTCCAACGGCAAGCGTCACGCCAACCTCCGCGATTACATTCACGGCGTCGGCTACACCTTTGTTTCTCACTTTTCCCGCGACCTATACGGTAAGTGTTCCAACCTTGACTCAGGTTGTTTTCACGCCGGTGCCTGTATCGGTTTCAAAGCCGGTATCCATATCCACTGCCAGAAATGGCTCTGTTCCTGCAGCCACGCTCAGCGACAAGGATCGACGGGCAACGCTATACCCAAAGATCCCGCTCGAATGGAATTGCACGGTTGTGGAGAAATATCCCTCAAAGGGGATGACGGTCAAGGCAAATTCGGATCTCTATCTTTCCTGGAAGATTCTAAATACAGGGACCAAAACATGGACCAATAATGCAATCGATTTCGTAAATACGGGCGGCTTTGGCCAGGAAGGGAAACATATTCAAGACTTGCAGACCACGGTGGCTCCCGGGCAGATCGCAACCCTGAAAATCCTTGTTCATACTCCCAAGGCAGCGGGTTCTTATAATGTTTATTGGTCCTTAAGGGTTGGGCACACCTTGTTTTGTCATATGAAGGGGACTTTTGAAGTCAAATGAACTTTCCCCACAGCCCATATCCTTCTTTCCTTCGTTTTTCCCTGCGGATGTGTTGTTCGTGAATTTGTTCCACATGATCGGCTTTTTCCTCAATCGCAGCTTCCAGCCATAATCGCCCTTTTTCCGCCGTCGCCATGCTGCCGGCTCCATAGGCGCCAGTCTTTGTGTCGTCGTCCCAGGGTGGATTTGCGACCAGTGACCCGCCTTCGATCCAATCCATATAATAATCCGGGGTGGCAACGAAATCGGTTTCATCCACAACCCTGTCCATGCGGCAGAGGTCAGGGCGCAAATGTAATAGATAGGAAGTTTCAAGCTCGCAGGCATGCCCCATGCCGCCGAGCCTGGATGCGCGATGTTTTTCCAGGGCGGCTGCGCCGACCCTGCCGGAAGTATGCAGGAATGCGGTTGCGCAAAAGATCCTGCGATGTCGTTCGCCGGCATATTTCACCACGTTGACAAGGAACGAGCTGTTTCCTCCATGGCCGCTCATCAAATAAAAACGATCAAAACCTCTGGCTGCAAGGGCATCGATCACTGATACCCAGAAATCTTCGAATGCACGGCCTCCGGCGTTCATGGTTGCGGCAAAGGATGAGCGATGCGTCGAGACTCCGTAAGGCATAACGGGCAGCGAGCAACTGCGTGTAGGCATTGCGCTCACTGTTCCCCTGGCAATCGAATCAATAATAATGGTGTCCACCGAGAGGGGGAGGTGATAGCCATGCTGCTCGGTATGCCCGATGGGCATCAAGATCACTTTTTCGCATTCTTCATCCGCAGGTAAAAACAATTTTGATTGATAAAGAGATTTGTGCGGTAATCGAAGGACGGCTGAAGAGTTGCCGCACAAAAAACCGGATTGGGGATCGAGGCCTTGAGGCGCAAGACAAAATACTTTTGAAAACCCATCGTCTCTCAGACTGTCCAGTAAATTAAATATATATTGACCGAAAATGACATCCGGAACTTCAAGCCCGCTGCCGCGCCAGCCAAAGGGAAAGGCTGGCAGAAGACCGATTCGGGGTGGATTACTTAATTGGTCCGCGAGCAGATCAAGGTTAAAGTCTGAGCCGAGAGGCAGTACCAGAGGAGTATCCCGGGGTAATTCAGCAACTGCATCCCAAGTCATCTCGTCGTATTTGAAGAAGCTAGAATTGCGCGTAGTCATCATAGACCCATCCTTTTACAAACACATAATATAACTACAAAGGGATAAGATACCAATCCAAGAATCTCTCCATCCGTTCATAAACATCAATAAGATTCTCCCTGCGCAAAAACCCGTGCGGCTCGTCATCATAGGTTTTATATTCGAAAGTTTTCCCCTCACGCCGCAAAGCCTCCACCCATTCTTCACTTGCCTCCGGAGGAACAATCGTATCCAATAAACCGTGCAGAATTAAAACAGGTTTTTGGATATTCCCGGCATCCTGGATGGGGGAGCCCTTTAAATAAATTCCCATATTTGCCGATGGATGGCCGAGGAAGATCTCGGTATATAAACGTAATCGCTTTTCACACTGAGCCCACGAACTGACAAGATTTGAATCCCCATATTTTGCGATCCCGCAGGCAAAAAGGTATTCAGGATCGCGCGACAGGGCATTGACAGTCATGTAACCACCGTAACTGCCGCCCGTGATGGCAATGCGATCCGGCTTTACATCCTTCAATGTCCGCAGATATTTCGCACCATACAGACAATCCTGGGTATCGCCAACTCCCCAGTCATTGTAATTGGCCCGTTCAAATTCCTGGCCATAGCCGGTCGAACCGCGATAATTTGGCGCAAGATAGGTGTACCCTTTGGCTACAAAATACTGGGCAAGTTCGTCCCAGGCGAGGCCATACTGGTCCTTGGGTCCACCGTGCGGATACAGGATCGCCGCACCGTTTGACTTTACAGGCCGGTATAAAAAGGCGGGGATTTCAAGGCCATCGAAACTTTTATAGGAAACTCTTTCGGGAATGACCATCCTGTTCTTTTGGAGAGCAGGTGGGTTTGAAAAGGTTAACTGGGTTGTTTTTGCGGTTGTGAGATCCAACCTGAAAAGATCGGGCGGTGAGGCAGGACCTTCATATTCAAACGTGATGAAGGAACCATCTGCCCCCCAATTTGGGTTTAAGTGTATGCCCGGCTCGGTTCGCAAATTGGACATTGTGCCTGATTCCGTTTCGAGGAGAGTCATTTCAAATGAGCCATCTCTGTTCACCACAACAATCATCTGACTCCCCGAAGGCGACCATTCATGCTGAAAAATATCCTGACCGCCTTTCGTAAGCTGGTGGAAGCCTTGGCCGTCCGGTTTGATCAGATACAACTCTTCGTGGCCGCTTTCCTGGGAGATAAAGGAAATCCACTTGCCATCCGGCGACCATTTGGGTGAGATGGCCCGTGTGGACGGTTTGCCATATAAGGTAACCTGATTGCCGGTTGCTAGATCCAGCAGGATGATGTCAAGCCGGTTTAGATCGTCGAATCGGCGCAGATTAAATACAATCTTTTTCCCATCCGGGGAAGGACGCGGATCCCAATGATCGCCAGTCGTGTCGGTGGTCAACGCGCGGGGCCATGACCCGTTCCTGTCTGTGAGCAGCAGTTGGTCGGCGTCGTTCCTTTCGACAGTCAGGATTAAGCCGTTCGAATCGGGCATCCAGCGCGGGCTGCTGGCGGCAAGTGCAAAATCGGATATCTTTTTGGGCAGACCGCCATCCGAAGGGACAAGGTGCACATGGCCTTTGATGCCAAAGGCGAGCCATTTGCCATCCGGAGACCATGCGGGAATCTCGTCGTCCCAATAGGCAGCCAAAGGACGGTCCGTTGTGATGCGCGCGGGCCAGCCTCCATTTGCGGACATGGTGAAAACATCCGAAAGGGTTTCACCATCTTTTATATAGGCAATCATGCCTTGAGAGGACAGGGAATGCGAGCGAATCCGCTCCAGGGAGGTCAAAAGGGAAAGATTCCAACCATCCGGAGATTTTAAGTCCGGCCGTTTAAGCGAAGGCCAGCCATTCCGTTCGTATTTTTCAATCAGTTTAATGGGGTTTTCCATGGTCATTCCTTCCTTATAGACATGGATTTTACCAATATCTATACTTTCCTGAAATCTGGAATTACAGTAAAATTCTCATCCAGTGGATATTCCCTCTATGCGCTTAAAACGCCGTTTCGTTGAGTACTAACGAAAAACACTGCGCCATGGCAGATAAGTCTGTCATGGCGCACGTTGTTTGTGGGAATAATATAAACAGACGAGGAGAATGTATGAAACAAAAAGCCCTTTATATTCTTGTGCTAGCTGCCTTGATCCTTTCTGCCTGTGGTGGCCTGGCAGGCGGAGGAGGACAACCATCCGTCGTTCGCATTGGATGGGCAAGCGGTCCGGATTCCCTGAACATTGGTGTAGCCTGGCTTGCCTCCGCCTACACCATATCGGAACTCACCTACAGCTCCATGTATGAGTTTAAATTGGACGGGACTCTCGGGCTGGATTTGGGAACCAAGGAAACCGCATCAGCAGATGGTCTCGTATACACCTATAAGATCAGGGACGGGGTCAAGTTTCACGATGGCCAGCCATTAACGGCCAAGGATGTTGCCTTCACCTACAACCTTGTCATGGCTCATGAAGATTTTCCAACCCTGCACTCGTATGTGGAGCATTTCGTTTCCGTGGAGGCGCCTGACGCTTCCACCGTGGTGATTACACTTGACCAGCCCATTCCAAACATTGCGAGCAAGTTGGTTTTTCTATACATCCTGCCCGAGCATATTTGGAAGGATCATTCCGAAGACGATGCCGCTGCGGCCTATGAAAACCTCGAAATGATCGGAAGCGGTCCCTTCAAGATGCTTGAATATAAGCCGAATGAATTTATCCGTCTCGGGGTGAACAAGGATTATTATGGGGCCGTCCCGAAAGTGGACGAAGTCATCTTTCAGGTTTTCTCCAGCTCGGATGTACTGATCCAGGCCCTGAAAACAGGGCAGGTCGACATGATCACCAGCGTGCCCAATACGAGCGTGGAGACATTGAAATCCGCCGAAAACGTTAAAGTTGTGACAGGCGCTCCTCTCTCGCCGGATCTTGAGGATATCATCTTCAACATGGTCGACCCGGCCAATTGTCCCACTGCGGATGGGGGTTTGTGCACAGGCCACCCTGCCTTGCGCGATAAGCAGGTGCGCCTGGCAATGGCCTACGCCACCGATAAAAACAAGATCATTGAAATCGTAAAACTTGGTCTGGCCACCCCCGGAATCGCATTGATTCCGAGCGGCATGGGTGAATGGTTCAACATCGAAGTCAAGGATTTCGAATATGACCCGGCCAAAGGCAATCAGCTACTTGACGAAGCAGGTTACAAGGATGCCAATGGCGATGGGATCCGTGACATGCCCGACGGGTCACGCCCCCTCACATTCCGCATGAACTGGCCAAGCAGCGATAATGAAGCCCCCAGAATTGCCGAGTTGCTTTCAGAAATGTGGCGGGAGCTTGGAATTACTCTTGAGATGCAGGCTGTGGAAAGCGACGCCCTGACCTCAAAGTGCTGTCCTGCGCTGGACTATGATCTGATGATCTGGGGTTGGGTGGCCGATCCCGATCCAAACTCATTGTTGATTGTGCCCACCACCGACCAAATCCCGACCGGCTACAACGAAACCGGCTATTCAAACCCCCGCTATGACGAGCTTTTTGCCGCTCAGGGTGCCGAACTTGACAAGGACAAGCGCATCAAGATGGCGTGGGAAATGCAGCAGCTGGTCCACGATGATGTCGCCTATATCATTCCGTATTATCCATATGCCGTTCAGGCCTATCGCACTGATCGTTTCACCGGATGGCTGGATACTGAAACGAAGCTGGCGCTTGAAGATCCAAGTTCACTGACCATCATTGAACCTGTAAAATAAGCTTGAAGTTTCTCAAAGGAAGGAGGAACGGGATTCTCCGTTCCTCCTTCCACGGAGTGGAAATTGAACCGCTGGACATACATTCGCAACAAGGCAATCTGGTCCTTATTTACGATCATTTTTGTAGTTGTACTGAATTTTTTTCTGTTTCGAGTTCTGCCGGGCGACCCGGCACGACAAGGGATTCGGGACCCACGGTTAACCCCGGAGGCGATTGAGGCAATTCGAATCCGGTTTGGCCTGGACAAGCCCGTGATTAACTGCATTCAAACCATCAATCCGTTTCGTGCCGGGAGTTGTGAAATCAATCCGCTCGATACGCAATTCTTTATTTATGTAAAGAACCTCCTGCGGGGCGAGCTGGGGATCTCCTTCTACTACAACCGGCCGGTCTCTGAAATATTGGGGGAACGATTGTGGAATACGATCCTGCTGATCGGCGGGGGGCAAATTCTTTCCATTATTGTAGGCGTAGTATTTGGAATTCTTTCCGCATGGAAGGCCCGCACACCATTGGATTACGGGGTGCTTGTCACCGGCTTGGTCGCATGGAGTTTGCCAACCTTCTGGTTGGGGATCATTCTTTTATTTTGGGGCAGCACCCACGGATTCCCGATTGGCGGGAAGGCCACACCCGGAATGAGCTCATATCCGTTCTTTGCACAATTAACGGACATGCTCTGGCATTTATTGCTTCCCACCCTGACGTACACGATTGTGTTCATGGGGGAATATATGCTGATCATGCGCTCCAGCCTGCTGGATGTGCTTTCTGAGGATTATATTTTGACCGCCAAAGCAAAGGGATTAAGTACCTTCCAAATTCTGAAAGACCACGCCCTCAAAAACGGCATGCTTCCCCTGGTAACCATTATCGCGATCAACCTTGGCTTTACTGTTGGCGGAGTAATTCAAATCGAATCAGTATTTTCATGGCCGGGGCTGGGCGGCGCCTTGTTTGAAGCCGTGAGTCGCAGGGATTTCCCAATGTTGCAGGGTGGTTTTCTTTTAATTGCGATCAGTGTAATTCTGGCCAATTTTCTGGCCGACCTGATGTATTCCTATCTCGATCCCCGTGTGCAGACTGAATAATCCATGAGCATCCAAACCGTAGAAATCAAACCAATTATTCCATCCGCCTCCAAGAATTTCTGGCAGACCTATCGTCAAAGCAGATTGGGGATTGCCGGCCTCATACTCCTATTGGCGATCTTGTTGACCGCAATTTTTGCCCCGCTCCTGGCGCCTTATGATCCAAAATCCTCCGAAGGCGTTGGAGCAGGGCAGGTATACAACGCCCCCAGTGCCGCCCATTGGTTCGGCACGGACGATGCCGGCCGCGACGTGTTTTCCAATTTCATTTATGGCGCCCGCGTTTCACTGATCGTTGGATTTTTTGCCTCATTTATTTCGGTTTTCATCGGCGGGACAATCGGCATTGTGGCCGGTTATTATGGGGGCAGGACTGAAAACATCCTAATGCGGTTTACCGATACCATGCTGGTCATTCCAGACCTGCCTTTGATTGTGGTGATCGTGGCATTGACCCGTCCCAGCCTGCTCAATATCATTTTCGTCATCGGAATATTCGGCTGGACCACAACTGCCCGCATGGTGCGTTCACAGACCCTTGCAGTCAAATCCCGCAAGTTCGTCCTTCGGGCACGCGCGATTGGAGCAGGCAGGGCGCATATTATCCGGCATCATATTCTGCCGCTGGTCATGCCGATCCTGGTTGTGCAGGCTGTCCTTGTGGTATCCGTTGCCGTATTGAACGAGAGCACACTATCCTTCCTGGGCCTTGGAGACCCCACAGCCCTTTCGTGGGGACAAATGCTCAATTATGCATTTGCACGTGGAGCCATGTCCACAGGGGCATGGTGGGCGTTGGTGGCTCCGGGTATCGGGATTATTTGGGTTGTGCTCGGCCTGATCCTTGTCGGGCAGGGATTGGAGCAGGTGCTCAATCCCAGGTTAAATACTCATCATTTGATGCCGAGCAGGCCAACGATTAAGAGCGAAGCGGCCGCGCGGTCCGGTGAGCAGGTTCTGCTTGAAGTCAGGAATTTGTCCATTAATTATATAAACGAAGGCCAGGCGCCTGCGTGTGCCGTTGAAGATGTCAGTTTTACATTGAAGGAAGGTGAGCTGATTGGCCTGGTGGGGGAGAGTGGTTGCGGAAAGACGACCCTCATGCTTGGCCTCTTAAAATTGCTTCCCAATGCCGGGCAGATCGTAAATGGGCAGGTTTATTTCAAAAACAAAGAGATCACGACCCTGAGCGATGATGAAGTAAACAAAGTCCGCTGGCGCGGGATTTCGATCGTGTTTCAGGGTGCCATGAACGCCCTCAACCCGGTTCGGACCGTGGGTGATCAAATCGCTGAAACCATCATCAAACATTTGCCGGATTTCGATAGCGCGAAAATCCCGGCCCGCGTAACCGAACTTCTTGACCTGGTGGGCATTGCTGCGGAACACAAGGAACAATATCCGCATCAATATTCAGGCGGAATGCGCCAAAGAGCAATGATCGCCATGGCGCTGGCCTGTAATCCTGAGGTGGTGATCGCGGATGAACCGACCACTGCCCTGGATGTAATGATCCAGGCCCAAATCCTGGAATTGCTCGACCAGCTTCGCAAAAAACTCGGGCTTGCCATCATCTTCGTCACGCATGATCTGGGTGTGGTCGCTGAAATGTGCGACAGGGTATTGGTGATGTATGGCGGCGTGACCGCGGAATATGCCGCCGTGGATACCATCTACAACACCCCGCTTCATCCCTACACACAGGAACTGCTTAAGGCGTTTCCCGATTTGACCAAGCCGAAGAAAAAACTTTCGTCGATCCCAGGATACCCGCCTCGATTGGATGATCTCCCGGCTGGCTGCCGGTTCGCCCCGCGCTGCCCGGCGGTATTTGATCGTTGCCGCACCGAACAACCCGCCCTGCATGAGCTTGCCGGCGAACTCCATGTAGTCAGCTGCCACCTTGTTGAGGCAATCAAATGAGCCAGCAAAACATTCTTGAGGTTCGTGGATTAAAAAAATATTTCGAGGCCGGCCGGCCCCGTCTTTTCTCACGAAGCACAAGGCGCGTCCATGCGGTGGATGGGGTGAGTTTGGACCTGCGCAAAAGCGAGGTGATCGCGCTGGTCGGGGAAAGCGGCTGTGGAAAGTCCACGCTCTCATTGTTACTGATGGGCCTGGAGGATCCCACTGAAGGACGCATCATTTTTGAAGGCAGGGATATTACACACCTCAATGACGCCCAGCGCAAAGGACTGCGCCGCAAGATCCAGATGGTGTTTCAGGATCCCTACGAATCCTTGAATCCAACGCAAACCATCGAAGAGATCGTTGCCGAACCCTTGCAGGTTCATGGACTTGCCACCAGCAGGCAGGTCACGGATGAAAAAGTAAAAAAAGCCATGGAAGATGCCGGCCTGAAGCCTGCAGAGGTGTATTTAAAGCGTCATCCCCATGAACTTTCAGGCGGACAAAGGCAGCGCGTGGTCATTGCGGCGGCCCTTGTCCTCGAACCGGAGATACTCCTGGCAGATGAGCCCGTTTCCATGCTGGATGTCTCCATCCGCGCGGAAATCATCAATTTGCTGGCCGAACTTCGCATCACCCGCAAGATCGCGGTCATCTTTATCACCCACGACCTTGGTTCCGTCGGTTTTTTTGCCGACCGGGTTGCGGTCATGTACCTCGGACGCATCGTGGAGATCGGCACCATGCTGGATGTGCTGGAAAGGCCGCAGCATCCATACACAAAAGCCCTGATTTCGGTCATTCCAGTTCCCAACCCGCGCCTGCGTCATGAACGGACCATTCTTCAGGGCGAAACTCCGAATCCCATCGATCTGCCCACGGGCTGCCGATTCCATCCACGCTGTCCGGTGGCAATCGCCATCTGCAAGGCCAGTGACCCATCCTTCGTGACCTTGAGCAAGACCCACCAGGCAGCCTGCCTGCTTTTGGTGAAGTAAGTGGACATTACAAGTTTACAAAACCCCCAAGTCAAACATGTGGTCAAACTGCGCGAGGAAAAACGCCAGAGACGTCAGGATGGCCTCATGCTGGTGGAAGGCTATGATGAATTAACCCTGGCCCTTGACGCCGGCCTGCACCCGGAAACGATTCTTACCGCGCCCGAGCTTGCCAGCCGTTCAATTGGCAATGTTCCGGCCGAAACCTTGACCGTCACACGCGCCGTCTTTGAGAAGATGTCCTATCGGGAAAATCCGGATGGGTGGATGGGAATTTTCCCGATTCCAAAGACATCCCTTGAAGGTCTGAAGACAAACGAATGCCCTTTTGTGATTATTGCAGAATCGGTGGAAAAGCCCGGCAATCTGGGAGCAATCCTGCGTACCGCCGACGCCGCAAAGGTGGACGCAGTCATCGTTTGTGACCCGCGAGTGGATCTTTGGAATCCAAATGTGATCCGGGCCAGCCGCGGCACGGTTTTTACCGTACCCACCGTCGAAGCTGATTCGAAAAATGCGCTGACATGGCTCAGGTCCCGAAAGATGCGCGTGCTTGCAGCCACGCCTTCCGCCGAAGTGTTATATACAGACGTGGACCTGCGTGAACCCGTCGCACTGGCTGTCGGCACGGAAGACCAGGGATTAACCAAATTCTGGATGGAACAGTGCGATATCCGGGTGCGGATTCCCATGCTGGGCAAGGTCAATTCCCTGAACGTCTCGATTGCCACGGCATTGATCACCTATGAAGCGGTAAGGCAGAGATCCAAATAAGCGGAGTTGCATATGCAGGCGGTATGGTTGGATGAAAATAAAATTGAATTGAAGGAAGTCCCCCGGCCGGATAATTCAAAAGAAGCCCTGATCCGAATCCTAAAAGCCGGAATTTGCAGCACGGACCTGGAACTTGTGAAGGGATATTATCCTTATCGCGGGGTCCTTGGCCATGAATTTGTAGGCGAGGTCGTGGAGGCTCCCGACCCCATCTGGATCGGAAGGAGGGTGGTGGGGGACATCAATGCCAGTTGCGGGCATTGCGAAGCGTGTAGAAACGGTCGGCCGACCCACTGCGAGAATCGGACGGTGCTCGGCATTGCGAATCGCAATGGTGTTTTTGCGGAATATACAAGTCTGCCAGTGGAGAATTTACATCTCGTGCCTGATTCGGTGGCTGATGATGAGGCTGTATTCACGGAGCCCCTGGCTGCCGCCCTGGAAATCCAGCAACAAGTACAGGTCAAGCCCACTGATCGGGTGCTGCTGATCGGCGCAGGCCGGCTGGGCCAACTGATCGCCCAGACACTGGCCTTAACCGGTTGTAATTTACACGTAGTGGCACGCCACGCCCATCAAAAAGGGATTTTGGCGACCCGTGGCATCCGAATCATTGCCGAAGCGGATATACAGGAACGCAAATGGGATCTGGTGGTGGAGGCAACCGGTTCGCCGGATGGATTCAACCTCGCCAGAAAAGCAGTTCGTCCGCGGGGAACCCTGGTTTTAAAGTCCACTTACAAAGGCGGGATGAATGTGAATTTTTCCCCGCTGGTTGTAGATGAAATCACGCTGATCGGCTCGCGTTGCGGCCCATTCGAGCCCGCTTTGCGTTTGTTGGAAAAACGGGAAGTTGATCCCGGCGTATTAATTGCCGCGGAATACAGGCTGGAGGATTCATTGCCGGCTTTTGAGAAGGCGGCCGAGGCGGGTGTTCTCAAAATACTTCTAAAGCCCGGGCAATGACTGAAGTTGATTTTGCTTAATTTTGAAATGCCCCGGGATATCCCGGGGCATTTCTGCAAATATCAGACGGTCATGAGGCGCGGTTAATTCGAGAGATCGTTGATCATCAGAGCGGAGAGAATGAAAAATGGAACCAGCCCCAGGACAAGAGCGGTGCGCGAAAGAGGTTTTGAGTCACTTTTGCGCACATGTCCAACGATGCCCAGAAGTACGGTCAACGGGGATAGTATGCAAAAGAACAGCGTGGTCAGAATATTAAGCCTGCTAAACAGGGCCGGGCTGATGTTTAGATAAGCGACTCCAAAGTGGGCGCCCAATAACAACACGGACATCACTCCTGTGACCAGGGCCGCAAGGCCAAAATAGGTCTTTTTTACGGGCGCCTTTGGTAGGGTTTCAGAGTTTGATTTCATTTGAGGATTATACGCCCTTATGACTCTGCCTGGCCACGCCAGATATAGTCAGTTTGAGTTGTCAGATATTGAAAACCGTGTTTTTCGACAATCGGCCTGCTCATCGGGCCGGCTTCAACCGAGGCATATCTATAGCCGCGCTTGCGAATCTCCTGCAGGCGGGTAGATAACAAGGCGGTATACAACCCTCTATTTCTAAATTCCGGCAAAGTTGAACCGGCAAACAGGGATGCAAATACGCCTTTTTGAAAATAGGTCCAGGCGATGGAAACGGGTTGATTGTCCACGTAGGCTGTATAGACGCTCAAATATCCGGGAATTTGGAGATGGCCTCCCAGGCGTCCGTTCACCCAGTTATTACTGCCACCATATACCTTATCAAGCACCTGGATCACATCCTTCAATCCTGCAAGATCGGTAATTCGCCTGATATCCAAACGGCCGGGTTCAAATAAATACGAGGGCGCATTTTTAATATCAAGCACCATAAAATCGCCCGGTTCGTCATCCGCTTCAAAGTGATGCTTTTCCAGGTGTTCCGCCAGGGGAACTTGCAACGGATCATGGCTGCAAACCTTCCAGGTGAAAGGCTGCTGTTTCGGGCCAAAATATTCCAGTTCACGAGTGATGACCCGGTCCAATTCGGATTCAGGGGCAAAGGTAAATGAAATAAAGTTCATCCCAGGAGCTTCGCGCACGAATCTGACCACATCCTTTGTGGTTTCCCTGCGGGCTTCGGGATACTCGATTTCCTGCCGGAGCTGCCTGTCAAATAACTGCAACAATGTTTTGTTACTCATAAAAAATCCTGTTCACAATTGGCTTATCCGGTTCGAGTCCAGGAGATCATGGGATTGACCTGCTTGGATAGACGATAAGCCACATCTTTAAAACCGAAACGGGGCCAAAAACGGGAAGCCGGCAGGTTGGGACTGATCCAATTGGTATAGCAGATATCAAATCCGTCCTTGCTTGCTTGTTCCAGGCCCTGCCAGGTGAGGGAAGTGCTGATGCCGCGACCACGAGCCTTGAGCTTGGTGGCAGCCACGCTCAAATAGGTTGTACGCGGAGAGACGAGCAGGCTGGTTGGGTTCTCCTGCTCGGGGCGAAAGCCAACCGTTCCAAGGGCTTCATTGTTTTCCAGGGCCAGCCAGACCGTCCATTCCTTGTCATCAGCGAGCTCCGCCCATCCTTCACGCAACTCCTCCCACTCCTCCGGGAGAGTTGGGTGCCAATACGGGGCATTGCTTAGCGAACGCATGATCACGTCCGAGAGGCTGCCCAGATGGTCGCTGTCTCCGGCGCCGGCTTTGCGAATCATAATGCCAGGCGGTGTCTCTGTCTCAGGGATGGCGGCAGTCCCCAAATCCAGCAGCGCATCCACACGCTCCTTGCCGAACCCGAGGCCGAACATGGCATTGATAATATTCGCATCAGCAGCGCAGAGATACAGGTTGTGACTGAAAACACCCTGTTTCACCCAGTCTTCTCCAAGAGCACAGTAAAGGTCCTGGGTAACCGTTGCTTTCTCGCCATCTGCCAGTGCATACCCCGGTAGATAGACATATCCGCAACGCCCCCAGGACTGAACGGTGAAGTCACCCAGCAGATAACCCACCATCCTGCCATCGCGATAAGCAGCATGACCGTTCTTAAATTTCTTTTTCCAGAGTGTCTCGACTGCCTGGGTTGTTGCTGACAACTCCTCGAAGCGAGTGGGCAGGAGGGGAAGAAGAGCCCGATTGCGCTTGTGTCGAAGTGCAAGAAGATGGCCCGCTTCAGGGATCATTTCTTCCGTAAAGGGCTTTATGACAATGTTCACGACAGATATCTCCACTTATATTTTCAAAATTCGGCTGACCACATTTTCAGGATGTGGCCAGCCAGTTGGTTGCTAATCTGCAGACACCGCTTCTTCGCTGGGTTTTTCGCGCTTGAGCATGATCGAATCCGCGGACACACCCTCCCGCTCACCGCCATCGACCGGCTCGGCGACGCCATAGGCCACCTCCAATTGATGACGGAACTGCTGGGTGTACAGACGATAGTAATGGCCGCGCAGCTTCAAAAGCTCTGCATGTGTTCCCTGTTCGGCAATCCTGCCATTTTCGATCACCAGAATGCGATTGGCACGCCGGATTGTCGACAGGCGATGGGCGATGACAAAAGACGTGCGGCCCTTCATCAGGGCCTCCATGCCGCGTTGAATAAGCGACTCAGTCAATGTGTCCACGGAGGAGGTCGCCTCATCCATAATGAATAATTCGGGCCTCGCGAGCACCGCGCGCGCGAGCGAGATCAACTGCTTTTGCCCGACCGACAGGAGGTTGCCGCTTTCGCCCACATTCTGCTCATATCCTTTTTCCAGGGTCACAATGAAATCGTGGGCGCCAGCGATCTTTGCGGCCTCCTCAACCCTTGAATCATCGGCTTTGAGGTCGCCATAGCGGATGTTTTCTCGGACCGTGCCCGAGAAGAGATGCGGTGTCTGCAGCACGATACCGATCTTGTTGTGAATGGATTCCAGCTTGTAATCCATATAATCGCGGCCGTTGATGCGAATGACACCCTTGCTCGGTTCGTAGAAACGACAGAGCAGATTTACGATGGTGGATTTTCCGCCACCAGTTGGTCCGACCAGTGCGATCGTTTCGCCTGCATTCACCTTCAATGTGAAGTCGCTCAATACGGATTTCCTGTCCTCGTAGAAAAAATCCACGTGATCGAACTCGATCTCGCCCAGCAGCGTTTTCGCCTCGACGGCATCGGGTCTGTTATGGATGTCAGGCGGGGTGTCGACCAATTTGAATATTCTCTCCGCTGAAGCAATGCTGTGCTGCGTTTCGGCATATACGCGCGCCAGTTCCTGGATCGGCCACAACATAAAAGTTAGATAGGCCACGAAGGCCTGAATGCCTCCAATGGTCATATTCCCAATTTGAATCTGCAAGCCGCCATACCCAACAATGAAACCGAGCGCCAGCGCGGCGATGATCTGTACCGTGGGCAGAAAGAGCGCAGAGAGCCAGGCGGCACGATAGGACGCATGATACATGCGCGTGGTAAGCCCTTGAAACTCGCGGGTATTCTCATCTTCACGGCCGAGCGCCTTTACGACACGGGTTCCCTGAAAATTCTCGTTGAACGCACCCGTAATCTTGCTGTTCGCGCGGCGTGAGATCCGGAATTGCTCCAGGATTCTTTTACGAAATTCAATCGCAATGAATATCATGATCGGGATGATCATGAGCACGATCAGGGCCAGCCGCCAGTTGATGATCAGCATGAAAACAGTCGACGAAATAATATTCATTGCCGACCAGGTACTGTCTACAAGGCCCCAGGTCAGGAGCTCGGATACACGGCCTGTGTCCGAAGTGACCCGCGCGATCAGGCGTCCCACCGCATTCTGGGCGTAATAGGAAAGCGAAAGGTCCTGTAAATGGTTAAACAGCATCTTGCGCAAGTCATACTGAATGCGTTCGCCCAGCACGCCGGCAAGATAGATGAACGTAAACACAGTGCCGGCCTGTAGAATGATAAATCCGCCATAAATCGTGGCGAGGTGCAGGACGCGGGCCGTGTCTTTCAACACGATGCCCTGATCGATGAACTGCTTGTTTAAATAGGTGAAATACGCATCCAGCGCGGATGTAATGGCAATGGTGAGCAGAAACCCCAGGACCCATTTCCAATGCGGTTTAAGCAGCCCAAGAATCCGTTTGAAAACCGGGGCGGTAAGTTGTGAAGTGAATTCCTCTTCTTCAAGTTCAATCAGTTCTTCTGACATTTTATTTCTCCCGAGGGCGCGCCGTGCACAGACCCTCTCCGTCAATAAAGTGATTTCGTGGGGCAGGGGAGTCCCGCCCGCTCATCAGTTCACACGCGAAATTTCGTTCTCGAGCTCCGCGTCGATCTTGGTCTGGATGTCGTAGATCCGCCGGTACATGCCATTCGGGTCCTTCAGAAGTTCGGCATGGGTGCCCATTTGCACCACCTCGCCTTTATCCAGGACCAGGATCAAGTCAGCGATCATGACAGATTGGATGCGGTGGGCAATGATGAAAGTGGTGCGGTTTTGCATCAATCCGTTCAAAGCCTCACGGATCTCCGCCTCCGTCTCGGTATCCACGGAAGATGTCGAATCGTCCAGGATCAAAATGCGTGGATTCTTCAATAAGGTCCGCGCAATGGCGACCCGCTGTTTCTGGCCGCCGGAAAGCGTGACGCCCTTTTCACCTACCAGCGTGTTGTAGCCGTCGGGAAAGGTCAATATGACATCATGCACAGCAGCGGCTTTTGCGGCGTGCTCGACTTCCTCCATCGGCACATCCCGCCCTACGCCATACATGATATTTTCCCGGATCGTACGGCTGAACAGGAACGGCTCCTGTTCCACAATCCCAATCTGCTTGCGTAAATATGCACGTGAGTAATCCTTCAACTCCACGCCATCCAACAGGACTCGTCCACCCGTATATTCATGAAACCGCGGCAGGAGATTCACGAGTGACGTCTTGCCCGAGCCTGTCGATCCCAGCAAGGCAACTGCCTGCCCTGGCTTGGCGTGGAACGAGACATTCCTCAGCACATCGGACTTCCCGTCCGAATACATGAAGGAGACATCTTCAAAAACCAGGTCGCCCCGGGCGGGACCTTCGGGCTGATGCCGGCCATCCAGCAAGGGTTCACGCTGCTGTTTAACCACTTCCATCAATCGCCCGTAGGAGACCATGCCGGTGGAGGTCGATACAATGATGCGACCCAGATTGCGAATGGGCCAGATTAACCAGACCACCAGGCCGATATAGGCAATATATGTGCCAAGAGTGATCTCGCCTCTGATCGCCATATTGGCGCCATAGACGAATCCAAAGAGCATCTGGAATCCGAGGACAATATCCGAAAGCGGCCAGAACATGGAGTGCATGAACAGCAAAATCTTGCCCTTCAAATATTTACCCCAGTTGTCCTTCTCAAACTTGCTTTTTTCGTAATCCTGCCGCGCAAAGGCTTTCACCACCCGTACACCGGTCAGGTTTTCCTGGAGGGTGGTGGAGAGCAATGCTTCCTGAGCCTGATAATCCTCGTAGGCCTTGGTTACTTTCTTGAAAAACCAAATGGAAACAAGAAGAATGACCGGGATTACCACGACGGATACCAGTGCCAGTTCCGAATTCAGATTGTAGATTGCCACAAAGTTAATGACGAACAGGAGAACAATGCGTCCGACGCCGATGGCCTGTTCGCTGAAGAAACGACGCAAGGCATCCACATCTGAAGTGACGCGTTCAATCAGGTCCCCAGTCGGCGTGATGGCATGATAAGAGAAACTCAAACGCTGGATGTGGTCAAAGAGAAAATCCCTCAGGCGCCTGGTAATGCCCTCGGCGGTGTAGGCAGCCAGACGTCCGGAAAGAAACGCAAAGGAACCTTCAAAGGCAGCCAAACCGATAAATCCCAATCCGATCCAAATCAGCGAGGAAGTCAGCGAATCGCCGATGTATTTTTTCTGACCCAGGACATCGTCTGCAAAAAAACGCAGGAGAATGTATGTGAAGGTCTTGGAAAGAGCGGAAATGGCCAGGGCGGCGGTCGCCGCGATATAAGAAAGCCGGTAGTCGGACATCATCTGCCATAGACCCTTGAGACGGTTCGGCTGGAGGGTGGGGCGGAAATCAAAAGTGAGCGCAGGCTCGTGGGCGGATTGTAAAGTGGTCATTTCATTCTCCGTGCGTAGGTGAAAATTAAATAAAAAGGCTGCGGCGAGTACGCCGCAGCCCATAAAAAACAGGGGACAGAAAGAGACCTAGTTTCGGTCTACAGGCGCACTCCAAGAAGGCAAATTGCCAACTGTATCAGGGGTTGTGAAGATTTCGATGAACATCAAGAGTGCGCTCCTTTCCTTGGATTTTTTATTACCACGGGCTTGAGTTTACACCAATAAAACTGGATGTGTCAAGGATATTTCCAAGCTCACGGACAGGATCAGTGAAAAAGATTAGAATAAGGTAATGACCATCCAATTTTTTCAAATCAATAAAGCCCGGGCAACCCGTCTTCAAATGCCGGGATCCACCCTGGACGAGGCCACACGATCTTTACCGCAGGGCTTCTATACAACTTTCTGCACTCATTCTGGCGGATCGAAAGTGCTGGGGTTGCACGCACATCTTGATAGACTTTACGGGCCGGCCAGGGAAGTGGGAATCATCCCGTCCGTGGACAGCCAGGCTCTGCGAAAAAGAATCGCCGATTTGGCAGCCATCAATCTTCCCCAGGAATCAAGAATCCGTTTAATTCTGGCCAAAGTTTCAGGTATTGTATATGTTGGGATTCAGCCATTTGAACCGCTTTCGAAGGCAATTTACGAAAAAGGCGTGAAGGTTGCGAGCGCGGAATTGATTCGGAGGTCGCCAAGAATAAAAGACAGCGCGTTTATCAGCTCAAGCAGGAATCAGCGCAGCCAAGTCCAAGGGGATATTTTTGAGGTTTTACTTACAAAAGACGGCAGGATTCTGGAGGGCATGACTTCTAATTTTTATGCGATCATAAAAAATACCCTGGTCACATCCCAAAGAGGGATTTTACTGGGAGTAACAAGGCGCGCGATTCTTCGGCAGGCGCGAGGGCAGGGGATGCAGATTCAATATCGGCCCCCGGCTTTGGATGAAAAATTCGATGAAGCCTTTCTTACATCTAGTTCGCGCGGAGTGGTCCCGATCACCACGATTGACGGAAGAAAAGTAGGGGAGGGGAGGGTGGGCAAATGGACGAACCGGCTTTCGAAGGCGTATCAGACTTACGTTGAAGAAAGAAGCGAAGAATTGATCTAATGTCCCGTTGTTCAGTGCAAAAAGGAACAAGAGCTGTTGCGCCCTCGTTCTTTTATAATTTTCCCTTGACCTTCACTATTTGTTCTTCTGTTCAAAAATATCGTAATATCCCTTATCCAGCTCGTCATCGCTCAAATGGGCGTAACGCTGTGTAACCTGAATGTTGCTGTGCCGCGCAAGCTCCTGGGCAAGCTTTAGATTTCCGGATGCGCGCAGGATCGTGGTCACAAAATAATGGCGAAAGGAATGGGGGGTGATCTTGCCTACGGCATCCTTTCCCAGGATTTCCTTCACGCGTTCTGCGACAATATTCCTGCCGGTGGTGGGGGTGATCGGCTTTATCTTTTTGCCGGCTCCTTTATCATGGCGAGCAAAAAGGGGCAGGGTGCCTAATTGTTTTCCAGAGCCGCCATCCAGTTGGGAACGCATGGCGAGATAATCCTTGATGGCTCTCATTGAACGGGTTGAAAATCTCACCACAGCTTGTTTATCACCCTTGCCGATGATCACAGCGCGGCCCTCATTCCAGTCAATATCCCCACGGCGCAAATTACATGCCTCATGCACACGCAACCCAGTATCGGCCAGCATGAGTAAAAATGCCCGGTCCCGAACTGCGCGTAACCGTTCATTTTCATCATCCACAGATTTCCCAAATGGGACGATTCCGGCTGGATCGGTAAGATGCCCAAGGATTTTTTCAATATCTTCCACGGGGAATTGAGGCAGACGAATGCCTGGCCTGCGTGCACGCTGCCGAATCAATGTCCGGACCCGCGAAATATTAATCTCCAGATATCGCTCTGAGTCCACATATTCATAAAATCCCTTGACAGCTTGTAGATAGAGAAATTCAGTGGACGGAGCAAAAACCTTTAGGTACATCGCAAATGGCGCAATGACATCTTCTGTAAGCTTCTCAATGGGGGTAGTCTGTGGATCCAGCCACTTTTCCACCAGAACATTCTTGAATACTTTAAGTGCGTTACTGTAAGCGCGGGCTGTATGTTCACTGCGCGATAATTTCACCACATCAATATACTTTGACATGACATCCGTGATCATTAGCGGGGCTTCCATTTTCTTTGCCATACGGTTCATTATACGAAGTTTCCTGGATTTGTCAATGTTTATGATAATAATACTTATCAGAACCAAAAAACTTATCATAAACATTAGGCCACCCACCGCCACGGCCCCGATAACCCACAGCGCAAGCACCAGATACGCTCCGCTGTCAAAAACCTTGATACTTGGCAAAAGCATTGACGTTATCGCCGACATAGCAAACCCCCTGCTATAGCTGGCTTTTCCGGTTTTTTTGCATTTATGACCAAAGGACAAGATGCCCGCTCGCTTTGCTTGCGGGCGCGTTCCCCCCTGCTCCGCAGGGAACCCACCGCGCTCCGCGCAGAGCAAAGGCGCAAGGGCAAAAACAATCGCCCAACCGGTGATGAAAACGGCTGAGCGATTTGGTCAGCCTGGCGTGGAAGATGGTGCGCCATGCGTGACTTGGCGCAGATTTTATCACACTCAATTGTCTCGAAGATTTGCATAGGTCTCCGGCTCCCGTAATGGCAATCCGAGCTTTGCTTGACATTCAGCGCAAACAACACGCCGGACCCCTATCAAGGCGTGTTTGTAGCCCGTGTAGCGCGGAATAGGCGCATCACAATTCGAACAGCGGACATGGATTTTGTTCGGTGGATATAAAGCCATGACACCCCCCTCCCCTGCCTCGGTATCAAAGGGCGCAGCTATCGGGTGTCCGGCTAGGGTGCCCCCCTTCACCGCTGGCTCTGGAGCATTTGCAATTGGCTCCAATGGCTTTTGGATCTCCGCTTGCGCAACGATACCCCGATCACTAGCCGGACGGCTCCGCCGGGATAAAGTCATTTGAAATCCCGTTTCAAATTGGAACTCTGTAATACTTATCGAAATCAATTTGAATTTACAGAGAGATACCCTCATAATTTTTCATTCGACACCCCCCCATACTGACATACTGAATGTTTGTACAATTACTTTCAGGGGCTATGCCAGGAAACACACTTGATGGATGAATATCTTTTACTGACTGCCATTCATTAATAATACATATTTTTTCACAGCCCCCTCCCCTGCCCTTCCCCAAAGTATTTTTCCGCAAAAGTCCATAGCCAATAAAAATTTCTTCCCCCAAAGTAGCTTTCGCTCTGGGGGAAGAAATATCTTGCGTTTTGAACGATTAGAAAAACCTGTTATTTTTTTGGCAGCGCCGGCTTCTCTTTCTTCTTCTTTTTCTTTTCCTTGTTCTTGCCTTGTTCCTTGTTTGCCATGTTCAGCTCCTTTTCAAAAACAATACGGTTGATCTTGGGAAGAAATAATGTATGTCCTCATTGTTACAAAGACATCGACAAACTCCATTATCTCGGCAAATTATACACCAGCCGGCCCGGAATACCAGCTCGCGGGCGAGCAGACCAATGGCCTACTTGCGGGAGAGAAATTTTGCAATGACGTTGCCGGCCTTTCTCCCTTCCATGGCGCAATGGTCTGCAGTTTCAACACCTCTCAATAAATTTCCTGCGACAAACACTCCCGGAATACTCGATTGAAAATTCGCGTCTATTCTGGGACCGTGAGTCAGGGGGTCAATGTCCAACCCGCCAAGCCGGGCAAGTTCGTTTTCCGGGATCCAATCCCCGGTAAAAATGAGTGTGTCGCATTCGACAAGTTGATTTTGACCATTTTTACGGGAAATCTCGATTCCTTCCACGCGGTTTTTGCCAAAAATATTGACGATTTTTGCATCCGTGATAATCGGGGCCTGCAGGAGCATATCCGCCAGAATCCACTTCATGACCGCATAAGGAAATTCGATCTGATGCTTTGATTCCTCAGTGATCATCATGACACACTTCACATTCGCATGCATCAAAGTCATCAGGGCGGAAAGGCTGACAAGTTCCGCGCCAACGATCACCGCCCGCCTCCCCACCGGTAATTTCTCCTGATAAACAAAGCGTTGCAACGACCCGGTGGTATAAACACCTTGTGGCCGCGTACCGGGCACCATTCTTGCAGCGCGCGGTCGCTCCCGCACGCCCGTAGCCAGGAGAATCGCACCGGCTTCAATATCTCCCAGACCGGAAGGAGATGCGAAACCCACCTTCGACGGCCCCTCCCATTTCGTAATGGATGTGGAAATACGGATTTCCACATCCATTTTCTCGGCAAGCTCCCGATAATGGTGCGCGTATCGCGGACCTGTGTACATCCTCCACAGATCACTGCGGCCAAATCCGGTATGATGGCACATTCTCGGCATTCCACCAGCTTCAGATTCCCTCTCGACCACAAGAATATTTTTAATTCCCCGTCGTTTTAATTCAATGGCCGCAGAAAGTCCGGCAGGGCCGGCTCCGACGATCAAAACATCCCTGAACAGATTGAGTCTGGATGGCGTGCTGACATTTTGTTCAATCTCACCCGAGGAATTGCCGGCCTGCTCTCCGCTAGTCAGAGTTTTCACCAGGGCCGCATGACAATTAAATCCCTGGCATCGTCCCTGTGATGCCCTGGTCCGCCTTCGAATGCCATCCAACGTCGTGGCTGGAATCACACCTTTCAACGCATCGTTCAATTCACCCCGTGAAACGCGTTCACAATGACAAACGATTTCTGCATATTTTGGATTGGCCGCCACCAGCTTTTCATCCTGATGTGGCCGGATATCCGACTGCCCGATTGCCGGCATCCTGACCGGTTTAAATATCTGCTTCAACTCTAGTTCCAAACCGGCCTTCCTCAACAACTCGACGGCATATTCAGCTATCCCCATGGCTGCCGAAATGCCAGTGGATCGAATCCCTCCCACGCACAAATAGTCTTGCTCTACATGCATTTCAATTTGATAATCACTGTGTTCGGTTGCCGCCCTTAAACCCGAATAGGTTGCAGTCACTTCCTCGGTCAATAATTGCGGAAGGATTTCCCTGCCCTTGCCGATCAGGAAATCCAAACCTTCCGCAGTCGTTTCTGTGGCTGTTTTATCGGGAAGGTCCTCCGCAGTGGGCCCAAGCAAAATATTTCCATAAACTGTCGGGCTGATCAGGACTCCTTTTGTCTTGGACGTTGGCACAGGCAGAAGCACGTGATTGACGAGACTCCTTGCGAGTTTGTCGTAGACGATCAACTGCCCGCGTCGCGGCGTGACCTTGAAACTGGTATGGCCAAATTGGGCGTTGATTTCATCTGAATACAATCCGGCTGCATTGACCACCCGGCGGGCTTGCACAATTTCCCCCTCCCCTTCCAGAACCCAGATGTCATTTTCCCGCTTTACTGTTCGAACTGGATGGTTTAAAAATAATTCTGTGTTATTGATAACCGCCTGTGTGGCAAAGGCAAGTGGCACGGTAAATGTACACAGGATCCCCTCCCCCGGCACGGACAAGCCTCCAAGTGCCCCTTTTTCGATGTGCGGCTCACGTACATATATTTCATCAGAAGTAATGATCTCAACATCCAGAACCCCATTCAGGTGAGCTTTTTTTTGTAGATCGGGCAGGGAATCCAATTGTTCACGATTCCAGGCGATCAGAAGTGCGCCAAGCCTTTCATGCGAAATATTGGCTTCGACCAGATACGTCTCCATTAATTGATAACTTCGGTGCATGAGCCTGGCCTCCAGGCTGCCCGGTTTCGCATCAAAACCGGTGTGCCAGATGGCTGTACTTGCCTTGGAGGTGCCCATTCCCACATCCGGGGCCGCTTCCACAAGGGCAACCCGCACTTCATAGCGGGAGAGTTCGCGTGCGATCGCCGCCCCAACTACTCCCGCACCGATGATCGCAACATCAAATATTTCGGTCATTTTCAACCTTTATCCCGCGTGAAATTCCTTAACTGCACCAAGCGCCTTGTTCCATCTTTCGAGTTTCGAAGTACGCTCGTCCTGGTTCATCGTGGGAATATATGTCTTCTCCGATTTCCAATTTTTAGACAAACTTTCCAGTGAAGTGCCGAGAGCAGAAACACCCGCCAGATTGGCAATGCCTATTGCAGTGGCTTCCAGCGCCGCCGAGACACGAACCTCCAGATTCAATAGGTCCGCGATCATTTGCATCAGGTAGGGGTTTCCGGAAGGGCCACCATCCACCTTCAGATGTGGAGGCATTTGCCCCAGATCCTGCGACATGGCCATCACGACCTCGTACACCCTGCATGCAATTCCATCCAAAGTCGCACGAACAATGTCGTCAGAGCTGGTGCTGCGGTTCAGTCCAAACATCGCGCCTCGCACATCAGTCCGCCAATGGGGTGCAGCCAGGCCTTGCAAAGCCGGGACGACAACCACGCCGGCATCCGTGGAGCGATTTGCCGCGGCATGGCTGGAGGAGGAATCAGGGATCAATTTCAAATTATCTCTTAACCATTGAACGGCCGAGCCCGTAACAAAAATACCCCCATCAAAAGCATATGCAGTATGTCCGTCAAAATTCCAGCCAACGGTGGTGAGAAGGCCATGATTGGAAAGGCGGGGTTTATCTCCAATATTCATCAATAGGAAACTCCCCGTCCCAAACGAACATTTCATCTCGCCCGCCTTGAAACAGGCCTGGCCGAACAAGGCGGCTTGTTGGTCCACCAGCAGGGCATGCAAGGGTAAGTGTTTGCCATCGCCAAAATCCACATTACCTATGTAGCCGGCCGAAGGCCTTACTTCGGGAAGCATACTGCGTGGCACATCGAAAGTGGTTAACAATTCCTTGTCCCATTCAAACCTGTTCATATCGAACAGCAATGTGCGCGACGCGGTGGACGGGTCCGTGATATGCAATCCGCCTTGAGACAACTTCCAAACCACCCATGTTTCTGTTGTTCCAAACAATAATTTGCCCTCGTGCGCTTTTTCCCGAAGCTCGGGATAATTTTCAAAGACCCACTTCAGCTTTGGAGCGGAGAAATAACTGTCAAGCAGGAGTCCTGTCTTTTGGCGCAGGAGTTCAGGGTCCAGTTGTGAAGCGAGTGCCTTGCAGATCGATTCCCCTCTTGTGTCCTGCCAGACAATGGCAGGCGTGACCGCCTGCCCGGAGACCTTGTCCCAAACGATAAAGGTTTCCCCTTGATTGTCAAAACCTGCAGCCGTGATATCGTACTTGTCAAGCAAAGGGGCGCACGCTTCTTTAACTGTACGGACAATATCTTCCGGATCCTGTTCCACCCATCCAGCCTGCGGAAAGCGCGCCGGCAGTTGCGCCGAGCTCTTCTCCAGCATCTCACCCAGCTCGTTCACAATGACTGCGGTTGTTTGGGTCGTGCCCTGATCGATGCCAAGCAGGTATTTCATCTCGCCTCCTCGATATTTGACAAGAGCGGCATCCCTTTCGAGATACCGCTCTTGATTTTACTGCACGACAGGTTATTATTGTTCGCCGTATTTCTTTTCGATATCAGCGATCATCTTCTGGCGTTCCTTGATCTTGTCGCCTTCCGGGACACCTTCGAAGCGATTGGCTTCACCGCCGTTAAAGTAAGTGATGGCCGCGCCAACGATTGCGATAATGATGGCCGTAATGGCTGTGCCTGTGTCGGGGATGAGCATCTTCGCGATGCTCTCTGCTCCAACAGGAAGCAATGTCAGACCATACCCGACTGCAGCGAGAACGACGCCCAGGATGGAAGTCTGTCTGGACCAAAGTGCACACAACGCCACAACAAATAGAATGGTGAAGTGCAACACCTTTTCATTTGGCGGGAAGAAACCGCTGATGGCCAGGGTGATGCCAAAGATGATGGCCAGTACCGCATTTGGTTTTGACAAACCACCCAGGTTGAAAGGCCCCTTCTCTTTCCATTTGGGCCCGCCTTCTGCACGCAGCCCGGCTGCAATGGGCATGACCATGGATAGATAAAGGAAGACCGCACATGCCACAGCCAGAACGAGGTAATAAGGGGCATAGATGGTGCTCAATAACGCCAAAATGGCAGATACCCAAACTGCTGTGCCCGGAGTGCGGTAAACAGGGCTAACGTTGGAAAGGGCTGCCGAGCCGGGCAAGCCGCCGTCACGGGCAAAGGCATACATCATACGGGAAGTGGATGTAAGACCGGCCAGGGCGCATATGTAATTGACGAGAACCATGCCGATCGCAAGGAAGAGGCTTAACCCGTATGGCATTCTGGAAGCGCTCCACATATAGAAGAACGAATTCCAGCCGGATGCAGCCGCCTCTTTAAGATCGGGCATTGTCAGCACATAAGCAGCAACAGCCACCAGGCCGAAAACCCAGGACCAGAATACGGCGGTCCACATGCCTTTGGGAACGTTTACCTGGGCATCCTTTGTTTCTTCAGAGGTATGCGCAGAAGCATCAAACCCGGTGATGGTGTAACAAACATAGGAAAGACCAAGCAGGAAGGCAAACGCGATACTGTTCGTGTGGAAGGGAACCACGCCACCACCGACATCACCTGTGACATTCTGGAAAGTCCACAAACGGGAGAAATCAAGGGCGACGGGACTGAAGGCGAACAATGCGACAAACAGAATTACCGTCAATCCGAGGATGATATATCCGCTCCAGTCGGTGAGTTTGGTGGTGATGTTGATGAAGTAGTGGTTTAAGATGGCTTGGGATCCCAATACCACGATCAGGAATACCATCTGCCACATATCGATGACGAAAGTGTCAGAGAAATGGACAGTCCAATTATTCAAAAATTCGCCGCCCCCGAGGACCGTTTGGACCAGCAATCCCTTGAAGAATACAGCGTAAAGCAGCACATCCACTGAGGAGACCACACAGATCAAGCCGATAAGGTTAAACCAGGCCGTCATCCAGCCCCAGAATTTCCCACCGAGGTGCGAACTCCAGTGATACAAGCCACCCGCCGTCGGGAAGGAAGAAGCGATCTGCCCCATACCGAAAGCGACACTTAATGCGAGTACACCTCCAACCAGCCAGATTAAAAAGGCGCCACCGGAACCCAGGGCGTTAAAGGCGGCAGGAAATGCAGAAATACCCCCTGCCAGAATACAAATGATGGAAAATGAAATTGCGAAATTCGAGAAACCGCTCATGCGGCGTGAAAGTTCTTGTGCATACCCCAACTTGTGTAACACTTGCTTGTCGTGCGCTTGACTTTTGTCGGCCATGTTCGTAATTCTCATTTGACTTGAATTATGTTTTCGAAATCAGGAAACGGAACTTACGAATAGCGAATACAGGGTATCGACGATACGCCTCCTCCCTTCCAGTTACGGAAGACCCACTTATAGTATGTGTTGAAAACACTGACAAAATCCAAAAGGTACGCCAAGTTTTGAGCATTATGGCACAGAAAAGGCCTTGCTAAAATAGAACATTTATTCTAAAATAGATATATGGATACTTTATCCACCCTCAAATTACTGAGTTCACAAATGTCCTTTGAAGCGGATGGGGAACCGCGCGTCAATTCGGACCCTCCAGCCTGTTTCAGTCCGAAGGAGCACGACCATGCCTTTGTACACCCGGCCCAACTCCCAGGTGGACGAAAAATGTTGCTCTTGAAAACCCTGCTTTCGTCAGCTTGTGAAAGAGATTGTTTTTATTGTCCGTTTCGTGCCGGGCGCGACTTTCGACGAGCGACCTTCAAGCCGGATGAATTTGCAGGATTATTTAATAAACTTAATCAAAACGGGATGGCCGAGGGCGTTTTCCTTAGCTCAGGCATCGCCGGCGGAGGTGTCCGGACCCAGGATAAACTGCTCGACACAGCGGAGATCCTTCGCAGGAAGCATCATTACCTGGGGTATCTGCATCTAAAGATCATGCCGGGTGCCGAAAAGCAGCAGGTCTACCGTGCCATGCAGCTCGCGGATCGCGTCTCGGTCAACCTGGAAGCACCCAGCACTGAAAGGCTGGCCAAACTTGCCCCCCATAAAATTTTTTTCGAGGAATTGCTGCGCCCATTGAAATGGGTGGAAGAAATCCGCAGGACCGTTCCTTCATACAAATTTTGGAGCGGCCGCTGGCCGTCCACCGTAACTCAATTCGTGGCTGGCGGCTCCGATGAGAGTGACCTCGAATTGCTGGCTCTCACAAATTGGTTGAACAGGAATGTTGGTCTGAAGCGGGCATATTTCTCCGCATTTCATCCCATTCGAAACACTCCCCTTGAAAATAAACCTGCGGTGGATCCGGTCCGTGAACATCGGCTGTATCAGGCATCCTTCCTCCTGCGCGATTACGGCTTTGATTTGGAGGAATTACCTTTTATGAACAAGACCAACAATCTGCCTCTGCATACAGATCCAAAGCAGGCCTGGGCGGAAATGTATTTTGGTGAAAATCCGATTGAGCTGAACAAGGCTGACAAGCACCAGCTTATTCGCATACCGGGGATCGGATTAAAAGGTGCGGACGCAATTATCTCCGTACGGAGAAACAGCCGGCTTCGCGACCTTTCCTCACTCAAGAAACTTGGAGTAATCGCTGAACGTGCCGCTCCATACATATTGCTTGACGGGCGTAAGCCAGCCCTGCAGCTGGCATTGCTTTAAGATATTGTTTTACTTCAACCACACAGGCGGCAAATTCCACACAGGAAATCTACATGGAGGCATTCAAAAATATTTTTGAGTGCCTCCATGTAACCTTAAAATTTTTCGAAACCTCTATTTAACCCTTGTAATTAATTCCATTGTTGCTATACTAAAGAATATATTTACGATATGTATATCGTAATCAAAGGAGATTTAAAAATATGGTTGCAGTAATGGAAACACTTGCGATTAAAACAGAAAATAAATTTAGAACCCTCATCACAAAACAATCGTACAAAAAAGGGGATGTGATCTGCAGTATGCCAAGCGAGAACATCATGGACAAGCCAAACAGATTTACCGTCCAGATCGCAAAAGACAAGCACACCCATGTAGGCAAACTTGCAGCGCTAAATCATTCCTGTGATCCGAATGTCGTGCTCGACACCGAACGCATGTTGATGATCGCCCGCCGGGATATAGAAAAAGGCGAGGAGCTGTCTTTTTTCTATCCGGCAACTGAATGGGAAATGGCGGCGCCATTCATCTGTTTGTGCGGCTCCGCGAACTGCATTCATGTGGTGGCAGGTGCGCGCTTTCTTCCGCTCTCGACGCTCGAAAATCATTATCTGAATAAACATATTCGTGAAATGATGATCGAGCTGTTGAATGGCACCAAATTGCATTTGAAGAAATTGCAAAGCTAACCCTACGCAACACAAAGAAAATGCCCCGCACTATGCGGGGCATTTTCTTTGTGTTGCTTTATATTTTCCGATGAAATGCCAGCAGGGTATATGCGCCAACCCACGGCTTTCCAAGCCTGTGATTGTCGGAAACCTCGGTTTTTCCAAATTTGGCGGCAATTTGGGGCATCAGCATTGCAATCACAGCCCAATCATCAGTTAAAACGGCTGTTTTCATTTTTGCGGCCAGTTGGCCTGCCCAAAGCCATTCCATACGAAATTTATCGGCTTTTACCCAATAGTCACGCTTCTCCCAGGCTGCCACAGAGGTGTCAATTCCATCCGAGATGGCCTGTAAAGCAAGAGCAATATATGCGGCCAGGTCTTTTGCCTCAGGTGTCACATTCGTTTGTTTCGCCAACTCGCGAATGCACAGAACGATGGATTTCGTCAAACGGGTGCGTTCCTTGCCAACAGAATCAGGGTTGATTACACGACTCAAAATGGATTCTCCAGACTCAAAATAAATTTCAAGTCCGGGATTATACCGCTCATTTTGAGATCGCCACAGATGATGACGATAAGATAAAATATGTGGCGATGGATCAGGTGATCAATGCGGTTATTTTTGACTTCGGGAATGTTCTGGTTAAATGGGATGTTTACGCCCTTTTTCGCCGCTTCTTCCCCACAGCCGATGCTGTCAGCTCTTTCCTGATGGAGATCGGCTTTGCAGAATGGAATGCATGCCTGGATGCAGGCAGACCGTTTCAAGAGGGCGTACGGGAGTTAACCGCAAAATTTCCGCAATATACAGAACCAATCAGGGCATATGACACCTTCTGGGAGGAGAGCATCACCGACGTATCGGAGGAAACTCTCGAGATAGCAGTTGAATTGCAGAAAGCCGGATATGAACTATATTTGCTGAGTAATTTTTCGGCCGAAAAATTTCCGCTTATGAAAACAAAATATCCCTTTCTGGGCAGGATATTTTCCGACCTGATCATTTCCGGTGAATACAACATGATCAAACCTGATCCGAATATCTATTTACTGACATTGAAAAGAATTAACCGAATCGCGGCAGAGTGCCTGTTCATCGACGACTCCTCCGCAAATATTGAAACTGCCCGAAAGCTGGGTTTTGCCACAATCTTATTCAAATCTCCCGCACAACTAAGGGAAGAATTAAACACCATTTTATTTAAGACAGGAAAATAATCATGCCTATTCAACAAACCATGCTTGAAGTGATTGAAGATGAATTGAAACTCCAGATCGCGCGTCTGGATGATCCGAGGACCAATCAATTTCATGAAATGCTCACCTATCATATGGGGTGGACAGGCGCCGGTGCTGGTCCACTTGCTACTGGAAAGCGGATACGGCCACTTCTTGTGTTATTGACTGTTGCTTCTATTAACAGTAAAAATAAAGATAATGCTAATTGGCTACGCGCAAAACCCGCCGCCGCTGCAATCGAACTGGTGCATAATTTTTCGCTGGTCCATGATGATATCCAGGATAATTCTGATAAAAGACGCGGCCGTCCTACGGTATGGTCCTTATGGGGTGAACCCATGGCAATCAATGCAGGCGACGCTCTTTTTGTAATTGCAAATCAGGCCATCGTTGACCTGTCAAAAGAATATCCGGCCGATATCGTAGTCAAAGCGGCAGGCATTCTTAACAACACCTGCCTGGATCTGACCCGCGGGCAATTTTTGGATATGTCTTATGAAGAGCGAACCGATCTCCAGCTCGAAGATTACTGGCCCATGATCGGCGGCAAGACTTCCGCCCTGCTTTCCGCCTGCACACAGATTGGAGCATTGTTGGGTGGCGCAGAGAAAGCTCAACAGGATACTTTCAAATCATTTGGCTTCCACCTGGGACAGGCATTTCAAGTTCAGGACGATGTCCTTGGCATCTGGGGAGACGAAGCCCTGACCGGCAAGTCCGCCGCGAGCGATCTTGTCGAAGGAAAAAATTCCCTCCCGGTGCTGTTCGCCCTGGGCAAAAAAGGCAAATTTGCCGAGAGATGGAATTCGGGTCCGATCACCGCCAAGGACGTAGTTGAAACTGCAGCACAACTCGAATCTGAAGGCGCGAGGAAATTTGCCGAGGAAATGTCGGAAAAGGAGACTCAAAAGGCATTGATGTACCTCAAGGAGGCAAAACCCGAGGGCGAAGCCGGGGCGGCAATTCTCGAACTGACAAATCAACTCCTTAAAAGGAGGCAGTGATCGGGTCAAGATTGATGCGTGATTCTCGTCAGACTTGACATGCCTTTTCCACGTAGCTTATAATGAAAAAGTTCACCCAAGCGGGTGTAGTTCAGTGGTAGAACGCATGCTTCCCAAGCATGATATCGTGGGTTCGAATCCCATCACCCGCTCCAAGAAATCGAGGCGCGACTGGCCTCGATTATTTGTTCATTGATTTGTAAGGTTGCTGTTATGTCGATATTTTGGGCTTAAGAGTAGAATTCAGTTCGGAGAAAGTCTTATGATGCCAGAAACTGAAAAAGGGACAATTCTATACGTTGAAGACAATTCGGATAATAGGTCCCTGATGCGCAGGGTCTTGGGAGCCGAAGGGTATTTGATGGTGGAAGCCACCAATGCCCATCAGGCGGTCGAAAAACTTGAGCTTGAAAACAGCAATATTGACCTGATCCTGATGGATATCAACATGCCCGACATGGACGGCTACACCCTAACGGCAAAGATCAAGTCAATTCAAAAATATGCGAAAATTCCAATAATAGCGGTTACAGCCAATGTAATGCGCGGAGATCGCGAAAAGTCCCTGGAAGCAGGTTGTGATGGCTATATTCAAAAACCGATCGACATCGACACACTTGGCCAGCAAATCGAGCGATTTATGACAAGGAGAAACAATGTCTGACCAAATTCCCGCCGTTTCGGACACCCAACCCATCAAGAAACCAAACATTCCCAAAGACGCCGCTGTTTTGGTGGTGGAAGATAATGTTTCAAACTTCGTATTGATCGCACGCATGCTCGGATATCTGGGCATCCATTGCGAATGGAAGACATCAGGATATGAAGTCGTTGAGTACGCGGACACACTTCCCAGACTTGATCTAATCCTTATGGACATCCGCCTGCCATACGAAGACGGCTATGGCGCCCTGAAAAAAATACGCGCATCGGAACGTTTCAAAACGGTACCGATTGTCGCAGTCACCGCTGAAGCAAGTGTCGAACAAATGAAAAAGGCCCAGGATTCAGGATTCGATGGCTTTTTGGGCAAGCCCCTTGATCCTGACCGATTTCCGGACCAGATTCGCAGAATCTTAAATGGAGAACCCGTCTGGGAATTTAATTAGTCTTCAACGCCAATGACAGCGACGCCCGCACTTGCTCGCACGCACAAAAAAAATAAGGGCAGTCTAACAGGTACACTTGTCAGCATGCTCTTATTTTTTATCCCTCTGGCCTCCATGGCAGGGGCGGCGTATATCCGCGCGCAATCACCGGCAAAAGAGCCTGCAATTACAGAGTCAAAAGACCTGCTCACCAAACAACTCAAAATCATCAAGCATGAAATTGATGAGAAGGTAGGTCGCAATGGAACCAGCTGAATCAGGTCAAATGGCTTTCAAGGAGCTTGAACGGCTATATCGGTCGAGCAGTTTGATTGCCAGTGCCAATAGCGAAGTCGAAGTCCTCAACTATATCGGACAAATCCTTAAAGAGGCCCCCCACCCCATCATTCTGTTCCGCCAGAATGAAAGCTATCTTACAGTCAGCCATTTCTCAAATTCGGTTGGGAACATTCCGGTATTCAGTGAGCTCCCGACCTCCCTTGAAATAAACCCCGATAACCTGAATGATTTCCTTTTATCCGGCCCGGTCATTGTCCCTCCTTTAAAAGACAATTTTCCAAAAATCTTCGCGGAAATATCAAGCAAACTTGAGTTGAATAGCGCAGCTTTCCTGCCCGTGAAAAAACATGGCAATCTGGCTGCGGTTCTCATGGTCGGCGCGCAAAAACAGATTCTTTCAGAAACAACAATTCAAACCTACGTGGACTTTGCCAGCCTGGCCTCCATTGCCCTGGAAAAGGCAGATACAGCTTATCAAACCCAAAAACGCCTGCACGAAGTGGAAGCGCTTGCCAGCATCAACGAATTGATCGCTTCAACATCCGATGTTCAGGCATTTTTCAAGTCACTGCTTGACAAAATACACCAGATCATCGGTAAATACAGCATGATCGTCGCCCTGTACGACGAGAAAAACAACACCATCAGCATTCCCTTCAGTTACGAGAATGAAACAATAAGCTCAATCGAATCGTTTCCGCTCGGGGAAGGGTTGACATCCATTCTGCTTCGAACCCACCAACCGTTAATGCTCGTCGAGGACACTGAACACAAAGCTGCGGCCCTTGGCGCCAAACTTTCTGGCAAACCGGCGCGTTCCTGGATGGGTGTGCCAATGATGATCCAGGACCAACCGATCGGCGCATTGATCATCCAGGATCTGGAAAAGGAACATGCATTCACCGAAAACGACCTTGGTCTCTTCACTTCAATCACCAATCAGGTTGCCGGTGTTCTGAATAATGTAAAGCTTTTGGATGAAAGTCAGCGACGGGCAGTTCAACTGGAAACGGCGGCGGAAATCGCCCGGGACATTAGCGGTTCGCTTAATCTGGATGAATTATTAATCAAAGCCGTTAATTTCATCCGTGAACGGTTTTCGTTTTATCATGCGTCGATATTCCTGCATGATCTGCCGCGCGAATTCGCCGTGATCCGGGAGGCCACAGGCGAAGCCGGGGCACAGATGAAACGTGCAGGTTATAAAATCGGCGTTGGTTCAAAATCCATCGTCGGGTTTGTAACCAGCAAGGGTGAAGCGCTTGTCGTAAATGACACCACAAAAGACGCCACCTACTACGCCAATCCCCTGCTACCTGACACCCGCTCCGAGGCTGCTATTCCATTAAAGCTTGGCGAGCGCATTCTTGGCGCGCTTGATGTGCAAAGCACAAGGCCTTATGGCTTCTCCGAAGATAATCTGCGAAGTTTGCAAATCCTTGCCGATCAACTTGCAGTTGCCGTGGTCAATACCGAACTTTTTGCAGAAACCCAGGAACATTTATCTCAGCACCGGCTGCTCCACCACATTACGACGACCGCGTCTTCAGGCACAACTCTCGAAGAAGCGATGGAAATCGCCGTGAATGGTTTACAGGTCACTTTGGGGGGAGACCGCGTCACCATCCTTTTGGCAGATCGAGAGAAAAAGGTTCTCGACGTTAAAGCATCCACCGGATACGCCGAGGATATTACCACCCTGCAAATACCCATTGGAAGCGGAATTACCGGATGGTCAGCTAGCCATCTCCGGCCGTTACGCGTAAGAGATGTGACTGAAGATAGTAGATATATTCAGGTAAGTGCCAATACACGTTCTGAACTTGCAATTCCCCTTATTTACCGTAACGAATTATTGGGCATATTAAATGTCGAAAGTGAACAAGTTGATGCCTATACGCAAAATGATGAGGAAATGCTTGGGACGCTTGGCGGGAGCCTGGCAGCCATCATTGCAAATGCACGCCTGTTGGAGCAAATTCGTGTCCAGGCGGAAAAAGAGCGTGTTATTTACGATGTGACCAGTAAGATTCGCAGATCAACTGATATTCAATCCATTCTCATGACAGCCGCCAGCGAGATCACGAGGGTAACCGGGGCCCGATATGCCAATATTCGGGTCAATCCAATCAAAGATTCGGATCAGGAAGTAAATGAATAATGGATATTAATAATTCCACCGATCAATTGACAAGCCCTGAAAGAGCCACGCGCCTTCTATACAAGAACTGGCGCGAAGGCTTCGCGCTTCCACTTCTTTTGGGTTTGCTTGTATTCGGCGGTGTTGCGCTCATTCCGGCGGTCAATAGTTCATACAGTCCTGTGATCAGCGGAGTATTCATTGCCACCTACCTGTTGACCGGCCTGGTGACAGTGGCCCGTTTTTCCTATTTGGTACGAATGCGGGTGGTGCTAGTCAATATCTTCGTGCTCGGTATAAGCGAACTACTGACACTGGGAATCCTCGGGGACGGCCTCTTTTTCTTTTTGGCTACCGTGGTCTTTGCAACCATATTGCTCTCGCCGCGTACCGGAATTTTCGCCATCATCCTGAATATCGTGACATTCATCATTGCCGGCTGGCTCATGCTCAACGGGCTGATCAGCCCCATCAATCCCAACGCCGCCCCCTCGACCATTCTCGATTGGATCAGCGCAGGTGCAGTGATCATCATGTTTGGTTCAGTCATCGTTCTTGGCTTCCAACGTCTGGAGCGGGAGTTTCTTGAAGCTCAAAAACTCGTGGATGCGTCGATCAATACTTTGAGTGATGAACGAAAAAACCTTGAAAACAAGGTGTTTGAGCGCACCGTTCAACTTCGCAAGGTAAATGAGGTTGGGCGAACCATCAACGCGATCCTCGATCCCGGTGAATTATTGCCACGGGCAGCGCAATTAATTGAAAAGGATTTCGACTGCTACTACACCGCCTTCTTTCTCCTCGATGCATCCGGGCAATGGGCGGAACTCAGAGCCGCGACGGGCGAGGCCGGCCGCGTCTTGCATGAAAACAGGCACCATTTGGATGTGAATGGGAAAAGCACGGTGGCGGTTGCCTTACGAACCAAACAGGCACGAATCGTTCAGGAGGATCGCGGTGAACCGGTTCGTTTCGATAATCCCCTGCTGCCTTACACCCGCTCCCAGATCGTTTTACCGCTTGTGATTCGTGAGCGGGTCATTGGCGCACTGGAAATGCATTCCACCAGGGAAAACGCCTTCTCTGTTCAAGACATTGATGCTTTTCAAAACATGGCCAACGAAATAGCCATTTCTCTTGAAAATTCACGTTTATATGAAGAGGCGCAACAAAGCTTGACGGAAATGCGGGCCACGCAAAGACAATATCTGGAAAAAGCCTGGGGATCTTTAACTTCAGAAAAGGACCTGGAGTACACCCTGGGTGAGGCAGATTTTGAAAATGACAAGGAAATCTCAGTGCATCTGGCCTTACGAGACCAGATCATTGGAGAGATCCAACTGGCAGGCTCAACAGATTGGACAGCAGAGCAAAGAAACCTGGTAGAGGCGATTGCCGCACAAGCCACCCTTGCCCTGGAAAATGCACGCTTGGTTGAAGAGAGTCAATCGCTTGCCTCGCGCGAGAAACTTGCAAACGAAATCATTGCCAAGATCTGGGCATCCAAGAACATGGAAAGTATCCTTCAGACTACGGTTCGCGAGCTGGGCCGTACGCTGGAAGCAGCAGAAGTGGTGATCGAAGTTTCAATGGATGATGAAAATGAATAGGCTTCCCTTCCTTCAATCCCCAGCCCCAAAGGCCTCGGGGTCAGATGTCTTTGACTATAAATCCTGGCGGGAAGGATTTCTACTAGTCACCCTGCGGATCGCCTGCGTGCTTGGTGTGGGTTTGATCACGATCTCATTCGGAACAGCCACGAATACTGACAAGATATTGTTTATCAGCCTGTATCTGCTGTTGCTCGCAGTGACGTTTCTGCCAATCACCTACAATATTCGGGCATTTGCTCTAACTTTAATGGTTTATGCCATTGGAATCAATTCAATTCTGGCCTGGGGCCCCTGGCTGGACGGAAGCATCTTTTTCATCCTTTTTGTCACACTGACCGGCTTGCTTTTCGATGAGCGGGTGGATGTCTTTGCCCTGCTGATCAGTATCCTAGGGTTTGCCTTTATCGCGACATTACAGCAAGCCGGATCTTACCAATTCAAGGATCCAAATGTGCCTGCCACCAACCTGGTGGATTGGGTTGCATATGGGGTAGATTTTACCGTCGTGGCCGGAATAATCATTGTCGCGATCAACCTGTTTAAGCGGGAGTTTGCACACATACTCAGTCAGATGCAGCATAGTTTTGGCGCCCTAACAGCCGAACGGGCCCAACTCGAAGACAGGGTTCGTGAACGGACAGAGGAATTGGAAGCGCAAACCGCCCAGCTCAGGATTTCGACCATCGTGGCCAGAACAATAGCAGAGATACAGGATATTTCTGAATTGATGGAAACAGCCACCAGGCTCACTTCCGAGAAATTTGAATACTATCATGTTGGACTATATATTCTTGACGAACAAAAAAGAACCGCATTTCTGCAAGCGTCATCATCCCTGACCGGAAAGCAGCTCATCGGTCAAGGTTTTCGTATCGAAGCAGACAGAAGGAATATTTTCAATCAAGCCGTTGAACAAAATCGGGCGGTGATTACTTCCGACGCAGATATTTATGGCTTCATTCGGGACCCCAATTTTCCACTTACCCGCTCCAGAATGACCATGCCGCTCGCTGTCCGTGGAAGTGTCATCGGCCTGCTGGACATGCATTCTGATCAGCTTCTGGGATTCAACCAACAGAACGCGGAGATATTGCAGACGTTGTCCGATCTAATCGCAATTTCCTTCGATAATGCCCGCCTGATCAATGAGACAAAAAACCTATTAAATCAACTTAATCTCGGCACTTCATTTGAAACCCGCGAAACCTGGGCCAAATTAACAACCAGAAACAAACCAGCCTATCAGTATACGCCCGCTGGCGTTCGTCCCGTTTTTTCCGCCTTGCGGCAGGATTACAGTGACGGATTAAAGGTGCCTTTAATCCTGAACGGCCAGACCATAGGGGCAATCAAATTAAAAAGAAAAGGCGAGTTCACCAACTGGTCAGACCGTGAACGGGGATTGGTCGAAAAAATAGCAGAACAAGTTTCACTGGCACTGGAAAACAGTCGCCTTGTGGATGAAGCACAAAAGAGCGCGCTGCGGGATCAGATGATCGCAAGTATCTCCACTCGTGTCCGGGAAACTCTGGATGTAGAGTCTGTTATTCGAACAGCAACAACAGAGCTGCGCAGGATTTTCGACCTGAAAGAAGCGGAGATCAGTATTGGCTCACCGCAGGCCGACGCCACATCTGCCAGCAAACATACAGGGTCTCTCCGGCTTCGCGGGTAATCACGAACCGTGGGCTCCATAATACTTACGATGCAGGATTAAGAGGTTTATTTTCGACATGGTCATTGCCATTATCAGGTTAGCGAGAGGAATTTGAAATGAGTTTGCCCGCCACCCAAAGCCCATCGGATATACCGCCCATCCCACTTGGGAGCGGGAATATCAGACGTGGTTTGAGCCTGAGGCTCAAACTGCCCATGGCCGTTATTCTCATCCTGCTGGTTGCCTTCCTGATATCAACAGTTTTAACCATCCGAGCGACCCAGACAGCATTGATTGATACCTTACAAGGGGAACTGATCGCCCAGGTAGATTCGAAAGTCCAGCTAATTCGTTCCAATTTGATCTGGACAAGAACCGCATCCGTTGACTTGGCGACCTCCGCAGAAGCTGTTGCCCACGACGAATCCGCAGTTCTGAGAGCAATCAAAAATACCCTCAAACATAACGAACAGATCTTCGGTTCCGCGATCGCATACGAACCCTATCAGTTCAAACCAGATATTTATTATTGGTCGCCCTATTTCAGCAGAACATCCGGCATAGATTTCAAGTTTACACAGTTTGGCAACCCGGAATATGACTATCTGCAACGGGAGTGGTACACCCTGCCAAAAACGAATCAGACACCTGTACTATCGTCTCCTTATTATGATGAGGAGGATGGGATCTGGTTGGTCACCTGGAGTGCGCCATTCTATGACGAGTCAGGGCTGTTCAAAGGAGTGGCAAGGGCGGATATTCCATTTTCCCAGACCCAGGACATTATCAATGGAATTAGCTTGGGGCAGAATGGATATGCCTTTTTGCTGGATCCGCAAGGGGTAATTCTGGGGATCGGCAGCAACGGAGGCAACTTCAAGGTCATGGAAGATTCGATGTCTTCCCTGCCTCAATCCATTCCGGCCGGCGCCGGTGAGACATCCATTCTGCAGACCATTCTCAACCCATCCCAAACAACCGACTGGGGCGGGATGATTGCTTCAATGGTTAAAGGGGAAACAGGCTTCGCTCAAACTGTGGACGCCAATCGAAATCCGGTGTTTGTGGCCTATGCCCCGATTGGCCTGGATACTGGCTGGTCGCTGGGGCTGGCATTCCCGCAGAATGAGTTGCTTGCCAAGGCATCCCAGCTTCAAGGCAGGATCATTGTCTATGTCTCTCTGGTTGTAGTTGCATTCGCCATCCTGCTCTATCTCTACACCCGCACTTTTACCGAACCTCTCCGGCGCCTGGCTGCACATGTCAGCCGCTTCTCACCTGACCAACTTAATTTGATCAAAGGTCAGGATATTGAGCCAATCAAAATCGAAACGCGTGATGAGCTGGAGGATCTCTCGGCAATCTTCAATCAAATCACTGCCGGCCTTGCTCACACCTTTGCAAACTTTGAACGCGGACTGGCTGAGCGCACCGGCGAGATCGAACGGCGAAGAATTCTATTAAAGGCAGTCTCTGACGTAGGAAAGGCCATCACCTCTTTTCGCAACCTTTCCGAGCTTTTGGAACAAACAACATATTTGATTCACGAATATTTTGGGTACTATCATGTAGGCATTTTTCTGGTGGATGAAAGAAAAGAATATGCCATTCTGGTCGCAACCAACAGCGAGGGCGGCCAGCGTCTCTTGGCGAAGAAACATCGCCTGAAAATTGGCGAGACCGGCCTGGTGGGATATGTCACCGAAAACGCCAAGGCGCGCATCGCGTTGGATGTAGGTAAGGATGCCTACTTCTTCAATAACCCCGATCTGCCGCAGACCAGGTCTGAAGTAACACTGCCCCTTGTTGTCGGCGGGCAAATGCTCGGCGCACTGGATGTGCAAAGTACCGAATCACAAGCTTTTTCAGAAGAAGACAGTTCCACGCTCCAAATTTTGGCCGAACAACTTGCGATTGCCATTCAAAATGCAAACCTATACGACCAAACCGCAAAAGCCCTGGAAGCCTCCCGCACCACCTACGGCGAAATCAGCCGTGAGGCCTGGAGCAAAATTCTCCGGAGCCAGCCACGGATTGGTTTTGTTGCCACCCCTCCCGCTACGATTCAAACAAATGCAGAAAAAATGGAGCCGGCTCTTGCGACAGCATTTGAATCTGGCAATCTTGTCATTGGGGAAGACAAGCTCACCATTAGCCTGCCAATCAAAGTGCGCGGCCAGGCTATTGGAGCGATACGCCTCAAGAAAAATGAGATATCAGAAGCCTGGACCCAGGAGGAAACCAACCTGGCGCAGACATTGTCCGACCAGTTAAGCGGCGCTCTTGAGAGCGCCCGCCTGTATCGTGAATCGCAACAACGAGGGGCAAGAGAGTCGCTTATTTCGGATATTTCCGCCCGCATCAGTGCCGTTTCAAACACCGATACGATCGTGCGTGAAACTGTACAAGAACTTGGTCAGGCTCTCGGCAATGCAACGGTCACTTTCCAGTTATTGAATTCTGATAATATCCAACCGACCCAGATTAAAGATCAAGAACCATGAAACGGGTCGGCAGCTCAAGGATAAAAGAGTAGATATGTTACAAAAGCAAACACCTGAAAACAGTCAGTGGCAAGCCTTTCTCCAGCAGGCAAGGCGTGTTTGGGCTACGCTTATCCAGCCTGACAGTGAAATAAAATCCATCGGTGAGTTTCGCCGGGCACAATTACTCTCAATCCTTACATTATTATTGACGTTTCTTTTTGTCATCGCGATCGTATCAGGACCGAGATCAATCGGGGTTTTCCTCACACTGGGTGCCATATGTCTGGTGTCTTATCTCCTAAGCCGAACCGTCTATTACCGTTTGGGCAGTTACATCTTCAGTTACGCATTCACTGCAATCGGCTATCTGCGGATCTTCCAGGGAACGGCAAGTTCCATCGAATCCTCAATTGTCACAACCGTTCACGTTGCCCTCATAATCTCAAGCGTACTTCTATCGCAAAGAGGTTTTTTGGGACTGATTGCCCTTTCAACGATTGCTACATTTACCGCGCCGCTTTATTCGAACGCACCCATTTTGGAAACGGAAAGCATGGGCCGAACAGGCGGAGTGGTTCTGGCAATCGGGATAATTTTGTATGGTATTCAGGTGCTTCGCGAAAACGTGGACAGGGAACAGTTAAAAAGCCTTACCGAGACGAACCGCAACCTTGCAGAGCTTACTGTCAATCTGGAAAAACGAATCGGGGATCGTACCGTGGACCTGGAAGTGGCAAACCGGCGGGCGGGCGAGCGGGCTACGCGCTTTCAAGTCGTATCTGAAATATCACAGGAAATCTCCTCTAATGTGGACCAGGAACCTCGCGAGCTTTTAAATCGCATTGCCCGATCCATTAGTGAAAAACTCAGTTTTTATCACGTTGGCATATTCCTGCTCGATGAAACTCAGGAATATGCGGTTTTGCGCGCAACCAATTCCCCAGGCGGACAGCGAATGCTGGAACGCCGTCATCAACTAAAAGTCGGCGGGACGGGAATTGTAGGATACGTTTCCCAAAGCGGCCGCCCCCGCATCGCTCTTGATACCGGTACAGATGCTGTATTTTTCAACAATCCCGACCTGCCCGAGACTCGTTCCGAAATTGCACTGCCTCTCCGCTACGGCCCCACAACGATCGGCGTATTGGATGTGCAAAGTAACAAATCTTCAGCTTTCAATGAAGATGATGAAAGTTTGCTAATTACCCTTGCAAACCAACTTGCAATCGTCATAAATAACGTATTGTCCGTCGAACAAGGCGGAGCTGGATATCAGTCACAAAAATCGGCGCAACGCGGAAGCCGGCGTTTGGACCGCACCATACAAGGCGGATATTCGTATCTTCCGGATGGGACAATTTCATATGCCCCCCCCACAACCAATGTTACAGTTAATCAGGCAATCGCATCCGGCGAAAGTGTGATTGTGACACAGCCCACCGCGGGTAAACCGGCGACCCTGGCAATTCCCGTAAAATTCAGAGAACAGACCATCGGTGTTATTCATATTGAAGCGGCCGAACCCAATCGTCGGTGGACTGAAAACGAGGTGGCGATGTTGCAGGCCATTTCTGATCGTGCGGGGTTTGCCCTTGAAAACGCCCGCCTTTTTGAAGATACCGTGCGCCGGGCCAACCAGGAGGAGACAATAGCAAGAGTCACCTCCCAAATCGGTGCATCCACTGATTTTGACAGAATTCTTCAGACCACCATCCAGGAGCTCGGCCAGGCACTCGGTGCCACCCGATCTTTTATTCAATTAGGAACCCCGGAAGGGGACCTAAATCAGCATCAATCCGACCAGAGCGTCGAAATTTAGGCCCACACTGCAATTAAAAGGTTAATATGAGTCAAAGTAGAATGGAACCAGCGCAAAATCCCCGAGTCGGCAGAAACAGCCTCACGCTACAAACGCGGCTGGTTTTATTTGTTTTGTTCATCTCTCTTGTTCCCCTGATCCTCATTGCGACCCGTGATATTCTGCAAACGCGACAGGCATTAACCAATGGCGCGGAGATTTCACTTAAATCAAATGCCCTGCAGACTGCCAACAGCCTGGACAACTTCATCCAGGCGACCCTGGACTCCGTAGACATAGAATCACAATTTGTAGACTTCAAAACCTATCTTACCCTTTCCATATACTCAAGGCCGGGCCCAACGGAAACGCGGGCCCTGGACCTGCTCAACAAGTTAAGCCAAAAAGGCGACGAGAATATCATTTCATACGCGTTGATTGACACCAATGGAAACGTACTGCTCGACAGTGTAAGCAGCAATATCCGGAAAAACGAATCGAGCGAGGCCTATTTTCCTCAAGTTCAATTCAACAACCAACCCATTGTCACCGCAGTAACATATTCCGATAACAGCACACCCACGCTGACTTTTGCAAACAAGGTCATTGACGACCGCGGTGGATTCATCGGAATTCTTCGGGTTAAATACAAATCAGCCGTCCTCCAGGATGTCATCTCCAAAAGCGTGGGACCCACCACAGACACTCTGATCCTTCTGCTTGACGAATTTCACATTCGCATGGCCGACAGTCAAAATCCGAGTCTGATCCAAAAATCTATTACGCCACTCAATCAGGTTGATTATTTGCTGGCGATAGACACCAAGCGCTTTTTGGATATTCCAAGGGAAAAACAATCCACAAATTTTGTTGAATTTGATAACGCACTTGACACCGCCGAGGAAAAACCGTTTTTCCGCGTGGATATCACCCCAAATATCCCCGGAGACGACACCGTCGCCGTTGCCCTTTTAAAGACAAAACCATGGACGGTAGCCTACACCAGACCAACTTCTATTTTTTTGGCAGATGTACAACAACAAATCCGTACAAATATTATTCTTGTAATCAGCACATCCATTTTTATCACCCTCCTCGCGGCATTGGTCGCCAGAAGTCTGGCTGGCCCAATTATCTCACTCACAAATACCGCCAACTCCATATCTCAGGGAGACTTAAGTGCACGGGCGGAAGTCAGAACATCTGATGAGATCGGAATTCTTGCATCAGCATTTAATTCAATGACGAGCCAGCTTCAAACAACCCTGGCCGGGCTGGAAGAACGTATTGGTGAGCGCACAAAAGATCTGCAAAAAAGCAACCTGGAACTGGAGACCATCGCAGAAGTTGCACGGGAAATATCCATTATTCGCGATCTGGATACGCTTCTGAAGGTTTCAACGAATTTAATCCGCGAACGCCTAAACTATTATCACGTGGGAATATTTATTGTTGACGACCGAAATGAGTACGCCCACCTGCAGGCTGCAAGCGGCATTGCCTCCGAGCAAATGCTGAGCCAGAACATAAAATTTCGAATCGATGGAATGGATCCCCTTGCCACTGCCTTGCGGTCCGGAAACGTTTATTTTTCCCCGGATGCCGGCAAAGACAAATTTCTCCCTCGCAATCCATTGCTTCCTGATACCGTATCTGAGGCTCTTTTGCCTTTGCATATCCGCAACATTACGATTGGAGCCCTCGATATTCATGCGGGTGCCGGAGTTCCATTCGGTGAACGGGAAACAAACACACTTCGTCTACTGGCAGATCAGATGGCTGCTGCAGTTGAAAACGCACAGCTTGTTCGTCAAGTGGAGGGTACATTACGAGAACTAACCAACGCCAGTCGTTCCCAGACGCGGCAAATCTGGAAAGCCGCAATTAATCAAAAGGAACGGCCGGGATATGAATATGACGGTCTGCGAATCAAGCCGGTTCCGCAAAATCTGTCCAAAGACCTGCTTCGACAACTGGAAAGTGGAAAACCAATAATAGTTACCCGAGAAACCGGAGACGCAAACAATTCTCTGCTTTTGCCATTGACCGTCTTAAATCAAGTTATCGGTGTTATCGGATTGGAGAACGAAGACCCTAATCATATCTGGAGCGAGAATGATATTGCAATTGCACAGGCCGCTGCAAACCGCGCTTCCCTAACCCTGGAAAACGCCCGGCTGCTTGAGGAAAGTCAAAGGCGTGCAACCAAGGAAAGGGCCATTTCAGATGCGACCAGCCGAATCGGCTCTGCAGTGAACATGGAGAATATATTGCTGGCCACAGCGGAAGAACTGGAGCGCATCCTTGGAGATTCCGAGCTCATTCTACAAATCAACACCAGCACCACGTCATCCAAAAAGGATTAAATTGGTTTCCACAATCAAGGTGTAGACATAATGTTGAGTAATTTTTTCAAACCGCCCACTTTTCAAGATGATCCCGAAAAAAGCCGCGAGGCAGGGACCACATTTAATATTACTCTTTTCCTGGCGATTATTTCAATTCCAAGTGCGCTATTAACATATCTGTTTCCGCTTTCCGACTTGTTCCGTATAGCGATTGTCGCAAACTCCTTTGTTGTAACGATCTTTTGGCTCGGCTGTCTGGCCGCCATCAAGCGGGGCCATCACCGCATCATCAATGTTTTAATCATTACATTAAGCATGCTGCTCATCAATGGTGTCACATTGATGACAGGCGGTCTGGGTCGCGCAACGATATTAATTAATTTTGTTGTTCTGGCTTTAGCGTTTCTGCTTTTACCACGGCGCGGTATCGTATTCATTGCGATCACCGCCTCTTTGATATCTATCGGGATTTATCTTGCAAATATTACCGGCATCTTCCCCCCCCCGGCAACACCGGCAGAGCCGATCGAGCTCTTAATCATATTTATCTTCACCATCGTGGTCTCCGCAATTGTGCTGGAGAGTGCAGCCAGCCTGCTGCGATCCACCAACACCCGGGCGAAGTTGAGTGAGGCGGGTTTGTTCAGCAAGATTAATGAATTGGAGATGCTCAGCCAACAGCTCGAAAGTCAGGTGGCCTCCCGCACCAGGGATCTTGAACTGGCCTACACTGCTGTGGACAGACGTGCAAAGCAATTTGAGGCCATCTCCCTGGTTTCGCGCAGCATTAATGAGACACAGAATTTGCAGGAATTACTCCCGCGCATTGCGCAGGTAATCAACGAGCAATTTGGTTTTTATCATATCGGCATCTTCCTCCTCGACGGCAAAAAGGAGTATGCAGTCCTGGCCGCAACCAACAGTGAAGGAGGAAAACGAATGCTTGCCCGAAATCATAAATTGAGAATCGGCCAGGAAGGCATTGTGGGAAACGTGTCAATGAGCGGCACCCCCCGTATTGCCTTGGATACCGGCGCCGATGCGGTTTATTTTAACAACCCGGATCTGCCCGAAACCCGCTCCGAGATTGCCCTTCCACTTTTCCGGGGAGGCAGCGAAATTATGGGTATCCTGGACGTGCAAAGTGACAAGGTTAATGCGTTCGGACAGGAGGATATTCAAATCCTCACCACCCTCGCCGACCAGGTATCGATTGCCATGGCCAATGCCCGTTTATACGAAGAGACTCAGAAGGCCCTGCTTGAATCAGAGACGCTCTATCGCCGGGATATTCGTGCCGGGTGGACCAGGTTCTCGAAGTCTCAAAAAATCGCCGGAATCCAAAGGCAGAATACACAAGCCAGTCTTTTACAGGAGCCGCTCCAAATTACGGGCGCAGAAGAAGTATCTCTTTCTGGAAATATTTATCAGATAGAGAATGCTCCCGAGGTTGGTGAAGGCCCGCAATTGACAATCCCCATGAAGTTAAGAGGGGAAGTCGTCGGTTTATTGAACATCAAATCCAGAGGAGATCGTGTCGCAGATCAGGATGAGATGGACATCATTAATGCCATACTCGAACGCGCAGCGCTATCCATGGACAATGCGCGGCTGCTTGCAGAAAGCCGAAAGGCCGCCGAAAAAGAACGTGTGATCGGTGAAATTGCGTCCAAAGTAAGTTCATATTCAAATCGCGACAATATCCTGCAAGCCGCAGTTTCAGAGATCGGTCGTGTACTGCCGGGAGCCGAAGTTGTCATCCAAATTCAAAAGAAAGATGAAAAACAAGGCTCATAGCCTTATGGAGTGCAACCCTTCATGTTGACCAAGTGGTTCTCTGACCCTGAAGACGCCAATCCCTCATTTCTGAGATTGACACGCAACATTCTCATTCTCTCGATTGTCGCCAATTTCGCGATCCTCGTGCTGATCAGCGGGATATTCTTTAAGAGTTCCCAAAATACGCCCTCCAGCATTGCCTTTGGTCTGACGCTAATCCTTGAGGTCGTCTCCCTTGTTTTCACGCTTCGCGGTTCCCCATTACTTGCAAAGATCATCGTTCCAGCGGCCCTGGTGACTGCCGTCACATTTTCGGCTGTCAGCGCCAATGGATTGCATGATTTGTCGATGTTGGGTTTTCCGACAGTCATCGTGGTAAGCGTCCTTCTTTTGAGGAAACGCTCCCTGTACTTTGCCACTCCCCTGGCGGTTCTGGGCGTCGAGATCGTGGCCTTTTCAGACATTATGGGTTTCACGAATTCAGCCATGGCCGACAAAACAGATATAACTGACGCGCTCATAGCCGCCGTCCTGGTAATTGCCGTCTCTGCCTTGCTGCAACTTTTGGTCTCACGCCTGGATGATAGCCTGAATGAATCCCGCCGCAATGAAATGGCGCAGGCCGAGGCCATTATGGAATTGCGTACTCTTAAGGAAAACCTTGAGAATCGCATTTCGGAACGAACCAGAGAATTAACTGAAGCGATAAGCATCAGCGAACGCCGTGCCTCAAATTTTGAGGCTTCAGCACAGCTTGCGCGTACAGTGGCCAATGTACGTGAAATTAGCACCCTCCTCCCAACGATTGCGAACGTGATTGGGGAAAAATTCAATTATGAGCATGTCAAAATTTATCTCAATGACAACGAACAGGAATTTACCATACTGGTGGCTGCAAACAGCGAAGCCGGCAAAAAACTACTTGAGCAGGGTCATCAACTTAGAACCGACCGGGCAGGTCTGGTCCCATCCGTAGCCAAGTCCGGTATTATCCGGATTACAAATGATATTCAAACTGGGTTTCAGCCGGATGGGTCCCAGCAACTGACTAAGGGTTCCGAGGCCGCGCTGCCGCTAAAAGTGGGCAACACAGTTGTCGGCGTCATAGACATCCAGACAGAGAAAACAAACATATTCGATGAAACCGCCATCGGCATCCTCTCCATTTTGGCCGATCAGGTTGCCATCGCCATTCAAAATACACGCATTTACAACGAGACTCAGGCAACGCTGGCGGAAAGTCAAATTTTATATGGCAGCGTTATTCAGCAATCCTGGAAGAGAAATATCCAGTCGGATATACACCTGGGTTATAGATATTCCGGGGCAAGTGTATCCGCATTGGAACAACCACTCGCTTCTACCGAGTTGGTGAAGGCTCTGGAAACAGGAGAAATTGTTTCCTCGCCTCATCAAGAGCAGGAAGGCGGGAAAACCATCGCTGTGCCTTTAAAGCTCCGCGGAGAAATAATCGGCGTAATCAACGTGAAGATGCCCGCGGGTTCCGATCTGGGTCCGGATGAGTCCGACATTGTCCGCTCTACCGCTGAACGCGTCGCTCTTGCACTTGAAAACTCAACCCTCCTCGAAGAATCCCAACGGCGCGCATCCCGCGAACAAACCATTGGGCAAATTTCCGCGAGAATCGGCGCTGTAACCGAAATTGAAGCGATCCTTAAAACCGCGGTTCGCGAACTGGGCACACAGATCGGCGGCGCCCAGGTTACTGTTGAGATTGGAAGCGGGCATGAATAGTCAGATGAATCAAACCAACTCTTCAAACTTCATTGCCGCCAACAGGGAAGTTGTTGATGCCACGGTGGCTCGTAATGCCTATAACTTGAGCGTTATGCTGCTCGTTGCATCGATTCCCAGCATCGGCATTTTCGTATTCTATGGACTCCAGAATAATGCATGGCAGATTCTGAGTGCCGCCGCGATCATGTTCATTGCGAGCTTTGGTGCTGTACTGGCTCTTTACCTGGTTCCCAGAGACCGGTCCAACCTGGCCATGATGATCATCATCACCAGTTTCACGATCACCTTCATATCCATCCCCTTCTTTATTCAAGGCCTGGGGATTGTGTTGGCACTAACTCTCTTCATTTTGACTGTTGCAATCACCGGTTTGGCCATGCCCAGCCGCTTTGCACCGTCGGGATTGGTTGTCGGGTTGGCGTCGGCTGTGCTGGTTCTTTTGCTGGATTACGTCATCTTGCCAGACGGCAGACTGCGCGTGCCCGGTTTGGAAAAAACCACCCCCTTCATTGTAGTTGGTTTTGCTGTCTTTTTTATCATTTACACATTTCGCCAATTCAACAGGCTAAGTCTCCGTATCAAGATCACTCTAAGCATCCTGATTACTGGCGGCCTGGTTGTATCCTCAATCACGGTTTTCGGGTTGAATCGTGCAAATACTACCGTGGGATTGATTACGGATCGCTACGAGGCGGCCTCAAATGAAAACATCAATCTTAATATATCCGGGGCTGTTCAAGCCGAAGTCTCAAAAACCGATGAGTTCTTCTCGGCTGTTTTAAAAGACCTGACAATCCTGGCTGATAATCGTGCAAGTTTGGAAGCTCAAAAGGCCACCTTGAGCCTGGGAACATACTGGGATTCACACACACGTTTATTTCAATTGCCAACTGGTCAATACGGCAATTCCCCCACGGACGTTGCATCGATTTTTATGCCTTCAACGATGCAGATCAGCGAAGATATCCTTGTCGATCTCAATACCACCGCATACCTGGATTTTTACGCACCGAATTTTCTTAAATCCCACCCGGATGTAGTTGCAGTCTACTACATCAGCAAAAATGGGGCAACAACCTACTATCCAAATATTAATCTTGCCCAGAACGTCCCTGCGGACTTCGATGCCACCAAACAGAATTTCTATACAATTGCGACTCCTGAAAATGATCCGCAACGGGAACCAAGGTGGACGGATGCCTATCAGGATCCCGCCGGAAACGGGCTCATTACAACTCTCTCCATCCCGGTTTACGTCCGAGATAATTTCATCGGTGTAATGGGTTTGGATCTTCAACTTGAAAAATTAAGTCAGGCCATTGCAAACATCCGGCTGGGCGATACAGGCTATGCATTTCTGGTCGATCAGGCGGGGCACATTCTCGCCATGCCGGCGCAGGGATATTTACTTTATGGGATCCAGCCTGAGGAAGTTCCCATGAATCAATCCCCAAAGCTGTCCATCCTGGCCAAGGGGCCGTATGATCTTCAGGATGTCACTGCTAAAATCATCAATGGACAGACTGGCGTTTCAACGATCAACATCAAAAATGTGAGCAATTTCATTGCATACGCTCCCCTGCCGACGCCAAATTACCGGCTGGCTGTGATTGCTCCCGAGGCGGAATTTACCGAGGAATTCAAGACAACCAAGGCGGAGATTACGCGAACGGAGGAGGCTGCCATCGAAGGGCTGGCCGTCATCCTGTTCGCACTTTTGATCATGGCCATTTTGATCAGTCTTTGGGTCGGACAAATCATTACCGGCCCGCTGATCCGCTTGACGCGTACGGCTGAATCCATTACTCAGGGTGATTTCGGCGCCCGGGCAAAAGTCGAAACTTTCGACGAGACCGGGACCCTGGCCTATTCATTCAACAGCATGGCCGAACGCTTGAACGACACGCTTGCCGGGCTGGAGAAACGTGTATTCGACCGGACGCAGGAACTTCAAAAGGCAAATGAAGGCATCAATCGGCGCGCTGCTCAATTTGAATCGATTGCAAGTGTTGCCCGCACCATCAGCTCGACCCAGACGCTCGATGAACTCCTTCCTCAAATTGCACAGACAATTTCCGATCAATTTGGTTTTTATCATGTTGGAATCTTTTTACTCGACACCAACCGTGAATATGCGATCCTGACGGCATCGAACAGCGAAGGCGGAAAAATTATGCTGGCTCGCAATCACCGTCTGCGCGTTGGGGGCACTGGAATTGTGGGCATGGTGACCAATACCGGTCAACCCCGGATCGCCCTTGACGTTGGACTGGATGCGGCTTTCTTCAACAATCCGGACCTCCCAGGCACCCACTCCGAGGTGGCACTTCCCCTTCGGGTCGGATCGGAAATTATCGGAGCACTGGATGTCCAGAGCAGTGAAACAAATGCTTTTACGGATGAGGATGTTAAGATTCTTTCCACTCTTGCAGATCAAGTGGGTATCGCGATTCAAAACGCCCGGTCGTATCAGCAAAGTCGGGAAGCGCTCGCACTGGCTGATGCTGCCTCGATACAACTAAGTGAACAGCAATGGAAGAACTTCTTCGAGAGTCAACCGGGCAGCGGATTTGTTTATGACGGCATTGACGCAAAAAGCCTCAAACCCACGGAAGGCATTGACCACAACAGCCTTGCGATTCCGCTCATATTAAGAGGAACAAGGATTGGGACCCTCAAATTGAGTGCCGCTGAGCCTGGTCGAACCTGGACGGAGGATGAAATCGCAATGGCGCAGGCTACGGCAGAGCGCACAGCACTGGCCGTGGAAGGCGCCCGATTGCTTCAGGAAGCCCAGAGGCGCGCAGCAAAAGAACGTACCATCGGAGAGATTTCCGCCAAGATTGGCGGTTTGATTACCATAGAGAATATTCTCCAGACTGCCATTCAGGAGCTTGGAAATACCATGCCTCACACAGACATTGCCATTCAATTCAAAAAGGATCAGGAGACTGAATGATCAAAAGATTATTTAGCCCGCCCATGTACGAAAACGAAGGCGATAACTTCCGGGCAAGATTTATAAATGGCTTTGCCTGGGCTATTATCCTGCTGCTTTCAGTTGCCCTAATTCCAACTCTTGGGCCTAAAGCCGATATAAATGCCAAAACCACTCTGGTGATACTTTCAGCATTGATCCTCGTAATGTTTCTTACCCTGTTTACCCTCAGGAGGGGAAGTCTAAACCTGAGTGCAACCATCATCGTCGTCCTCGGCTGGTTGGGTCTGGGAATTCAGGCATTTACCGCGGACGGCGTCCGGGATGTGGTCATCATCGCTTATGTTGCCATCAGCTTGTTGGCCAGCATCATTATCAATTGGCGCGTCGGAAGCTTGATGATGCTTCTCAGCATTGCTGCCGTCTGGGCACTCGCGATCTTGGAAGCTAACAAATTTTTCTCCCCGCGTTTTCAGGAACCCATCGGCTATTCCCGTGACCTTACGTTTGTGTTTATTGCGATCGCGGTTTTGATTTACTTCAGCACCACCGGTCTGCGCGAGGCGGTTGCCCGGGCAAGCAAAAGCGAGGCAGCTCTGCTTGCCTCCAACGAAAACCTGCAGTTGCTTAATCAAACACTGGAAGAACGCGTCACCCGTAGAACCGCGGACTTGGATGCCGCCAATCGGTTTAATGCACAGCGCGCACGTCAATTTGAAGCAATTGCGCAGGTGGTGCGGGCAATTTCATCCATCCAGGATATTGACTCTCTGCTTCCCAGAATAGCACAAGTAGTCAGCGAACAATTTGAAACCTACCATACCGGCATATTCCTTCTGGATGCCTCCAAGGAATATGCAGTCCTGCGGGCATCAAACAGCCCCGGCGGTCAAAAGATGCTGGCCCGATCTCACAAATTAAGAGTGGGACAAACCGGCATCGTGGGGTTTGTTACCGCTACGGGTCAACCGCGCATCGCCCTGGATGTCGGCACCGATGCCATTTTCTTCGATAATCCCGATCTCCCGGATACTCGTTCAGAAATAGCCCTTCCCCTTCGTTATGCCGGTCAGATCGTTGGGGCACTGGACGTGCAAAGTACCGAAGAGAATGCCTTTAGCCAAAACGACGTCGAGGTATTAATTACCCTGGCTGATCAGATCGCGGTGGCCATTAACAATACAATCGTCCTTGAAGAAGCGCGGAAGGCCTTTGCGGAAGCACAGAACAGTTCCGGTCAGGCTGCTCTTGAATCCTGGAAAGTTTTGCGTCCAAAATCCCTGGGCTTTGGGTTTCAACTAGTAGATGCTTCCTTCAAGCCGCTCGACAAACCGCTGGAAGATAAAGTGATTCAAGATGCTGTCAGCCAGGAAAAATTGATACTATTGAATACAGAAAGCCGGGGCTCCACCCTGGCAATTCCGATCCGATTGCGAGGTCAGGTAATCGGAGTCATGAGCTTGCAATCCCGCACAGATCGAGTTTTAGATCAGGACGATGCCGATATCGCCCAGGCGGTTTCCGAACGTCTGTCACTAGCAATTGAAACAGCCACGCTCTTGCAAGCCACACAACATCGCGCAGATATTGAACGGGTCACTACGGACATCTCATCAAAGATCAGCGCTTCAACAAGATTCGACACCATTTTACAAACGGCAGCTCAGGAGTTAAGCCGCGCCCTCGGTGGATCCGATGTCCTTGTGCAGATCGAGCCCGCATCCATAGCATTGGGAATGAACAAGTAACGCCTATGACAAAAAACATGCTTAGAATCAGTCTGTTAATATTCGGAATGAATCTACTGGCTGCGTGTTCTATTCTTCAGCCTTCTGCTCAAAAAGCCGAACCATTACGTGTGGAATTTACCCAGTGGTGGGGCGATTATACGCTCGTGATCGCCAAGGAAAAAGGGTTTTTTGAAAAGTATGGCGTTGAGGTTGAACCTGTTTACTACGAAAAATTTTCCAATACATATCCGGATCTCGCGTCCGGACAAATAGACGGCGCCCTGATTGCCATCGGGGATGCCATCAATGTAAACCACAGTGCTGAAATGAAGGCGGTCGCCATAAGCGACGACGGGGGGGACGACTCAATTGTTGCCGGATCAGAAATCACTTCGATCCAGGATTTGAAAGGGAAAAAAGTTGGTGTCCTTCTTGGCACCCAGTATGAACTGATGATTTCAGAAATGCTGAAAAGCGCCAATATGAGTCCAACTGACATTTCGGTTGTAGCAGTCAACCCGGAAAATGCCAAAGCCGCCCTGGACAGCAAACAGGTGCAAGCGGTTTACACCTGGGAACCATTTTCATCGGAAGCAATTGCCGCAGGATATAAATCAATCTATCCCAAAGAACAATTGCGCCTGTTTCCAGACATGATCGTCTTTGACAGGTCGGTGGTGGCTCAAAGGCCTGAGGACATTCGTAATTTCCTCAAAGCCTGGTTTGAGGCTGTGGATTACCGCCAAAAAAACCCCGACCTGACGCGTTCAATCATTGCCAAATTTCTCGGCGTAAACATCGAAGAAGTGCAACCAGACGGCAATTTAAAAATCCTGACACTGGATGATAATAAGGCTCTGTTCAATATTCAGAGTGAAAATTCGATTTACGCGACAACAAAGCGCACATCCGATTACTTGATTTCCATCGGCGCGGTCATCCAGCAGGCAGATCCGCTTGAATTACTTGATCCAGGATACCTGCCATAGGACTAATGAGAGACAAGAGAGTTTTTTATGAATAACCAAACCGGTCAACTTGCGCCCGAACAGGAACGTCGAAAGCGAAATGCTCTTAGCATCAGCTTGGGCACTGGTATTTTGTTCACAATTATCACGGCAATCGTGGGCCCCATAGGTTTTCGGGACAATGGTATTGGCGGATTATGGGGCGTTGCCCTTACGGCTTTTGTGGCTGTCGCCGCGTTTATCGGCGCTTTTCTAGTTTCCAGGAACCGGACCTCTGCTGGGATCGGCGTTCTAATTTGCACGATCTTATTAATGGCCCTGGCTCTTCCCGTCGTCGCTCAGGGACAGGGCCTCGCACTGGGCATCATGATCCTGGTGCTCGTTGCCGGCATTTCATCAGTGACCCTGCCACCCACTTGGGCGGCCCGGGCAATTATCAGCGCATTCCTGATCGCGATCATTATCACCCTGACAGACCTGTATTTCCCTGATTTTGGTCTTCCCACAAACCCCGGTTACTCAAACCCGATCGCGATCCTCACAACACTTATCTATTTATTTTTCACCCTCAGACGATTTAATGAATATACTCTGCGAACAAAGATCATTCTGGCATTTGCCCTGGTGACCATTATCCCTTTGGCCGTCCTCGGCTACTCCAATAATCGAGCCTCCTCGAAGGCCCTCGAAGAACAGAGCCGAAAACAATTATCCACCTTGGCCGGTGTGGCGGCAGATAATTTGGACAGTTTTATCAATGAACAGTTAGATACAGTACTCTCGGACGCCAAGCAACTTGCATTTGTGGAATATCTAAACCTCCCGCCCTTTCGACGGTTCGGCAGCAAGGAGGAGGAAAACGCCAGACGGACCATTCTCGCACTGACCCGAAAAAACCCTGTTTTTATTCACTCAATTGGCATATTGGATATAAATGGAAACAACCTGCTGGACTCATCCGATGAATATCAAGGTACAAGAGAGGGCAATTTTCCTTACTTTCTTCGGCCGCTCCAGACCAAGCTGCCTTATGCATCTAACATCATTTTTTACGATGGTGAAGCAAATTTATATTTTAGTGCCCCGATCATTGACAATCAAACCGGCGAAACGGTGGGGGTATTGCGGATTGCCTACAATGCAGTAATACTGCAATCCATAGTCCGCCAAATTGAAACCGGGACTTCTGATACAACAATCTCTATCATTGACTCAAACACCTATTTGCAGATTGCCAACACCGCTAACAGGAAAAATTTATTTACGACGATCAGGAAATTCACCAATTTGGAGATCGCCGCACTTCAGGCGGAAAATAAATTGCCCGGGGACGCTGGGGCGGGTCCTCAAAATGACCTTGACGAAACCCTGGTGGCCGGCATGGACAATCTGGCGCAGCAACCCTTCTTCAACAGCTCTTCAAAAAGCTCGAATTCCACCGCGATCAATACGGGTGAATTCCTGGAAACTCAACCCTGGATCGCGCTTGTTCAACAGCCCACCAAAGTTTATCTCGCCCCCGTAAGGGAACAAAGTAAAACGACTATTCTGTGGTCCCTTGGATTAATTATTTTAAGTGTGGTTGCAGGCTATTTTGCGTCACAAATCCTCACCTCTCCTTTGATTACCCTTTCAAGAGTTGCTGAAAAGATCACCTCGGGAGATCGAAGTGCGCGTGCGGTGGCAAATACGGAAGATGAGATCGGCACTCTTGCACGATCCTTTAATCGTATGACAGACGAACTTAATCAAACCTTCAGCAATCTTGAAGTTCGTGTTGCTGAGCGCACGACAGATCTGGAGATCGCCCGTCAACAAAGTGAAAATAGGGCCAGGGAACTCCAATCCATCGGGGAAATCTCCAAGGTCATCACCGGCGAGCAAAAACTGGAAAACCTCCTGCCTCTCATTTGCCGCCTGGTAAGTGAGCGCTTTGGTTTTTATCACACCGGGATATTCCTTGTCGATGAAACGAGACAGTTTGCCGTATTACAAGCTGCGAATAGCGACGGCGGAAAAAACATGCTTGAGCGTGGACATAAATTGGAAGTGGGCGGCGGCGGAATCGTTGGATATGTGGCCAAATTTGGGGCTCCTCGGATCGCCCTTGACGTTGGTCTGGATGCTGTTTTCTTCAATAATCCCGACCTTCCAAATACCCGTTCTGAAATGGCCCTTCCTCTCAAGGTCCGGGACCAAATCGCAGGTGTTCTTGACGTTCAAAGTGAAAAACCAGGCATATTTACAGAAAATGACGCCAATACCTTGAGCATTTTGGCTGATCAAATCGCAATTGCCCTTGAAAATGCCCGATTATTTACCCAAACCCAGCAGGCTTTGAATGAAGCACGGGCCCTTTATCGCCAAAACTCACAGGAAAGCTGGCTGTTGTTCAGTCGGGAAGAATCCACAGTTGGCTATCAGCATGGCATTAAGGGCGGCAAAAAGATCAACACACCTGTTGATACGGATGAAATCCGCCAGGCGATGAATAGTGGAAACGTTCTCATCCTCAACAGGAATGAAAATAATCAGGAACCCTCCATCGTTGTTCCGATTAAATTACGCGGCCAGATTATCGGAGCATTAAATATCAAGGCTCCCACCCACGATCGCCGCTGGTCAAGCGATGAGGTAAATCTTGCAGAGGCCATCTCGGAACGCCTGTCGCTGGCGCTGGAAAATGCGCGTCTGATCCAGGAATCCCAGAGACAGGTTATCAAGGAGCAGACCATCAGCGATGTCACAGGCAAGATTGGCGCATCCATCAATTTGAAAAATGTGCTACAAACGGCCGTGGAGGAACTTGGCCGGGCCATTCCCGGTTCTGAGGTCATTCTTCAACTTCAGAATGAAAATGATAACGGAAACCAGTCATGACGAATCCCCCTGTAACACTATTCAGCCTGCTTGAAAGAACACCGTTTGGCCGTCTGAATCTGCGCGCAAAATTGATTATCGGGAATTTACTGGTAACTTTTGCGGCGATTGTCGGAATGGGATACTATGTTTATTATCGCACCCAGGAATCCAATGCCATTCTGACAAGCCGCCTTGAATCCAGCGTCCGCAATAAGGCCGAGGAAAAGTTATCGACCACCAGCAAGGAGCAATCCGCCTTGCTGAACAAATTTTTTGAGTCTATGGGTGCTAACATCTCCATGTTGAGCAAGGTTGAAAAAAATATGCTCACCGAGGGGCCCCGTTTGAACACCGGGACCTATTGGGATTCTCGTTTTTCGCTTTCCCGGCTACCAAGTGGATCCTGGGACAATTCAAATACGGAAACCTCCTCCGTCTTTATGCCGGCAAACACGGAACTTACAGATGAATTGGCCGCAAATTTGAATGTTCTAAAACAAACAGAGTTAATCGTCCCATCAATCCTGCAGGATAATCCCGATATTATCGCAATATATTTTGGCGGAGTGACCCGGGAAACGATCTACTTTCCAAATATAGACCTCGCCAATATCGTTCCACCCGATTTCGACGTTACAGGGCGTCCCTGGTTTGTCGCCGCCAAACCAGAAAACAATCCTGAAGGAAAAGTCGTTTGGTCGACTCCATACCAAGACGCTGCTTTGAATGGTCTGGTAATCACCACCAGTATTCCGGTCTTTGACGCCGCGGATCGTTTTCAAGGCGTCTCCGCGATGGATATTCAGTTAAATCGCATAACGAACCTTGTCTCGGCCATTCACATCGGGGATTCTGGATATGCCTTCTTAATTGACAGGGATAACCGCCTGATCGCGTTGCCGGAGTCGGGTTACAAGGATTTTGGCGTTACATCTGAAACTGTTCACCTGGGGGAAATCCTGGATCCGACGATAATGACAGGCATTTCTTCCAGTCTTATGGATGCGATTAACCAAAAATCGGGTGAAAATCTTGTCACAACTGTAAACATAAACGGGGTTGAAAGATTTTTCGTTTATCAACAGATCCCCGAACTTCAATACAGCCTGGTCATTCTGGTTCCATCGGCGGAACTCCTGACGGAGTCCAGCACGGTAAAAGCACAGATTAGCGAAGAGACCAAAAACATTGTGACCACAAGTCTGTTGCTTGTCCTTTTGATCCTCGGTTTGGCATCCGCAGCAACGCTCGTAGTGGGCAACGAGTTGACTGCTCCTTTAAAATCCCTGACCGCCGTCGCAAACGACATCAGCAAGGGCAATTACAATGCAAAAGCTGAAGTCATAAATCGTGACGAAATCGGGACTCTGGCAGAGACACTCAACCTGATGACAGGTGCAATTAAGGAATCGGTTAATACTCTCGAACAAAGAGTTGCGGAGCGAACAACTGAACTGAAAACTGAACTGGAAAAAGGCGCGCGGCGCGGCAAGCAATTCGAGGCGATTACCCGGGTCGCAAAGGCGATCAGCGCCACGCAAGATCTTGACAATCTGCTGCCCCAGATATCCAGAGTGGTCAGCGAACAATTCAATTTCTATCATGTGGGCATATTTTTGAACGATCCCGGCAATATTTTTGCGGTTCTAAGCGCGGCGAACAGCCCAGGCGGTTTGAATATGCTCGCCCGGGGACATCAATTGAAGATTGGCGAACAGGGCATAGTTGGATTCGTGACGCAGACCGGGAAACCCCGCATCGCTCTCGATGTGGAGGAGGACACCAACTATTTCAACAATCCGGATCTGCCAATGACTCGCTCTGAAATGGCGCTTCCATTGGTGTCCGGCAGCCAGATCATTGGCGCCCTTGACATTCAGAGTCAGGAAGTTGGCGCTTTTTCAGATGATGATTTTGAAACCTTATCCGCGCTTGCAGATCAGGTCAGCCTTGCCATCCAGAATGCGCGCCTATATGAACAAACCAAACTCACTTTGGCAGAATCAGATTCAATTCAACGACAGTATATTCGTGAAACCTGGAATAAATTACCGAAGGAAGAGAAATTAAAAGGATTCCGTTTTACAGGCACAGGCGTCATACCGCTCGACGACCAAATCAGTTCACACACCCTGGCAGACAACCCGGACAAACGCGAGATCTCCGTGCCTGTCATTCTCCGCGGCGAAACCATTGGAACTCTGGCCGTTCAGGTTCCAAAAGATGAGCATGTCACCACTGACCAGATGGACTTGATCAAAGCTGTTGCGGAACGCGTAGCTTTGTCTGCCGAAAATGCCCGCCTCTTTGAAGAGACCACACGTCGAGCTGAACGGGAACGGATCATTTCGGATATCGCCACGAAGATCGGGACCTCGGTTCGCACCGAAAGCATCCTACGGACTACTGCGACGGAACTCAGTCATTTACTGGACGGTGCGGAAATCTTCATCAAACTGGGCGCGAATGACGAGGAAAGCTAAGATGGCAGAGACCTCCAAACTTTTCAGCAGCATCTCAAATACATTGCCGGATACCCGGCGAGCCAGGAATACATTTGTAATCAGTCTCGGCGCCGTGCTGCTGCTGGCGATCCTTCTGGGTGTCACGGCCCTCGCCAGGCAAAATATCAATTCGATCCTGACGCTTGCGTTGGGCATGGTTATTTTTGGTTTGAGCGCGTGGTTAAGCCGCAATAACAGGCATGATCTGGCTGCGGCAATAAATATCTTTTCGCTTTCAGCGATGATTCTATCCCGTGTTTTCTTTCAAAAGGGCCTTGCCATTCAGGTGGGCGTTATCTATTTCGTCCTGATTTCAGCCATATCGATATATACGCTGCCTGGAAAGTGGATTGCCCGGGCCATTCTGTTTTCCTTTCTGCTTGCCCTGCTAACCATCATCATTGATCAATACACAGTGGGGGTCCCATTATCTCCCGCAGTAGGGTTGACGACCGGCATGGCCGTCCTGGTAGGCGCGATCTACCTCTTCATTCTCGCAATCCAATTTCGCAATCTTTCCCTTCGCGCAAAATTGGTTGTCAGTTTCCTCTTCCTATCCATTACACCTCTGATCATTCTAGGCTGGCGCACATATATAACCACCGGCGAGATCTCAGCAGCTTCACAGGCATTGGGCGCCATCTCAGGCATCATCCGGGACCAAACGCGTGCCGATATTGTCATCAGTGTCATGATCAGCATGTTTGCAACAATCATCGCGATTATAGTCTCGACTTATGTCACAGCACCCATCATCCAGTTAACCCGGGTTGCCGAAAAAATGTCCGGTGGTGACTTTAATCAGAAGGCCCCCATCAACTCCAAGGATGAAATTGGTGTTCTGGCGCGAACTTTCAATACGATGACGGATCAAATTCAGGAATTGATCGGCAATCTCGAAAAGCGTGTCGAGCAACGCACTTCCGACCTCGAACAACGTACGGAAGAATTGGAAAAGATAAAGGATCAAATTGAAAAACGGGCCCGCAAGCTGGAAACCATCGCGGAAATCTCGCGTTCGATCTCAACGGAAAAAGATCAGGAAAAGCTTCTCCAGTTGATCACCCAGGCAGTCAGTGAAAGTTTTGGCTTTTATCATGTAGGTGTCTTCCTTCTGGAGGAAAACAAAAAATTCGCCGTATTGCGGGCCGCAAACAGCCCCGGGGGTCAAGTCATGCTGCGCAGGCAGCACAAGCTTGAGGTCGGTCAGACCGGTATTGTGGGAAACGTCACCTTTAGCGGAAAACCCCGTGTGGCGCTGGATACCGGTGAAGATTCTGTATTCTTTAAGAACCCTGATCTGCCGGATACCCGCTCGGAAATGGCGGTCCCGCTGATCGCCCGCGGGGAAATCATTGGCGCCCTGGATGTGCAAAGCACTCAGCCAAAAGCGTTTGTGGACGAGGATGTATCAATCATCAGCTTGCTCGCTGACCAGGTATCCATTGCCATCGATAATGTGCGCCTGCTTGAAGAGGCGAAAAACTCCCTTGCGGAATCACAGTCGTTATTTACCGAGTATCTGGCGAATGCCTGGCAAAAGAAATCCAATTCAACAATTTTAGGGTATTTACAAACCCTGACAGGCGGAAAAATTATCACAACCGGCACTCCAGAGGCATCCTCACCTTTGAACGTGGAGGAAAAACCGTCTCTTTCCGTCCCAATCCAGGTTCGTGACCAGGTCATTGGTATACTTAATATCAAACCCGCTTCGGAAGGCAGGATCTGGAACAAGGATGAAATGAACATCGTTGAGGCTGTGGCTGAACGCCTTGGATTGGCCCTGGACAATGCCCGCCTATTCGAAGAAACATCCAGCCGCGCTTCCCGTGAACGCCTGGTTTCGGATATCACAACAAAAATACGCGGCACAAACGACCCGCAGGAAATGGTCCGGACCGCGGTGGAAGAATTACAGCGCGCTTTGGGTGCAAGCCGAATAGAAATTGTCCCGCAGAAATCCGCGCCACCACCAGATAGATAGGCAGAGGTAAATTATGTTGAGAGTCATAACAATATCAAATGAAAAAGGCGGAGTTGCCAAGACCACCTCCACGCTTTCGCTCGGCGCGGCCCTTGCTGAATTGGGCCACAAAGTCCTGGTGGTTGACCTTGATGCACAGGCCAACCTTACCCTGTCACTGGGATTTGAACCTGGGGAATCTGAGCGCACATCCAGCGATATCATGCTGGACAACGCCCCCCTCCTATCCGCCTGCAGGAAGACGGATGTGGAAAATTTGGACTTGATTCCCTCCAGTTCCCGCATCGAAACCTCCGAACAGTTTTTACCGGTTCGAACAAATTACATGACCATTCTGCAAAGAGCCATTGCCAACGCGCCAAGCATGCCCTATGAATACATTATTCTGGATTGCCCCCCCGCCCTGGGAGCAATCACCCAGAATGCACTCGCTGCCGCGGACCTGCTGCTCATTCCAACCCAGGCGGAATATTTTTCCGCTTACGCCTTGCGCAACATGATGACCCTGATCAGGCGCATTCGCGAAGAGCACAACCCAAACCTGGCTTATCGCATACTGGTCACAATGCTCGATAAAAGGAATCGGACGCACCGGAACATACACGACCAGCTTCGCGCCACATTTGGTGAAGGCGTATTTAACACCGTGATTGAAATTGACACCAAACTTCGAGAGAGTCCGATCGCCGGCCTGCCCATTACCCGTTACAAAACCGGCGCGCGCGGGTCCACTCAATATCGTGTACTCGCCCAGGAGTTAATGGAATATGCCAAAGAAACCGAAAATAGACAACCGGCTTGACCGGCTTTTTAAGGGCATAAAACCCGAGGAGAGCGACGCAAAGGAAAAGCGCATCTCCAAAGAAGTCCAGAAAGAGGTCATCCCCCCTCCTTCGGACTCGTTCAGCGATTCAAAACAAAATCCGACAGTTGAGCAGAAAAAACCCGAGGCAGAATCTCACCCCAAGCGCCCGGTCAAACGCCACACAGCGCTCCTGGTTCCGCCGGAATCCTTCGCCCTTGAGACGGAAGTGCTCAAGCCTGCCTCAAGTTACTCCGTTAATTTCCAGACCGGCGACCGCGACTGGTCCACACTACGCATATTGGATGATACCCAGCAACGGGCATGGTCGCCGGATGAACAGCTTCTGGTAAAGCAGGTCGTTGATCAGCTATCCCTGGCTTTGGAAAATGCCCGGTTATTTCAGGAGGCTCAAAAATTCAAACTGGGGATCGACAGAACGGATAATGCAGTATTTATCACCGACCCGAATGGAGTCATCCAATATACAAACCCCGGTTTTGAAAAAGTATATGGATATACAAATGAGGAAGCGCTTGGAAAAACACCCCGAATTCTTAAATCCGGAATCCTGCCCGATGATGGATATAAGAAATTTTGGGGGACCTTGCTGAACGGAGGCACGGTTTCCGGGGAAATCGTAAATAAAAGAAAAGATGGCACGATCATCCCCATCTCCGGCACCAACAGTCCAATTCTCGACGAGCACGGGAAGGTCCTGGGCTTCCTGGCAGTGCACCAGGATATCTCCGAACGCAAAAAATCCGAAGAGCAGCTTCGCAAAAGCCAGGAACAGTACGCTCTGGCCGCGGAAGGCGCCAATGACGGATTATGGGATTGGGATATTACAAAGAACGAAATTTACTATTCCCCGCGCTGGAAATCCATGCTGGGATATGAAGAGCACGAACTTACCAAGGGTTTCGAAGATTGGGAAAACCTGATCCATCCCGATGATCGCGATTATGCCCTAAATGCCCGCAACGATTACCTTTCGGGCAAGGCCGGGACATACGACATCGAGATCAGACTGCGTCACAAGGATGGCAGCTGGCGCTGGATTCGTGACCGCGGTAAGGCCTTGCGCGATTCAGAAGGCCGGGCAGTTCGTATGGCGGGTTCCCATTCCGATGTGACCGAACGAAAAATGGCTGAGGAAACCATTCGTCGCCGTAATGAATATCTGGCCGCCTCCGCAGAAATTGGACGTCTGGTAACTTCAACACTATCACTGGACATTATATTTTCGCGCACGGTCCGCCTCGTGAAGGAACGGTTTAATATGTATTATGCCGCGATCTTCATCGTTGAAGAGGCGGGATTCACCGCCAGGCTGCGCGAAGGAACAGATGCAGCCGGTGCTGAAATGAAATTACAGGGGCATAGCGTCAATGTTGGCTCGAAATCCGTAATCGGGAAGGTGACCCAGTCTGGTGAAGTGGTGGTTATTAACAATACGGCCTTCGACTCTACACATGTTCCAAATCCACTGCTGCCAGAGACCCGTTCCGAGGCGGGCATCCCGTTACGCGTCGGTAATCGCATCATCGGGGCCCTGAACATTCAATCAGCACAGACGGATGCCTTCAGCCAGGACGAGCTCGCTGTCCTGCAAACGCTTGCAGACCAGGTTGCCGTCGCCATCGACAACGCACGCTCCTTTGAACTGTCCCAGCAGGCGGTCATGGAAATGCGCGAGATCGACCGTTTGAAGAGTCAGTTCCTGGCCAACATGAGCCACGAATTGCGCACACCCTTGAATTCAATCATCGGTTTTTCCCGTGTGATCCTGAAAGGGATCGATGGCCCTGTATCTGAATTGCAGCAACAGGACCTGACGGCGATTTACAATTCCGGCCAGCATTTGCTTGGCCTCATTAATGATGTTCTTGATCTTTCCAAGATCGAAGCCGGAAAGATGGAACTTGCCTTCGACGAAGTGAACATGGTCGACATCACAAACAGCGTGATCTCCACCATGAGCGGTTTGATCAAAGACAGGCCTGTTGAGTTGAAGAAGCTCATCGAGCCGGACCTGCCCACGGTCAGGGCGGATGCGATTCGCATTCGTCAGGTCATGATCAACCTGATATCTAATGCGTCCAAATTTACCGATGAAGGCGACATTGTTGTCGAAGTGGGCCTCAAACCAGGCCCGACAGGCCGCAACGAAGTACAGGTCAGCGTAACCGACACCGGTGCGGGCATTTCCGAACAGGATCAGGCAAAACTGTTCCAGGCGTTTTCGCAAGTGGACGACTCGCCCACCCGAAAAACAGGCGGCACGGGGCTTGGCCTCTCCATCTGTCAGCATCTGGTCAATATGCACGGCGGAAGAATTTGGGTTGAAAGCACTGTTGGCAAAGGCAGCACCTTCTACTTCACAATTCCGCTTTTCCGAATGGACAGTGAAACCACCACCCTGCCCGCCAGCAACAAAGTGATTCTCTCCATTGATGATGACCCCCAGGTGATCGGCCTGTATGAACGATATTTGCATCCCCAGGGGTATCAGGTCATCCCGTTGACGGATCCTTCCCGCGCCATCGAACGGGCCAGGCAGCTCAAGCCTTTTGCAATCACCCTGGATATCATGATGCCTGGCGTTGACGGCTGGACCGTGCTGGATGGATTAAAGGGCGACCCTGAAACGCGGAATATCCCCGTAATCGTGTGCAGCATCATTGAAGACCTTGAAAAAGGTTTTAATCTGGGTGCTGCGGATTATCTTGTAAAGCCAATTCTTGAGGACGATCTGGTAAATTCCCTCGACCGCTTGAACACCGACGGTTCCATCCGTGAAGTGCTGGTAATTGATGACAATCGGGACGATCTTCGTCTGATGGGGAAAATATTGAATGACGATGGCAGATACAAGGCCATTCTGGTCGAAGGCGGAAAAAACGGATGGGATTACATCACAACCGGCTCCCCACCGCACGCCATCATTATGGACCTGTTCATGCCCGAAATGGACGGATTTCAAATCCTGGAAAACCTCCAAGCCAGCGAAAAGTTTCGTGATATTCCTGTGATCGTTTTGAGCGGCATGGATGTTACTACCGAACAAAAGCGCAAATTAAACGATCTTGGACAGCGAATTCTTTCGAAAGGCTCCTTCTCGGAAAAGGAATTATTGACATCGATAAAACGCTCCCTGGAAAGAATTCGCACTAAAAGGGACTAGGAGTTTGGAATACAGTGACTTTCATCATCAAATGTCTTGACTGCGGACATAATACACCCTACTATCCAACCTCCACCACCTGTCCAAAATGCAACAGTCAGTGGCGTGAAGCCGAATACGATTATGAACTGATCTCAAAAACCCTGCGCCCCAAACTGGCAAAAAGGCGGCTGGGACTTTGGCGGTTTAAGGAACTCCTGCCGGTTCGCAATCCAAACGCGAGCCTATCTCTCGGAGAAGGCGGTACGCCCTTGATCCGGGCTGTCAATCTTGGGATGATGCTGGGTTGCCCCAACATTTACATCAAGGACGAACGTCAGGGGCCAACCTCCTCGTTCAAGGACAGACAGGCGGCTGTAACCATTGCTGCGTTAAAGGAGGCAGGCATCACTGAAATGGTGGCCGCTTCCACGGGCAATGTCGCCATATCCTATTCCGCCTATGCATCCCGGGCAGGCATGAAATTATGGGCCTTTGTGACCAGCCTGGTTCCAGGCGTGAAGATGCGCGAAATCGCACTGTATGGCAGTCAAGTGATCAAGATCACCGGCTCCTACGACCAGTGCAAACAGGTTGCCGCTGAATTTGCCCGTCAGCGCGGGCTATATCAGGATATGGGCGCCAGAACCATCACATCCATCGAAGCCATGAAAACGATCGCATTTGAGATTGCGGAACAACTTACCGCGATTGAAGAGGCGGAGGATGAGGAAATGTGGCGCACACCAGATTGGTATGTCCAGGCCATCAGCGGCGGCATGGGACCCATTGGAGTATATAAAGGATTCCGGGAAATGCAGCAAATGGGCTGGACGGATCGCATCCCCGCCTTTGCACCCATCCAGGCCGAAGGGTGCGCGCCAATGGTTAACAGCTGGAAGAAAGGCCTTGAAAAAGCGGAGCCTGTAACCTCACCAATGACCCGCATCGAGACTCTCGCAACCGGTGACCCTGGACGGTCATATGAATTCCTGCGCTCCTATGTAAACAGCACGCATGGAGCGTTTGAAAGCGTCTCGGATGAAGATGCCTTCCGGGCCATGCATGTCCTCGCCAAAATGGAGGGAATTTCCGCAGAACCCGCAGCCGGCGTGGCCTTTGCAGGTCTTTTTAAATTGATCCGGTCTGGAGTGATCAAACCAAGCGACACGGTGGTTGTAAATTGCACAGGCCATACCATGCCGGCAGATTCAAGCATTCTCGGCGAAAACTGGTCAAGGGATGTAAAATTTCCAACTCTCAGCGAGACTCCCCAGGAAGGTCTGCTCTCCGCACTCACCCAGGTGGCTCCCGAGCGTTTTCCAAAAATTGTCATTGTCGAAGATACCACAGAAGCGCGACGGCTGATTCGCAGGATCCTGCAATCACAGGGAAATTTCACGATCCTCGAAGCCAATAATGGCAGGGAGGGACTCGATCTGATCCAAAAGGAATTACCAGATCTGGTCATTCTCGACCTGATGATGCCCGAGATGGATGGATTCACGGTCATCCAGGCTTTGCGTTCCAATCAGGAAACCGCCACCATCCCCGTCATTGTCGCGACTGCAAAGGAACTTACTCCGGATGAAAAGAACCGCCTTGGAGGTCAAATTCAGGCACTCATGCAAAAAGGGGATTTCCTAAACGATGAATTTCTTGATGAAGTCAAAGCGCTGATCAAGTGAACCCATCCAAACCGGTGAAACTCAAGGGTTTGTTAACTTTGCAAAAAAAATTCTCAGCCGGAATACTGGCCGCCTTTAGTTCCGCCGTTTTTCTGGGAATGGCCCCGGTATTCGGAAAACTTGCCATCAACGGCGGTTTCTCCCCCTTTGCAGTCGTGGCCCTGCGAACAAGCTTTGCTGCCATAATTCTTCTGTTAGTGATTGCCATATTCTATCCCCAATATCTTTATATATTTCCCGTAGGTTTGATCGGCTGCATGCTCGCCGGGGCGATCAATGGACTTGGGTCCCTGCTTTATTACCTTGCCCTCAGCAGGCTGCACGCCAGCGTCGGCCAACTACTTTACTCGCTCTATCCTTTCTTTGTCGCGCTTTGGCTGATCCTCGACCATCAACCTCCAAGCCGCCTGACCTTCTTCCGAATCGGGCTGGCCACCATAGCCGTACTATTGCTTACCAGCGTCCCCGACCGCTCAACGGATATCATCGGGGTGATCATGATGCTCGGCGCGGCGATCCTGTATGCCATGCATCTGCCGATCAATCAACGTGTGCTTTATGAAGTGCCCGCACCGACAGTGGCACTTTACACGCTGCTTTCAATGAGTGCAATCGTTGTTCCCGTCTACCTGATTTTCGACCGTGCATGGCCGTCCAGCAGCGAACCCTGGTGGCCTGTGGCCGGATTAACCTTTGTAACCGTATTTTCCAGGATAGCCCTTTTCCTTGGCGTGAAAAAGATTGGCGGCATGCAAACCGCCCTACTGGGACTCGCTGAATTGCTGATTGCTATCATCTTCAGCAGCTTGTTGCTGGGCGAAAACCTCTCCCCGCTCCAATGGCTTGGGGCGATCGGACTCGCCCTCAGCCTGATTCTCGTCATGTATGAAAACCCTGCTCATCAGGCATACAGCGGAAAAACCGGATGGCTTTCCTGGATACGGGCACCAAGCCTGCCAAATGACATATTTGGCCCATACGAATAGACATAAAAAATCGCCCGGCGGGGGCGATTTTTTATGTCTATTTATTCCCTTCGTACAAGTATCCCGTTCCCCGAACACTCACCACTTGTTCCGAGAGGAGGGGAAATTTCTCAAGTTTATGTCGCAGGCGGCTGACCAGGGGTCTTAATATTTCAGGAGCTTCGCGCTGCGTGGTGTCGTACCCCTGAACCAGCAAAACCAGCTCACGGTGCGAAAACACCTTTCCCTCATTTTCCATCAAAATGCGCAGCAACCTACCCTCAGCAGGGGTAAGGTGTTCGATCTTGTTCTTTTGCTTGATTTGCCTTCTGGACAGGTCAACAAGGGTGCCGTCCTTTAGAGTGATCGCCTCAATTTGATCCTCCGGGTCGATCGCGGCGGCATTTGCCACACGCGATTTTGCCATGCGCCTCGCCAAACCCTTCTTAACAGTGGAAATAATCTGCGCAGGCGTGGCAGGTTTTAACAAGTAATCATGGATACGCAACCTTAATGCCTGAATGGCTGTTTCGGTTGAACCAAAAGCGGTCAGTAAAATCACCTCGGTTTCGGGTGAGATCTGATTTACCACCTGCACGACCTCCAAACCATCCATGCCGGGCATTTTCAGGTCAACAATCAGGAGGTCCACGGAATGCACGCGGATATACTCAACCGCTGCCTGGCCATTGGGTGCAGAGTTAACAACATACCCCTCCAGTTTTAGAATATCGGTTAAAGATTGACGGGCAACGGGTTCATCGTCCACTACAAGGATGCTGGATTTCATTGGTTTCCTCCTGTCGGCAAATAAATTCGAAAACAGGCGCCGGGAGTTCTCTCAGGTAAATACTCCAGGACGCCGCCATGAGCAGTAACTATATTGTAACTCACTGTTAAACCCAGACCGGTGCCGCCTTCCTTTGTGCTGAAGAAGGGCTCAAAAATATTGGTTTGCTTCTCCCAGGGAATTCCCTTACCTTGATCCTGAAAAAGTATCTCCACACCATCCGGCATGGAATGAGCCTGGATATTTAAGTTCCCGCCATCCGGCATGGCATCCGCCGCGTTCAATATCAAGTTGATGAAAACCTGTTGGATCTGACTTCCAACCGCCATCACGGGAGTGGGCCTATCCGAAAAATCCACCTGGACCTTAATATTCGATTCCGAGAGCTGCTTCGACATTAAGTTCAGGATGTATTGCAACATTTCGGCGATATCCACCTTTTCGATAAGTGTGGCATTGGGGCGATAAAAATCAAGCATACGGCGGACGGTCAGGGTTAATCTTTCCAATTCAGTGCGGGCAAGATCAAAATATTCCCTGCGTTTTTCCTCGGGAAGATCCTCTCGTCCTGCAAGATGCAGACAGTTTTGGACAGCCTGCAAGGGGTTGTTCACTTCATGAGCGATGGAGGCGCTTAAGCGGCCGGCTGCAGCCATTTTTTCGGCCTGAAGAAGAGCTTTCTGGGATTCCTCCACCTGTCGCACGTAATCCACCTGTTCGGCATATAAACGGGCATTTTCAAGAGCGGCGGCGGCCTGTCGGGCAAGGATCTGAAACATCTCAAGATCCGAACCGGAAAAAGGCGGCTCAGATTCTCCCCGGACCGCATACAGCACCATGCGCAAATTCTGGCGGAGAACCGGCACGAGAATCGCCGAACCCAGATTCAGGTCGGCAAGAAGCGACTTCAATCCGGGATCTCCCGGCCCGTTCACATTGATCATCACGGGCGCGGAGGATTCATCCACGCTGGAAATCATCTCATGATATTGTTTGGGCAGGATTTCACCCCGCCAGGTCAAAATCTCGAACTCCTTCGTAGCGTCCTTCCATTGATAGCATGCCGCCCGCTGGCTTTTCAATTGCCCGCAAATGGCGGCGATGATGAGATCGAGGAGGGGCTCGCGACGCGTTTCAGAGAGCAGCGACTCGGTCACTGAAAACAAAGGGCGCAAGGCCTGGGTGCGGGCCGCATCCCGTTTTTGCTGACTATCAGCCAGCGCCAGCTTGACGGCATCGATCAATTCACTACCCTGGCCAAAGGGTTTTAATATTAACCCGTCCACTCCCTGGCGAAGCGCCCGTATGGCTGTCTCCACCGTTCCGTGGCCGGTCATAATCAACACAGCCGCATCCGGCTGGAGTCGTTGAACATGCTGGGAAACCTCAAACCCATCGACACCCGGCATGCGAATATCCACCAATAACAGATCGACCTTGTTTTCCTTCAGATAAACAAGGGCCTTTTGAGGGTCGGTTTCGGTTTCAACTCTGTACCCCGCCCGGGTAAGCAGGCGCCGGCACAACATTGCAATGCCTGGTTCATCATCTACAACGTAAACAAAGGGTGTGTCCATATCAGATCGGGAGCCAGACGGAGAAGGTCGAACCTTCCTCCGGTTCACTTTTTACCTCTATGGTTCCACCATGATCGGTGACGATCCCATAGGTGACAGAAAGCCCAAGGCCGGTACCTCCGCGATTTCCTTTCGTCGTAAAGAACGGTTCAAATATCCGATTTTGATCTTCAACTGGAATGCCAATCCCGCTGTCCTTGACGATCATCAACGCCCATTCGCGATTATCCCGCACCGCTTTTTGAGTGATGACATGAAGTTCCCCGCCATGGATCATGGCTTGCAACGCATTATGAATCAGGTTAAGAAGGACCTGCTTGATCTGATTGGTATCAATGGAAACCCAGGGCATTTCCCCGTCGAGTTCAAGGGTCAGCCGGACGTCGTTGGTCTGGATCAGATGCCGGGTCAGGGCGATCACGTCTGTAACCACTTCGTTGAGATCCGAGGAGGCGCGTATTCGTTCCCCTTGTCGTGAAAAATCGAGCAGGCGCCGGACGACCTGACTGGCCCGTTTTGCCTCCCTTAAAACCATCTCCAGGTCCTCCCTGTGAATCGAATCGCGCGGCAGCTCTTCCAATACAATCTCGGAAAAACCCGTTACGGTGGTCAGCGGATTATTAAGTTCATGCGCGACACCAGCCGCCATTTCACCAACTGCAGCCAGTTTTGCCGCCTGAATCAGCCGGTTCTCTGCGGAACGTTGAGCCTCCATACGCGCATTCAACTCGATCTCCGTTGCGCGCAGCTGACGGATGGAAACCTGCAGTTTTTGGTATTGATTTGCGTTGGATATGACTGCCGCAAGAATGCCGGCCAGGGATTCCATGGCGATCAGATCATCGTGAGTAAAAGCGTTTTGCTCGCGGCTTTCCACATCGATGATCCCCAGAATGCTCCCGCCATCCTTCATTGCCACACATATCTCAGAACGGGCATCCCAACCCCTCAAAGGTTGATATAACTTTTCGCGGGAGGTGTCATTGATCAGATAGCTTTCCCCGCTTCGCGAAACGCGGCCCGTGACTCCAACCTCGACAACAAACTCTTCATCCGCAAGGGCTTTTTTTACGGTCTCGGCGTGGGTGCCGCCGATGCCCTGAATGGTGAATTTATTCTCATCATCAAGGAGCAGAATGGCTGCAAGTTCGTATTTGAAATACTGGGCCACCAGATCCGCTGTGATGGCCGCGACTTCACGTTTGTCATTCAAACCGATCACCTGTTGCACCACCTCATGGATCAGGCCCAGGCTGCGCGCACGGCCTTCCGCCTCCTCGCGCAAACGGGTGTATTCGATCAAACCGGCGAGATGACTCGTGATGACCACCATCAGATGTTCATCGTATTGAGTGAACGCTTCCGCCCTTAGACTGTCAATGATCAATATCCCGATCGACTGGCCGCGATATTTTAACGGAACGATCAACTCTGAACGGGCGCCCTTGTAGATCGGGGTGAATCCTTCCTTGGTCGTGTCAGAAACCCGGCGAGCCTGGCCATCCTTTAGTACCGGTTGGATCGAATGACCGCTTAGCGATACACTGATTACGGTCATTTTGCCGTCTTCCAGCCGGTAATCGCGGAGCACGCGCCCATCGCTGGAGCGCATAAAAAGGGCGATCAATTCGGTATTAAAAGCGCGCGAGAGCAGACCAAAGGTCCGGCGCGCGATCTGATCCAAATTTTGAGCCGAGGAAACGGTAAGAACAAAATCATTTAAGAGACCCAGCCGGCGGAGATGGGCCGCCATTTCCGAAAAAGTAACCACCACTTCCACAGAGGGGGAAACCCTGGAGGCCAGTTCACGCAGCTGCGCCATTTCAGCCGGCGAAAATTCCTTTTGCCGCCAGACGGTTACCACCCCGATCAGCCGCTGACCGATCACCAAAGGAAAACAGATCCAAATATTCGTGCCGGAACGAAGAGAGCCGTAAGGCAAATTGTCCCAATTGGGCTGCTTGCGTGTGATGGCCACTTCCGCGAGAGAGCGGTTGACCCGGCGAAGGATCGGATTGGCTTCGATCAGCAGGGACACACCTTTGGCTTTTGGATCGTTCCATTCCGCCTGTATATCGAGGAGTTCGCCTCTGCGGATGGCGAGCCAGGCTCCCTGGCAGGGCACAGCCTGCACAAAGGCATCCAGGACTTTTTCGATGGCAAGAGGCAGATCGAAGGCAAGATCAGATTGCAGGTCCGGAAAGAGCGGTTGACTGGGCGTTGTGGATCTTCCGGATAAAAGCGATGTGGTTAATTTCCAAATCTTCTGTTCTTCCGAAGTCAGGTCATTTGCACCCACCAGCACCGCCTGTGATACCCCGCTGAGTGGAAAGGCAAAAAATCGCCTGGATTTGAAACTACTTTGCTCTGAAACTGCGCTGGAGCGCACATTCCCACCGCTTAAGGCTCCGCATAACCAGGTGTCAATGGACGGCCTGCCTAAAAGCTCCGTCAATTCAGTTTGGGCATTCTTGTTGAGACGCACCACACAACGCAACAGCCAAACTCCGCCAATTCTTTCAGCGAGGACAGCCCAATCTGCTCCAGAAAGTTGAACGGCTTCTTTGAGTTGGGTTTCGAGGTCGGTTTCGGTTTGCATGGTTCGTGAGGGGAATTATAACCGTAGCTGTTAAAATCCTCGCATAATTCAAAAGCCGGCCTGCCGCGATTCATAAAAATACTACAGGCTCATTTTATTCAATAAATCCCTCAGGGAATGCAATTCCTCCCGGGTCAGAGTCACGCCTTTGCCCATCTTTTCCCTGTCCGCGGACCAGTCCCGAATGTCATACTTGGCTTCCCTGTCATTCCAGCTGATCAGATTTATTTCCTTGGACCAGCCCGAAGCGGACTTTGACAGCACGCCCAGCTGTTCAAGGATCTCATACTTGATCTCAGACATTGTTCACCTCTTCTCGACCGGAAAAATAACTCCCCAAATTATACATTACCCCGCAATGGTAAAATACTTAAATGACTGACATCACCATCATCGGCGGCGGGCTTGCAGGCTGCGAAGCCGCCTGGCAGGTGGCCCAAAGCGGAATCAAAGTGCGTCTTTATGAGATGCGGCCCGCTCATCCCACGGGTGCACATTTGAGCGGCGACCTTGCAGAACTGGTCTGTTCGAATTCACTGGGATCGAATTTATCTGACCGTGCCTCCGGTGTTTTGAAAAACGAGCTCAGGCTCCTGAATTCCATGCTGCTTGAATGCGCAGAAGCCACAGCACTGCCTGCCGGAGCCGCGCTGGCTGTGGACCGCGAGGCTTTTGCCCAACAGGTGACCGATAGAATTCAAGCCCATAAAAACATCGAGGTCATCCGCGAGGAAATGCAGGAGATCCCCGCATCCCCTGCCATTATTGCCAGCGGACCCCTGACCTCGGAGAGTCTTTCCGCCTCCATTGCGAAATTAAGCGGGGACGAGCACCTGTTCTTCTTCGACGCCATTGCGCCCATTGTGCATGCCGACTCGATCGACATGGCAACCGCCTTTCGAGCCTCCCGTTATGACAAAGGCGATCAGGACGAGGGCGATTACATCAACTGCCCCTTCACGAAGGATGAATACTATAATTTCGTCCATGCATTGCAACTTGCAGAACGGATCGAACTTCGTTCGTTTGAAGACGCCATCCGCAGCGGAGTCAAAGCCGGCCAGTTTTTCGAAGGCTGCCTGCCTATCGAGATCATTGCAGAACGGGGCGAGGACTCTCTGGCCTTCGGCCCCATGCGGCCCGTGGGTTTGAAGGACCCGCGCACCGGAAAACGTCCCTATGCAGTTGTGCAGCTGCGGCAGGACAATCTCGCGGCCAGTCTGTACAACCTTGTCGGGTTCCAGACCAACCTGAAGTTTCCGGAACAAAAACGGATATTGCGCATGATTCCCGGTCTGCAGCATGCAGAATTCGAACGCTTCGGCCAGATGCATCGAAATACTTTTATTGCCTCTCCCAAACTTTTACGCCCCACCCTTCAGCACGTGAGCCGCGACGATCTTTTCTTCGCAGGTCAGATCACCGGCGTGGAAGGTTATATGGGCAACATTGCCACAGGTCTGCTGGCAGGCATCAATGCAGCCCGTTTCCTAAAGAACAAATCCCCTCTCACCCTCCCAAACGAAACAATGCTCGGCGCTCTTTGTCACTACATAACCCATGCCGACCTGAAGGACTTTCAACCCATGAAGGCAAATTTTGGAATTCTGCCCCAGCTTGCTCTCGAAAAAAAGACCGGGAAACGCGAACGCGGTCAACTTTATGCAGATCGGGCGGCGGGCATGCTGGGTAAATTTATAGAGGAAAATCATGACTAAAAAAGCCGCATCCGCATACCTGATCTTGATCGGTCTCCTGTTGATCCTGGTTGTAGGCTGGTATATCGCCTCTTTCCTGACCTCTAAACCTGCCTCTGTTTCCTTTGACAGTACCCGCGCGTATGCAGACGTGAAGACCCAGGTCTCCTTCGGCCCGCGCATCCCCGAAACGGATGGACACGCCCAAATTCGCGGGTGGCTCAGGCAGGAGTTGGAGAAGGCAGGCTGGGCCGTTGAAATCCAGCAAACCGAGCGCCTCGGACATCCCATCTATAATATTATCGCCAAAAGGTCAGATGAAGAACCGCAAATTGTCCTTGGCGCGCATTACGATACCCGCATGATCGCGGATAATGATCCGGACATGACCAAACGCACCCAGCCCGTACCTGGCGCCAACGACGGGGCCTCGGGTGTTGCCATTCTGGTGGAGATGGCCAGGTCCCTGCCAAAGGATTCCGTGCCGGTCTGGCTGGTCTTTTTCGACACCGAGGATAACGGCAATATTGACGGATGGGATTGGATCCTTGGCTCCCGGGCTTTTGCCGAGGAAATTAAGATTTCGCCACGTGCTGTCGTGATCGTGGACATGATCGGCGATACCGATCTCAACATCTATCTTGAGAGGAATTCTGACATTGGGATTCGCACTAAGATCTGGACCACGGCCGAAAAACTCGGATATGGCGACAAATTCATCTTCGAGGAAAAATACAGTATGGAGGACGATCACACTCCCTTTCTGGAAGCCGGCCTGCCTGCTGTCGACCTGATCGATTTTGACTACCCGTACTGGCATACCATCCAGGATACTCCGGATAAGGTTTCTCCCGAAAGTTTGAAGGCGGTCGGCGACACCTTGTGGACATGGATCGTCAATCAGCCCCCGCCCTGAACAAGACCAGGAACGGGATACGGTCGGTTTATATTCAATGAAAGCATGGTCAAAAATTTGAACTGGGCGTAAACTTAAGCAAATGGCGCTCCAAAAATCACTGCAAAAAATACGCACCCCCTGGGTGGAACGCATTTCCCGCGAACTCGCCAGCGGGGAGGGTGTCCGCGCCGGCTTTGTGGAACAACTGGTCAGATTTTACGAATTGCTCGAACAGACCGTCGTTACCGGAGACGCGGGCTGGCTTGACCCGATCCTATATGATTGGGGACGGGCTCCCACGGAAACAAATCTCGAAGAAGGGGATTATTTCGTCTCCTTTGTAATGAATCGAATGATCGCACTGACAATAGAAGTTGCCCGGGAGACGCTTGGCAAAGCGGATGCTCTCGAACTGATTGCAGCCGTGATCCCCGTTTTCTCCCACAGCCTGAGTGTGGTCGTTCGATATGAAATGGAGACCCGCGTGGCCCATACGGCCAGCGAACTCACAAAGATCCAGGAAAAACTTCAACAGCTGGATCACAACAAATCCAATTTTATATCCGTGGCTGCGCACGAATTAAAGACCCCCCTCACCCTGATCGAGGGATATACCTCAATGATGGCCGATGTGGTCGAAGGATCGAGTCAACCCGAGATCAACAACCTCCTGGAAGGCGTCAACAATGGCATTCATCGCCTTCGCTACATTATTGACGACATGATCGATGTCTCTCTGATTGACAATAATTTATTAACTCTTAATTATCAGCCCCTTTTGATCACCCATCTATTGAATCTCCTCAAAACAGAACTGGCCGGCGCCATTGTGGAACGCAGCCAGACTCTTAACATCAATAAATTTGAAGGCAGTGAAATCATGATCTACGGGGATTCAAAACGTCTGTATCAGGCGTTGCTGAATGTGGCACAAAATGCAATCAAATACACCCCGGACCACGGAATGATCACCGTCACGGGTCGTATGCTGCCCGGTTTCATCGAGATCCTCGTTGTGGATACCGGCATCGGCATATCCCCGGAAAATCAATCTGCGATCTTTGATAAATTTGGCCAGCTCGGAAGATCCGACCTTCATTCAAGTGGAAAAACAAAATTTAAAGGCGGCGGACCTGGTCTGGGCCTCCCCATTGCCCGGGGTATTATCGAAGCACATGGTGGTACCATATGGGTGGAATCAGAGGGCTATGACGAAGTAAAATTAAAAGGGTCCACCTTCCACATCCTGTTGCCTACACGAACAGAGGCAACCGACCCCCTCATCACAAAATTTTTTGGCCACTATGACCAGAAAAAAATGGAAACAGAAACGGAAATCAGTGTCCAAGAAACTCCCCCAATCAACAACCCCTCCTCGTGAACGCGCCTTCCTGGTCGGTGCGGAAGTACACGGTAACAATCAATTACTTTCCCTTGAAGATTCTCTGGCAGAACTTGCCCTGCTGGCCGAGACAGCTGGCGTGGATGTGGTCGGGGAACTCACTCAAAAATTAAACCGGCCGAATGTGGAAACTTACATCGGCCCCGGCAAAGTCGAGGAATTGAAAGCGCTTGCCGAAGAAACCCTGGCAGATGTGATCATTTTTGACGACGAACTCTCCCCGCGCCATCAACGCGAATTGGAAAAAGCTCTTGTCAATATTCGGGTCCTGGATCGAACCGCGCTGATTCTGGATATCTTTGCCCAACATGCCCGCAGCAGCGAAGGCATGCTCCAGGTGGAACTTGCCCAATATGAATACAACCTTCCGCGCCTGACACGTGCTTGGACTCATCTCGAAAGACAGGCTGGCGGCGGCGGTGGACGTGCCGGCTCGACCGGTGGCGTGGGCTTGCGCGGTCCCGGTGAAACCCAGCTCGAGGTGGATAAACGGGCAATTCGAAAGCGCATCTCCCATATTAAACATGAGCTGGAAAAAGTTGAGGCGCACCGTACCCGTTATCGTGCCCAGCGTAAACGTTCACGGATCCCAACCGTGGCTCTCGTGGGATATACCAATGCGGGTAAATCCACCCTGCTGAATCGGATCGCCAGATCCGAAGTGTATGTTGCCAACCAGTTGTTTGCAACGCTCGACCCCACCACCCGGCGTGTGCAGCTTCCAGGCGATGACCTTGCGCTCATGACCGACACCGTCGGCTTTATCCAAAAACTTCCCACATCCCTGGTGGCGGCTTTTCATGCAACCCTGGAGGAGATCGCCGAGGCCGACCTGCTCCTGCATGTGGTGGACATTTCCCACCCGAACGCCCTAAATCAATTTCAGGCCGTCCAGGAAACGCTTGCTGAAATCGATGCAAGTCATATTCCCATGGTCACTGCCCTTAATAAGGCGGATCTGCTGCATCACCCCGAAACTGCGCGGGAAATATTGAAAAACTTTCCAAAAGCCGTATCGATCTCTGCCTTGGACGGAACGGGGATCAAAGACCTTCTGCATCTGCTAAGGGAGGAACTGTTTGAATCCTATACATCCATTCATGTCCGCCTTCCATACAAACAGGGGGCATTGATCTCCCTTTTTCATGAGTTGGGCCAGGTGGACCGCGTCGAACATGAACGCGGCGGGGTCATCATGCAGGGACGGATTCCCGGCCGGCTGCTTGCCCAATATGCTCCCTGGCATTTCGAAAAAAATCAAACCGAGACTGACGTCGTGGAATTAGAGGAAGACCTGGAGGAGATTTAATGTCAAAGTTACTTGATTTAATGTCGGAGTTTTTTGCCCACAGAAAAGGACTCCTCCCGATCATCGGCCTTGTTCTCATCCTGTGCAACCTGCTCCTCCAATTTGTCGTGCCCGGAAGTGTCCTTGCATCCACCAATTTTCTTCTGCATATCGGGCTGATCATCGCCATATTCGGCTTAATGCTTTCCTGGGCGCTCTAATAATATCTTCGCCTGATAATTTGCAGACAGGGACGATCTTCAAGACTCCCGGTTTTAATCACTAATTCTCCGCATGGCAAAATTTCTTACCGGAAAGACCCTGCTCAATCAATATTACGTTGAGGAATTTATCGGCCCCACACCGCTTGGGGACAGGTATCGTGCTACAGATCAGCGGACCAATAAAGCGCTGTCCTTAACCCTGCTCGTAAAGACCATATCGGACGACCCGGAGATGCTCAAGGAACTGGAGGGGACATCGAAACGATTGCAGAGCATCAACCATCCAAACCTCACCCAGTATTTGGGTTTGTTCCAAACACCCGTTCTGGCATTCATATTGGAGGATTGGGTCGATGGCCCCACCTTAAAAACAATTCTGGCAAACACACCGGTCAGCATCACAGAGTCTCTGGTTTACGCCAAATCCATTTGCGCCGGCCTGGACGCCCTGCACCGCCGATCCTACCTACACCTGAACCTGTCTTCTGAACTCATTCAAATAAATCAAAATGGACAGATTCTCGTAAGCGGCATGGCTTTTGCCAAACCAGCTGGCGGGAAAGTCTCGAATTGGCTGAACACCTCTTTCCGCCACTGTTTTGCACCGGAACAATACGGAAATCAATCACTTGATACTGGCGCGGACATTTATGGGCTGGCAGTCCTGCTTTACATGCTTGTCACGGCCAGATGGATCAACGGCAAAGCTCCACCATCTTCATTGGATGCCATCCGCAAGGTCCATCTTGAGCTGCCTCCGCCGCCGCCGATTTCGATCAACCCCTCCATTCCGGATCATTTTTCACGGATGCTTCTTTGGGCGCTGCGCAAAAAACCGGAAGACCGTTTTAAGACCACAACCGAATTGCTTTCATCACTATTACTGGCGGCCCGCATAGGCGAGAATGAAATCCCGGATCTTGCGGACCCGAAAACTGCACCCGTAACTTCGGCAATTCTTGCCGCCTGGCAATATCTACCGACGCCAAAACCTGACCTGCTCTCAAAAGATCTGCCGCCCCTTGAAGATCGCCTGCTGGCGATAAATAGCCGTCCGCAGGAAAAAATCCGCAGACGCCCGGGAATCATTCAAGTTATTTCCCTTTTGGTCCTGGCGGGTTTTCTCTCCTTATTTTGGCTGGTCAAACCAGTCGAAGTGTCAATTTCCGCGCCGCCTAAATTCACCCCGTTTGCCGCAGATTACACGCCACCGCCGACGTTTACGCCCCTGCCCAAACCGACAGACCCCAATGGCGGACGCATTGCATTCACCTGCACCCGCGGAGACTACAATCAATTATGCATGATCAATCGTGACGGAACAGGTCTTTCACAACTAACCGACATGCAGGCCAGCAATTATTACCCCGTCTTTTCGCCGGACGGGGGTTCTCTCCTGTTCTCCTCCAATAGAAATGGGTCGTTTGATTTATATCTCTTGCTATTTTCTGAAAAGCAACTGTTTCAAATCACCAACCAGGTCGGAAATGTGATCTCACCTGATTATTCCCCGGATGGCAGAAAAATAGTATTCGCAAATCGCGCAGCGGACGGCCCCACATCCATCTGGATGGTTAATGCAGATGGCGTGAACCCGCACCTCGTCTACGCAGGACCCGACACCGTCGTCGCCACGGCCTGGTCCCCGAACGGGGAGAGAATCGCGTACGCCATGTCGGTTGGAATTCCACAGGAATACGAAATATTTACGATGGACATAAACGGCCGGAATCACATCCGTCTCTCCGAAGGTCTGCAGGGAATTGGAGGCAGCATTGACTGGTCGCCGGATGGCACGAACCTGTTGATCCATGCCGGCCCCTCCGACTCCAAGGATATCTACAAATTGGACGTCAACACCGGCACAGCAGTGCAGATCACACATGGCGGGAACAATGCCGGAGCATCCTATTCCCCGGACGGGAAATATATAGTATTCAATTCACTCCGCAACAACGATCAGGCCGACCTTTACATTATGCGCTCCAACGGAGACAACCAGGTGCAACTTACAAATGACCCGGAGCCGGATTGGGGCGCCCAGTGGGTCCAATAAAAACATATTTACTCCCATTCACCAACCGATTCCCCAAAAGAGAAAATTGCCTCCAGGTTCTCATCGCTTAACGTTTTTAACCTTGACAGAGAATAATTATTATTTTTATGACATGCTGAAGACGTTTCAATAACAATCAAGCAACAAAACCGACAAAATTAATATGGCTTAAAACCTTTACATGAGGGATATTTCATGTATTATTGAAACATCAATGGCGTTTTTCTCGGCTCGTCCACCGAGGGAGGCGCTGTTAATCTTTAATCCATGAAAAGGAAGTTATATGAATGTCCAAGCAACCAAGTTCGTATCTGTCTTCTAAGTTGGAAGGCCGCCCGAAGGCCCATGGCAGTGGAAACGGCATTTATGCACTGCAGCCCATTCAAAAGGGTGAACTCGTAGCCGTTTTCGGGGGCGTCGTATATGAATGGGACGCCTTTATCCACCTTCCCGAACGGGACCGGAGCTTGTGTATCCAGGTAGAAGACCGTCTTTTCCTGGTGCCGCGCCCCATTGGCGAAGGAGATTATGTCAATCATTCTTGTAACCCGAATGCAGGTCTTTCAGGTCAGATCGGACTCGTTGCAATGCGAGACATCAAGATCGGCGAAGAAGTTTGTTTTGATTACGCCATGAGCGATACAATGCCCTATGACGAATTCGACTGTGGATGCGGTCAAACCACCTGCCGCGGAACCGTGGGCGGCAACGACTGGCAAAGACCGGAGCTTCAAAAACGGTATGCCGGTTTCTTTTCCCCCCACGTCCAGCGCAGAATCGATGCGCAAAAGGCGGAAAAACGAGCTTTCGAACGTGCAATGAGAAGCACCAAAGCACAAAAGTTCGCGTCAACCCTGCCAACTCCGGTATATGAATAACAAAAAGGCCCTGCAAAAATTGCAGGGCCTTTTTGTTACAAATCCTTAAAAATCCCTATTTGGGGGCGATCTCCTCCAACACGGGAATACGCTGGATAATCTCTATGATCAGGCCAGAGATAAAAAGCGTAACCAGGCTGACAGCAGGCACAATCAACAAGGCTGGCCCCGAGAAAACTCCGAACCCCGCCCATTTAAGATATGTCAAGACCAATATATGAACAAGGTAAACACCAAAGCTATCCCCTGCAAATCGCCGAAGACCATTAATTGCCCACGGGGCGGAAATATTTTCGCCGATCTTTTTCAAAAAGATAAAAGCGGCAAACGACATAAGAACGATGTTGATCCGGGTATACCAATAATAATATTGAACAAAGTCACTGGCGCCACTCGTCAGGGAGTAAGTGGCATACATGGTATATATGCCGCCAATAAACAGAATCACGGATGACCATCCGGCCATTTTGGTTGAAAACTCAATCCTGCCCAGTAAATAACCGATCACGAAAAAACCGATATAACTGGTGAAAAATCCGAGATTGATCGCAAAATTAAATCCCAACCAGTGCTCAAACATTTCTTGAACTGGCCCAAAAAGCAGCCAAAGCCCTGCAAAATACCACAAATAGGTGTCATCTGCCCCACGGACAAACACCCTGATCAATGGCACAAAAAGATAGATTGCCAGCAACTCGTACAAGAACCAAAGATGGAATGAAGCCGGCGCAGTGATCATCGCATAAACAATGGCTTTTATGGCGTTGATCCATGTGAAATTCCGGTACCCATTTGTCCACACCAAATATAATACAGACCAGAACAATAAAGGCACAAACACCTTCCTGAATCTTTTTCGATAAAAATCAGAAATGCCTTCCTGTTTACCCAGCAGTAAAAAACCGCTCACCATGAAAAGCAACGGCACCGAAACTCGGGAAAACGAATTATAGAAATTTCCGACCATCCACTCGGTCAGGCTGATCTCGCCCCATTTATGCGCGAGCGGCGCGGCAACATGGATTACGATAACCAGTAAAATACTGACGCATCGAAGAAAGTCAACCCATGCAATCCTGTCATTTGCAACCAGACCTGATCGCTCTGTCATTTTTTACAGCATCTCCGTATTTCTAAATTCGCGGGCCTGCCTCGGAAATTTCGCGCGGCGTGCCATCGGTGAATTTTGCAAAATTTTGGATAAATCTCATCGCAAGATCCCTGTATCTTCTTTCATATTCCTTCCCATCCCCCCATGATGAAGACGGATTCAATACCTCGTCTGGTACTCCGGGGCACTGCGCCGGGACTTCAAATCCGAAAATCGGGTCTTTCACAAATTTTACATTATCCAGCTTTTCATTTAACGCCGCGTTTAAGAGCGCACGCGTATATTTTATGGATATTCTTTTGCCAACCCCATAGGGGCCGCCGACCCAGCCGGTATTTACAAGCCAGCAAGCAACTCCATGACGCTCGATCTTGTTCTTGAGCAATTCTGCATATTTATAAGGATGATGAACCATGAAGGGGCCGCCAAAGCACGCGCTAAAAGTGATTTCCGGCTCCTTGCCAAGGCCAACTTCCGTCCCGGCAATCTTGGAAGTGTACCCCGAAATAAATTGATAAAGGGCCTGATTTGGGGATAAACGCGCGATGGGCGGCATCACCCCGCTCGCATCGCAGGTAAGCAAAATTATATTTTTGGGATGACCCGCCCTTTTTTCAGGCACGGCATTGTCAATAAACTCCAACGGGTAGGATGCGCGGGTGTTTTCAGTCAGCGAGTCGTCGTCCAGGTCAATTTTGCGGGTGACCAGATCAAAAGGGACGTTTTCCAATATTGTCCCAAAGCGATGAGTGGTGGAATATATCTCAGGTTCCGCGGTATCCGAAAGTCCGATCACCTTTGCGTAGCACCCGCCTTCAATATTGAAAACTCCGTCGTCACTCCATCCATGCTCGTCGTCGCCAATTAAACGGCGCGTTGGATCAGCCGAAAGTGTCGTCTTGCCGGTCCCGCTTAAACCAAAAAACAGGGCAACATCATCTGCATTTTCCGGGTTCACGTTTGCTGAACAATGCATCGAAAGCACTCCGTCCAGAGGCAGTAGATAATTAAGAATCGTGAAAACAGATTTTTTGATTTCGCCCGCATAGGCAGTATTGCCGATAATCGCAAGTTTCTTTTCAAAGGAAAGACAAATGAAAGTATCGCTTACAGTGCCGTCCACAGCAGGGGATGATTTAAAAGACGGCATGGCTACAATCGTGAATTCAGGAATAAAACGTTTATACTCCTCAAGGGACTGCGGCAATATGAACATATTGCGCGCAAAATGGCTGTGCCACGCCAGCTCGGTTACGATCCGCACCGGCAAACGGTGTGTTTCATCCGCACCGGCATAAACATCCTGTACGAACACATCCCTGTCCTGCAGAAATCCCAGCAGACGGTCGTACAGAACCTCAAATTTTTCCGCGGCACACGGGCGATTATAAACTCCCCACCAAATATTACTTTCCGAATCGGTGTGTCTGACCACAAATTTATCGTTTGCACTTCGGGCTGTATGCTTTCCGGTATTCGCAACAAACGGTCCCCCAAAGACCAACGCGCCTTCATTTCGAAAAATCGCCTCCTCCACAAGAGCCTCGGTCGGCAAATTCCAATAAGCCAGGCGCAGGTTGCTGACGCCGTGATTGGATAAATTAAAATCAGCCTTGCGGGCCTGTGCAACAGATTCGGCGGGAGTCTTTATGTTAAGCAAATTACTCATCTTGTTTTACTCCGGTTTAATGATGTTTTTCGGCAGCAATACGATCATGAAGACTTACAACCAGTCCCTGATCATTTTCTTATCACCAATATAAATTTCATTGGGAGAGGTGGGGTCAAAGGCCCATTTAATTCGGGCGATCCCTTCAGTAATATCCTTGACGGACCCGGCGAAGGATATTCTGATATGCCCCTCCATGCCGAATTCCTTGCCAGGCACGGTCACCACCATGGCTTTCTTTAAAAGGAATTTTGAAATTTCAACGGAATTGGTACTGTAGGCACGCAGATCCGGAAGTATGTAAAATGTTCCCTGCGGTTCGATCAGGCGTGCGCCATTAAAGGTCTTCATCTCCTGCAATACCACATCGCGGTTATTTTGAATCTGCAAACGCAACGATTCAACAATCGATTGCAGTCCGTTTAATGCGCCTTCCGCGGCAGCTTGTGCAAGCGGTGAAACGCAGGAGGTCGTTTGTGCAATGACGTTGGTCATGACCTTGACCAGTTGACGGGGGGCAACGACCCAGCCAATCCTAAAACCAGTCATTCCGTAGAGCTTGGCCACTCCATTGACGACAATGATATGCGAAAGATCGACGTCATTTCTTGTAAAGGAATAAGCCGGTCTGGCAACCTGATGGTCAAATGTCAATTTGTGGTAGATATCATCACAAATCATGAATATGCTTTTTTGCTCGCAGAACTCGACAATCTTTGAAACCAGCGCATCCGGATAGATCACGCCCGAGGGATTGTTAGGGCTATTCACAATGATTGCACGCGTTGATGAAGTTACCGCACGCGTAATATCTTCAAACCTGGGAATGAAAGTACCGTCCTCGGGCGTCACCACCACCGGGATGCCAAGGCACATTTTGATCATCTCGGAATAAGAAACCCAATAAGGTGCAATGACAATAACCTCATCCTGGGGATTTAGAATTGAGTAAAAAATATTGAACAAGGATTGCTTGGCACCATTCGTAATAATTACATTTTCCGGAGCCACAAGCCGGTCATAATTTTCCTCAGTATAACGAATCACTGCCTTTTTCATGGCAGGCAACCCGTCAGGGGGGGCATATTTTATATCACCACTGGTCAACTTGGCACCGGAAGCCAAAACGGCGGAAATGGGGGTCCTGTTTTTGGGCTCCCCGATCCCCAAATTAATCACCGCCTCCCCTCTTTCCCGAAGTAAACGGGCTTCCTCATTCAGGGCAAATGTCGGCGATTCAGCTATCTCACTTGCAAGTTTGCTGAGTTTCATGGTTCTCCTATACAAACTTCATTCTTAAAATAAAATCTGGCCAGGCACATTGTGCTGACCAGATACACTTCCACAACCGCAAAATGAGGCGGCGCTGACAATCGAATTGTCAGACAAAGCATTCATTGGGTCATTATACTACATGGGATTCGCAGCTGGACTTTATGGAGTAATATTTTTGCTGTAATAAAAGTAATCAGTTTGTCAACTGCAGTCAAAGATGCCAGCCTGCACGTCATGCGCTTGATTCCAAAGTTTTTCAAATTCCTGCAAATACAGGCCGGCAATCTCCGCGTTATCCAGAATGACTACATTTTCCTCGTTCGAATCATCAGCATTGGATGAATAATTTAAGGAACCGGTGACGACTATACTATTATCAATGATCATGATTTTATCGTGCAGGAAACTTGAATTCCCATCCTGGCGAACAGGGAGGCGGGCACACCAGAAGGTTTTTAGTTCCGAACGAAGACTGTTACTTCCAAAAGTTTCAAACACGCCCTTTACATCGACACCTGCAGCCGAACGATCGATCATGGCCTGGGCCAGGGGGTGATCGGTAAAACTAAAGGACAGAAACCGAATATTCACTTTCGCGTCATTCACAAGAGCGATCAGATTGCTGATTGCATGGTCTTCGGCGGAAAACAGAACCTGCATGGGGGTCCCATCCAAAATCGCCCATTGATTTTGGATCGCGGAGGGCGCACGAGGGCCAAATTGTCCATTCCACATTTCCTGAAATTCGCGCTCAAATATGTAGGCAATATCCGGGGATCTTACGACAAGCACGTTATTATTCTGTTTAAATATTCCATTAACAGTTATATTGGTGGATCCAGTCCAGACGATCTGCTGGTCGAATATCCAAAATTTATCGTGCATAAGAGACGAGCGACCCGCATCATCCCTGACCTCGATGCCCGCCCCTTGCAGCAAGGCAAATTGACCCCGGCCTGGCTGATTATCATACTGCAAGCCGTTCTCATCATCTGTCAACCACTTGACATCGACTCCCCGATTCTTCGCTTCAATGAGGGCGTTCGCCACCGGAGTTAAATTAAACTCAAAAGATGCAATATGAATACTGACGGTTGCCGCATTGATAAATCCAATTAACTTCTCTTCAATGGATCCGGCGGCGGTGTCTGGATTGTTCATCGTCACAGGGTCGGTGAAATATACGTCCCACCATTTCACATCCGGGATCGATGGGATAAGGGTTTCCGTTTCCGGGATCGATTCAACAAAGGCGGGAGTATCAGTGACCGGCGGAAGAATGATCGGTGTATCCGTCACGGGAATGATGAATGGAGCCGGCGTCTCCGAAGCATAGAAGGGAATTTGAGTAACAGGCATGGGAAAGCCTGTGGAAGGATACTCCACAGGTGCGCAGGCAGCGGCAATAAAGAGCAGCAGGGGAAAGCTTAATTTTCGGGTCACAAATTATGCTTCCGCCTAATCCCTGATCGATTCAAAATCCTGGGGATTTCCCAAGGGGAAAATCGCAGCGCCATCGACGATTCGCTTTACCAGCCCCCCAAGCACAGTGCCAGTGCCCGCTTCAACAAATGTGTTAATCCCATTTACAGACATAAATTGAACGGATTCGGCCCAGCGAACCCGGGATTGCATCTGCGCGATGATATCTGCCCTGGCCGAGTTTGTGTCGGTTAAGGGTCCTGCCTGCACATTTCCGATGACAGGCATTTGCGCGGAAGAAAATTTCGCGGTCTCGACAGCCCGGTTCCATTCTTCCTGAATCGGAGCCATCAGGGAGGAATGGGCGGCTATGGAAACAGCCAATGGTAACGCTCTTTTCGCCCCAGCCGCCCTGGCACCCGCCGTGGCCCGTTCGACAGCAGCTTTGGCTCCTGATATCACAACCTGTCCCGGGCAATTATCGTTTGCAACCTGCACCAATTCGTCCGGGGTGCTTGCTTCTGAACAAACTTTTTCCAACTCTGGAATTCCCAGACCCAGGATGGCGGCCATGCCTCCAGGAGCCAGCTGCCCGGCCTTTTTCATCAATTCCGCACGTTTACGAACCAGGCGAAGCCCGTCCTCAAAGGAGAGGGCACCTGCCGCAGCCAGAGCCGAGATTTCGCCAAGGGAATGTCCGGCCATCATGGCAGGCTTCAGGCCCGGGAATAGATGCGAGAACGCGCGATAAGCTGCCAGGGAGTGTATATACAGGGCCGGCTGCGTATTAATCGTATCGTTTAAATCCTCCACAGCACCTCCCATCATCATGGTTGACAGGGAAAATCCAAGAATCGCATCCGCTTCCAAAAAGGTTTCTTTTACAATTGAAAATGCATGAGCAAGGTCCCTGCCCATGCCGACTGTCTGGGAACCCTGTCCCGGGAAAATAAATGCGGTATGCTCTAGATCAAGTTTCATGGCGCCTCCGTATGGTCATTAAAACACAAACGGGCCGTGATAGTCACGACCCGTTGAGATTTACTCGCTTGCTTTCTTTTCTTTCTTAACCTGGATGACTTCCCGGCCGTTGTAATAACCGCAACTCGAGCAGACGGTGTGAGGCAGGCGCTTGGCACCGCAATTCGAGCAGGCAACAGTATTGACCGCGAGCAGCGCATCGTGTGCACGGCGACGATCGCGGCGGCCTTTGGAGTGCTTGCGCTTTGGATGTGGGGTCATTTCTTACTTTCTCCTTTTACATACATCAGACGGGCATCCCAGCCCGTCTGTTTGGTTTTGAATGAAGCGGGCTGATTATAGCGGTAGGAAGTGGGTACGTCAAGTGCAAAAAGACTTTCCCAGTCCGTGGCCATTGGGCCGGGAACGATCCTGTCCGCCACCCATCTCATAGTAAAATCAGAGCCATGGAACTTCAAATTGCTGTTTCCAAGATCAACAAATATGCCGTATCTGAGAGCGGAGACACTCTTGAGGTTGTGGAACGCCCAACTGGCGGGCTATCGGTTGTGCTGGCAGATGGTCAGACCAGTGGCCGCGGCGCAAAAGCAGTATCCATGATGGTTGTCAGGAAGGTTATCGGCCTTATCGCAGATGGAGTTCGCGATGGAGCCGCTGCACGCGCAGCCTCGGATGCCCTCTTTGCCGAGAAACAAGGCAAAGTCATATCGACTCTAAATATTGCATCTGTGGATCTGCACACGAACACGATTGTGCTTACGCGCAACAACCCTGCCCCGGTCTTCATTTGCCGGGGAGAACAGATCGATACCCATGTCGAGGAAAGTGTTCCGCTTGGCACCTCCAGGAACGTCAGGCCTGTGATCACGGAAGTTGGCGTGGAGGCCGGCCTGTCCATTATTATCTTCACCGACGGAATTATCCACGCCGGTGAACGCCGGGGACAGCCGATGGATGTTGTAGGGACTCTCCGGTCCCTGATGGAAGACCAGGACCCAAGTCCGCAGCAGCTTGCTGATGCTCTTCTGGCTCATGCCATTCGTCTTGACGATAACCGCCCGGCTGATGATATCAGCGTCCTAGTATTAAAGGTCTCTGCCCATTCAGGTGATCATGTCCGGCGGATGAGCGTCAGGCTCCCGATCAATGCTTAAAATTAAACGAAGAAACAAAAAACACCGCTGGCAGCACCTACAAGCCTCCATACGCGATACAAGCATTTTACTGCGCGAGTTTCGTGCTCCCCTGCTGTGGTTCTCGATCGCGGTCGTTGGCGGAGGGATTCTTTTTAATTTTATATCTTCACTCGTGCATGAACCCGTCAACAGCCTGGCCGAATCGATCTATATCGTTTTGACACTGACTTTTCTACAACCGCCGAACCGGGATTTTCCAAACAACATCTTTTTACAGTTATTCCACTTTTTAATGCCCCTGATCGGGATCGTTATGCTTGCACAAGGTCTGGCAGATTTTGGCAGCCTGCTATTCAATCGCCGCACACGCAGCAAGGAATGGGAAATGGCCGTAGCATCCACTATGAAGAAACATGTAATTCTCGTCGGGTTGGGACATCTGGGCTACCGGGTGGCACTCAAACTTCATGAAATGGGCGAATCGATCACGGTGATCGAATTCAACGCCAATGCCGACACGCTAAACCAAGCCCGCAATCTCGGAATTCCAGTCATCCATGAGGACGCCACCCGACCCGCCGCCCTTGAAGCTGCAAATATCGGAAGGGCGCGCACGATCATCCTTGCCAGCCAGAATGATGCGATGAACCTGCAGATCGCCCTTAAAGCGCGCAGCATGAATCCACAAATTAAGGTTGTCGTCCGGATCTTTGATGATGATTTCGCACATGCCCTGCAGGACCAATTCGGCTTTATTGCATTAAGCGCCACGGAAATGGCCGCGCCGGTTTTTGCGGCCGCGGCAGCCGGAGTGGATGTAACCAATCCGATCTCTGTCGAGGGACAGCTGCTCAGCCTCGCCCGACTGACCATTTCCGAGGATGCTCCGTTTGCGGATAAAAATGTCGGCTACGTTGAGGATAATTACCATCTCAACATCGTGCTGCAACGGCATGATCACACTTCAGAAATGCATCCGAGGGATAAAAGCCCCCTGCATGCCGGGGATGTGATCGCAGTCCTGGGCGGTCCGGAACAACTAAACCAACTCCTGCACGATAATGAAGGAAGCTGAAGAGCGCCCGCTGATCGGAATCGTTGGTCCCTGCGGGTCGGGGAAATCCACGCTGCTTGCCGGGCTGGAAAAGGCGGGCTTCCGCTGCCGGCATATTGCACAGGAACACTCCTATGTCAAAAGCATGTGGCAGGTCATTACAAATCCGGCCATCCTGATCTACCTTAAATGCTCGTTTGAAAATTCCACCGCCCGTAGAAAATTAAACTGGACCCCTGCCGACCATGAAGAACAACTTAGCAGGTTATCCCACGCACTCGAACATGCGGATCTTGTTATTGACACCAATGAAGCAGGCTTGGAAGATGTCCTCGCCCAGGCACTGGCCTTTTTAGAGAAAAAAACTCCTTAAAGGGGTTTTTCCGGCTCGCCCATTGACACTTCACCCCCGTTTCGTACCTGCTTCAGCTCCGAACAGCGGAATCCACGCCCATCTCTCCGCTTTGTACAGGTATAGCCATAATTCCATCATCCAGAGTATAATCGCTTCCGCGCCAGCCAAAGGCTGGCATTTTCATGGATGGAGTAAACTATGCGTAATCGAAACAACTGGTTAATTTTGATCGTTCTACTGATAGCCTTTTCGCTATGGGTGGACTTAAGCAATAGCCTCACTGTCTACAACCCAATTTCCGATCTTCCGCTTGTGGATCGTGACGTCACAGTCAAATTGGGTCTTGATCTGCGGGGTGGGCTTCAGGCCCTGCTCGAAGCAGATGTTCCAGCGGATACTGTCGTGACTGCTGAAGAACTGACGAACGCAAAAAATATTCTGCAGAACCGCGCCAATGCGCTCGGCGTAAGTGAAATTTCCATGCAGACCGCAGGCGACCGGCGTATCATCGCTGAATTCCCCGGTGTCACCAACCCCGAGGAAGTTGTAGCCTCCCTGAAGCAAACCGCGTTGCTGGAATTCGTTGATATGGGAAACGCTCCAGTCGCCGAAGGAACCAAAATTAATACGGATTTTGGTGTTGAAAATCCGGCCGCAACCACCGACACCGGTGAGACCATTTATCACACTGTGATGACCGGAGCCGGGCTTCAAACCGCAAGCGTAGGCAGGGACCAGGCTGGAAAATACCTGATCTCCTTCGAATTAAAGGGCGACGCCACCAAGATCTTTGCCGACTATACCACCAGCCATGTTGGCCAATATCTTGCGATCGTTCTGGATAAGGAAGTCGTCTCCGCCCCCCGGATCAACCAGGCCATTACCGATGGTTCAGGACAGATCTCCGGAAGCTTTACCCAGGATGCCGCCCAGACCCTGGCCATTCAACTTCGCTCGGGTGCCCTGCCCATTCCAATCAAAGTCGTCCAAAGCCGGACGGTTGGCGCCACGCTGGGCGAGGAGAGTATTCACAAAAGTGTGACCGCGGGCGTAATTGGACTGGTCGTGATAATTTTATTTATGGGATTCAATTATCGCCTGCCCGGCATCATTGCCGACCTGGCATTGATCTGCTATGCCCTGTTCTCGCTCATGCTGTTTAAGATGATCCCCGTAACGCTAACCCTTCCCGGCATTGCAGGTTTCATCCTTAGCGTCGGCATGGCAGTGGATGCGAATGTGCTGATCTTTGAGCGTCTCAAAGAGGAATTGCGCGCCGGTCGAAGACTGGATCTGGCCATTGATCTCGCCTGGAGCCGTGCCTGGCCGTCCATTCGTGACTCAAACACCTCCACCCTGATCACCTGCTTTATCCTCTTTATTTTTGGAAGCACCTTTGGTGCCAGCATCGTAAAAGGCTTTTCCGTGACCCTGGCCTTGGGAGTGCTTGTCAGCCTCTTCACTGCCATCATCGTCACCCGGACCTTCCTGCACACCATTCTGGATAGAATTAAAATCGCCGAACATCCGCGCTGGTTCGGTCTCTAGGAGCGCGCCATGAATATCATCAAAAACCGTTACCTTTACTTCTTTATTTCACTGCTGGTCATCATCCCGGGCATTGTCTATATGGGATTAAACTGGCAGCAGACCAAAGCCGGCCCACTGCAGCTTGGAATTGACTTCCGCGGCGGTTCCCTGCTCGAGGTTCAATTCGCGGGTCCGCGCCCAACTGCGGAAGAAATTACGGCTTTATACAAGGACTTCTCCACGGAAGAGGAGCCGATCGCCGACCCTCAAGTTCAATCCCTGGATCTGGACTCCATCTCCATCCGATCCAAGGCCATGACCGACGAAACCAAGGGAAAGATCGTTTCCGAAATGGAAACTCGCTTCGGCTCAAAAGTAACCGTGCTTGATTTCACCTCGGTCAGCGCCTCGGTGGGCGGGGAAGTCACCCGTGCTGCGGGCCTGGCAATCCTTTTTGCTGCCGCAGCTATCCTTATCTATATTTGGTGGGCATTCCGCAGCGTGGAACACGCCTACCGTTATGGCACAGCAGCCATCATCGCCATGCTGCACGATGTTCTTGTCGTGCTCGGCGCGGAAGCCATTCTCGGTTATTACCTGGGCTGGGAGGCGGATGCTCTTTTCCTGACAGCCCTTCTCACAGTCATCGGTTTTTCTGTCCATGATACGATCGTTGTGTTTGACCGGGTCCGCGAAAACTCGCACATCTATCGCCGCGTTGAATATGAAAAGATGGTGAACCATTCCATCGTTCAGACTCTGGATCGTTCGATCACCACCCAGTTGACCGTGATGTTCACCCTGTTCGCCCTGGTTCTATTTGGCGGTGAGAGCATACGTCACTTTGTCGTGATCCTGCTGGTGGGTATTTTCAGCGGCACCTATTCCTCCATCTTCAATGCCGCTCCCATCCTCGTGGTTTGGGAAAACCGCGAATGGAATACCTGGTTCAAGCGCAAGGAAGCTGCACTGTAAATTACAAGAACACAAAAAGGGATGCCAGTTTCCGGCATCCCTTTTTGATTCCAGATTAGAATATCCGCCTTCAGAAGGGACTTCAGCCATCTTCGCTCAGGAGGCAGGGGTTCTGCAGATCTTCATGACGGTTTTCTTATCGATTTTTTCCGCACTTTTCCAAGATGACGGGATGATGTGGGAAAAACTGGCCAACAAACACGTGGTCTGGATCAACAAAATCTCCGGCGCAATCATTGCCGGCTTCGGAATTACAACCTTGATTCTTTAAAAGGCAAAAAATAAAACCAGGTCATTGACGTTGGTTCCAGTCGGACCCGTCCTGATCAAATCATCCAGTGCATCAAAAAAATGGAACGCATCATTCCTGGACAAATGGTCTGCCGCGTAATTCCCGAGCGACTCAGCCCTTTGAGCTGTTTCACCAGAAACCACAGCCCCTGCAGCATCAGTGGGACCATCCTCCCCGTCTGTGGCCAGTGAGATCATCAATACATCCTTCAGACCCGCCAGCACGTCCACAGCAGCCAGGGCAAGCTCCTGGTTGCGCCCGCCCTTTCCATTTCCTTTTATCGTCACCGTGGTTTCCCCGCCTGCCATCAGACAAAACGGGCGCTTCAATGTATCAAGATATCCCCTGAACGCAAGTGCCAAATCAAGCCCCACATCCCGCGCCTCACCCTGAATACCCTTCTGAAGAATCAGCTTATGAAAGCCCTCCCTGCGGGATTGGTCCTGAGCCGCCAGCAAGGCAATCTCATTACTGGCGATCACTATGTTTTGAACCCGTTCAAGTAAGGGATCGCCTGGTTTTATGGTTTCCTGTAAGGAGCTCATAATCCGGGCAGGGGTCTTTTCCTGCAGGTTGTATTTCTTCAAAATTCCAACGGCATCCGCAATCGTTGCCGGGTCTGGTGCGGTAGGGCCGGACGCAATGGATTCGATCGAGTCATCCACGACGTCCGATAGCAACAAACCAAGGATGCGTGCACCATTTGACCGGCGGATCAATCCCCCACCCTTGAGCTGATCCAGGTGGCGGCGCAGGATGTTGATCTCATCAATTCTCGCGCCACAGGCAAGCAGGGTCGATGTAAGGGCTTGCAGATCGGCGAGGGTTATGTGCGGGGCGGCCATTAAAGCTGAGCCTCCCCCCGAGATCAGGCAAAGAAGCAGGTCTTCAGGCCCCAACCCGGAGGCAAACTTCAGTGCAGCCTCCCCTGCCTGAAGACTTCCCTCTCCAGGCACAGGATGATTTCCTTCGATCAAGGTAACAGGGTCAACGGACAAGGGGCAGGCGCGCTTGGTGATCACAAGAGTCTCCAGGGAGTAAATATCCCCGGCGGCAGCCTGTACCATCACACAGGCTGCCTTCCCCAACCCAAAGGTTTTCACCCTGGTTGAATGCGGAAGCGGATGATGCTCAAGATATCTTTTTACGGCTGCCCCGGCCTCAACGGAACGAAATGCGCAATCAAGCACGCGCAAGACAGACTGGCGGCTCAAATCCAATGTAAATGTTTTAAAGGTTTCGGGTCCGATCATTCCATAAGTATAGACCCAAATCCCCCAACGGTGACGGCATGGATGATTATTCCTCCCTCGACGAGACCAATACAGTAGTCTACAATTGCGAAAAGAAACCCTTTCTCCTCAGGCATGTTATGTCACAAATCACTTTGACTTTCCTATTTCTTGGCATCGCCGCATTTCTGCTCATCAAAAACGTTTTTCGGGCAGACATCGTGGCTCTGCTGCTGGTGCTGGCTTTCGGATTAAGTGGAATCCTGACCACTACAGAGGCATTCTCAGGATTTGGAAGATCCGCTGTGGTGATCATGTTTTCCGCTTTCGTCCTCGCGGAGGGATTAAGGCGTGCAGGCATCACGGAAAGGATCGGAGCTTTCATCGTCAGATTATTCGGAAAAAGCGAGGCAAGGCTTACCTTTGGAATCATGACGGCAGGCGCCCTGCTGTCACTTTTCATGAACAACATCGCAGCAGCCTCCCTGTTGTTTCCGTCCCTTTCCGGTGTTTCACGCAGGTCCAAAATCTCCCCATCCCGATTGCTAATGCCATTGGCATTTGGGACTATTCTCGGCGGGATGGCCACATTGCTTACCACCACCAACCTGATCGTTAGTGGTTTGTTGCATAATGCAAATCTGCCCGTTTTTGGCCTGCTGGATTTTGCGCCAATCGGCATTCCGATCGCCTTTGCCGGCATTCTCTTCATGGTTGTTTGGGGGCGAAAATCTCTTCCTGAAAAGTCACCGGCTCAGCAGGTGGAATCAGAGAATGGGGACAGCGAAGGTTTATTAAATACCTATCAACTTACAGAGCGCCTTTTACGGGGACGGGTCCATCCAGCCGGCAGCCTGGATGGAAAAACAGTAGAAAACAGCAAACTTCGCGAAAACCATCATCTGAACATCATTGCGATCCAACGCGAAAAGTCGATTGTGCCTCTTGAATCAAAAACCATCTTAAAAGGGGGCGATATCCTTCTGCTGATGGCCCGCCCGGAGGATGGGCTCCCGGAAAATTTGGGGGACCTGTTGGAAATTCTTCCATTAGGCAATTGGGAGCGTGAATATTTGTCAACTCCGGACATGATGCTGATTGAAACCGCGATCGCACCAAGATCACATCTGGGCGGCCAGACTTTTCAAGAAATTCATTTTGAACAAAAATTTGACGCAAGGGTCCTTGCGGTCTGGCGCCATGGGAGATCGATCCGGACCCGGCTCGCCAACCTGCCGCTCGAATTTGGAGACGGTCTTTTATTGCACGGAACTGCCAAAAGTCTAAATCTGCTGCGGACGGAACCGGGTTTGATCCTTCTGGCAGAGTCCGCGCCGACAGTCCGCCTGAGCGGCCGCGCATGGCTGACTGCCGTCATTATGTTTGTCACCCTTGCCATGGCAGTTGTATTTCAAGACCTCATTGCCGAAATCATGTTGAGTGGAGCCATATGCATGGTATTGATCAACTCTTTAAGCATGGATCAGGCCTATCGGGCAATCGAATGGAGAAGTCTTTTTCTGGTGGCCGGCATGCTGCCTGTCGGCATTGCGCTTGAAAAAACAGGGGGAGCCGCGCTGCTTGCCGAGAAAATCGTTGCCGTCTTCGGGGGCACCAACCCTTTCACATTGCTGGCTTGTTTTGTTCTGCTGACCGTATTCCTGACCCAAATCGTGAACGGACCCTCGGCTGTGACCGTCATCGCTCCCATTGCCATATTGACCGCTCAAAAAGCCGGGATGGATCCCAGAAGCCTTGCCATGGCTGTTGCACTCGCTTCCTCCATGGCTTTTATGTCTCCGCTCGGCCATGCCGTCAACATCATGGTCATGGGAGCAGGGGGCTATTCATTTCGCGATTACCTGCGGGTTGGATTTCCCCTGACAGTTTTTCTTTTAATCATCCTGCTGGTAATTCTGCCACTCCTCATGCCGTTAAGATAACATCCTCCTTTCACAAAAACATCCTGCTGAACAATTCAGCAGGATGTTTTTGACTTAATTTACCACGATGGTTTAGTAGCCAACGCTGGACACGTCATTGGACGGTCTCCACTGAGACCACTTATCCGTCGCAGGGTCAATGGTCATATTACTGGCGGGGCCGCCCTGCCAGAACACCTGGAAGACGTTCGGGTCGCCGTCACGGATGGAGGTGAACGCAAGGTTGGTGCCGCCACAGTCCCAGGTTGGCCCGGAATCGGGTCCGGCATAATCTGTGACATGATATTCCTTGGCGGCCTTCAAATCGTAGCTGTACACATCAAGGTTCCCATTGCGCTCTGATTGATATGCCAGGCGGTATCCTTCTGGCGACCAGGCAATATTATTGGTCTTGCCGTCGGTGGTGATGCGCTGCAGGTTTTCGCCACTTGCGTCAATAATGTAAAGATCCGTTCCGCCGTTCTCATCAGAGAGGAAGGAGATCTGCTTGCCGTTCGGGGACCAGGCCGGGAAGGTCTCATTGGCCGCAGTGTTCGTCAACTGGATTTCATTACCGGTCTCAAGGTCAAGAACATACAGATCCCAGTTGTTGTTTCGATTGCTTTGGAAAACAATCCAGCGCAAGTCCGGCGAATAGAACGGATTGCTGTCATCCGCCTGGTCACTGGTGACCTGGCGTTCCACACCCGTTACATCATCAATCGTGAAGATATCGAGATTACCGTTCCGATCGCTCTGATAGACAACCGTGCGGGCATCCGGTCCATACATCGGATTCGTATTGTTGGAATTGGTTCTCGTCAAACGCACGGGAGCGCTGCTGCCGAGCATGTCAGTTGTGTACAACTCAACATTACCGTCGCGATTGCTTTGGAAAACCACCCGTGAATCATTCGGCGCACGACTCGGCCGGCTATCCACAGCTTCACCCTGTGACAGATTGTAGAGCTTGTATCCAGGCTGGCCTTCGATGCCGTCAAGACGGTAAATTTCGAGATTATTGTCACGGAAAGTATGGAAAATGAGACACTGAATACAAGGCTCGGATTTGGCCGGGGATATTTCCGGTACCTTGGGTTCCCTGCAAGAGGCCGAGGCAACTTGCTTGGTGACCTGTTTGTCATCTGTGACAGACAGAGTCAAGATGCCTGATCCTCCGGAAACCGTGATCTTGGTATTTTGACCGGACGCCAACTTAAAGGTCCCGGTATCCACAACTTTTCCATTCGCATCCTTCACCTCATAGGTGTAGTCAGAGGTCATGTCCGTTCCGTTATTTGTAATCGTGAAGACGACCTGGGCCGTATCTTCAATACAAACTCCGCTGGCAGACAATTTCGGACCGGATGTCTCGGTACAGGTTGTTGTTGCCAATTCACTAGAGATATTCTTGTCGTCAATCACAATCAGTTTCAAGATTCCGTAGGTGCCGTTCACATTAATTGTAGCGCTTTGTCCGGCCGCCAGCTTGAACGTGTTGGTATCGACCACATTACCATTGCTATCCTGGACCTGGTAGGTGTAGTCTGTGTCCATCGCATCCGGGCCGTTGTTGGTAATGATGAATTTTGCCTGCGCGGTATTCTCGATGCATACTCCGGTGGCGGAAAGATTTACTTCCACCTTCTTGATACAGGTCGCAGTGGCAGCCTTTGTGGTCACGTTTTTATCATCCGTGATCGATAGGGTCAAAAGTCCATACGTACCTTTTACGGTGATTGTCGTACCCTGGCCTGCATCCAATTTGAATGTACCGGAATCCACCGTGTTGCCGTTTTCGTCTGTCACAGCATAGGTGTAATCCGTCAACATATCGCCACCATTATTGGTGATGATGAATTTGGCTTCAGCAGTAGCTGGTTCCACACAAATTCCGGAAGCGCTCAGACTCGGCGGTATGGGTGTGCTCGTCGGTGTATTTGTAGGCGTGCTGGTCGGAGTATTGGTCGCCGTACTTGTAGGAGTGTTTGACGGTGTCTGGGTCGGTGTGTTGCTGGGCGTGTTCGTCGGCGTGTTGGTTGGAGTATTGGTCGCCGTACTCGTTGGGGTATTTGACGGTGTCTGGGTCGGCGTATTGGTCGATGTGCTGGTCGCCGTACTTGTTGGAGTATTCGACGGTGTCTGGGTCGGCGTGTTGCTGGGTGTATTTGTCGGCGTGTTCGTCGGCGTGCTGGTTGGAGTATTGGTGGCCGTACTCGTTGGGGTATTTGACGGTGTCTGGGTCGGCGTATTGGTTGATGTGCTGGTGGCCGTCTTGGTTGGCGTCAATGTTGGAGTATTTGTCGGCGGGGCACAATAGTAGGAGTCAGCGTAGGCGCCAGGATTGTGAAGGGTAATCACAGTCCCATCCACGATGACAGACGCATCCGTAATATTATAGGCTCCATCAGCGAGATAAGCAAAGTAATGCCAGGCATTTCCTGTATGCTTTCCAGTGGATATCGTTCCGTATGTGTAGGTGAGCTCGCCTGGGGTGACGCCATCAGGCACATTCAACAGCACAAAATGAACTTCAACCTTGTTCTCCACGCATGCAATATGTGAAAGGTTAAGCTGGTAAGGCACCGGGGTTGCCGTATTTGTTGGGGTGCTGGTCGGTGTATTGGTGGGCGTACTGGTCGCAGTGCTCGTGGGTGTATCCGTGGGAACCGATGTGCTGGTTGGGCGCGTGGAACATGTACCCACAGAGCTTAACTTCACTGATGAAAGGAATTCAGTGCTGTAGGTTACTTTCATGGTGGCATTACCCGCCCCAACAATCGAGAATTTCTCACCCGGATTCAAATTAATCGAACCGCTCTGAGCCGGATCTGAAAGATCGTAGGCTGCATCATTCACCGTTCCGGAAATATTCGTAATTACAAATTTCGCGGTCAGGTCCGTATTACAAAAGACCTGCAATTGCATTTGGCCGTCCACGATCACCCGCGTTGAAGTGGGCGAAGGCGTTTCAGTGAAGGTTGAAGTGGCGGAAGGTGTTTGAGTTAATGTGGCCGTATTGGTTGCAGAAGGCGTTCTGCTGGCAGTGGGGGTATTCGTAATGGTCGGGGTGTTCGTGATCGTAGGAGTGTAGGTAGCCGTTTTAGTGGGGGTAATCGTACCTGTCGCAGTCTTTGTCGGACTTGCAGTTCGAGTGGGCGAAGGAGTCCTTGTCGGCGTAAAGGTCGGCGTATAGGTAATATCCGTCGCTGTCGGTGAAGGAGTCCTGGTAGCAGTGGCAGTTCTGGTAGCAGTGGCAGTCCTGGTAGCAGTTGGTGTACGCGTATCTGTTGCAGTGGCAGTTGCCGTCTTGGTAGGCGTAAAAGTCGGGGTATAGGTTATATCCGTCGCCGTGGGCGAAGGCGTGCTTGTTGAAGTGGCGGTTTTTGTTGAGGTGGCAGTTCTGGTCGCCGTTGCAGTACTAGTGTTAGTTGGAGTATTTGTGATTGTGGGCGTATTGGTAATTGTCGGCGTGTTGGTAATCGTCTTGGTCGGGGTGACAGTTTTGGTCGGTGTGGAAGTTTTGGTCGGCGTCCTGGTCGGAGTAAAGGTTGGAGTCTGGGAAACTGGGGTGACACTGGGCGTTGAAGTAGGCAACGGCAGACATTCACCGGTGGCCGACAAACTGACCTGTTCCAGCTGGGAGGTGGTGTAATTCACATCGACAGTAGCATTTCCCGCCGCATTAAATGAAATACTATCGCCCGCCCCGAGATTTAATGAATTCGTGACTACAGCCTTCCCTGGCTCTTTAATCTTATACGAACCGCCAGTTAAAGCGCCGCCATCGTTTGCAATTGTAAAGGTGGCCGACAAGTCATTGTTACAGGCAACACTTAACCCCAGGTAGGGATCATCAACCACAGCGGCCGCAGCAGCGGCTTCCTTCTGTGTGGCAGTTGGACTGGCAGTAAAGGTGGCCGTGGGACTGGCAGATGCTGTTGGAGTGTTTTGGTCAGTCGCAGTGGCGGCCTGATCCACATCCGAGGTGGCAGTTGGTGTGGACGTTGACTCTGGAGTGGCTGTATCCACAGCTGTCGGTACGTCTGTAGCGGTGGCCTCGGCAGTCGGCTCATCGGTGGCTGCAGGCGGTTCGGTGGCAACCGGTTCCTCTGTAGGCGGTTCAGTCCCGACGCCGCCTGCACCAGGTAAAAGATCCCCGCTGGGAGCACAGGAGGAAACCAGAATGGAAAGGATGACAAAAATGGAAAGAAATCTCAATATATTAAAGTATTTTACTGTTTTCATAGTGCCTCATCTTTTCGTGAAAATTATTTCTCGGCGGCGGAATAAATATGGGTGATATCATGAATTTTTACCAAATTGGCCTGACACAACACAATGCTGGCATCGTTTTCTTTGATGCCACACTATTAGTCGTTATCTCCTCCAAAAAAGGGTCTGTGACTTACCCCTATTTATGATTTATTTCACTACCTGTTTTTCTCTTTAAAACCCAGTGGTGAAATTTAACAATTAATTTGATTATTCCCGAATAAAATAAAATGCGCTAGAATACATCTGATTAACGTGACATTAAACCATGAGACCAAGGAATTGTAAACCAACTATGAACATTCAAAAATCACCCTTCCGCTTCTTTATTCTTTTTCTTGTGGCGTGCATCCTGGTTGCTGGCTGCCAGCCGCAGGCCGGCGCGACCGCCACCTCTTCTGCACAGGACCCGAATCCACCGGCGACGACGTCCCCGGTCACAGACGGCCAGACCATCAGCGCAGGAATATTACTGGACCCTGCACTTGCACAAGACAGCGACTCCCTGTCTGTGTCAACCCAAATTTATGAGGGTCTCGTCAAGCTGGATACGGCCGGTTCTCCCAGTCCGGCGCTGGCAGAATCCTGGGTCGTATCCGACGATCAACTCGACTACATCTTCACCATCAGAACCGGTCTGAAGTTCAGCGATGGGACTTTTATTACACCGGATGTAATCGTCGACAACTTCAATCGCTGGTTCGAGCCAGCGAGCCCACTGCATACCGGTGGCGATTTCAAAACCTGGGAAAGCGTCTTCCTCGGTTTTAACGGCGAGAAAGACGACAATAAACATCCCAAATCACCCGTTGACGGCATCCAAAAAGTGGATATCAACACGGTCATCATCCATCTGAACCGTCCCGTTCCCGACCTGCTCACCGATCTGGCCAATCCGGCTTTTGCAATCCTTAGCACCGAGTCACTAAAGACCTCCGGATATGGGACCAAATCCAGCACCATCATTTCCAGCGGACCCTATATGGTCGCATCCTGGACAGCTACCAGCTTAACGCTCAGCCCGAATCCAAATTACTGGGGAACTGTTCCCAGCGGTGATCTAAACTTCAATCTCAAATAACCGGGGCCAAAATAGAATCAAAAAGCCGCCTCTTGAGAGGCGGCTTTTTGATTTGCTGGGGACAATGGATTCGAACCACTACTAATTGCTCCAGAGGCAATTGTCCTGCCATTAGACGAGTCCCCAATAAGACTGGCGGGCAGTATTCTATCACGCCGTTTATGTGGAGGCAAGGGAATTATTTGCGGGCCGCCCGGCGGGTATTGTCCTCAATATCCAACAGGATCAGGAGGGCATGCTGGACGAACTTCAATCCCGAGAAATACAGAAGTCCGGGAAGAGGTTGAATAAGGTAGGGGGTAAAGAAACTCACTACATCGATTCCGGCCATGCCCTTTTGGAAAAAAAGTCCGGACAAGAATTGAATCATGAATTGGGTAAAGGAAGTAAGGGATGTGAAAAGATATACCGCCAGTGCGATCCAGGCAAAAATTCCTGCCACTCTGGATGCCTGCAATACTCCATCACGATCAAAATAAGTTCCCGCAAAACGGGTTTTGGGTTCGTTCGATTCGCTCATAATATTCTCTCCTTGCTTTAATTATAAATCATCCCGGCGGTTTGTTATAATTACGAGGTTCAAATCAGAAAACCATCAGGGGCGGGAATGCGACTCTTTAACGGGGCAGACGGAAGTCCGGAAAGAGGCGGAATCACATCCCCTGAAATCCATCACGAAGGCAATTCATCCATGAGCGACGAAGAAACCAAACCCACCGATTTTATCCGCGAGGCCGTTGCGGAAGACCTTAGAAGCGGACGCTTCAAAACAGTCCGAACCCGTCTGCCTCCCGAACCAAACGGCTACCTGCACATCGGTCACGTGAAAGCCTTCATGATCGACTATCTGATCGCAAAGGAAAACGGCGGCGAACTGATCCTGAGATTCGATGACACGAACCCAACCAGGGAGGAGACTGAGTTTGTGGAGGCGATCGAAGAGGATGCGCGCTGGCTCGGCATTGAATGGGTCAAGGTGACCTACGCCTCGGATTATTTTGACGAGCTGTATGAGTGGGCCAAAAGGCTGGTCCTGATGGGCAAGGCGTATGTGGACGACCAGACACCGGAGGAAGTCAGCGCCAACCGCGGAACCCTGACCGAGCCAGGAAAGAATTCTCCATATCGCGACCGCGATGTTGAGGAGAATATGGACCTGCTGGAACGGATGAAGGATGGCGAATTTCCGGAGGGTTCACGCATTCTGCGTGCAAAGATCGACATGGCACATCCCAATATCAATATGCGCGATCCAGCCATGTACCGGATCATTCACAATCCGCCCCATCATCGCACCGGAGACAAATGGAAGATCTATCCGATGTACGATTGGGCACATGGGCAGAATGACTCCATGGAGGGCATCACCCACTCGCTGTGTTCCCTGGAATATGAAAATCACCGCCCCTTGTATGAATGGTTTCCCGAACAGCTGGGGGTCTTTAAGCCAAGGCAGATCGAATTTGCCCGCCTGAACCTGACGTATACCGTGATGAGCAAACGCAAGCTGCGCCGGCTCGTTGAAGAAAAGGTTGTCAACGGCTGGGACGATCCCCGCATGCCAACCTTGCGCGCCATGCGCCGCCGCGGATACACCTCCGCGGCTGTACTGGATTTCATCCGCCGCGTGGGCGTCGCAAAGAATTATAGCGTCAGCGACGTCTCGCTTCTGGAGGCCTGTGTACGCGAGGACCTCAATAAAAATTCACCGAGAAGGATGGCTGTTCTCAAACCATTGAAGGTCGTCATCGATAATTATCCGGAGGACCTTGTCGAGGAAATGGACGCGGTCAACAACCCCGAAGATGTCAACGCGGGCACCCGCAAGGTCCCTTTTTCAAAAACAATCTACATTGAACAGGACGATTTTCGTGAAACTCCCCCGCCGAAGTATTATCGGCTATTTCCCGGAAATGAAGTCCGTTTGCGCTACGCCTATTTCATCAAATGCACGCATGTGATCAAGAATGACAAAGGCCAGATCACAGAGGTGCACGCCACCTACGACCCCAGCACCCGCGGAGGCGACTCTGCGGATGGGCGAAAGGTCAAATCCACGATCCATTGGGTATCCGCCAGACATGCGCAGGAAGCCGAGATCCGCATGTACGACCGGCTTTTTACAAAGGAAGACCCTGAAGAGGGCGAAGAGGGGTTCCTCAGCTGTTTGAATCCCAACTCCCTTGAGATCCTAACTGGAAAAGTGGAACCGGATCTCGCTTCACCGGAAGTTGGTTCGCGATTCCAGTTTGAACGTCTTGGCTATTTCAGTGTGGATTCGGACTCAACACCCGGCAGGCCAGTTTTCAATTTAACGGTCAATTTAAAAGATACATGGGCTAAAATGGAAAAAAAGGGATAGAGTCTGCCAACGATCAACCCGCTTTTTGTTTTTTTGAACAAGCCGGCCAATTTCAAGGGAGTACAAGTGAACAGCAAAAAATATCGTTTCCTCGCAGCAACCGTTATCATCCTCTCTCTTGCCACGGCCTGTTCCCCAAAGGCGACTCCCACCCCTGTGGACATCATGGGGACGGCAGCCCAGCTGGCAAGCAGCATGTTGACCCAAACCGTGGCCGCTTTTTCCCCAACACCGCTGCCGCCAACAGAGACTGCAACCCCTAGTTTTACAGACACCCCCATCCCCACGGAGACCAACAGCGCACCGCCCAAAAGGCCGGTGGTCATGGAATTCACCGGCTGCTGGACCGGCCCCGGAGACACCTACACCTTGATCAGCAACATCGACCCCAAGAAATATGTGGATGTGATCGGCATCGGCAGCGAGCCCGGTTGGTACGTGATTCGAAACCCGTATTTTCACAACCCCTGCTGGATCGAGATCGCGCATCTCAAGATCGACCCGCGCATGGATTTTTCAGTCTTCCCGGTCATGACTCCCGGCCCTTAATTATTCCATGGAATCAACGCCTGCTTCTTGACAATCAAGCCGGAGTTGTTGTAAACTGAAATCCGCAATACGAACCTGAAGAAAGGAGCGCACTTCAACATGATTGCAGCAAAATTTCCATCTTCCAGAAGTGCACTTGAAGGCCTCTAAAGGTTCTTTTGTGTCTTTTCAGCCACGGTGCACTTTGCATCGTGGCTTTTTTATTGCCCATGCCTGGGACTAATCGTACAGTCTACCTTTTAAGTTGGATCCAAAAAAATATGAAGTTATCCTTTAAATCCTACTGGAATCTGCTCTCCGACCACATCCGCCCGCAAAAGGGTCGATTCATTTTGCTTGCAATTCTACTTTTTGGGAGCATCGGCCTGCGGATACTTGCCCCGCAGATCATGCGGAAATTTATCGATTCGGCCCTTGCCGGCGAAGCACTAAACACCCTCACCTGGACCGCGGTGACCTTCATCGGCATCGCCCTGGTTCAACAGGCCGTTGCAGTAAGCGTCACCTATCTTGGCGAAAATGTCGCCTGGACGGCCACCAACGATCTGCGGGCGGAACTGGCATGGCACGCCCTCAACCTCGACATGCGTTTCCACAACGATCATACACCCGGAGAATTGATCGAAAGAATTGATGGGGATGTGACCGAACTGGCCACTTTTTTTTCCCAGTTCGCACTCAATCTGATCGCCAATGGCTTGCTATTGATCGGTATTTTGACCGCACTTTTTCTTGAAGACTGGCGGGCGGGCCTGGTTTTCACCATATATTCAATCCTCACCATCCTGATCCTGGGCAGGGTCAAGGATATTGCCGTTCCCCATCAAAAAGCCAGACGCGAAGCCGAGGCCCAGCTCTATGGATTTATCGAGGAACAACTGGCCGGAACGGAGGATATCCGTTCGAGTGGAGCTGTGGACTATTCCATTCAGGAACTATTCCGGCACCAGGGCATCATCCTTGGTCACAATCGCAAGGCGCATTTCAAACGCTGGATCATTGAAAATGCAATGGGGTTTGCACTGACGACTGGCACTTTGCTGGCCATATCCAGCGGCTACCAGCTCTTCTCGGCCGGGTTGGTCACAATCGGGACAGTGTATCTCTTTGTGCATTACATCAATCTCCTGGAGGAGCCCTTCTGGGCAATGACGCATGAAATCGAAAGCTTTCAAACCATCGGCGCCTGCGTGGAAAGACTGACCGAATTCAGGAATTTCAAACCGGACATTATCGGCGGGCAGGGCCTGGAAATCCCCCTTCGCCCGCTTGCTCTTAAGTTCCAGAATGTCAATTTTTCCTACAACGAGATCGATGCCGTCCTCAACGAACTCACCTTTGAATTAAAACCCGGCTCCATCCTGGGTTTGCTTGGCCGGACCGGCAGCGGAAAGACCACACTCGGGCGGTTGATTTTCCGGTTATATGATGTGAAATCCGGCAGCATTCAGGTTAATCATCATGACCTCAGGGAGATTCGCCTGGAAACCCTGCGCAAGAACATTGCCATGGTCACACAGGATGTTCAATTATTCCGGGCCAGCATCCGTGACAACCTGACCTTTTTTGACCGCTCGATATCCGATGAAAAGATCCTCTCGACCTTGCAGGATCTTGAGCTTGGAGACTGGTTGAAGAGCCAGCCCAACGGACTGGATACGGAGCTTGAGACGGGATCCCGCTCCCTGTCAGCGGGCGAAGCGCAGCTGCTGGCTTTTACGCGCGTCTTCCTAAGAGATCCCGGGCTGGTCATCCTGGATGAAGCGTCATCCAGGCTCGATCCCCCCACCGAACAAAAACTGGAACGGGCGATCGACAAATTACTGAAAAACCGGACAGCCATCATCATCGCGCATCGCCTGGATACGATCCACCGGGCCGATGAGATCTTAATCCTGGACCAGGGTCGTGCAAGTGAATATGGTGACCGCAGACAACTGGCAGCCGATCCAAATTCGCGCCTCTACCAGCTTCTCCAGACCGGAATGGAAGAGGTGCTGGCATGAATGGTCCCAATCCATTAAACGAAAACAGGGAATATCAAAAAATACCCGCCCTGCCCGCCTGGAAAGTCATCTGGGAAATGCTGCTTTTTCGTCCATGGCTGTGGTTCATCGACCTGGTCAGCGTCGCCCTGATCCGGTTTTGCTGGCAGGTTGCGCCAGCTCTGATCATCAAGGCCTTTTTCGACATGGTCACCGGCGAGTCTCAATTGACTTTCGGCATTTGGGCGATCGTGGCATTTCTTTCCGCAACCTGGATCGGCCGCGTCGTGGCGAGCTATGGATTTTATTATGCGGATGTGCCCATTTTCGCAGACATGTCCACACTGCTGCGAAAGAATCTCTTAAAATATATATTACGCCGGCCGGGCGCTTCGCAACTCCCAGATTCACCCGGAGAAGCTGTCAGCCGTTTCAAAACAGATGTGAATGAAATCCCGCTTTTTGTCATCCTGATCAACGACATCATGGTGGGATTGGTCATTATCGCGATTGCAATCATTCTGATGACGCAGATCAGTCCATCGGTGACCGTAATGGCACTGATTCCATTGATCATAGTCGGAGTGATCGCCAACCTTGCAACCGGCCGCATTGAACATTATCGCCGCACTTCCAGGCAGGCGGGCGGAAAGGTGACCGGATTTGTCGGAGAGTTCTTTGGCGCCGTGCAAGCCGTCAAAGTGGCCACCGCCGAGAAAAATGTCATCGATCACTTTCACAAATTGAATGACACACGCCGGGTGTTGACCATCCGCGAAAAACTATTCGACGAAGTGCTGGGCTCCATCTACCGCAACACATCCACGCTGGGGACGGGAGTCATCCTTGTGTTGGTCGGCCAGTCCATGCGGACCGGAAATTTCACCCTGGGAGACTTTTCACTTTTCGTTTATTTGCTGCAGAGCATGGGCGACCTGACGACTTTTGGAGGCATGCTTGCAGCCCGATACAAACAGCTCAATGTATCCGTCCAGCGCATGTATCATCTGATGGAAAATGCACCGCTGGAAGCCCTGGTCGAACCAAGCCCTGTGAATTTGGAGGGGCCCCTTCCGGAGGTGTTCTACCCTCCCAAGACCGAATCAGACCGACTGATGGAACTGGTTGCAAACCATTTGACCTTTCACTACCCGGGGACAGATGCCTCGCGACGTGGCATTGAGAATGTATCCTTGAAAATTAAACGCAACACGTTGACAGTGGTCACCGGCCGGATCGGCTCTGGAAAAACCACCCTGTTACGAACCTTGCTTGGCCTGCTTCCACTTGAATCCGGTGACATATACTGGAACGGAAACAGGCTCGCTTCCCCGGGAGAATTCCTGATCCCGCCGCGCTGTGCATATACAGCCCAGGTGCCCCGTTTGTTCAGCAACAGCCTGCGGAATAATATCCTGCTCGGTCTGGACCGATCCGACGATGAGGTCCACAAGGCGGCAAGACTGGCCGTTATGGATCGCGACCTCGAGCAAATGGATGACAAGCTGGATACCATGGTCGGTGCTCGGGGCGTAAAACTCTCGGGAGGACAATCGCAGCGATCCGCAGCCGCGCGCATGTTCATCCGTGAGCCGGAGCTGATCGTATTCGATGACCTCTCCAGCGCCCTGGATGTTGAAACGGAAAGTCAACTCTGGGAACGGATCTTTGAGAACAACAATATGACCTGCCTGGTTGTGTCCCATCGACGGCCACTGCTCAGGCGGGCGGATCATATCATCGTCCTGAAGGATGGGCGCGTGGAAGCGGAAGGCAGGCTTGACCAGTTGCTGGAAACCAGCCAGGAGATGCGCGAACTATGGAAATTGGAAGAGAATGGAGCCGGGCAGAATGAACTCAAAACAACTCATTCTTGAGCAACGCGAGATCTTCAACCTCGCCCTGATCCGCAAAGATGCGGAGACCATCCGCGGCCTGCTCGCCCCAAGCTATCATATTGTCACCGGACGCAGCGCACAAAATCACGGCGCGGAAGCGGAAACTCAACGCTGGGCGGAATTATTCAGGGAAGATCCATCTGCAGTTTATCGCCGCACTCCGCGGGAAGTCACAATCAATGAGGAGTGGGGCCTGACGGAGGAGCTGGGCAACTGGCAGGGCAGCTACACAGCCGAAGGGACTCTCCTCCGCGCATCCGGTGTTTACGCGGCAAAATGGCAAAGAACCATAAACGGGAATTGGGTGCTGCAGATTGAAGTCTTCACCACATTAACCTGCTCGGGCCTGGAAAGCGGCTGCCTGAAACCTGATCCAATTCCCGATTTCCAGAAATCAAACGCCCATTCCTGAAAATTTCGGGTATGCTTGGGGCAGTTCAGGGTCTTATTAAAGGTTAACGAGCGCAATCATGAATAAAAAACAAGCCTTGCAATTTCAGGAACTACTGCTTCGTTATTCACAGGAAACGAATGACGTTGAAAAAAAAGCCATCGAAGAAGGGCTGTGGAAACAGTATGGTACCGAGCAGGCCATCTTCGTACTGGACATGTCGGGCTTTTCGCTGCTGACCCGCAAACACGGCATTATCCATTATTTGTCCATGGTGCGGCGCATGCAGTTAACAGCCGAACCGGTCATCGAATCCTTCGGCGGCACGGTCATCAAATTCGAGGCAGATAACTGTTTTGCCATGTTCCCGGATTCACTGCCGGCGATCAATGCCGCCATTGCACTGCAGCTGGCTTTTGAGGCCTCCAACCTGCTGACCTCGGACGAGTTCGACGTTCATATTTCCTGCGGAATTGACTATGGAAAGATCCTGATGATCGGCAATGAGGATTGTTTCGGGGATGCCGTCAATCGGGCTTGCAAACTTGGGGAGGACGTCGCCCTGGCGGGAGAGATCATTGTGACCCGCGAGGCAATGGAAAGAGTTCCCCCACAAGCCGATCTGAAATATCAGGAAGTGAATATTTCCGTCTCCGGAATTACCATCCCGGCTTATACAATCGAATATCGCCCCGAGACTTAAACAAAAAGAGAACCGGAATTCCGGTTCTCTTTTTGTTTACATTTTCTTCAAAAGCTCAATTGCATTCTTTATTCTCGCAAGGCATTTTTCCCGGCCGATGATCTCCATGCTTTCGAATAAAGGAGGGCTGACTTTTTGGCCGGTTGTGGCTACGCGCAAAATGCCAAATACCTGATTGGCATTCAATCCGCTCTCTTCGACGTAAGCCCGCAGAGGCGGCTCGCACTGTTCGTGACTGATGGCTGGCTGCCCGGAAAGGATCTCAAACGCCCTTTGAGCGATCGCTGCAGACTGCGTTGCATCCAGTCCCTTCGCGACCAAGTCCTCCGGATTGGGGGAAACATCCTCCTTGAAAAAGAAACTGCCGAAGGAAAGGCAATCATCGAGAGTCACGAGTCTTTCGCGCAACAGTGGGACGATCCTTAGCAGAACATTGTCATCGACGCGGAGTCCCTCGCGGGTAAAATACGGCTTGATGCGGGCTGCCAGATCCTCGGTCGTAAAGAGCCGGATATGCGTCGCGTTGAAATGATCCAACTTCTGGAAATTGATCGCGGCCGGCGAAGGCGTCAAACCATCTATGCTGAACCGATCCACCATCTCATCCACACTGAGTACATCCTCATCGGCAACCCCCCACCCCATCAAGGCGATCCAATTGTTCACCCCTTCGGGGGTGAATCCCAGCTCGTTCATATCCTTGATAAAAACTGAATAGCCATCCGTCATGGCGAGAGTGGAATCGCGTTTGCTAAGCTTGCCTTTGCCGCTGGGTTTCAGGAACACAGAGAGATGCACCCAAACAGGTTCCTCCCAACCGAAGGCCCGCACAATGTTTACATGCAAAGGGAAAGTCCCAAGCCACTCGGATCCGCGCAACACATGCGTGATGCCCATCTCATGATCGTCGACCATGGCAGCCAGGTGATAAGTGGGCAGTCCATCCGATTTCAAAAGCACCTGGTCATTGAGTTGTTTGTTTTCAGTAAGGATCTCGCCGCGCAAATGGTCCTTCGCGATCGTGGTCCCTTCACGAGGCATCTTGAAGCGGATGATATATTTCTCACCGCTGGCAATGCGCCGCGCCGCTTCATCCGGGCTTAACAGCCTGCAAGTTCCATCGTAATGCGGGTTCTCCTTCCGCTTTTGCTGTTCCTGTCTGACTGCTTCAAGGCGTGCCGGCGTGCAAAAACACGGATAGGCATGACCTTTATCAACCAGCGTGTTTACATGAACATGATAGATCTCGCGCCGGTCGGTCTGACGATAGGGTCCGAAGGCCCCCCCAACATCCGGCCCCTCGTCATAATTCAATTCCAGCCAGCGCAGACCGTCCATGATCTCCTGTTCGGCGCCGGGAACCGTGCGAGAGACATCCGTATCTTCGATGCGAAGAATAAACTGCCCGCCCGTTTTTCTGGCAAGCAAATAATCATATAAGGCCACCCTCGCAGTGGCAAGGTGCATATGTCCGGTGGGAGATGGAGCAACACGGGTGCGGGCAGGTTTAATTGACAATTGAGACCACTCCTTAAATTCGGGGTGACGGAATCCACCCGTTCAGCAACTAGAAATCCATTTGTTTATGACGCATGACCACGCTCTCCACCAGGCCGATCCCAAGCATGAGCGCGGTCAAACCGCTGCCGCCATAACTGATAAACGGAAGAGGCAGGCCGGACACTGGTACCACGTTCAAATTCACCCCGATGTTCACAGCACCCTGAAAAAAGATCAGGATGGCTACGCCAAAAGCGATCATGGACCCGGAGACATCGCGGGCTTTTTGTGCGGCGCGAATGCACCGCCAAACAATGAAGGCCAGGGTTAAAATGACGATAACCGCGCCGATCATGCCAAATTCCTCGGAAACGGCGGAAAAGATAAAGTCAGTGTGGCGCACCTTGAGAAAACGCAGCTGGGTTTGCGTGCCGTGTCCGTATCCCTTGCCAAAGATGCCGCCAGAACCGATGGCAATCAATGCCTGTTGTACGTTGTAGGTGGCGCCATAAGTGGCGTTTTGATCCGGGAAGATAAAGGTAAGCACACGACCCTGCTGATATGGCTCCAGAAACGGAAAGGCCAAAGCCACCAACACAAGGCCTCCAACCGCGAGCCAAATGACCTGCTTGATGTCCAGACCATTGATCCACAACATGGCCATAAAGATCACGGTCAACACCACCACATTACTCAGGTTTGGCTGGAGGAGGATCCAGAAGATCAAACCAAATGCCCATAAAAATCCGCCCAACGCCCAGCGCAAGTCCTTGGGCTGGTTGCGAGCCTGTTCGAAATAACGAGCAAGAACGATAATTGCAACGATCTTCGCAAATTCAGTCGGCTGGAGGAAAAGCACACCCACCTGAAACCAACGCTGGGCGCCAAAGGCACTCTGTCCCAGGCTGGAGAGAGACACCAGGAAGAGCATGATTCCAAAATAGATCGGACGATATAGGGCCAGCCAATAACGATAATCCACGGAAGCCACCGCGAAGATCACCACCAGGCCCAAAAGGGCAAAATAGATCTGGCGGCTGATCAACGGCTGCAGGATCTCATTCCCGGCAACAGCCGAACGAATCATGGCTGTGCCAAAGGAAGAGGCCAGCACGACCGCTCCTAATAAAAGAAAATCGAAATTACGCCAGGAAAGTTCGCGATTCATAGTCATCCACAAATCCGGCCGCACATGGAAAGCGGGGAATTAAAAACACGGGCCAACCCCAGACACCGCAGGCTGATCCGCGTTTGATCACCGGCTTTTATCAACCTGCGCGCTGGCGGGTGACGCTCCGCAATGGAATATCAGCAACGAGGCGCTGGGATCGGCCATCCCGCTCCAACCCGATCTGTACGGCATCCGGATCGATGTCGATGTAATGGGAGATCGCCTTCAGCAGGTCATCCTTCAGGGCGGTCAACTGTTCGGGAGTCAGATCGGTACGATCATGCACCAGAACCAACTGCAGGCGTTCTTTTGCACTTTCGGCGCTCTTTTTTCTACCGAAGAAACTCATCTTACTTCCTCCCCGTCAGTTTTTGAATGGTATTCCACAAACCACTCTGCTGGTCGAGGTCCATAAAAGGCACGTCCTGGCCCTGAAGGCGTTTGGCGATGTTTCGAAATGCCTGTCCGGCACGGCTCTTAACTTCCGTCACCACCGGCGCGCCGCGATTGGAACCAATGATGACCGATTCGTCCTCAGGGACGATGCCGATCAATTGGATGCCAAGAAGGTCGAGGACATCCTCAGCGGAAAGCATGTCGTTGTTTTTGACCAGGATTGGATTCAGACGATTGAGGATCAATAACGGGTTCCCTTTTTCCTCCGCCTCCAAAATCCCCACCACCCGGTCCGCATCCCGCACCGCACTGACCTCGGGATTGGTTACCACCAAAACCTTGTCTGCAGCGGCAATGGCGTTCCGAAAACCCCGCTCAATACCGGCAGGCGAATCGATCAGGATGAAATCGGCCTCCGGCCGGAGTTCCTTGCAGATGCGCAGCATGTCCGACGGAGAAACGGCGTTCTTGTCACGGGTTTGCGCCGCCGGAATCAAATAAAGTTCCGGGTTGTGTTTGTCACGGATCATTGCCTGTTTTAATTTACAGCGCCCTTCGATGACATCCACGATATCGTAGACGATCCGATTTTCCAGTCCCATGACCACATCGAGATTGCGAAGTCCGATATCGCCATCGATGCAAATCACTTTTTTGCCGTCAGCGGCGAGGGCGGTGGCAAGATTGGCAACAGCAGTGGTTTTCCCCACTCCGCCTTTTCCAGATGTAACTGTGATCACTTGTGCTGTCATGTTTGTTCCTAAGGATGATTTAGCCGGTATGCCAAAGCTCGGCTTGCAAACGTCCCTCACCATTAATACTGGCAATTTCAGGCCTGGGATCTTTTTGTGGTTTTAAGGAAGCAGAAACTTCATCCGCGATGCGAAGCTGATTGGCCGACAGGTCAAGTGCACAGATATATGCCGACCGGTCCCCCTTTGCTCCTGCATGAATCACACCCCGCACCCGTCCCCATACGATCACATTGCCATCGGCAATGATCTCAGCCCCCGGATTCACATCCCCGACCACAACAATATTGCCCGGGTATTCGATCCGCGTACCGGAGCGAAGGGTCTTGTTCACAAATAAGGCAGATTCATCCGAGATGGCATCGGCCGACTGCTTGTGTTCCTCCGGGCGCGGTTTCGAAATGCGGGTCGCCAGGCCCAGCAGCTGGGAAGTTTGTTCCGTGGTCGGTGATTCGCTGATGACGGCCCACAAGGATACGTTCCGCTCGGAGAGCCGGTCACGAAGTTCCACAAGGTCATTTACCTTCAACACCTGTGGACCGACATCCATGGCCAGGCGGGCTCCCTGAAAAAACGCCTGACGCTCGTCAATTTGCGCAAGCAAAGCCACACTCTGGTCTTCCCACGGCGCGTCTATAAAAGTCGCGAGAAGTCCATCGCGTATGCCCTTAATCTGAACGAGTGCAGTGATTTGTTCCATAAGCCGCTTCAAAGAACTGAATTCGATGAATTATACCTGATGTATGAAACAGTGAAGAACCACGGGGCATGGCAAATCTATTGTCCGAAGCCCGGGCGTCCCTGGGCAATATCGATTGATTTTAATTCAAAATAAGCCTTGATCACCCTCTCCACGATGGGGCCGGCCACGGTGGCACCTTCGCCTCCGTTGTAGGCAAATGCGACCACCACGATCTCCGGGTCGTCATAGGGCGCATACGACAAAGTCCAGGAATGAGTGGGCCACGCCCCAAATTGGCAACGCTGGGCTTTTCGCGCCACGTCATCACAGTATTCAGCCGTGCCGGTCTTCCCGGCCACGGCAATCGGAAAGTCCTTGTAGAGTTTGTAGAGCGTGCCTCTTGAATCAGTAACGGCCAGACGGGTCCCGCCACGAACCGCTTCAATCGTTTCCGGATCTATAATCTTCAGGTCATCCACATTCAGCGTGCAATAACCATCCTGACAGGAGGATTTCGGAATCATGGGCGTGACCGTAACATCCCATTTCATATTCGGAGTGAACGGGGAGATTTGATAACTACCCGGCATCTGTTCAAATGAAAGACTGAAATCCTCGGGATTGAACCAGACATTTTTGACATTCCCATCCCCATCAGTGATTTCCCGAACGATCGTTGGCTGCATCAATTTTCCATGGTTGGCGATGGTGGCACCCGACATGAGAACCTGCAAGGGAGTGGCAAGCACATAACCCTGGCCCACACTCGCAATATAGGTGTCTCCGGTTGACCAGTTCTCGCCGGTATTGATGCGTTTCCATTGCGGATCAGGGATCAAACCATCCTGTTCCCCTTTTAATTCAATCCCGGAGGTCTGATCGTAACCGAGTGCGCGGGCATAATATTCCAAACGTTCGATCCCGAGACCTTGTTTGATCTCGTCCTGATATCCGCCGCCCAACTTATAGAAACAGACGTTGCTGGAATAGGCGATGCAGTGCTGAAAATCGAGCTGTCCAAAACCAGCCGGATTTTGCTCAAAGATCCAGTCCACGAACGGGCGCGTATTCCTGTCAGAGCAAATATCATTGGGATTGAATTTCTCACACAACAGGAGCTGGCCCGGCGTTTGAATAATGTCGCCTAATTCAACGACATTTTCATTATAGGCGCCAGTAGCGGTGGAAAGTTTAAATACAGATCCCGGGGGGAACTCAGCGGAAATGGCATTATTAAGCAGGGGTTTTCTGGGGTCCTCACTTAACTGTTGATAATAATACGACGGGATCAGGCGTGCGAAACGATTGTTTTCATAATTGGGATAGGAGACCATGGCTAAAATTTCACCGGTCTTTGGATTCATCGCAATCACCACGCCACTGGAGATGCGGACCTTTCCAAAATATGTGTTCCAGTAATTGATCTCCTGCAGCAGGGATGCTTCCGCTGCCGCCTGTAAACGCGTATCAATGGTAAGGTATACATTATTTCCCGGCACAGCCGGAATGGGCGGCTCAAGATTCCGAAGTTCCTGGCCTGCGACATCGATTTGCACCACACGCGTACCATTCCTGCCAGCCAGGATATCCTGCAGGGAATCTTCCACGCCCGCATATCCGATCTTGTCGCGGTTGGGGATGAAACCCTTGGCCGTGTATTCCTTTTCAATGGCAGCCGAAATCGGTCCAAGGAAACCCACCAGATGGGCGGTCAGGGAGCCTGTCGGATAATCGCGAATCGGCTCAATCTCGACTGTAACGCCCGGCCAGTCAACAGCTTTCTCTTCGACGATCCTGGCGATCTCCTGGGTTACATTACATTTAATCTTCACAGGACTGTATGGCGCGAGCGTATCCTGCAGCGCCACCAGTTGCGCGATGCCGGGGCCTGGTACGCAGGCAGCAAAGAGTTTTGCCTCCTCCAGGGACTGATCCGTTACCGGCCCGCCAACAGGCACATCAATAATGCTTGAAAGGTCCCTATAGATGCTCTGGATATCCGACTCGTCATCGGGAAGATCGGCCGGTGTGATCACAATATTGTAGGAAGCCAGGTTGCGGGCAAGAATGGTGCCGTTGCGGTCATAAATGATCCCGCGTGGAGCTGCAGGTTTGGTCTCGAAGGTGTAATTATCAACAGCCGCAAGGGTCCAGTTGGATTTTTGAATGACCTGCAGATTTATCAAGCGGATCAGCAAACCGGTAAATGCCAGGAGAATCCCGACATAGACAGTAGCCAGCCGCCAGGTTTCAAAACGTACAGGTCGAGAGACGGATCCGGAACTCATTCATACTCCTCGGCCGGATATACCCAGTGCGCCAGATCGCGCATAAACGTATATACAGGTATGGCCAGCAACATATTGAGCAAAAGACTGGGCAGGGTGATCAATCCCATCACATCGCCGAAGGCAAAGGGCGCACCCAAAAGGCGCAGGGTGCCAAAGGATAATAATTGCATCAACAAGGTCCCGGTAAATGTGGCGCTGAACATGGCCAGCAAAGGCGCCTGCCAGACCCTCCGCTGCAGGGTCTGCGCAAAATATACAACGGCAGCATATCCGACAACCTGAATAACCCAGGGAAGCCCGGAGACAAAGCCGAGCATAACACACAACAGAATCGCCCAATGCCACGCGGACTTAACGTGCTTCTGCAAAGCCCATGCCGTCAACACGATCAAGGGAAGATCTGCATAACCCGACAGCAATTTGACCTGGCTGACAACAGCGGATTGCAGAATAACAGCCAACCCCAACAGGGGAAACGCAACAATGTTTCGCATCTTGGAATGTGTTACGGGGATGGTAGTGGCTCAAGCGGAGTGATGTCCACAGGGCGGAAGTTCGTAATGACAAGGACAATTTCCAGGCGGGTAAAATCAACTGCGGGTTGAACGGTGGCCTGTTGGAATAATTGGAATTCCAGGCTTCGGATCGTAACGACCTGACCAATGAGCAGGTCAGACGGATAACCGCCTCCCAGGCCTGAGGTCAGAATAAGATCGCCGGCCTCGACGGTCGTGTTTTGAGAGATCAAATCCAGGGAGACATCCCCGGTGACAGAACCCAGAGCCACCGCATTTGTCTCGGCATTTTGCAGGTACACATTGACCACCGAAGACGGGTCCGTGATCAACTGCACCCGGGCGGCATCCGCGATGACTGCATCCACGCGGCCGACCAGGCCTTGATTGGTCACCACCGGCATGCCGCGCCGAATATCGTCATTCGAGCCGCGATTGATAATAATGTAATGCAGAAAGGGGCTCGGATCACGGCCGATAACGGCAGCGGCCTTATATGTGCTTTCAGGATTGGAACGGGAAAAATCAACCAGGGCGGCCAAGATCTCGGTCTCATTGACCCTTTGTTGAAGTTCGATCACCTGCGCCTGAAGCTGGGAAACCGTGGTTTCCAATTCAGCATTACGGTTTCTAAGGGAAACGATGTCGCGGGGGGCCGTGAAAAAATCCTGTAAACCGATGAAACGGGAAGAAACCCAGGTTTGTACACCCACCAGGGTGGAGCTGAATCCCCGGGATGCCGGGCCAAGGAAACCGCCAAGTGCGAGCGCTAATATCCCCCCCACCACCAGGAAAATAATTGTCGTTTGTAAAGAACGGGAGTTCATGTTTTATTGTCCTTTGGCTGCCAGGTGCCAAAGTTCCGTTTATCCGGTGATATGCCGGGTGCTTCCGCGTTCCAGACCGACCAGATAACGGCCGAGCGTTTCATAATCTTCAAAGATCATTGCCGCGCCACGCGCGACACAAGTGAGCGGATCTTCGGCGACCCACACGCGCAGCTTCAATTCATCTGTCAGACGGTCCGCCAGTCCCTGCAGGAGCGCGCCGCCTCCAGCCAGGCAGATGCCGATGTCCATCAAATCCGAAACGATCTCGGGGGGGATCTCGTCGAGCGCGTCACGTACCGTGTCGATGATCACTTGAACGGAACCCGAAAGAGCCTCACGAATCTCAATCGAGGAGACTTCAACGGTTTCAGGCAATCCTGTAACCAGATTCCGGCCGCGGATTTCCATCGTCTTTTCAGGCTGCAGCGGGTAAGCAGACCCAATCTGCCATTTGACCTGTTCGGCGATGCCCTCGCCGATCAGCAGGTTGTATTTGTTTCGAAGATACTGAACCACATCCTGGTCCATCTCATCCCCGGCCACCCGCAGGGAACGGGAAGCCACCACGCCGCTCATGGACATCACGGCGACTTCCGTCGTGCCGCCGCCGATATCGACAACCATCGAGCCGCGAATCTCCCCGATCGGCAGGCCAGCTCCGAGGGCGGCCGCGATCGGTTCCTCGATCAACATGGCCTGACGCGCTCCGGATGCCATGACCGCATCATAGACCGCGCGCTTTTCCACCTCGGTCACGCCGGTTGGAAGGCCGACGATCACGCGCGGACGGGGCAACGGGACCATGCTTTGCTCATGGACCTTGCCGATGAAATATTCAAGCATAACCTGGGTGACATCAAACTCGGCAATCACGCCGTCGCGAATCGGGCGCACCACCACGACGTTGCTGGGTGTGCGGCCCACCATTTCCTTGGCTTCGAGACCGATCGCCAGGGGTTGGCGCAATTTCTTGTCAACCGTGACCCAGGAGGGTTCGTTGATCACAATCCCCTTGCCGCGAACATGAACGAGCGTGTTCGCGGTGCCAAGGTCTATGGCAATGTCCAGAGAAAAAAGGCCTAACAGCCAGTTAATAGGGTTGAAGGCCAAAATAGGCTCCTAAGTGAGGTTTCATGGGAAAAATACTAACCGGCAGATATTATACCATGAGCATAAAAATTACATTTTCCCCAGTCCGCAATCCCCCACTGGGGTAGAATAAGGGCCAATTCCAAGAAACCATACCCGGAGGGAAGTCATGTCCAAGATCGCAGTTGTTACCGATAGTACCGCCTATATCCCGCCCGAAATTATCAAGAAGTATTCGATTTCCGTAACCCCTCAAGTCCTGATTTGGGACAACCAAACCTATCGGGATGGAGTGGATATCAGCCCGGAGGAGTTTTATGGCCGCCTGAAAACCGCCAAGAGCATGCCCTCCACCTCCCAAGTCTCCCCTGCCACCATGCAGGAGACCTTCCAGTCGCTGGTGGACCAGGGAAATGAAGTGCTTGGAATTTTCATCTCCTCGAAACTTTCCGGGACCCTGCAGTCTGCAATTCAGGGAAAGGAAATGATGGGGAACGCCAGCTCAAAAGTAACCCTGGTCGACAGCCAGTCCACGGCCATGGCGCTCGGATTCCAGGTTCTCGCGGCTGCACGGGCCCTGGAAAATGGCGTAAGTTTAAAAGACTGCGTGGCCGCCGCGGAAAAAGCGCACGAAAAGACCGGGGTATTCTTCGCCGTGGACACCCTGGAATTTTTGCACCGCGGCGGACGCATCGGTGGCGCCCAGCGATTCATCGGTTCAGCCCTTAACCTGAAACCGATCCTCGCCCTGAAGGAGGGTCGTGTCGAAGGAGTTGAGCGAATTCGCACCAAGAGCAAGGCTCAGGACCGAATCCTGGAACTGATCGCCGAACAGGTGAAGGGAAAAACCAACATCCGGATCGCCACACTACATGCGAATGCAGCCGGGGATGCGCGCTCGCTTCTCGACCGCGCCAACCAGGAATTACATCCGGTGGAAACCATCTTTACCGAACTCAGCCCCGTGGTCGGGACGCACGCCGGTCCAGGGACCGTCGGTCTTGCTTACATGGTTGAATAGGAAATCGTTACCCACTGCACGCAGGAAATCAGATTTTATTTGCGTGACACTAAAACGACTCCGGAAACATCCGGCGTCGTTTTGTTTGCTATAATCGCAAATATGAGTCACATCAATCCTTTGGTGATCGGTATTGCCGGCGGATCAGGGTCGGGAAAGACCACGGTCGCCCAGGTGATCCTGAACCGGGTGGGCGCGGACCGGATCGCTTATCTCCAGCACGATTCCTATTACAAGGACCTGTCCGTTCTGCCGACCGCCCAGCGCATGGAGATCAACTTCGACCATCCATACTCGCTCGAAACCGAATTGCTGATCAAACATGTCGAGGCCTTGCGCAACCATCGCTCCGTCCAGGTGCCGATCTATGACTTCTCAACCGACCGCCGCACCAGCGAGACCTTCACAGTGGAATCGCGCGGCGTCATCCTGGTCGAAGGGATCCTCATCTTCACCGAGCCCGAATTACGCAAGTTGTTCGATGTAAAGATATTCGTGGACACAGACTCGGATCTGCGGTTTATCCGCAGGCTGCATCGGGATATCACCGAACGCGGCCGCACGACTGAATCGGTCATCAAGCAATATCTTGCAACCGTACGTCCCATGCACCTGGAATTTGTCGAACCCTCAAAACGCTACGCCGATGTTATCATTCCGGAAGGCGGACACAATATCCCCGCCATGGACATGGTTGTGGCGAGGATCGAATCGTTATTGAAGTAAAGCCCCATCCGCAGCGTAGGAAAACCCGCGGACACATTAAAAAGGAGAGTTTGAAATGGCAAAACAATGGAGTACACCCCCTGCAATGCAGATCGACCCCAAGAAACAGTACAAGGCGCACATGAAGACGGACAAGGGCACGATGGTGATCGAGTTGTTCGCAGACAAGACCCCGCTGACCGTCAACAACTTTGTCTTCCTTGCACGCGAAGGCTATTATGACAACGTGATCTTTCACCGGGTGATCGATAATTTCATGGTGCAGGGCGGCGACCCGACCGGCACCGGCCGCGGCGGACCCGGCTATAAATTTGGTGATGAGTTCCATCCAGGCCTGAAACACGATAAACAGGGCATCCTGTCCATGGCAAATGCCGGCCCCGGCACCAATGGCTCCCAATTTTTCATCACGCATGGCCCCACCCCGCACTTGAACGGCAAGCACACCGTCTTCGGACAGGTGGTGGAGGGATTGGATGTGCTCATGTCCATCCCGGCCCGCGACCCGGGAAATGTCAACGCACCGGCAGTAAAGATCTTCAGTGTCACCATTGAAGAAAGCTAAGTCGTCAAAGGCAAAAACCGCAAAAAGCACAACAGCGCCAATTCAAGATCATAAAAAATCGGGAATTGGCGCTGTTGCATTACGCCTGCTTGCGATCGTTGTCGTAATTGGAATAACCTTTTCTATATACAGCATCCGCGACCGCGTGGATCAGTTTGCCGCATATGGATATCCGGGTATTTTCCTGATCGCCTTGATGGCGAACGCAACCGTCTTTCTACCGGCTCCCGGCGTGGCTGTCGTTTTCGCAATGGGAAGTATTTTCCATCCACTTGGCGTTGCTTTCGCCGCAGGGACAGGCGGCGCCATTGGCGAACTCTCCGGCTATCTGGCAGGCTTCAGCGGACAGGCCGTGGTGGAAAGGTCCGACATATTCAACCGGATCCATCCCTGGATTGAAAAGTATGGCGGCTGGGCGATCCTGGTCCTCTCCGCGATTCCCAATCCATTCTTTGACATTGCCGGCATCGCGGCTGGCATGGCCAAAATGCCGCTCTGGAAATTCCTGCTGTTCTGCTGGATCGGCCAGTTGATCAAGATGGCCATGTTCGCATACGCCGGCGCCTATTCGATTGACTGGCTGGTAAAGTTGTTTTAACTCGGAGCACGACAACTTGTTGTCGATTCATGCAAAAGCGGGATCCTGCATTCCGGAATAAGAAGGAGAAAACATCATGAGTGATTTTAAAAAGATAGATGCCTATCTGGAAAAGAACTTCGACCACAGCCTTGAAGAACTTAAACGCTATGTATCACAACCAAGCATCAGTGCCCAAAACCTGGGATTAAAAGAATGCGCTCTGATGGTGAAGGAAATGCTTGAGAAGCGCGGATTCAAGTCACAGATCATGGACACGGACGGCGCCCCGGTTGTGTTTGGGGAGCGCAAAGGCAAAAGCAGCAGAACCCTCCTGATCTACAATCATTATGATGTCCAGCCACCCGAACCATTGGAACTATGGGAATCGCCGCCCTTTGAGCCGGAGATCCGCGCCGGCAAAATGTACGGCCGCGGCGTCAGTGATGACAAGAGCCACTTAACCTCGCGGCTGTTCGCATTGGACGCGATCCTCGACGCAGAAGGCGATCTTCCCTGTAACATCAAATTCATTGTGGAAGGCGAAGAGGAAACCAGCAGCGTTCACCTGCACGACTTCATCCGGGACAACCTCTCGCTCCTGAAAGCCGACGCCTGCATTTGGGAATTCGGCGGTGTCGACCATCGCGACATGCCCATGCAATATCTGGGATTGCGCGGCATCTGTTATGTGGAGCTTTCGGTTGAGTCTCTCGGCACGGATGTGCATTCAGGGTTGGGTGGCAGCATCTTCCCCAACGCGGCCTGGCGGCTCGTTTGGGCACTGAACAGCCTCAAGGGTCCGGATGAGCGGATCCTCATCCCCGGTTTTTACGATGACGTGATTCCCCCATCCGCACGCGACCGCGAGTTAATGGATAAATTGCCCGACGTGGCCGATGAGTACAAGACCCGTTATGGCGTCAAGGATTTCATCAAGGGGCTGAAAGGCGGCACCGATCTCAAGATCGAGGAAGTCTTCACACCCACCTGTACCATCTGCGGACTCACCAGCGGTTATCAGGGACCCGGCTCAAAGACGGTGCAGCCAGCTCGCGCCTCCGCCAAAGTGGACTTCCGCCTCGTGCCTGCTCAAAAGCCCGAGGATATTCTCAAGAAATTGCGCCATCATTTCGACGCGCAAGGCTTCAGCGATGTGCAGATCGATTACCTCGGAGGCGAACCCGCCGCTCGTACAGACCCTGATGATCCGTTCATCAAGATCGTTGTGGACACCTCCACCGAGATCTATGAAACGCCCATGGAAATTGTCCCCATGGTTGGCGGGTCCGGTCCGAGCTACCCGTTCGTACATGACCTGGGCCTGCCCGTTGCGACGATGGGCCTCGGCTACCCTGACACACGTGCGCACGCTCCCAACGAAAACATCCGTCTGGATCTGTACTTGAAACATGCGAAGCACATGGCGCGCGTGGTAAAAGAGTTTGCAAAGTAGGAAAAACATATCAATATTTATGAATAAATTCAAGCCAATACTTCTATTCCTTGCCACAATGATCACAGGAGGTTTAATTCTGTTCTCTTACCTAACTTTCTACAGAGAGTACGAATTTAGAAACTGTGTTGCCCAACTTGCAAAAGAATTAAATATAAACCCTGATTATTCAGAATTAGTAAAGCATATATCAGACTCAATTTATCCCGGGATGGGTAAAGAAGAGGTTCACTCAGCACTTCGGGAAACTGCAGAAATTACTGTTACCAAAATCGATAGTGCTACAGGCATTCTTGAGAGGATAACTATAAAAATTTGCAGACATCCACTTAATAATTTCGATTTATACGCCTACTACACCTTTGGAAACAAACTCAAAGAAGTGCGTATTGAAAACTCTCCTTAGTTATTTTAAAATTGTCGGTTCACTGTCAATGCTTCGCCACTTAGCAAGTGGTCAAAGGTGAAGGTTTATTCGTATTTCATGCAATGCGACCGTGTTTAATCCGAGTTTGCGGCTTTTCATTTGATTTATATATTCCGTCATAAGTAAAAGTCAACTCTTTTATTTGATCCGTTGTTTTGAAATTTCTCTTGTCAATTCCATGGGATGGATTGATAATTACGCAGAAACAATAACGGGCATAATATTTTTTTGAACTTGGAGGAATTCCATGGATGAGACACAGGCAATCATCGAAAATATTCAGAAAGCCCTGAAACTGATTGATATGCAAACCATGATGCCGAGCACCCCTGAAACCGGGGCGATGTCCCATGAGCAATTGGGGGAATTCAAGCAGATCCTGATGAATATGGCTGCGAACCTGAGACTTCCCAAATTGGTCAAGGAAAGGGTAACGGGAGATGACTATCAAGCGCGCATGAGCCAGATGATTGCCAAGAACTGGCCCATGAACGACCTGGGCCGGCAGATTATGAAGGCCGAAGATAGCTACGTAAAGCTTCGGGAAAAATTAAGAGCCTAGCCAGATCGCCTCACCCACCAAAATCTCAAATTTCCCCTCTGGATTGAACAAACCAGGTTTATTTCTTTTTCCCACACCACAACATGGCTGTGTTATGCACAGATAAAGTGACCTTATTCACTCCGAATTAGTGACTTCCATTTCACCAAATCCTCGTATAATCTGATTGTAATAATTTTCACGAAATAGTTTTTTTCAACACATTGGAGGTAAAAATGTTTGTCGGTGAAAGAATGTCTCATCCTGTGATTTCCGTCTCCCCCGAGACCCCCATTCATGACGCCCTCGTCATGTTTAAAAAGGAACACATCCGCCGCGCCCCGGTCATCAAGAACGGAAAGCTGGTCGGGATCGTCTCCGAAGGCGACCTGCACAACGCGTCCCCTTCCCCGGTGACCACATTGAGCGTTTGGGAAATGAATTACCTGCTCAGCAAAGTGACCGTGGCCCACGTCATGAGCAAGAAGATCAAGTCCGTGGATGTGGCCACCCCCATCGAGGAAGCAGCCCGTATCATGGCCGACTCAAAGATCGGCGGCCTGCCGGTCATGCGTTCCGGAAAAGTGGTCGGCATCATCACGGAAACCGATCTGTTCAAGATCTTCCTGGAATTGATGGGCGCCCGCACCAAGGGCATCCGCGTGACTGCCGAGATCGAAGACCATGCCGGACAACTGGCAAAGGTCACCAAGGCGGTTTCAGATGCAGGCGGGACCTTTATTTCTTTCGGCCAGTTTTCAGGCGAGGACCCAAGCACAAAGGTGCTTACCTTCAAGGTCGCAGGGATGAAAAAGGAAGATATAAAAAAGGTCCTGGCAAAAGTGGTCAAGAAATTCTGGGATATCAGATTGAGTTGATCATGCAAACAAAAAGCCGATGCTCCTAAAGCATCGGTTTTTTGTTCGAAACAATGTCATCGCTTCGGGGGACGGGTGCGTGCATTGCTCCGCCCGCGGTCCGTGCGTCCAGGTTTACGAGACGGGTCGGCAGGCGCGCGTTTGGGTTTTTCATGGGTACGCGGTCTTTCATTGGGGGCAAGCTTGGGACGGTCGGCCGTGCGAGTCCGGTCTATGGGTGCCCGTTTCAATCGGTCCGTGGGATGACGGCGGTTATCACGAGCCTTCTGGCTGTAATTCTCGGCCATCCTGCCCTTTTCCCCTTTCAATTCCAGGACTTCATTCTCCGTGAGGTGCCGCCACTGACGCGGTTTGAGGCTTCCCAATTTCAACGTGCCGATCCGCAGCCGGATGATCTTTACCACCGGCAGGCCGAGCAGTCTGCCGACTTCACGGATCTGACGCTTTTTGCCTTCACCCATTACGATACGAATCCACGCGCCCTTTCCGGACGCTGAAAGAAAGTTTACTTCCGCCGGGGCGGTCTTGTCGCCGTCTTCGAGCACCACGCCGCGACGCCAGGCCTCGAATTGTTTTTCGTCTGGCTTGCGCGCAACCAGCACGCGATACTCCTTTTCATGACCATAACGGGGGTGCGTCAACTTATTGGTCAACTCGCCGTCATTGGTCATCAGGATCAAGCCTTCGGAGTCCCAATCCAGGCGTCCGACCGGGTATAAATGTCCCTCGAGGGGAATCAGGTCGCGGACCGTTTCACGATCATCCTGACCCTCGGCCGCCGACAATACATTTCTCGGTTTATATAAGGCAATATAGGTCAATTCGATCGATTCAGGTTTGGGCAAAGCCTTGCCGTCCAATGTGACCTTGTCGACGGAAAGATCAGCCTTCTGACCCAGCGTGGCAACCTGTCCGTTCACCCGCACCCGCCCGGATACAATAAAATCCTCGCAGGAGCGGCGTGAACCGTATCCGGCCTGGGCAAGCAGTTTTTGTAATCTTTCCTGCATGGATTGCCTATCCTTTTAATAATACCGAATCAGGGCCGTCCTCTTCCGTGGACACGGGAGAGGCAAGCGGCGGTAATTCAATAATGGAACTTAGACCGAAATGCTGTAAAAACTCCGGTGAAGTCGAATACAAGATCGGCCGGCCGGGACCTTCCGTGCGGCCGGATTCCTGCACAAGGCCTTTGCTCAACAAACTCTTCAACATGCCGTCGCTATTCACACCGCGGATCGAATCGATCTGCGGGCGCGTGCACGGCTGCTGATAGGCAATGATCGCCAGCGTTTCCAGGGCGGCACGGCTCAAATGCGTGGTGGCTTCCAGGCCGAGGAAAAGTTCGATCAAGGGCGCCAGTTCAGGGGCGGTCGTCAATTGTACGCGTCCCGCATTTCGCTGCAGCCGCAGGCCGCGGGTTACGAGAGAATCGTCCAGTTCCTTGAGTCCGCGCTCCACCACCGAGGCGGTCACATCCAGCGCAGCAGCCAGTTGTGCCACGGGCACCGGCTCGGCCGAGACGAACAACATCGCCTCGATTTTTGCCGCAAGGCTGGTCTCGTGGGTGGAATTGGATTGTAAGTCGCTCATGCTATAATTGCTCCGCTTAATAAATTCACTTTGTGCAGATGTAAAACCATGAAAACAAAAAACTCTTCCCTGTTCGTTTTTATCAGTTCCCTGATCCTGGCTTCGCTGGCCTGCAACGTATTCGTCGGCGGACCGGACTATCCGGCGCAAAGCGTGCCTGTTTCCGCGGACGAGATCCAAACCATGCAAACCCAGCTTGACCAGGCGTTTGCCGCCGGCGCCGAGACCGGCGTGGTGACTCTGCAAATGACCGAGAGCCAGCTGACTTCCTATCTCGCGCTCAAGCTGCAACAGCAGACCGATCCGCCCTTCACCGATCCGCAGATCCTGCTGCGCGATGGACAAATGCAGATGTACGGCAAGCTGACCCAGGGCATGTTCAGTGCGAACATTTTGATCACCATGAACGTGGGCATCGATGCAGCCACCGGCCTGCCCAAGATCGAGATCACGGCCGCGGACTTCGGTCCCTTCCCCGCCCCGGAAGGCATGAACGCCGCGATCAGCGCCATTCTTGATGAAGCCTTTACCGGATCCCTTGGACCAGTGGCCATCGGCTTTCGTTTGGAAACGATCTCCATCGCAAACGGTGTGATGACCATGACCGGCCGCATCAAATAGCGGCTGGATTATACCCGACATGCTTCGCTTCCCGCTTCGCGTCCGCTCGAAACTGCCCGGTCTTCTATTTATATTTATCTGGCTGATGGCCTCCTGCCGCTCGCCCCAGATTGGCGAGGAGATCTCGATCACCATCAACGCGGACGGGCAGGCCACGGAAGTGAAGGTGGCGCAGGGAAGCACGGTTACCCAGGCTTTGCAGGCCGCCGGGATCGCACCCGGCAATCTGGATCGAACCGAGCCCCCATTCTATACAGTCCTGAGTGACGGCGATAATATCATCCTGACCCGCGTGGAAGAAAAATTCGAAACCGAGCAGACCGTGGTCCCTTTCGAACGACAGGTGGTGCGAAACGAGACTCTGCCTGAAGGCGAGACCAGACTGGTACAAGCCGGTGTAAACGGTCTCGAAGAGATCACCTATCGAAGGATTTTGGAAGACGGGCTTGAGGTTAGCAAATCTGCGGTGAAGACCGTCGTTTTAAATGATGCCCTGCCGGAGATCGTCATGGTCGGCGCGCAATCCTCCTTCACCCCGTTGAACACGCCCGGCACACTTGCCTATCTGGCCGGTGGCAATGCCTGGATCATGGAAGGGTCCACAGCCAACCGCCGCATCATCGTCAGCACCGGCGACCTGGATGGGCGCATCTTTTCCCTATCCCCGAACGGCGAGTATTTGATCTTCACCAGAAAATCAAAAAAACCGGCCAGCCAGGAAATCAACACCTTGTGGGCCGTCCGCACCAAAAATCTCGACCCGAAATTGATCTGGCTGCAGGGTGCCAATGTGGTGCACTTCGCTGCCTGGATCCCCGGCACGAATTCAGTGGCATATTCCACGGTCGAGCCGCGCAGTACCGCACCGGGCTGGCAGGCCAACAACGATCTATACCGGGTCAGCTTGACCGGCGGCGGTCCGCGTAAATTACTGGATGCCAATAGCGGCGGTGTGTATGGCTGGTGGGGCATGTCCTTCGCCTTCGCCCCGGACGGACGACTGGCTTATTCCCGTCCGGATGGGATCGGGCTGGTGGACCAGGACGGCGGCTATCTAAAACCCCTGCTCGACATCACCCCGCTCAACACGCACAGTGACTGGGCCTGGATTCCCCCATTGACTTGGGGCGCTGATGGAAAGAGTTTATACTTCGTCACACATGCGCCGGCTCCCGCACCCATCACCAGCGAAGAGTCGCCTTATTTCAACCTGGCAGCCACCTCGTTCAGCACTGAGGCGACTGTATCCCTTGTGGAATCGAGCGGGATGTTCTCCTACCCCTCGGTCTCGCCGGTCCATTCGGACGGGCGGGAGAAGTCCTTTCAAATCGCATACCTGCAGTCCATCTTTATCGAACAAAGCGAAACGAGCCGGTATCGCCTGATCGTCATGGACCGCGACGGCTCCAACAGCCGGGCTTTGTTCCCGCCGGCCGATTCGAATGGCATCGAACCCCAGGTGCCCTCTTGGGCCCCGGAGCCGCTTGAAGGGCAGACCGGTGATTTCATCGCCGTGGTTTACCAGGGCAATCTCTGGCTGATCGACAGCGGCAGCGGCGAATCCTTCCAGGTCACCGGCGACGGATTGATCAACTCGATCGACTGGAAATAAAATTTTAAGTGAGGAATTTCAATGAGAATATTGATCACAGGCGCGGCCGGCTTCCTCGGCTCCCATCTAAGCGACACCCTGCTGGCCGACGGACATGAAATCATCGGCATGGATAATTTCATTACGGGCAGCCCGGACAATATCGCCCACCTGGCCAGCAACAAAAATTTCTCTTTTTACGAACGCGACGTGTCCAATTATATTTTCGTGCCGGACAAGGTGGACGCCGTGCTGCATTTCGCCTCGCCTGCCAGCCCCAATCCGCAATCCAAATCGGGATACTTTAATTTGCCGATCCAGACCATGAAGGCCGGCGCCCTCGGGACTCACAACTGTCTTGGGCTGGCCAAGGTTCGCAACGCCAAATTCCTGCTGGCCTCCACCAGCGAAATTTATGGGGACCCGGAAGTCCACCCCCAGCCGGAGACCTACGCCGGCAATGTGGACCCGATCGGGACCCGCGCCGTGTACGATGAGGCCAAGCGCTTCGCGGAATCACTGACCATGGCCTATCACCGCTTTCACAATGTGAATACGCGCATCGTGCGCATCTTCAATACCTATGGTCCGCGCATGGACTTGGAAGATGGACGCGCCCTGCCCAACCTGCTCAAGCAGGCCCTGCTCGGCCAGCCGTTGACTGTGTATGGCGATGGCGCGCAGACCCGTTCCTTCTGTTTCGTGGACGACCTGGTCAACGGGATCGTCAAACTGCTTTACTCCGAGGAGCACCTCCCGGTCAATATCGGCAATCCGGTCGAAATGACCATCCTGCAGTTCGCAGAGACCATCAACCGCATCACCGGCAACAAAGCCGGCATCATCTTTGAAGACTCACGCAGCGCGCGCGATCCGCAGCGTCGCCGCCCGGATATTACCCGCGCGAAGCAGATCCTGGATTGGGAGCCAAAGGTGGACCTCGAAGAGGGTTTGCGTCGCACCATTCCATTCTTCCAGAAAAAGTTGGGTCTGGCCTGATGCTCGCAGACGCAAAGGAACGCGGTCGTTTTCTCCGTTTTGCAGCGGTCGGCACCCTGGGTGCGGCCATTGACTTCGGTGTGATGAATCTGCTCTCACATTTCACCAACATGAGTCTGGTCTATGCCGGCACGATCTCCTTCACCTGCGCTGTGATCAGTAACTTTACCTGGAACCGCCTGTGGACCTATCCCGAGTCCCGGTCACGGCCTTTGCTCGGCCAGCTCGGGATGTTCTTTCTGGTAAATCTGGCCGGCGTGGCGATCCGCATTCCCACCCTGCATTATCTGGAACCGCCTTTGCTGCGCTTCTTCGAAGGCATTTTTCACGCCTCCCCTGAACCGGCCGAGTTTTATGCCAAGAACTTAACCCTGGCCGCGGCGGTGGGAGTTGTTATGTTATGGAATTTCTTTGTGAACCGCTACTGGACTTATAATGACATAGATCATTCCAGCGAGGTGCATGAATGACTACCCCAAGCAACCCGAGTAACCCCAGCAACACCCAACCCATCCATGTCTTGATCCCGATCTATACATCAAAGGGCGACGCGGAGGCCTTCCTGCAATATCCCTACCTGTTCAATCGCAACGGCGATTGGATCGGTTTTGTCACACCCAAGCGCGAGGTATATTCCGTTTTGGGATATTACGTCGGCACCCTTACCAACGACCCGCGCATCATCCGCAAACGGGCAACCGCCACTTTGAAGGGCAGGCTGAAACCCCCGCCTGCGCCGCCCAAGGTATATCCACCCGCCACCGTTCCCCTGCCGCCCATGATGGGCGACCTAAGTCACTCCGTAATTGATGTGCTGCTCGATATGCCGGAACGCCTGCATACCACCGACTCGGGCGAACAACGGCAGGATCTGGATTGAGATCCTGCTCATGAACCAAGACCTCACCCCGAAAAATACCCGCGCTTCGCACGTGACCCTGTCACAGCTCATGCACCCCGAGCATGCCAACCTGTTGGGCAATGTGCACGGCGGCTGGATCATGAAACTGGTCGACGAGGCCGGTGCTCTGGCCTGCATGCGGCATGCCCAGAAAAAAGTCGTGACCGTGGCGATCGACTCGATGACCTTTCGCGAGCCCATCAAGATCGGGGACCTGGTGGTGCTCAACGCCGAAGTAACCTACACCGGGCGCACTTCAATGGAAGCCGAAGTGCAGGTGCTGGCGGAGAATCCGATCACCGGGGAACAAACCCACACCAACACAGCCTATTTGGTCTATGTCGCCCTGGATGATCTAGGCCTGCCAACACCGGTTCCACCTTTGATCGTGGAAACGGCCGAAGAAAAGGCGCGCATGGAAAAGGCGCAAAAACGACAGGCCCACCGCATTTCACTAAAATAAATTGCAGGTAAACCCTCCCCCCGCCTTGCAAATAATCCGCAGGCATCCCATTATTCTTCTGCTGGTCATCAACCTGGTGATCGGAATCTTCACTTTCCGTGGATACGGTTATTCATGGGATGAGCCGCTTTTTTACGACTATGCCAAATCGCTTGGTTACGCCTACTCCCCCACGGAATGGTTCAGCGGGCATTTCAACCTGGAGAATGCCTTCGGCGCCAGCGCCACCGATCACGCCAACCGCGGACCGGCTTACATCGTGCTGGCACAACCCCTCGTTTCCCTGGCCGAAGCACTGGGACTCGATCAGGCTTCGGCCTGGCATTTAATAAATTTCCTGACCTTTCAGTTGGGTGTGTACTTTTTGTATCGTCTTGCCCGCAGATGGATGAGTCCCGAGGCTGCGCTCGGTGCCGCGGCCTTGTTTACCTGGCAGCCCTTGTTATGGGGGCATGCCTTCATCAATCCCAAGGACCCGCCTTTTCTGGTCTTCTTCAGCGGCGCGATGTGCTTCGGACTGGAGATGGTCGATGACCTTGTCCAGGGGGCAAAATCAAAAGCCGCCAAACTCCTGCTTGCCTCCTTCTTTTTGGGGATCGCCACTTCCATTCGCGTATTGGGACCCCTGGCAGGCGTCCTGGTCGGAGTGTACGCCCTCGGCCATTTAAAAAAGATCAGCCTGCCGGTGCTTGTAAAATACTTTGCAGGCTTTGCGCTCCTCACCCTGCTGGTTGCCTTCGCGACCTGGCCGTATTTATGGACGAACCCCCTGCAGAAATTCATCGAAGCCTTTGGTTTCATGTCCGATAATCCCACCCAGTTGAACGTGCTGTTCAACGGTCAGATCTATCGCGCCTACGACCTGCCTCACCGATACCTGCCGGTCCTGCTGGTCTACACCCTGACCGAACCGGTCTGGTTCCTGTTCGCCGTGGGACTTGGCATCGGGTTCTTGAGATCAGATCAGCGCACTCGTTTCGTGCTTGCCCTTATTCTGCTGTGGTTCCTTATTCCGGTTGCCTATGTGCTCCTGCGCAAGCCGCCCATGTATGACGGCTTCCGGCACTTTCTCTTTATGCTTCCGCCGGTTTTTCTTTTTGCCGGTTTCGCATTTGAAAAAATACTCGAACTCATCCGTCCGCGCTGGGCCACTTTAACTCTGATCGCCGTTCTGCTGGCTCCGGGTGTGTACAGTTCGGTTCAACTTCATCCCTATGAATATGCCTACTACAACGCGTTTGCCGGTGGGACAGGGGGAGCCTTCCGCACGTACGAAACCGAATACTGGTTGACCTGCTATCGCGAAGCGCTGCTGCAATTCGATCAACAGGCTCCGCAGGGGGCGCAGGTATTTGTCAAACGTGAACCGTATATCGCCGCTTATTACGCGGGGCCCAACATCACGATCCGTGATTACCGCACCGAACTCAAGGACATCCAATCGGGCGACTTCCTGCTGGTCAATACCCGCTCCAACGAGGATCGCTCCGGTTTCAAGGACGCACCGGTCGTCGTGCAGGTCGGGCGCGCAGGCGCGGTATTTTGCATGATCAAACAGATTCCCTAGGTCACGCCGCCCAGCCTGTTTCCATGAATACAAAAATCCCGCATGCTATAATTATTTGCATATGACGCCTTCGCCACGCCTGTTGCTGACCATTGACTATGAATCCTGGTTCGCCCCCTCCCGCAGATATGATTTTCTCAGCTCACAGGATCGCCGCATCCTCGACGACGGCTTTGTATATGACGCGATCGACCCCCTGCTTGAAAAATTAAGTCCGGTGAAAACCAGCGTGTATCTGGTGGGGGAATTCGTGGATTGGTATCCTGACCTGCCGCAAAAGATCGCACAGGCCGGCCACGAGGTCGGTTTTCATTGCCAGGTGCATCGTCCGTTGAACACCGTGGCAGACATCAAGGATGATCTGGAAAAATCCAGGGAGTGGCGCGCCAAATATCACGTCACCGGATTCCGCGCCCCGATGATCAACACCATCGAGGAAGTCTATCCGCTCCTGGAGCAAAACGGTTTTTGTTACAGTTCCTCGCTGTACGCCCCGGCCGGGACCCTGATCCAAAAAGGAAAAATCTGGGAAGTCCCGGTCAGCACCCTGCCCCTACTCGGCCATCCAAAACATATCCTCGCGCCGCGCCGCATGAACATCCCGTTGGTGCTGGGCGGAGAATTTCCCTATGGCTCGAGCATGATGAGCGGATTGTTCCGCCCGGTTGTATTCAAGATCATCGAAAGACAGCTCAAGGCTGGTTTTAGCCCGGTTATCTTCCTGCACCCGTATGAGATCATTTCTCCGGACAACTGGCCGGCTCGTTTCCGCCGCGATCTGCTCGCCAATCCCCTTCTATATCCCTTCACCTTGAACAAATCCGATTTTCTGCGCGATATCGTAAAAGCCTTCCCCATCTCGACCGTGGCCGAATATGTCAAAGAGAGCCTGCAATGATCGTTGAAAGGGTCGCAGCGATTAACCTCCCGGACCTGGAGAAGCAGCTTGGCTTCTCCGGTTTGGATTCGTGGATGAAGGTCGCTCACACGATCTATGCCTACCCGGTCCACCGCCTGATCGCCACCGAAGGGACTCAGCCCTTGGGGGCGCTCTCGCTGGTGGAAGTGACGCATCCGGTTTTCGGTCATTATCTCGTGACAGCACCCTTCGGCAGCTACGGCGGATTCGCGTATCGATCCATCGAGGCCCGTGACCTGCTGCTTAGCGAGGCGGGCCGGCTGGCTCGGGAATTGAAAGTCGAATATGTCAATGTACGCTTTGATGAAGGCGAAGCCGTACCGCCCGCAGATTGGGTGCAGCTGCCTTCTTATCACACCTATCTGGTGGACCTGCCCGCGACCTCCGAAGAGATTCTCAAGACCTCTTCCTCCGACCACCGCAATCACATCCGCAAATCCTTGAAAAAGGGCTTCAGTGTGCGCTTCGGCGGCCTCGAATTACTGGATGATATTTACAAGGCCCTGTCGCGCAGCATGCACGAACTGGGTTCGCCCTATCATGCAAAGGATTACCTGAGGACCCTGGCTGAGTCACTCGGGAACACGTTGGAATTTGCCGTGCTGTACGACCCGCGCAGGAAGATCGCCGGCGGCGGGGTATTCATCTACCAGGGCGATACGGTCTCGAACCTGCATGCCAACATCCTGCGCTATGTCCGCTCGAATTACGCGGGCGAATACCTGTATTGGAGCGTGATCGAGCGCGCCATCCAAAAGGGACTTAAGACCTTCGATCTCGGCCGCAGTCTGGCTGGTTCGGGCAACGAGGTCTTCAAAATGAAATGGGCCCCGCGTAAAAAACTGCTCGCCTACTGGCACTGGCTTGCGCCCGGTCACGAGCTTCCGTCTCTGAACCAGAAGAATCCCAAATTTCAGCTCGCCATCGCGGTCTGGAAAAATCTGCCGGCCTTTGTGGTCCGCCCACTGGGACCACATTTAGTACGAGGCTTGGCTTAGGGCAATCAATGAACTACATCCTTCACGACTTGCACGGCATTTCTCCCGACAGGCTTCCGCGTCTCGCGGAGATTCACATGGGCGACCGGGGACTGCTTGCACGACTTGGATATCCCTTCGTGCTGCGCTATTTCGAGATCGCATACAAGGACCCGCGCGTAATCGGAGTGTACGCTCAGGAGAACGAGAGCGGCGAATTACTCGGATATGGCATCGCTTCGCCCGAACCAGAGTCGTTAACCTCACAGCTGAAGAATGACAGGCGCTGGTTCATCAAAGAGATTGTCAAATTATTTTTTACGCGCCCGCACGTGTTCATCCAGCTTGTGATTTCGAGCATCACAATTAAAGGACAGATGAACAACGAAAGCGACGCCATCGAATGCGTATATTTTTCGGTGGACGCGAAATATCGTGGACAAAAGTTGGGACGCACTTTACAAAGGGCCTTGATGGACGAGTCGCGCAAGGCGGGCTATAAAAAGATGTTCGCCAGCATAGAGACCTGGAATCAGGCCAGCCTGATCGCCACCCAGTCCAACGGCTTTGTGATTGCGAAGACCTTCCGCGAAGGGATCTATCATCGCTATCGGATGGAATGCAAGTTATAGTCATGTACCGGAAGGAAATCATGCTCACACATCGCGAACGAATGCAGGCTTGTTTGAAAGGCGAACAGACCGACCGCACGCCGGTGGCCTTGTGGCGCCACCATCCAGTCGATGACCAGGACCCCGAACTGCTGGCGGCCGCCACCTTGCATTTCCAGAACACCTATGACTTCGATCTGGTCAAGGTCACACCGGCCTCTTCGTTTGCGGTCAAGGGTTGGGGCGTGCAGGATCAATGGCTTGGCGATTCGGAAGGCTCGCGCAGATACACCCGGCGGGTCATTCAAGAGCCGGGCGATTGGGAAAAGCTAAAGCCGCTTGACCCAAACTCCACGCATCTTGCGGGACAACTGGCCTGCCTGCGCCTCGTCAAGCAGGGACTGGCCCCCGAGACTCCCCTGCTGCAAACCATTTTCAGTCCGCTGGCGCAGGCCAAGAACCTGGCCGGCAACGACTTGTTGATCCGGCACCTGCGCGAATATCCCGCAGCCGTGCTGCAGGGACTGCAGACCATCGCAAAAACCACCGCGGACTTCATCGAAGCGGTGCGCGGGGTCGGCGTGGACGGAGTCTTTTATGCCATCCAGCACGCGCAGGGCGCCTTGTTATCGCTCGACGAGTACAAGACCTTCGGCGTGCCCTTCGACCAGCACGCGCTTGAAGCGTCAAAGGACCTGTGGTGCAACATGCTGCACCTGCACGGCAGGGATGTATACTTTTCATTGCTGCGATTTTATGATTTCCAGATCGTCAACTGGCATGACCGCGAAACCTACCCCAGCCTGTCCGAGGCGCACAGTCTCTTTCACGGCGCCTTGTGCGGCGGCCTGAGACAGGATACGCTCGTGCTTGAGGATCAGGCCAAAGTTAAGCAGGAAGCGGCCGATGCCCTCGCGCAGACCAAAGGTCAGCGCTTGATCCTGGGCACAGGCTGCGTCGTGCCCATTACGGCTTCGCATGGAAATCTGCTCGCGGCCAGAAGGAGCGTCGAATGACATTACGAGTGATCGCCGGATCGGCGAAGGGCAAGAAATTACTGTCGGTGCCGGGCGATGCCACCCGCCCTGTCATGGACCGCGTCAAGGAGGCCCTCTTCAACATCCTGCAGGGCGACGTGCAGGACTCGCGCTGGTGGGACACCTTCGGCGGCACCGGCGCGATCGGCATCGAGGCCTTGAGCCGCGGCGCGGCCTTTGTGCGCTTCTCAGACCTGGGGCGTGAGCCGGTCGAGACCATCTTGAAGAATCTGGCCAATTGCCGCTTTACCAACATGGCCGAAGTCCGCAAAGGCGATGCCTTCAGCATGCTTTCGGCGCAGGCCGACCGCCAGTTCGAATATATCTATATCGCGCCGCCGCAGTACAAGGGCATGTGGTCGCAAGCCTTGAAGATCGTGGACGAACACATGAGTTGGCTGACGGAGGATGGCACGGTCATCGTGCAGATCGATCCGAGTGAATATGAAGAGATCGATCTGCACAATCTGGTCGAGGGTGAACAGCGCAAGTATGGCAAGACCCTGCTGGTCTTTTACGACCGCGCTTGAGCGGGAACACGCAGGAAACCGGAAAGCGCGCCTTGTAATTTCAGTTATACTTATGGCTCCGCGTAAAAATAAAAACGAACCGCGCACGTGCGGTAAAGGAGACAACCGTATGAAATTACCATTTAAACAACTCATCACCGGCGCCCTAGCGGCAGTCACCCTGCTTTCGGCTTGTGCGCCGCAGGCCACGCCGACAGGCCCCTCCGAAGCGGATCAGATCGCCACGCGCGCCGTCGAACTGGCTTCCATGATGTTAACCGCCACTGTGGCGGCTTATTCGCCCACACCCCCGCCCACCCACACCCCCGAACCGACCGCCACCGCCACCATCGAACCCACCCCGGCCGTCGTGCGCCCGCTGACTGTGATCGGCCCGGCCTCCTGCTATTTGAAGCCCGATATCTATGCCGTCCTGTCCAGCAACATCGAAGACAAGAAACCGGTCGAGATGCTGGCCATCGGCTCCACGGCCGGCTGGTACAAGATCCTCAACCCATATTTCAAGACGCCCTGCTGGATCAAGGCCGAGTTTTTGGATATCGACCCGAACATGGATCTCTCGGTCTACCCGACCGAGTAAAGGCGCTTTCACCGCGAAGGTTAAGAAAACAGGTCCGGCTTGCGTAGCCGGACCTGTTTGTATTGAAAATCGTTCCTGCAATCCCGAGTCAAAGTGTGTCACATGGTCCTATTGTGTTTTGGGACCATGTGAGGGAGCAAAGCTGCGAAACCCTTTTGAAGGGCAGAATAAGAAGTTTATGGTCAGGTATACTTGGGATAGTCGGCAGGGAAAACCCCCATTATCGAAACCCTTTTAAAGACCAACAAAGAGAAAAACTGATTACCTTCTGCTGATCGGAGGTCTCAATGAACCATAATCGTTTCGCCATTCTTTCCGCGTTTCTGGTCATGCTCGGAGTCTCACTCTCCTGTTATCCGTCCTTTCACGCGCGCGGTCCGCTCGAATTCAAGCCGGATACCCTGCCTGCCTCGCAAGTGGGCGTCCCCTATGAAACCAAGATCCATGTCTCACAAAACGATACGCCCGTGATCGACTTCACAGTCTCGCAAGGCGCTCTGCCGCCGGGCCTGGAACTGGTCCGCGTGCAGGGCGAAGACACGGTCAAATTGAGCGGCATCCCAACTCAATCGGGAACTTTTACGTTTACGATCAGTGTCAGTTGTTATGGAACCAATGTCAGCGGGCAGACGGGCCAAAAGGAATACAGCATCGTGGTAGAGGAGTAAAATCAACCCGGCATGCACTGACTCTTTGGGAGGAAGACAACACTTCAAGGAGAACCACATGAACGACCAGAATCAACCGCAATATTTGCCCCCGGCCATCCTGCCCACCAGCACGCTGGCCATCATCAGCCTGATCGCGGGCGTCCTGGGCTTTTTGGGACTGCCGATCATCGCCAGCATCGCCGCCATTGTGACGGGCTATGCGGCCCGCAACGAGACCCGTTCGGTCCCGCCCAAAGCGGCCGGTGACGGCATGGCTACCGCCGGCATCATCATGGGCTGGATCCAGATCGGCCTGGGCGTGATCGCGATCTGCTGTTTCATCGCCTACTTCGTATTCGTGATCGGCATCGTCAGCAGCGGCAATAACTAGTCAAGGAGACCCGTATGAAAAACCTCAGCCTTGCAGCCAGGTCCATGCTTTTCCTGGGCCTGTCCATCCTGATCCTGATCGTCGCCACCCTGGCGGAGTCTTCGCTGGGCGTCATGTCCCTCGCCGTGCAGCGTATCGTCACCCTGCTCGGGTTCGTGCTGCCCGCCGGGGTGGGCTGTGCGCTGGGCGTGCTGAGCTGGGTCCGCAAGGAGGGGCATCCCTGGCTGGCATCCGCGGGCGTGATTCTGAACGGTCTGTTCGCCGCCTTTCATATCATGATCGTTTTGTTTGCGGGATAAACGGAGGGACTCTTGATCGAAAAATATTTTGGCCTCGTGTATGACGGTCCGCCGTTCGTCTTGTTCGGGCCGGCACATCTGTCCGCGCTGGCGGTCATCACACTGTGTTGTTTTTCCTATCTGTATTTTCGCAAAGTCTGGGGCGAACGGGAAAGAACGATCGTGCGCTGGGTCTTCGCCATCGCCATAGTAGTGAACGAGACCGCCCTGCACATCTGGTCCATCTATTGGGGCATCTGGAACATACAAACCCTGCTGCCCCTGCACCTGTGCAGTGTCATGATCTGGCTCTCCGCCTACATGTTGGTCACCAAAAATTACACCATTTACGAGATGGTTTATTTTCTGGGACTCGGCGGCGCCATGCAGGCGGCTCTCACTCCCGCGGATGCGGCCGCCTACAACTTCCCGCATTTTCGCATCATGCAGACCTTCATCGCCCACGGCCTGTTGATCAACATCGCCGTCTATATGACCGTCGTGGAGGGCTTCCGTCCCACCCTGGCCTCCTTCAAACGCATCTTCCTGTGGACGAATGTCTACATGGTCATCATCTTCTTCGTCAACCGCGCCATCGGCAGCAACTATCTCTTCATCGCCGCCAAGCCGGCCTTCCCCACCCTGCTGGACATGCTGGCGCCCTGGCCGTGGTACATCCTGGAGTTGGAAACGATTGGCTTCGTGATCTTCTTCATCCTGTATATTCCCTTCCTGATCCAGGACCGGCGCGCGCAAAGCCGCGCCGTGGCATCGTAAGAGGAGCATGCACAATGAGCGCAGAAGACAACAAGAACAAGATCCTGACCGGCCTGAAAGCCGTCAAGGCCCATGATGTCGAGGGCTTCACGCGCCTGCTCGAGCCGGGCTTTAAGTTGTATGTCATCACCAAACCGGAACAGCTCTTTCCGCAGGGCAGCCTTAACGGACGGGAGGGCTTTGGCACCTATCTGAATATGTTATATACCGCCTTTGCCGATGTGGATTTTCAACAGCTCAACATCGATGCACAGGGCAACATGGTGCACCAGGAATTCCGCATCACCGGCAAACATACCGGTCCGCTCGTGCTGCCCAACGGCGTCAAGGTCCCGCCCACCGGCATTAAGATCGACCTGCAGATCGAGGTCTTTCACACCTTCAATGCCGAAGGCGGGTTCATCAGCAGCACCGGCTATGCCAACCTGCTCGATATCATGAAAATGTTCACAGGCAGAGCATGATCCCCACTTTGTCATTCGGCCGCACCGGCCACACCAGCACGCGGGCAATTTTCGGCGCAGCGGCCTTTTGGGAAACGCCGCAAAAGGACGTCGATGCGACCATGGAGCTTGCCCTGCAAAACGGGGTCAACCATGTCGACGTAGCGGCCAGCTATGGGCAGGCCGAACAGCTGCTCGGTGACTGGATCCGGCGGCATGGCCGGCCCTTCTTCCTCGCCACGAAAACCGAGGAACGCACGCGGCAGTCCGCCTATGATCAGATCCGCCGCTCCCTCGACCGCCTGCATGTCGTCCAGGTGGACCTGATCCAACTGCACGCCCTGCATGAAGAGCCGGATTGGAGCACTGCCTTTGGGCCGGGCGGCGCCCTCGAAGCGGCCATTCGGGCGCGGGAGGAGGGACTCGCGCGCTTCATCGGCGTAACCGGTCACGGGGTGCCCGTGCCGGAATTTCATTTGCGGTCCCTTGAGCGCTTCGATTTTGATTCCGTGCTGCTGCCCTACAACCATATCATGATGCAGAATCCGCGCTATGCCGAAGCTTTCAATAAACTGCTGGCCGTGTGTAAAGAACGTAATGTGGCCGTGCAGACCATCAAAGGCATCACGCGCTCGCCCTGGAACGATACCGTCCAGAACCGCACCACCTGGTATCGTCCGCTCGAGGAACAGTCCGAGATCGACCTGGCCATGCACTGGGTGCTCGGGAATCCGCAGGTCTTCCTGAACACCGCGGGCGATATTCACCTCCTGCCCGCCATCCTGGACTCGGCCCAACGCTTCAATTCGCGCCCTTCCGAACAGCAGATGCAGGAGCTCAGCGAAAAACTGAAAATGGAGCCGCTCTTCAAGTAAAGCCCACTGGTCATTTATGAGGGGGCGCATTGCCATACAAAGCGTATTGTCCCCTTCCTGGAGGCAGGCTATGCTTGTGCATCATGCCCGCGTAAAAGGAGATTTCCTGATGACCACAGTGCTTGAAAGCTACCGCGTGACCGCCGCATTATTGAACATGCGCTCCGGCCCCACGACCACATCCAAAATTCTCGGCCAGATCAAGAAGGACCAGGTCGTTGAGAAGCTCGCAGAATCCTCAGACAGTCAGTGGCTGCAATACCGCCGCAACAACCTCGACGTGTGGTCCGCCAAAAAATTCCTCGAGAAGATCCCCGAGGAGGATCCCACCATTGTCTACCCGTGGATGGCGATTGCCGACAAGGAGTACGGAGTGGTCGAGATCCCCGGCGCAAAACATAATCCGCGCGTGCTGGAATATCTTAGCACGGTCAACAATATCAGCACACATTGGAAGTCTCGCGATGAAACCGCCTGGTGCTCGGCCTTTGTCAACTGGTGCGTCGAAAAGGCGGGCTACGTCGGAACCAAATCGGCCGTATCCACCGACTGGCTGGCCTGGGGCAGAAAGGTCTACAAGCCGGTCAAGGGTTGCATTGCAGTCTTCTCGAGGGAGGGCGGCGGAGGCCACGTGGGATTTTATTTCGATGAAACCCCGGCTCTGTCCGAGACTTATATCCGCGTGCTGGGCGGAAACCAGGAACATATGGAGACCGAGATCGGCGGGGTCAACCTGAAGCATTATAAAAAATCAAGACTGCTGGGCTACCGCCTTCCGAAATAAGGGAACTCAACATCTCCGGGCAATCCACAGCCCGGGGATGTTTTTTATTTGCGGGTGCAGGCTTAACATGAGAAACAAATTCGGGTTATAAATGGGCAGACCAGAGGTCATCCCAACCTTCAACAGGCAAACCAACAAATGGATATCCACCCTGAGTTGTCCACACTAAGCGCGCAGGAACTGACCGCCCTCGGCCGGGAGTTGATCCTGGCCGAAAAATATGATTACGCCTTTATTGTGCTGCAAAAGTCGCTTGAAAAAGACTCCGGCATTTCAAAAACATACTCGCTGCTGGCCTATCTCCTGGAATTGCACGGCAATTTTGATGCGGCCGATGAACTGCGCCAAGATGCAAAGTGGCTGAAGAAAAAGTAGATCCGGCCGGGGCTTAAACGCACGGCGGAAATTCCGTATACTGATTCTCATGGACCCGGGCTTTTCCCGGTCAGGCCATCGAGAGAGGAGCTGAAGGATGTCTGCAAATAAATTGGTTGAAAAAAAGAATACTAAAATGGAAACAGAATCGAGAAGCCCGGATTCCCTGGTCATTTCGTATCTGGTCCTGAGAAAGACCGTTGGGATCCTCGGGATGGCGCTGCCCGTCGTGGTCTACCTGGGCGCGCGGTTGTTTTTCCAGACCGGAATCCAAAGCTCGATCAGCAGTTATTATCACACCGGCATGCGCGACGTCTTCGTCGGCATCCTGTGGACCATCGGTTTTTTCCTTTACTCGTATAAAGGGTATGAAGCCATCGACAACATCGCCGGCAATCTGGCCTGCCTCTTCGCCGTGATGGTCTCGATCTTCCCCACCACGCCCGACGGGCCAATCACTGGCGCTCAAAAATTCATCGGGGGCATCCACCTGGTCTCTGCCAGCCTGTTCTTTTTGACCCTGATCTACTTCTCCTATTTTCTGTTCACCAAAACCCATAAGAACGGACAGTCGACATCCAACAAATTAAAAAGGAACATGGTTTACAAGGCCTGCGCCTATCTCATGTCCGCATGCATCCTGTTGATCGCGCTGTACAAGATACTGCCCGACAGCACAACCACCGGCCTGGAATCGATCCATCCCATTTTCTGGCTCGAGGCCCTGGCGATATTTACGTTTGGCATTTCCTGGTTTACAAAAGGGGAAGCCATCTTGTGGGATGAGAATTAATGAAAATAAGCTACCCTGCTGCAAAATCGGTCAGATAAAAGACCCGACAAAGCCGGGTCTTTTATCTGACCGATTTGATCATTTCCAGGGGGCAGTAATAAGGGGTGTTTGCGGGTCCGCCGCGTGCCCAAGCTTGCGCAATCCCCAGGCCTCGGAAATGGTCTTCAAAATGGAATAATGCGAATACGGCGTATTGTCTTGAAAGTTTTCCTTTACCTGTGGTGAGATCAGGATCGTGGCGATCCGTCCTCCGGCGATCTCGGGCATGCCGCAGCAGGAATGGGAACCCTGGCCTTCATCCCAGGTCAGGATGATCAGAAAAGGCTCGCCGCTTCCGTCCAGCACCGGATAAAGTTTGTCAACCTGATCCTTCAGCCAGCTGTCCGCCAGTTCGAGCGGACAATCATGGGCTGAATAACAAATGTCGGGCGTAATGAAAATAAAATTCGGCAGGTCATTGGCGGCCAGGTCCGCATCCAGCTGCGTGAGAGGGACGATGCTGTGCGTGCAGCGTTCGATATTGGTGCGGATGGGATCAAAGAAAATAAATGGATTGTGTTTGCGAACATAGCGAAGCGTGCTGCCCGTGAAACACGGTTCCGGCATGTCATCCTGATAGGTCTTCCAGGTCCGGCCGCTGGCCTCGATCAGATCCGGCAGGGATTGCGCATCGATATAACAATCCGAAAAATCGCAATCATCGACAATACCAAAGGTATCCCCGCCGATCAAGGAAAGATAATTGGGCAGGCTGGGATGTGCAGGCGCATAATGTTGATTCAAGAGGGTATAGGTGCCGGCCAGGAGATTGAAATATGGCATGCCCGGGTTGCCAACGACCGTGCTGTATTCCTTGTTTTCAAAAATGATGATGACAATATGGGAAAAATCCGGCACCAGCGGCAAGGGCGTGGGCGTGGCTGCCGGCGTGAAAGTCGGTTCGGGGGTTTGGGTGAAGACCGGCGTGGGGGTTGAGGTGGGAGGGACGGGCGTCGGCGTGGAAAAGATCAAGGCGGGCAGGCAGGCCGAGGTCAGAAGGGAGGCGATGATCGTCATCCGGGGAATACGTGATTTGATTTTCATTTCCGGGTCCTGTAGGAGGGTGGCTTTATTATAAGGATAAATGTTTTGAAATCGAAATCCAGTTTTCAATCCGGCTTGGATGGAAATTTCCCGCGGCAAAAACCGGCATTTTCAGGTTCGTCACGTGATAAAATAAAAAATCCCAGTCCCATGACAACCATCCGCACCCCAGCCAAGATCATCCCGCGCGCATTTCCCGGCATCAAACCCGAAGAGGTCCAGGAAATCATCATGAATAGTCGCATCAAGACCTACGCACCGGAAACCGTGGTGTGCAGGGAGGATGCGATCGAATTCACATTTTACATGATCCTGGAAGGAACCTTCGAAGTCACCAAGACCATCAACAATAACGAAAAGCGCCTGTTAAAGACCCTGCAACCGGGTGATTTCTTCGGTGAAATGGCGTTGATCCACAATGCGCCGCGCGCCGCGACCGTCAAGGCTGTCAGCAATGTGGTGGTGCTTGAATTGGACAAGGAGGGATTCAACCGCGTGTTGAAGTCCAGTCCGAGCGTGGCCATGGCCATGGTCGGCGAGATCAGCAGCCGCCTGCGTCAAAACGATCAGCTGGCCATCGAAGACCTGCGTCTGCGGGCTTCGGAACTGGCCGACGCCTATCAGAAACTTGCCGAACAGGATCTGGCCCGGCGCGAATTTTTGACCAATCTCGCCCATGAAGTGCGCACCCCGCTGATGATCGCAAGCGGATATTTGCACGCCATGAACAAGGACATGATCCCCGCCGAACAGCTTGCCACCATCGTGGAAACGGTCACACGCAACGTGGACCAGATCGCCACCCTGACGAACGACCTGCTTTTTCTGCAGGAAATGGAACTGGTCCTGCCCGAATTCCAACCGGTTGACATTACAGCCATCGTGGACTCGGTCATCAAAAAATATGAGGGCAAGGCCCAGGCACGCCAGGTCGGCATAAAAGTAAAGGGGAATCGTTCCATTCCCAATGTACATGGCGATGCGCAGTCACTCGAAAGGGCCATCACCGCCTTAATCGACAATGCCATCAAATTCAGTTCCCTCAACGGAGAAGTGATCGTCAGCTTTTTAGAACGGGAGGAATGGGTGGAGATCGCCGTTCAAGACCACGGCATTGGCATCGATCCTGAGATCCGGCCGCGCATCTTTGACCGTTTTGTACATCTGGAAAAAAGCGGGGACGAGCTGTACGGTGGCCTGGGCATCGGTTTGTCGATCACCCGGCAGGTGATTCAACAGCACAAGGGGTCTCTCAATGTGGAAAGCACACCCGGCAAGGGCAGTACGTTTACAATCTCGCTATTGAAGCGGAAGAAATCCTGAATACCCGCGCGGCTTCAGGGTCTTGACCACTACTCCCCGATTACAACCTTCAACTGATCGCTTTCATCATAAAAGGAGCGGGCCGCAAAAGCCGGATCGCCCTTTTTCATTTTATGGATCCTGGCCAGCAGGACGGGCAGGTCCTCTACCACGGGAAGACTGGAAACCGCATCCTTCTTAATCCAGTCAACGGCTCCTTCCGCGGAAGCCTTGATCTCACCCGAAACATCTTCGCCACAAAACACGAACAGACAGATCCCCGTGGAAGGGTCGGCATCCACGATGACCGTGCCGCACAACCAGAGATCCGCCAGCAGGCCGGTCTCCTCCAGCAATTCCCTCTGTGCGGAAAATTGGATGTTCTCGCCCCGTTCGACATGCCCGCCCAGACAATTGTATTTGCCTGCCCATAACTTTTTGGTTGGGGCGCCCTTAATTAATAAATACTCATCCCCGCGGCGGACGAATATCGCCGTGCGGGGAATGAGCATATATCTGTCTTTCAAAACACCCTGATCCGATCTGGGCATATTAATCCTGCAGTTTTTTAATCCGCCAGATCACTGACGTCTTCCGCCGCCACTGCATCCTTGACGTAGTCAGCCGGAACCGGGGGAACCTGCGCGGATTTAATGTATTTCGTCACGTACTGCCGGGTGTCCTTCACGCCCAGCAGGTTGAAGAGCTTATCAAACTGGGCCTCCCAGGCCGCCACCAGCCTGGCCTTGTCTTTTTCCGGCAGGGCGTAAGACTTGGCCTTGAAGGGTCCGACGGCATTTTTGCGGGTCTTGTAATAGAACTGCTCGTCCGTCATCCCCGGTTTACGGTCCCCAGCCGCATTGGCATCCAGCCAGGCATACATTTCCTTTTTGAAATCGGCGGGGATGTTGTCGAAGAACATGGTCGTGAAATTCGTGGCGAGATGCACTTCAATGGCTTCATTCTGCACGAATTTGTTAAAGTTCTCCTCCGCCACAGTGGAAGCGCCGTGCTGCACGGTGCCGCCCATGCCGTATTCCTTGCGGGCCACTCGGCTCAAGTCGCGCAGCACATCGAAGGCAATGGTGACCTCGGCCAGCGAACCATCGGCCAACACGGTCCCTCCATGGGAAGTTCCGGTTAACACGCTGATCTTGCTCAGACCCGGCTTGCCCGGCGCAAGCTTCTTCATCTCGGCATTGTAGCCATCCATATAGGCGCGCAATTCAGGCTCGGTGGAATTGGTGGTTCCCACTTCGCCGATCTCACCACCGATGGAAATGGTCACGCCTTTCGGCTCATGCTCACGAATAAATGCGGAGAGCTGCGACGAAAGTTCGCAATTCAATTTTTGTTGTTCGGGAACGGTGGGCAGATGGATGTCCACCAGTGTGGAGGTATCCACATCGATATTGAAGAACCCGGCCGCGATCGCCTCAATGGAAAGGTCACGAACAGCTTTCAATTCGGCCTGGGGATCGGTCGCATATTTTTTTGCAGAGACCTGGAAATGGTCACCTTGAATAAAGACCGGGCCGGTGAATCCCTCCGCTACGGCAGCGGCAAGAATATTGGTGGCATATTCGGAAGGCCGCTGGGCAGTATAGCTCATCTCGGAACGGGCAAGCTCGAAAATGAACGCGCCGGCATTGATCTTGTTCGCCGCGCGAAACATCGCGCGCGAGGCATGAAAAGAGAGCGCGCGCAGGTTAAAGGCCGGGGTGGTGAAGGTCATCGGCACCTCCCCGCGTCCACGCGCCATGTACAGGTCGTGGATCGAAGCGGGATAAACACCCAATTCGAGGGCGGCCGCGCGGATCAGGAAGCGGGCCCAGCCGGCCGATTCATCCGAAGCAAGCGCGGAGCGCTCCACCAGTTTGTCGATATTCCTCCTGAATTTGGCCGCATCCGTGACCTTCACGTTCGTTCCCTCAACAGACAAGCTGTTGTCCACTAACTTGAGTAATTCCTTGATCTGGTCCGACATTCTAAACTCCTGGAAATAATTAAGGTGCGCCAACGCGGAGGAGAGGCATCCACTTCGGTATTCCCCTGATTTCCGCGCCGGCAATTGTTTTGCATTATAACTGGAATTAAACGATATAATATGAACAACCTTGAGACAATTCAATAGCGCGTGCGTATATAAAACCAGGAGGCTCACATGAGTGATTTCTTTGAAAAAGTAAGTAGTCAGGCGGACCCGTTCAAAAAACTGCTGTCGTACATCCCCGGTTTTGGCGGATATATTGAAAGGCAAAACCGCCGCGATGCGGACAAGCTCCTGCGGGACACCGTGGCGCGCCGCTTCGAGGAACTTTGGGGTCGTGCATCCAACCTTCAAGTCGAACTGGTCAACAACGGCATGATCAAATACGTGGACGACATGGAAAAAGCCGCCCTCGGTCTGCGAACCTTTATCGACAAGATCTCCAGGGCGGCCCGCGGATATTCCGGATTATTCGATGCGGTAAAGATCAACGAGAAGGAATTGGAGGCCATCTATCAGTTCGATGTCGCCTTCTTCACCCTGGGCGATCAGGTCGGCGCCGCTTTGGACAATGTGGAAGCCAGCCTCGGTGACGAGACTGCCCTGCCCGCAGCGCTCCGTAACCTGACAACGCTCTCCCGTCTGACCGTCGAAACCTTTGAGCGCCGCTCCGAGGTTGTCACCGGTGACGGAAAATAATTAATTGATGTCCCTGCGGGAGTCCGGATCAGTTGCGAACCACCCAATACCCGGTCCGTTGAAGATCCCGCTCTCCCCGCAGGGACACAAATCAACCTTATGTGGCACGATTACATTCTCGCAACCTCCACCGATGAGGTGGTAAAAATTTTAGGGGAAAAGAAAACAAGCGCCCGCATCGTTGCCGGCGGCACGGACCTCATCCTTGAACTCGAACGCGGCCTGCGTAAAGGGGTCGACACTTTGATCGATGTCACCCGCATCCCCGGCCTGGATCGGATCACGATCGACGAAGACGAAGTGATCCATCTTGGGCCGCTGGTCACTCACAACGATTGCGCCGCTTCAAAATTAATTCGCAAACGGGCGTATCCCCTGGCACGCGCCGCCTGGGAAGTCGGCGCACCGCAGATCCGCAACCGCGGCACGGTGGCCGGCAACCTGATCACCGCCTCCCCCGCCAACGACACCATCACGCCCCTGATGGCATTGGGTGCCAGGGTAACTCTCAGCTCGGAGGCCGGCGAACGAACCGTTCCATTAAAAGAATTTTATACCGGGGTGCGTAAAACCGTCATGCAGTCAGATGAAATGCTGGTGGACATTTCCTTCTCCGCTTTAAAAGCCACCCAGCGTGGGACTTTCATCAAACTGGCGCTGCGCCGCGCCCAGGCCATTTCCCTCGTAAATGCGGCGATCATTCTGGACCTGAAAGAGGATACTGTCAAATCGGCAGTCATCACCTTGGGGGCCGTTACCCCGATCATCACCCGTGCCGAGGAAGCGGAAAAATTCCTGGCAAAGAAAAAACTGAACGACAAGAACATCACCCTGGCCGCGGATCTCGCCACCCATGCGGCTCATCCCATTGACGATGTGCGCGGTTCGGCGGCATACCGGCGCGAAATGGTCAAGGTGATCACTGCCCGGGGATTGAAGGCCATCCGTGATGAAAATGAACAGGATGGCATGCCTGCAAAGCCCATCCTTCTTCAAAACAAGGAAGTCGCCATACCTGCGCCGGCGGCTTCGGTTGAATTCCCCGCGGCGGCAATCGAAACCACAGTCAACGGAAAAAAATATTCCTTCAAGAGCGGTCACAGTAAAACCTTGTTGCGCCTCCTTCGCGAAGAAGGCATGTTAACCGGGACCAAGGAAGGTTGTGCCGAGGGGGAATGCGGTGCTTGCACGGTGTTTCTGAATGGCCGGGCGGTCATGTCCTGCCTTGTGCCTGCCCCGCGCGCGCATGGAGCGGAAATCACCACCATCGAAGGACTCGCCCACGATGGAAACCTGCATTCAGTCCAGGAGGCGTTCATTCAGCACGGCGCTGTGCAATGTGGATACTGCACCCCGGGTTTCATCATGTCGGGTGCAATATTGCTCGAGGAGAAATCCAACCCTACCCGGAATGAGATCGAACAGGCCATCACCGGCAACCTGTGCAGATGCACAGGCTACTACAAGATCGTGAAGGCGATCGAAGACGCGGCCAAATCCAAAACTTAAGAGGTAACTCATGGGAAAATATACAAGCAGTTCAAGAAAAAGGATGAAACCAAAACCCGAGGGGCCGCATGCCATTTGGCGCGGCATCGGCTGCATCATGATTTTGATCATCCCGGCCATTTCGATTGCGGCCGGCATCGAAACGGTTAATTACGGATTGACGGAAAAATGGACCTTCCCCGTCCAGCTGCTCGGCTATCCCAAAATGCCGGATTTCTTCTATAAATCCAGCGGCCTGATGGCAATCTTCACACCCATCACCCGCATTCCAAATTTTTACGCCCACGCCGCCGTCAGCTTCCTGTACATGGTCGCCATCGGCGGAGTAATCTCGGTGCTCTACGCGTTTGTATACAACATGGTCGGCCCGTCACGCTACGGTCCCACCGATGCCCCTCCTCCGAAGATCAAGACCAAAAAATACACCCGATAGGAACCTATGTCTGAAGATTCTGTAGGCAAATCACTTCCCCGCATCGATGCCCGCGGCAAGGTGACTGGCGAAACCCAATACTCCGGCGACCTGTCGATGAATGGCATGTTGTACATGAAGATCCTTTTTGCCGAACGGCCGCACGCACGCGTGAAAAGTATTTATACAGGCACTGCCCAGGGCGCACCGGGCGTCATGGCCGTGTACACCGCCAAGGATGTGCCGGTCAATGAATATGGCCTTCAGATTCCGGACCAGCCGGTCCTGTGCGGCCCGGGAGCCGAAAAACCGTACACCGACATTGTCCGCTTTGTAGGGGATCAGGTTGCAGTTGTGGTGGCCAGATCCGAGGTCGAAGCGGAAGCGGCTCTTAAGTTAATCCAGGTTGAATACGAAGACCTGCCGATTCTTTCCGACCCGATCACTGCCATGCGCCCTGATGCGCCCCGCCTGCATCCAGACAGGGGCGACTCAAACGTGTGTGTCCACTATAAGATCCGCAAAGGAGATGTTGATCTGGCTTTCGCAAAAGCGGACGTGATCGTCGAGGGGCAATATCATACCCCAGTGCAGGAACATGCCTTCCTGCAGCCCGAAGCGGGCCTTGCCTATATGGACAAGGACGGACATGTTACCATTCAATCCGGCGGTCAATGGACCCATGCCGACCGCGAGACCATCGCACACGCTCTTGGCCTGCCCGATGAAATGATCCGTGTCATCTACCCGGCCATTGGCGGGGCTTTTGGCGGACGTGAGGATCTGTCCGTGCAGATCGTGCTGGCGCTGGCTGCCTGGAAATTACAGCGGCCTGTCAAGATCGTCTGGACACGGCGTGAATCCATGATCGGTCATGGGAAACGTCATGCAGTTAGCATCAAGGCTAAATGGGGTGCCACAAAAGACGGAAAACTGGTCGCCGCGGAAAGTGAATTGATCGGCGACGGCGGCGCATATATGTATACCTCCAACAAGGTCCTCGGCAACGCTGCGATCACTTCGACCGGACCCTATTTCATTCCAAACGCAAAAGTCGATGTTTACGGGGTGTACACCAACAATGTCCCCGGCGCGGCTTTTCGAGGTTTTGGCGCACCACAGGCTTTGTTCATGGCCGAACAGCAAATGAACAAGCTGGCTGAAAAACTGGGCATGGACCCGGTTGAATTCCGTTTGAAAAATGCCCTGCGGGATGGAGACACGATGGGCGTGGGCACACCGGCGCCAGGCCCGGTCAGTGTGGTGCAATGCATTGAAGCGGCCCGCGATAAATTCAACTGGAAAAAGACCAAACAAAAATCGAAGAAATCCCATCTTGTCCGCGGACATGGATTTGCCGCCGGCTTTAAGAATGTCGGTTTCTCCTTTGGCTATCAGGAAAATTGCTGGGCCAAGGTAGAGATCCATGGAAATGGAACCATGGAGAAAGCCATCGTCCATCACGCCGGTGCGGAAGTCGGACAGGGCACTCATACCGTCATGATCCAGATGGCGGCCCAGGTCCTGGGGATTCCGGAAAATAGAATTGAGCTCAAAACTTCTGATTCCTCCACACAAGGCAACCCGGGCTCGGCCTCCGCCTCCCGCCTGACATTCATGGCCGGCAATTCCATCAAGGGCGCAGCCGAAGCCGCGCTGGATAAATGGAACAGGGAAGAGCGTCCCGCGATCGCGGAGTTTAAGTATCTTGCGCCCCGGACCACTCCCTTCGATAAAGAGACCGGATATTCCAGTCCGAATTTTTCGTACGCCTATGTTGCCCAGGCGGCTGAAGTGGAAGTGGACACCGAAACCGGTCACATCCGGGTCCTTCGGATTACCTCAGCTGATGATGTCGGAAAAGCGATCAATCCAGATCTCGTGGTCGGTCAGGTCGAGGGCGCAGTGGTGCAGGCTCATGGATATGCCATGCTCGAGGATTACAAGACAAAAGACGGCAAGGTGCTCACGGACCAATTTAGCACATACCTGATCCCCACCATTTGGGATATTCCCGAGTCGGTCGAATCGGTCCTGGTGGAAGTACCGGATCCCAACGGACCGTGGGGCGCACGCGGCGTGGGTGAATTACCCTTCCTGACAGTTGCTCCCGCCATCGCGGCAGCGATCCATGATGCGACCGGGGTATGGATCGATGAATTCCCGTTCACTCCGGAACGCGTATTGCGCTCCCTGGGAAAAATATAAATTCGATCACCACCGGAACCGGCATGGTTTCTTGTGCAGAGTCCGCCTGGTCGTTTTCAACCAGCCCTCATGTCCTTTCCCTATTTGGATGAAGTCAAAGAGTTAAACGAGACCACCCGCCGCGAGGCAGGTGGTTCGTTCATCGTTCTTTCGGACGGGGTCACGCATTATGAACTGGCTGGGGGCATAAACGGCCGATTGGTGGTTCTTGTGCACGGCTTTTCGGTCCCGTCCTTCATCTTCGACAATACTTTTGAGTTCCTGATAAAAGCCGGCTTTCGAGTGCTCCGCTATGACCTTTTCGGGCGCGGATATTCGGACAGACCCCGCATCGCCTATAACGTGGAGGCCTTTGTAAGACAATTGAAGGAGCTACTCGATGGTTTGGGATTGAACCACGTGACCCTGGTCGGGCTATCCATGGGCGGTCCGATCACGACCGCTTTTATCGACCGATATCCCGATTACGTCGACCGGCACGTTTTAATCGACCCGGCTGGCGCAAAACCTGTCCGGCTCTCCTTTCTTCTTAATTTTGCCAAAATTCCAATTCTCAGCGAACTGGCACTTGGTCTCTTGGGGAGTGGAAACATGGTTAAAAATATTGCAAGTGATCTGTTTGATTCGAGCATGGTCCGGCAATTTCAAGCCCAGTATCGAATCCAAATGCAATACAAGGGATTCAAAAGGGCAATACTCTCCACCATCCGCAATGGTTTGCTGGATTCCTTTGAAGATACCTACATCCGTGTGGGGAGTCTCCGAAAGCCTACTTTATTGTTCTGGGGCAGGAATGACTCAACCGTACCCTTTGACCACAGCCGGATCATCCAAAACGCCCTGCCTCACGCAGAGTTTCATGTGATCGAAAACTGCGGGCATATCCCTCATTTCGAAAAACCTGAGATCGTCAATCCGATCCTGGCGGAGTTTCTCTCAAAATGAATAAAAAGGATATTCAACTCTTATTCCAATACAATCAATGGGCAAACCGCAGGATCCTGAATGCCGCCGAAAATCTCACCCAGGACCAATTTCTCGCCCAGGCTTCCTTTCCACACGGCGGACTACGCGGCACCTTGACCCACGCCCTGTTTGCGGAATGGATTTGGCGCACCCGCTGGCAGGGGGATTCCCCGGTCAATCGGATGAAAGCAGAGGATTTCCCAACCTTTTCGCTTCTCCGCGAAAGATGGTCGCAGGAGGAGAAGGCATTGAGCGCTTTTGTGGAAGGATTGGATGACAAAAGGTTAACTTCAACGTTTTCCTATCACACCACTCGAGGGGAAAAAATGGAGGAAGTGCTTTGGCATGCAATGGTTCACGTGGTCAATCACGGAACCCAACACAGAAGCGAAGCCGCCGCGATGCTGACTGATTTCGGGTGTTCGCCCGGTGATATTGATATGATCATTTACCTGCGGGAAGCGAAGTAACTCATGTTTAATAAATTAAAAACCGGTTTTCAGCGCAATCGCTACAAGATCGCAATATTTTTCCTGATGGCTTCCGCTTCAGCGGTCTGCGTCCTGCTCGTGGCAGCCCGCATCGCTTATAGTGATTCCGGCCGATATACAACCCTGGTTTGGAACCTGTTTCTTGCCTGGATCCCATTCATTCTGGCCTATTTCGCTTATGCATTCTCCTGGAAAAAATGGCAGCTATATCTGGTATTGCCGGCCTCCGCCTTCCTCTGGCTGATCTTTTTTCCAAATGCCCCCTACATCCTCACCGATCTGCAGCATCTCGCCAGGGAAACCTCGAGCGCGCCAATTTGGTACGATGTCATCGTGATGGTCTGGTTCTCCTGGACCGGCTTGCTGCTTGGGCTGGTGTCCTTGTATCTGATGCACGATATTGTCCAGCGTACTTTTGGGCGGTTGACGGGCTGGGCCTTCGTATTTATCGTATCCGGGCTGTCCAGTTTTGGCGTTTATTTGGGCCGCTTCGTCCGATTTAATTCGTGGGACATCCTGAATGACCCGAAGGAAATCGTCGTGACTATTCTGGGTTTGGCCGTCGATCCTTCAAAACGTCTGGTGGCTTTTACTGCCTTGTTTTCCATCTTCTACATTTTTGTCTACCTGACACTGTACTCCTTTGCCCACCTGCTTCAGGAGCAGACACATCCCATTCAAAAGGAACTGCCATGAAACCATTAATTCTCCTGCGCGGCGGCGGCGATCTTGCCAGCGGCATCGCACTCCGATTGCACCGCATTGGATTTCAAATCGTGATCATCGAACTGGACCGGCCGCTTGCAATCCGCAGGACCGTTTCCTTTTCTGAGGCGATCTACGAGGGTGTCCAAACCGTCGAAGGGACCACCGCCCGACTGGTGTCGCCGGACCAGCTACAGGTCACGCTGGAACTGGGGGAAATCCCGATCATGGCCGATGCAAATGCCAATATCCTGCGAAACGAATTTTTAATCAGTCCACGCTCGACAGTGGTGATCGATGCCCGGCTGCTGAAGTCCGAGCCTGAACTTCTCGCCTCGACCGTGGCTCTGCACATCGGTCTTGGACCCGGTTTCACGGCCGGTGAAAATTGCACCGCCGTCATAGAGACCCGTCGTGGGCACACGCTTGGACGAGTGTACTGGACGGGGTCCGCACAACCGGATAGCGGTCAGCCGGATGGCGATCCAAAACGGGTCCTGCGCTCGACTGTCAGCGGCAATCTGCTGACGCATGCAGAGATTGGCGATCAGGTAAAGGAGGGGCAGCTGCTGGCTGAGATCCAAACCAGTGCCGGGGAAAAAATAAAGATCCTCAGCCCCATGGCCGGTGTGTTGCGAGGTATGCTCCGCCCGGGTTTTCAGGTTTCAGAAGGCATGAAGATCGCAGACGTCGATCCACGAAATGATCCGAGTGCCTGCCATCTGGTTTCAGACAAGGCATTGGCCGTGGCAGGCGGGGTTATGGAAACCGTGTTAACGTATGTAAATTCCGTTGAGGAATAGTTCAAGGGAAGCGTTGTCTTCCATGACCTGGCAACTATGAATCTTAGGAAAGCATTTCGGCTTGAACTCGCGTCGGCCGGGACCCCAGTTATTAGTTTCGTCGGTGCCGGGGGGAAAACAACAGCGATCTTTCGATTGGCACGGGAATTTCTCGAGGATTATCCAAGTGTAGTGATCACTGCAACCACCCACTTTGCCGCAGAACAAATTCAGTTGGCAGATCACCATGTAGTGGATACTGAAAAAAAACAATTCAGCGACCTGCCAACGGAAGGAGTTATCCTCATCACAGGCGGTGTCATAGATGGCAGAACCGCTCCGATCGGACCGGAGAGCCTAAAATGGCTACGCGAAAGTCATCAGGGGAGAAATATCCCCCTTCTTATTGAGGCTGACGGCTCCCGCCAAAAGCCTGTCAAATCACCCGCTTCCCACGAACCTCCGATTCCCGATTTCTGCACACATGTCATTGTGGTTTCAGGATTGGCCGCCTTGGGCCAACCCCTGTCAGATGAATTTGTCCACCGGCCGGAAATATTTTCAGAGTTGAGCGGCCTGCAGAAAAACGATCCCGTCACCGCAGACGCCCTGGTCAAAGTACTCACCCATCCGCATGGCGGATTAAAGAATATCCCTTTACGTGCACGAAAAACAGCCTTCTTAAATCAAGCCGAATCGACCGAACTGCAGTCCATTGGCGGGAACATGGCCATAAAGCTGCTCGATAAATTTGACAGCGTTACAGTCGGAACGCTAAACAGCTCTCATTATCAGGCATTCGAATACACAGCTGGAATTGTCCTTGCTGCAGGTGAATCCAAACGATTTGGATTGCCCAAACAATTATTGGATTGGAAGGGCAAGCCCTTTGTAAGACAGGTTACAGAGACCGCGCTTCAAGCGGGACTTTGGCCTGTTGTGATCGTCACAGGCTCTCACGCCCCCGAATTGGAATCTGTTTTACAAGACCTTCCTGTAAAATTAGCATACAATCCTGATTATTCCCTGGGACAAAGCACCTCGATCCGGACCGGACTTAAGTCCTTGAACCCAAATACGGGATCAGCTGTTTTTCTGCTTGCGGACCAGCCGCAAATTCCCGCTGCTGTGATCCGCGCTTTGACAGAGTCGCATTCACAAAAATTACAATCCATCCTTGCCCCCCTGGTTTTGGAGGAACGCCGCGCCAATCCAGTTTTATTTGACCATGTGACCTTCCCTGATCTCTTAAATCTCACCGGTGATGTGGGTGGGCGGGCCATCTTTGATAAATATCGTGTGGAGTATCTCCCCTGGCACGACGATATCTTATTATTCGATGTCGACAATCCCGGGGACTACCAGCGATTAATGGAACTGGAATGACAATCACAGCAATCGTTCTTGCCGCAGGGCAGTCAAAACGCATGGGACAACCTAAATTGACCCTACCCTGGGGAAACACCACTGTCATCGGAAAAGCGATCGAAACCATTACTCTTGCCGGGATTGACGATGTTCTCGTGGTCACCGGTGGGGCGAAGGAAGAAGTGAAAAACGTCATCGCCGGTTTCGGCGTACGATCCATACACAATAAAAACTTCGCCAAGGCTGAGATGCTTTCCTCCATCCAGCTGGGTTTAAGCGGGCAGACTGCTGAAAGCGAAGCCGTCCTGATTTGCCTCGGCGACCAGCCGCAGGTTACGAAGGAATGTGTGCAAATTGTCTGCAAAGCCTACTATGAAGGAGATCGAAGCGGCATCGTTGTACCCAGCTATCAAATGCGGCGCGGACATCCCTGGTTAATTGCCAGAAAATACTGGGTGGAAATACTTCAGATGCAATCCACTGAAACCATGCGCGATTTTATGCACAGGCATGCTGGGGAGATCCACTATGTTCAATGGGACTCGCCGGCCATCCTTCAGGATCTGGATACACCGGAAGACTACTTGAAATATAGACCCTGACGTGCTAGTGTTAAGTTGCAGAGGAGGTCGACATGTCTGACATGACCTTGATCGCCGAAGACATTCTCAACACCATTCATGCCATTGAAGAGGCGCATGCTGCCACAACAGCCCTGCAAAACAACGTTGATACCGGGGCGCTTAATGCCTTTCGATTAAAGATGCTCGCTCTGCAGGAGCGCCTTGAGAAATTGAAGGTTGTGCTCGATAACGAGGAGGCTTTTGCAGTCGACGAGCTCGTTGATGCCATCAGCAACGCCTACACCGGGCACCCTGCAAAGTATCGCAAGACCCCAAGAATGAACGCATAATTCAGATTGACAATCTGACTTTCAGAAGATACACTCGCCCCACATTCCAAAGTCGGGAGCGAGTCTTGAAATATTACATCATCGTCAATCCAACCTCTGGCCGCGGGCTGGGGCAAAAATCAATCCCCCACATCGAATCCAGCCTGCGCAAAAGCGGGTTGGATTTTACACTTGTACAGACCGAACGCATGTGGCATGCAGCCGAACTTGCCGAAACCGCAGCTCGTGAAGGTTACGATGTCATTGTTTGTGCCAGCGGCGACGGCACCATCAATGAAGCCATCAATGGGATCATGAAAGCCCGCAAGGCCGGGTACACCAAAAGCGCCTTTTCGGCTCTTAGCATAGGGACGGGCAATGATTTCTCGGGCGGAACCGGCATTCCCACCAATCTAAATGATGGCTTGAAATCCCTGGTAGCAAATCATCGTAAAAAGATCGACCTGGGGCTGGTCAAGGGGGGTGATTATCCCGAGGGAAGGTATTTTGGCAATGGAATTGGTGTGGGCTTCGATGCGGCCGTCGGCAACGAAGCCATCAAAGTCCGCTGGACCCGCGGGCTGCCAGCTTATCTGATCGGTGTGATTAAGACCGTCTTCCTCTATTACAACCCTGCCCAGGTCGAAATCGTGCTCGACGACAGCGAGACCATCGAACAGGTCTCGCTCATGATCTCGGTGATGAATGGCAGGCGCATGGGGGGAGGATTCCAGATGGCTCCCGAAAGTCATCCTGATGACGGTTTGTTCGATCTGTGCATCGCAGAGTCCGCTTCCAAGGGGCGCATTCTTGCGCTCATCCCGCATTTTATCCGCGGCACCCAGGCGAGCCAGCCGGAAGTAAAAATGCGGCGCGCCCGAAAGGTGTCCATCAAATCCCTCGACATGACTTTTCCGGCCCACGCCGATGGTGAATTCATCTGTTTGAACGGTTCACACCTGACCTTGGAATTGCTCCCGCGCGAACTGGAAATCATCTGCGCCTAGAATTTTCCTCGAAAGAAAAAAATGAACTGGCTGATCAACTTTCTCATCCGCATTTACACGCGAATTACCTGCCGGATTGACGCACCTGATTTTCAAAAGGTCCCAGCGAAAGGGCCTTTAATCGTGATCTCAAACCATACCGGCCAGATCGAAGCTCCCCTTCTGTACGCACATCTTCAGCCGCGTAAAGTCACCGGCTGGGCCAAGGTGGAAACCTGGGACAACTGGTTTCTGCGCTGGGTCTTCAACACCTGGGGGATGATCCCGGTCCGCCGCGGTGAAGCGGACATGCACGCATTGAAGGAAGCCTTGCGCGCCCTCGAAAATGAAATGATCCTGGGAATTGCCCCGGAAGGCACCAGAAACTATACCGGCCGCCTTCGACGCGCCATGCCGGGAGCGGTCATCGTCGCCCTGCATTCCGGAGCACCAATCCTGCCCATCGCCCATTGGGGCGGGGAGAATTTCATGAAGAATTTCAAGCGGCTGAAAAGAACCGATTTTCACATCCGCGTGGGCGAGCCATTTAAGTTGAATATTGTCGGAAAAAAAGTCTCAGCCGAGGTGCGTCAGCAAATTGTGGATGAAATAATGTATCGTCTCGCCAGACTTCTCCCGGAGGAATACCGGGGGGAATATAGTGACCTGAGCAACGCAACGGAAAATTTCCTGGTAAATCTATAGTAAATAGTACATTGGTACTACCATCCTTTCCGTAATGAAAGGCATTGCACTGGTTTTATCACATACAATAAAACAGTAAAATGCATTTTGCAAAAAAGGAGAACCAAATGAAAAAACTATTTACCATACTGTTTCTAGCGGCTGCCCTGACGGTTATGACTGTCGGCACCGCCTTCGCGCAAACGGCCACCCCGATTACTGGCACCGTCCAATCCGTTGTAGTGGAAACGGATGCAACAACAGGCATCAGCACAGTTTTGGTCACAATCACGGATGACGCTGGCGCCACGCAAACCCTCCGCCTGGATACCGCCACTGCGGAAACGCTCGGCCTCGTCACAAACACCAGCACGACCGATCCAGTGACAGGTGCTACCCAAACCGAAACCGTCGTCAATGACGGAGCGGTTGGCACAGCGGTAACGATCGACCCGGCCACCGTGATCGCCGATCCTGCGACCGAAACAGACCAGCACCCGGTTGGTTCCAAATTATCTGAATTTTTCAGCGGCCTGTTGGGTGTTGACTATGACACCATCATGACCTATCACGAGGACGGTGTCGGCTTTGGCGTGATCGCACAAGCTTTATGGCTGACCAATGATATTGGCGGCGACACCGCAGCCTTTGAAGCATTGCTGGATGCCAAGAAAAGTGGCGACTACAGTGCGATCACCCTGGCCGACGGTTCCACGCCGGATAACTGGGGCGATGTCGTCAAATCCCTGAAAAAAGGGGACAATCTCGGAAGCGTCATGTCGGGTAAGGCCGATCAGACTGTCGATGGAAGCTCAGAAACGACTGTAAAAGAGCACGGCAAAGGCAATGGCGGGAACAATCAGGGTCACGGCAAGAGCAGTGACCACGGACGTCCCTAACCCATGATCGAATTAGATCATTGAAATAAAAACAAGCCGGAGAATTCTCCGGCTTGTTTTTATTTCAATTTCATTTGATAGGCATTTGTATCTCTCTTTATGAATCCCATGCGCAAATAAAGCTTATTCGCAGCCACACGCACAGGATTTGAAGTAAGAGAAATGTTGCCCGCCTCTTTTCTTCGCGCCAAATCGATCGCAAAATTAATCAAAGCCTCCCCAATTCCCTGTCCCCGGAAGACATCATCCACAATAACATCCTCGATCACAGACCGGACGCCGGTCGGAACCCGATATACCGCAAGAGTTAGAGCGCCAATGATCAATCCCTCATCATTTCGAGCCACCAACAGGGTGGAGGCCGAATCTCGAACCAAAGATGCCAGATCATCAGGCGATGGGGGCGGATTATTTCGGGTCAACTGCGGGACCAGGCGCTGAAAAGCCTCCCAAAGTTCATCATCCGCCTGGTTGACAATCTCAATTTGCATGAGCCTTGTCTTTGGGAATCACACTCAATATCAAATAATATCCAACATAGATAAAGGAAGCCCAAACCACCCATCGCGGCTGATCCGGGTACTGAAGCAGCCCCCAGATTCCGATCGCTCCATAAAGATAGGTGAGTCCGAGTGTTAGGTTCCTTAAATAGCTATTTCGTGAAGGATAGATATATTTTATCGGGATAAAGACCATGATATTGAAAAGCATTAAAAAACCAAAATTGACCCAATCTGGGAGATTCATCAACAGCATATACAGGGCGGCAACATTCCAATAGGAGGGAAATCCTTTGAAATGATGATCATCGGTCTTTGCATCCGTCTGCGTAAACTGATATGCGGAAGTCAGCAGAATCGAACATGCTGAAAGCAAACGCACGCTTTCAGGCAAGACATCAGCGCGGATCAAAAAGAGGGCCGGGACAAGCACATAGTTGAGATAATCCAGAATGTTATCCAACAGTGCCCCGTCGAGGCCATTGGCATATTTTTTAACATCGGCCCAGCGAGCGAGCATTCCATCAAATCCATCCACAAGCATGGCGGCGATCATCCAAAGGATCATCGCCTTCCAGTTCCCTTCAAAAATGGCCAGAATCGCAAGCAAACCACATACCGCTCCACTGGCTGTAAAGAGATGAACCCCCCATGCTGCTGCTACGCGGACCGGATTTGGTTTCTGTTCGTTTGCTGCAGAATTTATCATGATCTCATCCTTCGTTTTTTTATCTTGAAACCCTGCCAGGTAAAGCCAGTTGGACAGGAGAAATTATACAGGGAAATAAAAAATTTGACGGCAATCCATCGCCGTCAAATTTTTTTAAATTTGTTTTACGTCTTTTTTAGTCCAATTTTCACTTTTTCGCCATCGAACTGGTCCTCAACAACTGCCGAATCGGCCGGCGCGGGCGCAAATGTCAATCTGGATGTCAAAGTTTCCGAGGTGCAGTATTCCTGGTGCGTTTCGATCGCGGACCTCAAAACTGGTGAAGCATCGACGAACAATTCCACCCGATCTGCCACATCCAACGCGGCTGTCTTGCGCAGATCCTGCACACGCCGCACAAATTCGCGTGCCAGTCCCTCCGCGATCAATTCAGGAGTAAGTTCGATGACGAGGGCCGCAACATATGCCCCTTCCTCCGCAATGGCAAATCCCTCCTTGGCCATTGCCTTGACCTCCACTTCCTCGGGGAGGATCTGATAAGTCTCCCCTTGCGCATGAACTTCCAGCGCCCCTCCCCCATTCAACGTTCTGGCAATCTCTTCGGGATTCATTCCAAGGATTGCCTTCTGGATTGCAGGGAATTTATTGCCATACTTCTGCCCCAATTGTTTGGGAAGGGGTTTTGCAGTGTGCGAAAGCGCCTCGGTGGCCGAATCCAACAGGCGGACCCGTTTCACGTTCAACTCATCCGTGATGACATCTGTATTACCCGCCAAGGCCGCACGCTCCTGGGCGTTGCCCACGGAGAAAGCCGCTTCCGCCAAAGGCTGGCGAACCTTTCGGTTGGCCTTCTGTCTGGCCGCATGACCAAGAGAGACCAGCTTCATGACAAGATTCATATTCCGATTAAGCGATTCGTCGATAAATTCCTCCATCACCTGAGGCCATTCCGCGAGGTGAACTGACTCGGGGGCGGTTTCGTCCACCGAACGAACAAGGTTTTGGTAAAGTTCTTCGGCCAGGAAAGGCATGGCAGGCGCGATTAACTTCGCCACGGTTACTAGAGCCGTGTACAGGGTCGAATAGGCTGCCTGCTTATCCGAATCAGAATCATTCTTCCAGAATCTACGGCGGGACCGGCGCACATACCAGGTGGAAAGGCTTTCGACGAATTTTTCCACCGGGCGGGTTGCATTGGTGACATCATAATTTTCATAGGCATGGGTTACATCGCGGACAAGGGTGTTTAGTTCCGACAACAGCCAGCGATCCAGATCATTGGTTGCAACAGTCACGGTCAACGCCTGCGGTTTGTCCAGGTTGGCGTATGTCACAAAGAATGAATAAACATTCCAAAGGGTCAATGTAAAGCTGCGGATGACGTCGCCAACCAGGTCGGAAGAGAAGCGGCGTTCCTGTCCGGGCGGCGTCGCCGTATATAAATACCAGCGCAAAGCATCCGCTCCATGCACATTTAACACATCCCAGGGTTGGACTATATTTCCCAGGGACTTGGACATCTTTCGCCCTTCCCCGTCCTGTATATGTCCGAGGCAGATCACATTCTTATAAGAGACGCCATCGTTAAGGAGCGTGCTGATGGCATGAAGCGAGTAAAACCAGCCGCGGGTTTGATCGACGGCTTCACAGATGTAATCTGCAGGAAATTGCTGTTTGAATTTTTCCTGGTTTTCAAACGGGTAATGCCATTGTGCGTACGGCATCGAACCGGAATCGAACCACACATCAATCAGGTCCTTGACCCGGGTCATCTTGCCGCCGCACTCCGGGCATTTCCAATGTACATTGTCAACATGCGGGCGGTGCAAATCAAGTTGGGTCAGATCCCTGCCGACTTTTCCTGAAAGTTCTTTGACCGAGCCAACACATTCACGGTGTTTGCAATCCTGGTTTTCACATTCCCAGACCGGAAGCGGCGTGCCCCAATAGCGCTCGCGACTAAGCGACCAATCAATGTTGTTTTCAAGCCAATTCCCGAAACGACCCGAGCGAATATGTTCAGGGACCCAGTTGATCGTATTATTGAGTTCAACCAGCCGGTCCCGCTTCGAACTGGTCCGGATATACCAGGATTCACGCGCATAATACAGGAGAGGGGTTTTGCATCTCCAGCAGAATGGGTAGGTGTGAACAAGGGTTCCGGCTCGGAATAACAATCCGCGCGCATCAAGATCCTTGATGATCTGGGGATCAGCATCCTTAACAAAGATTCCCCGCCAGGGAGTGACCTCAGGTATGAAAGTACCATCCGGCAGAACAGTCAGCAGGATCGGCAGGTCGTGCTGCTTGGCCATTTCCATATCTTCCGTGCCAAATGCCGGCGCTTGATGAACCAAACCAGATCCATCCTCTGTAGTAACGAAATCGCCAAGAACCACAAAATAAGCCGGCTTATCCACTGGCACAAAGGTGAAAAGGGGTTTGTACTTAACCCCTTTTAACTTTTTTCCTTTGAAAGAATCAACCACCTTCACCTCTTCGCCTTTGAAGATCTTATCGACCAGGTTTTTGGCGAGGATGAGTTTTTCCCGCGAGCCATTGTTGTCCCGCTCGACGGTCACATAATCCACTTCCGGATGGGCAGCGACAGCGACATTGGCCGGCAAAGTCCAGGGTGTAGTTGTCCATACCAAAAGAGAGGTGTCCGGCTTGTCCACAAGAGGCATGCGAACAAATACTGAAGGGTCGGTCGCATCGTCATAACCAAGGGCAACTTCATGGTCAGAAAGAGGCGTGCCGCATCGAGGGCAATACGGAACGATCTTGTATCCCTTATAGAGTAAATCCTTCTCCCAAAAGTTTTTCAGAATCCACCACACCGATTCGATATATTCGTTGGTGTAGGTTACATAGGCATCTTCAAGGTCAACCCAGAAGGCGATGCGATCGGTAAGTTTCTCCCAATCCTGAATGTAGGTAAATACGGATTTCCGGCACAGCTCATTGAATCGGTCGATGCCATACTCCTCGATCTGATGCTTGCTGTTGAAGCCCAGCTGTTTCTCCACTTCAATTTCAACCGGGAGTCCATGAGTATCCCAACCGCCGCGCCGCGAGACATGATATCCACGCATGGTTTTATAACGGGGAAACATGTCCTTAAAGGCGCGCGCCAAAACATGGTGTACACCTGGCCGGCCGTTTGCAGTAGGAGGTCCCTCATAAAAAACATAATTGGGGCCATCCTTGCGCTGATCCACGGTCTTTTTGAAAATATCCTGCTTCTTCCACATCTTGAGGACATTTTCCTCCATCAAGGGTGCGCTGAATTTTGGGCTTACTGGTTTAAACATTCATGCCTCCGGCAATTAAAAAACTGCGTTCAAGAGTTCTCGATTCAAAATATTGGTCGTGAATTAAATAAAAACTCTCGCCTCATGCAGAGACGAGAGCAAAGCTCACGCGGTACCACTCTGATTCCCGTCAATGACGGGCGCTCATGCAGGGACCAACATCCCTGCTCCCTGATAACGCCGGGAAAACGGTTACCCTACTTTCAACCGGGAGTCTGGTTGATTTCAGCTCACAGCTCCGAGATGATTTTCAACCTGCCTTGTTGACCTGCCTCTCACCTGTCACAGGTTCGCTGACAACAATTATCAACAGATTTACTCGTTCTCATCAATGCTTTTGATTTTCGAATTATACACAGGAGGAACGCAATCAGCAAGAGCGGGTTTTACCCACCCGCAATCCGACCAATCACCCGTTGACGGTTTTTTATCTGGCAGGTATAATCCTTCTTCGGCATTATTTCAAATAGTAGGAGCAACCTCATGACAACACCCGACAGCGCACAAGCCGTGGCGCTTGAACCAAAAACCAAACTTAGCGGCAAAATATTAAAAACCACACTTGCGGGGGCGCTTGTAGACATCGGACAAAGCATTCCCGGTGTGATACACATCTCACAATTGCAGCAGGAAGCAGTTAATAAAGTTGAAGACGTGGTGAAGGAAGGCCAGACAGTCGAAGTCTGGGTGCGGCGCGTGAAAAAAGACCGTGTTGAATTAACAATGATCGAACCTCTGGCCTTTGAATGGAAAGAGATACAGCCGGATATGATCGTAAAAGGCAAGATCACCCGCATCGAAACTTACGGGGCCTTCGTGGATTTTGGCGCGGAAAGACCCGGCCTGATTCATGTCAGCGAACTTACCCGCGGCTATGTGAAAACAGCCGGGGAAGTGGTCAAGGAAGGTGAGGAGATTGAGGCGAAGGTCCTTGATGTTGACCGCCGCAAACGTCAGATCCGTCTGAGCATGAAAGCCCTTCAACCTGAAAGCGTTGAAGGGGCCAAACCCGAACGCGAGGATCGCAAGAACCGCGGTGCTGCCGACGGGGCAAAACGGAAAGGCAAGAAGGAAGACGATTATCAAATGGAGACGGAAGTCTCCAACGAGCCGCAGTTCACCGCCATGCAAATCGCCTGGCAGCAGGCCCTCGAAAAGAACAAGGGCCGCGGCAAAGTTCGCCCGAAATCATACAAATCCGCTTCTGAAGAACAGGAAAAACTCTTCAACAGCACACTGGAAAAACGACTGCCAACCGGCGGTTAATACAAAAAGAGCGAGTGTTGAACTCGCTCTTTTGATTCATGCATCTTTTATGAACCTGATCCGCTTTTCAAAAACGCCTCCATAAAGCCATCCAGTTCGCCATCCAGTACAGACTGCGAATTCCCAACTTGAAAATCGGTACGGTGATCCTTGACCATTTGATACGGATGCAATACGTAAGAGCGGATCTGGCTGCCCCACTCCGCTTTTGTATATTCGCCGCGCAAAATCGCGCGCTCTTCCTCCCTTTCAGCCTGACGCAATTCCAGCAACCTTGCCCTCAAAATGTTCATTGCGAATTCACGGTTCTGGGATTGCGAACGCTCATTCTGACAGGTAACCACGATCCCGGTCGGGAGATGCGTTAATCTCACTGCGGTTGCATTCTTTTGAACGTTCTGCCCACCAGCTCCTGAAGAACGAAAAACATCCATTTTGATATCCCCAGGGTTGATCTCTATATTCGCCTCGTCCATGGACACCTGCGGCAGGACCTCAATCAATGCAAAAGAGGTATGTCTGCGGTGAGCCGCATCGAAAGGAGAGAGGCGCACCAGACGATGGACCCCTTTTTCGGAACGCAAATAGCCATAAGCATAACGCCCACCCACGGCAATCGTGATGCTCTTGATACCAGCCTCCTCACCGGGGGTCGAATCCAATATTTCTGCTGTAAATCCGTGGTCTTCAGCCCAGCGAAGATACATGCGTTCCAGCATGCCCGCCCAATCCTGCGAGTCCGTCCCACCGGCGCCGGCATGGATCGCAAGAATCGCGCCGTCATGATCATACAGACCTGAAAACATCATGGTAAAGGACCGTTTGTCGAGATCCGCTTCCAGTTTAATGAGTTCCGCTTCGATCTCCCCGCGCAGAGTTTCATCGCCCAGCCGAACGAGCTCGGTTAAATCATGAACATGCTGTTTAAGGGAATTCCAGGATTCAACATCCTCCCGCAGCCCCGAGACGGTTTTCATAACCTTCTGGGCATTTGTTGAATCGTTCCAAAAATCCTTGTCTTCCACATCTTTTTCAAGCTGGGAAAGTTGAAGCTCCTTGCCCACCAAGTCAAAGACGCACCATTAATTGCAAAGTCAGGTCATTCGCGGCCTGCAAACGGTTCAATAGATCCTGCATAATCAGGTTACTCCTGTACTCGTGATAGGATTCCGTCCACAAAAGCATCGGGGTCAAATGGCTGTAAATCCTCCGGCTTTTCGCCCAGGCCGGCAAAAAGAATCGGCAGGGCAAGCTCGCGTTGAATCGCAAAAACCATGCCACCGCGGGCGGACGAATCCAATTTGGAAAGGATCACACCCGTTACATGTACGGCATCCTTGAATGAACGCGCCTGCTGCAGGGCATTCTGCCCGATGGTTGCATCCAAAACAATCCAGGTTTCGTGCGGCGCCCCGGGAAGTGCCTTGCCGACCACACGGTTTACCTTTTTCAATTCTTCCATGAGATTAAAGCGGGTATGCAGCCGCCCGGCAGTATCGATCATGACAATGTCCACGCCGCGGGCGATGCCGGCCTGAACGGCATTAAACGCCACCGCTCCCGGGTCCGACTCAGGAGCGCCTGCGATCACTTCGACCCCAAGCCTGTCACCCCAAACCTGAAGTTGATCCATGGCTGCGGCCCGAAACGTGTCCGCCGCCCCCAACAGGACTTTACGCCCCTCTGACTGAAATCTGGAAGCCAGTTTGGCAATCGTAGTGGTTTTTCCAGATCCATTTACACCCACAACAAGAATGATCGAGGGTTTATGTGCGATCTCAAGCACGGGTGGCGCCTCGATCCTGGCTCTGAGTTCCTGCTTCAAAGCAGAGAACAACTGCTCGGCGCGAACCAGCCCATCGGTCCGCGCGATGCGTTTCAGGTTATCCAGAACGGAGGTGACGGTCTCAATTCCCATATCCGCCTGCACCAGCAAAGACTCCAGGTTCTCCCAGGTATCCTTTGTGATTTCGGAAGCCCCCAGCAATGAAGCGATCTGTCCGAACGCCGACCTGCTGGTACGTGACAAGCCTTCCTTCCAACGCGAAATAATGTTAGCCATGAGCCGCGATTATATCAGGGAAATTATGTTATACTTTTTTGGCTCGAATTGAGGAATTCAATTTCGATTTCCGGGCACTAAACAATGCTAATGTCGACTCGATAAGTGAAAGGAACTGAAACTCATGACCGGCGAACCCATACATATTACTGATGAATCCTTTGAAAAAATCGTAATGCAATCCTCCGTCCCTGTGATCGTGGACTTCTGGGCACCTTGGTGCAACCCATGCAAAATGATCGCGCCAACTTTGGATAAACTCGCGAAGGAACAGGATGGCAAGCTTATTGTAGCGAAGGTCAACACCGATGAATATTCCCAATGGATGCAGAAATTCGGCGTGCAGGGCATACCGACCCTGCTTTTCGTATCGGGCGGCAAAATAGTACATCGACAGGTGGGCGCATTGCCAGAGCGCATGCTGCGGGATATTGTGACACAGTTCCTGGATGTCATCAAACAAAACTAAGCTGCAAGCCAAGGAGCCAGGCGATGAGAAAATTGCATTTCCTACTGTTCGTGCTTGCCTTCGGCTTAAATGCATGTCTGCCGGCTGCATTCCAGCAACCAGAGGCCACCCCTCCCCCTGCTCCAGACTTAAACGCAACTGCGGCAATATTGTCCCAACAAACTCTTGAAGCACTCCCTACACGAACAGAAGAGCCGAGTGCAACCTCTGTCCCTGTGACTCCTTCAGAAACCGCCACACAGGCAACCGCCACAGAAACCCAGAATCCGATCCTTCTGACCCTTACGGCCACGTTGGGCACTGGAACTGTTTCCGCATTGCCTGGCGCGGCAGATTTATCCGGCTCCGGCACACCAACATTCACTGCAACACCAAGCCCGACAGCGGCATCCATCGGCCTGACCCCCACCGAGACCGCGCATCCCATCCACTCTGGAACGATGCCTCCCAGTATTCCATTCGGCTTTATCGAACTAAGGAACAAGTCGAAAAGTGATGTGTATATTTCCATGAGATGTGTCACCAAGGAAGGATATGTCACCATCATCGAGTATCCGGTGGATAGTTTTGTCAACGCAAAGGCTCCAGCCGGCAAGTATACTTATGTCGCCTGGGTCGGCGGAAGAAAATTTTTGGGAAGTTTCTCCCTATCCAGGAACCAGGATCTAACAATTACCGTCTTCAAGAAGATGATCACCATAAAATAAACTGACCAACAAAATAATGGAGAAAAAATGTTAAAAAGATTATTACCCGTCGTCTTGGCAATTACCGTATTGCTCACCGCATGCGGCCCGCAGGGGACCCCCACAATGACCTCAGCAGAGGTGGAAGGGACAGCCGTCTCATCTGCATGGACCATGGTCGCCCTAACCCAGCAAGCCATCCCCACGGCGACCCCCATCCCCCCCAGCGAGACTCCAACAGCCACCTTGCCGCCAACCGAAACCCCGCTTGCTTCACCGACTCCGGATCAGCTTTTCCTCCCCACAGCCACCCAAGCTGCCCTGGGAGATTGCATGGGACCTCTAAACATGGGTGAAGCCGGCCCCACCGTGCCTGTCCGCATTGAGAACCACAGCGGTGGCAAGATTGTGTGGATCTCCTTTAATTTAAGTACTAATGCCTTTGGACAGTGCGGCGCCCTATCCTATAACAATATCCTAAACAACGATACGCTTACGATTAGGCTTCCGCGAGGATCATATTATGTTGGCGCTGGCATAGAATTAAAAAAAGGGAGCTCAAGCTACTCTCAAGGCAACTTCCAGTTGACCATTGGCATGGATGATCTGGTAAGCTTGGTCGTAAAAGAAAATTCGATTGTCCTCAAGCTATAACCATTCTAAGTCTGAATAATAAAGAGAGCCACTTGATCAAGTGGCTCTCTTTATTATTCAGTTTCACGGGTAATCCGCGCACCCAGCATCCTTAACTTCTCATCCACTCTTTCATAGCCCCTTTCGATCTGGACAATGTTTCGAATCTTGGAGGTCCCTTTCGCTGCCAAAGAGGCCAGCATCAAGGCCATGCCAGCACGTATATCGGGACTTTCAAGTTTTTCAGCATATAGCTGAGTAGGACCTTGAATAAGCACCCGATACGGATCGCACAAGATAATTCGGGCGCCCATTCCCACCAACTTGTCTGTAAAATACATACGGCCTGAAAACATCCAATCGTGGAATAAAACTGAACCAGCCGCCTGTGTCGCCACAGTAATCGCAATACTCGTCAAATCGGTTGGAAATGCCGGCCAGACATTTGTCTTAATCTCCGGAACGGCGCCATCCAGGTCGGACGCGATCAAAAGGGATTGCCGGGCAGGGACAATTAAATCATTCCCGTCAACAGTCCACTCAATTCCCAGCCTGCGAAAAACTTGAGCCACCATTTCAAGGTGTTTCACGCCAGCGTTGTGGATTTTGATCTCGCCTTTTGTAACAACTGCCGCTCCAATATAGCTGACCACTTCTAAAAGGTCCGGGCCAATCGTAAACTCTCCACCTGCCAGCTTTTTTACCCCGGAAATTCGTAATGTATTGGAACCGATACCTTCAATTTTTGCACCTAGAATATTTAAGAATTGGCACAATTCCTGCACATGCGGCTCGGAGGCAGAATTCCTTATTTGCGTCATGCCTTTCGCAAGGACTGCAGCCATGACGGCATTTTCCGTTGCAGTAACACTTGCTTCGTCCAGCAGAATGTCCGCGCCAGTCAATTCCCTGGCATCTATTTCAAACACACGATCGTACACAACATTTGCCCCCAATGCCCTCAGAGCCAGAATATGAGTGTCCAACCGCCTTCTCCCGATAACATCACCGCCGGGGGGAGGCAATCGAATACCGCCAGCGCGCGCCAGCACCGGGCCGGCAATCAGGATGGAAGCACGAATACGCCGGCACAGTTCCGGATCAAGGTGCGAAACGGTCAACAATGGGGTTGTAATCCGCCAGCTATTTCCGCCTAAATCCTCCACTTCAGACCCAAGACTCTCAATAAGCTTTCTCATTGCAAGCACATCTCGGATTTGAGGAACGTTATGAAGTACAACAGGCTTTTCCGTTAACAAACACGCAGCCAGCAACGGCAGGGCGGCATTCTTGTTTCCTGAGGGTGTAACCTCACCCGTCAAGGGATATCCACCTTCAATTACAAATTCTTCCATGAGTGTCTCCTCTTTACCTTGGTGGATTGTAAGGCAATATCAAAAAAAACGACAAGGAAATTACAAAGCCTTTGCATCAAAGATGCAATTTTGCAGCAGAATTGAATTGGAATTATAATAATTTGATATGAATATCAATTTAATTATACCTATCCTCTTTGGGTGGTTTTCCGGATACCTGGTCAATTATCTGGTGGATGTTTTGCCGGCAACAAGACGATTGAGCCAAGCCATCTGCGGCCAATGCGGTGCATCCTTCACGTGGAGAGATTATCTACTTCTGCATTCGTGCAATAACGGTCACCAACGCGGGGCACGAACATGGACAGCTCAATTCAGCATGCTAATTTTGAGCATTTATATCTGGTCGTCCCCACCGTTAAAAATCGGTTACACATTTGGATTGCTGTTAATCATCTATTTAGCTGTGGTTTTTGCAATTGATCTGGAGCATCGCCTAATTCTTCACCCAACAAGCATATTCGGGGCCATACTCTGCCTTGCAATAGGCTCATTAAAGTGGGGCTTTTTCACCTCCCTTTTAGGCGGGGCAGCCGGGTTATTAATTATGCTCGTTTTCTACTATCTGGGCGTGCTTTTTACACGTATTAGATTGAAACGATTACTTGCCAAAGGTCATGAAATCGATGATGAAGAGGCGCTGGGTGCCGGTGATGTCATTCTTGCCGCAGTTCTCGGACTCCTGCTTGGGTGGCCATTAATCTGGTTCGGCCTGGTGGTTGGTATTCTCTTTGGCGGGTTTTTCAGCCTGATTCTGATCGTTTGGCTTCTGATCACACGCAAATACGACACGAACGCCTTCATGCTTTTTATCCCCTACGGCCCGTACTTCATCGCCAGCGCCTTTCTAATCATTTATTTTCCAAAATTTGTTCAACTCCTTGTGCCGGGAAATTAAAAGCGTAAATGAAATCTTTATTTTCAGAATCACTCCGAAAGACGAAGGGGCAGGCCATGGTTGAGTTTATGTTGACCCTGCCTCTTCTCTTAGTTCTAATTTACGGAACGATTGAAGTCGCGCGATTAATCTTCATCTTCTCGTCTGTTGCAAACGCCTCACGTCAGGCCGCCAGATATGGTTCCGCGGCAGGCCAATTCGATAACATTTCCTATTACCAGGATTGTGATGGCATTCGGAAGGTGGCAAATGAATCCGCCATCCTGACCACATTTGATGAAATTAACATCACTTATGATCGCGGAATAAAACCGGACGGCACCCCCATCCCGATCTCCGGAGTCAATCCAGACCCCTATAAGGATAGCTGTCCAATCGAAAATGGGACCATTCGAAACGGCGATCGGATCGTGGTGCAGATTTCAGCAAATTACGAGCCGATCATTCCAATTATTCCCATGCAACCATTAAAAATCGTTTCGGCGAGCGCCCGGACCTTTTTGATTTCCATTCCAGTATTAGGTTCGGCACTACCCACTGGATTCGCGGCGGAATCCCCAACCCCATCCCTAACGCCATTTCAAACATTCACATTAACCCACACACCGACCATGACATTGGTAACAACACCAACCTATACGCCAATTTCGGGACGCACACCTGAAAACGGTGTCCCAACCTGGTCCGGACCTCCTCCATTAACCTTCACGCCGACCAAAACGATGTTGCCAACCAGTTCTCCCTTGCCAACCTATACACCAACGATTACACCTACAGCGATCAGTTGCACGGGCCTGACCGGCGTAACCCATGGCCGGCTTACCATAACCAGTCAATTAAATATCATGGAAATGAAAGTCTTTAACAACAGCGGGCACACATTGACAGCGGCAAATATTTATCTTGAATGGAATCATGACACCGGCCATGCATTTGGCAACGATCCAGCTATGCGATTAAAGAAGATCCTCTTCGCAAACCAGACATGGGAAGGCGACATCAGTTCCCCGTCGGCATACATAACCGATTTTTTCCCCGCCATCCCGCCTGGCGAATCGACCATTCAATTCATATTTAATCAATCCTATGACAATCCGGACGGAACAGAAAGGATTATCATTAATATCGGCACTCCGGGTTGTACAAACTATCCGGTGGATTCAAGAAATTAATTCTTAATGAAAACCATGAAAATCTTGCCGGCACAAAAAGGAACCCGCAAAGGACGCGGCCAAAGCCTTGTCGAACTCGCGATTGCCCTGCCAGTGATCGTATTGATCCTGCTTGGAACAATTGATTTCGGAATGGCAATATTTTCCTATGCAATCCTCCGGGATGCCGCACAGGAGGGTGCCTGGTATGGATCTTTCAATCCCGGCAACAAGCTTGAAATTGAAAATCGCGCCCGTAACATTTCGCCAAGGGCGGAGGATGCCATTTTTGCCTCACCGGTCAATCTTCGAGATAAAGAATTGGTAAAGGTAAACATTAAGGCATTGGGGGCCTATTGTCAGGGGTCAACAAACGGGGTTGCGAATAGTTTGCAGGTCAATGTGTCATATAATTATCCGATGATGCTTCCATTTGTAGGTCCCCTCCTCGGATCAAACACCATATTGTTAACAGGCACCGCCACCAACATCATCCTTCAACCGCCATGCAGCCAATGAACAGGTTTTCAATGCCCGCAACAAAGAATATTAAGAATGAGCGCGGTCAGGCAATGATCCTTATAGTCTTTTCGATTATAGGGCTTTTAGGCATGACCGCACTCGCAATTGATGGCGGCAATGCGTATGTAGATCGAAGAAGAGCTGAAGCTGCCGCCTCTGCGGCGGCCCTGACTGCGTCCATTACCCGCATTGAGGGTGGGGATTGGCGTGCCGCCGCCCTAGCTGTTGCCAGGACGAACGGGTACGATAATGATGGCGTCACCAATACCGTCGAAATGAATACTCCACCATTAAGTGGTCCTTTTGCGGGAAACTCTGAATTTATAGAAGTTCGCATCACCTCTCACCTCAGCACTTATTTTGGGGTTGTAGTGGGCATACCCAAAATTACAAGTATTGGTCTTGCGGTTTCACAATCCAAACCGGCTGAATACGGACAGATGTTTGACGGATACGCCATCGTCAGCCTGGCGCCTCACAGCGATTGCAACAAAAACATTTCATTCTGGATTCACGAAGAAACCACCATTAACCTGATCGGCGGGGGCATATTCGTCAATTCCGATAATTCACAATGCGCCTTTATGTCTTACGGAAGCGGAAGCGTTCGAGTGGAGGACGAGAGTCCCATCAGTGTGGTTGGGCGGGAACAAATACAAAAACCGAATCTGATTACACCTTATCCGATACAAACAGGCGCGATTCCCATCGCATATCCTCCAGCCTTTCAAATGCCAAAAGCCGGCTGTGGATCAAAAATCGCAACCGTAAACGAGCTGACAGGTGTCATGACGCCCGGAAGCTGGGACGACGACTTTCCACCCGAGGAAGTGAAAAAACTCGAGGGCGGTGTATATTGCATCGGCGGTGACTTTATTGTGGGAGATGGAAAAACTTTGACCGGGAGCGGCGTATTATTAATAATTGACACTGGCAGAGTACGTATTAGTGGAAGTGCAAAAGTCAAATTATCTGCGTCCAGCAGCGGCCCCGCCCCAAATCTCCTGCTGTACATGCCCATTGAGAACAAAAGCATTTTAAGCATTGCCGGCGGCGACGAATCAATTTTCAAAGGTACAATCCTCGCTCCAGGAGCGGACGTCCGTATTAGTGGGCCAAGTTCGTTTGGTGGAGGAGTATTTAAAAGCCAAATTATTGGCTATACGATAGAATTCAAGGGCCAATCCAATATCCAGCTCATTTATGACGACAGCCAAAATTACGATGCATTTAAAATGCCCGAGGTAATTCTCAGTCAGTAGATCATGACCCAAATCCGCCTTTTTTCTTACAAAACTGTAAAGGTTGCAGGTTGCCTGCGTGGGATATGCCTGCCCGGCAATAGTATATAATGGAACAGATATTAAAGGAATTATTTCATTCCCTGTCAGAGCATGTATTATTTTTTGCAACACCAAAATTATTTTTATTCGGCATGTGTAGACGGTTTGCGAGCAAAACAACATGAAAAAAATATTTAAAAAATATTTCGCCTTATTCAAAAAAGCCGATCATCGAATTCATGGTCGGAGACGAAATTCAAAGGGTCAAAGCCTGGTTGAAGTGGCGATTGCATTTCCGCTCCTTATCATGTTGTTTTCCGGCATGGTGGAATTCGGATTTATGTTAAATACATACCTTTCCCTTTTGGATGCCACCCGACAAACCGCACGTTTTTATGCAAATTTCAACCCATTCAGTCTTGATACCAGCACCGATCCGGACACTGTGGTCGATGATATGGGATTTTATACCGGAGCCGCCGGCACAGTTATCGATATTTTGGACCCCCCCACGGATCCAAATGCCAGAAGCATCGTTTTCAATCCCGCCGAGGACGACATTATTATTTCGGTCATCAAGGTAAGCGTGAGCGATTCAACGCATGCAATTACTGCGATCGAAAGGTTTCCAGCGGGCCAGCCTGAACCGTATTATCAACTTTTTAAGAACCACCCGTCGGCCTACGCAGATGATGCCCGCATTGAAAGCCTGATGACCGTCAATGGGACTGTTCCGGTTCGAACCGGCATATTGATTGTTGAAGTGTATTATGGTTATGAGGGAATCCTGAAACTTCCCTGGGTGGAAGCATTCATGGACACCATTATGCTGCACGCTGATACTGTCATGCCTCTGGTCTCAGCAAAACCCCCGCGAACCCCATGACCCATAATAAAGGCGTCTTATGAAAAAACAAAATACTAATTCCTTTCGTATAAAAGAACGCGGTCAGGCGATCATTCTGGTCGCCTTTGGCATTATTGGGTTGGTGGCCATGGTCGGCCTGGTGATCGACACCGGCATCTTGTTTATTGAATACGGCAAATTAAAAAGAGGAGTGGATGCCGCATCGATTGCCGCCGCTCAACAATATCGATCGGTTTCAGGCGGAAGTACATTGGATCAGGTTGCCCTGGAAAATGCAGCACGTAATTTTATTCAGCTAAACCAAACCGACGCCGTTACGATAGAAGTACATTCGTGCGAGGATGTTGTTGTTGCGGATCGCCCCGACCAGTGCAACCCGGATCCTGTCGGGAATCCTGTGGCGAACCGGAAACTGGTTGAAGTTATTGCGTCGAAGTATGTGCCCTTTGGCTTTCTGAGGGTGATCGGAATTAACGGCACAACCATATCCACACGTTCCGTGGGCGAAGCTGCCGCCCTCGATCTGGTCATGATCATTGACACTTCGGCTTCCATGGCTTATGAAACAACAGGCGACCCATTTCTATCTGAAGCAGGAGATGATCCGAGTGTCTGCAACCTCGACAACTCCTGTCAGCCGCTTGCAGAAGTTAAGTCAGTCGCGCTTAACTTTATTGACACAATGTATTTTCCCTATGATCGCGTGTCCATTATTCCAATGACCAGCCAGTCGCCGGGTGGAGACCGAAATGTATCCGACGCTGAAATCCTGCCTTTAACATCGGACAAGGCCACTGTTCAGGCAGCCATCAACAGCATGAAAGTCTTCGAACCGAGAGTCTGTGATGGCACCGATACTCCCGGCTCCTGCTTAAACTACGACGGGAGTGGCAATTTTGCGGGAACAATTTGCCAGACCTATGAAATTCATTCAAACGATGCAACAGTGGACCCATCCTCCTGCAACTCCAGCAACGTGGGGGGAGCCCTGCGTAAAGCCGCAGACAGGCTGTCTGATCCCCTGGTTACCCGTCCCGAGTCTTTCTGGGTTGTCGTCGCGCTGATGGGCGGACCCGCAAATGCAACCGATTCCACGGCGACCTATGTAAACGGATTTTGCCCCGAATATACATGGCTGCCGCCGCCATGGGACAATAACCCATGGTGTCGTGACCGGAAGCCAAGTGTAAGGCATAGTGACACAGACACGATCGTTTACACCAATCCAAGGGATACCAGTCTTGTCAATCCCACCTCCTCCATCTATGATGCCGACGATTATGCCCGGGATTGGGCTGATCAATTAGCAACCCTGACCTCGGAGAGCGGTGTTACAATATATACCATTGGATTGGGCGCGCAAATTCAAAGCACCGGCACGGTCGACGCCGGCGAGCAACCTGCGGGCGAAAGTTTGCTTAAGTACATCGCCGAATGCGCTGGTGAAGGCTCGCCAGATGATTGCGCCACTCCTGTTGCCAATCCAAACATTATCCACGGACAATATTTCTTTGCACCCACCGGCAGTGCACTAGCCGATATTTTTGAGTTAATCGCCAATAATATTGCGACGAGAATCACTCAATAGGCTTGATCAAGGAGAATTTATGAATACTCTTACATCACGCAACAAGTCCAAAACGAAAGGTCGCAGACCCGGCCAGGGTATGATCGAATTTGCGCTGGTATTACCGGTCTTGTTGCTGATCATGGTCGGCCTGCTTGAGTTTGGACGCCTGCTATTCGCATGGCTGGTAGTGGAAAACTCGACGCGATTCGGCATCCGGTATGCTGTCGCAGCCACCTATGACATCAACAATTGTTCCGACCTCGATGGAGACTCCACCCCTTGCGATGGCGCCAGCGCTGACGCCGAGATCAAGCAGGCGCGCCTGCTTTCCATTGAAGACGAGACCCGTAGAATGTTAATTGGCTTCCATTACGACGAAAGCCTGAACAATGCGGAAGATGATTACTTAAATATCACTGTTTGCTCCAGGGATAATTTCACCATCCCGCAAATGGGACGCCCGGTTTATGCAGCTTGTGCGGGAGGTGAAGACCCCGGCGACACCGGCGAAAATGTGTATGTTGCGGCAGACTACAATTTTACATTTATCGTCCTGCCGATTTTCAACATTGAACCATCCGGGGTTCATATCGCCTCCTATCGCGCCGGGGTGAACGAATTGTTCCGTGTGGCACGGATCGTTAATGCGCCCGCCAATCCCAATCCCCCCGGCGGCGGCGGCGGTTTCGTTTTGGATACCCCCACCCCAACCAACACCGCAACAAAAACCAATACGCCAACCAACACATCAACAGCCAGTTCCACGCCGAGTAACACACCCACGGCAACCAGCACCCCGACCGCCACAAATACACCCCAGCCAATCGTGATATTGTGGTCTGTGCCATCTTCCGATGGACAGACATTGACCGATCCATTACAAACTGGATTTAGGGCCATTGCTTACGACCCCAATATAGGCACCATCGATGGCAACGGCATCAGCAAAGTTGTCTTCTCCTTTAGCGGCCCCAGCCCAATTGCCGGCGCTACTGAATTTGCTGCAGCTTATTGTGCATTAACAGGGAATCTACCCTGCACGACCATGACGACCTCAGCTTTTTATGCGCTGACCCCGGGGACCTATACGATTTACGCCCAGGCCACAGCAAACAGCGGGGCTGTTTCAGCGTTGATCTCCAGGACCTTTATTATTCCGGTTTTGGGAACACCTACATTTACCCCCACGAATACCGCAACCAGTACCAGAACCGCGACCAGCACGCCGTTCCCGACCAACACTTCGACGGTTACCCGGACACCCACCAATACCAGAACGCCCACTCCAACGGTGCCCACCAATACGCCAACGAAGACCGACACACCCAGCAGGACACCGACACGCACGCCGACCGTGCCCACCAACACACCCAGCAGGACACCGACGCTGACACCCACAGTGCCAACCAACACTCCTACCCGAACACCTACGCGCACGCCCACGGTGCCTACCAATACACCCACCAGGACTTTTACACCATCCAACACACCAACCCGCACACCCACGGTGCCTTCCAACACGCCAACAAGAACCTCTACGCCTACCAGCACCAGGACAGCCACTGCAACGGTGCCCACCAACACACCATCAAGAACACCGACACGAACTCCAACGGTGCCTACCAATACTCCATCCAATACACCGACCAATACACCGACGAGGACAAGCACGCCATCCTTCACACCGACCCTTACGCCGTCCAATACACCGACCCGGACTAGCACTCCAAGCTTTACACCTACGCTTACTCCGACCCGGACATTTACTCCATCGAATACACCGCCGCCAACCGCAACACGGACACCAACCCCATTTGTTCCGACGCCGACCAAAACAAATACCCCATTTGGCGTTGAAGGCTAAAAAATAAATAACGTAAAAATCCCCGCGGAATTCCGCGGGGATTTTTACGTTATAATACCAAACCTAACATCAATCGGGAGGTGCATCGAACAATTCAAGGGAAAGCCAGCGCATGGGCTTTGACCATTTTATGGATCAAAGTTGACGAGGATGAAGGTTCTCCATTGCAAAATGGAGCTAATTCTCCGGGCCAGTGAAAACCATACCATAAATATTCACTGCTCTGGAGAAGAAAATCGAATGATCAGCGGAAGCCTTCCGGGGATGCCAACCCCGACCATCTTTCCCTCCAAGGATAAAAATCGCCCCCAATACCTCACGAGTAATCGTACGGTCAAAAAGGCGATGCATGGCAAAAATTCAACCGTCTTTTCAAAAAGCACATCTGCTGGCGAGATCCTCCTGACTTTGGGCATGGTTCGCACAGAAGAATATTGCTGTCTGGAAAGATAAAACTTAATTGGAGGATCCCTAAAATGTGTGGAATCGTTGGATATGTCGGACCGCGAGACGCGGTCTCGATCATTCTCAATGGCCTGAAACGGCTTGAGTATCGCGGATATGATTCGGCGGGAGTCGCCGTCATAAACGGCAGCCGGATCGAGGTCAGGAGAGATGCGGGCAAATTATCCCAGTTAATCGATCTCGTAAATAAATCGCCATTAAACGGCGCGCCGGGCATTGGTCATACGCGCTGGGCCACTCATGGCGCACCCACCGCGCGCAATGCCCATCCGCATGTCAGCAGTACAGGCAAAATGGTTGTCGTGCACAACGGCATTGTGGAAAATTTTCTGGAGATCAAGGATGAGCTGGTCAGTGAAGGCGTAAACTTCCTGTCCGATACGGATACGGAGACGATCGTCCACCTGGCCGAACATCACCAGGCGGCTGGCATCAGCCTGGAGGAGGCAGCCCGGCGAACCTTCAACCAGATCGAGGGAGCCAATGTGGTGGTACTGATGTCTGCCGATGAACCGGACAAGATCGTCACCGCTCGAATCGGAAACGCAGGCGGGGTGGTGATTGGTCTGGGTGAAAACGAAAACTTCATCGCGTCGGACATCCCTGCCATCCTGGAGCACACCCGTAAAGTTATATTTTTGGAATCCAGACAAATGGCCGTGGTCACACGGGATCATGTTCGGATCGAAACCCTCGACGGAGTGGAGATCAGCCCTGAAATCCACACCATTGCATGGGACGCAGTCGCTGCGGAAAAAGGGGAATACCGCCATTTCATGCAAAAAGAGATCCATGAGCAGGTTCGCGCCTTAACCGATACTCTCGCCGGCCGCGTGGATTTCAAGGAAGGCCGGATTCGCCTGCCGGAATTAAACCTTACCCCTGAACTTGCAAAGCGCATTCAACGTATTTACATCACTGCCTGCGGCACGGCGGCTTACGCAGGAATGGTTGGAAAATACCTGATCGAAAAGATCGCGCGCATCCCGGTGGAAGTGGTCATCGGTTCCGAGTTTCGCTACAGCGATCCGATCGTGGACGAAAACACCGTGGTTCTGGCGATTTCGCAATCCGGGGAAACCGCCGACACTCTGGCAGCCATGGAGGAAGGCCGAAGAAAAGGTGGAATCATCTGGAGCATCGTAAACGCAATCGGGTCCCAGGCCATGCGTGTCTCAGACGGATATATTGCGATGCAAACGGGACCGGAGATCGGCGTGGCCTCGACCAAGGCATTTACAGCCCCTCTCGTGGATCAGTACATGCTCGCGATCCTGCTGGCAGACCTGCGCGGCACGATCGACGAAAAGACCCGTAGAAATCTCGTGGCGGATCTCAGACTCGTGCCCGACCTCGCCGGGCGGGTTTTGGATACCGAGGCCCAGGTGGAAAAAGTGGCACACGAACTAAAGGATATTACCGGCTGTCTGTACCTGGGACGCGGCATCAACATGCCAATTGCTTATGAAGGCGCCTTGAAGTTAAAAGAACTTTCATACATCCATGCCGAGGGATATCCGGCCGGCGAAATGAAGCACGGCCCCATTGCCTTGATCGATGAGGCAATGCCGGTTTTGTGCATCGCGCCAAAAGATCCCTGGCACGAAAAAATGATCTCCCAGATCCAGCAGGCGAAGGCACGCGGAGGCATGGTCATTGCCGTGGCGACCGAAGGCGATGAGCTGATCGCGGGCATGGCAGATCATGTGTTATGGGTTCCTGAAACACCCTGGATGCTTTCCCCCATCGTTACAGTCTTCCCGCTGCAATTACTGGCCTATCACATTGCCGCCATCCGCGGCCTGGATGTGGATCAGCCAAGAAATCTAGCAAAAAGCGTGACCGTGGAGTGAATAAAAAGACCGCCCTGCTATTTCAGCAGGGCGGTCTTTTGTCATACCATATTTATCCCATTGAGATGGCCATCACGTCGTAATAGGTCCCGGCTCCAAATCCATCGAAAAGAATATGGTCCCCAAGGTGGATGTCCGGCAGTTTGCGCAAAAAAGCAATGATATTCGAGGCGGCGCTGACATTGCCGAAATCGCTTAAAAGCCACGGCATGGCAAACTCGATGCCCAACTTCGAAAGTTGTTTGGCCTTCAAGGCGTTGATCTTGTAATTGGCATGATGCACAATTCCCAGTTTGATGGATTTGCCCGACTCTCCCAGTTTTGACATCAGGGATTTATAGTCAGTGTATACATCCGTGACCACCTGCACGCCCGTCCTCACGAACAACTTGACCATCCCCATTAATCCCGCCATTACAATGGATGAGCCGTCTTCAGGTTCGTGCATCAATCCGGCAAAACGAATATGATGAGGAGAATCCTGCTTTACATTAATGAGGGAAGTGTTTGACGAATCCCCTCGGGAATATGGGTAGCTCATTCGAACTTCAAGCAGACCTTCCTCGTCAAATATTTCAAAACTCTTCCCAACCAGGAATTTCATGTTTTCCCCGGGAATCAAACCGATCACCCCCATGCCGTTTCCAAACAACTGAAGTGCATTCTTATCCCTTGCCTGGCACATGATCCGACTCAACCCTTCAATCCCGCCAACAAGCACCTTTTTTCCCTTTAGTTCCTCTGCAATATTCATCTGGCCCGCCGGTGAGAGTTCTGGGTTTAAGGCCAAATGCAAGGCTCCCATCGATCCATCACAGGCCTTATGAATGCTTACCTTTAACGCATCGTCAGGGATGCCAGCCTTTCTTGCAATTTGAGTTACATAATCGGCCGAAACCGGACCTGTGACTCCGATCAAAAGGCCTTCGATTTCCGAAGGAGCCCACCCGCAGGTGGCCATGGCACGTTTCAACAAACGCGAGCCAACTTCCACCTCCAACTCGAGATTTTCCACTGGACTGAGGGTGGGGATGTGCTGGCGGCTTTCAAACCCTAATTCGGATAAGTTCAGAAGGTCAGAGTCGGCCAAAGCCTCCCCCAGGCGATTCTCCACGAAAGACTTCAGTTTTTCATTGCTAAAACTCTCCCCCCAGGAGCCATAGGCTCCTCCAATTCCCAGCTCGGAATTGTATACACTCTCAAAACCAACTGGGATCCCGTCACCAATAGGGATGATTTCCCGGTCCACTCCAGGGCGGTCATAGAAGGATGGCAAAGGATTGGATTGATTGTCAGACATTTTGACTCCTACAAATAAATAATACGCTAAATTCAATAACCCCCCAAACAACACAAAGGTACTCTCAAGTTACTCCCCTGACCCTTTGTTTTCAAGGGTAAAATTAAACCGAAAAAGAAAATCATGTTTAGACAGGAGTTAAACCATGCGCCCCGACTGGGATTCATATTTCTTGAAAATTGCCTATGCCGTCTCCGAGCGCAGCACCTGTGACCGGGCCTTTGTGGGATGCGTACTTGTGCTTGAAAAACGCATCCTCACCACCGGATTCAACGGCTCCCCGGCCGGCCAGGAGCATTGCGACGAGATCGGTCACTTAATGGTCGACGGGCATTGCGTCCGTACCATCCACGCCGAAACCAATGCGATCATTCAGGCCGCGCTGCACGGGGTTTCCACAAAAGGCGCAATGTGTTATGTCACCCATCTGCCCTGCATCAATTGCACGAAGGTGCTCATTAATGCAGGCATTTCCCGAATCGTATACAGTACCGCCTACCGAACCGATGAAAACGCGATGAATTTTCTCAAAGCTGCAAATATTGATGTGGTGCAAAAGGAATTCAATCCGGTCAATTAAGGAAATTGACGATCTGTCCTGCTCGTATCCAGTAAAAATGGAATCGCGAATTCACGCCAGCTTCTCAAAAGACATAATAAGTTCGATTTGGCCGGCTTTGGTATAGTACACCCGCAACCTGGCCCCATCAGGAAATACAGAGTTCATATCATCGGCAAACGCGAAACGCTTTTTTCCAAAATAAACATAATAGCTTGTAAAGCCTGCCTGGGAGGAATAGGATGAGTCGTGCCGGACAATGCCTTCCGCGGTGAGCACCTCCGCAGACTCCAGTCTGGCAGCCAGCCTGTTCGAAATGAATAAACTCAGGACGATCATCGCCAAAACAGCCAATACTGTAAAGCACAAACCAGCCGCCATCTGCGGACCCAAAGTCTGCAGGTTTCGTGCATTAAGGGTCGGCAAAAACAGTGCAAGCAGGATGCACAAACCAAGCATCATGAAGCCCAGGATGACCCAAACTCCGTTTTTCGAACTTCCACGAACAGAACCCGCCATTGTACTAAGCAATTCCTTTTGTCTTGGGCTGAGAAATCCATTTCGATTGGATTTCAGCTCCTCTTCGGTAAATTCAAATTCCATTATTTACACCTCAACCGACTTTAAACAAAAAGGGACATGTTCCACGAGCACCTGTTTCATTCTTCTGTGACCGGGTCATGGGTCGCCCCAGGGAAAGACCCAACATGACCGTATCCATTTTACATAACTCTGGGTGGCCATCAATCACCTTTGTGTACGGGCATCGTCCAAAGGTCACCCGCGGACCGTCCGCTGCCGCCTCCCAACGGGCTTGATAATGCATTTCATCCAGTTTTTCCACCAACAGCGCCAGCCTTTTTGTAATAGGCAAACTCACAAACTGATCCGGAGCCAAAATATGTTTTGCCGCCGGGGTCACATCCCAATCGGGGCCGGCTTCCATTAATAGCGCATCGGCCAATACAGACAGATTATCACCCAATGCCGCCTGGGACAGGGAGTACATTTTCTCCGGACGTCCCCGCCCCTCCCGGGAATTAACCGCTGTTAATTCCACCCGTCCATCCGAACAAAGGACAGAGAGGTGATGCCTGACATTCGGAGCGGACATTTTAAGGGCACGCGCAATTTCCCTTGCAGAAGAAGGCCGCGACTTCGTTAAATAGCTCAGGACTTTTTGTCTGGCTGTGATCATCGGGGGTAAAAACCTTTCGGGACAGAATCAAGCTTCGGTTAGGACGGAACCGGAATTGTCATCCGGCGAGGGTGATTATACTCACATCTTTATTTTTGCAAACATATATTTGTAAAATTCGATTGACTTATGTCCCTACCCTGCTATAATTCGAACTTGTGACGGAAAGCACCACATGAGCTTAAACTGGGAATCCACCTATGCCATCGCCATGGAATTGCGTCGCCGGCACCCGGAAGTGAATATCGAGGAAGTCTCACTTCAACAGATCTATCAATGGACCGTACAACTTAATGAATTTGAGGATGACCTCGCGCTCGCAAATGACGACATCCTTTATGCAATTTACCAAGACTGGTTCGAGGAGAACATTCATGGACTATGAAAAATTAAGTTTGCCCAACTACAACATTCCGGAGGATATCCAGAATGCTGTAGCGATCACCACGCTTGACCGGCTGTATAACTGGGGCCGGCGTTCCTCCGTCTGGCCGTTGATGTTCGGGCTGGCCTGCTGCGCGATTGAAATGATCGCGGCTCAGACTGCACGTTACGACATGGCCCGCTTCGGGATGGAGGTCATGCGTCCCACGCCGCGCCAGGCCGATATGATGCTGGTCTCCGGAACGGTCACCAAGAAAATGCTGCCCGCCATCATTCGCCTGTACAATCAAATGCCCGAACCAAAATACGTTGTGGCAATGGGCGCCTGCGCTTCGAGCGGAGGGCCTTTCAAGGAAGGGTACAACGTCGTCGCTGGAATCGATAAATTCCTGCCCGTGGACGTTTATATCCCCGGCTGCCCCCCCACCCCGCAGGCACTGATCGCCGGTATGATCAAATTACAGGAAAAGATCGACAAGGAATCCATCAAGACAGTCACCTGGTACAACAAGGAAAAGGTGGACGGCAATTACGTACCCATGCCCATTCTCGGACCTGACTTGATCGATGTGCGCCGCAATGCGGAAATTCGCGACATTGCAGCCACAAAGGAAGGTGCCTAATGGCGACCGCGCTTCAAACCTCGACCGTTGACCTGGCCGCCCGTTTCCCAAACAAAGCCGCCGCTGACACACGCCCCGGTTTCACCGGCTTCATTGTAAATAAAGAAAACCTCATCGAAGTGGCAACTGCTGTCCGTGACGAATTTGGCTATGATCTGCTGACCGCAGTCACTGCAGTGGACTACATCGCCGAGAATAAAATGGAAGTGGTCTATCACGCATATAAGACCACAGGCGGCCCCGGCCTGACCTTTAAAGTACAGGCCGAGCGGGTTGACCCCATTGAAGTCCCATCCCTGATCAACATTTGGGCAGGAGCGGATTTTCAGGAGCGGGAAGCCTGGGACCTGTACGGCATTAAATTCACCGGCCACCCTGACCTGCGCCGCATTTTGATGTGGGAAGGCTATGAAGGCCATCCGCTTCGCAAGGATTGGAAGGAACCCTTCTTTGAGGAGGAGGTTAAGCCTTTCAAGAGCCGCTGGCCGGAAGGCAAACACACCTTTGCAGAGCAGAAGAATCCCTATCGCGACAATCTAAATTTCCCCAAGGACTTCGACCCCGAAAATTTCGTGGTTGAAAAAGAAGAAGATCTCTACGCCTCCCTCGAACGCCATACCACGAAGGATATCGAGGGCAACATGAAGACCGATCACATTGTGGTCAATATGGGACCCCACCATCCGTCCACGCACGGTGTGCTTCGGGTGGCCGTGACCCTGGATGGCGAGACCATCATCGGCCTCAAGCCGGTCATGGGGTACCTGCACCGAAACCATGACAAGATCGGCGAACGCAACACCTATCTCCAGAACATTCCCTACACCGACCGGCTCGATTATTTCAACTCGATGAGCAACAACTTCGGTTACGTGACCACGGTCGAAAAGTTAATGAAGATCCCCGTGGCGGAACGTGCGGAATATATCCGCGTGATCATGGCGGAGCTCTCCCGCGTACAAAACCACCTCATCTTCATCGGCATGTTGATGAACGACCTCGGCACGATGTACACCCCCTCGTTATATGCCTTTGAAGAACGCGAGTTGATTCTCGACATTTTCGAGGCGGTTTCGGGGGCACGTATGATGTGCAATTACTACCGCTTTGGCGGCGTGGTACGCGACATCCCCGACGACGTGCTTCAAAAGATCAAGGACCTGGTTCTGGAACGCATCCCGGCCAAAACCGATGAAATGGAACGCTTCCTAAACGAGAATGAGATTCTCGTTGCGCGCTTGAAGGGCATTCATGTCCTCAACGCCGAGGATGCGATCAAATTCTCCGTCACGGGACCCGTCCTGCGTGCTTCGGGCGTGCCTTACGATATCCGCCGTGCCGATCCGTACAGCATTTACGACCGCTTTGATTTCGATGTGGCGGTGCGTCACAATGGCGACATGATGGACAACTATCTGATCCGCTTCGATGAGATCCGCCAATCCCTGAGAATTCTGGAACAGGCGATTAAACAAATGCCGCAGGGGCCGATCAACTCCCAGAAACCCGCATACCAGGTTCGGGTCCCGGCTGGTGAAGCGTATGGCCGCATCGAATCCCCGAAGGGTGAGCTCGGCTTCTACCTTGTCTCCAATGGCAAGCCCAATCCGTACCGCTATCACGTCCGCCCCGCATCATTCGTCAACCTGACCGCTGTCGAGACCATGTGCAAGGGCGCAAAGATCGCAGACTTTGTCGCCCTGCTTGCCATGCTTGATATCGTCATGGGCGAGCTGGACCGCTAAGAGGAGAATTTATCTATGTATGGAAAAGGACTTCTAAAATCATTAAAGGTCACCTGGGATCGTTTCTGGGATACCTATACCGAGGATATTTCCTGGATGCTGCGTGGCAAGAAACGCTACAACACAGTGGAAGGGGTGGCACACCGCTCCAGCAAGAATACACGCGGTATTTTCACGGTGCAGTATCCTGAAGAACAGTTAATCCAGCCTGAAGAATCACGCTTCATTCCCTTCCTGGTTTTCAACGAAGGCGCTGACGGTAAAAAGGAAGTGCTTTGCACATCCTGCGGAATTTGCGCAAAGGTCTGTCCGCCTCAATGTATTTGGATCGTGAGAAGCAACGACCCCGTGACAGGCCGCCCTGTGCCCGAACCGACCGAATTTTATATCGATGCGGATATCTGCATGAACTGCGGTTTCTGCGCCGAGTATTGCCCGTTTGATGCGATTAAGATGGACCATGATTTCGCGATCGCCTCCTATGGCCGCAATATTTACAATATGCAGAAATTGCTCAAACCGTCCTCCTATTACGAAAGCATCCGCCCCCAGAACTTCAAGATCGAAGAGGAAGCCCGTAAAGCGAAGGAAGCCGCCAAGGCCGCCAAGGCCGAAGCTGCCGCTTCCGCACCTGCAGCATAATTCACTCAACCACAAAGGGCCCTTTTGTGGGCACAGAGGTTTGCCTTTTGTGCTCCATTGAGCCTTTTGTGGTCTATATTTTTAATAGGTAAATTAAATGGCAAACCAATTAACCAAAGAAGCTGTTCTGGCCGCATTGAGCAAGGTCCAGGAGCCCGATCTGCACCAGGATCTTGTGACCCTTAACATGGTGAAGAACATTGAGATCGCAGGAGACAGGGTCTCACTGACTGTGATGTTAACCACACCGGCCTGTCCGTTCCGGGCAAAGATCGAAAGAGATGTAAAAGCGGCAATTCTCGAAATCGAGGGCGCAAAAGCCGTTGACCTAAAAATGGATTCTGATGTACCCAACGACGGGCGCATGCGGGGATTGGTCAACATGCCGATTCGCAATGCGATCGCCGTGGGCTCGGGCAAAGGCGGCGTGGGAAAGTCGACTGTTTCGGTTAATCTCGCCGTCGCCCTGGCCCAGGCCGGCGCCCGCGTGGGCCTGTTGGATGCAGACATCTACGGCCCCAATACACCCACCATGCTCGGCGTGGACAAACTCCCGCCGCCCAATGGCCAAAGACTGCTTCCGGCAGAAGCCCATGGGATCAAAATGATCTCCATGGGCCTGTTGGTGAAACCCGGTCAGCCTTTGATCTGGCGCGGCCCCATGTTGAATTCCGCCATTCGCCAATTCCTCGGTGATGTGGATTGGGGTGAGTTGGATTACCTCATCATAGACCTGCCGCCGGGCACAGGCGATGCGGCTTTGTCTCTGGCACAAGCACTCCCACTTAGTGGAGCCGTTGTTGTCACCCTGCCGCAGTTGGTCTCCCTGGAAGATGCGACCCGGGGTTTGAACATGTTCAAGCAGCTGGAGGTTCCCATTTTAGGTGTCGTGGAGAATATGTCCTATCTTGACATGCCGGACGGCTCCCGAATGGATCTCTTCGGATCGGGAGGTGGTGAAAAACTGGCGGAAGCCACCAACACGCCCTTCCTTGGGAAGGTGCCAATAGACCAAAACGTCCGCATCGGTGGAGATACCGGAAAACCCATCGTCGTCTCGCATCCTGAATCCCCTGTCGCAAAAGCCCTGCAGGATATTGCGGAAAAAGTGGCCGCAAAAATCAGCGTGGCGGCATTGAGCGGAAAGAACGAATTGCCAATCAATATTGTGGAATAGATCTATCCCATTAAGATATCAAAGGGCCTGGCGTGAAATTAACTCACGCCAGGCCCTTTGAATTAAAACTTCCAAAAAACGCCGTTCACCATACGCCCGGAAACAGGCAATATCTGGTTTAGGCCGCATATTGAACATTACCAGGCAACTCGGCAAACAAAGTGCTATCCTCCAATAGCGTTCGAATAATAAGCTGATAATACATAAGTGGGGAGAATCCTAAAGGTCTTTTTGAGCAGCAACCGGGACGGTTTGAACCGGAACCATATCGACCTGTACAGGGGCGACACTGGAAGAAGTCAATAAAAATGACCTATAATCAGGAACGAATGGTCTAAGAAAAAGGAGAGCGTCTTGATCATCGGACAAATAGCCTTTGATCGCAACAATACGATCCCAACGGCCAAAGTCTCCACACCAGAAGAGGTGGCCGAGGCGTTTAATGCCCTGAAAATATTCCATCCTGCCCCTGTCATTGTTCTGGTGGGCGGTGCCACCAGAATGAAATGGCTGGAGGGGCTTTTCATGCGGAAGGCCGTCGGCATTATTGCGAAGGTTGCCGAAGAGACCGGGTGCGTACTCATCGATGGAGGAACCCAGGCTGGCGTAATGCAAGAAATAGGCAGGCAGCGGAAGGGAAAAAAATATGCCTTTCCCCTGGTCGGGGTGGTGCATGGCGATTTATTATTAAAAAGAAAGCCTCAAGCCATTTTCGACCCCAACCATACCCATTTTTTTTTGATCCCCGGAGATCGTTGGGGGGATGAATCACCCTGGATAGCAAAGATTGCCACCCTTCTTGCCGGCCGTCAAAAATCCATAACCGTCCTGGTCAACGGCGGGAAAATATCCAGATCTGATGTCGAAAACAGCCTGAAGGAAGGCCGTACAACGATTGTTTTTCGCCGCACAGGCCGTCTGGCGGACGAGCTTCAGGCCACTGGACAGATCCTGGAAGTCAGTGCCTTGCAGGGAACATCCAGTCTGCTTTCCTTTTTCAGGTCAAAACTTTCATAATCCATACGGTATAATTGCGCCCATGCAAACTCAAATTATTGGTGTCCGATTTACAAAAATAGGCAAAATCTACCATTTTGACTCTGCCACTCTCCCCGATGTTCAAAAGGGCGAGCATGTCATTGTGGATACAGCACGCGGCAAACATCTCGGTGAGGTTGTCCAGATTTTGGAAGAGGCCCCGGCCCAGCCAGACGGTGGATGGAAATCCGTGGAGCGCCGCGCGACGCCGCGCGACCTGCTGCTCCAGCAATCCTGGCAAGCCAAGCAAACCGAAGCGATGATCAACTGCCGCGCCCGCGCCTCCGAACTCAAGCTGAAGGAGGTAAAGATCGTCACAGCAGAATACAACTTTGATGGTTCACGCCTTGCCTTCCTTTTTAGCACGGAGAGCGAGGAAAAGGTGGATCTGAAGTCCCTTAAAAAGGACATGCAACAGCTATATCCGACCGCTCAAATTGAAATGCGCCAAATTGGTCCGCGGGATGTTGCCAAATTTCTTGGCGGCATGGGCGCATGCGGCATCGAAACCCGATGCTGCTCTCAATTCCTGACCGACTTCTCCCCCATCTCGATCAAGATGGCAAAGGAACAGGGTATCTCCCTTACTCCAAATGAGATCACCGGCATGTGCGGAAGATTGCGCTGCTGCCTGATCTACGAATACGAACAATATGTGGAAGCCCGCAAGACCCTTCCCAAGCGCAACAAACGCGTGATTACCCCCAAGGGGGAAGGCAAGGTCGTGGATCTGATCCCGATGAGCGACAAGGTGGTCGTCCTGATTGAAAGCGGCACCGACCGGCCGCAACATATGACATTCACACGCGAGGAAATCCAGCCCTGGGATGAGCTGGAAACCTTACGCCGCAAGGCCGCAGCCCCCTGCGATCGTCACGAAGGCGGCGGATGCACATGCGGAAAAGCAACAAAAAAGAACGATGACCGGGCTAACTGATCATTGGGAGACCCCCCAAAAAATTCTGGTCATCCTGGCTCATCCGGATGATCCCGAATTTTTTTGCGGTGCCACTCTTGCAAAATGGGCCCGTGCGGGCCACCAGATCACCTACGTTTTATTAACTTGCGGCGACAAGGGTTTTAATCCGACGACACATCCGGAGATGACAACCGAAAAATTGTGCGGGCTCCGACATGTTGAACAGGCAAACGCAGCCAAAGTCATCGGCGCCAATCCGCCTCTTTTCATGGACCTCCCGGATGGCTACCTCGTCCCCGACTTGAATCTTCGCCGCGACATTGTCCGCGAAATTCGCAGGCATCGACCTGACATCCTGGTCACTTGTGATCCCCAAAACCTCTTTGCGATGTATGGAATCAATCATCCTGACCACCGTGCCTGCGGTCAGGTGGTCATCGACGCGGTATTTCCCGCGGCCGATAACATTGCCTATTTTCCAGAATTAATCGAGGAAGGCTTCAAACCTCACATGCCGCGGGAAGTGTGGTGCTCCCTTACCAACCAGCCGAATATTTCTGTAAATGTTACCGAAACCTGGGATACCAAAATGAAGGCGATCCTGGAGCATAAAACACAGGTTCAAGATGCCGAAAAGCTGATTGAAAGGTTCAAGACCCGCCGGACGGCAGACAGTACGGATGAAAACCCGCGTTACGAGGAAAATTTCAGGGTAGTAAAGTATTCCTGAAGACACTTCCTGCCGAAAGCAGGTTATTGACCCCAGTCTTTTTTAGAATCAACATGAATATTATTAACGTAGGCTATGACTCGACCAATTATTATCTTCTCGATATACGAGACGGCAAACTCCTGGTGGACAGCGGATTTCCCGGCACCCTGCCCAAATTATCGGCTGAATTGAAAAGAAAAGGCTGCTCAATCGGCGAGATTAAATATTTTCTGCCCACCCATTACCACCCAGATCATGCAGGGTTGACGCAGGAGTTGAAAAATCATGGTATAAAATTGATCGCACTGGAAGAACAGGCCGGGGGCATATCTGCTTTTACCGAGTTCTTCAAAACCAAAAAATATCCCTTTCAGGAAATCCAGCCTGAAGATAACATCAATATGAAATGCACAGATAGTCGCAAGTTCCTGGCAGGCCTGGGACTTAATGGCGAGATCCTGCACACTCCCGGTCACAGTAATGACAGCATTACCCTGATCCTCGATGAAGGTTTTGCCTTCACGGGAGATTTGCATCCTGTTTTCGCCCTCCCTGAGAATGATCTGCCCTCAAGAGAAAGCTGGGATAAAATCAACAGCCATAAAATTACACGGATTTATCCAGGGCACGGCAGTTAATACTTTTTCCAAGAGGTTTTCCTTATGAATGACTTTATGAAACAAGCCAGGGAACTTTTCTCCTATACACAACTATTGCGGCGTGACTTTCATATGCACCCGGAACTTGGATACCGCGAATTTCGCACAGGAGGTATCGTCGCAAAGGAATTGGAAGCCCTGGGCTTGGAGGTTACAAAAGGAGTCGGTAAAACAGGCGTGGTCGGACTGCTGGAAGGCGGCAAACCGGGTCCCACTCTGCTCCTGCGTTTCGACATGGACGCACTCCCCATCATTGAAGATACGGGCGCGGAATACAGTTCCCTAAATCATGGGGTTATGCATGCCTGCGGTCACGACGGCCATACCGCCATCGGACTGACAGTTGCAAAAATCCTTCAGAGACACAAGGAAGAACTGGCTGGCACCATTAAATTCTGCTTTCAACCTTCTGAAGAGGGAAACAACGGCGAAGGAGTTGGCGGCGCAGAAATGATGATTCGCGATGGAGTGCTGGATGCCGGCCCGAAGGTGGACCAGACCCTGTCGCTCCATCTATGGAATGAAAAACCGCTTGGATGGATTCATGTGGCCAAAGGCCCGGTCATGGCAGGTGCCGAGGAATTCAAAATCAAGATTATCGGCAAAGGCGGCCACGGCGCCGTTCCCAACGCCACCATTGACCCGGTCGTCTGCGCGGCCCAGATCGTCTCCGCCTCCCAAACCATTGTCTCGCGCAATGTCGGTCCACTCGAAACCGCCGTGGTTAGTTTTACGATCATCAGTGGAGGAACGGCATTCAATGTCATTCCACAGGAAGTCGGTATGGAAGGGACAATTCGAACTTTCGACCCCGCGGTCAGGAATAAGGTTATCAAGCGCTTTGAAGAGATCGTTCGCGGTGTTGGTACTGCAATGGGATGCGAGATTGAAATAATGGTAAAGCAATTGACTCCCGCCTTGATCAACTCGGATGGCATTACAGCAAAGGTTCAGAAAACCGCGCGGCAGCTTCTCCCCCAGGCAAACCATGACAACACCCCCTACCTTACCATGGGTGCGGAAGATATGGCTTACATGCAAGCCCGGGTCGATGGCTGCTACTTTTTTGTAGGTTCAAACAACAAGGAGCAACATCTTGATTTTGGTCATCACCACCCCAAATTTGATTTCGACGAGCAGGCCCTTATTAATGGCGCCGCTCTCATGGCTGCCGCAGCTGCGGATATTCTGAAATGAAGTATTTATTTTCCTCACTTCTTATCCTGACCTTTCTGCTGGGGGCATGTTCAGAGACAAGCGCCCCTCAGACTCTTGCCGCTGAAATTCCTGGGGTGACGGGCGAACCAGTCACAAATGAAACTCCAACCGGCTCAAATATCCCCGCCCGCGAAGCCGTTTTGTCTGAAATCGAAAATACAGTTCTAGTCCGAACTTCAGCGAGCGGTGAAGCAATGCCCGCATCGAACGGAGCGCACGTGCTTGAAACAGATAGCGTGGAAACCGGCGACAACAGCCGTGCCAGGCTGGACCTGGTCCCGGACGGCACCATTGTCCGCCTTGCCCCAAATACATCCTTCGTTTTAAATACCCTAGCCAGTGACGAAGGTACACCACAAACAAAATTACAGCTTCTGTTTGGCCAGGTTTTTATTCTTCTAAATGGCGGTTCCCTGGATGTCGAGACGCCTTCCGGTGTGGCTTCTGTAAAAGGCAGTCTAATGAGTGTCACCTATTCCAAGACACAGAACCGTACAACTGCCACCTGTCTTGAAGGCCATTGTGTGGTTACGGATGAAGACGAAGAACTCAAATTAACCGAAGGTCAGGCAGCTGATTTTTTTGAGGGCGAACTTGAAGATCAATATCGTGAGATGAGTTTCGAGGAACTTGGATTGTGGGTTTTGGACAACCCGGATCTTGAAGAGCATATCGAGGAATTTCCGGACCTGCCGGATCTTCCTGACGATTTCGACTGGAATTACAACTTCTATGATGATCCCCAATTTGATTTCTTCTTTGATCCCGAATACGACCCAAGCCAGGAGAATTTTGACGAAGGTTATCCCACCGAAGAAGGATATTCCACTCAGGATCCGGAAGCGACACTTGTACCCGAGAGTATGGATACTCCAATCCCCGAAGAAGGCGACCCGGCCTCTCCATAAACGAAATTCATGAAGCGCAATCGAAACTTGATCATCGGCGTCATTCTTACGGCAGCAGCGATTTTTGTCGCCCTGCAAAATGCAAATGACTCCACAGTGGATGGAAACCCGGGATTACGTGCGAGCACCATTACTCCCGCATTCCCCATCACCAGCACCCCCACCTACGAGAATTGCGGATACATGTGGGCATATCACGATTATCCAGAATTGACGGAAAAGGTCAACCTGGGTGTACACGACCTCAATCCTGATGCCAGTGTGCATGCAGAATTATTTGGCGAAGATTGCGTTTATGCAGACGGGCGTTCCACTTTCGGCGCGATGGAAACCGATTTCTACCTTGAACTGCCAGTCGAAAGCTTATCGGACGAGGAAACTCTTGGGAAGTGGGTAGAGCAATTTATGCTTGTGATCACCCAAATCCCAGAAGATGAAATTCAAGGCAATTACGGCTTTGTTGAATTCTCTTTTATCAAAAACGTAACAGAGCGGATTACCGTGCGTGTTTCCATTCAAAAATACATCCAGGAGGCAAACGGCCGATCAGGTGCAGAATTATTCCGGTTCTTTTACACTCCACCCATCCACCCAACCTGATCCAGTCTCAACCGCCTTTGGGCGGTTTTTTTATCCTTGACAAATAAAAACACTCGTCATATACTACATTTAGTAATTACTAAACATTCTAAAGGAAAGATATGTCTACAAAACTCACCCAGCTCAAACAGGAATTCACCGAGGGTCTCAGTCAGATCAGCCGTTTCTGGGGATTTCCCAAGGGGATGGGGGCGATCTTTGCCGTACTCTATCTCTCCCCAACACCGCTCTCCCTGGACGAAATCGTTCGGGAAACCGGATTAACGAAGGGGGCGATCAGCACCGAGGTTCGCACGTTGGCCCGTATGGGACTCGTCCACCGCTCTTCGAAACGCGCCGACCGCAAGGATTACTACGAAGCCGAATCAGATTTCTATACATCCATTCGCTCAATCCTGAAGGAGCGTCAGAACAGCGAATTTGATCGAGCCGTTCGTTCGGTTGGCGAAACTCTCGAGAAACTGGAATCCGGCTCGGTCACGGGTGACCCGGAGGAGCTGCAATTCGTTACCCAACGAGTTCAGGCCCTGCAGGAATTCTTCAACGCCATTGACAGCTTGAGCCGGGCAGTCGTCAAACTGGAAAGCCTGGGGATATCCAACGTCAACAAGATCCTGTCAATATTAAAATAGGAGAAGAACAACATGAAAATCGCAATTACCGGTGCCTTCAGCTATTCCGGAAAATACATCGCCAATCGTCTGCTTGCACGCGGCGAGGAAGTGATCACCCTCACCAATCACCCCGATCGTCCGACTCCGTTCACCGAAAAAGTAAAAGCTTTTCCATTAAATTTCGAAGACCCCACCGAACTCGCTGCCAATTTGCGCGGGTGTGAAATATTGGTCAACACCTACTGGATTCGATTTGACCGTGGATTTAACACCCAGCCCAGGGCGGTGGAAAATACAAAAGCGCTTGTAAAAGCAGCGGTTCAGGCGGGAGTAAAACGCATTGTTCACATCAGCATCACCAATCCATCTGCAGACTCACACCTGCCTTATTTTTGGGGAAAGGCTGCCAATGAAAAAGCAGTTCAAGATTCAGGTCTAAGCTACGCAATCCTGCGTCCGACTGTTTTGTTCGGGAAGGAGGACGTCCTGATCAATAACATTGCCTGGCTGCTGAAACGGTTTCCCGTCTTCGGCCTGCCCGGTGACGGCAGCTATCGCCTGGCGCCCGTATATGTTGACGACCTTGCCAAACTCGCAGTGGAAGCAGTCTACAATTCCCAGAATACCATTCAGGATGCCGTGGGACCGGAGGAATACACATTCAAGGAAATGGTCGAATTGATCAAAAGCAGCACAAGGTCAAAGAGTTTATTGATCCCCATGCCGCCGCGCCTGGCGCTGCTGGCCGCCCAGTTCCTGAGCATTCTGGTGAAGGATGTCATGTTGACTCCCGAAGAGGTCGATGGTCTCATGTCCAACCTGCTCATCTCCAATGAGCCGCCACGCTGTACAACCAGTTTGAAGGATTGGCTGGCTGCAAATAAAGCCTCGACCGGACAGAGTTACGCTTCAGAACTGGCGAGACACTTCATTTAATTTTCAAAAATCAGGTTGCAAACTCATCAAAAAGAATTCCGGCTGGAATCGCCGGAATTCTTTTTGATCGAAGACACGAACCGGTTAGTTGATCGGCACAACCCCGGTGCAGCGCGGACTATCCATGCAGCCATAATATTGTTTGCCGGAATTTTTACCGGTCCGATGAATTCTCAGCACCATCATCTTTCCACATACCGGGCAATGAGGGACTGAGTCGGACGCCCGATCCACCCGCAGGGAGACTGTTCCACCGATCTTGGCCACAGCCAGTTGAAAAAGCGGGATGATCTCGGATGCGTCATAGGATTCACTCGACGGGATGTGCACGAGCGGAAGTCCGGCGCCGGTAAAGATCTCCTCCACAAACCGGTCACTCTCGCGTGTTTCATTTTTCGAAATCGGCCTTACAATTTCGATTCCGAATGCGGGGGCAAGGGTCTGCGGGTCGCACAAAAGGAAATCCACGTGTTTCCTAAAAAACTTGTTAAAAAAATGCACATTCTCATTGGGGCGTACGATATAAAATACATCATTCAGGGAGACCTTTGGGCAAATTAGATACCGCCCCCCCACCATCTGATTCAATACACGAAAAAGAGCCAATTCCGTAGTGGTCAGGAATGGCTCCCGCAATCGATAAGGCAATCTTTGTGCTTCTGCTTTATTGTCTGCCATAATGGTTATTATATAGTAGGTTGAGCCTTAGAAGCAAGTCATTATGGAGATGAGGTGCCTCGCATCAATTTCAGGACCTCGGGCTTGAGTGCGGCATTTGTAGCCAGTGATTCCCCGTGAGCATGGCCCTCCTTCCCGCTCCATGAACCGAAATATCCTCCAGCCTCCCTGAAAATAGCCGGAAAAGGCCCAGTATCCCAGACATCCATATACGGGTCCAGACATACTTCCGCGCGACCTGTGGCCACCAACAGGTAACCATATGCATCCCCCCAGGTGCGCAGCAGGGCCTTTCTTTGAACAAATCGCTCCACCAGAGTCGGATCCTTTTCCGCCAACCTTTGAAAGTCAGTCGAAACCACGCATGCAGCAGACACTTCCTGAACAGTGGAAACCTGTGCCCGCCGGCCGTTCCACCAGCAGCCCAAGCCGTCTCCGGCACAGAGCATTTCGTCGAGAGGAGGATAATAGGCCGCACCCACCCGTATGACTCCATCGATCTCAAGGCCGATCAGAACGCCGTACAATGGGACACTGCGAATAAAAGATTTGGTCCCGTCAATGGGGTCGATTGTCCAGCGAAACGGGCTGCCATTGCCATTGACCCCAAATTCCTCGCCGACAACAGCATGCCCCGGATACACCCGCTCAATTTCGCTGCGTACAAATTTCTCCGCATCATGGTCGGCGATGGTGACAGGGTCGTTGTTTTCCTTTGTATTTACATGAACACCGTTGTTAAAGTGACCCAGGGTAATTTTTCCGGCACGATAGGCAAGCGAAGTTGCAAAATCCAGGTAGGGTTGAAGATTCATAATAGGGTCTGCAAAAGCTCCTCTTCCTCTTTTTCACTTTTTACTTCCCCGTCAAGCCAGGCCGACTTAAGACTGGTCAGGATCTCCGCATACCTCGGGCCTGGAGGAAGTCCGTGCGACTTCAACACGTCTCCAGTCGTAAAAGGTTTTACATGGCGCCACAAGGAAATATAGTTCAACAGCGCCCTCTCGCCGCTGACAAGGAAAACCACATAAATGGAGAGCAAGGGCAGCTTTTCGAGGGCATAGGTCCAGATGCTGGGTTTGGAATTCACCAGAAACGGCAGGCTCTTCTTTAATTGGGCCACCGCCCAAACCGAATGGGTCAATTCGGAGGAAAAATCCAGGCGCCGCCCGATGGATAAGATGGCGTCTTCAGGCAAATCCAAGAGCCAGAGCATATATCCCATGGCGACACGGTCCGCCGGGATATCCAGTGTCAAATCCATTTCCAAAAGGTCGACAAATTCCTTGTTGAACAAAGGCAATTTGGAGTGAATGCCTTTAAATACGCCCAGGTCTCCCGCACGGATGATCATCGCAAGGGATGATACTTCCTCCAGGATCAAATCCAATTCATGGCGGATGCGTTCGCCACTGATCTTCGAAATCACTCCGATCGATTCGGAGTTGATCAATTCCAGTGTGCCGGATTCGATCTCAAACGAATATCTACATTCATACCGTATGGCGCGGAAAATACGAGTGGGGTCGTCAAGAAAGGAGCGGGGATGCAAGATCCTGATCCTCTTTTTTTCGAGATCGAGCCGCCCGTCAAAAGGGTCAATCAACTCGCCAAAGCGATCCTGATCGAGCCGGACGGCCATGGCATTGATGGTAAAGTCGCGCCGCTGAAGATCATCTTCAATCGAGGCAGGTTTGACCACAGGCAGGGCACCGGGGTGTTCATACGATTCCGTTCGGGCGGTAATCAGGTCAATCGAATCCGTAGCCTGGCCAGGGGTTTCCGGAAGCTCCCAGATCGCCGTATGGAATTTAGAGTGGGCAATTAAATGACCACCGAATTTTTCAACCAACGCCTCACCAAGTCGGATTGCATCGCCTTCCACGATGATATCCAGATCCTTGGCAGGGGTCTTAAGAAAATAATCACGGACACAACCGCCCACCAAAAAAACCGGCATGTTCAAGGATGCTGAAAGGGAGGAAATCTCACGAAGCAGGATCAGTTGTCCGGTCGAAAGGAAGCGGGCTCCATCCAATTCAAGCCTGGTCATTTTTTCTTTTTCCGTCTCAACCAGGTTGACCTTTCGTAGGTTGCCGCGGACGGTTCAAGCGCCTCCGTCAAACCATCCCCCACAAGATTCCAGCCTAGACCGAAAAGGACGATCGCCAAAGTCGCCGGCAGGAAAACCCACCAGGTCGCCAGCAGGTCGCCGCCGGGACCAATCACCCAGTTACGTCCTAGAGACAAAAGGATGCCCCAGGGAGAGGCTCCGCCCAATCCGATAAACGTGATGGTTGCCTGCAGGATCACAGAACTCCCAACATCGCGCGCGGCCAAAACAATGGCAGGCCCAACGGCGTTGGGCAACAAGTGCCTGCGAATGATCCAAAACGGATTCGCACCGAGCGCACGCGTGGCCTGAATGAATTCCGTGTTTTTCAACGTGATCACCATCGTATTAACAATACGGGCGATCGGCATCCAGGAGAACAGGATCAGGCTGATGAGGATCGGGTCCACTTTCATGAGAAAAACCGCAAAAGCAGGCGGTGTAAATTGAAAATCAATGAACTGACCCCGATAATCAACATTAAACCAATAAATGCCGCCCATCGATTCGATTGTGATCGCGACGAGTTGTTGAAGAAAAACCACACCGGCAAGGACGGGAAAGGTCAGAAAGGCATCGGTAATTCGCATCATGATGTCGTTGACCATCCCGCCTGCGTATCCGGAGACCGCGCCGAAGAAACTTCCAAAAATAAAAGCACCGAGTGCCACCGATACACCGAAGACCATGGCTTCGCGCGCGCCCCAGATGAGGGCGTGATACACATCAAGCTGCCCGGGAAGTGTCCCAAGAATCGCATCCTTGCTCGGAGGGTGTGGCGTTAAGTCCGTGGACCGGCCAACTTTTTTAAAAGCGCCCTGCGTGGTCTTGTTCGGCTGTGAAAGCACGGGTGCTGCCAATGCCACGACAGCAAATGTAAGTACGAGAGCCGTTCCGAGCCAGTTCTGCCAATGGGAGAAAAAACGTGTTACGCGCCTCATGTTTTCATAACCTCTTCCCGCACGCGGGGGTCAAGGGCCGCCTGAATTACATCAAGGATAAACATCAGGCTCAGGACCATGATGACACTATATACTGCAAACCCAAGCGTGGCAGGGGCGTCAGGAGTGCTTTGCATTGCTATGACGATCACATCGGACACCCCCGTTAGCCCAAATATGATCTCCACGACAAAAATGCTCGTAACGATATTGGCAGCGGAGAACACCATGGTCGTCAAGGTCGGCGCAAAGATGGCACGCAAGGCATGCCGCCATACCAGCTTGCGTTCACTTACGCCACGTGCCCGCGCAGCAATAATATATTCCTTGCCGCGTTGATTGATAATGGTGGCGCGTGTAATCCGCCCGAGCGTGGCCCAATGATACATTGACAGGGTGATCACCGGCATCGCAAGGTGGCGTAACGCTGTCAGATAAATATCAAATCTGCGATTGAGCAGGCTGTCGAGTGTTAAAAATCCCGTAAAATTCACAAATCCTGTGCGGGACATATCCAGCCCGGTCATGACATCCATGCGTCCCGGCGGGAACCAATTCAATTTAAGGTAAAAGAACGATATCAGGATCATGGAGAAAATGAAGGGCGGCATGGACGTGCCAAAGAAAGCCGCAAACCGGAAGCTTCCGTCAAAAAAGCGCCCTGGGTGCCACCCGGCCAATAGTCCACTGGCAAGTCCAAGCGGTATCAATAAAAGGAGCGAATAGAATGCCAGTTCCAACGTAGCCGGAGTCCGGCGAATCAGTTCCGGCAGGACATCCGCGCGCAGGGTGGGGCTATATCCCCAGGATCCTGTAACGAGGGACCGGGCCCAATAGGAGTATTGAACCAAATAAGGCTGATCCAAGTGGTATTTTTTAATAAGGACATTGACAAAATTTTCAGAGGCGCGTTCACCACCCTTCCCCGGCGGCAAATAAAGGCGGGCGCGCGCCTCGGGCGGTGTTAACATCATACCGGCATACAAAACCATTGTGATGATCACAAGGGACAAGAACGTGGAAAAAATTCTGCGGATGACAAATTGAAGAAAAGGGGACATGGGATTATGAAGCTATTTTACCGCATGTCCCCGGGGTTTCCTTTGACCGGATTTCTTCTCAATCTGGAATTACTGGGTATAATGGGCACATGTTAATGAACCCGAACCCGTCCCCTCGATTGTGTAGATCTACCCGGTCTGGCTAGGTTCGCTTTTGCGTGTCCAAACGGCTCCCAGACCTGGTGAGCCGTTTTTATTTTCAGCAGGTGCATGATGGAAAGAATGACAATCAACGATCTGACAAATCAAATGCATGAACTGGTCAAATCCAAGGGCTGGTACGAACCGGGTAGTAAACGTCCGCAGACACCCAGGAACCTGGCCATTTCACTTTCGCTGGAAGCTGCGGAAATACTGGAACATTTTCAATTCCGGGAGCAGCCAAAAGACAGGGAGGAGCTGGCCAGCGAACTTGCAGACGTGACATTATTTCTTTTGCAACTGGCTTCAGTTTCCGGTATTGACCTTGAAAAGGCGGTACTGAAGAAAATCGAATTCAATAAAACCAGGCAATGGGACGTTGAAGAATGAACATCACCGTATTTGGCGGCGCACAACCAAAGGAAGGCACCCGGGAATACGATGAAGCCCGTCTGCTCGGAAAATATCTTGCGGAGCGGGGTCACACCGTGTTAACAGGCGGCTACATGGGCACAATGGAAGCCGTCTCGCGCGGGGCGGATGAAGCCGGCGGTCATGTGATCGGCGTGACCTGTTCGGACATTGAGGAATGGCGCAAGACCCGTCCCAATGCATGGGTAAAAGAGGAAAGACGGAAGAAGACCTTGACGGAACGCTTATTGGGATTGATAGAGGGCTGTGACGCCGCCATTGCCCTTCCCGGTGGAGCTGGCACACTGACCGAAGTCTCCCTGATGTGGAACCTGATGATCGTGGAATCACTGTCCCCGAGGCCTCTGGCACTGGTCGGGAGGGGTTGGCAGTCCACTTTCGATCAGTTTTTCAAGGAATTCAATTCCTACTTGTCCAAACATCAGCAGGAGTTGTTATACTTCACAGAGGATGTTAAAACTGCCGTAAACAGACTGGAAAATTTCAAGGCTTAAATTTTCAGGCCTTTATATCTGAACTTCAAAGAGGAAAAAATGGCTGAAGACAAATTACCCACCCGCGCGGACGATTTTGCAGAATGGTACAACCAACTGGTTTTAAAGGCCGACCTGGCCGATTATGCACCCGTGCGTGGCTGCATGGTGGTAAAACCCTACGGCTGGGCCTTGTGGGAAAACATCACCTCATGGCTGGATGCGGAATTCAAGAAGACTGGACATGTCAACGCGGCATTCCCCACATTGATCCCCATGTCATTCTTTGAAAAGGAAAAGGAACATGTGGAAGGTTTTGCCCCCGAGCTGGCCGTGGTCACACACGGCGGCGGTCAGGAGCTCGAGGAAAAACTGGTCGTGCGGCCCACCTCGGAAACCATCATCGGATACATGTATTCCAAATGGATCAAATCCTGGCGCGATCTGCCTCTCCTGATCGTCCAATGGGGTTCCGTTCTGCGCTGGGAATTGCGCACAAAACTCTTCTTGCGCACCGCGGAATTTTACTGGCATGAGGGTCACACCGCACATGCCAGCGCCGAGGAAGCAAAAGAGGAAATGTATCGCATCCTCGACATCTACGAAGAATTCTGCCTGCAACAGGCGGCCATTCCTGTCATCAAAGGCACCAAGAGCGAAACAGAACGATTCGCGGGCGCGCAGGTGACGACCTCCATCGAAGCCATGATGTGGGACAAGCGCGCCCTGCAATCCGGCACATCGCACTACTTTGGGCAGAATTTTGCAAAGGCTTTTGAGATTCAATATCTCGACAGCAGCAACACCCTGCAATATTGCGAAACCACCTCCTGGGCCATCTCCTCCCGGATCATCGGCGCCATCATCATGGTCCATGGTGACGATCAGGGCTTGGTGCTGCCCCCGCGTCTTGCGCCTGTTCAAGCCGTGATCGTCCCGATCTTCAAAACCCCCGAGGACAAAGTCAGGGTCATGGAAGTGGCAGACCGTCTCTTCAAGGAATTAAAAACTGCGGGCATCCGCCTGAAAATGGACGACCGTGACAACGTCAGCTCGGGATTCAAATTCAACGACTGGGAGATGCGCGGGGTTCCGGTCCGCATTGAAGTGGGGCCTAAGGATGTGGAAAAGGGAACGGTTGCCCTCGCCCGCCGGGACAAGCCCGGAAAGGAAGGGAAATCCTTCGTTCCTCAGGCGGGCCTGGACCTGGCTCTAAAAGGGTTGCTAGCCGATATTCAGGATTCCCTCCTCAAACGCGCCACCGAATACCGGGATGCCAATATTCACCATCCCAAAACCTACGAGGAACTTAAACAGGTCGTTCAGGATGGATGGGCATTCTCCTATTGGTGCGAATCAAGGGAATGTGAAACCAAGGTGAAGGAAGATGCCAAGGCCACCACGCGCAATATTCCATTTGACCAGCCTAAAGAGGAAGGTGCTTGCATTGTGTGCGGCAAACCATCCAAACGCAAAGTGTATTTCGGAAAAGCATATTAATGATTTATCGTGTCCAGGTTATCAGGTATCAGACCTTGCGAACGTCTGATACCTGATAACCGACCTGCCCCCTCCATGCCTGCCATAGACCTAGCCCGCCTGCGAAAACAAGCCAATCGTCTTGCAGATTTCTTCTTTCTGCCGGATGAATTCATGAAACATCTGCGCGAGATGCTTGAGTTCTATGTCAATCACACCCTGCGGACCAAGGAAAATGTAGCTCCGGGATCGAACTTGATCACCTACCGGACCCCCCCGGCAGTCCTTGCCCAAATCGAAAATGAATTGCGAACCGTCGCAGAGGCAAACCCGGAATTCGCCCTGATCCTTGCGGACGTGTTGTGGGATGAAGGTGCCCTTGAAACGCGATTGCTGGCGGCTTATCTTCTCGGCCGCATCCCACCCCAGGAGGAACGCCTGCTGCCCCGTTTGACCGCCTGGACCCAGCAGGTACGTGACCCGGATGTCCGCTCGGCACTGCTCTCCACCAGTTTGACACGCATGCGGAAGGAAACCCCCGCCGCGTTTTTGACCCTGATCCGGGAATACCTGCACCCCGCACGCACACGGACATGGTCGAACGGGATCCAGGCTTTGCTGCCCATGATCGCCGACACGAGCAATGTAAACCTTCCGCCCATCTTTGACATTGTCGAGCCCGTGATCGAAGAAGCCCCCTCCACCATCCAAAACGATCTAAGCGATCTGATCGTCGCCCTCTACCGTGCCTCCTCCAACGAAACCATCTTTCTCCTTAAACATATCCTCAGCGCCGCACAAAACCCGATGACGGTGGTGACCTTGCGGCGTATTTCCACGGATTTCCCGCCGCCCCTGCAAAATGAATTGCGCGAACTCCTGCGTCCGCAACCGATCGGTCAACAGCCCGCCTTCAGCGGGCTGCACCACGAAGATATTGATGATTTTGTCAGCGATGAACCGGAAAAGCCCAGGCTGACCAGGAAGCCGCGAAAGAAAACCACACCAGGCCCGGGCACCCAGAAAACCCCAACCGCAAAAAAAAGATCCTCCCGCCCCGCAAAAAAGCCGGAAGAAAATGGATAATTCAAAGATCATTTACCTGCATGGATTGGAGAGCACCAGTCAAAGTGGAAAAGCGCGCCAGTTCGCACAATTATTCCCGGGCATGCTCACTCCGGATTTCACCGGGTCCTTCGAAAACCGCATGGGGCAGCTGGTTCCCATTCTCGGTGATAAAAAGGATTGGACGATCATCGGCTCGTCGTATGGTGGGTTGATGGGGGGAGTATTTACCTGCAGACATCCACAACAGGTGAGAAAGCTGGTTCTGCTTGCGCCCGCATTGATGCTGCCCGAATTCATTGATGAAAAATTTCAAGCCATCAACACACCGACGATTCTCATTCACGGGATTCAGGATGATGTCGTTCCCGCCGGGCCAGTTCGCGAAATTGCACAGGGCGTTTTTACGAATTTAACCTATATTGCCGTGGAAGACGGTCACCGGCTGCACAAAGCCTTTGAAGAACTACATTGGAAAGAGATTCTCGCATAAGGTCATAAAATTCCATCGTAATGGAGGCGCCATGCACCAGCAAATCTACTGGCATACGACTGTAAACATGCCCAAGGAGTCAGGCCTGACTCCCGTCCCTGAAAAAATGGATGTGGCCATCATTGGCGGTGGATATACAGGATTAAGTGCCGCGCGGACCCTGGCAAAACGCGGTGTGAAAGTGGTCGTTCTGGAAGCGGAAAGCATCGGCTGGGGGGCAAGTTCCCGTAATGGCGGCATGACCCTGACCGGCTTAAAGCTGCCCATGCAAACCATCATCAAAAAATACGGGCGGCAAACAGCAAGGGAATTATTTCAATGCTCCCTGGATTCAGTGGATACTGTCGAAAAGATCATAATAGAGGAAAAGATCGACTGCGGATTTGCGCGTACTGGTCAGCTTCTGCTGGCGAACAAACCAAAACATTTCGAAGCCTTGAAACAGGAAGTGGATTTCATGGCTCAGGAATTCAATCACACAGTGAAGCTGGTGCCGCCGGGCGATCTGCGCAGCGAGATCGGGTCGGACATTTTCCACGGAGCCCTGGTGGATGACGTCAGCGGAGGGTTAAATCCGGCGCAATATGTGGCGGGGCTGGCTGCGGCCGCGGAAAAAGCCGGGGCGTTGCTTTGCGCGCGAGCGCGGGTCAACAGGCTGAGGCGCAGCGGGAACCGTTTTATCCTCGAGACCGAAAGAGGCGTATTAAGCGCCGAAACCGTTTTCGTGGCAACATCCGGCTACACAGGGAATGTCACCGGCAAACTGCAAAGAAGAATCATCCCGATCGGCTCGTTCATTATTGCGACCGAAAGGCTCACCGACAAACTGGCGGGGGAACTCAGCCCAAAGAACAGAATGATCTTTGATTACAAACACTATCTCAATTATTTCCGGTTGTGGGACAACCGCATGATCTTCGGCGGACGGGCCGCATTTTTTCCGGAAACAGCCGGCACGATCCGAAGCAGTGCTGAGATCCTGCAGCGGGAAATGATCCAGGTTTATCCGCAGCTCAGGGATGCGAAGGTGGAGTATGTTTGGGGCGGGACGCTTGATTTCGCCTTTGACATGATGACCCATGTTGGCGAGCTGGAAGGCTTGAATTATTCGCTTGGGTACGCCGGCCATGGTGTGGCGATGGCCACTTATCTCGGCAAAACCGTGGCCGAGGCCATTCTGACCGGAAACATCAAAGATCATCCGTTCGCTCGATTTAATTTTCCGACCGCCCCGCTCGGCCTGTACAACGGCTTTCCCTGGTTTTTGCCGTTCGCGGGAATGTGGCACAAGATCCTGGACTGGGTGGAGTAATCTTCATAGCAAATTCATCCAAAGGCGATTAAAATAGCCGCTATCTTTCAACTTGAATTCGATTTAGGAGGCAGGCATGGCAAAGACCGGTAAGCCGAAGGAATTGGAAGGCGAGGTTTATTATCCGTCCGCACAGGTTGTGGAGCAGGCCAGGTTAAAGGACTGGGAGGCACTTGCCGAAAAAGCCGGCAAGGACCTGCAGGGTTTTTGGGCCGAGGAAGCCTCCGAACTGGAATGGTTCAAGAAATGGGACAGGGTTTTGGATGATTCCAACAAACCTTTTTATAAATGGTTCGTGGGCGGCAAGACAAATATTATTCACAACGCGATCGACCGTCACTTAAAGACGCACCGCAAGAACCAGCTTGCGCTCATCTGGGAATCGGAGGACGGAAAATCAGAGCGCACTTTTTCATATTTTTCAATGAACCGCGAAGTCTCGCGCATGGCCAACATCATCAAAGCCATGGGCGTTCAAAAGGGCGAGCGGGTCACCATTTACATGGGCCGCGTTCCCGAGATCGTTTTTGCCATGATGGCCTGCGCCAAGATCGGCGCGATCCACTCGGTGGTGTTTGGCGGGTTTTCAGTCGACTCGCTGCAAGGCCGCATCGAAGACAGCAACTCCAAACTGATCATCACCTGCGACGGCTCCTACCAGAACGGCAAAGTCGTCGAATTGAAAGCCATCGTGGACGAATCTCTCAAGCGCTGCCCATCGGTTGAAAATGTGATCGTGGTCAAGCGGGTTGGCAATCCGGTGGTCATGGAATCCGGCCGCGACCACTGGTACCAGGATCTGTGCGCCCTGCCGATCGCGAATGGGAAATGCGCCACCGAAGTGATGGATGCGGAAGACCCATTGTTCATTCTCTATACCTCCGGGTCCACAGGCAGACCCAAGGCCATCCTGCACACACACGGCGGCTACATGGTCGGAACCTATTCGACCTTAAAGTATGTTTTCGATGTCAACGATGAGGACCGCTGGTGGTGCACGGCCGATCCCGGTTGGATCACCGGGCATTCCTATCTGGTCTACGGACCGATGATCAACGGTGTGACCTCCTTCATGTTCGAAGGCGGCCCGGCCTACCCCTATCCGAACCGCTGGTGGCAGTGCATCGAACGGTACGGGATCACCATCTTTTACACGGCACCCACGGCCATTCGTGGACTCATGCGCTTTGGCGAATCCTGGCCGAACAAACACGATCTTTCCTCGCTGCGCCTGCTCGGCACGGTCGGTGAGCCGATCAACCCCGAGGCATGGAAGTGGTATTACCGCGTGATCGGCAAGGAAAGGTCGCCGATCATTGACACCTGGTGGCAGACTGAAACCGGCGCCTTCATGATCACACCCACCCCAGTTGTGCCTCTCAAACCCGGTTCCGGCACCCGTCCATTTTTTGGGCAGGAGGCCGAGATCGTTGACGAGGAAGGCAAGCCTGTTCCGGACGATACCGAAGGCTATCTCACCTTGAAGAACCCGTGGCCTTCGATGCTGCGCACGATCTACGGGGACGATGAGCGTTATGTTAAACAATACTGGAGCAAATATCCCGGGCGCTACACCACCGGTGACTCTGCCAAACGGGACAAGGATGGGTATTACTGGATCATCGGCCGCGTGGATGATGTGATCAAGGTTTCCGGGCACCGCCTGGGCACCGCCGAAGTGGAATCAGCCCTGGTCAGTCACCCCGCCGTAGCTGAAGCCGCGGCCATCGGGCTGCCGCATGAGGTGAAAGGTCAGGCCATTCACACCTTCGTGATGCTGCGCTCGGGGTTTGCACCTTCCCTGGAATTAGCCGAGGAATTGCGCCAGCATGTCTCCACCCATATGGGGCCGATCGCCCGCCCCGAGGATGTAAAGTTCGTGGATAAGCTTCCAAAGACACGTTCAGGCAAGATCATGCGCCGTGTGTTGAAGGCCAGAGCGCAGGGTTTGCCGGAAGGCGACATCAGTACCCTTGAGGAATAAAGAAAATGAAACAAAAAGAACCGAGGAAAAACCTCGGTTCTTTTTGTTTCATTGACCAGCCGGAACTTTCTATCTGGGACTCATATACACTTTTGTGAGCATGCCGGATTCGACATAAACCCAGCGGTCACGCACACCTTCACTGCCGCTGACCACAATCCGGTACCGGCCGGGCTGCAGATTGCTCAATACAGCGTCCTCCTGGTTGTTCTCAAAACCAACGGGATAGGTATAGGTATGAATCACGGTTTCAGGGGTTTTAGAACCTGTCGGGTAATATTCAACGACCAAATTCCTTTGGACTTTGCGATTCAGGCCGGCGTCAAATTGAATGGACAACGCCCCATAGGCTTCACCGTTCCCATCTTTTTCAAGGACCAGCCAAAGTTCGGGGTTTTCAGTAGAATAAAAATTCTCGCCATTCGCCCCGCGCCTGACTTCGAAATGCAAATGTGGACCGATTGCGGCGCCGGTCCGGCCTACCCCACCAATCACCTCACCCGCCTGTACGGCCTGCCCGGCCTCCACATCAATTCGGGAAAGGTGGGCATACAGCGTATACAGCTCATTGGCATGACGAATGACGATGAAATTTCCGTAATAATTAACCCAGGGGCTGTGTGTCTTGCTCTTTTCCATACCGGCAAAAACAACCTCCCCATCCTCGGCAGCCAACACCGGTGTGTGGACAGCCGCGGAGAAATCCACGCCGCGATGAGTTTCCCGTTTTCCGTTGTCGTTGGAGGCGTATTTATAATTTTTCGCCAGGGGATCGGCGTAAAGCGGGTCGACCGGTTCCTGAAAAATAAAATGCCCGTTTGCAATGCAATAGTCCTCGGTTTGAACGTCACAGGTTTGCACGGTGACCGCCGAAATATCCGGGTGCATCATCCCGGCATCAAATTGAACCGCGCCGGCTTTCAACGGCATTTGAAATGAGGCTCTCGTAAACAAGGGGGTTTTGGTATTTAATGCCTTTGGTGCTTCCACGCTGACCAGCAGGATCAACACCAGTGCAAATACCGCAGTTTTTATTCTATTAATGTTGGCTTATCCTCTTTGACCCCCTGAAATTGCATATCAACCGGAGGCAGGGATATTTTATAGTACGAGTTGAATTTGCGTCAATCGTTTAAGCCGTCAATATTGATAGGCAGGGAAATCGGTCCGATCCGGTCGAATTAACGCTCGCCTTCGGCGGAACTGCTCCGAAAATTGGCGCGGATCAGGGAGATGCTGACCGCCGGAAGATTAACCGGGTCCGGATAGGCCAGATAGCGGCGCGACCAGACCGGATGAAATTTTTCCTTGAAGGCATGCAGACCCTTGAAATTGTAAAAGCGGTTCACGTTTTCATAGATGAAGCGGATCGTACGTTGCAAGGCCGGGTCTGCACGCTTCTCTCCAATTCCGGAAAAAGTACTTAATCCCAGATTGAACGAGGCCACTCCCTGCTCCTTTGCCCAAAGAAAGAGGGACACGAACAGGAAATCCATGATGCCTTTTTCGGAAAAGCTGCGGTGCCGCATCAAATCCACGGCGACCTCATTGGCCTGAAACTCGGTCACGATATTTGCAAAAGCATCGATGAAGCCCTCTCCATCCCGAACAAGCAGGATGGGACAGGTATTAAGATATTCCTCGTCAAACCAGCCAAGGGAAAATCCCATCTCCTTCATTCCACGGGTTGCCAGCCAGTCGTCACTGATGGAACGCAGTTCCCGCAGCATTCGCGTTGAATGAGGCGGCGACTGGACAGCCACCTTATAGCCGTTGCGAAGCATTTTGTTGTAGGCATTGCGGACATTCTTGTTTTCACTACCTTCCAGCGTGAAGGCGGACACGTCCACACTGGCCTCCTGTCCAAGAGGCAGGGCGTCAAAGTTGAGTTTTTGATAGGCATCCAGGCGGTCAGGCATGATCTGATAAAACGCCGGGACCCAGTCATTGAGGCTGCAAAGATCCTTGAAGGATTGAATCGCAGATTCCAGGTCTTCCGGCGGTCCAATCGGGTCACCAAGGGCAAGCGCCACCCGATTCTCGATCACATACGAAATCAGGGATCCGCCCGGGCTGAAATAATGCAGCTTGTCATCGAAGAGCGCATACCGCGCCAGAGATGACCTGCCATGTGCACGGACAATGTCCCAAGCACGGGCACGTTCGTCCGTTGACGGAAGCAGGCGTGCCAGAACCGGACGCAGCAACATGAACAGGGCATATGCGCCCGTGCCTGCCCCCACCATGTAGATCGAATCGGCAAAGTATTTTCCAAAACCGGTGATCGGTTGCAGACCGGGATCGTAAAAAGCCACAAACATGACGATGGTTTGCCGGATGGCAGCCCAAAATCCAAAATTAACCTGAAAGTGTCTGTCCAGCAAATAAAAGCCGAGCACGCCATAGGCCAGAGTGAAGCCCAGGGAGGCGGACACCGCATAAAGTCCAGCGCGAACCGAAGGCGCATCCGAGCGGGCCCGAAAATTTCGGCGGGTCAGGATCAACAGCACGAGCAGGAGCGCGGCAAAAGCGGCTTCTTCATAATCCAGACCCTTGATGAGATGAGTGGGAATGGAAATGGATAAAATGCCGACAGTCAGGAGCCAGCCAACTCGTTTTCCCCGCCATAAGCTGACCGCCAACAGCAGCAGGGCAAAGCCTGCCAGCGCCGATGTGAGATGACCGCCGCGCGAAACCCCAAATGGCGAATACTCCTCCAACAATTTCAAGCGGTCCTTAAGGGAAGGCGTAACCGCCGACAGGACATTGACGATGCCCATGGCGGCGGTTAGCAAAGAGATCGATCTAACGATGGTCAATTCAGGAAGTTTGAATCTCATTTTGTTGGTTCGATATTGGGCTCCAAAGTTAAATTCCGCCGCGATCCTTCACGATCTTGCGAACCTGTTTTTCGAGTTTGTCGGCTTGTTTTTCAAGGGCGGCGAGTTCCGTGAGCATTTTTTCGCCAGGGGACCTGTCTTCCAGCGTGTTGAGGTTGATGCGGACATTGCAGGATGCCGCCGTCAGGGAGGCGCGCGCCATGGCAAAACCGGACATCGAGTCGCTGATGGCGTTGGCGTTGCCGCTTTCAGCGCATTTCACGGCCAGCTCCATCACCTTGACGGCGTCCTCGCAAACATGCAGGGGAATATGGGCGGCATTCAAAGTGGCTTGAATAACGGCCGCATTTCTTGCGGACTTTTGCTCCTCGGTATCCTTTGGAAGTTTGAAGGTCGCCATGAGCACTTCAAAGGCGGAGGCGTCATCGTCCACGGCCTGGGTGAGTTCCTTGCGGAGATTCTCCGCCACCACGCGCACGGCCTGCATCTCGGCTTCGACTTCAGCATACTTCTTTTTGCCGATCGTCAAGCCTGCCACCATCGCGACCAGGCCCGCGCCCATCGCGCCGGCATACGCGCCCGCGGACCCGCCTCCGGGGGTGGGCGTCGGGGCTGCTAATTCGTCGATAAACGAAGCAGGCTTCGGTGAGTCTGAACCGGCGGTGGAAGGTGAGGAAAAGATCCGGGACTCGAGAATCTGTTCGGGGGAGAATTGATCCAGTTGGGTGTACCAAACCGCCGCGTCCACCAAGGCTTCCTGCGGGATCAACCCGACCAGTTCGCTGTGATGAATGCCGACGCCGTAGCGTTCGGCTTCGCGCCGGATGAATTCGACCACGCGCGCAATCGGCGTTTCGCGGAAGTTGGTCAGGTTCATTGAGACCTGCGCACGGCCATCCACGAGCAGGCCCAGCCCTTTGACATAGCGCAGTCCGCCCGAAGACTGACGGACCGCCCTGGCGATCTTTTTGGCGATGTCCACATCCTCACTGGTGAGATAGACATTGAAGGCAACCAGCGGATTGCGCGCACCGATGACCGTGGCGCCGGCCTTGGGCATTTTGACGGGACCGTAGTCAGGCTTGCGGTCTGGATTGGTTTCGATCTCCGCCTTGATACCTTCGTACTGGCCCCTGCGGACATTTTCCAGATTGACTCTTTCGGGGCGACTGGCAGCCGCTTCATACAAGTAGACCGGGATCTGGAGCTCGCTTCCGACGCGCTGGCCCAGCCGTTTAGCAATGGCGATGCACTCGTCCATGCCCACCCCGCTGAGCGGCACGAAAGGACAAACATCCGTGGCTCCCATGCGCGGATGCGCGCCCGTATGCTGATCGAGGTCGATCAGCTCGGCGGCGGTCTTGATGGCGCGGAAGGCGGCTTCTTCAACGCCGGCGGGCGTGCCTGCAAAGGTGATCACGGTGCGGTTGTGGTCGAGGTCGGAGGAACGGTCGAGGAGTTTGACCTCGGCGACCGATTGGATGGCGGCGACGATCTGGTCAATGACCTCGGGTCGGCGCGCGTCGGAGAAATTGGGGATGCATTCGATGAGTTGGGTCATGGGATTTCCGATTGGAGATTATGGAATTACGATTGATAAGTACCATTATAAGTCACGTCAATGCAAGCGGGGAGTTTATTTAATTATCCCGTATAATCGCAAGATGGAAAAATCCCGCCTGGAAGCCTTTAGCGATGGTGTCTTTGCCATTGTGATCACTTTATTAATTCTCGATATCCGTTTCCCCGAGGTGCCCTACAGCCAATTTATAGCCACCTTGGTTTCGGTGCTGCCGCGCATCCTGGCTTATGTGATGAGCTTTATCATCATCGGGCTGTACTGGGTCATCCACCACAACTCCATGCACGCCATCAAGAAAACAGACCGCGGTTTCCTGTGGCTGAACATCCTGCTTTTGCTGTGCGTGAGCTTTATCCCCTTCCCCACCTCGTTATTGGGACGTTATCCCTTTCAGGGCGGGCCGATCATCTTTTACGGCCTGACCCTGATCGCCTGCAACGCGATCGGATACGTCATGCTGGTCTACGTTTATTACCATCCCCACCTTGCGGTGGCCGAATTCAACAGGCAATATATGCGCAGTCACACACCAAACTATATCTTTGTCAACGGGTTCTATCTGGGCGCCATTTTGCTGGCAAATTCATACCCGCTCCTGAGTTACCTGATCTACAGCACGGTGGTGATCCTGATCATTGTCTTCCTCCCCAAACGCGATGACGGCATTAATTATCAAGGCGAATGAGACTTCATAAAATAATATTTGCCTTGACATTCTAGAACACTTATTCTATACTGGCCGGCGTCCGCTACCAACTTTTATCAACCCAACCAAGGAGAGAGTCTTGAAACCAAAGCATTGGTTCGTTTTTATTTTACTGGGTGCGATCTGGAGTTCTTCGTTCATGTGGATCAAGATCGCCCTGCGCGAAATGGGACCCAATACCCTGGTCGCCTACCGCGTGATCTTCGGCCTGTTATTCTGCATCGTCTGGGTTTCCATCCAGCGCGTCTCCTGGCCGCGCAGGTTCAGCGACTGGGTTCCCCTGTTGATCGTCGGCATCACGAATATCGCAGCTCCGTTCCTCCTGATCTCATGGGGTGAACAGCACATCGACTCGGCGGTCGCCTCGATTCTCGACGCGACCGTTCCGCTCTTTACGATCTTGATCGCGCATTACCTGCTGCGTGACGACAAGATGACGGTCCCCAAGGTGCTGGGTTTGCTGATCGGAATGGCCGGTGTGATCGTGCTGATGAGCAAGGACATCGGGGCATCGCCCAGTTCCCTGATCGGTCAGTTTGCAGTGGTGCTGGCCTGTATTTTTTATGCAGGCACTTCCGTATATGTGCGCATCAAAACCGTGGACACACAGCCGATCTTCCGCAGCGCCATTCCTCTGATCTCCGCCTCCGTGATCATGTGGCCGGCCGCCTTTTTGATGGAGTCTCCGGTGGCGCTTCCGCATGCAGGCATCACATGGATCGCGCTGTTGTTTATGGGCATGCTCGGCTCGGGCCTGGCTTTTGTAATGGCCTTCTATTTGATCCATGAGATCGGCCCGACCCGCACCACCATGGTCACCTATTTGTTCCCATTGGGCGGGGTGCTTTTGGGCGTGATCTTCCTGCACGAACAGCTGACCTGGCAGCTGGTCACAGGCGCCGCGCTGATCATCCTCAGCCTCGTGGCAGCCAACTGGCAGCCCGGGGAAGCCGCCGCGCAAACGGCGTAGTACACTGCCCCATCACACATGCAGGTACATCAAGGGATCCGCAATCAACTTGCGGGTCCCTCTTTCATGTATAATCTTCGCTTCCATGAACAATCGATCCTTCGATCTCGTCATTTTCGATTGCGACGGCGTGCTGGTCAACAGCGAGCCGCTTGCCAATCAGGTCTATGTGCAAATGCTGGGCGATTACGGCTACCAGGTCAACACCGAGGAATATCTCAGGGAGTTTTCAGGAGTGGCCATCACGCAACGGCTGGCGGTCACTTCACAACGGTTAAATTGGTCCCCGCCCGAAAATTTCCATGCCGTTTTCAATCAACGGCTGGCGACTCTCACACAAAGGGAACTCCAGCCCGTCCCGGGCATCCATGCCCTCATCGATTCCCTGACCGCCCCGATCTGCGTCGCCAGCAACGGCAGTCGTTCTGAGATAATGCTGCGTTTGAAGATCGCGAACCTTACGGATAAATTCGGCGACGCAATCTTCAGCGGACTGGATGTACCGCATCCCAAGCCGGCCCCGGATGTCTTTCTGGCTGCCGCCCGTTCCTTCAATATTCCGCCCTCCCGCTGCATTGTCGTGGAAGACAGCCTGCCCGGAGTCACGGCGGCGGTGCGGGCCGGCATGAAAGTCTACGGCCACGCCGCGCTCACGCCGGCCTGGTCCCTGCAGGAGACGGGCGCGATCCCATTTGTGAACATGTTCGAATTGAAGAAAATTCTCTCCGGATAGATTGTCCTTTTCCTTGGAATCAAGTGTTGGCGATGAAAGCGAGGAACTATGTTTGAGAATCGTGAAAAACAGCTTGCAGATCTGGAACTGGCATATCACGCCTTCGTGGAAACTATAAAAAAGCTCTCAAAGGAGGAACTTCTCCGGTCCCTGGGCGACTGGAGTCCACGGGATATCCTGGCTCATTTTATCGGCTGGAATCGCATTACCCTGGCGGGATGTGCCGAGATCTGCGAAGGAGTGGTCCCCTTTTATTTTTACGATGGGACGAACGATTACCGGGTTGTGAATGCCTCATTTTTCGAAAAATATTCATCCGTCGATCGGGATGTTTTATTGGAACAGGTGGACTCAACCCTTCAGGCATTGACCTCCTACCTGAAAACGATCGATGAAAAGGAATGGGAATTGGATACGGGCCTGGTCCACTACCGGGCTGGGCCGGTGACCGTGGCCCGCTGCGTCGATTCCCTGATCCGCGATTATGGCAAACACCGGGATGAGATCATCGCCGGAATGCATCCTGCTTGATTTTTTCGGTTCGGAGATCAAACATGCACAAGGGTAGACTGGAAGCCTTCAGCGACGGTGTGATCGCCATTCTCATCACCATCATGGTCCTGGAATTGGATATTCCGCACCAGGCAGAACTGTCCGCACTGCGGCCTTTGCTGCCGAAATTCCTGAGTTACGCCCTGAGCTTTATTTATCTTGGAATTTACTGGAACAATCACCATCATTTACTGCAAGCCTCGAAACAGGTCAACGGCTCGATTCTCTGGGCCAACTTGCACCTGCTCTTCTGGCTGTCCCTGATCCCATTTGTCACCGCCTGGATGGGTGAAAATAATTTTGCAACCATGCCCCTGGTCTTTTACGGTGCCGTGCTTTGGCTGGCTGGTTTGGCGTATTACATCCTGGTCCGGGCCTTGATCGCACAACACGGAAAAAATTCGGTGATCGCAAAAGCCATCGGCAGGGATGAAAAAGGAATATGGTCGCTGTATCTATATAGCGCGGCCATTGTGCTGGCTTTTTTCATTCCCTGGGCCGCAATTGCCTTGTATATCATTGTTGCAGTTATCTGGTTGATCCCTGACAGACGCATTGAGAACAAGCTTACAGAGTAAGCTGCCATCCAGGAGAGAAACATGAAAGCAGTTCGTTTTATCGGCATCAACCAACCCTTGGAAATGCAGGAAGTGCCCATCCCGGAGACGGGCGACTCGGATGTTCTGGTGAAAGTGACGGCGGCCGGAATCTGTCACTCTGACGCCCATTATCGCGCCGGCATCTCGCCAGTGCGCCCTGTTCCGCTTACGCTCGGCCACGAAATCGCCGGGGTCGTTGAGAGAATTGGTTCACGGGTCAACACTCATCGGATCGGAGACCGGGTCTGTCTGCATTACAACCTGTCCTGTGGAAACTGCCGGCATTGTCTGACCGGCAACGATCAATTCTGCAAAAAGGTATTAATGCTCGGTCACCATACCGATGGCGGGTACGCGGAATATATTGCTGTGCCGGCCCGGAATGCAATTCCCCTGCCGGATGAAATTCCCTTCGAGCAGGGCGCCACCCTGATGTGTGCATCAGCAACCGCTTTTCACGCCCTGCGCAAGAGTCGCATCAAACCCGGGGACCGTGTCGCAATTTTCGGCGCGGGCGGACTCGGTCAGTCCGCCATTCAACTCGCGCGGGCATTCGGGGCGATCGATGTATTCGCCGTCGACATCAACAATGCAAAATTACAACTTGCGCAACAGTATGGAGCGGTCCCGGTCAACGGAAGGGAGACAGATCCGGTTGAAGAGATTAAAAGGCTGACCAAAGGCAGGGGCGTGGACGTCGCCATCGAAATGATCGGCCTGCCGGCCACCATGAAACAGGCCATGCACTGCGCCGGGGTGATGGCGCGCGTCGTCGTGGTCGGCCTTTCAACGAAACCACTGGAGATCGACACCTACAATGACCTGCTGGGCAATGAAATCGAGTTGATCGGCTCGAATGATCATCATCTTCAGGAGCTTCCATTGCTGGTGGAAATGACCCGCAAAGGAATCCTGGACACCTCACAAATCGTGAGCCGCACAGTTCCCCTGGATGCTGACGCGATCAACTCCACCCTCGATTCCCTGGAAGCATTCAAAAGCGATGTGCGGACGGTGATCCTTCCGCACGCGGCTAGAATCCCGATATCAAATCAAACGTTATAATCCACCCATTCCATTCCACGAGAAAGCTAAATGCCAGATACCGCACCCGTAACCATCAAACTCAATCCTAAGCGCATATTGGTGCTGCTCATGATGATCATCGCCATGCTCGTCTGTCTGAGTATCTGGGGCCAGTATCTCAAGTATTTTCCCGGCGCCTACGATATCCACGGTCCTCTTCATGAATTTGTCCTTGATCTGCTGATGCACTCCTTTTACACAGACACGGAGGCCAGTGTTCCGACTTTTTTCAATACCCTTCTGCTTTTCCTGCCGGGCTTGCTTTTTGCGGTCATCGGGGCCTGGAAATCTTCGATCAATGACAAATTCAAATATCAATGGATGGGGCTTTCGCTGATCTTCCTGTATCTATCCATGGATGAAGCCGCGGTCCTGCACGAAAAGTTGATCCCCCCCATGCGCAGCCTGTTTAATTTCGAGGGCTATGGCGGTTTGTTTTATTTTGCCTGGATCATTCCCGGCATTGCAGTGATCCTGCTCTTCGCGATCGCATATTTGCGTTTTTTTTTGCATCTTGAAAATAGATACAAACTCCTGTTCTTTTTTTCGCTGGCCATTTATGTCAGCGGGATCATCGGCGGTGAAATGCTCAGCGGTCATTTTGCCGAAACCATTGGTCTGAAGAATTTCACCTATGCCGCATATACCAGCGCGGAAGAATCCCTGGAATGGACCGGTTGTTCACTGACTCTGTATTCACTTCTTTTATATATTCAGCAATACCTGCCTGAAGGTTTCACGGTCCGATCATGAACGCCTCACAAATTCCTGTCATCACGCTCATCCAACTAAAACGCAACAGCGGCGAACGGGGAACCCGCATGTGGATCGCGCACGAAGGGGTTGTCTACGATGTGACCGATTGTCCAAAATGGCGCACCGGTATGCATGAGTTCCTGCACTTTCCCGGCCAGGACCTGACCGGTGAACTCGTGGACGCCCCGCACGAAACCGAGGTCTTCAAGCATGATTGTGTCAAGGTGATCGGAAAACTGGAAGATCAAAATTGAGGAACGCATGTCCAATTTGAAATGGTGGCAAACCGCAGTCTTTTATCAGATCTACCCGCGTTCATTTGCAGACGGGAACGGGGATGGAATTGGGGATTTCAAGGGCATGACCGAAAAGCTGGATTATCTGTCTGGTCTCGGGATTGACGCACTTTGGCTCTCCCCCCATTTTCCCTCCCCGAATTGGGATTGCGGGTATGACATTTCTGATTATTGCAGCGTCGCCCCGGAATATGGCACCCTGGATGAATTTAAATTATTCCTGGCAGAATCACACAAAAGAAACATCCGTGTCATTCTGGATCTTGTGCTGAATCACACCTCCGATGAACATCCGTGGTTCATAGAGTCGAAATCCAGCCGGGACAATCCCAAAGCGGACTGGTATGTCTGGGTGGACACTCCTCCCAACAATTGGCAATCCTGTTTCGATGGCGATGCGTGGACCTACTCCCCGGAGCGGGATCAATACTATTATCACTACTTCATGAAGCAGCAACCGGACCTGAACTGGCACAATCCGCAAGTCAAACAAGCCATGTGGGACGCAGCCCGCTTCTGGCTGGACCTGGGCGTGGATGGCTTCCGCCTGGATGCGATCGGGACGATCTTCGAAGATCCCAAACTTACTCCCCATACGGTGCCGATGAATTTGGCCGAGCTCCGGCGTTTCTCTGAGCTGGCGAAAACACCTAGGGAAATCAAACAAAAGGAAAAATACTGGTTTGAAATGTTCAAAAACCAGTATGGACAGGCCGGGTTGCATGAATTGATGAAGGAACTCAGGGCGGTTCTGGATGAATACGACGGGGACCGCATGCTGGTCGGCGAAGATGATGATATTAAATACATGGGTAATGGAGCGGATGAGCTCCACCTCGTGTTCAACTTTCCATTGATGCGCACCGAAAGGATCAGCCCGGCGCACATTCGAAAAAACCAAAAAGAACGTCTCGCCAGATTGGATGAGCTTTCACTCGAAAAGGGCTGGCCGTGCAACACGCTTGGGAACCACGACTGCTCCAGGATTCACACCCGCTTCGGAGACAAGCTTCATGATGCGGAACTTGCCCGCTTGAACAGCGCCCTCATTTTGACCTTGAAAGGGACGGCCTTCCTGTACAATGGTGAAGAGATCGGCATGACCGATTACATGCTGACCGATATTTCACAGGTCAAGGACACCATGGGCTCCTGGTATTACCATACCATCGTGACCGAGATGGGTGTGCATCCGGAGGAAGCCATGATGCGCACAGCCGAAATGACCCGTGATAAAAACCGCACGCCCATGCACTGGTCCGCAGGTCAAAACGCCGGATTTTCGCCCGCGGAGGCCAGGACCTGGCTGCCGGTCAATCCCAACTATAAGGATGGGGTCAATGTTCATGACCAGGACAAAAATCCTGGCTCCCTCCTGAACTATTACAGACATCTCATTCGCATTCGAAAGTCTTCCAGCGCCCTGCAGGCAGGCGAATTCATTCCCCTTCAAACCACGGCACAGGAGTATTTCGCCTTCCTGCGCCGGTCTGACAACCAGACAGTATTGGTGGTTCTGAATTACTCGGACAAGGCAATCGAACTGGATTTCACCCGCACAAAAGAGATCAAAAATACGAAACTGAAAATATTGGCCTCCAGCGCCGAAAGACGGACGGGCGAATTTCCACCCAGCTTCAAAGCTGGCGCCTTTGAAGTATTAATTGCGGAAGCGATACGTGGATAGCCAGGGTCGAAAACCACCTGCCATAAAGATAAAAAAATTCGTTGTGCTTTGCGGCCGGGTTTTTCAGGATACGGACCCGCAGTATTTCCCTTCAACACCATATCGCGGACGGACGATCCGGTTCTGTACAGAGTCCTGCCTTGGCGCATTTTTGGCGGACCCGGATCTGTTTTACAAAGTCCACCGGAATTCGGAAAAGGTCAAGGATTATGTGGAAACCAAATGATATTATCGCATGGCGGGGAATTTACAGGGAGCGCATCTGGCATGCGCATTCGACGATTGTCGTAAAAGATTCGATGAATGAAACCGTTCTGGCATTACTCCCGGGAGCCGAGTGCATTGCCCCCAAAGGATACATAAATGGAAAAACGACCAAAAAAAGACGCTGGGATTATATTAATTCAGAATGGACTCTTCAAAAATTCTCATGGCATACCAACCGTCTTTTGATCTTAGTTGAGCCGGGAAAATATTATTCGACCATGTTATTCTGGGGCGATGAAAGCAATAAATTCCTGTGTTATTACATTAATTTTCAATCGCCTTTCCGCAGAGACCGCCTTGGAATTGACACATTGGACCTGAATCTTGATCTCATCATTAACCCGGACCTGACTTTTGAATGGAAGGACGTGGATGATTATCAAAAAGGAATAGAAACAGGGATAATATTGCCTGAATGGGTTGAAGGAATCGAGTTTTCAAAGAAGGAGGTTCTTGGAAGGCTCGCGAATCAGGAATATCCATTTGACCGGTCCTGGCTGAATTGGAGGCCGGATGAAAACTGGATGCCCCCAAAGTTTCCAGAAATCTGGCTTGAAATTTAGAGGTACACATGATCTCTCCGCGCAAAACAATCGAGTATGACAGGTATGAATTCCAAAAATGGGAGCACCACGACGCAGAAACCATCGTGGAAACCCCGGTTTCATTAACGGTAAACGGGACGGTATGGCTCTCGTTCATGTGCACCCCGCTGAATCTGGAAGCCATGTCGGTGGGTTTTTTATTCAACGAAGGGATCATCCAACGCATGGATGAGGTTGCTGATGTCCGCGTGTGCGAACATGGGGATAATGTGGACGTATGGCTGCATCATACTGCGGAACAACCCACGAACTGGCGCAGGACCTCAGGCTGCACGGGCGGCGTGACCGCGGTGGACCTGCTAGCGAAACCAAATCTCTCCCTGATCGGGAACAGCTTCCAGGTCCGGCCTGATGCGATCATGAACCTGGTGGAGAAGTTATTCGAATCGCAGGAGCTTTACCGGGACACTGGTGGAGTCCACACCTCGGCCTTGAGTGACGGGGAAAAGGTGCTGGTCGCCGCAGACGACATTGGCAGACACAATACGCTCGACAAGATCGCCGGGTTGTGTTTGATGAACAACATCTGGCCCGAAAACCGTATCCTGATCACCACCGGCCGCATCAGTTCGGAGATGCTGCAAAAAGCTGCGCAGCTCAACGTCCCCATTTTGATCTCCCGCACTTCCCCGTCATCATTATCAATTGAAATGGCGGAACGTTATGGGATCACCTTGATCGGATACGCAAGGAAACACAGATTCAATGTGTACTCAAACGGCCAAAGGGTTGGCTTGTAAAAAACCAATGCTTCCCAAAATCGATACCCAAAACATGCCACCTCGACAGGTGGCTTTTTTCTGTTATACTTGATTGTGAAATTTGTCACTATATAAGAGGACAAACTACTTCCCCACTCATGAGCAATGAAACTTACCGAAGTGGACAGAATAGAGAACAATTGAATTGCAAAAAACTTATTGATGGACCAACGTTGTTGGAAAGGATGCATATAAATCATGAACTTGCGAGATGTTATCAAGCTGGCAAATGGCACGCTTTTAACTGTGAGCATTGACGCCGACATACAAGTTAGCGGAGGGTATGGCGCAGACCTTATGAGTGACGTTCTGGCAGCCAGCCGGCCGGATGCCGTGTTGCTGACCGGCCTCACCAACCCACAGGTCGTACGCACGGCGCAAATGGCCGAGTTTCGCGCGATCATTTTTGTGCGCGGCAAACAGCCTCAGACGGAGACCCTGCAAATCGCAGACCAGGAAAACATCCCCCTGATCACCAGTCCCTTTGGAATGTTCGAATTATGCGGCCGCCTTCATCAGGCAGGCTTAAAAAGTTTTGAGACCAATGTGCCCGGTTAGAATCCCCACAGAACAGGAAAAACACGGGCGGCGTGGACGCCCGATCACAGACCACGATGCCCAGGAAATCAATCGGGTCGAGGAGCTTTCATATGACTTGAAAGTCCGCGAAGTGATGACGGCGAGGCTGCACACCACCAGCCCGGAGGTATCCCTCTCCGACGTGCTGGAAATTCTGCGTCTCAACAGGATTTCAGGTGTCCCAGTCGTTCAGGATGACCAGCTGGTCGGAGTAATCAGCATCGAGGATATTGTCCGCGCCATGGAACGAAACGACCTTACTGAAACTGTCGGTCAGTATATGACTCGCAGGCTGGTGACCGTGGCAAGTTACGATTCCATCATCAAGGCCATGCAGACCTTCACAGAGAGCCGTGTCGGCCGCCTGCCGGTTGTAGATGAGGAAAAAAAACTGGTGGGCATGATCACCAAGGGTGATATCACCCGCGGCATATTGCTTGCACTGCAAAAAGACTATAAGGAGGAGGAGGTCCGCAAGTATCGGGCCAGCCATCTTTTTGAAGATATCATCTCCGACAGAACCACTTTGGTTCTGCGTTACAACATCAAGGCCCAGGACTACACTCATGGAGGAAATGCTTCCAGCAACATTAAGAGGGCCTTGCTGCGATTGGGGGCCGATCCACAGATCGCACGCCGTTGCGGAATCGCTGTTTACGAAGCGGAAATGAATCTGATCATCCACACAAATAACGGAGGTATCCTCAAACTTGAAGTGGAACCGCACCGAATCACCATGTCCACCACCGATGATGGCCCGGGAATCCAAAATATCGACCAAGTCCTGGAACCCGGTTATTCCACCGCATCAGAACTGGTCCGTGAAATGGGTTTCGGAGCCGGCATGGGACTGGTCAACATCCAGCGCTGCGTGGACAAAATGGAGATCGAATCCACACCGGGGAAAGGCACAAAATTGACTATGCGGATCCAGGTGCCGGCAGAAAACTTCAATGGACGCAAGAATGGATAAGGCAATGAACCTACAAGAGATCATAGACCGTTTTGACCTGACCGTATTAACTGAACCGCGCGATTTCCTTACAATACAGCCCGCAGGAGGGTATTCGTCGGATCTGCTTTCCTGCGTCATGGCGGGTGCCAAAAGCAACACCCTTTGGATTACGCTTCAGGCACATCTCAACATTGTGGCAGTCGGTGCGCTGCTTGAGGTGGCCGCGATCATTATCACAGAGAACGCAAGGCCCGAGGCGGGCACGATCTCAAAGGCAAATCAACAGGGAGTCGTCCTGCTTTCCACCAGCCGGACAACCTATGAAATCAACGGCAGACTTTGGGAAATGGGCATACACACCCGGGGATGAAATATTTTCGCGCCGATCTGCACGTGCATACTGTTCTCTCCCCCTGCGCAGAAGTGGAGATGATTCCTCCATTGATCGTACAGAAGGCACTTGAACTGAATATCGATATCATCGCCATCACAGACCACAACGCCAGCACAAATGTCGGCGCTGTTCAGAAGGCCGCCGAAGGGTTTGATATCACGATCTTACCGGGCATGGAATTACAGACCAGGGAGGATGTGCATGTATTGTGCCTGTTTGATTCCTTATCCATCTTGGAGGAGTGGCAGCTGGTGGTCGATGATGCCCTGCCGGAAGTCCTGAATCGACCCGAATTCTTTGGAGATCAATTTGTCGTCGACGATACCGGCGGGTATATTCGAACAGAGACGCGCATGCTGCTCACCTCCACAAACCTGTCGATCGATAATACCTTTAAGAAGGTCAACGCGCTGGGTGGATTGGTCATTCCCGCGCATGTTGAAAGGTCGGCCTTCGGTCTCTTTCCGACCCTGGGCCTGCTCTCAAATGAATGGCCGATCCTTGGCTTTGAAATTTCCCGTCACACAGGCCCTGAATCGGCAAAAAAAACATATCCGGCAATTGGGAATTTCCCATTGATCCAAAGTGGAGACGCGCACAGACTCAATGAATTTATCGGAACCACCATTTTCAAATTGGAATCCGCGACAATTCATGAAATCCGCAAGGCACTAAAAAGCGAAGACGGCCGCTGCGTATCGATCGAAAATATGCCTGACAAGTAACACCTGCAAATGTATGACATTGGTCATTGACCAAATCAGGTTACCGGATTAAACTAGATTGTGAAATTTATCACAATTCTTATCCAAGGTATCCGACCATGACAAGGCAGTTGATAGAAATACCAGAGAATGACCCACTAAGGAATACGGGAAAAAAAGCCATCATCGAAAGCGCGATCGCAGAGAACAAGGATCGACCTGGCGCAGTCATGCTGGTTCTCAACGAGGTACAGGGAAAGATCGGACACGTCTCCCCCTCCATGCAGGCCTATATTGCCCGAAAATTAAATGTTCCCTTGGGACAAGTGCATGGCGTGGTGACCTTCTATTCTTTTTTCAAAACCAAGCCGCGCGGGAAACATACGATCAAATTCTGTCTTGGCACAGCCTGTTACGTGGCCGGTGTTCCCCAATTGATCGAAAAAGCAAAGCAGGCCCTGAACATCGAACTTGGAGAAACCACCCCGGATGGGCAGATTACCCTAGAAGAATGCCGGTGTGTTGGAGCGTGCAGCCAGGCTCCCGTTGTGGTTGTGGATGATGAAGTCCAGGGACGGCAGCGGCCCAACAAATTCCCGCAGATCATCAAAAAGATGCAAGGCCAGCCATGAGGGAAATCGCCCTGCATCTTCTGGACATTGTGGAAAACAGTGTGGCAGCTCACAGCCGAAATATTTGCATTGAGGTGCATGAGAATCACCCAAGCGATCTGCTTTTGGCGAAAGTTACAGATGATGGCGACGGCATGGATGAAAAGACCGCGCATCAGATCCTAGATCCTTTCTATACAACAAGGACAACCCGCAAAGTCGGTCTTGGAATCCCCCTGTTAAAACTCGCTGCAGAAATGGCCGGAGGCGGACTGAGTCTGATTACAGAAGCAGGCAGGGGCACAAGAGTTGAAGCGTCGTTTCGCTTCACCCATATTGATCGAATGCCCCTGGGAGACCTGGCCGTCACATTTTTGACCCTGCTTGTATCCCATCCGCACATTCATTGGACATTTATTTATCAGGTCCAGTCCGAAGACGGACAATGGAGCAAATTCAAATTCGATGATGTCGAAACAAAAGCCGTCCTTGGGGATGTGCCCCTGACGGAACCACAAGTTTTACGTCATTTACGAACGATGTTCGAGGAAGGCGTCAGTGCGCCTTCGCTGCAACCAGTCAATTAAATATAAAGGAGAGACCATGCCAGCCATCAAATCCCTTGAAGAATTAAAGCGAGTACGGGACGACGCACTGCTAAAGAGAAAAATGAGGGCGGAGTCCGGCAACATCCAAGTGATCGTTGCAATGGGCACATGCGGAATCGCCGCCGGCGCCCGGGACACCATGAAAAGCATTTTGAGCTACATCGAAACAAACAATCTGGGAGGAATTACCGTTACCCAAACCGGTTGCATCGGAATGTGCGAACAGGAGCCAATTCTGGAAGTCGTGATGGGCGAAAACCCCAAGGTTGTGTACGGAAGAGTGAACGCAGAGGTTGCCAGGCAGATCATGAAACAACATGTGCAAAACGGTCAGCCTGTGAAGGATTACGTATTACCGATCTAAATATTCAGCTTTGGAGTTTGTTATGGCGTTTTATCGTTCACATGTACTTGTTTGCGTTGACCCTGAGTGTCTTGCAAAAGGGGCACATGACGTGGTTGATGCCCTGCAGGATGAGTTCGTAGCCCAGGGATTGATCGACGAGATTCAGGTTTTGGAAACCTCCCGCATTGGCAGTTGCTCAGGCGGGCCTGAAATGATGGTGTATCCCGAGGGCATCCATTATCACGGCATGAGTGCTGATGACATTCCATTTCTTGTTGAAGAGCATTTTCTAAAGGGCCGAATCGCTGAACGGTTCCGGGAAGTTGTCAAACCTGTTGTGGATGCAGAACTTGGCCCTTTGCGCCCGAAGGAAGTTCGTGTTGTCTTGAGAAATTGCGGCCAGATCGACCCAAATAATATCGAGGATTATCTAGCCATAGATGGATATCAGGCTCTTGGGAAGGCCTTGTTCGAAATGACACCCAAAAAGGTCATCGAGGAAGTAATCAGCTCCGGCCTGCGCGGCCGTGGAGGGGCGGGATTTCCGGCTGGCAGGAAGTGGGCCATCACCCGCCAGGTGAACGATACCCCCAAATACATGGTCTGCAATGCGGATGAAGGCGATCCGGGCGCATTTATGAACAGACGTGTGCTCGAAGGGGATCCTCATTCCGTTATCGAAGGCATGATCATTGGCGCCTATGCGGTTGGGGCAAGTTACGGATATATCTACTGCCGCGCGGAATATCCCGTGGCGGTGGAGACACTTAATATCGCCATCAAACAGGCTCGCGAATTCGGCTTTTTGGGAAAAAATATTTTTGGCACCGACTTTAATTTCGACCTGGAAGTCCGCGTGGGTGCGGGTGCATTTGTCTGTGGAGAGGAAACTGCATTGATGGCTTCGATCATGGGCAAGCGGGGCGAACCGCTTCCGCGCCCACCCTTCCCTTCTGTGAAAGGCGTCTGGGGCAAGCCCAGTAACAACAATAATGTAGAAACCTATTCGAATATACCGCAGATCATTACAAAGGGCGCGGCATGGTATGCAGGCATGGGAACAGAACGTTCCAAAGGAACAAAGACCTTTGCCGTTGGCGGAAACGTTGTCAAGCCCGGTTTGATCGAAGTTCCCATGGGCATTACTTTAAGGGAAATCATATTTGAGGTTGCAGGCGGCATCAAAGACGGCAGGAAATTTAAAGCGGTCCAAACCGGGGGACCCATGGGGGGCTGTCTCACTGAGGAACACCTTGATCTGCCGCTTGATTATGAAGCCTTAACCCAGGCCGGCTCCATGATGGGCTCAGGCGGCCTGGTGGTGATGGATGAATCCTCCTGCATGGTGGATATCGCCCGTTTTTTCATGGACTTTACCCAGGCCGAATCGTGCGGAAAATGCACTCCCTGCCGCGTCGGCACAAAACGCGTCCTCGAACTTCTTCAAAAAATCTGTAATGGCCAAGGCGAAGATGGCGACATTGAAGTTCTTGAATATCTGTGTCACGAGATCTCCTCCAACAGCCTTTGCGGACTTGGACAGGGTGCGCCTAATCCGGTGCTGAGCACCTTAAAACATTTCCGAAGGGAATACGAGGCTCATATTTATGAAAAGCGGTGTCCATCCAAGGTCTGTCGATCTTTGATTCGCTTGAATATTCAGGAGCCGATCTGTACAGGCTGCACGGTATGTGCACGTAATTGCCCGGTCAGTGCCATTAGCGGCGAAAGAAGACAGGCGCACCATATCGATCCCGCCACCTGCATCCGCTGCGGGATCTGCGTACAAGTTTGTAATTTCAATGCAATTTCTGTCGAGTCGTGAAATCAAACATCCGGAGGAATAATGATTGCCCCACCTGTTGAAAATGAAGTCGTCGCCGTCGTTCAAGCAGCAATCGACAAGCATGGAAAAAAACGTGATGCACTCATCCCAATTCTCAGTGAAGTGAACAAAAAGCTTGGATACATTCCCGGCGAGGCATTCCGGGCAATACAACAAATGCTTCACAATCCGGCCGAGCAGGTCCGCATCTCGGAAGGTCAGCTCTACGGTCTGGCGAGCTTCTACGACATGTTATCCACAAAACCACGCGGAAAACATGTGATCAAATTCTGCGAGAACGCCCCCTGTCATGTCGTTGGAGGCAAGGCGGTTTGGGACGCACTCAGGGAAAAACTCAACCTGAACAACGGCGGGACCACACTGGATTCAAAATGGACACTGGTGACAACCTCCTGCATAGGGCTTTGCAGCGTGGGGCCAGTCTTACTAATCGACGATGACATGTACGGCAATGTCACTCCGGAACAGATATCTGACATTTTGAAGCATTACGAATAAGAGGCGACGATGAAAACCAAACGTGCCATGATCCTGGTCTCCAACGATCCTGAAAGCATCCGCCTCGGCGCGAACAAACTTATCTACAGTTTGAACAAAGCCCTAGCGGCGTATAACCTGCAGGATGAGGTGGATGTATCTACGATCACAGATGTCAACCGCTCGAATGTTCTGCCCCTGGTAATCGTTTACCCCGAAGCCGTTGTGTACGGACCGGTCAAACCTGAGGACGCACATCTTCTTATTGAAGAACATCTTTATAAAGGGCGGATTGCCGCCAATTTGCTGGCGCCGCCAAAACAATTAACCGGCCTGATTGGCTCGCTGCGAACGCACCGGGGATACAACCCCGCCGAGCAGCGGATTGTGCTGGAACGCGCAGGCCGCATTGACCCGGAAAATATCGAGGAGTGCATTGCAGCCAATGGTTATGAAGCACTGGGAAAGGCCCTGACCGCAATGACTCCTGAAAGTGTGATCGATATCATCGAAAAGTCAGGCTTGCAGGGGCGCGGCGGCGCAGGCTTCCCCACCGGACGCAAGTGGCGCTTTGTGCGTGCGGCCCCCGGGGAGAAAAAGTACATAGTTTGCAACGCAGATGAAAGTGAGCCCGGAACGTTCAAAGATCGCATCGTGTTGGAAGGCGATCCGCATGTCATCCTTGAAGCCATGGCAATTGCAGCGTACGCAGTCGGGGCGGACGAAGGATACATCTATATTCGCGGGGAATACGGTCTTGCCTTCCGCCGCATTGAAAAAGCAATTCTGCAGGCCGAGGAATTTGGGTTTCTTGGCAAAAACATCTTCGGGACGGATTTCAATTTCAAAATCCATGTGCATGCCGGCGCAGGCGCCTATGTCTGCGGGGAGGAAACCGCGCTGCTTGAGTCGCTTGAAGGAAAACGGGGTGAACCGCGTGCAAGACCGCCCTATCCCGTCACCCATGGCTTGTGGAATAAACCGACCGTGGTCAATAATGTGGAAACGCTGGCGAATATCCCTGCGATCCTCCGAAATGGGGCGGAATGGTATAGGTCGTTTGGGACTCCCTCCAGCCCCGGCACAAAGGTTTACACGATCATGGGCAATGTCAATTTCAGCGGCGTAATCGAAGTACCCATGGGAATTACCCTGCGGGAGGTCATCAACATTTACGCCAGGGGAATGAAACCCGGCAGTACGCTCAAGCTTGCCCAAACCGGTGGAAGCAGCGGCTCCATTATCCCGGCGGTTTTGCAGGATACCCCCATGGATTTTGAATCCTTCCGCAAAGCGGGCGTATCACTTGGGTCGGGCGCATTGTTGATCTGCGATCAGCACACCTGTATTGTCGATCTAGCCAAAGTTCTGCTGCAATTCTTCCGTTTCGAATCCTGCGGTAAATGCACACCCTGCCGGGTCGGTACATCCCGCGCTTTCGAGATCATCGAGCGCATTTCACAAGGAAAAGGCCGGTTGGAAGACTTGGATGCGCTTCCCAACATAGCCGGCGAAATGGAACGCGCCTCCAATTGCGGATTGGGGCAGACTGCCTCGGTCCCCATTCGCGACATGCTGAAGCACTTCAGAACGGAAGTCGAGGCGCACATCCGTCTCGGTTCATGTCCAACAGGTGTATGTCAATTCATGGAAGAGCCTGAAAATTCCCAGAAAATCTCCAACTTCTAAGCAGAACACTCAGCAGCAAAAACCAAAGAGGAACTCATGGTGCAACTAACGATAAATGGAAAACAAATCGAAGCTCCTGAAGGAACAACGGTTTTACGTGCCGCGGAACTGGCAGGGATCCACATCCCCACGCTGTGCAACCACAAGGAGCTGACTCCCTATGGTGGATGCCGCCTGTGCATCGTCGAAGTCGAGGGGATGCGTGTGCCGATGGCATCCTGCACGCTGCCGGTCGGCAAGGGAATGGTGATTCGTACGGAGACCAGCGAGATCAGGAAATCACGCGAATTCATCCTTTCGATGCTCTTCAGTGAACGCAACCACTTTTGTCCCTTCTGCCAGGTGAGCGGCGGCGACTGCGAACTGCAAAATGCCGCCTATCATGAAGAGATGACGCACTGGCCCATTCAGCCAGGCTGGAACAACTACAAGGTGGACACGACACACCCGTATTTTGTCCTGGATAACAACCGCTGTATATTGTGCCGCCGGTGCACGCGTGCCTGCGGTGAATTGGTGGGCAACTTTACCCTCTCTGTCGCAGAACGCGGCGCAGCAAGCATGATCGTGGCCGACACAGACGTCCCATTGGGCGAAAGCACCTGTATCAAATGCGGGACCTGCGTCCAGGTCTGCCCGACCGGCGCATTGATCGACCGGACCAGTGCATATCAGGCGCACGATGATCAGCTTGATGAGATTAAATCAGTCTGTATCGGTTGTTCCGTTGGCTGCTCAATCAAAATTATGGTGCGCGACAACCGCATTATACGCATCGAGGGCGACTGGGAAAGCCAGGTAAATCAGGGACTGCTCTGTGAGCATGGGCGATATGATCCCATAACCGAATCGCGCAGACGAATCACCACTCCTCAAATCCGCAAGAACGGAAAACTCGAACCGGTTTCCTGGGAGGAAGCTTTGAGCACAGTGGCAGACAAAATTCAATCCCTTGCGGCCAGCAAGCATGGCATTGCAGCGATTGCCTCCACAAGATTAACAGCGGAGACTCTGGCTGTATTCAAGGATTTGTTTGTCGATAAGCTTCATGGCACCTCTGTCACAAGCATTGAGGAAGGTGCACCCACCGCATCTGTGACCCGTTTTGCAGAAAACCACGAAGCTTTCGAAGGTAAGCTGGACATTCTACGCAATGCCGACACGGTCCTGTGTATTGGCGCAAACATTAATCGCAGCCACATGGTGGCCGGGTTCATGTTCAAACGCAATCTATCCAAAGGGACCCGCCTGATCAATATCGACCCGGAGTCCAGCGAACTGGATTACCTTGCAAATATCGCGCTTAAGACGAAGCCCGGTTCTGACCTGGCGCTCATCAAAGGGTTACAGGCGATCATTGTCAGGGAAGGCCTGGGACGTTCGCCTCTTAAACTAACCGACGCCGGAAAACTCATCAAAGAGGCCGTCAGCGCCTCAGGCATTTCTCACGAGGAACTCCTGCAAACCGCGCAGTTGTTGGCGCATTCCATCTCACCGGTAATCCTTTTCGGCAAGGGGGTCACTGCCCAACGCGACGAAAAGCTCATTGAGGAAATATATCACCTGGCTGTTCTGATTGGCGCAGTCGATGACGAACGTCACGGTTTGCTTTCCATTAAAGGCGAATCGAACAGCCTGGTTGCAACTCTGCTGGGCATGGACACAGCCTTCACATTGGACGGCCAGCAGGCTGTATACATTGCACTGGGAGATGATTATGTCTCCAAATCACTTATGGAACGGCTCTCGAAATCACCCTATCTGGTGGCACAGACATGCTACGAATCCAGGCTTACCGAACAGGCCGATGTGATTCTGCCCGTTACGATTTGGGCCGAACAGGAGGGGCATTACATCAACCTGGATGGACGAACGCAAGCGGCCCAAAAAGCAATCGACCCGCCGGAAGGCGTGCGAGATAATGTTTCGGTGTTGAATGAGATCGCAACGCGCGCAAAAATGACAATCCAACCCGACTGGCACAAGGCTATCCTCGCACGCAAGTCGAGTGTGGCACTGAATTAATGGCAAAGGAAGTATCCCATGAACAAACCTAAAATTGCTACTGACTGGATGTGCGGCTGTGCGGGATGTCATATGTCCCTGCTCGATATGGATGAACGCATTTTGAAGATCGTGGAACTGGCGGACCTGCGCTCCAGTCCCATCACGGACCTCAAGGAACCGGATAAAAGCGGCGTGGACGTTGGAGTGCTGGAAGGAGGCATTAACAACAGCGCCAACGAGGAGGTCGCTCATAAAATGCGCCAACGCGCCAAAATCCTGGTGGCGCTGGGAGATTGCGCAGTATTTGGGGGTGTCCCAGCCATGCGCAATTTCTGCGGTGTCGAGGTGGCCTTGCAGCGGGCTTATGTGGAAGCCGAGAGCAATGAACCCGGCAGCCAGATCCCCAACGATCCTGAGCTGGCTGCCATGACAAAAGCGCGGGCCATCCAGGAGGTCGTTCAGGTGGATTACAACGTCCCCGGCTGCCCGCCGGATGCTGATGTCATCTTCCACGTTCTTTCAGAACTGGCACAGGGGCGAAAGCCGGAATTAAAAGATGAATTACTGCACTGGCACTAAACATTACCGGAGATCAAAATGACCGCACAAAAAATCACGATCGAACCAGTTACCCGTATCGAAGGTCACGCAAAAGTCACCATTCACATGAAGGAAGACAATACCGTTGACCACGCCTATATGCACGTGAATGAGTTTCGCGGTTTTGAAAAATTCTGTGAAGGGCGCTTGTATTTTGAGATGCCGCAAATCACGCCGCGTATTTGCGGCATTTGCCCGGTCAGCCATCATCTTGCCTCTGCAAAAGCAGGTGACGCCCTGACCGGTCAAACCCCGCCCCGGCCTGCCCGTCTTCTGCGCGAACTCATGCATATGGGGCAGGTTATACAAAGCCATGGAATGCACTTCTTTGAACTGGCAGGCCCCGATTTGCTGCTTGGCTTCGATGCCGCACCGGAAATTCGAAATGTAGTCGGCTTAATTGGCGCAAACCCTGAGTTAACAGTAAAAGCCGTGCAACTTCGCAAGTTTGGGCAGGAAATCGTCAAAACATTGGGCGGACGTCGCATTCACCCCGTCTTTGCCGTTCCCGGCGGGGTAAATAAAGCACTGACAAGCCAGGAACGCGATAGCATTCTGAAAGGCGCAGATACTGCCATTGAGACCCTGCAACTTGGTCTGAAAATCATGAAAGACTGGGCGGCAGGGAATATGGAGGATATCAACAAGTTTGCGGTATTCCCAACTGGCTATTTGGGATTGGTTACGCCCGCAAATGGGCTGGAACTTTATGACGGCAACATTCGGCTGATCAGCCGCACCGGGGCGGAACTGGAGCGTTTCGAGGGCGCTGATTACCTGGACTATATCCGGGAACACGTCGAACCCTGGTCTTATCTCAAATTCCCCTATTATAAGAAACTGGGATATCCGGACGGCGTGTATCGTGTGGGTCCACTTGGCCGCTTGAACATCATCGACAGGATTGACACGCCCCTGGCAAATGAAGAGCTTAAAGTCTTCAAGACTTTGAACAATGGCAAACCTGTGGAAAACACCCTGTACTATCATTACGCCCGTCTGATCGAGGCCCTGTTTGCCGTTGAACGTACACAGGCATTGTGTGAGGATCCGGACATTCTGAGCACGGAGATTCTCAATACCCGCAAGGATTACAAGGGGCACGGCGTGGGCGTCATCGAGGCGCCGCGCGGCACTCTCATCCATGACTACACCGCCGACGAAGATGGAAAATTACTAAAGGTAAATCTGATCGTTTCCACAGGCCACAATAATTGGGCGATGAGCAAGGCAGTGGACAGTGTGGCAAAAACATATGTAAAGGGGTCTGAAATTCACGAGGGCATGTTAAACCGTGTCGAAGCCGCCATCCGCGCCTACGACCCGTGCCTGTCCTGCTCCACTCATGCTGTCGGCCAGATGCCCATCCAGGTGGACATCCTTGCCGCAGATGGCAGTCTGGTAAAGACTTTAAAACGAGACTAGAATATTTTTACGGGCTGGTTGTAATCATCCTGAAAATAACGACGTTCGTTCTTTTTCAATCAAACCGAAGGAGCTCAACCATGACGACAGTTCGAAAATTAATCGAGGAGAAAGCGGAAATAAAGATTTACTCAGTTCCATCCACCGCGACCGTCTTTGACGCACTCCAGGTGATGTATGAAGGTAATACTGGCGCAGTCCTGGTCACGGAAGATGAAAAGATCGTTGGAATCTTCACCGAGCGGGATTATGCTCGCGACGGCGAGGTCAAGGGCCGCACCGCAAAAGACACGATCATCTCCGATGTCATGACCAAACAGATGGTTTTGATCAAACCCGAAACCACGCTCGAAGAGTGTGCCGAGTTGATGGGAAAATATCATGTGCGCCATCTGCCCGTGATCGAAAAAGAACGCGTGGTTGGCATCGTCTCGATCCGCAGGCTTGCAGAGGGCCTGCTCCAGGAAAATAAAGGCACAATTCTCAAATTGGAAAGTTACATCCTGGGAACCGGCTACGGCGAGTAGTTATTCAAAAAAACACATTCTTTCAGCATTAAAAACGTCACATCATCGCCGAAACTGGATTGTATTCGCACGGAATTAACCCGCTATTTACTGGATTTATCGTCAAAGGTTTATAACTTGAATAAAATACTGTTGATCGGATATGGAAATCCCGACCGTGAAGATGACGGCGTCGCCTGGCATATCCTGCGTGCGCTAACAATAAAACTTGGACTGGCAGCACCCGAATCCTACCAGGATGAATTCCCGAAATCAGCGCTGATGGATTTCGCTTTTTATCTACAATTAACTCCCGAGATGGCCGAGGAAATTGCGTCTTATGATTACGTATGTTTCATAGATGCACATACTGGCAGCATACCGGAGCCGGTGCGGATGATCCGCGTGGAAAGTGAATTTCAACGCTCCCCGTTTACACATCATCTCACCCCCCAATCGCTTCTTTCCCTGTGTCAGACTATATACAAAAAAACGCCGGAGGGGGCCCTGCTTTCCGTGCTTGGCCATCGTTTCCTCTTTTCAAGGGAGCTTTCCAAAAGCACCGGGGCCCTGGTCCCCCGGGGGGTTGATTTGATCTGGGACTGGCTGAACGCCCGGACTATTTTGGAACGTCCGCAATCCTCGTAATGTAAAATAGAATTTATGCATGAACTATCGGTTACCGAATCCATTTTAAAGATTGCACTTCAGCATGCAGAAAAGGCAAACGCCACGCGTGTCACTGATCTGCACCTCGTGATGGGCGAGCTCTCCAGCATGGTGGATGACTCAATCCAATTTTACTGGGAGATCATTGCCAAAGATACAATCGCCGCGAAGGCCGTGTTACATTTCCGCCGGGTGCCCGCTGAGCTGCAGTGCACGTCCTGTTCCGAGAAATACCGCCTTAATAACGGCGAACTGGTCTGTCCAAAATGCAATAGCGCCGGTGCGAAGATCCTCGCAGGCGAGGAATTTGCCCTCGAATCGATCGATGTCGAATGATCTCCTTCAGAGCTCAATTAAAAGTCCTTTATCCGTAAGGAGCCGCAATGACCCGAAATATCACAGTTGTCGAAAACATCCTCAATGCAAACGACCGGCTGGCACAGGAAAATTATGCCCGCCTCGAAGCGGCGGGTGTGTTCTCCATTAACATTCTTGCATCACCCGGGGCGGGCAAAACCTCGCTCATTGAGCAAACCCTTCCGCGCTTGAAAAATAAATTGCGCGTGGCGGCCATTGACGGTGACATCGCCACCTCCATAGACTCTGACCGCGCAGCCGCCGCAGGCGCACTGGCCGCCATCCAGATCAACACCGGCGGCGACTGCCATCTCGATGCCGTCATGCTGCACGGTGCGCTCGAAAAACTTGATCTGACACAATTCGACCTGCTGATTGTCGAAAATGTCGGGAATCTGGTGTGCCCCGCCAACTTCAAACTGGGCACGCACAAAACCATCTTGGTTGCCTCGGTCCCGGAAGGCGATGACAAGCCATACAAATACCCGGGGACTTATCGCGGCGTGGATGTACTGATCATCAACAAGGTCGATCTCCTTCCGTACGTTAATTTCAAAATGGATTACTTCGAGCGCGGCGTGCAAGCCCTGAATCCCGGCGTTACGACCTTTCCTCTCTCCTGCACAACCGGCGCAGGTCTGGATGCCTGGGTAAACTGGCTCATCGAAAACACACAACGCTGATGCAAGGATTGCGGGTTCATATCACGGGCATTGTGCAGGGGGTCGGCTTCCGACCCTTTGTTTACAATCTCGCCATGCATCATGACCTAAAGGGCTGGGTAAAGAACACGTCTGCAGGCGTGGAAATTGAAGTGGACGGGGATGACGACTCTCTGGATCTGTTTCTCCGACAATTACAAGACGAGGCCCCGGCGCTTTCACGCATAGACGGATTCTCCGCCTCCTTCCGCCCCGTCAACGGATTCAGTTCATTTGAAATTCTCCACTCGGAATCAGTGGAAGGCGCATTCCAGCCCATCACCCCGGATGTTTCCATCTGCCCGGATTGTCTGCGCGAACTCTTCAACCCAAACGACCGCCGCTATCGTTATCCCTTTATTAACTGCACAAACTGCGGACCACGCTTCACCATCATCAAGGATATTCCCTACGACCGGCCAAAAACGACCATGGCGGGTTTTACCTTGTGTGCCGATTGCGAACGTGAATACAAAGACCCAGCCAACAGACGATTCCACGCCCAGCCGGTCGCCTGCCCTGATTGCGGGCCAAAAGTTTGGCTGGAAACGAAAGATGAAAAAGAAAATAAGGTTGATCATCAGGCGATCCTTGAAACCCGCAGCCTGCTGACGAAGGGAAAAATCGTTGCCATCAAAGGTCTTGGCGGATTCCACCTTGCCTGCGATGCGACAAACACCACTTCCGTGCTTGAATTGCGGAATCGAAAACTGCGGGTGGACAAACCCTTTGCCCTCATGCTGCCTGACATCGAAACCGTGGAGAGACATTGCTCTATCGGCCCAATGGAGCGCGAACTGCTATTATCCGGCGCACGGCCTGTGGTTTTGTTAAAACGAAAGCAGGGATCCACCATTTCCGAAGAGGTTGCGCCCAAACAACACTGGATCGGGGTCATGCTGCCCTACACGCCTTTGCACCATCTCCTGCTTGAAAAAGGCGCAGGGTTTCCGGAGGGACTCGTAATGACCAGCGGAAATCTTTCTGAAGAACCGATTGCCACCGGAAACGAAGAGGCGCGTGAAAGGCTTTCCAAACTCGCCGATGCCTTTCTGATGCACGATCGCGACATTCATATTCGCTGTGACGATTCAGTGGTGCGCGTCTTTGAAGAAAATCAAAAATCGATCTATCCCATTCGACGGTCCCGCGGCTACTGCCCCTTCCCCGTAAAGCTGCCTTTGGATGTCCCCCAGATATTGGCGGCCGGCTCCGAATTGAAGAATACATTTTGTATTACAAACGGGAGCTATGCTTTTCTCAGCCATCACATCGGGGACATGGAAAATTACGAAACCCTGAAGTCATTCGAGCAGGGTGTGCAGCATTTTGAAAAACTATTTCGCGTCAAACCCGAGGCAATTGCTTATGATCTGCACCCCAACTATTTGGCTACGCGCTACGCACTGGATCGCGCCGCGCGCGAAAATCTTGCGACAATGGGTGTGCAACATCACCACGCCCACATCGCTGCCTGCATGGCCGAGCACGGGCTGGATGGTTCACATCCAGTAATAGGGGTTTCATTCGATGGAACAGGGTATGGCGAAGACGGCGCCATTTGGGGCGGAGAGATCCTGATCGCAGACTACAAATCGTATCGACGGACATATCACTTAAAATATTTTCCCCTGCCCGGGGGGGATGCTGCGGTCAAAAAACCTGCACGTACCGCCCTGGCGTTGCTCTGGTCTTTGGGATTGGAGTGGGATGAACGACTCCCCCCGTGTGTGGAATTTTGCGCCGAAGATCAGTTCACCTTGCGCGCCCAGCTTGAAAAAAAAATCAACACACCGATGACTTCGTCCATGGGGCGTTTGTTCGACGCAGCCGCCGCCCTCGCGGGCGTGCGGCAAAAAGTTAACTATGAAGGGCAGGCGGCGATCGAATTCGAGGCTTTGGCAGATGAAACCGAAAGGGAGAGTTATCATTTCGGGCTTGATCAGGACGAGGTCGACGTGCGCAGCGTTATAAAGGCGTTAGTAAAGGATGTAATGGCGGGAGTCTATGTTTCAAAAATATCGGCCAGATTTCATAATGGGCTGGCCGAGTCTGTCAGGGACATGTGCCTGAAAATAAAGTCCGAAACAGACATCGACGAGGTCGCCCTGTCCGGCGGAGTCTGGCAGAATATCACCTTATTAGGACGTACTTTGTCACTTTTGGAGAAGGCGGGTTTCAGGGTATACCTGCATAGGGAAGTTCCAACAAACGACGGCGGCCTGTCCCTGGGACAGGCGGTGATCGCCGCCGCGAGAATGCGAGGATAGCATGTGTTTGGGTGTGCCAGGAAAAATTATCGATATCCATGAAAAGGACGGTTTGCAAATGGCAAGGGTGGATTTTGGCGGGATTTTCCGCGAGGCCTGTTTAAGTTATGTGCCTGAAGCCAGGATCGGTGAATATTGTGTCATCCACGTGGGTTTTGCAATCAGCATCCTGAGTGAAACGGACGCAAAGGAAACACTTGATCTGCTGCGCCAGATCGACGGATTTGAAGCTGAATTGGGAGGCTAGCAGCCAAGAGCCATGAAATTTGTCGATGAATATCGCAGCGCTCCGCGTGTAAAAGGCGTCATCGAAGAAATTCGCCGGACTGTGACCCGTTCGTGGACTCTGATGGAAATCTGCGGGGGACAGACCCACGCCATCGTGCGCCACGGCATTGATCAACTGCTCCCTCCGGAGATTGAATTGGTGCATGGACCGGGCTGCCCGGTTTGCGTGACCCCTTTGGAGCTGATCGACAAGGCTCTCCAGATCGCATCCCAGCCCGATGTGATATTTTGTTCCTATGGCGACATGCTGCGTGTCCCCGGTTCGGGTCGGGACTTGTTCTCGGTCAGGGCGCAGGGCGGAGATGTGCGGGTGGTCTACTCACCACTGGATGCGGTTGCGCTTGCAGAGAAGAATCCCAATAAACAGGTTGTATTTTTTGCGATCGGGTTTGAGACGACCGCCCCGGCAAATGTGATGAGCGTGCTTCACGCGCAACGGCTTGGGCTTAAAAATTATTCGGTTCTGGTATCGCATGTGCGTGTGCCTCCGGCCATGAGAGCCATATTAAGTTCACCTCATAACCGGGTGCAGGGGTTTTTACTGGCTGGCCATGTTAACGCCGTGATGGGCTATCACGAATATCCTTCGCTGCTCGAGGAATTCCACATTCCAATGGCAGTCACGGGTTTCGAGCCGCTGGATATTGTGCAGGGGATTCTACAGGTTGTCCAATTGCTCGAAGCCGGCAGGATCGAGATCGCCAACGCCTATCCGCGAGCCGTGACCTTCGAAGGTTTGATCCCGGCCCAGAAAACCATTGATAAAGTTTTCATGGAATGCGACCGGACCTGGCGCGGCATCGGCATGATCCCGATGAGCGGATGGTGTCTGCGGCCGGAGTTCGACTCTTTCAATGCCGAAAGGCGTTTTGACGTGGGTTCCATTCATACAAAGGAATCCTCCCTGTGCATGGCGGGCCGGATCCTGCAGGGATTGGGCAAGCCGCAGGATTGTCCCGCCTTTGGCAGGGAGTGTACGACTGAAAATCCGCTTGGCGCAACCATGGTTTCCTCTGAAGGCGCCTGCGCAGCCTATTACAAATACGGCCGGGTGATTTCAGAACCAGCCGGGGCTTGAGGTCTTATGTCTGAAGAAACAGTATCCATGGAAGGGCCGGTCTGCGCGCCAGCGCTCAGTCACACCGAAACGGTAGTGATGGGACACGGTGCAGGCGGCCGCATGAGTCATCAGTTAATTCAAAAAACATTCATGTCTGCTTTTGATAATCCCGCATTGCGCGCGGGCGACGATGCCGCGTATCTGGAATCCGACCTGCATCCCAACCTTGCCATCAGCACCGATTCCCATGTTGTCTTTCCGTTATTTTTCCCGGGCGGGGACATCGGGCGGCTGGCAGTTTGCGGCACAGTCAACGATGTGGCCATGCTGGGAGCAACCCCGCTTTATCTGACCGCAGGGTTTATTCTTGAAGAAGGCCTGCCAATGGAAACCCTGCAACGCGTGGTCGCTTCGATGAAGGCTGCCGCTGAAGAGGCTGGTGTACAGATCGTTGCAGGTGACACAAAAGTTGTGCAGAAAGGGAAAGCCGATGGGCTGTACATCACCACAGCCGGCGTTGGTCTGGTCCGCGCAGATTTAACTTTGGGTGGAAAACAGGCTCGGCCCGGCGACGCAGTCATCCTGTCCGGATCGATCGGCGACCACGGCATAGCTGTTCTGGGGGCACGCGGCGAGTTGGGATTTCAATCCTCCATACAAAGCGACGTCGCCCCCCTTAATCATATGATCGATGCCATGTTGAATGCAAGTGGAAATATTCATGTGCTGCGGGATCCGACCCGCGGCGGACTGGCCACCACCCTGAACGAAATCGCCACTCAATCCAATGTGGGTGTTTTTTTGAATGAAGAAACGCTTCTGATTCACCCCCAGGTTGCTTCTGCCTGCGAGATGCTTGGATTCGACCCGTTATATATCGCCAACGAAGGCAAACTGGTTGCTTTTGTGGCAAATCAGGATGCCGACAGGGTGTTGAGGGCAATGCGCTTGACAAGATATGGAAGGGATGCGGTCATCATTGGCCGGGTCAGCGACGAGCCGCGCGGGCGTGTATTGCTGAAGACCACACTCGGGACCACCCGCATCGTGGACATGCTTGCAGGCGAGATGCTGCCCAGGATCTGCTAAGGGAATGAGTTTTTAATTTGAAGGAGGCACGGAAAAATCCGGTGCCTCTTTCTCTTTGTTTATACCTTATCCGCGTGCTATTTGGTACAATCTTACCCATGCGTTTTCGTACTTCATTCATTCCGGCGTGTTTGGCATTGATCCTGACGGCCTGCGCCCAATCCAATGTCGAAGCGGTATCCTTTCCCACATATGATCCGTTTTTACCCATCGCTCAAAATACCGGGACTCCGATTCCCGGTGTCGCCACTTCGACAGTAACCAGCACGCCCACAAACACTCGAGAGCCAACCCCCTCCCGGGTACCGGTCTCGATCTCGCCCGTATTTACCCCAATCAACCTGGAAGTTGTGTACACCCCCACTCCCGACAGCCTGCGTGTCCTTCCAACGCCGCGACAGGAATCAACCCAATATACAGTTCAAAGCGGCGATACGCTCGGCGATATTGCAATGAATTATGACATCAGTCTGCAAACACTGATGTCTGCAAATAACATTACCAATGCCGACCAATTGGAGGTTGGACAGGTCCTGAACGTTCCTGCTCCGAATCCAGTTGGCGAGGCGCCTGCCTTCAAGGTCATTCCGGATTCGGAACTGGTTTACGGACCCGCCTCCATTTACTTCGACATCGACAGCTTTATTCAAAGTCAAAATGGATTTCTATCCACCTATGAACAGGATCTGGGCGGCGTCACCCTTTCCGGGGCGGAGATAGTCCGGCTGGTGGCTCAAAACTATTCGGTTAATCCACGTCTGCTGTTGGCCATGCTGGAATATCAAAGCGGCTGGGTCACAAACTCCGCGCCATACAATACCTCCTACCCCATGGGACTGCTGGACGAAGGACATTATGGTCTGTATCGCCAGCTGACCTGGGCAGCCAACGATCTTAATCGTGGATATTATCTTTGGAGGGCCAATGCCATCTCCACTGTGGTCTTGAATGATGGAACGATCGCCCCACTGGATCCCTCCATTAATGCCGGAACGGCGGCGGTGCAATATTTCTTCTCCGATCTGGACGACCGCGCAACCTGGGAAGCCGATTCCGGGCCGACCGGACTGCTGCTCACTTATTACGTGTTTTTTGGCAACCCTTTTGATTATGCGATCGAACCTTTGGTCCCAAGCGACATTCAACAACCGGAATTGAGTCTGCCTTTCGCAAGCGGGCAGACCTGGTACTTCACCGGCGGTCCGCACGGCGGATGGGATGCCGGTTCCGCCTGGGCCGCCTTGGATTTTGCTCCGGCGGGTGATAATGGCGGGTGCCAGACAAGTTCCTTTTGGGTAAAAGCCATGGCCGATGGCCCGGTTGTGCGTGCCTCGAACGGTGCTTTAATTCAGGATCTGGACAATGATGGCTACGAACAAACCGGCTGGACCATCCTGTATATGCATGTCGCCGCGGACGGCCGCGCACAGCCGGGTGACTTCCTGTTCACGGGTGAGGATGTTGGACATCCATCCTGCGAAGGCGGAATATCAAATGCCACGCATGTCCATATTGCCCGCAAATATAACGGCGAATGGATTGCAGCCGATGGCAATCTGCCTTTCAATCTGGGCGGCTGGATCTCCAGCGGCGACGGCCAGGAATACGACGGCTATCTTAAGCGGGGATTTCAAACCATCGAAGCCTGGGATAGTGCCAGCGAGATCAACCAGATCTCGCATTAATTCATCAAAGCTTAATCTGGACAGATATAATTCAAATCAATTATGAACCGCATCTTCGCGCTTTTCCTTGCCACCGCCCTGGTTTTATCCGGCTGCAATGCCTCTCCTTCGATCTGGGGAATTCCGCCAACACCCACTCCCGACGGGCTGAATCCGAATCAAATTCCGCTGGACCCGTTTGCGGTCCAGGATGACCCGGTCATTTTCCCTACTTCAACCACTCCTCCTTCCATCGAAACCGAAACCTCTTTTACACCCACTCCCATATCCACTCCCGATGGGTCGGCTCCCGTGATCGAGCCGACATATACAGCCTCCGTTGACACCGCCCCGTTCCTTTATTACGCACAAAGCGGTGACATGTTGTCCGCGGTCGCAAATCGCTTTGGGGTGGATCCATCCGAGATCATCTCGGATGCAGACCTGACCAAGACCACGCTGATCGACCCGGGAACTTTGCTTGTGATCCCAAACCGAATCACCGAAGCGACCACACCAAATATCCAGATCATGCCGGACGCAGAGGTGATATTTTCGAGAACCGCTTCGGATTTTGATGTGGAGGATTACATCAAGCAGGCCGACGGTTATTTGAGCAAATTCAATGACTACCTCGGATCAACAGGATCGATCCCGGGCGGCCAGGCGATCGAGCGTCTTGCGATCGAAAACTCCATCAATCCCCGGCTGCTGCTCGGTCTGCTTGAATTTGAGAGCCGGTGGGTGCGCGGCCAACCGGTGGATATTTTGCATACTGATTATCCAATGGGTTTCAACGATTTCCACTATAAGGGCATGACAGTTCAAATGGTTTGGGCCATTAATAACATGTCGATCGCCTACTATGGATGGCGGGCAGGGACTCTGACCTACCTGGATTTTCCAGATGGGACCAGACTGCGCCTGGACCCCCGGTTGAATGCGGGCACCGTCGCCATTCAATATCTGTTTTCAAGAGTCCACAGCCGCTCACAGTGGTCGCAGATCATTAATCCCGATTCAGGATTCCCGGTGGTGTATGCCGAAATGTTTGGCGACCCGTGGTCACGGGCAGATACGGTCAATCCGATTTTTCCGCCCGCATTAAATCAGCCCCCACTGGTTCTGCCTTTTGAGCCAGGCACAAAATGGAACTTAACCGGCGGTCCCCACAACGGCTGGGGACAGATCAGCACCAAGATCTATGGGACCACCCACAGTGTCTTTGCTGCGATCGATTTTGCCCCGGTCAACAGCCGCAGCGGTTGTGACGTTTCCCCCTACTGGGTTACAGCAGCCGCACCAGGCCTGGTGGTTCGGTCAGACGAAGGCGCGGTGATGGTGGACCTGGATGGCGACGGATACGAGCAGACGGGCTGGGATATCCTTTATATGCATATCGATTCAAAGGAACGCGTTTCCGTCGGAACCTGGCTGGAAGTCAATGACCGCATTGGCCATGCCTCCTGTGAAGGCGGCGTTTCCACTGGGACCCATCTTCACTTTGCGCGAAAATACAACGGAGAATGGGTCACAGCAGATGGACCGATCCCGTTCATTATTAGCGGTTGGCGTGTGGTGGCCGGCGAAAAAGCATATGAAGGGAAACTGGTTAAAGGAGACAAGGAAGTCATAGCAGACCCCGTGGGCCAAAGTTGGTCCAGTATCATGCGCGAAAAAGATGAATAAAAAAAATTCCTGTTTTCAAAAGCTGGTCCTGTCCCTGCTGACCGGCTGCCTGCTCATCAGTTCCTGCGGCAATCCGGCAGCCTCTTCCAGCCAATCGTCCACTCCAGCCCAAAGCCAGAATGGAATCGGGGGGCAACCTGCTTTGAGTCAAACGCCCCTGCCGACGCGTACCACCTACTCGCCGGGTGAATTGGTTGACTATAACGCGCAAAGCGGCGATACGTTACCCTCCCTGGCGGCACGCTTTAATACAACCATTGACGAGATCCTGCAGGCCAATCCTCAAATTCCGCGCGATGCCACGACCATGCCGCCGGGCATGCCCATGAAAATGCCCATTTATTATGTTGCCTTATGGGCAAGTCCCTTTCAGATTCTCCCCGATCACGCATTTGTCGAAAGCCCCACCAGCATCGGCTTTAATACCGCCGCCTTCCTGGAATCACAGCCGGGCTGGTTAAAAAACTACCGGGTCTATGCCAGTGGTGAATGGCGTTCAGGCGCTGAAATGGTCGATTATATTTCGATGAACTACAGCTTAAATCCGCGCCTGCTGCTGGCCGTCATGGAATATCAGGGCGGCGCGCTGACCGCCCCGGTTGCACCGGTCAGCAGGAATATTCTGGGAATCAAACGTCCTTTTTGGGAAACCCCTTATCTTCAATTGGTCCTTGCAGCAAATTTCCTGAATAATGGATACTATGGCTGGCGGGCCGGCAATCTGGTTGAATTTGAAGACGTCAAAGGCATCCTGATCCGCCCCGACCCCTGGCAGAATGCGGCTTCAGCGGGTCTGTATTTCTACTATTCCAAAATGTTTTCCGGCGAACAATACATGCTCGCCACCGGACCTGGAGGCTTGATCCAGACATACGAAAAGTTTTTCGGCAATCCTTGGAACGACTCATTCGTGCTGATTCCCGGCAGCCTGCAACAACCCGAATTTACACTTCCCTTCCCGAATAACCAGACCTGGTCCTATACCGGTGGACCGCATACCGGCTGGGGTTCGGGTGAACCCTTTGCCGCCGTGGACTTTGCGCCACCTGCCGAGAAGTCTGGCTGTGTGCCGCCGGGCAAGGATAATTTTGCAACTGCAATGGCCTCCGGCCTGATCGTTCGATCCGGGATCGATGGAGTTGCATTGGATCTGGATAAGGACGGGGATGAACGGACCGGTTGGGTCATCTACTATCTTCACTTGGCTGAAGATCAGAGAATCCCGCTTGGGACGGAAGTACAAGTTGGCCAGTTTATCGGTTATCCCTCCTGCGCAGGCGGCCATGCCACCGGGACACATGTCCATATTGCCCGAAAATATAACGGCGAATGGATCGTTGCAGACAGCGCCATTCCCTTCCAAATGAGCGGATGGGTCACCCATAACGGCGGCAAAGTTTATCTGGGCACCCTTACTAAAGGAAACCAGACGGTCATCGCCTGCGACTGCTCGTCTGCATTCAGTTCAATAAGCTCGGATTCACCCTGACAATTTATCCACCTGCGACAGGTTTCGGAATAAAACGTCCCTCGGCGGACACTTTTCCCCCATTCTCCTTTAATATTTTATAGCGCATCTCCATCGGAAAGGCCTTGCTCAACATGGACTGAACCGGACAATATTTTTCCGCTGACAGCTTCATGGCTTGAATTAACGCAGCCTCCGCCACGTTTTCGCCGGTCACAATATATTCGATGACTGCATTGGAGAAGACCATCGGATACTCCCCAGCCCTGTCCAGATTAACTTTTATCTGAAAATCAAGCACCGGTTGTCTCTTTTTTACCAGAATCGAAACGACCTCCATGCCGGTACAACCCGCCAGCCCAAATGCGATCAGCTCCATTGGACTGACTGCACCAGCATCTCCGCCAGCCAGGCTGTCCGCATCCATTTTCTGTAAATAACCGGAATCGGCCAAGCCTTCAAACGCCATCCCCCCCTTCCAATCGATCACAACCTCCATGATCTATTCCCTGATAATTTCGGATACATACTTCTCAAGATTTCCCCGGGAAATCGCCCCGATCCACATCAAGCGCACCTGGCCCTTGCGATCGATAACATAGGAACTTGGCAGGTTCATGGTATTAAATACTCTCTGGGCCTGATAATTTTCATCCAGCCAGACTGGAAAAGACAGCCCGTAATCCTTCACAAAGGTCTGCACCACATCTAGAGTCTCCTCTTGATCGATCGCGACCAAAACAAATCCATCGGCCCTGTACTTCTCGTAAAATGCCTGCAAAGCCGGCATTTCCTCCTTGCATGGAGGACACCAGGTGGCCCAAAGGTTGACCAGCACCACGCTTCCAAGGTTGTCTTTCAACGAAACCGGGTTGCCGGAGAGATCAAAAAGATCCAGCTCCGGAGCGGGAAAATTCACATTTGTCGGAAGAGCGGAAAGATTCTGAGTGGCAGCAGCAGGAGAGTTGTACAAAAGGATGTACAGCATCACCCCAATTGCCACCAGGCCGGAACCCATCATCATCATTCCATAAAAACGGGCGGGGACCTTATTGTTTTTGCGGGTCATTTTTCTCATCCAGTAAATTACTCACACGGAGCAAGAGGTCTTTCATCAGGTACAGCCTCCGCCTTCTGCATTGACGAATCCACATGCCGGACATTCCAGTTGCAGCAAGCCATTGTATTCCAGGATTCCAAGCCGGCATTGTGGACAAGGCATGTTTTGATGCAAAGGCTCCGAAAAATCCCTGCGATCAGGCTGATCGATGCCAAGCAATAGTTTTTCAAGTGAAGATAATTCGTGCAATTCAGTCATAACACCTTTGACGCATCCGGGGAAGAAATAATTACTCTTTTCACAAAGTATAACCGAGGCCAACCTTCGAGCTTATAAATAAAGGAAAAATGTCATTGAGTTTAGGATGTTTGGTACTGGAAAGTTGTCCAGACCTTGATTAATATCGGATAATAATATGCTGGAAACTCTGCCCTCCATTCCGCTCTTCATGGATCTCGAACCTGCTCAAATAGACCTGTTAAAAACACTATTCGAGCCGTATCACTCCCAACCCGACACTGTGATCTTCAAACAAGGCGAGCCGGCAAATTTCCTTTACATTCTCATCAAAGGCATTGTTGCAATTCACTACAAGCCTTATGATGGTTCGTCCATCATCCTGACCCGGCTTCGGGACGGGGATGTGTTTGGCTGGTCCGCAGTGGTCGGAAGCGGTAACTATACCTCCAGCATTTTGAGCGAAACCGCAATTGAATCCGTCCGCATCAAAGGCAACAACCTGCAATCTTTAATCCGCCGCCAGCCCGAAACGGGTAAAATTCTGGTGGACCGTCTCGCAAACATCGTATCCTCCCGTTGGAAAAATGCACACGCCCAGGCACAATCCATTTTGAATTCCGATTAGTTAGACAAATAGGAGTCAGCAATGGTAACAGGAGATCGCATCAGCCAGGAAGACCAATTACGGGGATTGATCGATAAATTAAGTTCTTATGTGGAACAATTCCACGGCGGCACGGTGGAATTCGTATCCTTTGAGGGAAATAACTTAAAGGTTCGTCTGGGCGGAGCCTGCCTGAACTGTCCCCTGCTGCCTTCGACACTGCATGGCTGGGTGGCCGGTACGGTTCATCAGTTCTTTCCGGGCATCAATGTGATCGAGGAAAAATAAGGGAAATCCAAATGGCAAATAAAAGAGCCAGCCCGATCGGGCTGGCTCTTTTGACACATGCAGAAATCATACTTTGTTTGTGAAATATTTGAAGAGCAACAATCCGCCACAGGCCATCAAGGCAACCGCCCAGAAATAATTGGCATATTCCAGAAGCGAGGCTATACCCAGCAGGCCCATGACAGCCAAAGCCAGGGCAGGCCAGTAAGCCCAGCGCATACCCGTCAGCAAAGCCACCAGCAGGAAAGTGATCGCCAGACCGATAAAGAAGAAACCCGCAGTCTGGAATTCACCAAATCGCTGGGCCGCAACTGTTACGCCCGCCAGAGTCATCAAAACGCCGGCCGGGATTAAAGCCCACCAGCGTTCATGGCGTTCGGTGAAATAGACGAACAGGAACGCCAGGCCGATACCACCAAGAAAGATCGCGCCTCCCAGTTCTTCAAAACGCTGGGCAACCACGATCATGACAGCCAGTGCACTCAACACACCGGCCGGGATGATCGCCCACCATCTCTCCAAACGACTTGAGAAATAAACATACCAAAATGAAAGGCCGATGCCGCCCAGAAACAATGCTCCGCCGAAATCTTCAAGTGATTTCGGAAGCAGGATCAAGACGCCCAGGGCGGCCAGTGTAAATCCGGGAAAGGCGCCCCACCAATGGCCGCCGAAAAGCAGGGTGAGAAAGACCAACCCGATCGCGAGAAAGAAACCGCCCCAAAAAACCGAGCTCGCATTTTCAAGATACCCCATGGTCTGCGCAAGGACCAGTCCTCCGCCCACCAGGAGCAAAAAACCAAGCACAATGTTCGGATCAAATTTTTTCATGCCATCTCCTTTATTTCACCTTGATTGAAGCCGCCCCGGCATCGATTGTCATATCCACAGCATTTGCGGCAGAGTCAAAATCCGGGGATTGATAATACCCCCCGTTGCGCGGGAAACGGGACTGATCGATCTTCAGATCGGCCGCGCCCAAAGAGGCGCGGATTCGAGCAGAGAGTCCCTCCGGGATCGTGATTTCAAGGGAGGCCGCACCAAGGTCGAGGTCCGCCCGGAAGCGCCCGCGCGCCGGCAAAATGATTTTGGTGTCGCTGGCCCCGGTATCCAGATCCAAATTTGTAATATTCAGATCACGCAGGTCCAGATCGGATTTATTGGCTCCGAGATTTAATTTTAAAGCGGTTGGAACATCCTGATTCAACGACAAATCCCAGTCCAGTTGATTGCGGGGCCCGAAGAATGGGAATTCCATAAAGTCCCGCGCGGGTCTCAAGCGGACCTCGAGTCTGTCTCCGTTTCGAGCAACCTTTTGATCCAGCCCGCCGGAGAAAGTGCCGCGGGCGGCTTCATTCATGCCGGCGCCAGCGTGAATTTTCAATTCACCGGCGCCATGACTGATATGCAGATCCGCCGTTGCGGCACCCAGCAGTTCAATCGATGCATTTTCATTTTCCACGCTTCCCTGCAGAAACGCTCCAACCAGTACCCAGGCTCCGCCAAGAATAAGCAGGGCAGGCCAGAACAATTCCATCAGGGAAGTACCATTGGGGAGCTTGATCCCCATTGCGTTGGCAAGCATCAATCCACCCACCAAAAGGAGTATTACACCCCAGGCCAACTGGTTGCGTCGCATATTACCCTCCCCGGTTGCGGAATGAACGATAAATGCCGCTGCCCAACACCCACAATCCAAGCAGGATCAGCAGGATCGCAGGGGCGTAATTTCCAAGCATATCCCATCCACCAAATAAGGATGAAAAGACAAGGAAAAGCACCGCGCTGACCACCATGGTATTCAAACCGCGTTTGATATTATGGGCGGTGTTGTCTCCCAATAATCCGGCCAGGATCGAACCAATCCCCACAAACCCGGGAACCAGAAACCACATGTACCAGTCTGCATAGCTTCCGATATTTTGAAAATAATAGAAGATGCCGCCCAGGCCGGCAACCACCGCCGCCGGCACGGACAGGCCGGGCTGTCCGGTGACCAGGCCGATGATGAAGATCACCGCCCCGATCAAAAACATATTAAAGGGAAAAACTGTATATTTTTCAAAGATCGCATGGAATGCGGGCATGCTCTTGTCGAGCAGGAACCACGCGCCAAGCAGAATTAAGATGACGCCAAGGACAAGCTGGGTTCGACCGGTTCTATTCATATTACATTCTCCTTTGAATGGGTTCTGCATTGAGTGTATAACTTTTTGGTGGAAAAGAAAAGTCCTTTGAGATATACGGGCCGGGACGGAAAAAGTTGCACATCCGTTGTTCATTTATTTATTTCCTTTCAGGATGATGCCTGAACCACGGCGGGAATCCGTCAAAAATCAAGGCGATCTCCGTTATTCCATTAATTCCTTCACCGCAATCCATTCCCCCGCCGACTTGGGATGCTCCGCCATCACGAGCTTTCCGCTTTCCACCAGTTTCACAACCGTCTTCTTCACGATCTCATTTCCCCAGCCAAACAACTTATTCACATCTCGCAATTCCGATGCACCCAGCATGTCAAAATACAACTCCAGCAATTTTGCACGGGCCTGCGATTCCCTGATGACCCGCGCGCTTTCCGGCAGATCAGGATAATGCCGTGTCACAATTTCATAGATATGGGAATATTTCCACGCGCCCGCCTCCGATACGCCAACGGGCAGGATCTTGAAATCGCGCTGCAATTGCTCAAGGGCCTTGTTAAACTCGGAATCCCGGGCATTGGAGAGCTTTGCCATTTTACGCAAATCAAGGGTATTCAGGGCTCCGTGATCAAGCAGGGTCTCATAGACCTGCTTAGAAGCCTGCGTCAACCGTCCCTCCTGGTAGGCGATCAAATAATCCTCCGCGGGTGAACCGTAGTTTTCAGAAGGTGCATAAAAATATGGCGCGATCTCCAGCGAGATCATGGTGGCTTTGCCGCGTAATATTTTGCCGTAATACCATATCTTCTTATCCAGAGCCCCATCCTTCCAACCCCATGTGATGTGACCGGGGTCGTCGTGTGCATCGGCCACCGGCCGGTCCCCTGCCACAGCCGTCCACAACGAGGGCAGGTTAATACCCTTGATCGGCCAGAAATACACGAAGCCGCGTTTGTTGATGAATGTCAATGCCTGGGATGGAGACGAAAGCCTTTTGGCGGGAGGCAGGCCAAAGGTCCGTGCGCGATGCGCCTGCAATTTCTTTAAATTAATCCGGGTCATGGGTCAAATTTTAGTCCACATGGGTTACAATCGCCAGCTATGAAATCGAATGTCGTCATTAGAAAGTTTTCGAACCTCGACGAGTTAAGCGAAGCTGCAAAATTCTCATTCATCAAAATCACGAACGAAGCCATTCAACAGCGCGGACGATTTCTCGCAGCCCTTTCAGGCGGCAATACGCCCATGAAATTATATGACAAGCTCGCGGTCGAAAAGCTGGATTGGTCGCGCATGTATTTTTTTTGGGGGGATGAACGGTGTGTTCCCGTCGAGGATTCCGGAAATAGTTACGGGCAGGCAAAAAAAATCTGGTTCGACAGGATCAGTGCGACGAATATCCATCGCATCCAATCGGACCTCGAGCCTGCCGCGGCCGCAAATGAATATGCCGCCATCTTGAAAAAATTCGCCGAACCGCCCCTGCGCTGGCCGCGTTTTGACCTCGTCCTGCTGGGCATGGGTGACGACGGGCACACTGCGTCCCTATTTCCCGGCTCCCCGGTTGCCGTGGACTCACCGACACTGGCCGTGGTTGCCAACTACCAAGATCGGCCTGCCAATCGGGTGACTCTTACACAGAATGTGTTCAACGATGCCCGCACCATCTTCATCCTCGCTGTTGGAAAAAGCAAGGCGGAAACATTGAAGAAGGTGCTCAACGGCCCGCATCTTCCCGCCGAGCTGCCTGTCCAGCGGATCGGCCCGCAGGACGGCAGGATCATCTGGTTTGTGGATGAAGCAGCCGCAAGTCTTTTATAAAAACAGACTTCGGAAGTCTGTTTACAAAAAGGAGTTTTATAAAATGGAATTAGCTTTGGTAGGTTTAGGAAAAATGGGATTGAACATGGCCACGCGTTTATCGCGCGGCGGCCATCGTGTGGTTGGGTACGCCCGCACCAAAGAGACCGTGGAATCTGCGATCAAACTTGGCGCAGAAGGCGCCTCCTCCCTGGAGGAGGCGGTCGGCAAGTTGAGCCAATCACCAAAAGTGGTCTGGGTGATGGTCCCTTCCGGCAAAACCACGACTGAGACTATTGAAAAAGTCGCATCCTTGTTAACAAAAGGCGACATTATCATCGACGGCGGCAATTCCAACTATAAGGAAACGATCTCCCACGCCGCCATGCTGGAAGCCAAAGGCATTGAGTTTGTCGACTGCGGAACCAGCGGGGGCATTTGGGGTCTTACCGAAGGATACAGCCTGATGATCGGCGGCAAGCTCGAGGTCACAGAAAAACTGCGTCCGATCTTCGAAACCCTTGCACCGGGAAAAGCACTGGGCTGGGGACGGGTGGGTCCGCACGGCGCCGGTCACTATGTCAAAATGGTCCATAACGGGATTGAGTACGGCATGATGCAGGCTTTTGCCGAAGGCTTCGGCATCCTGAAAGCCAAGAAGGAATTCGGCCTGGACCTTTCCCAGATTTCACATATCTGGCAGAACGGAAGTGTGGTCCGCTCGTGGCTGTTGGACCTGGCCGCCAATGCCCTGGATGAAGACACTGAATTAAAAGACATCAAGCCCTGGGTGGCTGATTCCGGTGAAGGCCGCTGGACTGTTTTTGAGTCGATCGACCTGGACGTTCCGGCACCCATTATCACCCTGGCACTTCAAATGCGCTTCGCCAGCCGCGATGAGGAAAACTACCCAGCCCGCATGCTGGCCGCGCTGCGCAATCAATTCGGCGGACATGCCATCAAGAAAGCAGAATAGACTTTTTGAACCGTAAAGAACGCCAGGGGCGCGAAGAAGATCAAAGGTTTTCTTCGCATTCCCGGCAGTCTTGGCGGTGAAAATTTACAGGTTCAATATGAACAACCCATCCAATAATGGTTTACTAACGACCATCATCATCTTTGGCGCCTCCGGCGACCTGACTCAGCGCAAGTTGATCCCTTCCCTGTTTAACTTGTTCCGCAAACGGCGCACACCCAAAAAATTCCACATCGTCGGGTTCGGCGGGACCGTATTTACCGATGAACAATTCCGCGAACATCTACGTGCCGGCGTAAAGGAACACGCCAACTTTGCGTTCACAGATGAGGAATGGAACATTTTCGCGCCAAATCTCTTCTATCTGCCCGGAAAATACACGGAAAAGGCGGATTTCACCAAACTTGCCGAATATCTATCCAAGCTTGAAAATGGCGAAGCAAACCGGCTTTTTTACATGGCCCTGCCCCCAACCCTCTTCCCTGCGATCATCGACAATCTGGATGCCTCCGGTCAGCTGAAAGAGAACGGAGCCTGGAGAAGGGTCGTACTCGAGAAACCCTTTGGTACCGACCTTGCCTCCGCGGTCCAACTTAATCACCAGGTCCACAAGGCCCTGAACGAAAATCAAATCTACCGCATCGATCATTATCTTGGGAAGGAGACCGTGCAGAATATTCTTTTCACACGGTTTGCCAACACCATCTACGAGCCGATCTGGAACCGTCACTATATCGACCATGTGCAGATCACCGTGGCTGAAAAAGTGGGTCTGGAACACCGGGCCGGTTTTTACGATGGCGTGGGTGTATTGCGGGATATGTTTCAAAACCATCTATTACAGCTGCTGACCCTGGTCGCCATGGAACCCCCTGCCTCCTTCAGCGCTGCGCATCTCCGCAATGAAAAAGTGAAAGTGCTAAGCGCGATTCAGCCGATGACGCCCGAACAGGTTTCGGCGAACACGGTCCGTGCGCAATATAAGGGCTATCGCGACGAGGCCGAAGTCAAACCCAACTCCACCACGCCCACCTACGCCGCGCTGCGTCTCTTCATCAACAACTGGCGCTGGAAGGGAGTCCCATTCTATCTGCGTTCCGGAAAAAATCTTTCGGAAAAACAATCCCAGATCATCATTCAGTTCAAGGAACCGCCCCTGGCGATGTTCCCGATGCAAACGATGAAACCAAACATTCTGGTTCTGTACCTGCAACCTGACGAAGGCGTTCATTTACGTTTCGAGGCCAAGGCTCCCGACACCGTTTCTGAAACCCGCTCCGTGGATATGGAGTTTCACTACGCCGAAGCTTTTGGACAAACAGCCATCCCGGAGTCTTATGAACGGCTTCTTCTGGATGCCCTGCAAGGCGACGCAGCCCTCTTTACCCGTGCAGACGAAGTGGAGACTGCCTGGTCGCTGATCGATCCCATTCTTCAGACGTGGGAAGCGCATCAGACTCCGCCCCTGGCTGCTTACAAACCAGGTAGTTGGGGCCCCCCTGAGGGATATGACCTCCTGGCTCGCGACGGACGTCGTTGGCTCAATGAAGAAACCAGTATGATGTTGGAGAAATAAACCCGAACACCGGTCAAAAAGAGGCCTGACTTCAACGCCAGGCCTCTTTTTGTTTGGAAATCGTAAGTGCATTTTCCGCACAGGGTGTCGTATAATTGCGGATAGTAAAAGACCCATGATCAATTCATCCAAGACAAGAAAGACCTTCACCCTGTTAATCATCGTCAGTCTGACGTTAACAGGGTTGTTTTTATTGTGGAAATTCATCCCTTGGGGAAATACTACCGGCATATTATTTTTTTTCACAGGCCTTTTTATCGGCATTGTCATTTTTGCCGCCATTCAGTACTTTCTGATAAGACCTTCCCCCGCACGCGTGGGGGGAAACAAGCTTGCCAGCCATCTTGATGAATTGGTATACAGCACCATTCTGGAGACCTCGTCCGATTCATTCGCAGTGGTAGATCTGACAGGCCGGCTGATTTTTTGCAGCCCTCAAACAGCCAGCCTGCATGGATATGACAGCCCCGGGGAATTGATCGGCAAAAGAGCCTTTACCTTGTTACCCTTAAAGGAAATCCTCCGCGCTACAAAATATATGCAGCTTACCCTGCAGAGCGGGATGATCAAGAACATCGAATTCACCCTTCTAAAAAAGAACGGAGACCCGTTCATTGCGGAAGTAAGCGCCTCCCTCATAAAAAACCGGAGCGGAGCATCGATTGCCTTTATGGTTACCGTCCGGGATATCACGGAACGCAAATGGGTGGAGGAACAGATTCGGGAAAGTGAAGCGCGTTATCGCATTGTTGCCGACAACACCTTCGATTGGGAATTCTGGCAGGCGCCGAACGACCGTTTTATTTACATTTCCCCCTCCTGCAAACGCATCACCGGCTGGGACGCCACCGAGTTCATCAAGAATCCAGGCCTTGTCGAACGCATCATTCATCCCGACGACCGGCAGCATTACCTGCTGCACTCAGTCGCAACAAAGCAAAATAAAACCCCCGGAGAGATCGAATTCCGCATCCAGCGCGCCGATGGCGTGGAGCGCTGGATCAATCACATCTGCCAGCCAGTGTTCGATGAAAGCGGAAATTTTACGGGCACACGGGGCAGCAACCGGGATATTACAGAGCGCAAAATCGCCGAGGACAACCTTCAGCAAGCAAACGAACAGCTTCGCCTTCAGCTCTCGGAAATTGAGCAATTGCAGATCATCCTGCGCCAGCAGGCCTTGCACGACCCATTGACCGGCTTGCATAACCGTCGATATATGGAGGAGGGTCTGCGAATGGAACTTGCCCGCGCTGCCAGGGAGGATTACCAGGTCACAATCGCCCTCCTGGACATGGATAACTTAAAGGTCTTTAATGACACCCACGGTCATGCCGTTGGAGACAAGGCCCTGGTCCTGCTAGGCGAAAAGCTTCGTGAACTGACCAGGACCGATGACATTATCTGCAGATATGGGGGGGATGAATTCCTGATCGTTCTCCATAAGACAAATCTAAAGGATGGTTTTAAGCGTGTCAACCAATGGCGGAAGGCCATGGAGGACCTGCGAATTCCACATGAACAGCTGCAGCTTCAAATTACCTTTACTGCGGGGATAGCGACCTATCCATTCCATGGAAGATCCCTGGAACAGATCATCAAGGCGGCCGACGATGCGCTATATGAGGCAAAGAAGAAGGGTCGTAATATTGTCATGGCCCCGGATGAACCCACATAATTACCACACATTCTCTTCACTTTCATTTTATCTGCAGGTGGGAAAATAAAGTCAAGTTTACAAATCGGAGGTAAATATGAAAAGTAAGAAATGGCTTTGGGTTACTCTGACCATCCTGCTTACATTGGTGGTTCTCACAGGTGTGGCAGGCGTAAGTTTTCGAATGGGTGTCATGCAAAGCGCGCGCTTTGCGACAACAAATGCCGGTCAAATCCAGGGACAATTTCCACCTTTCGGGCACATGCGCGGCTATGAAGGGAATTTCCACGGTCAGGCCGGAGACAATCCGCATCTGATGCAGAGATTCAACCATGGAAGTTTCGGGCGCGATGGTTTTGAACACAGGCGCGGAGGGTCATGGCTCTCACCCATTTTCGGTCTCTTTCATGTGTTGATCCTTGCCCTGATTCTTTGGGGAGCCTACAAGCTTTATCAGAATAGTGGCTGGAAATTTATGAAGGTTCCGGAAGCTGAAATCGCTCCCATTGAAGAAAAACCGGCGGCGAAGAAAAAGAAGTGATTCGGCCGCAATGCTCCATCTGAAAAAGACAATCGCCTTGCAAAAAGGCGATTGTCTTTTAATCACATAATGTCTTCTTCATTCCACAACCTTGCCTTTACATCCGATACATATACTGGTCTTTGATGCAAAGACAATACCAGCGGCACATCTGCTTCATCGCAGACAGGGCAGGCCTTCGGTCCGGGAGGAAACGGCACCGGATACATACAGGGAGGATTCCCCGAAGGCGGGATGCCCGATATGGCCCGGGAAAATCCACACATTTCCTTCACAACCCCGGCAGGTGACCTTGTGGCATAATTCATTCCATCGATATTTGAATTTCAACCTTTGACAAAAGAAGACAACATGCCTCAAACTGTATTGATCGTTGATGATGAAAAACGCCTGGTATCCCTCGTGCAAAGCTACCTGACCCAGGAAGGCTACCGCGTGGTCACCGCCTACAATGGCAAAGAAGCCCTGGATGTATCCCGGAAGGAAAAACCGGATCTGATCATCCTGGATATTATGATGCCGGAGATGAACGGCTATGACTTCATGCGTACCCATCGCACCGGGCGCGACACCCCTATTATTATGTTGACCGCTAAAGTGGAGGATGACGACAAGGTGATCGGACTTGAACTTGGCGCGGATGATTATGTGGCCAAACCCTTCAAACCACGCGAACTCATGGCGCGTGTCCGCAATGTGCTCCGCCGCGCGGGGAAATCCGAACCCAAGGGAAAAACCTTGCGGGTGGCGGATATCACCCTGGACCGCGACAGCCGCGAAGTATTCGTGGGCGAGCGCAGCACAGACCTGACACCCTCTGAATTCGACCTGCTGGCCGCACTCATGACCACGCCCGGGCGGGTGTTTTCCCGGCTTGACCTTCTGGACGTGATCCAGGGAGTCCGCTACGAAGGCTATGAACGGACCATCGACACTCATGTCAAAAATCTACGGGCCAAGATCGAATCCGACCCGCGCAAACCCCTTCACATTGAAACAGTGTATGGGGTTGGCTATCGCCTCAATAAAGGTTGACCCATGCGATCCCTGACCTCAAAATTGATCCTGGCCTTTCTTGCCGTCAGCCTCATCAGCATTTTCGTGGTGGTGGCATCCACGCGCTTTTCCACCAACCGCGAATTTGACAAGTTTCTTTCCAACCAATACGAAACCGAACTGGCGACCGAACTGGCCAGATATTATGAAATCAATAACACCTGGGATCAGGTAGACCGGGCCTATCTGGGTCAAACCGCCATGCAGTTCGGTCCACAAGGAGACCGGCCTTCGAATTTTTGCGTGACCGATGCCAAAGGCATCGTCGTCATGGAAAGTTTCGCCCACAAAATCGGCGACACGGTCAACGCAGAAATTCTCAAGACAGCCACGCCCATTCAATCGAGCTCGCAGACCATTGGGTATTTGTTAATCGAAAGACCGCCGGATCGAAGGGATCCCATGGGGGATGAATTCATCAAACGCCTGGACCTCTCCCTGCTTGTGACCGCCATTGGCACGATCATCCTGGCTTCCATCTTCGGAACCTTTCTATCACGCACCATCAGCCGCCCCATTCGCGAGTTGACCCGGGCCACGCACGAAATGGCTGGTGGCAAATTCGGCCAGCAGGTCCCGGTCCGTTCCCGTGATGAGATCGGCGAACTGGCGTCCTCCTTCAACAAAATGAACGACGATCTGGCCCGCTCCTTCAATCTTCGCAAACAAATGACCGCCGACATTGCCCACGAATTGCGCACACCGCTCAGCCTCATCATCGGCCACGCCGAAGGAGTCCACGATGGTGTCCTGCCGCCTTCCAGGGAAAACTTTGAGATCATCCGCGAGGAGGCGGGCCGCCTCGAACAACTCGTCAACGATCTGCGGACTCTCTCCCTTGCCGACGCCGGGGAACTCTCGATGGATTTCCAAAGCGTTGAGATCAACAAACTCCTGGGCGATCTCAAATCTCATTACATGGTTCATTTCAATCAGAAACGCATCGCTCTTGACCTCGAGCCTGCCCCGGCCAGCCTGCGGGCAAATCTTGACCCGGTCCGTTTCACGCAGGTGTTGACCAACATCCTTGAAAATGCGCTTCGCTATACACCCGAGAATGGGCGCGTACTCATTGCCAGCATTGAGAAAAATGGAAATATTGAAATCGTAATTCAAGACAACGGCGAGGGGGTTTCCCCCGGGGATGCCGCCCATCTTTTTGACCGATTCTACCGGGCAGATTCCTCGCGCACCCGCGATGAAGGCGGCTCAGGCCTGGGGCTGGCGATTGCCAAATCCATCATTGAAATGCATCACGGAAGGGTCTGGGCCGAAAGCCAAAAAGGCAAGGGCCTGGCAGTCCATATTCTATTACCATCCTAAATTACATTCAATTCTCTCCACTAAGAAAATAAGAAAAGGTGTCCGGAATCGGACACCTTTTCTTATTGGAGAACCCCACCTCAACGATCAAGGCGCAAGCCGTTTCCGGTTTTTTCTTGCAATGCTCCTCGGCCACACGATGGCTGTCACCAACAAACCGATCACAGCGACATTCTTGATCGGTCCCAACAACCAAAATTCTCCTGCTTCCCGGCCTTCTTCCCTGCCCTGACCGGGTCTGTTTCCATCAAAAGGAGGCCTAAATCCCTCGCCTCCTCCGCCACCCGGGCGAAATTGAGGGCCGTCCCCAAAACCGGGGGCGTTTGCGCCGCTCGCATTGACGATTATCACGATCAACGCTGTCACAACGGAAAATACCAATCCAAGGGCAAGAATACGTCCCAAAGTTCTCATTTGGCACCATCCTTCCCTGCCTTCAAGGAGAAGAGGTTTTTAAATGGCTGGATTAAATATTTACTAAATGTGTTCACAATCCAATTCCAATGCAGAGCCGTATGGACACCCAGCAGCAACAGTACGATATTTGCAGACATGTCATGCAGGCGTCTCCATGCAAATCCGATTGGAAGCTTGATTCCAAGATACGGGAGCGCAACTTCAGAGATCATGATCCCCGATATCATCAGAAGGGTTCCATCAATAAAGAGCAGCCAGTTTAAAATATAATTGAGCCGGTTTTGAAGGCCCAGCCTTCCAGCGAACCGCCGGGTAATTTCGATAATCCATTCCCAGCTTAAGAGCAGGTGAACAGTGATCGTCGCCAGCATGGACAATCCCAGCCATTCATGAACGGCAAGTCCGCTTGAACGCGGTTCCATCATGACCAGAAAAACAATAAAAATAAGAATGTCCATCCATATTTTCGTTTTCGTCTGGCCGGTTGAGGTCTTCACAATTTCATCAGTCATAATGCCTCCTTCAGAGGATTGATTTTATGGGGTTTCTGATAATTCCGGTCATAAAAATGCGGGGAAATTGTGTAGATATTGTAAAAGGAATCGCCCTTCATTTAATGTGTCTGCAGAGTGATTCTTTTTAATGACCATCCAGTTAATCCCACAGGAGTCTTTTTCAGGATCATCCACCGGCTTGTATTCAAACAAGCCGCACTGACCGCCATGATAATGGCCAGGTTTTTCAAGGCTTCCATCGGGAATTGCCCGGTCTCTTCCCGATCTGCCCAATCAGATCGATAACTGCCCGTCGTCGGCAGAGGTGATTGAATGTTGCCATTCTAAGAACAAAGAGCCGGAATTGGATGACGAAAATGCAGAAGAATTTGTAAATCAACCTCAAACTTTCAAACTGCCACGACCATCTCTTTCACCTCAATAACCTCTGCCTGAATTTTGCCGGCGCTGAGCTCACGGAGATCATTTTGAAAGGCGTCGAAAGAATCCACTGGAAAGCGAACAGTCATGGTTATGTCTGCGCCGAAATCTTCTCCCAGCACGGAACCCTGCCTTCGGGCTGCAACCAGTCGCAATCTTTCCAACATATTGTACGGGAAGGCTACCATGGCTATATAAACTTCCATTCTTTTTCCCCGTGCGACTTGATTTACCGCCAACTGGGCAGCTTCGGTATACGCTTTGACCAACCCGCCTGTTCCCAATAGTGTTCCGCCAAAATAACGCGTAATGACCAGCACCACATCCCCAAGGCCGCTGCCCCGCAGCACCGCCAGGGCCGGCCTGCCCGAAGTCCCGGCCGGTTCACCATCATCGGAAAAATATTCCGTTACTGTATTTCCTCCGCCAATCACATAAACAGGCACATGATGCGAAGCGTCAGGAAACTCCCGTCGGATGCGGGCCATGAATGCCCGGGCTTCGTCAATGCCAAACGCAGGGGCAATCGTGGTGATAAATCGGGAATTGAGGACAACAAGCTCCTTTCGAAGCTCGGTCAGGGGAACAAAGTAAGGTCTTTGCATGCTAAACAGGGCGGTCAAGCTTTTGAAGATTGAGCATTGGCAAGCGTAAAATAAAAGGTGGTCCCTTTGTTTCTGCCCTCAGATTCCAGCCAAATTCTTCCGCCATGGACCTCCACGATCCGCTTGACCAGGGTCAGCCCAATTCCGGTGCCATCCTGGTCATTACCTAATCGATTAAACAAACCAAATACCCGCTCCCGGAATTGCGGTTCGATCCCAATCCCATTGTCTTTAATAAAGAATGTGGAAAAACCGGGCTGAACCTCAATATCCACGAGACCGATCTGAATCAGTGGATTCAGCTGGTTACCCATGAATTTCATGGAATTCCCAACAAGGTTTTGAACCACTTCCACGATCCGCGTTCGATCACACTGGATGATCGGCAGCGATTCATGCACTTCCACCCGTATCTTTTGAAAGTGATCTGGATTCATCACCAGATTCAACGCTTCCTGGACAATATCAGCAAATGCAACATTTTCGAGGGAATTGATGATCTGCCCGATCCGGGAAAGTTCCAACAGGTCATTTAATAGGTTCTGCATCGTTTCCGTGGCCTGGATCACACGGGCAAGGTCCTGATCAAAATGAGCCAGATCCCCTTTTTGAGCATCCTGACGCAAATACCCCAAAAAACCACGAATGGTCACCAATGGCGACTTCAAATCATGTGAAACTGTGTAGGTAAAACGTTCCAGTTCGGCATTCTTGGTTTCGAGCTCTTTGATCAACTGTGAACGCTCCTTAAATAGTCTGGCGGTCTCGATGGCATTCGCCACCTGGTCCGTCATGTTTTGCAGGGCGGTAATGTCAGCATCCGTGAAGGCTGCCTCCCGGGCGGATTGAATCGTCATGGCTCCGATCACCTGTCCGCGGGCGCGCAAAGGAAGTGCAAGTTCCGAGCGGGTTAAGGGCAGAATTGGGTTCTTAAACCTGACCGCATCCTTGCCCACATCCAGCGCGATTCGGGCCTCATCATTGGCAACACACCAACCGACCATGGAGGAGTTGCCAACAGGCAGTGAATGTTGCGAGAGCAACATCTGACGTCCCATTTCGCCGGTGGCCGCCTGCAAAGTCAGGGTCTCATGATTTTCGTCAGCCAGAAAAATGCCGACATAATAATACTCAAAATGCGAACGGATCAATTCGACCACCATCGCCAGCAACTCATTGAGGTCGAGCATGGACGATGCCGCACCGGAGATCTCACTCGCCGTCTGAAGTTGATTCGTACGCTTGGTCAGGGCGGCCACCGCATCGCTCTGCAGCTTTTCCGATTTCTTTCTCTCTGTCACATCCGTCCAAATCCCGAGCCAGTAACGCGGGTCTCCGTTCTCATCCCGAATCAAGGCGGCCTCATCGCGCACCCAAACAACGCCGCCATCCTTTGCCTGCATGCGATATTCCATCACAAAGGGATCGCCTGTTTCGGATGTTCTCACATTTTCCGCAAGCACTGCCTCGCGATCTTCTGAATAAATAAGTTCCATCCATAAAGTCTGGTTAGCCAGAAACTCCTCACTCGCATACCCCAAAACATTCTTCACCTGCGGGCTGACATAAGTGGTTAACGTCTGCGGAGAAACATCATTGATATAGGTAACGGTTGAAATGTTCTCAAGAAAGGAACGGTATTGGGTCTCGCTGGATTGGGCCCACAAGATGGCATTCCTGGTGGTGTCCACCGCAGCTTTTTGAAGAAGGAGGATTAAAAAAAAGAAAAATGCATAGATGAACAGACGGGCTGCTGCGGAGTATTGCGTAGCCTCTGGCAGGCTTTGGCTCGCATCTGCATAGGTCAGGTATCCGCCAAAACCCACGCTCAACGCCGCCAGCACAAATCCACTGGCATTCCCCAACACCAGGGCACCGATCAGGATGACCGCCATATAACCAAACATAATCGGGGCTATCAAACCGCCGGTGCGGTAGGCTGCAAAGGATATCATCAGCCACAAAAAAGCCACAAACATAACTCCAGCCTGGCGCAGCAAGCTGCGCCGAATCATCCACAGGATGACCAGGCTGATAACGATCGCATTCCCGCCCAGGATGACTGCACGTGTAATCAACTCGCGAAAAAAGAAAAGGGAGATCAGGATAAACAAAAATGAAATAATCAGCAGACCAAGTGCAAGCGAACGCAACAAATCTCCTGACAGGGATTCCTGGGTGTCTCGGGGGAAAACAAAAAAGGATTTTTTCTTCATGGACGGACTGAAGATAATTTTACTTTAATTACAAAATGGGCCGCAAAGCATCATTTCAAACAATAAGACCTTGACGAATGATCAAGGCCTTATTGTTATTGTTAATATCTGCCCCTGTTCAGAATTACATCCGCCCGGGGAAGGTCATTTTCCTGCGCTGAAAAAACTTGAACAGCACAGGCTTTAAATTCAGGAATCTTGGCCTGCGGGTCCAACGCGTCATTGGTCAGTAAATTGGCTGCCGCCTCCGCAAAATGAAATGGAATGAAAACCACACCCACTGACGTTTTTTCGGTGACCGTTGCCCTCAGGATGACTTCCCCGCGTCTGCTTTGGACTTTGACCGGGTCACCGTTTCGAATTCCATGAATTTCGGCGTCGGCCGGGTGCATCTCCACGCGTGCCTCCGGGTAGGCATCATTCAGTACGGAATTCCGGGTCATCGAACCGCCATGCCAGTGTTCCAACACCCGCCCGGTGGTAAGAATAAAGGGATATTCGTCGCTGGGTTCTTCATTCACCGGGACATAATCCAATGCATGGAATTTTCCGCGGCCGCGCGGAAACGATTCTGTGAAAAGGGTTGGCGTGCCCGGATGAGTCAGGTCCGGCACAGGGTAGATCAGGCCAACTTTATCAATGCGGTCATATGTGATGCCGGCATAATCCGAATTCACATTCCCCATCTCGCGCAGAATTTCCTCAGGGTTGGAATATTTCCAGTAAGCAGAAGCAACTCCAAGTCGCGATTCGATGCGCTGGGCCACATCGCAAATGATCTGCCAATCCACTCGTGCCTGTCCGCGCGGGGCATGGGCCGCGCGCACACGCTGTACGCGGCGATCCGTATTGGAGAAGGTTCCATCCTTTTCGGCAAAGGGAGTCGCGGGCAGGAACACATCTGCGAAGGCTCCACTTTCATTCATGAAAATATCCTGGGCAACCAGAAATTCCAGCTGTTCCATGTGCTTGCGGGTTTCATTCAAATTCGGTTCGGACATCATCGGGTTCTCACCCATGATGTACAGTGAGCGGATACCGCCTTCATGCGCATGACTTAATATTTCAGTGGTCGTCAGACCGAGCTTGAGACTCAACCCGCCCTCTTCGATATTCCAGGCTTTCTCCCATTTGGCCCGGTTCTCAGGATTATCCACACGCATGTAACCCGGATAATGGAAGGGCATACAGCCCATATCGCTTGCGCCCTGTACATTGTTTTGTCCGCGCAAGGGATTTAAACCCGTACCCTCACGCCCGATATGACCGGTAAGAAAGGCAAGGTTGATTAACGCCAGCGCGGAAGCTGTCCCGTGGGAGAGTTGCGAGATGCCCATACCCCAATAGATGGCCGCTTTCCCTGCATTTGCATACATGCGCGCCGCCTTGCGAATATCCCCGGCGGGCACGCCGGAAATTTTCTCTGCATATTCGGGCGTGAATTTATCCAGCGACTCGATAAAATCGTTATAACCCTCGGTTCGATCCGCAATAAACTGGTGATTGACAAGGTTCTCCCTGACGATCACATGCGCCATGGCCGAGAAGACGGGCACATTTGTGCCGGGTTTCAAGGGGAGCCACATCTCCGCAAAATCAACCAGCTCGATCCTGCGCGGGTCGATGACGATCATTTTCGCGCCATGTTGTCTGACCGCCTCCTTCATCTGCAGGGAAATGATGGGATGATTCTCGCTGGTGTTGGACCCCGTCACAATGAAAACATCGTTCTGAATAACCTGCGAGGCGGTGTTACTCATCGCCGAGGAGCCGGTCGCCTGCTGCAGGGCAACCACCGAACCGGCGTGACACAGGCGGGTGCAATGGTCCACATTGTTGGTGCGGAACAGCGCACGATACATTTTCTGTAAAAGATAATTATCCTCATTGGTGGCCTTCGCACAGGCGTAGACGGCCATCGCATCCGAACCATCGCGTTTATAGATCTCGACCAGCCGGTCTGCGACATAATCCAGGGCCTCGTCCCAGGTGGCCTCGCGCCACTCGGACAGGTCAAAAGCCTGACTGCGCTTTCCCGCCTCCTGCCGTGTCCTTCGAATTAGGGGGGTCGTGACCCGCTTTGGATGATAAATATAGTCATACCCAAAACGTCCCTTTACACAGAGATTGCCATGATTAACCGGTGAATCGAAAGGTGTGGTGACCTTGAAAATATAATCATCCTTCACATGCAGCTGCAGGGCGCAGCCAACGCCGCAATAGGGACAGGTCGATGTGACAACGCGATCCGCCTTGATCATTTTGCCTTCCTTTGTTTTCTACCGGTATTCATGATGGAGATCTCGCCCGCACTGATGCCTTGCTCCAGTAAATATTCACGTTTCGGTTTTAATGCCCCGGTCGGGCAGACCCCCACACATTGCCCGCACAAAACACACGAGGTTTCGGGGATGGAAATGTCAAAGAAAGTGCCGATCTGGGTTTCGAATCCGCGACCGTCAAAATTGATCGCGAAGGTGTATTGGGCATCATCCGCACAAACCTGCACACAGCGCCAGCACAGCAAACACTTCGAGTAATCGCGGATATACATCGGATTGTCATCAATGACCGCCGATTCACGTCTTTCTGCATCAGGGAAGCGGTCTGTGGACGCACCGTACTCCCTCATCATCGCCTGAATTTCAGGCGCTTCGGACAGGTCCATGGTGGAGGCAAGCATTTCCAAAATGGTCCTTCTTGCCCGAACAACTTTTTCGCTTCGGGTCCTGACCTGCATGCCTGCTCCCGCCTTGACAATGCACGCCGGCTGAAGCACCCTTTGCCCCTCCACTTCAACAACGCAGATGCGGCAAAGGGCATTGGCTGTGGTGGCTTCGTGGAAACAGATGGTTGGAATTTCCTTCCCCATCTCCCGGGCCACTTCCAGAAGGGTTTGCTCCAGCTCGGCGTTCACTTCCTGTCCATCGATTGTGAGGGTGATTGTCATTTTTGGCCTTTGACTTGATCAACGATATTATTTCTTTGATCCGGTTTTTTTCACCGGCTTCTTCGTACGGACAGGCTTTACGGATTTCACAGGTTTTTTAGCCTGAACCCGCTTTGTCTTTTTTTCCAGGTTTGATTTCGGCCTGGCTGTTTTTCCGGTTTTTTTGGCTTCGGGTTTTGTTTTGGAAGCCTTCATTTTTACTGAAGATGCCGCCAATCCGGGCGGTTCATTAAGCGCTGCAGTCCGGGGAAGCTTATGGTCAAATAATTCAGGCCATAATTTCATTGCCGATAGAACTGCACTTGCTGCCGTTTGGCCCAAGCCGCACAGGGAAGCGTCCGTCATTGTCCAACCTACATCCTGCAAACGCACAAAGTCGCCTTCCACAACGCTGCCTTTCGCCACCCGGTTGAGGATCTCCATCTGACGCTGGGTGCCCATTTGACAGGGATAGCACTTCCCGCAGGATTCATGGGCAAAGAATTTTCCAAGTCGCTTCAGAACATCACGGATATCACGTGTTTCATCGAAAACCATGACCACGCCGGAGCCCAAAGGTAGGCCGGCCGCGCGCAGGTCTTCAAAGGTTAATTTCACATCCAGATGGTCGGATGTCGCAAAAGCGCCCGCCGCCCCGCCAAAGAGAACGGCCTTTAGCGACTGGCCAGCGGCGACTCCACCAGCCATCACCAATAGCTCCCGCAATGTAACCCCGAAAGGAATTTCATACAGGCCCGGCTGTCCTACATCACCGGAAACACAAAATAATTTCGGGCCGGGCGATTTTTCCGTGCCGATCTTTCGATATTCAGCGGAGCCTTTTGAAATGATAAGGGGCACATTACATAAAGTCTCAACGTTATTGATCACCGTTGGTTTGTCGAACAAGCCATTTGTTATTGGAAATGGAGGCTTGACACGCGGAAATCCGCGCTTGCCTTCGATCGACTCGAACAGGGCCGTTTCCTCCCCGCAAATATAGGCCCCGGCGCCCACCCGGATCTCGATATCAAAATGGTCACCCAAATAACCGGCTGCGCGAGCCTCATCCAGAGCGGCCTCGAGCACAGGCACAATGTAAGGATATTCGGCGCGAATATATAAATAGCCTTTGTTTGCACCGATGGCATGCGCGGCAATGCACATCCCCTCGATGGTACGATGTGGGTCCTCCAGCAATAAGATCCTGTCTTTGAAAGTACCCGGTTCGGATTCATCTGCATTGCAAACAACAAATTTTTGGGACCCGGCCGCCTTTGCCGCCCCTTCCCACTTAACCCCGGTTGGAAAAGCAGCACCGCCGCGGCCCACCAGGCCCGAGGCTTTAATTTCTGAAACTACAACCTCCGGGGGCATGTCCAGCGCTTTTTTATAGGCTTTATATTCGCCATATTTGGCAAGGGTTGTTGTACCTTCGCCACAATTCGCGGTTAATTCGCGCAGAGAACCATACACAAAAGACTGCGGAATCCCCAGGTCATAAGAGTGAAAATCAGGGGCGATATTTGTTTCCGCATCTTCATCCACCAGGGCTGCAGGCGCCTGTTCACAAAGCCCAAGGCAGGGACTGCGCTCAATGGTCAGAGACAGGTCATCCGTCGTCTGACCCGGTTCAATGTCATAATGACTGCATAAATGCCGCAATAACCGGTCTGATCCCTTCAGCGCACAAGCCTGGTCCGTGCAGACCCGGATGAATTTTTGGCCGACCTGTTCATTGTAAAAAAGGGAATAAAACTCGATCACCCCATGGACATCTGCAAGCGGTATCCGCAACAATCGGGCCACCTCTGCAGCCACTTCCTTTGGAAGCCAGCCATAAATTTTTTGAGCCGCATGCAGGGCAGGCAAAAGCCCCGAGCGGCCCATTGGAATACAGGATTCAACTGCAGGTTTCAAATGAGTCAGATCGATTTCTGTCATGATTGCTCCAGTACATCGAGTATAACCGAAAGAAATTGCCAAAAAACAAAAACAATCCTCATCCCGCAGCTGTTTATTTTAGTGACAATCGACATGTTCTACAAGACTTCCAAATTCCCTGTTAATTATATATAATATATAATCATGGTGTCAATACAAGACCGGGAACTCTCCCACAAACCCCTAAAGGAAGAAATCTTCGATGCGCTTCACCGTCATATCATCGCGGGTAAATACGGACCCGGTGATTGGCTGCGCCAGGAGGATATTGCCAGCCAAATGGGCGTCAGCATGACCCCCGTCCGCGAAGCGCTGGATTTGCTCGTGGCCAGCGGACTTGCAGAACGAGTCCCTTACCGCGGAGTGCGGGTGCGCGAAATGTCCACAAAGGATATCGTCGAAGCATACGGCATGAGATTGGTGCTTGAAGCCATGATCGCGCGGGATGCGGCGCTCAATATCACGCCCGACCAGATCTCCGGCTTAAAAAAAATACTCGACGAAATGAAGAAGCACGTTAAGTTGAATGAAATGCCAAAGGAAAGACAATTAAGCCGCGAATTTCATGCAGCCATTGCCGAGGCATCCGGAAACAGCCTGCTGATCAAATTATACGCCGTGGTTGCCAACGCCTTTCCGGACTGGCTGTTGTACGAGGCGTTGTACCGCATCCCGGATCTGGTCAACAGCAGTGTTGCACAAACATTTGAAGAGCATACCTCCATATTGAACGCGCTCAGCCACGGAGACGCAGACAAAGCCGTCCGGGCATCGATCGAACATGTTCAAGACTCCGGAAAATGGCTTAAAGAGTATCTGGATGTTCCGGCGGAGTTATTGAGGGAAAAAGAACAGCAAGTGATGCACTTGATCAAGAAATCCAAATAGGAGGCAGGCATGTCAGAAGAACTGTATAAAGAAATGGCTCAAAGCATTATTGATGGCGACTCGGATATAGCGATCGAGCTGGCAAAAAAATCGATAGAATTGAAAATGCATCCGCTGGAAACCATCACCAAAGGGTTCGTGATCGGCGTCAATTACATCGGCGATCAATTTGGGGCGGGCGAGGCCTTTCTGCCGGAACTGGTGATGGCGGGAGAGGCAATGAAAGCCGCTGTGGCGGTTTTGGAACCGGAACTGCTCAAACTCGGGGAGGCCCGCGAAATGATGGGCAAGGTGGTCCTCGCGACCGTGGAAGGCGACATCCATGAGATCGGAAAAACCCTGGTCGGGACTATGTTAAGCGCGTCAGGGTTTGAGGTGGTGGATCTGGGGGTGGACCAGCCAGCCGACAAGATCATCGGCAAGGCCCTGGAAATTAATGCGGACATTATCGGCATGAGCGCGCTGTTGACCACAACCATGGTGCGCCAGCGCGAAGTGATCGAGGAGCTGGACAAGGAGGGTCTGCGGCCGCGCATCAAAGTAATGGTTGGCGGTGCGCCGATCACGAGGGACTGGGTTACGAAGATCAAGGCGGACGGTTATTCCGAAGACGCGATCGGCGCTGTGAAGATCGCGAAGGAATTGGTGGGGAAGGCAGATCAATAACGAAGATACAACCAGAGAGAGCTGGAGAGACATTGGCCTCGGGAGGGCCCCATGTCTTCAAAGAATATAAAGAGCATCAGCAATCCAAAGTTGAAACTCGAAATACTGAGTCCGGACGAAGTCAAGAAAATTCACGAAGCAACCCTGCAGATCATCGAAAAAGTCGGGGTCAGATTTCCTTCAAAACGTGCACTGGAAATCTGGGATGCTCACGGCGCGGATGTGAATTACGAAAAAAAGATCGTGCGCGTCAAGCCTCAAACGATTGAGGATGCGCTCAAGAAAGCGCCGCCCGCGTACAAACTCGCTGCCCGCGACCCGCAGCAGGATCTGCAGCTGGACGGAAATCACGTCTACCTGGGAACCGACGGCTGCGGTGTGGAAGTCATGGACATTCATACCGGGCAGAAGCGCACTTCATGTTTGCAGGATGTGCATGACATCGCTCGAGTCGCAGATGCAACCGAGGAAGTTGCCTTTCACTGGGTTCCGGTCTCCGCACAGGATACCCCCGCAGAAGCGCGCGGACTTCACGAGATCAAGGCTGTTTGGGAAAATTCCACCAAACATGTCCAGACCGAATCCATTTACAACATTGAAGAGGCAAAAGCTGCGATTGAAATGGCAGCCTTGATCGTGGGCGGAACGGATAAACTTCGCGAGCGGCCCGTGCTTTCCCTGATGCAATGTACCGCTCCACCGCTGGGGCACGACGGGGGAAGTTTGGATGCGGCCTTATTAGCGGCGGAAGCGGGCATCCCAACAGGTTTTATGACCATGGCGGCCTGCGCAACGACTGGCCCGACCACCATGGCAGGTAATCTTGCCGTGGGAAATGCCGAGGTGATCGCCGGCACGGCTCTTTTACAACTTGCATTTCCAGGCGCACCTGTGTTTTACGCAGCGGCCCAAACCGCATCCGACCTGCGCACAGGCGCCTATACCGGCGGCGGGCCGGAGGATTTCCTTTTTGGCGCTGCCACCAATGTGTTGGCAGACTTTTACAACATTCCCTTGTCCATGGGCGCATTTGCCACCGGCGCCAAGGAGCCGAACTGGCAGGCCGGGCTGGAAGGCAGTCTTTCCAGCTTTATGGCCAGCGTGGTGATGTCGGACATGCTGCTTGGGTGCGGATTTCTACACGGCAGCCGCATTTGGTCCTATGCCGAGATGATGATGGATTGCGAGATCTTTTCCATCATTCACAAGATGATGGCCGGCATCGAGGTCAACGACGAAACACTTGCCTTGCAGGCGATCGCGGCTGTCGGTCCCGGCGGACATTATTTGGCCCAGAAGCATACCCGCAACCACATGCGCGAACTGTTCATGCCGAAATTCATGGACCGCCGACCCTATTCAGAATGGGAAACCAAAAAAGATGACGCCCGTGACTGGGCTTTGACACGGGCGCGCAAGATATTGAACGAACATCAACCTGAACCATTGGACGGAGGTCTTCGCAGGGAAATGGAAAAGATCATCAAATCGGTTGAAAAATAAGCACTGCCTTTGAGGGTTGTATGTTGCTCCTGTAAAAGCGGTTTCCAGCCTGCAACCCTCAATACCGCCCACTCTCTTCGCCAAAGAGAAGCTCATTTTATTAGAGGTGCCGCATGCAGCCCAAACTTTTACTCCTTGAAGAAGAAATGATCATCCGCATCCTGGATGAGGCCTATCAACTTTTATTGAAACCCGGCATAAAAGTTAACAACGAGGAAGCCCGGGACTTGCTCGCCTTGGCCGGGGCCAAGGTGGATTCAGAGACCAATATCGTACAAATTCCCGAACAGATCGTGCACAAGGCGCTGGAAAGCACTCCGCGTGAATTCCATCTTTATGATTATGAAGGCAATCCAACGGTCCGGTATGGAGGCGATGCGGTCCATTTCGACCCAGGTTCTTCCGGCATCACCATGCTCAATCCTGAAACCCTCGAACACGACACCACCGAGACACCGCACCTGATCAAACTGCTCAAAGTGGCGGAGCAGCTGCCTCAATACGATGCGCAATCCACGGCGGTTGTCTGCCACGACGTCCCGCAAACCATCCAGGATTCATACCGGCTGTATCTGTCGTTGATCTATTCGAGAAAACCGATCGTGACCGGTGCGTTCACGAACAAGACCGTCACTGAAATGATCGACATGCTGGCCATCCTGGCGGGGGGACACGCGGCTTCGCGCGAAAAACCCCGCGCCATCTTTGATGTTTGTCCTGCTCCGCCCTTGATCTGGAGCAACTTTGGTGCAGGCAACCTGATCGCCCTTGCCAGAGCCGGCGTACCAGCAGAGATCGTTTCCGTTCCCCTGTCCGGCGCCGCCGCGCCTGTGACCATGCTGGGAACCGTCACCCAGCACGCCGCGGAATGTCTTGCAGGCATCACGATCCATCAGCTCGCACACGCGGGGTCTCCCATTGTGTGGGGCGGCGCTGCTGCGATCTTCGATATGCGCAAAGGCGCGACCCCCATGGGCGCAGTGGAAACCGCCATGCTGGATTGCTCCTATGCCCAGGTTGCAAAATACATTGGCATGCCCACACACACCTATCTGGGCGCAACCGACTCCAAGCTGGTGGATGCCCAGGCCGGCCTGGAAAGCGGAATCTCCGCCATGATCGGCGCCCTGAGCGGCATCAATATGATCTCCGGCTCCGGCATGCTGGATTTCCTTTCCTGTCACAGCGCGGAAAAGCTGGTCATCGACGCCGAGGGCATTTCCATGGCAAAGCGCATGCTGGGAGGCGTTCAGCTGCATACGGAAACCCTTGCAACGGGCTTTTATGATCACAATATCAACTTCAAAGGCGGCGACTTTCTCAAGCAGAAGATCACCATGCAGCTCTTCCGCAAGGAACAACACCTGCCCAGCGATGTCATCGATCGCGCATCCATGCGGGACTGGAAAAAAGCCGGCTCCCTGGACACTTTTGAACGGGCAAAGGTCATGGTAACGAATCTGCTCGCTTCGTACAAACGACCGGAAATTGATCCCGCCAAATTAACAGCGCTCCACGTCTTCATGCTTGACCTTGCCCGGAAAGCCGGCGTTGAGTCCCTGCCTCTGATCGAAGATTTTCAACCCGCATAAACAGCCCGACTTTAGAAGTGACCGGATTTAATTAAGCTTATCGGTGAATACATAAATCAACAACGTGTCGCCGACACGCAAATTCATCACTTCCCTCTCATAAATAAAGAGGAGACCAAACTCGAGGTGTGGCATGCAGCCAAAACTTAATCTGCTGGACGAGGATCTCAACGGCCGTATCATTGAAGAAGCCTTTCAACTCATGCTCAAGCCGGGCATTAAAGTGCAAAATGCAGAAGCCCGCAGCCTGCTCGCAGAAGCGGGGGCGCTGGTAGACGAAGAGACCCTGGTGGTAAAAATCCCCGGGCAGATTGTGCACAAAGCCCTGGAGACCGTCCCACGCCAGTTCCATTTATACGACTACGATGGCAATCCAAAGGTCCAGTACGGAGGCGATGCGGTTCAGTTCGACCCCGGTTCCTCGGGGGTCACCGTCCTTAACCCAATCACACTCGAACACAAGACCGCCGAGTCTGAAGACTTGATCCGCATCATCAAAGTGGCGGAAAGCCTGCCGCAATATGATGCCCAATCGACAGCAGTTGTCTGCCATGACGTGCCGAAGGATCTGCATGACCTGTATCGACTGTATCTGGTCATGCTCTTTTCAAAAAAGCCGATCGTGACAGGCGCGTTTTCCAACACGACCGTGCACCACATGATCGACATGCTGGCCATCTTTGCAGGCGGGCGTGAGAACCTGCGCGAGCATCCGCGCGCCATCTTCGATGTTTGCCCTTCCCCTCCGCTGATCTGGTCCAACTTTGGTGCGGGTAATTTAATCACCCTGGCACGGGCCGGGGTCCCTGCCGAGATCGTATCCATGCCGCTGGCTGGGGCGGCATCCCCGGTCACATTGCTTGGCTCGGTCACCCAGCACGCCGCGGAATGTTTATCGGGCATTACCATTCATCAACTTGCACATCCGGGTTCACCGATCGTCTGGGGCGGCGCCCCGGCCATCTTTGATATGCGCAAAGGCGGCACACCGTTCGGCGCAGTGGAAACCGGGATGATCGATTCGTCCTACGCACAGGTCGGAAAATCGCTTGGACTGCCCACCCATGCGTATTTAGGCGCCACCGAATCCAAGCTTTTGGACACACAGGCCGGCCTTGAGAGCGGCGTGGGCGCCATGATCGGCGCATTGAGCGGCATCAACATGATCTCCGGTTCGGGCATGCTGGATTCGCTAATCTGCCAGAGCGCTGAAAAACTGGTCACGGATGCCGAGGGAGTCGCCATGGCCAAGCGCATGGTGCAGGGCATGAAGGTCCACACTGAAACGCTCGCGACTCAATTCTACGAAGGCGTCAACTTTAAAGGCGGCGACTTCCTCAAACAAAAGGCAACCATGCAGCTCTTCCAAAAGGAACAACACATGCCCAGCAAGGTCATTGACCGGGACTCGATGCGCGGCTGGCGCGAATCCGGTTCGATGGACACCTTCACCCGTGCAAAGATCCGCGTGGATGAGATCCTGGCTGCCTATCGCCGCCCCGAGCTTGACATTGCAAAAGAAAACGAACTGCATGCCTTTGTACTCGACCTCGCCCAAAAGGCAGGCGTCGAACACCTGCCCATGCTGGAGGATTTTCAACCTGTCTAACATGCTCAATCTTGCCCAACTTCTGCACGTCCCGCATGTTGATAATGGCTTGCAATATGACGTTTCACCCGACGGTCGGCGGCTGGTCTTTTCATGGAACAAAACCGGCGGATGGGAACTATATGAAATGCGACTCCACGAAAAAGGCGCATCCACCTCCCCGCTGCCTGTTTCTCAAAAACAAGGCAGTAAATTCTCCCCGCTACATTCGCCTGATGGCACAATGCTCGCATATGCATTGGATCTGGACGGCAGCGAGTCGTATCATATCTTTATTCATGATCTCAGCACAAACACTTGTCGTGACCTGACTCCTCAAATTGCCTACGCGCATCAACCAAATATCTCCTGGTCCCCGGACTGCAAGATGCTGGCTGTGCTTTCCGATAAACACGGTCAGTTTGCCTTGCACTTGTTGCCCGTGGACGGAACTCCAGGCAGGCTGATCAAAAATGTCTTTCATCCCTGCTGGGATGCGAAATGGTCGCCGGACGGCCAATGGATCGCCATCGAAGCTGAATCCACAGCCAGCGACCGCAGCCTCTACATCATGCCGGTCAATCGTCCGCGCAAGGGAATCCGCGTCAATACCACCCAGTTGAAGATCGATGGACAATTATTGAACGCACAGCAGCCAGCCTGGTCACCCGATTCGAAATTTCTGGCTTTCTCGGGTGAAAATGACGAATGGCACGATATCGGATTATTCAATGTCGAAACACAGGAAATTACCTGGGTCAATGAATCCGAGGGTGATGACACCCAGCCAGCCTGGTCACGCAAGGGTGAATGTCTAGGCTGGGTCCATTCCGAAGGAGCACGAACCAGCTTTCAGTTTAAAAAAGGAAACGATGCAGTCAAGCAGAAAAAGATCGGGGACGGAGTCCACTACTTTCCGCGCTTCACTGGGGACGAACTCGTCATTCTCTATGAAGATCCACACCATCCCTGTGACTTGTGGAAAATTAACCTCGAAAGTGGAACTCTGCAACAATTAACAAATTCACTTCCCGATGATCTGCGCGATGAAGAGTTCATTCAGCCCGAGGAGGTTTGGTATTCAGGCAGGGACGGAACCCGGGTGCCCGCACTTTTATATCGTCCAAGGAATGCCGGCCCGAATTCACCGGCGGTGATCAGCATTCACGGCGGACCCAACTGGCTGTATCAATTCCTGTGGCAACCGATGATGAGTCACCTCGCCTCGCGCGGCTGGACAGTGCTGGCACCCAACTATCGCGGCTCGACCGGCTACGGCAAAAAATGGCAGAACGCCAGCCGCTACGATATGGGCGGCGTGGACATGGAGGATTGCGCGGCAGGCGTACAATATTTAATCGATAACGACCTGGCCGATAAGAATAAAATTGCCGTCACAGGCAGAAGTCACGGCGGATTCCTGACCATGTCCTGCCTGACCAGCCACCCGGAGCTGTGGGCGGTCGGATCGGCCGTGGTGCCTTTCCTGAATTGGTTTAAATCACACAAGGACTCACGCGAGGATCTGCAGCACTGGAATATCGAAAACATGGGCGACCCCGAAGACAACCGCGAATTGTGGACTGCACGATCACCATATTTTTTTCTGGACAGGGTCACCGCCCCGGTGCAAATGATCTGTGGAGGCAATGACCCGCGCTGCCCGGCATCTGATTCGATCGAAGCCCGTGATAAACTGGTTGAATTGGGCAAACAAGTGGAACTGTTGATCTACAAGGATGAAGGCCACGCATTTCTGGACATCAACAATGTGATGGATGCGGATGAAAAATGCGTGCAATTTATGGCTAAGGTGCTGGAGAAATAATGGAGCCGTTGAAGTTTCTGAGCAATGAGGACGTACAGGCGATGCATGAAGCCACACTTCACATCATGAGTGAAGTGGGTTTTGTCTGGACCCACAAGGAAAGCCTGGATATTCTGATGGAAGCAGGTTGTTCCATAAAAAACAACCGCCTGTGTTTTCCGCCCGAATTGGTCAATGACTCCATGGCAAAGGCAAACAAACGCCCGGTCATACGCGGACGCAACGGAGCAGTCAACGAGTTCGGCGGCGGAAATCTATACTTTCACAACCTGGGCGGCGCGCGCGATGTTTTTGACGCAAGAAGCGGCACCCATCACTCCGCCACAAATCAGGATGCGATCGATGCGGTCCGCCTGCTGGATGCACTGGAAAACTGTCACACGGTCACACCTTTTTTTACACCTCCGGACATTGCAAACGAGATGATGTCCCTGCACATGTACCGTCACACCCTGCCGCATACAACCAAACCGGTGCAGGGACCGGGTATTCAATTCCCGCATGAAGTCAAATATGCGGTCGAGATGGCCGGCGTGGTTGGTACACCCGCACACGAATTAACCTTGTCCCTCTCCCCCGTCAGCCCGCTGACCATGCACGATGTGGCCGCAGCCGCCATCATTGAAATGGCAAAGGCGGGCGTGATCCAATCCAACCTGCCCGCGCCCACCGGCGGGGCGACTTCCCCCATGACCATGACAGGCAGTATCGTGCAGCAAAGTGCAGAGACGCTCGCCCCGCTGGTCCTGGCCCAACTCGTCAACCCGGGTTGCGGCGTGATCTATTGCGGACGACTCGGCATGCTCGAACCGCGCACCGGCCTGATCTGGGGCGGCGTGGAACTGGGTCTGTCATCGGCTGCCACGGTTCAACTCGGACATTATTACGGATTCAGTGTCAATGTGTATGGGTTTTCAACGAACGCACACACTCTTGACGCCCAAAACGCCTTCGAGCGCGGTTTGAACGCAACCATCCCTGCCCTTGCAGGCGCGGATGAACTTTCCGGTATTGGAGAAATGGAAGCTGGCGTGATGGGTTCATTTGCGCAAATGGTGCTGGACAACGAGTTTGCGAGCAGTGTTCTTCGACTGAGAAAAGGTCTCTCCGCAGACTCAACCCACCTGGCAGTGGACATCATCGCCAACGTCATGAACGGCACGCGCAATTTTTTGGGTCAGCGGCACACCATGAACCACATTAAAGCCGGCGAACTCGCCCTGACAAAGCTGGCCGAGCGCAACTCCTGGGACACCTGGGAGGACAAACTGGGCCGCAAGCAGATCGCAGATCATGCCACCGATGAAGCCGAAAGAATCCTGCGCGAGCACCAGGTCCCGCCGCTGGAGCCACAGCAGGAAAAGGAACTTGATAGAATCATGGCGGCGGTAGAAAAAGAAACGGCAAAAAGGAAATAATTTTGGAGGTATTATGCTAAAACAGGCACACGCAATATCAGAGGAATTGATCGAATGGCGACGGGATTTTCACATGCATCCTGAAACGGGGTTCGATGTCCATCGTACGGCCGGCATCGTAGCCGACGAACTGGAGAAAATGGGATATCGGGTCAAGCGGGGCGTCGGCAAGACCGGGGTGGTGGCCGAGATCGGCGAAGGCGGAAAATTGGTCGCCATCCGGGCGGACATGGACGCATTGCCCATCCTTGAACAGAACGAAACTGATTACGTCTCCGAAAATAGCGGAAAAATGCATGCCTGCGGACACGACTCGCATACCGCCATGGCATTAGGTGCCGCACATTTGCTCTCGAAGGAGAAATTAAACGGACGCATCCGCTTCCTGTTTCAACCTTCCGAGGAAACAGCCGATGACGAAGGCCTCAGCGGCGCACAGCGCATGGAGCGCGAGGGTGCGGTCGAAGGCGTGGATTATGTCATTGCCCAGCACGTGGACCCAACCAGCCCGGTTGGCACGATCGCTATCAACGAAGGCCCGAGCGGCGGGGGCGTGGACACTTTCTACGCGACCATTATCGGCAAAGGCGGCCACGGCGCTTATCCGCACACAACCATTGACCCATTCTCCCTGCTGGCACACGTGATCATGGCTCTGAACGGAATTGTCTCGCGCAGGTTAAATCCATTTGAACCGGCGGCCGTCAGCATTGGCGTGATCAATGGCGGCTTCGCTGAAAATGTAATTCCTGAAACGGTCAGCATGAAAGGCACCCTGCGTTTCACCTCTCTCGAAGTGCAAAAACAGATCCGCGAGGAAGTGACCCGGGCCTTTGAAGTGACAAAAACCCTGGGTGGAACATATAAACTGGATTTCGAGTTCGGCGGCCTGCCCCTCATCAACGATAAGTATGTCTCCAAAGTAATCGAGGAAGTCGGTACGGACCTGCTCGGCAGGGAGAATGTCCACGAGATGCACAAAACCCTGGGCGCCGAGGATTTTCCGGAATTTCTCAAGAACGCCCCTGGTGCGATGTACACCCTCGGCACGATGATCCCGGGCCGGGAAGTCTATGAACTCCATCACCCCAAATTCGATCTGGACGAACGCGCATTGCCGATCGGCACGGCGGTGCTGGTTGAAACGGCCAAACGATTTTTGAAGTCGGCTTAATGGCACCCTGAGCGCACTTGAAGTGCACTCAGGAAAAATTTTGTGGAGGGCAGAATGCACACCATATTAAGATCGGAAAAGAAGGAAATCGTCATCGGCATCGACAAACCCTTTGTCATCATCGGGGAGAAGATCAACCCGACCGGCATGAAAAAACTGGGGCAGGCGCTGGTGGACGGGAACATGGAATATGTCATCCAGCTGGCCCAACGACAGGTTGCCTGGGGTGCGGATGTGCTGGATGTCAATATCGGGCATCCCCAACTGGATGAGGTATCGGTCATGCCCGTCGTTGTGGATGCCGTCAAGGCTGCCGTGGACGTGCCGCTCTGCATCGATTCAAACGACCCAAAGATCCTGGAGGCAGGACTCAGAAATGCGCCGGGCAAGCCCTTGGTGAACTCCGTCAACGGCGAGGAAAAACAATTGGCGAGTGTCCTGCCGCTGGTTAAAGAAAGAGGCGCAGCCGTCATCGGGTTAACCATCGGCGAGGAGGGCATCCCCGCCACAGCCGAGGAAAGACTGGCGGTCGCCGGTCATATCATTGAACGTGCCGCAAAGATGGGCATCCCCGCCGAGGACATTATCATCGATCCGCTGGTGATGACCGTGGGACACAACAGCAAGGCCGCAACGATCACCTTGATGGCGATCGAATTAATCAGAAAAGAATTTGGTGTCAACATGAGCCTGGGCGCAAGCAATGTCTCCTTTGGCCTGCCGGATCGCCACTCCGTGAACAGCGCATTTTTGGCGCTCGCGATTCAGGCCGGTGTGACCTGCTCGATCACCGACCCGATCAAATTGGGAAGTTCGATCCGCGCAATTGACCTGCTGCTTGGGCGCGATGCGAATTCCATGCGTTATTTGAAATATTTCAGGACCACGGAGAAACTGCGCGAGCAGGAAGCATCTGCAAAGGCCTAGCAGTTGGGCAACCGGAAAAGGGAATTGGGGAGGCGGTAATTAACCGCCTCCTCTTGTTTTCTAAACTGACAAGGAGTTTTTATTCGTGATGAAGAAATTTTTACCTGCATGGATCCAAATCCTATTCCTCCTGATGGCCTGCTCAGCGCAGGTCGTCACGCCAGCCAACACGCTCATTCCAGTAACCGCAGGCATTGCGGCAACCAACACGCCTGTAATTCCTGTCAGCAATACCACGGCACCCCTCCCAACCGCCACACCCATACTCTACCCGATGAGCATTCCCGCTCTGCGGCTGGGAAATTATCCCGGAAGTCAGATCACCATCGTCAAGGAATTGCAAAAGGGCGGCAACTATCGCCGATATTATGCCTATTATCTTTCAGAAGGATTAAAGATCTATGCCCTGCTGACCGTTCCAGAAGGGTCAGCTCCGGAAGGCGGCTGGCCTGTGATCGTGTTCAATCACGGCTATATTCCCCCTGATATATACAAGACTACCGAACGATATATCGCCTATGTGGATGAAATCGCAAAAGCCGGGTATGTCGTCTTTCGGATTGACTATCGCGGCCACGACGCCTCCGAAGGCGAGGCTACAGGCGCCTATGGAAATCCTGGCTACCAGATCGACGTTCTCAACGCAGTCTCTTCGCTTGAACAATATCCGGGTGTCAATCCGGAGAAGATCGGAATGTGGGGGCATTCCATGGGCGGATATCTGACCCTGCGCAGCATGGTAATCTCAAGGGACGTAAAAGTGGGTGTGATCTGGGCCGGCGTGGTTGCCTCGTATCCGGACCTGCTTTACAACTGGCACCGGAGCGGTGCCTTCACCCCTTCGCCCAGTTCACGCGGAGTCGGCTGGCGGACGGAATGGATCGAGACCTTTGGCACACCCGAACAGAATCCAGCGTTTTGGAATTCGGTCTCGGCCACTTCATACCTGGCCGATCTTTCCGGACCGTTGGAGCTGCATCACGGGACTGCGGATGAAGACGTCCCCGTGGAGTTTTCCATCCGGCTGGCCGAGCTGGCTCGCTCAGCCGGCCAAACCGCGGACCTATATACATATGAAGGCGATAATCACAACATATCCGGGAACTTCTCCATCGCCATGAACAGGACGATCGCCTTTTTTGATGCGCACTTAAAATAAATGAATGCGGGGCCATTAGAGCTCCAGCATCCATTTGTCAAATCGAATTGTACGATCTACTTGTCGAAGTGCAGGATCACCATATTGCCTTCGAAGGAATTGGCAAGCTGTTCGGGAATATTTCCAAGTGTATCCGAGACCCGTTTGCGTGAACCAAAGCCCGGCAGGACCAGGAAGTCGCTGACCGCCTCATGTTCAAGTTTTTCCGGGTTTAGCTGGTCCTTTAATACCTCCAGGCTGACTGGATGGTCCGTGCCGGCTGCGGCGAGGAGCGCCTCCAGAGTTTGCATATAGCTTTTATCGGCGCGGACAAGGAGAGGCACGTTCAACGCTGCAGCGATCGCCAGATTCGCATCCAACATACGGCGTAACACAATGGGAGGGACTGCCTTCGGCGGCACGAGAAAGACCACCCTTTGCATGCAATTTAATGGCTGGGTTAACTTTCCAACCATTACCGGCGTATCCGAACCCCAAATTACCTCATCCAAAACCGAGCCCAACACATTTTCGCGCAGAGTGCGTTTGCCGCGCCAGCCCATCAGGATGATCGAGGCATTTTTTTCCTGCTCCGTATGCAGAATACCCTGGGCATGCGATGCCGCCATACGCGGGATCAATTCGATCTCGGTGTCGGGATCGTTCATGGCCTCGGTAACCCGTCCCAACAGGTCCTTGTGAAGGTGAAAGCTGCTGTCCTTGTTCGGGCCCTGGTCCCGGGCAACGCTTACCGCAAGGACTTTTCCGTGAGACGTATTTGCCAGCAGACTTGCAAGCATGATCAGGCCTTCCGACTGGCCCACTTCGGATACCGGAACCAGTACTCTGCCGAACAGGGGTAACTGCTTCTCGTCTGTCTCCCCAGTTTGCAGGTCCGGGGCGAAGCGTTGAACAATTAAGGGGGATGTGATCGAGGTAAGCAAAATCATCAAGATGGCCGCGTTGAAAAGAGTGGAATTAAAAAGTCCGGTCTCCAGGCCGATGACGAGGGTGGGAATCGTGACCGCAGCCTGTGCATGGGAAAGGCCGTAAACCGTCCAGAATTCCGAACGGGTGTATTTGTAAATCTTGGCCGTAATCCAGGCCGCGATTAACTTGGAGATATAAGCAACAATTGTCACACCGACAGCGACCAGGATCGTCTGCGGACTTTTCAGGAAGGTCAACGGATCCGTGATCAATCCGCTATATAACAGGAAGATCGGAATGAAAAACGATTCCCCAATGAATAGCACATGCCCGGTGACCGGACTGTGCCTCGGAAGCATCGAGTTCACAGCCAGGCCTGCCAGAAAGGCCCCGACCACCTCGTGTACACCGATCAACTCCGCCACGAAAGCGGCAATGAAAAGCGTGACGATCACAAATTGAAATTCAACGGCCCGGCCGGTCAGTTTTTGAAAGATCAGTTTCCCCAAACGCGGCAGGCCAAAGATGATCACGGCGGTAAAGATCGCCAGCATGACCAGAAGTTCGGCGAAATAAATAAAAGTGATCCCGTCGCCCGATTTGGCACCCAGCACAACCGCCAGCACAATAAAGGCGCCAATATCCGTCAGCACGGTTGCGCCCGTGGTGACCGCAACCGCTTCATTGCGGGTGACACCGAATTTGGTGAGCAGCGGGAAAGCGATCAGGGTGTGGGAGGCGAACGCGGAACCCAGCAGGATCATGCCCAGCCAGTCGAGGCCGAGAATGTAACCAAGTCCCATGCCCATCACCTGCGGGAAGAAAAATGTGATCAGGCCGAAGACCAGCGCCCGTGCCCGCACGCGCATGAACTGATTAATGTCCACTTCAAGACCGGCGCTGAACATCAGGTAGACCAGACCGATGGTGGCCAGGAACTCGATCCGGTCGCCGCCTTGCATCAAACCGAATCCGTGCGGACCGATCAGCATGCCGCCGATGATGATGCCGATAATGCCCGGCAGCTTTAATCTTTCGGAGAGCAATGGCGTAATGAGGATGATCGCCATTGCAAGCAGGAAAAAACCGACCGGTTTGTCAAACAATTCTATGAGCATAAATGATCCTCGGGGAGAATAAGTCTAAAATATCAACTGTGATTCACAGGGTCGATTTTAATTCGGAAATATGAGCCGGGGTGGTGCCGCAGCAGCCTCCGATGATCCTGGCCGGCCAGTTGGAGGCATGTTCACAGTACGCTTTGGGATTTTCCGAATCCGTGTTGACCCAGCCGACATTTTCATCGACATAGCCGATATTGCCATAGGCGATCAGCGGGAATTGTTTTCCACAGGCTGCCTGCAGTTCAGCGAGCGGCTTTGCCAGATTCGGAGTCGGCCCGCAGTTGACCCCGATGGCGGAAATCCCCAATGGCAGTAGTTGACCTGCCGCTTCGCTCAGTGTTTCGCCGGAAAGTATTCTTCCATCCCGGTCACAGACAAAACTCACCACCACGGGAATCCCGGCCGGCATTGCCAGCTTCGTCATGACCAGCGCTTCACGGATCGAGTTAATGGTTTCGATCAGAATCAGGTCCACCCCGCATTCGACCAGATGATGGATCCGTTCGGAATGTTCGGCGCGCAGCTCATCCTCGGGCGGGACAAGATCGGGCCGGTAGCAATCCTCAAGCGTGGAGAGCGAACCGGCCACAAAGCGGGGCGAATCCGAAGGTACATTTGCAATTGCGGCGCGGGCGATGTCCACGGCGCGGCGGGTGAGCTCAAGGGATCGGTCCGCGTTACCGCTGGGGGCGAGCGCACGACGATGGGTTCGGAAGGTATTGGTGGTGATAATATCCGCACCGGCGCGAAGATAATCCTCATGGATCTGTTGAAGGGTCTTTGCATCCCGGTCGTTCATCAGGGCATTGGCCGACCAGAGCGGCAGGCCGGTATCCACCCCGCGGCGGTTCAATTCGGTGCCGGTGGCTCCATCAAGGATCAATTTGCGGGGCCCGGAAAGTGCCGTGGAAAAATTCGTGGAACTCATTCTCATTTCACCTTTGAGGTGCCTGTCACAGGATTGAATTCATACCTGTCCAGGATCTGTTTGATGATCTTCAAGTTTTCAGGCGAGACATTCAGAAATTCAAAGCCCGTCATGTAATAAGAGGTATCCCCATCCCGTTTGCACCAGGCAGCGCGTGCGGAGATGGTAATGTGCATGGAAAGCAATTCAAGACCGAGCATCAGATGCCGGTCAATCTCGACCGGCTTTTCGCCGATCACCATCAATCCCTTCAGGGTCAAATCCCCGACATAGCCGAGCAGCTTTCCATCCGTCATATCGCTGATGGGCGTGAACGCCACCAGCTTTTTTCGCGATTCTTTTCTTTTATTATTTGGCATGGCAGGATCCTGTCGGTTTTAATTCCCTTATATCAGCACAACTTCGACGATCTCGCCCGCACTTAAACCGGTTGCGTCCGGATCAATGCGCAGCAGCCCGTCCGCGGCCGCAAGGGTGAAGATCAGGTTCGATTTACCAAAGATAGGCTCGGCTTCAAAATTAAAAGCCGGCGATCGACGGTCAACGATCAGTTTAACAGGCCACCAATCCTCTCGCCCGGCCTGCGACGGAAGGTTCACCGTCAACCTTGCCTGCACACTTGCTCTTGGTTTTGGCAGGGCGTTCAATAATTTTTCAATCACAGGTACCACAAACAAATAACCATTTACCAGCGCGCTGACCGGGTTACCCGGCAGGCCGATGACCGCTTTCCCATCACACACGCCTAAAATGGTTGGCTTGCCGGGACGGGTGTTAATGCCATGCACCAGTACGCCTGGTTCGCCCAGCTGACGGATCACATCGGCGGTCATGTCCCGTGTGGATGCGGAGGAACCTGCGGTGATGATGACCAGATCGCATTCAGACAGCGCCTGCGCCGCCGCGTCTTTCAGAACCGTGAACTGGTCGCTAAAAATCCCGTAGCGGACCGCGACACCCCCGCATTTTTCCACCAGGGCAGCCAGCGTGTATGAATTGATATCGCGCACCTGGCCTGGACGGGGCGACTGAGCCGGGTCAATCACCTCATCCCCGGTGGAGATCAGCCCCACACGGGGTTTGCGGACAACGTCAATGGATGTAATGCCAAGCGCCATCAATCCGCCGATCTCAGCCGGGCGAATTTGCGTGCCTTTCGGAATCACCAATTGACCCTGCGAAACATCCTCCCCGATGCGAATGACATTCTCTCCATCCGCAACAGACTTGAAGATTTCGATTTCATCTGCATGGGCGGATTGGGTGTATTCGATCATTACGACCGCATCCGCGCCCCCGGGAAGCATGCCGCCGGTATGGATCAACGCGCATTGACCGGTATTCAATTCAAATACAGGCGAATCCCCCATCGGCACTTCACCCACCAGATGTAGATAGGCCGGAAGCGAATCAGTTGCACCAAAGGTGTCTTTTGCGAGCAGGGCATACCCGTCCACGGTGGTGCGCGGGAAATCAGGCAGGGGATGCGGCGCAATCGCGTCCGCGGCGGTGAAACGGCCTAGAGCGTGGATCACTGCCACAGATTCAGAAGCAGGATTCGGCGGAGGAAGATGCGCGAGCAATTCGTCGCGGGCTTGATCAGGTGGCAGGAGGGTCAAAAACTCGGGCATGCTATCGAAGCCAGAAAGTCAGGGTCAGAAAATAAGTCGTCAATCCAAAGACAGCCAGGGCAGTGGATGTGAGCAAAGGCCAGTTGGGCTTTCCGCCCAGGGAAATGTTCCGAAGCAGCAGCATCTGTAAGACAGCAAAGGGCAGGGTCAGGAAAGCGGGCCACAGAAAAGTAAAGCCGATAAAGGGCGCAGCGGCAAAAATGGTATATGCGATGAGGACGAGCGTATGGTGCAAAGGCACGGCCCGCTCCCAGGTCAGCAGGCGCAAGAGGGTTGCACGCTGATATTTCTGGTCGGCGGGAAAGGAGGAAAAATCGGCGATCAAAAAGTAGGCCAGCGCCAGCGCGGTCAGCGGGATGATGGTGATGACCAGCAGGCGGTGATATTCGCCGGCCTGTAGAAGAAAACCAATAGAGGGAATCACATACGCGAGCTGCACGGAAAGGATCAGCTCGCCAAACCCCCGGTCGACCATGCGCACCGGCGGAACTGCATACAGGACCACCAGAACCAGGGAAGACAAAAGAAAAAGAGAAGGCTGGATGGCAAGGAAATGATTAATGTACAGTAAAAAGGCAATGACCGCGCTGACCGTCAGGGAGGCATAGGAAATGGACAGCAGGTTATTGCGAAGGGACTCCTTTTGCGCAGGCCTTTCATCCTCAAGTAAAGGTTCATTGTGCGGGCGGAAGGCCTCGGCCAGCAGAGACATGCTCAATTGCGCCGTCAGCACACCGCCCAGTCCCAGCCAGAAGGCCAGTGAATTCAAAGGCTTGCCCAAATAAGCAGGGATGCTTGTGCCGAAGGTATAGGTCAGCGCGGCGAGCAGGAGATGAAGGGGACGGGAGAGACGAAAGATATTACGAAACATGTTCAAGTTTTCCAGAAGGAATCAAGTGGTTTTAGGGTTAATTGGGTTTTGACAGGTATTGATCTACTCGTTCAACCGCCAATGGAAGATTCATCCTGCCCAATCCCATTCTAAAATGGTTTTCGGATTCATCATACATGGTCCCTGGCAGGAGCAGAACGCCTGCCTTCCTCACCAGATTATCACAAAAATCCTCGGCATCGCCTTTTAGCAGTTTGGGAAATCCCATCGAGCCGGCATGCGGACGAACCCACTGGAACAGGTCCGTGTGGCGGGAGAACAAGTCATCCACCACGCGCAGGTTGTGCTTGATGATCTCCAGGTTTCGATTGACAAGCACCTGTCGATTGCGCAAGGCAACTTCCGCGAGGAACTCACTCGGCGCGGAATTGCAAATGGTGGTGTAGTCTTTGAGCGAAGCCATGGCCTGATAGATCTTCGTGTTCCTTGTGGCGACCCAGCCGATACGCAGACCCGCCAAACCGTAAGTCTTCGAGGTCACACCGAGCGAAACGGCGTGCTCGCCCAGGTCACAGGCGGCAGGCAGGCGCGCGGCCGGATCGTACTCCGATTCGCGATAGACCTCATCCGAGAACAGGATCAAATTGTTTTCACGGGCAAATTTGTTTACAGCTTCAAAGTCCGCCCGGGACATCAGGAATCCGGTTGGATTATGAGGTGTGTTGATCACAATGCCCCTAGTGCTTGGGCGCAGGAGCCTGCGCAGTTCATCCAGGTCGAGCGCCCAATGATTTTCCTCCCGCGCCAGCCAGGGACTGACGTCGCAACCTACAGCGCGTGCCACTTCCGCAAGGGACTGATAACCCGGTGAATGCACAATGACATGGTCTCCTTTCTGGAAGGCGGCGTACATAAACAAATAGATCGCCTCTCCTGCGCCGGTATGAACCAGAATGTCCTCCGGCTCGATGGAAGTATACAATTTGCAGATCTCTGTTCGCAGGTCCGGGCTGCCCTGGGACTCAGTGTATCCCAGCCAGACGTTTTGGAATTTTTCGGCGGAACCGGGTTCCAGCGCGAGCAGGTCCGCCACGGACATGGCCTCACAGTCTGAGGAGCAGAGCAGGAATTCGGTGTTGAATTCGTATTTCGCAAAATAACGTTCAAGTTTGAAGGGTGGGAGATGCATATATAACCTTTTCCACCACGAAGGACACCAGGATCACAAAGGAAAGCCCTTCATGATTCCTTATATTCCTTTGCGGTTATGAAATAATTTTTTTCAAATCACGATAGTGAATCTGATTGTGGACATACAACATCTTGATCATCTCGCGAAGGGTGGTCACTTCGAGGAAAGGATGGCGGCCGGTGATCTCGAGCTCCTCCTCCTTTAATCCGGAAACCCAGGACACGGTGTCCGCACGGATCTGCCGATATTGGGCGATCAACTCCGGGGGAGTCAGATCTCTGGTCTTTGCCTGCTGGGAAGCGTTATACCGGTCAATGGAAAAATCATCTGCAGCGCCCGCACTGCCCTGGCGAATGGACTCGAACAGCTTCACCAATCCGCGCTCGGAGGTCACAAAGTGAGCCAGCACATTGCGAATGGTCCACAACTCGCCTTCCGTGTAGACCCCGGCCTGCCATTGCTCTTCGGTCAGGCCTGAAAAGATTTCCACGAATTTGGCGCCTTCGGTTCTCAATTTCTGTGCAAGATCGGTGATTTCAGACATGGGAGCTCCCGGGAATCAAGGTTGGGAATAAACGGCGTAGTTGATCGATTTCTTGCCCGTGGTGGGGTAGTAATAATTCTTCATCGTCGAGATCTGTTCGACCAGGCGCCGGCTGTCCGCAAAATCCGGGCGCACATAATAATAATGTGTGTCGTATGGACTGTCACCGAAGACCGCGGCCAAGACATAGCCATGCGACTCGGCGTACTCCTTCATCAGAATGGTCATGCTGAACCATTTCTGCGCCAGGTTGGCTTCGGTCAACTTCGGAGGGACCAGGGGCGAATAATAATCGTGGAACATGATGATCTGCGGCTTATATTCGTCCAAATATTCCACGGTCAGGCCGCCGTTATGAACAATGAACGGGTCGTTCAATCCCCACGTATCGACCGCATCCCAGCCTGAATAATATGGAAGCAGGCCCGCCTCGGTGGTTGCGATCACGTAGCCTTTGCCGCGATAGTCTGCAAGCAATTTGCCCATCTCATAACGGCCGTCGCGCTCATAGGCGGTCGTGCAGGTTTGCTGATGGGAAGTGAGAAAACAATTTTGAAACCAGGAATAGCAGACCAGACTCAAACACACGGCAATCAATGCGATGACGTACGCGCGTCTTTCCCGGACCTGGACCTGCCCGAGCCACGAGAAATTGAATCCACGCACGAGCGGAGTCCACGACAGGAGCGCAATCGGCAGAATGGCATATTGAAAGCGTGCGCCGTAATTCATCTCATCCGAGATCAGCATGAAAGCGACCGCAAAACCAAGAATAGGCAGAAGATATGCAAGGGTGAGTCTGGTCTTCTCTTGTGAACGAAATCCCAGTACGAATATGATCGCAACCGGCAGGCACAATCGCAGGCTGTTCAACAACGAATGAACCAGAGAATCCCAATGCAGACCATGATCTCCTTTTTTATAAAAGGGATTTGGCAAAGGATAGCCGAAGTAATTCCATCGCCATAAAAAGTAGGCTCCACCCAAAACAAGGAAGACCGTGCCAAAGACGGCAATGATCGAGAAAGAATTCTTCAACCCGCGCAGGAGGACAACGGACAACAACATCAACGAAGCAAGGATGACCCCTTCGGGGCGGATCAGTCCGGTCACAAGAGCGCTCAAAGCAAAGGCCAGAGTTAATCCAAAGCGGGGACGCTCCTGCTTGATCAGAAGCAGGCCAAGGGTCCAGGTGGATGCGGCGGCGAGCGCAAAGAAAGGTGTCCCGAAATACGCGGCCACATAGGAGAGTCCCGTGCCGACAGCCAGGTAGAGTCCGCTCAGGAAAGCAAAGGCAATATTCGACTCGTGGATGCGGCGATTAGCCCAATAAACGATCAAAACCGTCAGGAGATGGGAGGCAAGTCCGATCCCGCGCACCGCCTGCGAAACTGTCCATCCCATCTTAATGAAAGCAGCCGAAAGGACCATGAAAAGGAAATCCGTGGCGCCGTCGACCGGATGCCCGCCGATGTTCCAGACGATACCCTGTCCCTGGGCCAGGTGTTGGGCGTAACGCATCAGCATGGCCGCATCTTCAAAAGGCGGAATCGAAAAATCCACAAAGCGCGCCGCATAAAAAAGCGTGCATGCGATCAGCAGGATGCCATAGAAAAGGTCAGGGGGAAATATTTTTTTAGGAGTCATCAGATCAAGGAGTATCCGCCGTCGACCACAATGGTCTGGCCGGTCATGTATTCGTTATCGATCAGGAATTCGAGCGCCGAGGTAATCTCCTCCGGCTGCGCGGCCCGCCGAAGCGGCAGCCGCGCGACAAGTTTATCCCATTGTTCCTCTGTAACCACATCGGACCTTAAGACCAGTCCCGGCGCAATGGCATTGACTCGTATTTGTGGAGCCAGGGAACGCGCCAGCAATTTGGTCAATGATTCAAGCGCGGCCTTGCTCACGGTATAGGAGGGATAGCGGCTCCAGGTTTTTTGTGCCCCAATATCCGAAATGTTGACGATCAGACCGCCTGCAGTCATGCGCTTTGCAGCCTGCTGGGATAAAAGGAACGGCGCCCGCAGGTTGAGGTCAAGAGCCGAATCCCAGGCTTGAACTTCAAGTTCACGCGGATCACCGGCCGGCATGACAGCCGCGGAGTTAACCAATATTTTCAACGGGGATTTGAATTCATCCACAATGGAAAACAGAAAATCGATCTTTTCAGGCAGGGTCAGGTCGGCACGGATCGGGAGGCAGTCCACTCCCAGGTCTCGAATTTCCCGGACGGTGTGTTCGGCTTCATTCGCCGAGCCACGATAATGCAAGGCGATGGAATATCCCCTGCGGGCCAGGGTCAAGGCAAATGCCTTTCCCAAACGCTGGGCGCCGCCCGTGACAATGGCAAGAGACTTTGAAGTCATGGGCAGGATTGTAAACGAAAACAGCGGACACCGCCTGGTGTCCGCTGTTTTTTGGCTGTCGAGTTTATCCTTTAAAGAAGTTCGAGATAAAGAACCAGATATTCGCCGGCCTCTCCGCAAGGCGGCGCATGAAATACGGATACCAGTGGGTGCCGAAGGGCACATAAACACGGACGAGATAGCCGTCCTTTACAAGCTGTTCCTGCAGATCACGACGGATGCCGTACAACATCTGGAATTCAAAACCGTTTTTGGGAAGGCCGACCTTCTCGGCGTATTGTCTGGCAAAAGTGATCCGCTTTTCATCATGGGAGGCGATGGCCGGGATGGGAGGAAAGCGCCCGTCTTTTGAAATGGCCGATTGATTTGCCAGGGAGGCATCGATCATGATCTTGGTCAACAGGTCATAATTTGCATCCACATCAGCTTTTTTGGGAAAGGCCTTATCCGGCGGCTCCTTATAGGCGCCTTTGACCAGCCGGATCGGTGTTTTATCCTGCAGGAGACGGCGCGCATCCGCTTCGGCTCGGAAAAGGTAGGCTTGAACCGCCATGCCCACATTCTTATATCCTTTTTCAACCATCATGTAATACATGTTGATGGTCTTGTCTGTATAAGGGGTGTCTTCGATGTCCACCCTGACGAAGGTATTGTTTTGTCTGGCCCGGGCCAGAATCCTCTCCAGGTTCAATACGCACAGGCTTTCGTCGAGACTGAGTCCGATCTGGGTCAGTTTGATCGACATATTGGCTCGTGCGGAAGGTTCTGCGCCAATGGCATTCAGCGTTGTCAAAATATCATCGGTTGCCCGCTGGGCCTCCTCAGGGGCATTGGTGTGCTCCCCAAGCTGGTCAAGCGTGGCATTGATGCCCCTGGCATTCAGATCACGCACGACCTGCAAGGCTTCTTCGAGTTTCGTCCCGGCAATGAACCGGGACGCAGTACGCCAGGCAAAACCCCAATTGGTGATCAGCTTTTGTGCCCAGGCGGCTTTTGAGAGATAAATGAGGAAAGATCGGAGCATATCAGTCCTTTTTAGAGGGATGTGCCAACGGACCGGCAATATATTCTAGCACAGGCACCTCGAATCGGTGTGTTATACTTTTTGCGTGATATTTGTCATTATTTGGAGGCCGTGTGCGAAATCGTAATACCAACACCATCCTTCGGGGCGTCTCGATCCTGTTTTTGACCGGTGCCCTCGTCCTCACCATCGTTTCCCTGATCAGCTACAGCCGTCAGCGTAATAACTATCCCGCCACCATGACCATCGGCGGCGTTCCCGTTGGCGGATTGAATCCCGCCGAGGCATCCCAACGATTGCTCGAAGTCTACACGTCCCCCATCGAGGTCGAATATAACAATGCCGTCATTCACATCGACCCGAATGTGGTCGGGTTCCAGGCCGATATTGAAACCATGCTGGCCGCCGCGGACTTAAATCGCACAGGCGGTTCATTTTGGGGCGGATTCTGGAATTTCTTGTGGAACCGCACCCAGGCGGAGATCGCAATTCCCTTAAGCGATAATATTTCAGAGGAACGCCTGCGGGATTATCTGCAAAAAGAGATCGCGGCACGCTATGACCTGCCCCCTTCTCCTGCCCAGCCGATTCCAGGCGGGACCTCCTTCCTGCCCGGCCAGCCCGGTCAGACTCTTGACCTGGACCGTGCCGTGCGCCTGATCAGCGACGCCCTGCGTTCACCGACCAATCGTACCGTTGCACTAACCTTCACCCGCAGTTCCGCCGCGCGGCCCACGATCGAAAACCTTGAGATCCTACTGAAACAAATAGTGACGGTCTCCAACTTCGACGGCTTGATCGGCTTTTACATGGTCGATCTGCAGACCGGTCAGGAGATCCACTTCGCGATGGATAACAAGCAGGAGATCCCGGTCGATCCTGACATCGCCTTCACGGCCTCCAGCACCATCAAGGTCCCGATTGTGACCTCGTATTTGATCAACCGTGGAAGTGACCTGGACGAAAACACCACCAATATCATCTCGCGCGTCCTCGGCAAATCGGACAACGCCGCCACCGATCAAATCCTGGAAGCCATCGACAAGAATAACGGTCCCGTTATCGTCACCCGTGATATGGAATCGATCGGATTGCAAAGTACATACATCGGCGGATTCTTTTATGTCGGCGCGCCAAACCTGCTTCCCGGCCGGCTCACACCCGCCAATCAAAGGACGGATGTGTTCACGGACCCGGATCCTTATTCACAGACCACACCCTCCGAAATGGGCACATTGCTTGCCGACCTGTATCAGTGTGCCGAAAGCGGCGGCGGTGCCCTGGTGGCAACTTTCCCGGGCAAGGTCACCCAGAAGACCTGCCAGCTTATGATCGACTTTATGGCCCAGGACAAGCTTGGCTCCCTCATTCAAGGCGGCGTGCCCGATGGGACCCTCGTCCCCCACAAGCACGGATATGTACCCGCCTCCGATGGAATTGTGCGGGACACCAGCGATGCCGGTATTGTCTACACACCAGGCGGAAATTTTGTGCTGGCCATATATTCCTACCATCCGGTCAACAATATCTGGGAAAACATAAATCCCCTGATCGGCAACCTCACGCGCGCCACCTATAATTACTTCAACATTACAAGTCAATAACCTTTCGACCCGTTTTCAAGGAAAACGGGTCTTTTTTTCACACATCGTATATAATTCAAGGTATGAGCGCATCACTGGGACTTTACCGCCTGCAGCAGATCGACAGCCAGATCGACCGCGCCCGTGCCAAACTGGAAACCATCCAAAAAACACTGGATAACGACGTCGAATTAAAGGATGCCCTTAACCGGGTCGCGAATGCCCAAACCGCGCAGCACCTTGCCCATCATGAATTAAAAAATGCAACAGCCGAAGCTGAATCGCAAAAGGAAAAGATCAAACACACGGAGTCGAGCCTGTACGGAGGCGGCGTACAAAATCCGAAGGAATTGCAGGACCTGCAAAAGGACGCCACATCCCTAAAGAAACATTTGATCACGCTCGAGGAACGGGAATTGGAGGCAATGGTCAAATCTGAATCCGCGGACCAGGATCTGCAAAACGTCACAACCGAATTGGAAAAAATTCAATCCCGTCTCGGTGCGGAACACAAAAACCTGATCGTAAATCAGGCCGGATTAATCAAGGATCTCGAACAGCTGGCCGAGGAAAGGGAAGCCGCGCTTGGGCCCATTGAAGGGAACCTGCTGCAAACTTATGAAGAACTCCGGCAACAAAAACGCGGCGTGGCCGTAACCCAGGCAATTGACAACGCCTGCACCTCCTGCGGAACGATCCTGAGCGCTTCCCTGCAACAAAACGCCCGTTCGCAAAAGCAGCTGGCATATTGCTCCTCCTGCGGACGGATCATCTACGCCAACTAAATTCACATGCCCAGTATAGCCGTTGACCCCTTATCCTTTCTCGTAGGTTTTGCATTCGCTTCCACTGTCTGGTGGTTGCTTGCCCGCATTCGTCCGCTCTGGGCGGAAATCCGGACCAATGCCAAGGAAAGCCGTGAAGAAGCCAAAACCCGCAAGACCAGTTCCGTCGAGGAAAATCACAGACGGATCACACTGCGCCGCGCGCAGGGAATGCACCTTGCGGCACAGCTATTCGCATTAGACGAGATCATTCAGGAGCCCAGGTTATTAATTCCCCCGCAACGGGTGGAGCCGGGGACGGCCACAAAATTCGAAGATATCATTTCACAAACCCTTCCCTATCTGCCTTCGTGGCCGGAGATCGCAGCCGTCTACCAGGCACCCACACTCACTCTCCCGGAAGCTCTGGCAGGGAACACAAATATCGTCGTGATTGGCCAGCCCGGGGTTGGGAAGACCGTCGCCCTGGCCCATCTGGCTTCCCTGGCCGCCAATCGAAGCGAAAAGCTGGCGGGCCTGCAGGATGTGGTCCCGTTCCTCGTTCACGTTGCAAATCTAAAATTGCCCGTTTCAGATGCGAAGGATGTTCTCAATCCCCTCATAGAAGCGGCCTCTGAACACGCTCCCATGTTTGACGTCGGCCGTCTGCCTGCGTTTTTCCAAAACACTTTTAAGAGCGGCAACGCCCTGCTGCTCGTTGACGGATATGATGAGATTCCCCCGGAACACCAGCTGATCATTTCGGATTATTTCAAACTTCTGATTCAAACCCATCCAAAGACTCATATCGTCACCACCGGCGCCCCTGAACATCTGGGTGGATTGATCACGCTTGGGTTCGCGCCTTTAACGCTGGTCACCTGGTCCGTTAAACAGGCGGAAAAATTCATCGAGCGCTGGGGCCAAATTTGGTCCCAGACGATCGCGATGGAGGCCTGGGCCCAAACCGGAGCCGAACAGGTTGATCCGCTCCTGCTTAACGTCTGGCTGAGCGCCGATAATGCAAATTTATCGCCCCTTGAGTTGACTCTCAAAGCCTGGGGAGCCTATGCAGGTGACAGCCTCGGTCCGCATGTTTTGGAGGCGATCGCCACCCACATTCGCAGGCTGGCGCCCGCGAACACACCGCTGGCTGCCCTGGAAACCCTTGCCATGCAGGTTATCCTGAGCACGCAGCCGGTATTTGACCCGCGCAAGGCTCGTGAATGGGTGAAGTCCTTTGAAGTCGCTGAAGAAAGCGTAAAGCCCGAGGGTGAAACCACAGAAACATCCGATGACAATACCATCGAGGAGGGAAAACCCAAAAAGGGAAAGAGGGTCGAAAAGGTTGTACCCACCCCCTCTTTTGGTTTGCTCGGGAAGATGGTTTCGAGCGGATTACTGGTCAGTTATCCCAATAATAAAATGCGTTTCACCCATCCCGTCTTTGCCGGTTATTTAGCAGGACACGCGCTTACGAATTACAATGCGGAAGAACCCCTGTTGAATCAACCGGACTGGTCCGGAAAATACCTGGCCATGCGTTACTTCGCCGCGCATGGAGACGCCACGAAACTGGTGCAGACTCTGATGGAATTCTCGCGTCTGCCGATGCATCGGCCGCTGTTTGCAGCCGCCCGCTGGCTGCGGGACGCGCCGAAGAACGCGCCCTGGCGCGGAAAATTGTTTGGCACCCTGGCCGCCATCATGCAAACAGAGGGAGTCCCGCTCAGTTTGCGCGGACAGGCCATGGCAGCCTTCGTCGTCAGCAACGATCCGAATGCGGCGCCGTTATTCCGTCAATTCGAGACCACGCTGTCCTTTGACCTCGTTCATCTTGCCGTTCTCGGCACGGGAGCCATCCGCGATGGAAAGGCTGTAAAGATCATGGAGGGCGCCACCAGTGCTCCAAGTCTCGCCGTTCGGCGCGCGGCATGCATGGCACTCGTGGCGATCGGAACTACCGAGGCCCTTGAAGCGGTTGCGCATACCCTGTTGAACGGCGATGAAGACCTGCGGCGTGCAGCAGGTGAAGCGCTTGCAAACGATCCCTCGGATGGACATGCAATGCTGAAGGACGGGATCACGATGAGTGATATTCTTCTGCGCCGTGCAGTCGTGTATGGCCTGGGCAGGGTCAATGAACCCTGGGCCATCGAAGCCCTGCAGAAAATACAGATCGATGACGATCAATGGGTTGTACGCAACTCGGCCACTGAGGTCCTCGAATATAGAACCAACATCAGTTCCAATGCTCCACGGAAGTTAAAAGCTCCGTCAGAGTCAGCCTGGCTGATCGAGTTTGCCGGCAAGCAGGGCATGGGCATTTCCCCTGGTGCTCCTGCGACGGACGTTCTTCTGCTTGCCCTGAAGAGTGAAAACCCGGACACGCGACTTGCCGCCCTGCCTTATCTGAAATTCACCCCCAACGAAGGGGTGGTCGCCCAGCTTTACGGTGCTATGTACAAGGATGACCCCGAACTGCGCGAAGCCGCCTATAACGTCCTATGGGAATTGGGTGCATCCGGCACGAAACTTCCCCATCCCAGTCAGTACGGATTCGGTTAAACATGCTAATTACAAATGCAAATGTCATTACCTGGGAGTCCCCAAATCGGATCCTGGAAAACCATGCCATCTATATTGAAAGCGACCATATAAAAGAAGTCGCCACCACCAAGGCTCTCACCGCAAAATATCCCAAAGCCAAGACCCTTGATGCGCACGGGCAATATGTGATGCCGGGAGGCATCTGTGCGCACACGCATTTTTACGGCGCATTTGCACGCGGGCTGGCAATCCCCGGCCCTGCGCCAAAGGATTTCCCGGAAATCCTCAGAAAATTGTGGTGGCCCCTTGATCGTTCGCTGGATGCGGAGGCCGTTCGTTACTCGGCGCTTGTCTCGCTGGTGGATGCGATCAAACACGGGACCACAACTCTGATCGATCATCATGCCTCTCCAAATTATATTGACGGTTCCCTTGATTTGATCGCCGATGCCGTGGACAGGAGCGGACTGCGCGGAGTACTTTGCTACGAGGTCACAGACCGGGATGGAAGCGAAAGGGCGAACTCAGGCATCAACGAGAACGTGCGTTTTCTAAAACGCCTGGCAGCCGATCCGCACCCGCGTCTCGCCGGGACCTTCGGCCTGCACGCCAGCCTGACGCTTTCCGGAGTGACCCTGCAGGCCTGCCGCGCCGCCGCGCCCGATGGTATAGGTTTTCACATCCACACGGCGGAACACGAATCGGACGAGTATGACAGCCTGAACAAAAGCGAAATGCGCGTGGTCGACCGGCTGTTGAAACACAACATTCTCGGTCCCAACACCATCACTGCGCACGGCGTGCATTTCGATGTCCGTGAAATGGAGATTCTGAAGGAAACCGGCACCTGGTTGACCCACCAGCCCCGTTCCAATATGAACAATGGCGTGGGTGTGGCCCAGGTCGAATCGATGCTGAGGCTGGGCATACCGGTCTGTCTCGGTAATGACGGGTTTTCCAATGCCATGTGGGAGGAATGGAAGACCGCCTATTTATTGCACAAGGTCCATCACCGTGACCCGCGCCGAATGGGCGGTTACGATGTCACTCAGATGGCAGTCTACAACAATGCCGCGCTGGCAAATTTATTTTTCCCCGCCGCACCCATTGGACAGGTCACACCCGGCGCCTTTGCCGACTTGATCTTTGTCGATTATCACCCGTTTACCCCCCTGACCGCCGGCAATCTGCCCTGGCACATCATCTTTGGTTTCCAGCAAAGCATGGTTACCACCACCATCGCGGCCGGAAAGGTCCTGATGAAGGACCGTCAATTGTTGACATTGGACGAGGAGGAGATTGCCGCCCGTGCACGGGAGATCTCACCGCGTATTTGGAAGAAATATGAAGAAGAAGTGGCCAAAGTTTCCTGACCGCCATAAACCGATCTGGGAGAGCACATGAACGATTCGCATTTGTTATTATCCATTGCAGTTTTAGGCGGCACCGGCAAGGAGGGCAAGGGACTGGCTTATCGTTGGGCGCGTGCCGGCTATCATGTCCGGGTCGGATCACGCAGCGCAGAGAAGGCCGTCATCGCCGCGAATGAGATCAGGGAAATGCTCGGTGAGGGAATCTCCATCGAAGGAATGAGCAACGCCGAGGCTGCGAAGGATGCGAATATCGTCGTGTTAACTGTTCCTTATTCCGCCCACCGCGAGACCCTGGAATCCGTCAAAGCAGACCTGCAAGGAAAGATCCTGATCGATGTGACTGTCCCGCTTGTCCCTCCCAAGGTAGCCACCGTGCAGATGCCTGCAGCGGGTTCCGCCGCACAGGAAGCCCGGGAGATCCTTGGCGAAGGCGTGCAGGTTTGTGCAGCTTTTCAGAATATCGGGTATGACCATTTGCTCGACAATTCGGAGGTGGAATGTGACGTGCTGGTGACCGGCACCAGCAAGGAAGCCCGCGCTGAAGCAATCAAACTGGTGCAGGCTGCCGGCTTGAAAGGCTGGGATGCCGGCCCGCTTGAAAACTCGGTCGTTGTGGAAGGAATGACCAGCATCCTGATCGGCATCAACAAAAAATACGGTTCGACCCATGCCGGGATCAAGATTACCGGGGCCAGCCAGTAAAACCATAAAGGTCACGGCCCGCCTGCAAATACATGTCCCTTACCCTCACCTCCTTGAAGAACATTCCCATCATCCGCCAAGAGGACTCCTTGGCGGATATCGTTGTTGATTCCCTGCAGGCTTCCTCGATCCAGCTTCACAACGAAGATATTCTGGTGCTTGCCCAAAAGATCGTCAGCAAAGCCGAGGGGCGAACGGTGAATTTGAACAGCGTCATCCCTTCTGACCGCGCCATTCAGATCGCGGTCGAGGCAGAGAAGGATGCGCGCCTGGTCGAACTCATGCTTCAGGAAAGCAAAGAGGTTTTGCGGGTGCGACCCGGTGTCATCATTGTGGAACACAAGCTCGGATTTGTATGCGCGAATGCCGGCATCGACCACTCCAATGTTGGAAGCCCTGGGGATGACAAGGCGGAGTATGTCCTGCTGCTTCCCCGGGACCCGGACGAATCAGCAAGAGTGATTCGAGAACGCATCAAGGAAAAAACGGGATTAACTACCGGCGTGATGATCATCGATTCTCATGGACGCGCCTGGCGGAATGGGACGGTCGGCACATGCATCGGTCTGAGTGGACTGCCGGCCCTGGTCGATGAAAGAGGCTGGAAGGATCTTTTCGGCTACACCCTCAAAGCCACGATCGTCGCGGTCGCGGATGAACTCGCGGCTGCAGCCTCCCTGGTGATGGGACAGGCCGCCGAAGGGATCCCTGCCGTGCATGTGCGCGGGTTTCCATATCCACTTGGAGAAGGGTCACTCAAGGAACTGATCCGTCCCAAAAATCTGGATATGTTCCGATAATGAAACACAACAAACAAACGTGGCGGATTTCGTTTTTCGGCGTGGTCTTGTGAACTTCAAAACGCTAACAGGAATCTTATGCGCTTTTGATAAACTCGAACGGGATGCGGAAATCAAATTCCTGGCCGCGCCCCCAACAGACATACACGATATTTTGATTTTTTATCATGAGGGAATGAGCGTTCTTTTCATCCCCAATCTACTGGAGGCTTGATGAAGGATTTTCCACAGGATTATTTTGACCTGCTCAAGGACGAGACCAAGGCCTTTCTCTTCCTTGCAACCACGATGGCCGACGGTTCCCCCCAGGTCACCCCCATCTGGTTCAACACCGATAACGACCATATCCTGATCAACACCAATGAAGGCCGCACCAAGGACCGCAACATGAAGGCGCGGCCGAAAGTTGCCCTGGTCATTCAAGACCCCGGGGATGTCTACCGTTATGTTGGCATCCGCGGTGAAGTTGTCGAATATACCAGGGAGGGCGCGGATGAACACATCAATCAACTTGCACTCAAATATGACAACGAACCCTGGAAGTACCGCGAAGGCCAAAAGCGGATCATCTTCAAGATCAAGCCGACGCACATTGACCCCCACTGATCTGCACGACTTTCTGCGGACCCGGCGCTCGATCCGCCGCTTCAAACCGGACCCCGTGCCTGACGCCGTGATCGAACGCATTCTCACCACTGCTACCTACGCCCCGTCTGCACATCACCGCCAGCCATGGAGATTCGCCGTCCTGACAGATCCCGCCGCAAAGGAAAAGCTTGCCACGGCCATGGCGATTGAATTTCGCCGGGACCTTACAGGGGACGCTCTTTCAGAGGAAGAAATCAATCAGAAAGCAAACCGCTCCATTGATCGGATCATCGGCGCGCCTGTGGTCATCGTCCTGTGTGCGGATATGAGCGACATGGATGCCTACCCGGACGAGCGCCGTAACAAGGCGGAATACAGTATGGCAGTTCAATCTGCCGCCAACGCCGGCATGCAGCTTTTGCTGGCCGCACACGCCGAGGGAATCGGAAGCGTGTGGGTCTGCAGCCCATTGTTTGCCCAGACATCCGTACGAACCGCCCTTGCCCTCCCAAATTCCTGGGAACCCCAAGCCATGTATTTCATTGGTTATCCTGTCGGTATCCCGGAGCCAAGGCAAAGAAAATCAATCAAGGAAATCACCAAAACGTTTTAGATTTCAAACCCAATCATGAAAATCGTTGCACTTGCAGGCGGAGTCGGCGGCGCAAAACTTGCGCACGGACTCGCCCAAAACCTGCCCCCCGAAGACCTGACCGTGATCGTCAACACAGGCGATGACTTTGAACATCTCGGCCTGACCATTTGCCCGGATCTGGACACCGTTTGTTATACGCTGGGCGGCCTCGCCAATCCTGAAACCGGCTGGGGACGGGTCAATGAATCCTGGAATACGATTGGTAATATTGAAAAACTGGGCGGGCCAGGCTGGTTCCGTCTGGGAGATCAGGATCTTGCGACCCATCTTGAAAGAACCCGAAGATTGAAGGAAGGCCAGTCCCTCTCGGAAATTACCCGCGACTTTTGCAATGCCTGGGGGATCAAACAGATGGTATACCCAATGAGTGATTCCCGTGTCCGGACGATGGTGGACACGGATGAGGGGGAACTGGCCTTTCAGGAATATTTTGTGCACAGGCACTGTGAACCGCGAGTCAAAGGCTTTCGGTTCGACGGAGTCGAAGCCGCCAGACCAGTGACCGGCGCGCGTGAAGCGCTTGAATCAGCGGATGCCGTGGTGATCTGCCCGTCCAATCCCTGGGTGAGCGTCGACCCGATCCTCAAGGTCATCCAAAAAATAAACAGGCCGGTGGTTGCGGTCTCCCCCATCATTGGCGGGAAGACAGTCAAGGGTCCGGCTGCAAAAATGTACACCGAACTCGGCATCGAGCCTTCGGCCCTGGCAGTCGCCAGGCATTACCGAAGCTTTTTGAGCGGCTTCGTGTTGGACAATGTGGATTCAGATTTATCAGCTAAAATAGAAGCCAGGACCCTGGTTACCCATACCCTCATGAATTCAAATGCAGATCGCGCCCGATTGGCGATGGATGTGCTACACTTTATCGGGAGTTTATAAAAAATGTCACTTTGGGCGATTGTCCCAGTAAAACCACTGCGGCGCGGGAAATCCCGTCTCGCTGGAATTTTGACCGAAGACGAAAGAGCTGCATTAAATCAAGAACTGCTGGAGCGAACTTTGAAAACCCTTTCAACTCTCAAGGAGTTGAACCAAGTCCTGGTCGTCAGCCGCGATCCACATGCGTTGACCATTGCCCGCAATCATGGAGCCAAGACCGTTCAGGAGGATGGCCAGCCGCATCTTAACACGGCGCTGACAAGAGCCACCGTGGTGGCCCAGGTCCATGCCACGCAGGGCGTGCTGATCCTGCCTGCAGACCTGCCCCTGCTCACGGCGGATGATGTACTGGCCCTGATCGACCGGGCTGCGAAACCTCCCGTGGTGGTGATCGCACCCGACCGGCACGGCAGGGGAACCAACGCTTTGCTGATGGTCCCGGCCGGACAGATCGAATATGATTTTGGCGAAGATTCCTTCCAGCGTCATTGTGACCGGGCAATCAAATCCGGCGCACGGCTGGAGATCGTTGAACTGCCCACGCTTGCACTGGACCTTGACCTGCCTGAGGACCTTGAAATGGTTCGCAAACTGGATGCTTTGAAGATGTAAAAACACAAGCCACAGAATTCCCTTGATTTCTGTGGCCATTTTTTTATCCAAGGAGAATGCCATGACCGAACGTGTTGCCCTTTACCTGCAGGATTCGCACGACCTGCGCGATGGATTGGAATATGCCAAATACGCGGAGCAGAAAGGCTTCGAAGCGGTTTGGCAGGCGGAATCAAGACTGGTGCGCGATGCAATTGTGCCGATGGCCGCCTACGCAGCGGTGACGAACCGGATCAAGGTCGGCTCGGGCGTGATCAATAACTGGACTCGCAACATCGGCCTGCTGGCCGCCACTTTTCTGACCCTGGATGATCTCGCTCCGAATCGCATCATCTGCGGGATTGGCGCCTGGTGGGACCCGCTGGCGAAGAACGTGGGCATTGACCGGAAAAAACCCCTGCTGGCCATGCGCGAAACCGTGGAAGTGATGCGCCGCCTGCTTAACATGGAACGGGTCACCTTTCACGGGGAATTTCATCACGTGGATAATATCGAATTGGACGTCGTCCACGGCCGTCGTGAACCGCGCAACATCCCGATCATGATCGGCGCCACCGGCGACCTGATGATGGAAATGACGGGCGAGATCGCGGACGGCTGCGTGATGAATTACTGCGTGGCTCCCGAATATAACGACAAGGCCCTTGAATTGCTGGAAAAAGGCGCCAAAAAATCAGGCCGCAAGATCGAAGATATCGACCGTCCGCAGTTGATCGTGTGCTCGGTGGACGAGGATCACGATAAGGCCATTGAATACACCAAGGAACTGCTCTGCCAATACCTGGCCCAGCAGCCACACATCGCCAAGGCTTCGAATGTGTCGCAGGAAGTGATCAGCAATATCCAGGCCACCCTGGGCTGGCCCGCCACCAAGGAACAGATCAACAAGGCCAAGCACTTTGTCCCGGATGAACTCGTCCACAAGATCACAGCTTCCGGCACCCCAGCGGAGGCGCGCGCCAAGGTGGCCGAGTATGTCAAACGCGGATGCACCTGCCCGATCCTGTATCCGGTTGGCGGGAATTTTAAGCTGTTGATCGATACATTCGCCCAGAGCTAGTTCAGCCTATCGTAGAAAAAAGGCGGTCATGTGACCGCCTTTTTTCTTTTAATCCAATTAATCCTTACGAAGCAACGGCCTGCGCATCTGCCCGTTGAAATTTCTCCCTCGCCCCCAGTTTGACATGCAGGACATAGAAAGCCAGCATGGCAATGATGCACAGGACCCCGCCGATATACCAGACATAATTTGGATCGAGATTATCGAAGACCAAACCTGCCGCCCAGGGACCGATCATCGAGGGGACGGTCCAGGTGAGGCCGAAGACCGCCATGTAACGGGCGCGCATTTCCTCCGGAGCGAAGGAGGCGGCCAGCACATTGCTGGTGGGCATGCCGATCATCTCACCGACCGTGATAATGACCATGGCCACGACAAACAGAGGCACAGTGGCCACAAATCCATACATCGTGAAGCCGATCATGTAGAAAAACGTCGCGGCGGCCATCATTAAAAATGGAGGATATTTCTTGATGATCTTCGTAACCCCGAATTGGAAGATGACGACCGTGACCGCACTGGAGGACATGATCAACCCGTAGAACTGCGGGTCAACATGGTGCACATCCCGCAGGTAAACAGAGAGCGAACTGTACATTTGCTGATAGACCAGGATCATTAAGATTGACGCGAAGATGAAAGCCAGATAGGGGCGATCCAGGAGGGCCACACGATATCCGGCAATCGTTTGCCATAATGATTCGTGCTCGGTTTTCTCCTTTGGCTGGGGTTTTGTTTCAGGCAGCAGACGAAAGACCAACAAAGCTGTGATGATACTGATGACCGCGTCGCTCAAAAAGAGGTACAGGAAGTTGTAGTGGGCAAGAAAACCGCCGATGGTGGGGCCGATGATCCAGGCAAAATTGGAGATCACACGCATCATGCCAAACCCCTCGCTGCGTTTCTCCGGAGGCAGGATGTCTGCGATCATGGCCTGATGAGCGGGTTGAGCGGAACTGCCCATCAAACCCACAAAAACGGACAGGCCGTAAAACGCATAGAATTTATTCACAAAGCCGAGGGTCAGTCCGCTCAGCGCGCTGACCACCAATCCAAACAAAATGATCCCACGCCGTCCAAACCGGTCCGCCAGGGCCCCGCCGATGGTGCTGCCGATCATGCCTGCGACCGAATTCGTAGCCAGCAGGATACCCGCCTGGGTCATGCCCACACCGAATTTCTGGGTTACATACAGGGCAAAGAACGGCATCAACAGCGTATTGCCGATGACATCGATAAAATGGGTTCCCGCAACCACCCAATAGGTTCTGGGGAATTGATCGTAGGTCGCTCTTAATTTATCAAGCATTTTTCTCCGATGTTGGATCTGCTCTTCCAAAAAATAAATGGTCTTAATACACCTGTGGATTTACGCAATTCGGCAGCCGCTCCCCTTTGAGACCTGCCACCAGGTTCTGCGCGGCGAGAAGGGACATCATATCACGCGTTTTTTTGCTGGCACTGCCCAAATGCGGGACGATCAGACAGTTCTCCAACTCAAGCAGCGGACTATTCATCGGCAACGGCTCCGGGTCGGTAACATCCAGGGCTGCGGCCTGTATCTGTTTTGTTTTCAAAGCCTGATACAGGGCCTCCTGGTCGAGGACGGGTCCGCGAGTGGTGTTGATCAATATCGCATTGGGCTTCATTTTTGCCAGGAAATCCGCATTGACCAAATGTTTTGTTTCGGCGGTCAGCGGCACATGCAGGGAGATAAAATCGGATTCGCGCAGCAACGAATCCAGGCCAACAGGCTGGGCGCCATAGGCAGGCTGTGCACTCGGACTGTAATAGATCACCCGCATGTCAAATCCCTGGGCGCGTTTGGCAACCGCCTGACCGATCCGCCCAAAGCCAATAATGCCAAGCGTGGCACCGGCAAGATCGGCACCCAGCAGGAGATTTGGGATCCAGGTGACCCACCTTCCGGCGCGGACAAATCTCTCAGCTTCCGTGATCCGGCGGGCGGCGGCCAGCAGCAAGGCAAACGCCTGGTCGGCGGTTGCATCCGTCAGCACGCCCGGCGTATTGCCAACCGGAATCTTCCGTGCGGTGGCCGCCGCAACATCGATATGGTCCACGCCCACCGACATGCTGCTGATGACCTTCAACTGCGGACCCATGACATCCATTAATTCCGCGTCCACCCGCTCGGTGAGCGTGCACAACAAACCCTCCACATGGCGGGACCTTTCGATCAGCTGTACGCGGGTTGGAGGCAGTTCGTGCGGCCAGATGTCCGCTTGGAAATTCTCCTTGACCAGGAGCAAACCCGGGTCAGGGATGAGGCGTGTAATGAATATTTTAGGGGGAGTCATACCCGGAGTATAATCGCACGCATGTCAAAAATAAAACAGCCGAATTCACGTCAATGCTTTATTTGCGGATTGGAAAACCCGATCGGCCTTCATTTACATATCTACGAAGTGGAGGAAGGGGTTGTGGAAACCCAATATATCGCACCCGATCACTTTCAAGGGTATCCGGGTGTGCTGCATGGAGGTATCGTGGCGGCCATCATCGATGAGATCTCCGGGCGTGCACACATGGGCAGTGACCCGCTCCATCCGCGCTTCATGTTCACCGGCAAACTCGAAGTTAAATATCGCAAGAACGTGCCCGTTGGAAAATTGCTGAAGATCGTTGGTAAAGCAGGAAAAAGCAAGAGAAATCTGGCTGAAGCATGGGCGGGGATCTACGAAGCTGAGACCGATGAGCTTCTGGCGGAGGGAACGGCGGTGCATATCGACGTGCCGCAGGAGCAATTTGATGTAAGTCGTCTCGAGGAATTAGGCTGGAAGGTTTATCCCGACGAGCCCGTATTTGGAAATCAATGACCATGCGAACCGTTTCACCGATTCTCCCATTGATCATCCTGTTCTTTGCCATCCCATTTTTTCCAGCGGACCATGCCAAAGCCCAGGCAGGTTGTGTGGACCCAACGACAGGACTGCCTATTTCATGTACGCCGGAGCCTGAAAACAACCAGCCAACAAAAACTTCATTACCGCCTGCCGTTCTGCCTTCCTCCACACTCACACCGACATCAACGGCGACTTTAACGTTTACGCCTTCGCCAACATCAACCTTCACATCCACCTTTACTGTAACTTGGACATCAACGAGTTCGATCACCCCAGCTTCCACATTCACTCCACGGTTCTCAGATCCCGCCACGAACTGGATGCCGGGAATAGGGATTGGCGCTCTTATTTTGCTGTTGATCATTGGCCTGCTGCTGCCCGCCATTCAAAAAATCAGGGTCGCAAATCGCAGTTAGTACCTTCCAATTAATTTCAATTCAACATGGAAAACATCCTGCTGGTACTCACCTACGTCGCAGTGACTGCCTCCGCGGTGTCGGGCGCCCTGGAGGCGCGCAAGCATGAAATGGACATTGTCGGTGCAACCACCATCGCCTTTGTCAACGCGTTCGGTGGCGGCACCATCCGGGACCTGCTGCTTGGTCGAACACCCGTGTTTTGGGTCGGCGATCCCTGGCTGACCGTCGTCACTTTTTCCATTGCGATCCTTTCTTTTTACCGCCTCGATCGAATATCGAACAGACTGTTGATCGTCGCCGACGCGATCGGCCTGGGTTTATTCAGCATCCTCGGTGCCACGTTCACCCTTCAATTGGATCTCTCTCCGATCGTGGCGGTACTGATGGGTGTGGTGACCGGCATTTTCGGGGGTGTGTTGCGTGACCTGCTCTGCAACCGCATCCCCAATGTCTTCCGACAAAGCACGGAACTGTACGCAACCTGCTCCTTTATTGGCACCTGCCTGTTCGTCCTTCTGATTTCCCTCAACATCGATTCACTGCCGGCTGCCGTGATCGGTGCCGCAGTCGTTTTCAGCCTGCGTCTGGCAGCTGTCCGTTATAAGATGACCCTGCCCGGACCCTGAGGACTTTGCCCCGCGAGTCACACTGGCTTATAATAAAGACACCTCCGGAGGCAAATATGATCACGACGTATCACCGCCCACAGACACTCGCAGAAGCCCTGACCCTTTTGTCTCAACCGAACAGCCTGCCCCTCGGAGGTGGGACGCTTCTCTCCCACCCGACAACTGATCCCGTCCAGGCCGTGGACTTGCAGGCCCTGGGCCTTAATTCGATCAACAAAAAAGGCAACGACCTCGAGATCGGCGCAACCGCAAGCTTGCAATCCCTGCTGGAAAACAGCGCCTGTCCCGACGCCCTGAAAACCGCCATTAAACTTGAAGCACCGATCAACATCCGCAACTCCGCCACCGTCGCAGGAACCCTGGTTGCGAGTGACGGGCGTTCTCCATTTGCGACGGCGCTTCTTTCGATGGACACAAGGATCGAGCAGGTCACCCTTGCAGGTTTAAAGATCGAATCGAAGATCTTGAACAGCGGGGAATTCCTGCCACTGCGCCCCGCGAACCTGATCATAAAAATCCTCCTACCGCTCAATACAAAATTCGCCTTTGATTTCGTCTCCCGCACGCCCGCGGACAAACCCATCGTGTGTGCCGCGTTGACGCAATGGGCTTCGGGCCGCACCCGGCTTGCGCTGGGCGGCTATGGCCGAAGTCCCATGCTGGCCATGGACGGGACAGAAGCCGACGGTCTTGAAACCGCGGCCCGAAATGCATATCATGAAGCCAATGACGAATGGGCCTCCGCCGAATATCGCATGGATATGGCTGCAACTCTGGCGAAAAGATGTTTGGAAACCTTCCAGTAAGTTCCGGCCCCCAATCCCTGTGAGCACCCTGCCCTTGAACCAGATCCTGCATGGTAATTGCATCGAGATTCTCAATTCGCTTCCTGAGAACTCGGTGGATTTGGTGTTCGCCGACCCCCCGTATAATCTGCAATTACAAAATGATCTGTATCGGCCGGACTTGAGCAAGGTGGATGCAGTCAATAATAAGTGGGACAAATTTCATAGTTTCGCTGAGTACGACCAGTTCACGTACGAGTGGCTATCCGCAACGCAAAAGGTGTTGAAAGAGACCGGCACCATTTGGGTCATCGGGTCGTATCACAATATCTTTCGTGTGGGCGCGATCCTGCAGGACCTGGATTACTGGATCCTGAACGATATCATCTGGTTGAAGACCAATCCCATGCCGAATTTTCGCGGCGTGCGATTCACGAATGCACATGAGACCATGATCTGGGCGCAGAAGAAAAAAGGCGCGAAATACGTCTTTAATCATCATTCGATGAAAGCCTTGAATGAGGATTTACAGATGCGGTCGGATTGGGTCCTTCCGCTGGCCACGGGCAGGGAACGTATCAAGTCCAACGGTTTAAAGGCGCATCCGACGCAGAAGCCGGAGTCCTTGCTGTATCGTGTGATCCTGTCCAGCAGTAATTCAGGAGACGTGATTCTCGATCCGTTCTTTGGGAGCGGCACCACCGGAGCGGTGGCAAAGAAATTGGGGCGCAACTACATTGGCATCGAACGTGACAAGAAATATGTCAAAGTTGCGCAAAAGCGAATCGACACGGTCGAGAGTTCCCCGCTGGAAACGCTGACCCTGCCCGAGAAACGGAATCAGGTTCGGGTTCCGTTTGGAGCGTTGCTGGAAGCCGGATTTCTCTCTCCAGGCCAAAGTCTGTACTTTAAAGAAGATAAAACCATTCGCGGCGTCATCCAGTCGAATGGCCATTTGAAATACAAGGGCCAGGCGGGTTCGATCCACGGCCTGGCAAAATCCATTGCAGGCGGGGCAGTGAACGGCTGGGATATGTGGATGTATAAAGAGAACGGCAAGTTGAAAGCCATCGATGAATTGCGCGAAAAAATAAGAGCTTCAAAATAAACAGGAGACCTGCATGTCCAAATCCTTTAACCTGATCGAAGAAAAGCACATTCCCGAATTGAACGCAACCGCCAAATTGTACATTCACAAACGCACCGGTGCGCGCCTGCTCTCGGTGATCAACGACGATGAGAACAAGGTCTTCTCGATCAACTTCCGCACCACCCCCAGGGATTCGAGCGGGGTCGCACATATTCTGGAACACTCGGTTTTGGGCGGCTCGGAAAAATATCCCGTCAAGGAACCGTTCGTGGAATTGCTAAAAGGTTCGCTGGCCACCTTTGTCAACGCCTTCACCTACCCGGACAAAACCTGTTATCCAGTCGCCAGCCAAAACCTGCAGGATTTTTACAACTTGATCGACGTGTATATCGACGCAGTCCTGCATCCTTTGATCACGGAAGAGACCCTGATGCAGGAAGGCTGGCATTTTGAACTGGACGACCCGGCAAATCCGCTCACCTACAAAGGCGTGGTCTTCAATGAAATGAAAGGTGCGTATTCATCGCCCGACAACCTGTTGGCGCGCACCATCCAGCAATCGCTCTTTCCGAAGCATGTCTACGGCGTGGACTCTGGCGGTGATCCGCGAAACATCCCGGACCTGACCTACGAAGCCTTCAAGGCTTTTCATACGACCTATTACCACCCATCCAACTCCTTCATCTTTTTCTATGGCAATGACGATCCTGACAAACGCCTGAAGTTAATGGACGGATATCTAAAACCCTACAAGAAACTCAAGGTTAAATCGCTTGTGCCGCTTGCCAAACCGTTCAAAAGCCCAAAGAAAGTCCAGTATTCATACGACGCGGGCCAGGACACCAATATCAAGAAGAAGCATTATTTCACGATCAACTGGCTGCTGCCGGACACCTCCGACCCGGTCCTGGATTTCAGCCTGCAAATTCTCGCAAACATTTTGATCGGCACGCCCGCTTCGCCACTTAAGAAGTCCTTGCTGGATTCAGGACTGGGTGAAGATCTGGCGGGCATCGGTCTTGAAAATGAATTACGCCAGCAGATATTTTCCACCGGTTTGAAGGGCACCCGCTCTGCAGATGCGAAGAAGATCGAAACCCTGATCTTTGACACCCTTGAATCCCTGGTCCGTGAAGGCATCGACCCGGACATGATCGCCGCCTCCATCAATACGCTCGAATTCCGCTTGCGTGAAAACAACACCGGTTCCTTCCCGCGCGGCATCGCCCTGATGCTGCGCGCCCTGACCACCTGGCTGCACGAGGACGATCCCTTCAAACTGCTGGCCTTCGAGGCCCCGCTCAATGAAATCAAATCCAGACTCGCCTCCGACAAACAGTATTTTGAAAAGATGGTTCAGACTCATTTACTGGAAAATGTCCACCGCACGACTCTGCGGTTCAAACCCGACCCGGAAATTGGGCGGCAATTCGAGGAGGAGGAGAAATCCCGGCTGGCCGCCATCCGCGAATCGATGAGCACCACCCAGTTGAAGGAATGTGTGAAGAACACACAAAAGCTCAAAAAACTTCAGGAGACCCCCAACTCACCGGATGCTCTGGCCACCATGCCTTTCCTGCAGCTTTCCGATCTGGAAAAACAAAACAAGACCATCCCGATCGAAACCATCAAGGTGCAGGACACCACTGTGCTCTTTCACGATATCTTCACCAACGGGATTGTATATCTTGACCTGGGATTTGATCTGCACACGCTCCCCGCGGAATTACTGCCGCTGACAGAGATCTTCGCGCGCGCCCTGGTCGAAATGGGCACGGACAAGGAGGATTACGTAAAACTCTCCCAGCGTATCGGCAAGAGCACCGGCGGCATCCATGGCAGTGCGGTCAGCACCACCATGCGCGGGTCCAGGGAGAATGTCAGCAAACTCTTCATGCGCGGCAAGGCCACCGCAGGCCAGGCCGGCGAATTATTGAATATCTTCAAGGACATTTTGCTCAACACAAAATTCGACAACCGTGAACGCCTGAAGCAGATCGTGCTGGAGGAGAAATCCGGATTGGAATCCTCCCTGGTCCCGAGCGGGCATATTTACGCCAACCAGCGCGTGCGCGCTAAATTCGGCGGTGCAGGCTGGGTCAACGACCAGATAAGCGGCATTGGCTATCTCTTCGCGCTGCGCGATCTTGCAAAGGACATAGACAAAAAGTGGGACACGGTCCTGAAGAAGCTGGAGACCCTGCGTGACGCGTTGATCAGCAGCCGCTCTCTGATCTGCAATGTGACCCTCGACGCCGAACATTGGAAGACCTTCCGCCCCCGCCTGGAGAATTTCATTTTTGCCCTGCCCGACAAAGAAGTAACCCTGAAACCATTCGACATCAAGGCAAAGATCGAAAAGGAAGGTCTGACCATCCCGGCCCAGGTAAATTACGTGGGCAAGGCCGCCAGCTTATATGACCTCGGCTATGAATACGACGGCTCGGCGGAGGTCATCACCGGCTATTTGAGAATGGCCTACCTGTGGGAAAAGATCCGCGTGCAGGGCGGAGCATATGGCGGCTTCTGCGTCTTTGACAGCAATTCCGGCGTGTTCTCCTTCCTCTCGTATCGCGACCCGAATCTCGACGCAACGCTGAAGCATTACGACCATGCCGCAGATTACCTAAAGGGTTTGGATGCCGGATCCTTGAGCGACGGCGAACTGACCAAGGCTATTATCGCCGCCATCGGCGATCTGGACGCCTACCAATTGCCGGATGCGAAAGGCTACACTTCCATGCTGCGCTACCTGACCGGCAGAACCGATGCGATCCGCCAAAAGGAACGCGATGAAATCCTGTCCACCAATGGCGAGGACTTTATCGCCTTTGGCGAAGTATTGGAAAAGGCCGCCAAATCCGAAGCCGTGGCCGTGATTGGTTCACAGTCCGCGATCGAAGGCTCGAAGGCCAAGCTGAAAGTGACAAAGGTTTTGTAAAGATCATCTTGTGCGTGTCATTTTGAAGATGGCGAAGAATTTCAACGATAACAATAAAGACTCTTCGCGACATTCAGGGTGACACATTCAAATGAAGGACCCAACATGAACATTACGCTAAAGATCAACGGCATTGAACACACGATGGATGCGGCTCCCTCCACTACCCTGCTTTCGGCCCTGCGCGGACTGGGCTTCCATGGCGTCAAGTTCGGAGACGAAGGCGGATTATCCGGATCGGATACCGTTTTGCTGGAAGGCAGGCCGGTCAACGCGGGCTCATTGCTGGCGGCGCAGGCGGAAGGTCACAGCATCGCCACCATCGAGGCGCTCGGCGAACACCCGGAACAAGGCTGGAAATTAACCGATGGCCTTCATCCCCTGCAAAAAGCCTTCGTGGAAACAGGCGCAATCCAATGCGGATACTGCACACCCGCGCAAATTCTGGCCGCGAAATCCCTGCTGGAAAAAAATCCAAACCCAAGCGAAGCCGAAGTCCGCGAGGCGATCTCGGGGGTATTGTGCCGCTGTACGGGTTATCTGAAACCCGTGCAAGCCGTATTGAAAGCGGCCGCGGAAATCCGCGGGGACGAACCGGTGGAATGGAATGCGATCAACTGGGATTTTGGCGGCTCGCCAAAGGATTCCCCAAACAGCGATTTTTCCACCCCGCAAACCGCCGGCGTCATGACGCGCCCCAAAGTGGTGCTCACCCCTGAATCAAAGACCTGGCAGACGGTCGGCAAGCCTGAAATAAAAGTGGATGCCGTCAAACTGGTGCAGGGCAAGCCTGCCTTCACAGCTGACTTTGAAAAACGCGGGTTATTGCATGCGAAAGTATTACACTCACCGCACGCGCATGCGCTCATTAAAAAAATAGACGCCAGCAAAGCAAAGGCCTTGGCAGGAGTCGCCGCCGTATTAACCTGGCAGGATATTCCGCGGGTCGTGTATTCCACTGCGGGTCAATCGGACCCGATTCCCGGTCCGCTGGATGCGTTTTCGTTGGATAAAAAGGTCCGCTTTGTTGGGGACCGGGTGGCTTTCGTGGCCGCCGAAACTGCCGAGATCGCCGAAAAAGCGCTTGCATTGATCGAGGTCGAGTATGAGGTGCTGACTCCCATCCTTGATTCGAGACAGGCCATGGGGAGTCCGATCCGCATCCACGATGAGCCGGAGTATGTCAACTTTGCGGATTCGAACCCTGAAAAGAATCTCGCGGCCGAGATCCGCATCGACATTGGCAATGTGGAAAAAGGATTCGCGGAAGCCGACCAAATCTTTGAAGCGGAATATGAAGTCCCCAAGGTGCAGCAGGCGCACATTGAACCGCATGTCTGTGTCACTTACTGGGATGAGGATGATCGATTGGTCATCCGGACATCCACGCAGGTGCCGTTCCATGTAAGGAGGATGCTTGCCCCGGTGCTCGGATTGCCTGTTAAGAGAATCCGGGTGATCAAGCCGCGCATCGGCGGGGGATTTGGCGGCAAGCAGGAAGTTCTGATGGAAGATGTAGCAGCACACCTGACCATTGCCACCAAACAACCCGTGCTTTACGAATACTCGCGTGAAGAGGAGTTTATCGCTGCGCGTTCGCGCCACCCGATGCGGATCAAAATGAAGACCGGCGTGAAAAAGGACGGCACAATTACCGCCAACTCGATGTACGCGCTTTCAGATACAGGCGCATACGGCTGTCACGCACTGACCGTCACAGGCAACACCGGTCACAAGGCCATGGCTTTATATGTCGGCGATGGCGAATATCGCAAAGCGCCCAACATCCGCTTCTATGCAGATGTGGTCTACACCAACACACCGCCCTCCGGAGCCTTTCGCGGCTATGGCGTGCCGCAGGGTTATTGGCCGCTGGACCGCCACATGGAAAAGATCGCGCGCGCCATGGGTTTTGACCCGATCGACTTTCGTCTGAAGAACGCCATCCATCCAGGAGAATATCATCCGTTTTCGACCGCCTGGAACGAAGGACGCGAGCCGCGCCCGGAGATCATCCATACGGTTGGCCTGGAACAATGTGTGGCCCAGGGCCGCGCAGCCATTGGCTGGGACGATAAATTTGGAAATGAGAAATGGCACAGCCAGATGATGCCAAGGACCAGAAAAGGCATCGGTGTTGCCATGGTCATGCAAGGGACAGCGATCCCCTATCTGGACATGGGCGGGGCATCCATCAAGATGAACGACGACGGCTCTTTCAATCTTTTGGTCGGCGCCACCGATCTCGGCACAGGCTCGGATACGGTCCTTGCCCAAATGGCCGCCGAGGTCCTGGGGATTCCCGTGGAAGACATGATCTGCTATTCCTCCGATACAGACTTCACACCTTTTGACAAGGGTGCCTACGCTTCCTCAACCACATATATCTCCGGGACGGCCGCGGTCAATGCTGCCAGGATCGTGGCGGAGCGGGTCAGGGTCCGTGCTGCGATGATGCTGAATCTTGAAAAACACGACGACATCAAACTGGAGAATCGGCAGGCCATTGCACCGGACGGAAGGTCCGTAAGCATGGCCGAGATCGCCCTTGATTCGCTGCACAAAAATAATCAGGAGCAGATCATGGGCGTGGCGAGTTATGTTTCCCCGGTATCCCCTCCGCCTTTTGCGGCGCAATTTGCCGAGGTGACCGTGGATGTGGAAACCGGGCAGGTCACGGTCGACAGGCTGGTCATGGCGGTGGATTCGGGTGTGATCGTGAATCCGTTGACGGCCTCGGGTCAGATCGAAGGCGGGATGACCCAGGCACTCGGGTATGCAGTTTGCGAGGAAATGCGCTATGATGAAAAGGGAAATGCCATCGAACGTGATTTTGAACGGTATCACATCTTCCGCGCGGATGAAATGCCCGAGCTGGAGACCATCTTTGTCGAGACGTTTGAACCGAGCCATCCGTTCGGCGTGAAAGCGGTAGCCGAGATCCCGATGGACGGGGTGGCTCCGGCTGTGGGAAATGCCATACTCGATGCGGTCGGCGCCAACGTGGATGACAATCCAGTCACGCCTGAAAAGGTGTGGCGGGCAATGAAAAAAATCAATTAGAATAAGGAACGGTTCCGGTCGCCACGACGATCTCAAAGGTTGGTACAATAACGAACAGCGCATGACCAGGGACGAATTCATCTACCTCTTCCCATATTTTGGATCACTTGCCATATCCTTCAGCGTGCTCGCCTACACATGGAGCCGAAGAAATGCGCAGGGCGCACTTGCGTTTGCCTGGTACGGACTGGGGCAGGTGCTCTGGATTTCCGGCTTTATCCTGGAAATGGTCAGCCGGGACATACACAGCAAGATATTCTGGGATGGGTTTCAATGGTTCGCCGGGTTCCTGATCATCGTTTCCCTGCCCGTGTTTGCCGTTGAATATACCGGGTACAAACTTCCGCGCGCAAACCTTTTATTCCGCCTGTCGCTGATCGTCCCAGGCCTGTTCGCGATCTGTCTATTATCGGATCAATCCATCCACCTGGTCTACGCAAATGTCCACCTGACGAATGCTGTTCCTTTTCGCGAATTGATCTATGAATACACCGTTGCGGTACTTGTATACGCCTTCTACAATTACGCAATCGCGATCTGGAGCATCTACACGATCATCCGCCAGGCTACCAGGCCTCACAAGCTTTATCAATCCCAGGCCATATTGATCACGCTGGGATTTCTCATTCCCATTATCGGCACAGTCTTCACTTTACTGAACATCCCCCTCGCCCCGCAGCGGGACGCAGCTCCCCTGTCTGCCGCAGTGGGAAATCTTTTCGTGGTCTGGGGGTTGTTTCGGTTTCGTATTTTCAACATTGTACCCATCCCGAGAGACAAGGTCTTTGAAGGGATGGTGGAACCGGTGGTCATTCTGGACAACCAGAACATCATTGTGGATGTAAACCTGTCCATGCTGGCCCTGCTCGGGAAATCCTCCACAGACGTGATCGGGGCGTCCGCCAAGACCATCTTCGCCAACTTCCCCATTCCCATCAAACTTTATACGGATGTTTCCTACGCAAGGGCGGATGCAACTTTTGAGCTCGGCGGTCTGACGATCCATTATGAATTAACGGTCTGGCCGCTTTACAATTCCAACAAGGAGATCATGGGACGGGTGTACATCTCCCATGATGTCACTGCCATGAAGGAACTTGAAAAAGACCTTCGCAAGTTGAATTCCGAACTTGAAGACAGGGTTCGGGCGCGGACCTGGGAACTGGCCGAAGCATACGACACCACGCTGGAAGGCTGGGCGCGCGCGCTGGAATTGCGGGACAAGGAAACCGAGGGGCATTCCCGCCGGGTGACCGAAAATACCCTCAAGATCGCAATTGCCATGGGCATCAACGGCGATTATCTTGAACACATCCGCAGGGGCGCGATTTTGCACGATATCGGAAAGATGAGCATCCCGGATGAGATCCTGCACAAACCCGATAAATTGACCGATGTAGAGCGCGAGATCATCCGGCAACACCCCACAACCGCGTATAACCTGCTGGCCCCGATACCCTTCCTCAAGAAAGCCATGGAGATCCCATACAGTCACCATGAAAAATGGGACGGAACCGGCTATCCGCAAGGATTAAAGGAACACGCCATTCCCATGTCTGCACGGATATTTGCCGTGGCAGATGTGTGGGATGCCCTAGTTTCCAACCGTTCCTATAACGAGGCCTGGCCTCGCGAAAAAATAATCGACTATTTCGTCAAGCAGGCCGGCGTGCATTTCGATCCGCGCGTGGTCAACATTTTCCTCGAACTGGTCGAACGCGGCGAGATATAATCAGGCCCTTTCCTGGCCGCATCAAATCAGCTTTCAAATTACCGGAGTTTTTATTTCACCATGCCCGACCAAATTTATGTCATTGGACACGTCAATCCCGATACCGATTCCATCGCCTCTGCGATGGGCTATGCCTGGCTGCTGCGCGAACGCGACGGGCTGAATTCCATTGCGGCGCGCGCCGGCGCCCTCAATGCCCAAACCTCCTGGGTGCTAAAGACCAACAAGCTCGAAGCGCCCACCCTGTTGACAGATGCCTCGCCCCGTTTCGAATCAGTCATGCGCCGGCTGGATACCCTGCATACTGACGCACAACTTGGCGCAGCCTGGACTCTGGCCAGCAAAACCGGCGGCATCGCACCCATCATCACCGAGGACGGAAAACCATTCGGAATCATCAACGGCATGAGTCTCTTCAAATATTTTACGGAAACCCTGGGTCCCCGTCCCGGGGACACGACAGTCCGCGAAATGATGTCTGCAGAATGCAGGCATGCTGCGGATACAACCGTTCCAAAATATGCAGCCAACGCGCATATTCGCGATTCACTGAACAAGATCCTACGGGATGAATTCAACGATTACTGGGTGGTGGACGAGCATGGCATTTATGTCGGCATCGCAAATCAACGCGAAGTGCTCAACCCGCCCCGATTGAAGATCATTCTCGTGGATCACAATGAACCCCGGCAGGCCATTGCCGCTCTTGAAGAGGCTGAACTGCTGGAGATCCTGGACCATCACCGGCTGGGAAATCCATATACACACCAACCGATCCGCTTTACGGTCGATGTGGTTGGGTCGACTTCCACGCTGGTGGCGGAGATGACCGCCGAGGCAGGACTCTCCATGCCTCCTCCTTTGGCAGGTACGCTTCTTGCCGGTCTGGTATCTGATACTCTCATCCTGACATCCCCCACTACCACGCCGCGCGACCACGCCGCTGCGGAACGTTTATCCCGCTGGGCCTTTGTCGGTGGAAGCCCGCTCAAAGGTGAGACGATCGAATCCTATGGAAAGGCTGTGCTGAGCGCAGGCGCAGGGCTTTCCAACCGGGACGCAAAGGATGTGGTCAGCACGGATATCAAGCCTTTTGAAGGCGGCGGCTTCAAATTTGCCGTAGCCCAGGCCGAAGTGACCGATATCCTGCAGCTGACGGAGCACCTCGGCCCGCTGCAATCCGCCCTGAATGATCTGCGTGACAAGCGCGGCCTTGATTTTGCCATGCTGCTGGTCACTGATGTTGTGCGCGGTACGAGCCGCCTGCTGGTCACTGCAAATGCGCCTTCCGTTCTCGACGATCTACCCTACCCACCCCTCCCGGACGGCACCCGTGATGCGCAAGGCGTGGTATCCAGAAAGAAACAATTACTGCCTGCAGTGCTGGGGCTGCTGGAAAGATAAACGAATAGACCGTCCGCCGAAGGGCGCCAAGTACGGTAAAATGGATGTATGATGAAGTTAGGTAAAATTCGCATGAGCACCCCACACAAACCCAGCGCCTGCCTTTGTGTTGAAAACGACAAGGCGGCCCGCCATGAACAAGGATGATTCCATCCTCCTGCAGCATATCGTTGAAGCGATGGATCAGATCGACCGTTATACGCGAGGCATGTCTGAGAGCGAGTTCTTCTCCCGAACCATGGTCCAGGATGCCGTCATGCGGCAAATCCAGGTGATCGGGGAGGCTGCCGGCTGTATTTCAGGTGAATTTCAAAGCGAGCATCCCAAACTGCCATTATCCAACATCATTGATGTTTGCAAAAAAAGCCTGCCCCAAAACATCACCATCAACCTCGCGACTGTCTGGAACGTTGTTCAGGACGACCTCCCTCTCCACAAACAGGCCATCAAGAAACTTCTATAGTTTATCCGTCGCGGACCTTGAACAGCGACCGAATACGCTCACGTGTTAAAAATACACGGGCGCAGAAAGAAATGCATGGACAATCATATTCCCAATTCTCAATTAATCGAAGGCGACATCCCCTCGAGTCGCGCCAGCTGGAAAAAGATCCAGCCCTTCGCCCTGACTTTTAACGGATATAAACACTGGGGATCCTTCAAAAGCTGCCGCGAAGTAGCCGAACGCGGCGTGACCCTTTATAAAGGGAGAAAAGCCCTCAACCAATCGCTGACCGATTTGCGCACCTGCCTTTTCTTCGAAGCACGCCGCTGGAAGCACTACGAAAAAAGCCCGAGCAAAAAAGGCATGGAATATGTCCACGGGCTGGTTGAAGCGATCCGCGTGCGCGTCCACGCCAAGGAAATCGCCTAGGAATCCAAATCCATTCATTCTGGCCCATGCAATCCATTTACCAAGCCCTCGCCGAACTGGAAAAAAACCATGAAACTGCCGCGCTCTGCACCGTGACGGGCAGTGAGGGATCCACGCCGCGACATGTGGGCAGCAAAATGCTGGTCTACCCCGATGGACATTTCATCGGCACAGTCGGCGGCGGTGACCTTGAACATCGCGTGCTGGATGAAGCCTGGATGGCGATCAGTGACGGCCAGCCGCGCATGCTGCATTACAACATGGCCGACCCTTCCCGTGGAGATCCGGGTGTATGCGGAGGTCAGGTGGAGGTATTTGTGGAACCCATTCTTCCCGCCCCCCAGCTGGTGGTGATCGGCGCCGGACATGTCGGCAAGGCGGTTGTGCACCTGGCGAAATGGCTCGGCTACCGGGTTGTGCTCAGCGATGACCGGGCGGATTTTTGCAAACCGGAAGCCACACCCGGTGCCGATGTTTATTTGCCCGTCCCCATGAACGAGCTCCCCAAACACATCCAAATCGACAAAAGAACGGTTCTGATCTTAACCACAAGAGGCTCGGCCATCGATGCGGCCGGTCTCTCCCCCCTGCTTGACTCGGCCTCCTCATACATTGGCGTGATTGGTTCAAAACGCAGGTGGGCCACCACAGTCAAGGCTTTAAAGGAAAAGGGGATCCCGGATGAAAAGATCGCCAAAGTGCACTCGCCGATGGGTCTGGAATTGGAAGCTGAAACGCCTGAGGAGATCGCCGTCAGCATCATGGCGGAGGTCATGATGATCAAGGACAAGGGCACCGGGAAGCCGATGAAGGGCTAGGCAGGAGAAAAACTCCTTGAAACAGAAGCGGGCTTGAGGTCTGAAAGGAAGCGCGAGCCCCTTGAAGCCTGAAACGTTCAAGAGCAAAGATCGTAGAGAGAATAGGATAAACGGTTCTTGTCCCGAAAAGTTCATTCGGCTATAATCTGAGAGAGAATTCAAAAGGAGACCAAACCATGGCTAGAATTTTTGATGTCATTGAATACGCAAATGAAATGAACGATGAGATCGTCCACCGCTTTCCCGAAACCGGGATCGGGGACTACCGCATCGGCTCCCAGGTGATCGTGCGCGAGAGCCAGAATGCGGTCTTTTTCCGCGATGGCAACGCCCTGGATGTCTTCAAGGCCGGACGCCACACGATCGCGACCGCCAACATCCCCAAACTGATTGACTTTATCGGCAAGGCTTTCAACGACCGCACTCCCTTCCCCGCCGAGGTCTATTTCGTATCGATGAAGGAATTTGCCAGCAAAAAATGGGGTACGCCGCAGCCGATCATCGTGCGTAATCCCAACATGGGCCTGGGCGTTGCTCTCTTGCAGGGCTTTGGCACCTACTCCTTCCAGGTGAAGGATGCGCAACAATTCGTAACCCAGATCGTCGGCACGACCGGCACATACCGCACCTCCGAGATCGAAGAGCGCCTGCGCACCATGCTGCTTTCAAAGCTGCAGGATGTGCTGGGCGAGACCGCTGCAAAGAATTCCGTGCCTGAAATGATCGGCTTGACCGAGGAAATTGGCGCAGCCGTCCGCGCGAAGGCCAAGGATGATTTCGATGCCATCGGTTTGGTGTTGAAGACCTTCTACGTCGGCAATTTGAAACCGTCCGACAAATCGGCCCAGGAATTGCGTGACATGGGCATGCTCGACATGCAGACTTATACTCAACTGCAGGCCGCAGACGCGATGCGTGATGCCGCCCAGAACGAAGGCGGCGGCGCAGGCCTGACCGCAGGCATCGGCGCAGGCATGGGCATTGGGAACCTGATGGGCCAGGCTTTACAGGGTGGGATGCAAGGTGGATCCTCCGGCGGCTCAGCCACCATGCCCGACATCATGACCCCCGCGGAAGCCGCCAAATTCATGAAGGTCACCGAAGATGACATCCTGGACGCGATCAAAGACGGCAGCTTGAAAGCCAAGAAAGTTGGCAAAGCCTTCCGCATCAGCAAGGATAACCTCGAAGCGTTCATGAACAGCTAGACCTGGATTGAAATTTGAGAATAAAAAGAGACTTTCCAATGGAAAGTCTCTTTTTATTCAGCATACTACGAACGACTTATTCGAGGTCGCTCATCACATCCACAATGCTGTTCAATACGTCACCGGCCATGACGGATGCCGTCGTGCCGAGGTCTTCCGCGGCCAGCAGACCTGCCTGGGCGTGAATGTAGGCACCTGCAACGGCGGCATCATAAGCGTCCAGGCCCTGGGCGCGCAGCCCGACGATCAGCCCTGCCAGCACATCTCCAGTGCCTGCCCGGGCAAGGGCCGGAGATGCAACTGGGATGATCGTCATTTGATGATCGGGTGAAGCAATCACAGTGAAAGCTCCTTTCAAAACGACGACATGTCCCCATTCCCGGGCGTATTTCCGGGCGATTGTTTGGCGGTCCTTTTGAATTTCATCCTTCGGCAGACCGGTCAAGGCAGCCATCTCACCCGGGTGTGGAGTTAATACACATCCAACGGGCAGCTTGCTGTGCCAGTCGGGAATTTTCGCAAGCAGGTTCAACCCGTCCGCATCCACCACCATGGGTGGAAGACCCCTATCCATTGGCTGGTCTTCCTTCTTCTCCGATTGAACAAGCCCGATCTGGAGGAATTGCTTGTGGGGATTGGACGCACTCGTGAGCAAGTTCTCCAAAAATTCACCGGTCTTCTTTTCGGCACCGAGTCCGGGTCCGACGAGCAAAGCTGTTGCACGCGCAAAAGAACTGGTCAGCGCTTCAGCAGCATTGGCGGAAATGGCTCCCATTTCATGGGGAAGCAATACCCAGGTGGCCTCAGGCAGTTGGCCCGCCAAAATACCGTGCAGGGGGGCAGGTATCGCCATGGTGACCAACCCGGCCCCCGCACGGTAGGCCGCCGTACCCGCCAATAATGCTGCCCCCGTATAATTGATGGATCCAGACACGATCAAAGCCGTGCCAAAAGACCCTTTGTGCGAATCGAGTTCGCGTTCCGGAAGCAGTCTTGCCACCAGATCATGATCAGCAACCTCAATGATTACCTCCGCCCAGGATGAAAGATCATCGGGCAGGCCAATATCCACGACAGCAAGATTTCCAACGTATTCAAAGGCTGGCAATTTCAACAACCCGCTTTTAACGGCAGCCATGCTCAGAGTCAGATCTGCGGGAATACACTCGATGGCAGCCTCTCCAGAGTCACAATCCACCCCGCTGGGACAATCCACCGCAATTACAAAAGGCCGTATGTCCGCTTCGGACATAATGAAAAGCGACTGTTCAAGGACGTTGGAAATTTCATCTCTTAGAGGCAGTTTGATCCCAGTCCCCAACAGGCCGTCCAGGATCACGTCCACTGTCTCAATGCTGGACCTCAATACGGAATAGTCAACATCCGATTCTGCAAAGAATACCTGTCCGCCCGCCTCCTGCAATCGGAGGATCAACTCGTCCTTTTTCCTGCGCTTGACCACATAGGCACTGGCATGCCAACCATCTCCCGCGAGATGAGTCAACGCGATCAATGTGTCTCCGCCATTGTTTCCCGGCCCCACTAGTCCCAGCACTTCCCCCCACTCATCCTCAAAAGCAATGTCAGAGACCACTTCCGCGAGTCCGCGGCCGGCATTCTCCATCATTTCTGCATAAGGCAGACCGCTGGCGTCTGCTTCCTTTTCAATGGTGCGCATCTGCGCGACGGTTACAAGTTTCATGGGGTTAATTAACCACAAATCGAAGAGGCTGAACAGGGGCGATTTATTGAATCCGTACCAAACAAAAAGGACGGTTGCCCGTCCTTTTTGTTTGGTACATTAATGTTCATCCCCACAGGTCACGGGCAATGTCCACTAAATCCAACTCCAAAAGTTTGCCCTTTGAAGGCTTGCCACTTTCCTTATCCCAGCCTCGGGCTTCATAATATGCGTCCAGCATGGCCGCCAGGTCAGGGACGAAGCCCATGGTGCCGCCTTCCTTGTGCGGCAAGAGCAATGCTTTGGGCAGCTTGTCATTCACGCGGGTTAATCCCATGCGGTTGTTGATGGCTCGTTTGATGTTCCAGGCGCGCTCGCCGGATTTCATCAGATCTTCAAGGGTCCAATTCAGGTCACAGGCCGCATTGACCAGGTCCACCTGCATTTGCGGATCCACATTGGCAAAAATACACATGATCGCAGAATTAAAGAATGTACGCCAATCCTGATGTTTGGCGACATTTGCCGCCTTCTCCGCCTGGGCGTGCCGTTCAAAGTATGTAATGCCGATCTTTTCGTAGGTATGGCCAAAATCCACAAAGAAGTAATCGGATTGATTATGACAGGCACCGCGCGGACTGGTCGCATACGATAAAGCCATGCCGGAAACTCCCCGCGGATCATGATAAGCCACCTCCAATCCATTGACCTGCACGGCCTCCTCTTCGGCATCGAAGGCCGCCCCAAATTGACGGGAGCCAAGTGCAAGCAGATCACCAATTCCCTCCCGGCGGACAATCATGTGGATCAACTGGCGCGCCGCCAGGAAACTGCCCCATGTGAGTTCCAGGCCACCGCTATCCTGTTTTGTGACCTTGCCCAATTCATACAAATGAAAGGCGAGACCGATCGTGTTTGCCGTGCTGATCGTGTCAAGACCGTATTTATCGCAAAGTTCACCGAGCCGCACCACTTCCCCCAGGTTATCAATCAACAGATTGGGACCAAAACCGACGATCGTTTCATATTCGGGACCCTTGCGTTTCTGCCCGTCTCCCAGGTTGACGACCCGCCCGCAGGCAATCACGCAGCCCTGGCAGGCACTAAAGCCAACCAGCATGCTTTCCGCCATCTTCGAACCCGAAATATTATCGACACTTTCAAATGAGCCTTGATGATAGTATTTGGAAGGCATGCTTCCCAAATACTCAGCATAATTTGCGACCCCCGCTGTGCCAACTTCATGCATTATTTTCGCTTCATTATCCTGTTTCAACGCCCGATTGGATTCGGAACGAAGCGCGGAATATTCCGCTTCATGAGCCACGGGTATCTTGTTTCTGCCGTACACAGCAACAGCCTTCAGGTTTTTCGAACCCATTACTGCACCAAGTCCGGTGCGCCCCGCCATTCTGCCGTGATCGCAGCAAATGGAGGAATACAAAACTCCGCGTTCTCCGGCCTCCCCGATCACGGCGACCCTTGCATTCTTGCGGTCGATTTCCTCTTTGACGATTTCCTGCGCCTCATAGACATCCCTGCCCCATACCTGCGCAGCATTGCGGACCTCAAGCCTGCCTTCTTCGATCCAAAGATAAACTGGCGAAGCGGCTTTTCCGGTGATCCACAAGCCGTCATAACCCGCCTTGCGAAGTTCCGGTCCCCAAAAACCTCCGATGCCTGATTCAGCCCACAAGTTTGTGGCAGGGCCCTTACCGCAGATCACAAAGCGGCCGGTTGTCGGGCCCGAGGTGCCGGTCAAAGGGCCATTGATGAACAACAATGGTGACTCAGGAGAAAGGGGGTCAAGATCCTTCGTCAGGAACGGATACAGGATCCGCGCTGCCAGGGAGGCGCCCCCGAGAAAATCACGTTCCCATTCCCTGGGAATGATGAATTCCTCTGTATTGCCTGTGGAGAGATTAATTTTAAGTATGGGCTGCATATGGATTTAGGGCCGGACTTCACGTGAAAGCGGGAAGTTTATAATATTTCAGAAGTCGCCTCGTTGGCCACACGAACAAAATCCAACACGGTCGGAACGTTCCGCATCATGTAAGCCATGCTGCCCTGCACCTTAAGCTTCATGGTCATCATGGCCGTCATGGGATTCATTTTACCTGTCAGCACGGAAGTAATATTGCCGTAGGTGGAGGTCAGGGTAAAGGCCGGGTTTGGGTGGGCAGTGGCGTCCGGTTTGTACTCCGCCTTTCGGCACTTCCCGTGCCACAGGTCAAGATAGAACGTGAGGTCTTCCTTAAGGTTGCCATCCGCCTCAATACGGAAAAACAAGTCGCCCTCCCAGTTCTTTGCCACTTCCGAATAACGTTCATCCGAATTTATTTTCTGTTCCAACCCCATTAACCATTCCTCGCTGGGAAATACAGCCATTTCAACGCCTCCATTTTAGAAGATGCATAATTGTACCATTCCGGATTTCAAGGACTTTTATCCTTGCAAAAATGTTAAAAATAGTCTATGCTTTAGCAACGGGATGGACAAAATCTCGTGGCAATTCACCCGGTTGCCTATCCAATTTAATTCTCTTGGAGGAGAAAATGAAAAAACTGTTTACCCTGGCCAGTCTCCTTACACTGGCATCCCTGGTTCTCGCCGCATGCGGCGGAAGCGCTCCCAAGGCGAGCGACCTGCTCGGCGATATCAAGAACCGTGGCTACATTTTGATCTCAACGGATCCAAACTACGCCCCCCAGTCATCCTTGAATACGGAAGGCGCACGCCCTGCGGACACAAAATGCCCGAGCGATACGCTGACCACCGCCGAAATGCAGGGCTTTGACGTTGATGTCGCCATTGCGGTCGGTGATGCCCTCGGTGTGGAAACCTGTTTCGCCACCCCCGGTTGGGACACCCTGACTGCCGGTAACTGGGCGAACAAATGGGACATGAGCGTTGGTTCCATGACCATCACCACCGACCGCCAGAAGGTCCTTGATTTCAGCGTTCCCTACTACTACACACCCGCTGTAGTTGCCGTGCTTGCGGACTCCGGCATCACCTCCCTCGACCAGCTCAACGGTCAGGCGATCTGCGCCGGTGTTTCCACCACTTACGAAACCTGGTTGAACGGCGGCGATCTTGGATTACCCGCCACGTCCATTTATGCCCAACCCCCCACAGGAATTACAGTGGTTCCCCTTGACACCGATCAGTTCTGCGTGGACAACCTCACCTCCGGCCGCACCGATTTCGTTGCCTATGTAACCTCCGGCACTGTCGTGGATGCCAACATCGCAGCCGGCAAACCGGTTGTCAAGGTCGGCGGGACGGTCTTCTCTGAGGATCTGGCTGCCGCATATGACAAGGCTTCCAGCCTGCCCACCGACACCTTGCGGGCTGAAGTGGACAAACTCTTCACCGCCATGCACTCAGACGGCCGGCTTTCCGCCCTTTCCATCAAATGGTTCGATGGCCTGGATTTGACAACGGCTCCCAAATAATCTTTTGAAGGCTCATAAGGGAAGCGGTTCATACCGCTTCCCTTATGTTTATATTCAAGGATGATCGGTATCAATATGTTCACCAAACCGCAGGAAAAGCCCAAATCACAAGCCGAACTGATCTTCGAAGCCCAGGCGCGCAAGGAACGACATTTCCGCAGCAATGTGGGCCTCTCGTGGATTTTTCTCCTTTTCTTCCTTGCCTTTATGTTCAGCGGCCAGGAGTACACCATTGGCGCAAAGACCTTCAGCACCATCAAACTGGATACTGAATTCATAAAACACAACATGGTGTTTATCGCCGGCGGGCTGGGCGAGACCATCAAAATCTCAGTCCTGTCCATCATCTTTGCGATCAGCCTGGCTCTCCTCGCGGCTCTCGGCAGGCTTTCCAGTTTCCCCCCAATTTACGCCCTCAGCACTTTTTACGTTTCGCTTATTCGCGGAACTCCCCTTTATTTGCAGATCTTCTTTTTCTTTCTTGCCCTTCCTCAACTTGGAATCATCCTTTCCGGCACCATTGCCGGCGTGCTTGCCCTCAGCTTGAATTACGGCGCATACATGTCGGAAATTTTCCGGGCCGGATTAAGCTCCGTGGGCAAGGGGCAACGCGAAGCTGCCATGGCAATCGGGATGACACCGTCTCAAACCATGCGCCGGATCGTGCTGCCCCAGGCACTGCGCTTTGCCATCCCGCCTGTCGGGAATGAATTCATTGCCATGACAAAGGATTCCGCTCTGGTTTCCGCCACGGGTTTTGTGCATGAACTCATGTGGCGTTCGACGAAGGTCGGGCGGGCGGAATTCCACAACCTGGAAGCGCTGATCATGGCGGCCATTTTTTATTGGACCATGACGATTATTCTTTCTTATCTCCAGAGTCTCCTTGAAACCCGACTCGCGAAGGGAGACCGGTAAATGGAAAATCCAGGGAACTCCCCCACACCCATCGTCAAGGTATCCAATCTGGACAAGTATTTTGGCCGCCTGCATGTCTTGAAAGGAATAAACCTGGATGTTGCCCCGAGGCAGGTCGTGTGCCTGATCGGCCGCAGCGGTTCCGGAAAAAGCACCCTGTTACGCTGCATCAACTTCCTTGAGGAGCCGTCACACGGCACCATTGAGGTGGATGGTATAAAGGTGGAAGGCGGTGAAAAAGGCAGGCAGCACCGTCAATTAATTCACGATGTACGCTTGAAGACAGGCATGGTCTTTCAGGAATTCAACCTGTTTCCACATATGAGCGTGCTCGAAAATGTGATCGAGGGTCCGGTCATTGTAAAAGGCATGGACCGTCAGAAGGCCATCCAACTTGCAGAGGAAAACCTCGATAACGTCGGGTTGTTATTCAAGAAGGATGAATATCCCATGCGTCTCTCCGGAGGTCAAAAACAACGCGTGGCGATCGCGCGGGCCCTTACCATGGAGCCGAAAGTGATGCTGTTCGACGAGCCCACGTCCGCGCTCGACCCGGAACTGATCGGTGAAGTCTTAAATGTGATGAAACGGGTAGCCAAGGAGGGCATGACCATGGTCGTCGTCACCCATGAAATGGGCTTCGCCCGGGAAGTGGCTGACCGCGTCATTGTCATGGCGGACGGAGAATTGATCGAAGATGCAAAACCAGCCGACCTGTTCAATAAACCGCGCGACCCGCGCACCAAGGCCCTGATTGACCGGTATCGTTCCGGGGAACAATAAATGACCCTGGCGATCACGCGTGATGTAAGCCCGCGATTCAATGAATGCGAAATCACTCACATCGATCGTACGCCCATCGACGTGAATGTAGCCCGCGCCCAGCACCAGGATTATGTAAAAGCCCTTGCCTCCCTCGGCTGTGACATCGTGGAGCTGCCCGCCGAAACGGACCTGCCCGACTCTGTATTTGTGGAGGATACTGCATTCATCCTGCCGGAAGCCGCGGTCATTACCAGACCCGGGGCTGATTCGCGCAAACCCGAGACCGAATCCATCGCCCGGGCATTATCCCCCCACCTCCTCTTGTTACATGTCGGGGAACCCGCAACCGTGGACGGTGGAGATGTGCTGGTCCTTGGAAAAAACATCTTTATAGGCGCCTCCACACGCAGCAATGCCGGGGCTGTTCATCAGATTCAAATGTTGCTGAATGAATTTGGTTACACAGTCTCCGCTGTTGAAATGCATGACTGCCTGCATCTAAAAACCGCTGTAACAAAAGTGGATGACAACACCCTGTTGATCAATCCGCTCTGGGTGGACAATTCTCATTTCAAAGGATTTAAATGGGTCGAAGTGGATCCAATGGAGCCTTTTGCGGCAAACTGCCTGCCAATTGGAGGAGCGATCATCTACCCGACCGCCTTCCCGAAAACCCAACACAAGCTCGAGCAGAGAGGTTTTCAAGTGGTCACGGTGAATGTCGCTGAATTGGCCAAGGCTGAGGGTGCGGTCACCTGTTGCAGCTTGATCATTTAGAATTGAACTGGACCAACTTCAAGTTAAGCATGATGCGACGATCCTCGAGCACAAGGTAAGACCGGTCTCGGAAGTCCCGCCCAGTTAAATCAGCAAGACAGGTTCCGGGGATTTTAAACAAAAAACATCCCTGTTATTCACGGGATGTTTTTTGTGCGCTGGAGAGGACTTGAACCTCCACGCCTTACGGCACACGCACCTCAAGCGTGCCTGTCTGCCAATTCCAGCACCAGCGCAAGAACAGGCCGTATTATAATCGGGTTGCTTTTCTTGTCAAGCACAATCTCATAGGAGAACGATTTATGGTCCGTATCGTAGTAGATGCAATGGGAACTGACAACTTTCCAACACCCGATGTGGAAGGCGCCGTACAGGCAGCCCGTGAATATGGAGTGGAGATCATCCTGGTTGGCGATGAGAAGATCATCAAGCCGGTCCTGGATGCTCAAAATCCGGGCAGTTTGCCGATTCGAATTGTCCACGCAGGGGAAATGTTGACGATGGAGGACAAAGGCGAGAATTTGGTCTTGAAGGCCCGCAGCAAGGATGCCAAAAACTCCATGGCAGTCGGAATTGACCTGGTGAAGAACGGCGAAGCGGATGCCTTCGTCAGCGCCGGCAATACAGGCGCCGGCATGGTGACCGCGCTCTTTCGTCTTGGGCGAATTCGCGGGGTGGATCGCCCGGCATTGGCACCGATCTTTCCAACGGCAACTGGCACCTGTGTCGTGCTCGATATCGGGGCAAACCCGGATTGCAAACCCGAGAATTTGCTGCAATTCGGTATTTTGGGCAGTATCTATGCAGAGAAAGTCCGCGGGGTAAAAAGTCCCAAGGTCGGATTGATCTCGAATGGAGAAGAGGAGGGCAAAGGCAACGAACTGGTAAAGGCTGCCACTCCGCTCTTCAAGGCCTCGAATTTAAATTACTTTGGCAATGTGGAAGGCAAGGAAGTCATCGGCGGGAAGGTGGACGTGGCCGTCACCGATGGGTTCACGGGAAACGTGATGCTGAAATCCTCCGAGGCGGTCGCCAAACTGATCACTGACCGAATTCGAGAGATCATAAAAAATGGGAGCCTGTTGACCAAGATCGGCGGACTGCTGGTGAGACCGGCGCTTGGGGCGATCAAGAAACTGCTAGACCCAAGCGAACAGGGCGCCGCACCCATGCTGGGAATCAACGGGCTGGTATTTATCGGCCACGGCCGCTCGGATGCCTTTGCCATCAAGAATGCCGTCCGTGTGGCAAAACATGCCGTGGACGTAAAGGTTTTGGATGCAATGAAATCAGCCATAGAAGAGAGTCTGAAGAATTAAAATGAAAATTATTAAAAATGATAAATTGATCGAACGAAACGGGAAGATCGGCCAATGGACAAGTCTTGGCGCACTCGTTGTCCTTGGCGGAGGAATGTTCATTTCCTTTTCAAAACCCGAGTTGTTCACCTATTCGATTATTTGTCTGGTGATCGGTTTCATCATGACCCAGATCGGCATGTATATGGGAAATCGCTGGGGCCGCTCTCCCAGGCCGGATGAGAAATTTGATGCGGGCTTAAAAGGCCTGCATAGTGACTTTAACCTGTTCCACTACTCCTCCCCCGTATCCCACTTGTTGGTGGGACCTTCAGGCATATGGGTCTTGATCCCATATCATCAAAAGGGAAAGGTATCCTTCACGAAGAACCGCTGGAAGATGACCGGGGGCGGGTTTATGCAGGGATACATGCGGATCTTTGGCCAGGAAGGCCTCGGCCGCCCCGAATTTGACGCGGAGAGTGAAGTACACACCCTGAACAAGTATTTTTCAAAAAATTTCGAGGGCTCCTTTACCCCTGAGGTCAAACCCATCCTGGTCTTCACCAGTGACGAGGTTGAAATTGATGCCGGCGATTCCCCAATTCCCACCATGAACCTGAAACAGCTTAAGGAATTCCTGCGTCAGGGTGCGAAAAATCGGGTCCTCACCAATTTGCAGATCACGGAAATTTCCGATCTGTTTACAAAAGAGTAGCCTCTTTCCCTTCAGCGTCAGATTGATATCGGAATATGCCCCACAACGGGGGTGGGTTTTCACTTCCAATCTTCCGAATTTTTCCCCAAGAATCTGAACAGGTCCGTCAGGAAGTTCAGGCGCAATCCGCCAAAAAGCAGGCGATTGCATTCTTTTTCATTCATGGTACACTTGTTCTAATATGACATCCATTGTTTCCATTGATATCGAAACCACCGGCCTCGACGAAAATCGCGAGGCCATTATTGAGGTTGCAGCCGTAAAGTTCAATGGCCGGCGCGTGGAGGACGAATTCACCACGCTGATCAATCCCGGCAAGGCCATTCCCGATTTCATCACCGGCCTGACCGGGATCGACAATGCAATGGTCCGGCAGGCACCCAAGCTGCGTGATATCGCCCAGGAGTTGACGGATTTTGTCGGCGATGCGCCCATTCTGGGTCATAATGTCAAATTCGACATCGGTTTCCTGCGCAAGGCCGGGTTATTCCAGTTTCACCAAACCATCGATACCTACGAGCTTGCCTCCGTTCTCATGCCAACCGCCAGCCGCTACAACCTGGGCTCGCTTGGACAGCAGTTAAATATCCCTCTGCCCGCCACCCACAGGGCTTTGGACGACGCGCGTGTCACACAGGCCTGTTATGTACGCCTTTTGGACATGGCGCGTGAATTGCCGCTCGAAACCCTGCAACAGATCGTCGAGCTCGGAAATTTTGTGGATTGGGATGCAGGCTGGGCTTTTGAACAGGCTTTGCGCCTGCGTGCCAAGGACGGGATCCAGCCTGTCAAGGCTGCCAAACCAGGACGCAGCGGATCGGGCCCCAAACCGAAAGCGGGTACTTCAAAAAACGAATTCCCGACCGTCGAGAAGAACGAAGAACCGAGTCCGCTTGACCCCGAGGAAGTCGCTTCTGTCCTGGAATACGGCGGTCCCTTCTCCAAATATTTCGATTCCTACGAACACCGCCCGGAGCAGGTCGAAATGCTCAAAGCGGTCACCAATGCCCTTTCAAACGGCAACCATTTACTGGTCGAGGCTGGAACCGGCGTGGGTAAATCGTTCGCATATCTTGTCCCGGCTGCCTTATTCGCGGTCCAGAACCATACGCGCGTGGTCGTATCCACGAACACGATCAACCTGCAGGATCAATTAATAAAAAAGGATATTCCCGATCTTCAGGCCGCGTTAAATCTCGATGTGCGCGCCGCCGTTTTGAAGGGCCGTTCAAATTATCTCTGTCCGCGCAAAATGGACTATATGCGCACGCATGGTCCAAAGGATGCTAATGAGATGCGGGTCCTCGCCAAGCTCATGGTCTGGGGTCTGGAAAATACAAGTGGCGACCGAAACGAACTAAACCTGACCGGCCCCATCGAACGGGAAGTCTGGGGAAGACTTTCTGCAGAAGACGACAATTGCGGAACCGAAACCTGCCTGAGTCGCATGGGCGGGACGTGTCCTTTTCATCGGGCGAAACAAGCCGCTCAAAGCGCTCACCTGCTGATCGTAAATCACGCGCTACTGCTTTCGGATGTCTCCACAGGAAGCAAGGTTCTCCCGGAATATGATTATGTGATCGTGGACGAAGCTCATCACATGGAAACCGCAGTAACCAGCGCGCTGTCCTTTCGGATGACCCAAAATGACCTTGAACGAATGCTCAAGGAGCTGGGCGGTTCGTCCGCGGGACTCCTGGGCAGAATGCTGACGGAAACGCATGAATCCCTGCGGCCTTCGGACTTCGGTCTGCTGCAGCAAAAAGCAAAACGCGCCACTGACCAATCCTTTCGGGTGGAGCAGCTGGCGAGACAATTTTTTGAAAACCTTGGTGGCTTTATCGCCATCCAAAGGGAGGGTCAACCTTCAACGAATTATTCATGGCAAATGCGTGTGGTATCCGCCACCCGGGCCCTGCAGGGCTGGGACGAGGTCGAGATCATGTGGAGCCAAACCAGTGAGACCCTGTCCCTGCTCCTGAAAACACTGGATGAGATATATAAAGCCCTGGCCGAGATCTACGCCGAAGGACATGAAAATGTTCAGGATGTGATGGGGACCCTGAGCAGTTTGATGCGGCGAATGACGGAAGCAGAGGCAGCCTCCTCCGGCATGATGCACAAACCTTCCAATGAATTGATCTACTGGATCGAAGTCAACCCCCGTGGAGAACGGCTATCCCTCAATGCGGCCCCTTTGAGGGTGGGCCCGCTGGTGGAAAAAAATCTGTGGCACGAAAAGGCCTCCGTCATCATGGCTTCGGCCACTCTGACCACGCACGGCGAATTTCGTTATTTGAAAAATACATTGTCAGCAGACGAAGTGGATACCTTATCCCTTGGTTCGCCGTTCGATTACGAATCCAGCACCTTGCTCTTTGTGGGAAATGACATGCCAGAGCCCAACGCCCCTGGCTATCAGCAGGCCCTTGATCGCGCCATTATAACAACCGCCAAGGCAACCGGCGGGCGTATGCTGGTATTGTTCACGTCCTATGCAGCGCTAAAAAAGACGGCCCAAGCCATTACCGGCCCGCTCGCAAGAGAGGATATTTTCGTCTTTGAACAAGGGGAGGGCGCGTCCCCCAACGCCCTGCTCGAGTCATTCAAATCCACTGATCGGGCGGTCCTGTTGGGTACGCGTTCGTTCTGGGAGGGCGTGGATGTCCCCGGAGATTCCCTCTCTGTCGTGGTCATCACCAAACTGCCCTTTGGCGTTCCTTCGGATCCGATCATCGCCGCACGGTCCGAGTTATACGAAGACTCCTTCAATGAATACTATCTGCCGGAATCGATTCTCAAATTCAGACAGGGATTTGGGCGCCTGATCCGGTCCGCATCTGATCGCGGCGTGGTTGCCATCCTGGATAAACGGGTGCTCACAAAGCAGTACGGCAAGCTGTTCCTTGAATCTCTGCCACAGTGCACGGCCCGTCAGGGAGCTACAGCCGGCCTGGCCAAGCTCGCGAGCGACTGGCTGGGAACCTAGCTCAGATCGAAACATCCATTCCCAGAAAAACCTCCACAAACTGCGGGTCAAAATGAATGCCGGATTGCTCCCGAATCCTTTTTCGAACGTTTTCAGGTTCAATCCCCCTTCGATATGGCCGGTCGGAAATCAAGGCATCCCAATAATCCACGATCGTAAAGATCCGTGCAGCGAAGGGGATATCCTCCCCTTTTAATCCGCGCGGATACCCGGATCCATTCCATTTTTCGTGATGACAATAAGGAATATCCAGCGCCGGGACCAGGAATTTTATCGGGCTTAACATTTCATAGGCATAGACCGGGTGTTTTTGGACCAGCAGCCGTTCCTCGTCCGTCAGGTCTCCAGGCTTGAGCAAAATACCATCCGGGATCGCCATTTTACCAATATCATGCAACAGGGCGCCGCGGGTGATGTGCAGCAAAGCTTCATCGCCAACCCCGATCTGCTGGGCAAGGCGGCGGGTCAGGGCAGTCACTCTTTTTGTATGTCCCTCGGTTTCCTTGTCCCTGAGGTCCAGGGCCCTCACCCAGCCCTCCAGGGTGGCTTGGTAGGCGATTTCCAGTTCCGCATTGCTTTCCTGCAAATCATCAAACAGACGTGCATTATCGATCGCCACTGCCGCTTGATTTGCAAACGCTGAAACCAGACTTAATTCCTCCGCCCTGAAAATACCCGAGCGGGCACGGTTATCCACATAGATCACCCCGATCAGGTCATCCTTGATCTTGAGCGGAGCACAAAGTATGGAGAGTAGATGATAGGCAGCCACGCTGATCTGCTCACCAAACCGCGGATCCTCCTGGGCATTGGTCGTCAAGATGGCCTCGCCGGTTTCCGCCACTCTGTGAACAATGGTATTGCTTACAGCAAAGGCATCCTTGTTCAGATCCTCGCGATCGATCCCGCGCGCGATCCGTGCTTTTAATTCCCCATCAGACTCCACCAACATCAAAAAACCACGCTCGGCCCCTGTCAGGGCGATTAAACGATCCAGCACTTCCTCAAGAACCTGTTTCAAGCCCAGCGAAGAGTTGATGACACTTCCAACACCCACGAGTGCCTTTACCTGTCTTTGATTGGCCTCCAACAGGCCTGTGATGCCTTGTTTAAGGGTATTAACCAAACTGGATACCTGGGAAAGGTCCCGAAGGGCCAGCGAAGTTCTGCCGTCGTTTGCGTCGACCAACTGCAACATGACCTGGCCAAGCAACCGGGTGATGTCATCCAGCTTGTGTTGAACAAATTGCGCATCAAATGTGTTCGCCATCGTAACCTCCTTACCGATAAAATCACAGAAGAGCTGCAATTAAGTTTCGTGCCAAGAAACTGCCGGGGGATTATCCAACCCGTCAGGTCAAAGCTTGGGCAAAACAATGGACTGCTGCTTCTGGTATTTCCCTTTTTTGTCCGCGTAGGAAATGTCGCATTCCTCGTCAGCTTCAAAAAAGAGGACCTGGGCAAGTCCTTCGTTCGCATAGATCTTGGCAGGTAATGGGGTGGTGTTCGAAATTTCAAGTGTGACAAATCCCTCCCATTCCGGTTCAAACGGGGTTACATTCACGATAATTCCACAGCGTGCGTATGTTGACTTTCCAAGACAAATCGTCAGCACCTTGCGCGGGATGCGAAAGTACTCCACCGTGCGCGCCAAGGCAAATGAATTCGGCGGGACCACGCACACATCCCCCACAAAATCAACCATGGATTTTGTATCAAAATTCTTGGGATCGACCGTGGCGGAAAACACATTGGTAAATATCTTGAACTCATTCGCAACCCGGACATCGTACCCATAAGAGGATACGCCATACGAAATCACCCCCTGACGGACCTGGTTGTCCACAAACGGCTCGATCATTTTTTGCTCATGTGCCATTTCACGAATCCAACGGTCAGGTTTCAATCCCATTCTCTTCTCCTTGGTTTTTTTGCCGCCTTGCGGCGGATTTATCAATTCGGGGAGCGCCCGGACTGGGATGATTTTATAACAAAACTGCAAATACGCAATTGCAATATCCTGATATATAATGGCGCGCACGATCCAAGGATCGATATTCATCACTGAGGAGAGAATGAAATGAAAAAGATTTTTGGTTTTCTGGGAAACGAGATATTTCTTGGAACCCTGATCGCACTTTTGAGCGTATTCACCGCGGTCGCTAGTTACCAGGGGGCGATGGCCGATTCAGAGCAGAACAAGTATGAAATTCTTGGCATGCAGGCGCTCAACGATGGAAATGCGGAATATCTTCGAACGAACCAGGATATCACCCAGGATTACAATTATTTCGATAACTGGTATCTAAACTCGGATGAACGGCCGGAGATCGCGGATTATTATCAGGGAAATTTTTCCAATCAACTGACCGCCGCAGTCGAACGCGACCCGGAGACCGTCTGGGATGAGCAGTATTACACGGAGATGTACGCTGAATCTGACCAGTATTTTGAGGATGCCGACATCAACTTTGGGCTAGGCTCCCAATATGACGAACGCGGCGACCAGCTCCAGCTGGTGATGCTGGTCATGGCCCTTGGTCTCGCTTTCGCCGCCTGGGCATCCCTGCTGGGCGCTGAAAGCAACATGCGATTGATGTTTGCCCTTTTTGGCCTGATTACATTCGTGGCCGGGTTGTATATCTATCTCTTCCAGGTTTCAACTGTTGTTGCGTAAAGTATGACAGAATTGAAAGGCGGACCAGTAAATCGGTCCGCCTTTTTTGTTGTATAATCCCGGGTATATGACCGCAAAAACATATCAACAGACCCTAAATGAATGGCGCAAGGAACGCGACGAAACCATCCGCAAGGAAAATGGATGGCTTTCCCTGAGCGGATTATTCTGGTTAAAACTGGGCAAGAATCAGCTGGGCTCGGACCCCAAATCCGAGATCCAGTTACCGGACCGGGTAGCCCCCAACGTGGGTTATCTTGAATATAACGGCAAATCGGTCAGCCTCCGCGCCAACCCGGGTCAAAAAATCAATGTGAACGGGCAGCAAACCGACTTCGCCGTCCTTCAACCCGATATTTCAGAGAACCCCAGTTTCATTACCCTGCAGGACATCCGTCTGGTGGTCATTCAACGCGGAAATAAACTGGGCGTGCGCATGTGGGATAACCAGCGCGAAGAGAGGCGGTCCTTCCCCGCCCGAAGCTGGTATGAGATCGACGAGAAATTCCGTATCCCAGCGACTTACACAGCCTATGACCGGCCAAAGATGGCTTTCTTTCCCGATTTGACCGGTGAAAAATCTGAATTTCCCGTGGAAGGCTACTTGTCTTTTGAATTCGAAGGCACAGCCTGCAAGTTGGACATCAACAAGGAAGATGATGGTACACTTTTTGTCCGCTTCTGGGACCCCACCAGCAAGGACGAAACCTACCCGACCGGGCGCTATTTGATCGCCGATGAGGAATCAGGCGGAAAGATATTTCTCGACTTCAACAAGGCCTATTGCCCGCCCTGCGCTTTCACGGATTTCGCCACCTGTGTATTTGCCCCCGAGCAAAACCACTTAAGTTTTCGCGTAACTGCCGGCGAAACCTATCCTCGCAAACAATAAACACCTCCTCGAACAAAAAATCCGTCGTTGAACACGACGGATTTTTATATTAACATCCCAAACCCACAAGCGCATGTCAATAGAGATTTAACAAAGCCTCGGGGACCCAAAATTTTCCGTACCCAAGAACGCCAAGTGTGATGGAAACCACAAGTACGAAGACGCCAAATGCGATCAGGACCCGATCGCGAAACTGATAAGTTAATACGTCCAGCCAGGTGCGCGGACCGACACCGAATGCACGCAAATCCATGGCGTCAATAATATCCTCACTGCTGATGATCGCATGGATCGTGACCGGCACAACGATGGGACCCAGCTTGCGGACCTGGGCCACCAGCCCCCCGCTGATCTTTTCCAGTTCATATCCCCGTGCACGCTGCGCATCCATTGTTAGTTGAAAATCCCGGCCAAAGGTCGGTACGAAACGCATGGTCAAATCCATGGCATAGGCAAATTTATCCGGCAGGCCCAACCCCTTGAATGTAATTCCGTATAGCGCAGGGTTGAGCGAGTAGGGAATCAGGATTGTCATCACTGCCATGCTCGACACACGAACAAGTTGACTGACTGCATAGAATGCGCGTTCAACTGTCACTTTTAAAACCGGAGTCCAGCCCAAAATTGAAAAGGATGCTCGAAACTCCCGGATCAGGTGTTCCTCCTTATATACCTCGGAACCCCCGCGACCCGTAAGAAACGTGAGAATGGCAAAGAAAAATACAACGCCAAGAATAAATAAAAACGCGAAGCGAACTTCATGCCATTTAACACCTGAGGTGAAAAGCGAAAATAATGCAATGCCAAAGAAGAAAAGCAAAAAACGCACGTCCCAAAAAGTAAGGGTGGAAAAAAGAAAACATCCAAAGAAGATCACCCATGCGCGCGGGTCAAAGCTTTGAATAAATGAATTTTCACGTTTACGGTAACGCCAGGCAACAAGCATAAGAAACCACCTGCCTTGGCGGGGGCATATGCCCCCGCCAAGGCATTACAAACTATGAATTAACGACCCGACTGTCTGCGGGTGGAGGCGTACGCGACAACGAGCATCGGCACCAAAATAGCCGCAAAGATCAGGTTCGGGCCGGCAGCCGGGAGGAATTGCCCCACGATGGTTGCAGGCAGGCTGAAGCCGTTGATGACAATATCGGCGAGAGAGGCAAAAAGCAGGCCGATGATGTTACCCAGCATGCCCCATGTCACAGCGGTTGCGACATCCTCATTGCTCCTGAAGAAATAGCGCACCGCAAAGACCAGCACAAAGCCGATCAGGATCGCGATCCCGGCAAAGAGCGAGATCTGTGCATCACCGAAAATGCCGTTATCCACATCATAGAAGAGCATGTTGGGCAGGTTGCGGTTCAGGAAGAATAATATAGCGGTAATGACAGCCAGCGCGCCGCTGATATAAAGCACGGTATCCATGCTTTTCTTCTTGTCAGAAAACAGCATCCACATACCCGAGATGAAACCGATCAAACCGTTGCCGATGCTCCATTGCGGGGAAAGTCCAAAGCCGGTCAACGCATCGCCAAACATGTTGCCGACTGCGCCGGTGAAGAATCCGACAATGGGGCCAAATGCAAACCCAAAGAACATCGGAAGCGCAATTGCAGGGCGAAGCGCCACCTGACTGGCGGAGGGTACGACGAACACGGTTCCATTGAACAGCCAGGAGAATACGGCGTACAACGCAGCGCCAATGGCCATCCAAACCACTTCACGGGTGCCCACTTCCCAGGCCTTGTTGGCGCGGGTGGCAAAATATACGCCGAAGGCAAGAGCAATGCCAATCACGACGAATACAAACCTGGAAACGACACTGCCCTGATCCACGGAGAAGTTCAGAGTCGCGCCTTCAGCGGGTTCCTTGGCGCCCAGCACGAACATGACGACTGCGAACAACGCAAGAACAACAACTAATGAAATTAATACATTGGTGAATTTCTTATCCATTTGATTCTCTCCTTTTGATTGTTGTGACAGACCGCGTTTGAAACAGGGTGAACACCGTCTCAAACATGGGCCAACGCCTCCGCCCTCATAAACCGGCCTGTCTCAGGCAGTCGCTTGAGATTGAGGGCCAGCAGCGAGGTCGGGATGATGCGATTGGCCTTGAGTCGATCAAAGTCGCGGAGCACATCCTGCGGTTTCCCGTCCGCGATGAGTCTCCCATCCGAGATCATCAGAACCCGATTCGCGTAGATCGCCGCCAAATCGACATCGTGCGTGATGAAAATGATGGCTTCGAACCCGGGCATCTGCAAAATCGAATCCATGAAATTCATGTAGTTCTGGTAATCCTGTCCGGCGGTGGGCTCGTCCATGACCAGAATTCGGGACCGCATGGCCAGGATGGCTGCTATGCTCACGCGCTTTTGCTGGCCGAATGAAAGCGCCAGCGGGGGGTCGTTCTCTTTTTCCGAAAGATTTACGATCTTGAGCGCCTCTTTCACCTCCTGTTCGATCTGTTGTTTGGAGTGTTTCATGTTCGCCGGGCCAAAAGCCAGTTCTTCACGAACCGTCGGCGCGAAAAGCATATGGCTCGGGCTTTGAAACACGTATCCCAACATGCCCGCGATCTCCGCCACACTTGAATCGTGTGTATCGCGGCCGCCAACAAAAACCCTGCCGGTTTTCGGTCTCAACAAACCGATGGCATGTTTTACAAATGTGGTCTTGCCCGCCCCGTTCGGACCCAGGACCGCAACGACATCTCCGCGATGGATTTCCAGGTTGATGCCGTGCAGGATCTCAAGATCGGATTCGTACCCGAAGGCGACATTTTCAAAACGGACGAGCGCTTCCTGTCTGTCCTGTGAATTGGCCACTCCGGGAAGGACCTTGATCTCGACCGGGGCCGGGTCTGCCCTGGCACGTTCGAAGATATCCTCCGCGGGCAATTTGACCTCACGATAATTCACCACTTTGGACAACCCCGATACCGTACCCAGGTAACGAATCTCCCCTTCGCTCATAAACATCACACGCTCAGGTTTAATGCGCAGAACATCCTCGACGCGGTGCTCGACCATCAAAATGGACAGCCCCTGATCTGCAAGCAGGCGCACAGCATCTAACGTATCCTGTGCGGAGGCCGGATCCAGACTTGCCAAAGGTTCATCGAGCAGGACAATCGATGGACGCATGGCCAGAATGCCTGCCAGGGCCACCTTTTGTTTTTCTCCACCGGACAGGCTGAAGGTCTCCCGGTTGCGCAAATGAGATATCTTCAAAAAATTCAGGGCTTCATCAACTCGTGAATATATTTCCTCGCGGGTCATCCCCAGGTTCTCAAGGCCAAAGGCCACTTCATTGACCACTTTGGTACCCAGGATTTGGCGTTCCGGGTCCTGAAGCACGGTTCCGATCTTCTGGGAGATCTGCGAAAGTTTCCAATCGGCCACTTCCTCGCCGAATACGAGGACCTTTCCGGTCATCTCTCCTTTATAAGAACGCGGGACCAAGCCATTAATACACCTGATCAGGGTTGTCTTTCCGCATCCGCTGGCGCCCGCGATCAGGAGCACTTCACCGGCGTTGGCTGTAAATGAAAGATTGTGAATCGCCGCACCCTGGCGGTCACGATAACGAAAGGATAAATTATCAACAACAAGGGGAGGCGGAAGCGAATTCATATAATAGTATTATCAAGTCGTAAATGGAGACTGTCAAGTAGGATTTCAAGTCAATTGACAATAAAAAATCATCCGATGAAGGGATGACTTTTGATCAAGCACAATGTTACTGCGGAAGCATTGACTACCCATAATCTAGTCCGGAATGACCTGGGGAAAGGTGACAATAAATTCCGTCCCTTTACCCTCCGCGGACTTAAGTTTGATATCGCCTTTTAAAGCATTCTTCACCAGGTTGTAGACGATGGACAGACCCAATCCGGTCCCGCCGATCGGGCGTCCGGTCGTGAAAAAGGGCTCGAAAACCCGGGCCTGATTTTCCCTGGAAATTCCTTTTCCGTAGTCCTTGACCACCAGGCGGTATTGTTTATCATTTTCCATCTGAACGATGATGTCCACATTCCCGCCCACGTTGTGAGGATAGGCATATCTTTCGACATTGGTGAGTAGGTTGATCAAAATCTGGGAGAGAAAACCGCGATATCCAATCCATTTGTTCTGCCCCACCGTGAGATGGTTTTTATACTCGACATGGATCTGACTGCGTTTCAGGCTGACCATGATCAATCCGACCGTTTCTTCAATCACCTCGGAGATATCAATGGCCTCCTTTTTGTCAGTCAATTGGCTTACGGAAACCTTTTTAAAATCCTGGACAAGACGATGGGCCCGTTCAACATTGCGGCGCATGAGCTCCAGGGACTCGGCGATATCCGCCGCCCGCTGCGTGGTCACTTCCACAGGTTCGGCAAGTTCACGGGCCATGATGCTTACCGCCGTATTGATAATTCCCAGGGGCGTGTTGATCTCATGAGCGACGCCGGCAACCATTTGAGTCAACGCACGCTGCTTTTCGACTTCCATCTGGGCCTCGAGGGTTCGGCGCGAAAGCGCGTCCTTAAATTCACGGTCATTGGCTGCACGCATTTGTTCGCTCAGCACGGAGAACACCTCGAGGATCTCCTCCGGTTTTGCCTTGCGAATGATATCGAGCATCATATTCCGGTCAATGACCAGGAATTCCGCATCCTCGGTGACGGTCACGGTAGCCTGTCGCGGCTCCTCGCTTAACATCGCAAGTTCACCAAAAACCTGGTTCACGGACATTTGGGCCACACTGATCGTTTCTCCTTCGGCATCCTCCCGTTCTATCTTGACCGCCCCTTTAAGGATTAAATACATGGTCGCCGAACGATCCCCCTGGGAGAACACAACCGTATTTTCCTTCAGGCTGATCCGGGGGGCAAGGCTTGCGATCTCCTCCAATTGTTCAGTGGAAAAGGAAGCGAAGAAGGCAAATTTCTTCAAAATCTCAGAGTGTAATGCAGGATTCTTTATCATATTCAATCATGAATTTCCCAAGAAGAAGGCGGAAACAGCGTACCTCATAACAAACGCCGCATCCGCCTGATCTTACCAGTTCACAGGCTCGATTTTATTATCTTTTCTTTCCGGAAGCTGCCTTTGTAATCTTCTTGACAGGTTTCCTTCCAGTTTTGCCTGCGACAGCCTTTTTGACCGATTTTGCCGTCTTTTTTAAGTCGGGCTTGGATCTTATTTTTCGGGGAGCGGGTTTGCCCGAAGCCATGCGCTTCTCCTCATCCGTGATCTTCTTCCATAAAGTGGAAAATACCAGACCGCTTTTAAATGTCAGGTCAAGAAGCAATCGCGGCATAACCATGGAGGATTCGCCCACGTAGACGTAATCCGCGGTGGTTCGGGTTTTGACTGTCCTGACCAGCAGATTACCCATTTCGTCCATGGCAAGTTTATGACCATCGGCAGTCTGAATGACAGGCGGAATGGAATTGAGCCGGTCATATAAGGGCCGGATCTGATCTGGATAATCACTGACGATCAAATCCCTGTCAAAGATAAAACCGGTGACACCTTCGCCTTCCTGGGGGCCGGGCTCGCCAAACCAACCGATCCCATTTTCCAGAAAATCCTTGCGCGAACCCGAATGCGTGACAATATTATTTGTCGACTCTTCTGTCATCAAGGCATACCAGCTGGTAAACCATTGACGGACCCCGGTCTTTACCAGGGTATAAAGTTTCTGCTCACTAAGCTCCACCTTGGTGAAGTAGCCCGAGATATCATATTCATCAATCACCGAGCGCTCGGGGGCCACGCCAGGCTGGCCGGTGCGAATAAATAATTGCACCGAATGGCCCCGGGCTTCATCCCGGATATATTTGCATAATTCCAGACCCGCATGGTCGCTTTCCATGACAACATCCACAAGAGCAACAGCAACGATCGGTTCAGAGGAACCCTGCAGAGACAACGGTCCCTTCAGAAGTTCAACCGCCTCGGCTTTACTCCTTGCAGTATGGATTTTTACAGGCAAACCGTACACTTTTACATCTCGCAAGGCAAGACGGGTCACAGCCAGTACATCGGGTTCATCATCAACGACCAGAATATTCCATTCGTTAAAAAACATAAGATCTCTCCTTCAACGCCATAATCAGAATAATCAATAAATTACCAGATACGCCACGCTACAATTTTATCGCATCCAACAAGGCATTATAAGTGGAGGGGATTATTTTTGGAGATCGAAACGACTCGGTAATGATCGACGGGTCCTTCATGCCATGACCTGTGCAGACCACCACGACTCTTTTCCCCTCCGCTTCAAACCTGCCGGCAGCTGATTCTGCCAATAAGCCCGCCAGCCCCGCCGCAGATGCCGGCTCCACCCAGACCCCCTCTGCGGACAAAATCTTCTGCGCCGCCAATATCTGCTCATCGGTTACAGCAATAATCCTGCCATTTGATTCATGTGCCGCATCCAAAGCCTGCTCCCCGCGAGCCGGCTTGCCTATACGAATAGCTGTTGCAATCGTATCCGGTTTTTCCACCGGATGTCCCAATACCAAAGGGGCAGCCCCGGCAGCCTGCACGCCTAAAATCTGCGGCAGTCCTTTTTGATATTGCTTAAATCCCGCCCAATAGGACGTAATGTTGCCAGCATTGCCAACCGGCAGACACAACCAATCAGGCGCTGAACCGAGATCATCGCATATTTCAAACGCACCCGTCTTCTGACCTTCAATTCGAAACGGGTTAATCGAATTGACCAGGGCAATCGGCGTTTTTTGTGTAATTTCCACAACCAACGAAAGCGCATCATCAAACGAGCCCTGGACCTGAATCACCTCCGCCCCATAGGCAATGGCGCCAGCCAATTTTCCCACAGCCACCTTGCCCTCGGGGATTAACACGATGCCACGCAGTCCCGCGCGGGCCGCATACGCGGCTGCCGATGCGGCTGTATTGCCTGTGGAAGCGCAGATCACAGTCTGCACAGCACGGCCCGCAGCCTCACTGATGGCCGCGGTCATCCCACGATCCTTGAATGAACCGGTTGGATTCGCACCCTCGAATTTGACGAACAATTCACAACCAAACTGCCTGCCCAAGCGCGGCATGGGAATCAACGGAGTATTCCCTTCGAGCAGCGAGATGGTTTTCGTATGGTCGGGCAAATCGAGGTACCGCCCGTAACGCTGGATCAGGCCCTGGTAGGTCATGTCAACTCCGAATTAAGAATGAGGCGATTATACCCATCCAAATCACAAATTGGACAAGAAACATAATTTGCCGCCACAGGTATAATGTCCCCCATGATAAAAATCCGGGTCCCCGCCACATCTGCGAATTTAGGCCCGGGCTTCGATTGTCTGGGGCTTACCTTGAATATCTGGAATGAAATTTCCTTTGAACCCGCCAATAAAGTCACCTATCATGCCAATGGGCAGGGTGCGGAAAAACTAAACAAAGGCACAAGAAATTTACTGACAAAAGCCTTCACATACGTCCATGAAATCTGCGGAAAGGATCTAAAAGGTTTCAACATCCAGGCCCATAATGAAATCCCCATGAGCAGCGGATTGGGCTCAAGTGCCGCCGCGATCATTGGCGGGTTATTCGGAGCCAATGAACTTCTGAACCACCCCTTGAATGAAAATGAATTGTTGCTGCTTGCGACGAATATGGAAGGGCATCCAGACAATGTGGCTCCCGCACTTTTTGGCGGGCTGGTCGTATCTGTAACTTCGGATGATGAAATTATCACCCGCCGGTATGACATTCCGAATTGGGCTATCGTAATCGTAAAACCCAGCGTGGAATGGCCCACCAGGGTGGCGCGCGCTGTTCTGCCCAAATCCGTCTCAAGGGTGGATGCGGTCTACAACATTGGCCGCACAGCGCTCGTCGTGGACGCCCTGCGCAATAAAGATCTTGAACTTCTGCAAAAGGTAATGGATGATCGCCTGCATCAGTCCTATCGTCTGAAACACATTTCAGGGGCAATCTCGGCATATAAAACCGCAAAACAATTCGGTGCGGCTGCGCTTTCCGGCGCAGGGCCCTCCATCATATGTTTCGTCCCTTTTGAAAAAGCGGAAAGCGCAAAAGCAGAGATCATGTTCCGGTTCCAGGAACACGGAATTAAGGCATGGGGAATTACGACAACACCCAGCAAACAGGGAGCACACCGGATATAAAAACTGTCAACTGGAATTCCAGTTGACAGTTTTTATATCCGTACGGTTATCTCTTTTTAGCCTTTGGTTTTGCCCGTGTGGCAGGACCCGCCTTCACGACCGCAGGGATCGGCTGGCGTCCAATTTTCGGTTCCCTGTATGGGTCACGCAAATTGACCGGTTTGACGTGACTGTCGCGCACCCGCAGGTTGATCATTTCAACAAAGACCGAAAAGCCCATCGCAAAATATACATAACCCTTTGGAATGTGTTGATGCAAACCTTCGACGATGAGCGTAAAACCGATCAGGAGCAGGAAGCTTAGGGCAAGAATCTTGATCGTAGGGTGTCTCTCCACGAATTCCCCGATCGGTCCGGCCGTAAAGACCATGACACCGGCAGCCACAATCACGGCAATGATCATGATGGCAAGCTCATCGACCATGCCGACGGCGGTGATGACCGAGTCGAGTGAGAAGACAATATCCAGCAGCATAATCTGGAAAATCACGCTAACAAAATTTGCCGCCACCTTTGCAGCCGCCTGACCCTCCTTGCCCTCCAGTTTGTCGTGAATCTCATGCGTACTCTTCCAAAGCAGGAATAAACCGCCCGCCAGCAGGATCAGGTCCCGGCCGGAAATGCCAATATTGAAAAATGGCAGGGTAAAGAGGGCCTCCTCAAGGCTGATGACCCATGAAAGGGAAAGCAGCAACAAAACACGTGTGATGACCGCGAGCATGATACCCGTGGTACGGGCACGCTGTTGCTCGCTCTGCGGAAGTTTGCCTGCAAGAATGGAAATAAAAATCACGTTATCCACTCCCAGCACCAGCTCCAGTGCAACCAAGGTAAGAAGTGCGATCCACCCTTCTGGCTGTGTAATCCAATCAAAATGTGAAATCACGGTGTTGCTCCTGAAAAAAGATTAAATGAATTTTACCAAAAACCCGGAGGTCCACTGGGACCTCCGGGTTTTTCTGATTCCTATTTAATCTTGAACATCTGGGTGAGTTTCATCGCAAGGTTCAGATCCCCTGTGAGTTTTAATTTGCCCTGCATAAAAGCCTGCATCCCATCGACTTCCCCGGTGAAAATCTTGACATAATCGGCCGAATCAGCTGTCAGGGTCATTTTGGGGGAAGCATGGACTCCCTTGGCAACTTCCACTTTCCCATCTTTGATCGTCGCGTACCATTCACCGGGTTCCGCGCCAGTGAACTTGAACTGAATGGTGGCGTCCAGGCCTGCGGCTTTTTCGGGAATAAAGGCACCGGGCATTTTGGACATAAGATCTGCTATTGTAAGAGGCATTGGGTATTTCTCCTTGTTATTGGGTAGGGGCAGGGTTTCCCTACCTCATGATTTATTCAACACAACAGGGGGAGAGGATCTTGCCCTGCATGTTTAATTTTGTAGATTTTCAAAGATCGCGGCGGCACCCATCCCTCCGCCAATGCACATGGTGACCATTCCATATTTGGACTTGCGGCGGCCCATTTCGTAGATCAGCTGTGTGGTGAGCTTGGAGCCCGTGCAGCCGAGCGGATGTCCAAGCGCGATTGCGCCGCCGTTGACATTCACCCTGTCCGGGTCGATTTCAAGGGTCTGCATCACAGCCAGCGACTGTGCAGCGAAGGCTTCGTTCAATTCTATCAGGTCAATGTCATTCAATGAAAGACCGGCGATTTTTAATGCTTTCGGGATGGCTGCAATTGGACCGATGCCCATCAACTCCGGCGGGACACCCCCCACCGCAAAGGACACGAATCGGACCAACGGACTCAATCCCAGTTCCGCGGCTTTTTCCGCCGACATGACCATGACAGCTGAAGCTCCATCCGACATTTGAGAGGAATTCCCAGCGGTGACAAAGCCGCCTTCCTTGAAAGCAGGCTTGAGTTTGGCCAGGCCGTCCAAGGTCGAATCGCCGCGCGGACCTTCATCCCGTTTCACGACAAAAGAGCGTTTCACGGCCCTGCCATCCACGTAATCAACAAGTTCAACATCCAGAGGAACCAGCTCAGGGTCAAAGCGGCCGGAGTCCACTGCTTTTGCAGCCTTCTGATTGCTCCTGAGTGCAAACTCATCCTGCCGTTCGCGGGTGATCCCATACCGGGCCGAAACATTTTCAGCCGTAAGTCCCATGTTGGTGTAATACTGCAGCAGGTCCTGTGCGAAGAACGGATTGGGCGAAAACTTGTAGCCCATCATCGGCACCATGGACATGGACTCGACACCTGCGCCGATGCCAACCTCAATTTGCCCGGCTTGTATGGCATTCGCCACATGTGCGATGGACTGCACGCCTGATGAACAATAACGATTAATGGTTTCTGCAGGGACCGTATCCGGCAATCCGGAACGGATGGAAATCGTTCGCGCCACATTCATGCCCTGCTCGCCTTCGGGGAAGGCGCAGCCGAAGACCACGTCCTCGATTTGGGCTGGGTCGAGATTGGGTGTGCGATTCAACAACTCCTTAATCACAGCCGCGCCCATTTCATCGGGACGTACGGTCGCCATTCCACCCCGCTTGGCCTTGCCAACCGGGGTTCTCACCGCGCTAACAATAACAGCATCTTTCATGGTTCATCTCCTTCGTTTTAACGTTTAACCCTTCAAACGTTTCAACGTTAGTTCCTCAAAGGTTTCCCGGTCTGCAAGATCGACCACATTCTCGCCTGTGTCTTTTCCTCGCCGCACAGCGACAAAAATGCCTCGCGTTCCAGGTCCAAAATATATTGTTCGCTGACCCAGGCCGGCTTGGTCAGGTCACCGCCGGCGATGATATGAGCAAGCTTGGTGGCGATATGCGCGTCATATTCAGTAATGTAATGACCTTCCTTGAAAGCCCATGCGCCTACTTTCATCGCACCGAACATGTCACGTCCGGCAGCGTAGATCAATTCAGGAGCAGGCGGTCTGTATCCGGAAGCGATCAAGTGCAAGGCCTCGCGTTTTGCTTCGGTGATTAAATGATCGCGATTGGCGATCACCCGGTCCTGCGGATTCAGGATTCCCATGCCACGGGCCTCTTCTGCCGACGTGGCCACCTTGGCCTGCCCGATCTGCAAAAATGCTTTTTGAATGTACGGGAATGGCTCGGCATTTTCAACTTTAACAGCAGGGTTAATGATGCGGCGCATATATTCCTTCGTACCTGCGCCTGCTGGGATTACCCCTGCGCCGAGCTCGACCAATCCAATATAGGTTTCGGCAGCCGCAACCACGCGGGATGCATGCATTGTGATTTCGCATCCACCGCCAAGAGCCAACCCAGCGGGAGCCACAACAACAGGTTTGGGTGAATAGCGCATGCGCATGTTCAGGCCCTGCAACCTGCGGATCGCGCCATCGAGTTGATCCCACATACCCTGCTGGGCGGCAACCACCACCATGAACAGATTCGCGCCTGCGCTGAAGTTATCCGCTTCACTGCCGATCACCAGGCCTTCGAAATCCGTGTCGAGTCTGTCCAGTGCTTCGGAGGCGATCATGAAAATATCGTCGTCGAGCGCATTCATCTTGGTGTGGAATTCAACTAATCCAATGCCATCTCCAATATCAAACAACGAAGCGCCCGCATTCCTGCTGACTTCCTTCTTCGTACCACGAAAATCCTTCAAAAACACAAAGCCTTCGGGTTGTTTCAGCTTTACATATTTTTTCTTCGAAACATCGTACGCGCCGACCTTGTTATCACCCTTGTATTGATAGAAAGTCTCGACGCCCGCCTTTAACATTTCGTCCACCCACTTCGCGGCGGGATACCCTTCGGCTTTCATGCGTTTGACGGTCTCTTTCACGCCGAGCATATCCCAAATCTCGAACGGGCCCGCTTCGTGCGAAAAGCCCCAGCGGGTGGCGTCATCGATCGGCTTGGCGGTATCCGCGACTTCGGGGATAATGGACGAAACGTACTGGAAGCCTTGGTAGGTCAACGCCTTGACCAATTTCGCCGCCTTGTCATCCGCTTCGAGCATGACCTTGAGCCTGTCTCCCAATCCCTCGACATCCTTCGCCGCCTTGACAGAATCGAAGCGTGGCTTGCTCGCAGGGACATGCTCCAGCGTATTTAGGTCGAGCGAATAGAATTGCTTCTTCCCTTCTGCATCTCGCACTTCCTTATAGAAGCCGACTTTGGTTTTATTACCCAGCCATTTGCGTTCGAGCAGGGTGTCCATCAACTTGCGCGGCTTTTCGGCGGCAAGATATTTTTGCCCGAGCTTATCGTGCGGAATCAGGGGCGCAAGATTTTTGCCCACATGATCCCACACGTCCACACCGACCAGATCGATCAGCCTGAATGTCCCCGTTTTTGGCCGGCCCATCAAAGGTCCGGTGAGAGCATCCACTTCATCCACCGAATAATCATTATTGAGAATGAAATCCATCGCGAAGGCACCTGTTCCAAACGCGACGCGATTCCCAATGAAGTTCGGCGTGTCCTTGCAAAGCACGATGCCTTTGCCCAAACGATATTCACCGAAATGGGCCATGAACTCGACAACATCTTTGGAAGTATCCGCAGTTTGAATCACTTCCAGCAACTTCAAATAGCGTGGCGGATTGAAAAAATGCGTGCCAAGAAAATGCTTCTTGAATTCCTTTGAGCGGCTTTCGGCAATCGCATGCACGGGAATGCCAGACGTATTCGTTGAAACAATCGCATTCGGCTTGCGGACCTCGTCAATGCGCGCCATCAGTTCCTGTTTGATTTTGAGATTCTCAACGATGGCTTCACAGATCCAATCCGCTTCGGCGATGACGCCAAAATCATCTTCAAGATTTCCCAGCGTGACCAATGTCTTCAATTCATCAGACATCAAATTGGCGGGTTTGGCTTTGACACAGCGATCCCAACCTTCTTTGACGATCTTGTTTTTATCGGACGAGTCTTTTGGGACAATATCGAGCAAAGTCACAGGCACACCGACGTTGGCAAGATGCGCCGCAATCGCCGCACCCATTGTCCCTGAGCCAATCACAACCGCTTTATGAATATTGTAAGTTGTCATCGCAATTCACTCCCGCCATAGCCAAGGATCTGACGCGCCACGACCAGGCGATTGATCTGCCCTGTACCTTCATAAATATCTGTGATCTTCGCATCGCGAAACCATTTCTCAACCAGCAGCTCGCGGCTGTACCCAAGCGGCCCCAAGATCTCAACCGCCTTCTGCGTGACCTTTGTAGTCACATCGCCCGCCTTGACCTTGCTCATCGAAGACTCGAGCGCGTTTGGCTTTTTATTGTCAGCCATCCAAACCGCCTTCAACACCATCAACCATGCGGATTTCACCATGATCTCCATATCGATGACCTCGCGTTCGATGTTCGATAATTTCTGACGCGGCAACCCGTAACGGATTTTGACCCCGTTCTCCTCCAATTTTTCCTTGAGGAATTCAAGCGCAGCTCGTGCCACGCCGATGCCTGATGCCGCCACGAGGGGCCGGGTCGCATCGAAGGTGGCCATCGCGCCCTTAAAACCGGTGTTTGTTTTTTCAACCGTTGGGCTGCCGAGCACATTTTCAAACGGCACACGCACATCAACCAGTGAAATCGCCGCCGTATCACTGACACGGATTCCCATTTTGTGTTCAAGTTTGTTGATCTTTACACCCGGGGTGCCGCTTTCGATGACAAAAGCGCGCATCCCGGCGCGGCCGGCCGCCGGGTCAATACTCGCCCATACAACAATAAATCCCTTGCCAAGTTTTTCGTATTCAGTAAAGGATTTGTCGCCGCCCGTGACAAATATCTTTTCACCATTGATGACCCATTCCTTCGCGGCCTCGTCCAACACCGCGCGTGTACGAATCGCAGAGGTGTCCGAGCCGGCTCCCGCCTCAGTCATGCACATCGCGGCATAAGTCGGTTTATCACTGTTGAAGCGTTCCAGGAATTTGGCCTTCTGTTCTGGGGAACCGGCGGCCGCCACTGCGGCCGCACCCAACCCGCCGCCCGGCGTGATCAGGTACATACCCACATCACCCCAGGAAAGCATTTCAATTTGAGTTGCCAGTTTTTGATAACCGATTGGCGGACGTTTCTCGGCGCCTTCCCTGGGTTTTTCCTCTGTGACCGTTAAGCCACCGCCGCTCCCGGTGGCTTTCATGGCCGTGTGCATGAATTCAACATAATCCCAGGGGATGGAGTGCTCATTCTCATCAAATTCACGGGAGACCGAACGCATCATATTCTCGGCAACCGTCTTCAACATGACTTGTTGTTGCAAAATGGGTTTGGGAGCTTCAAATTCGATTGTCATGGTTCACATCCTTTATACAATGGCCAGGCCGAGCAGCATCGGAAAGCCGCGTCCGTTGCGCATGAGCAGCTCGACGGGGTTCTCACGGATATATCCATGCCCGCCGTAGATCTGCACGCCCCGGTCCGTGACCATCATGGCCATATCCGCCGCGCCTGTGAAGGCGAAATAGGCATCGGTGCAGAAATCCTCTTTTTGGTTATCCAACTTCCAGGCGGCTTCCCATGTCAGCAGGCGCATGGCCTCGATCTCGGTCCGCATTTCAGCAAGCATGAAGGCAATGGCTTGTTTTTGAGCGATCTTTACGCCAAAAGCATCCCGTTCCTTTGCGTAATTCTTTGCATATTCAAAGGACGACTTTGCCACACCGACCGCGGCTGCAGCGGAGGCAATGCGCATCGACGCAAGGACCAGTTCAAAGTCATGACCTGAAGCGCCGCCCAGCCGGCTGGCGGATACATTTTCCAACTTGACCCGGTACATGGGCAGTGCATTAAGCCCCATCAATTTTTCACGTTCTTCCGAGACCGACAAACCGGCACTGCCCTTTACAACGATAAAACCTTGAGTCACGCCGTTAAGATCAGCGTACACAATCATTGCCTCGGCATCTTTGGCAAAGGGGACAAAAATCTTTTCACCGTTGAGAATATATTTACCGCCTTCCACTTTGGCAGTTGTTTTGAGCGCAAGGGCGTCGAAGTCGAAACTCATCTCCATAAGCGCAGCAGTATAAGGCGCCCACTCACCACCGATAACCCTCGGAAGATACTCCTGTTTCTGTTCCTCGCTGCCCGCCATAAGAACAGGCGTGGCAAAAAGAGATGGGGTCATCACAGACAAAGCACCTGCGAGATCACCAAAGGCCATTTCTTCCACTGCCAGTGCGCCCGTAACCGCAGAGCGGTCGCCAAATCCCCCGTATGATTCCGGAATGGAAGCCTGCAGCAAACCAAGCTCCCAGCCTTTATTCACCAGCTTTTTTGGAAACTCGTGAACTTCCTCAGCCTCATGTGCCGCAGGGCGAAGGTCATTTGCAGCGTATTTTCCCACCGCATCCATCAACATCTGCTGCTCTTCATTGGGTTCGAATGAATACATATTTTCTTCTCTCCTTTTCAAAGCTACTTTAACAATCCATGGAACAGCAACTCGGCATATTCATCCGCCACCTGTTCAATGGACCTGTCTCCATCCGGGCGATACCAGGTGAGGGTCCAATTCATGATCCCCATCAGAGCGCGGACCGCCATGCCCGTATCGGAGCAATCAAATACCTTCGTGCGCACACCCTCATTAAGCACATCCCGCCACAATCCTTCAAACTTGTCGCGTTGAGGGACATGGCGGGCATGGGTTTTCTTATCCAGCGAACGGTGTTCAAATAATAAAACAGTGGTCAGGTCGGCATTCTCCGCAAGTGCGGATAAATACGCGCGGATCATTTGCCTGAGTTTTTGGTCGGCGGGAATATCCTGTGTGGAGATGGCGGCGATGTGGTCGGTCAACATCTCAAGGGCGCGATCCAGAAGCGCAAGCAGGATCTCCTGCTTGGATGCAACATGGTGATACAAGCTGGCCTTTTGCAGATTGACCGCGTCCGCGATCGCGGACATGGATGCGCCGTGAAACCCCTTCTGACGGAATACCTGTGCGGCGGCATCAAGAATATCATCTCTGGTCATCAGACTCCTTCCCTACCGAACGGTAGGTAGGGCAAAGTGTACTCCCCGGTTTTTGAAGAGTCAAGGGAAATTCGGAACTTTTTTTCGGCCTTTCACGTCTGCAAGATATAGTATTTATATAAAGAGGTGAATTATGTCTGCCAAAAAATTCCTGCAATTGATCGTACTCATCGCCATGGTGACTGCCTCCCTGGGCATTACAGGCAGCGCATTGGCATATTATTCGTGTGGGACCAGCTACACCGTCCAAAGCGGCGATTCGCTTGGTTCGATCGCGAAGGCGTGTGGAACCAGCGTAGCCGCACTGAAACTGGCAAACCCCAAATTGGGACAATACATTTACGCAGGTCAAACTCTTGCATTGCCGGGGGCCTATTGGGACAACAACAATGGGTACGCCACTTATGTCGTTGCCAAAGGTGACACATTGAAGTCTCTGGCCGCTCGATTCGGCACCAGCATGGATACACTGGGTACATTAAACAGTCTCACGAACTACAATTTGATCTATGAAGGCCAGCGCCTGACCGTGCCCAGCGGAGCCGCAGTTCCAGTCCCACCGCCTTCCCCGGCTGGAACATACACCATTCAAAGCGGAGACACCCTCCGGAAGATTGCCGGCCGTATCAATTCCACTGTGAATGACATTCTCGCGGTCAACCCGCAGATCACCAATGCAGACACCATCTATGCTGGTCAAATCATTAATCTGCCTGCCAGCACCTTGTACTACACGGTTCAATCCGGCGATACCATGAAGAAGATTGCAGCCCGTTTCGGTACCACTTTGGACTCGCTGATCACAATAAATCCACAAATTCCGGATATTAACCGGATCTTTGTCGGCCAGGTCATCCGCATTTGGTAATAACCCGGCTCAAAAGTAGTTAAAAATCCCCCCTGCACACAGGGGGATTTTTAACTAGCAACGAAAGGGTTGAGGGCAACGGCCAGGCCAGAGGTCCGGATCTGCACGCGAAACATAAAGACCAATCAATAATTACACCCAAAAAATGCTATAATCTAATCATGGTCACACCACTCCCTACACAACAACCAGCATCGGCTCCCCCTCCATCCCCCGAAGAACTTGCAGCAAAACGTGAGGCCGAACGCAAACAAAAAGTGATTGTCGCGACCATCATAGTGGGAATTGTGCTGATCCTCGTGTTGTTGGGTGTGGCGATCTTTTTCCTCATGCAACCCGGCACACCCACTGACAAGATCCGGGATGTTTTCATCATTGTCGTCGCCCTGGAATCCCTGGTGATCGGGGCCGCTCTGGTTGTCCTTGTGGTGCAGTTGGCCAGCCTGATCAACCTGATCCAAAATGAAGTCCGCCCCATCCTGAATGCCACTAGCGAAACCGTGAACACCCTGCGCGGAACTGTGGAATTCCTGGGAGAAAATGTTGTTGAACCCGTCGTCAAACTTAATGGCTATCTGGCCGGTTTACGGCGTATGTTAGAATTAATGGGCATCAAGCCCAAATAAAACGACCATTAACCAATACTCAAAAGGAGATTACCATGTCTGACCGTGATGAATTTGGAGCGTTTCTCGTAGGTTTTGTAGTCGGCGGTCTTACCGGCGCAGTAGTTGCCCTGCTCTTCGCCCCTCAAACCGGCGAGGAAACCCGCGCATTGATCAAGGATAAATCAATTGAACTTCGCGACAAAGCCCAGATGACGGCTGAGGAAGCCTATGCGCGCGCAGAACAGGCCGCCAAGGAAGCCCGCCATCGCGCCGAGGAACTTGCTCACGAAGCCCGCGAACGCGCCGAACAGCTTGCCAACGAAGTCCGCGAACGCGGCAAAGGCGCCCTCGAAGCCGTCCGGAAACCCAAGAAGGCCGACGGAGAATCCGCCGCCTGATAAATAACGAACAAGACCAAAAGGGTTTGGCTTCGGCTAAACCCTTTTTATTTTCAAAGCCGATGCAACGCTTCATGCGCTTCTTTTTCAACCTGCTCTATCACCCGTTCGCTTTCACGTATGATCTGGTGGCAGCCGCCGTTTCGTTCGGCCACTGGAATGACTGGGTCTTGAGCGTTCTTCCCTTCCTGACAGGAACACGCCTTCTGGAATTAGGTCACGGCCCCGGTCATCTGCAGCGTATCCTGCTGGACCGCGGACTGTTCCCTGTTGCGATCGACGAATCAGCACAAATGGGCAGACTCGCCCGCCGCCGCCTGGGTCATTCCCAGCGTTTGGCGCGCGGAATTGCTCAAAGACTTCCCTACCCAGATCATTCCTTCGATACCGTCGTTGCAACCTTTCCCTCCGAATACATTTTCAGTGTCGATACTTTGTCGGAAGTTGGAAGATGCCTCTCGGACGGAGGCAGGTTCGTTGTCCTGCCAGCCGCGTGGCCTGGAAATTGGTTTCTTAAATGGCTCTATCGAGTCACAGGGGAAAGTCCCGCCGCGTTGAACGAAGATTTATTGTCCAGGTTCAGGCAGCCTTTGAGTCAGGCAGGTTTCAAAACGGATATTCAAATTATTGAAGTAAAATCAGGTACTGTTGTAATGATTATCGCACAAACATAACTGCCAAAGGAATCAATATGCTAAAAAAATTACGGGAACCCGTTAATAGTCTCACACATTGGGCAGGCGCCGTTCTGGCATTGGCGGGCTTGATCGTCCTGTTGATCGTTGGCTGGGGCACTCCGGCCAAGGTCGCATCTCTCATTATCTATGGCACCAGCCTGATCTTTTTGTTCTCTGCCAGTGCAACCTATCACATGGTGCAGGTCAAGGACAAGGTGTTGGAGATCTTCCGCAAGATTGATCACGCCGCGATTTATTTTCTGATCGCGGGGACCTACACACCCTTCTGCATAAATGCCTTCACCGGCTTTTGGAAATGGGGCATGCTGATCATCATCTGGTCGCTGGCGTTGATTGGCATCGGCGTAAAGGTCTTCATCATTCGCGCGCCGCGCTGGCTGAACGCAGGCATCTACCTCGTCATGGGCTGGCTGTGCGTCGGCGCCAGCGGACAACTTTTGGCAGCCCTTCCAGCCTGGGTATTGACCTGGCTCATCATTGGCGGCGTGATCTACACACTGGGCGCGATCGTATACATTACCAAGATCTTCAACTTTGTGCCGGGCGTCTTCGGCTTCCATGAGGTCTGGCATATTTTCGTCCTGCTTGCCGCAGCGGCGCATTTTGTAGCCGTCCTAGGCGTGGCATTGTAAGGGAATAACGGATGTTCTTTGGAATCAATCTCAACCAGGCCCTGTCCTTTCCCTTTCAAGACAGCGATTCACGCAAGCACTTTTTGATCGGCTGCCTTGTTTCTCTTGCAGCCTTCATCATTCCGATCCTGCCGCTTCTGATGTTGTATGGGTATGCCATCCGGATCATAAAACAGGTGTTGAATAACGAATCCCCGCAAATGGTTCCCTGGGAGGATTGGACCGGCATGCTCAGGGATGGAGCCAAAATGTTCGGGGTCCGCATCATCTATTCGATCCCGATCTTGATCCTGGCCATCCCAATGCTTGTCTCACTGATTGGCATGCCGATCTTCATGAGCAGTTCCAATCATTCAAATCTGGATGCTCTCTTTCCAATTTTCATCCTGATCTTTCTGGGATCATTCTGTCTGATCATGCCCATTTCCCTGCCCCTGTCCGTGATCATCCCGGCGGCCGAAATGCACGTTGTCGAGACGGATGATTTTTCAGCCGGTTTCCGCTTCCACGAATGGTGGCCGGTACTTCGGGCAAACATCGGCGGGTTCATTGCCGCGTTTGGGGCTTTCTATCTCACCACGATGATCCTGTCGATGGCCGTACAGATCCTGAGCGCAACCATCATTCTCACCTGTCTGATACCGCTCCTGCTTCCTGCGATCACCATGTACTCCACTTTGATCATGTATACAACCATTGCACAGGCTTATAAAGACGGCCGCGAAAAACTCCCGCAACTGCCTTCTGGCCCGGCAGCCCGATAATCGGACCGATTCGCACCCGTTTTCAAATCAAAAGAAGCGATTACCAATGGCATTCGCTTCTTTTTCATCCTGAATAGACCCGTCCCGGCAAATCCCTACTTCAAAATCTGAAACAAGTTACTGTAATCATCCGTCCACAGGCGAATTGTTGTACTATACCCATCAAATGAAACCGCGTGAGACTGGATCTCGGGAGTATTCAGGAGTGCCGGGTCGTGTGCAAGAAGGATCCATTCGGATGGAAATCCCTTATCCCCCAAGGAAGCAGGCCGGTTGATCTGGACAATTGCAAGCCCAAATTCCCGGGACAATTGCCAGAAAACAGGACGTAAATCCAGATGCCGATTCGAAATATGGGCAGCGATCACTCCATCAGGAGCCAAATGCTGCAGATATAAAGCAAAGGCTTCGCGGGTCACCAGGTGAACGGGAATTGAGTCACTGCTGAAGGTATCCAAAACCAATACATCAAAATGTTGTGCCTGACCTGCCGCGAGTTCCCGCTCAAGGGAGATGCGCGCATCCCCTTCAACAATGGCAACTTGTGCCTGACTGTCCTTCAGGAAGGTGAAATATCCACCCTGTCCCTGTGCCAGATCCACCACCACCGGGTTGATCTCATAAAACCGGTAACTGTCCCCGGGCTGAGCATAAGCCGCCAGGGTACCAACACCCAGACCCAGCACCCCCACCTTCATGTTGTTCCCGCGCAAGGGATGATTGAGCAAAAGAATGCCCACGCCGCTTTCTTTCACAAAATAGGTGGTGGGGAGTTTTCGATCATCAAGAAATTGGATACCATGAATGGTCATGCCATGGATCATGGCCAGGTCATTTTCCTGAAATTCCCTGACACGGATCACCCCATAAAAATTCCGCTTGACATACAAGGCATTCTGATAATTACCCAGTCCATACGCAAGGATCACGATCGAAACCAGGAATGCAACAAGCATGGTCTTTGAATGGAAGATTGTATTCGTGGACCAACGCGGAAGCAGCATGACCACCAGCAAAACGATCACCAGCAGCCAGCCCAGGTAGAACTCCCAATATCCAGTAAAGATTACAGGCGCGACCAGGTTGACAAACAACCCGCCAGCGGCACCGCCAAGGGATACCATCAAATAAAATCCGGTCAAGTGGTCGGCATGCGGGCGCAAGCGATACAACTCACCATGACAGATCATGCAGGCCAGGAAGAGCAACAAATTGTAGACGGCGATCTGGATGATCACATTCAATGTATCGCTGGTGTTCAGGGACCACAAGGTCAACAGGGAAGCCAGGCTGAACAGCAGGGCATACAGGCGCCGGTCATACCAGCGCGAGTCGGAAAAGGCAAGAATGAAGGAAAGTAAATAAACAGCCAGCGGTACGATCCACAGGAAAGGAATGACAGCCACCTCCTGTGAAATTTGATTGGTCACTGATAAAAGAAAAAGGGAAGCGGTGCCGCTCAAAATAATCCAGAAAATTCGCATGGCACCGGAGGGCCTGTCAGTTTGGTCCGTCGGAGGTGCAAGCTGATCGTTCATTCGGATTCGATAGCTCAACACACCAGCCATCGCAGCGAAAACCATGAAACCGCCTGTCCATACCCAGCCTTGATGAAACAGGGTCAGCGAAGGCTCGATCAATACCGGATACGCAAGCAATCCCAGCAGGGAACCGATATTCGACAACGCATACAAACGCGCGTAAGAACGCTCGGGGAAAAATCGACTAAACCACGCTTGCATCAAGGGTCCATTGGCGGCAAGCATAAAGTATGGGAGACCGACCGAGATGGTTAACAAGAAAAAGATTCTTGGGATGGGAAAACTAACATCCATGGGTCTTAAGTCAGCGGAAGGCGTGATCGGGGACGGCCACCCAAGCGCCAGCACGGCAAGAACCGCGGCTGTCAGGGTCAGCAAGGCAATGTGGATCCAGCCCTGCCTGCGCCGTTTGACAAGCCAGGCTGCGTAGGCATATCCACCTGTCAATAACAATTGAAAGAACAGCATGGCCGTGGACCAGACGGCCGGCGTACCGCCGAACCATGGCAGAATGAACCTTCCGATCATTGGCTGGATCTGGAACAATAGAAACGCTGAAAGAAAAATGCTCAGTGAAAACAATAACATCACGCCTCCGGACTCTATTTTATACAATATCCCTTAAAATAGACACAATCAAAAAAGGATAACCCATGCGCCCACTTGAAATTCTAATACCCGTACTACATGCACTTTATTTGCTGTGGCCCCACCCCCGCCCGATTGCCATCCGCCTCGCCCCGGCGATGGGACTTGTTTCCACTTTGCTTCACCTTTTCCTTGAAGGATATCGCTGGCAGATGATCCCGCTTTATCTTTTGACGCCCCTGCTGGCCATTAGCAGCCTGGTCAGGATCCATCAATCTGTGGACTGGCCTGCGGCCGCATCCCGCTGGACCGTGGTCCTGCTCCTGCTTTCAACAGCAATACCCATTCTGCTGCCAGTGCCAAGCATTCCCACGCCAAGCGGGCCGCTGTCCATCGGCACAGTCATTTATGAATTTAACGATTCATCCCGGCCCGAATTGTACTCCGGGAAGGATGAAGCCCGCAGATTTATGATCCAGGCCTGGTATCCCGCAGACATCCACCCGGGTGACGAACGGGCGCCCTGGATGTCCAACGCCAAAGTTTATGCACCCGCGATAGCAGCCTTTATGGACCTGCCTTCTTTTTTTCTGGATCACCTGGCGCTGGTGAACATCCCTGCCTACAGAAATGCCCGCGTGTCCGATACAAACAAGGGTTTTCCGGTGATTGTTTTTTCACATGGATGGAATGGCTTCAATGCCCAGAATAGCGGCCAGGCACTTGAACTTGCCAGTCATGGATATGTCGTCATTGCGATTCAACATACTTATGGCGCCGTAACCACGGTATTCCCCGATGGAACGGTGGCGCCGAATAATCCCATGGCTCTCCCAAAGAATGAGGAGGATCCAAATTATGAGGTTACCGCCCGCAAGCTGGTGAACCAGTGGGCCGGAGATATCTCCTACACCCTCGACCAATTCGCGCTCCTGAACCAGGACGATCAAAGTATTTTCTACAACAAGCTGGATATGGACAGGGTCGGGGTCTACGGTCACTCGACGGGCGGCGGGGCCGCCATCCAGTTCTGCGGCATCGACCCGCGCTGCGATGCCGTGCTCGGCATGGACCCGTTCATGCGGCCCGTTTCAGAGGAAGTAATCCAAAACGGAGTTTCACAACCGGCGTTCTTTATGTTCAGCCAGGGTTGGACAGACCTGGTCGATAGCAGGAACAATCAATTGTTCAACCGGTTTTATACGAATGTCCCGAACAGCAAGGGAGCCATCAGTATTAATGGAACAAAACATTTCGATTTCAGTGATCTGCCGCTTCTCTCCCCGATCGCCCCGCAGCTCGGACTGAAGGGCCCACTGAAAGGAAGCCGTGTGATCACGATCGTCGATTCGTATCTGTTAAATTTCTTTGAAATGACCCTGAACGACCAGCCATCCGGTTTATTTGACGGGTCGTTCAATGATTTCGATGAAGTAAAGGTCAGGTAAACCGTGCAAATCAACCGTCGTAATCTGTCTGCGTATGCCCTGCTCTTTGGAATGACGCTGCTGGTGATCGGACTTGCCACCAACAAGACCGGGTTTTCCGTGGCGGCTGTCGTGATGGTCCTGCTTTCTCTGATCATTGGCGGCCGCTGGATGAGACCCAGGCGGAAGTGAAAATTATCGGCATTGTCAGATAAATTCCCATAAGAATTTAGGAGTTGAGGAGAATAAAAATGGAGAAAAAGCCCGCTCTAAAGTCAGAGTTGGTCGGCGAGTTTGTCGCCAAGGCACATGCGGACCTGGAACGTGTCAAGGAAATGTTGACCCAGGAACCCTCTTTAATCAATGCCACCTGGGATTGGGGCGGCGGAGATTTTGAAACCGCCCTGGGCGCCGCCGGTCACATGGGCAGAAGAGATATCGCCAACTACCTGTTGGCCCACGGAGCAAGACTTGACATCTTTGTGGCAGCCATGCTCGGCAACCTGGAAATCGTCAAGGCAGCCTTGAATGCCTATCCAGAGACACGGAATATTCCGGGTCCGCATGGAATTCCACTGATTACACACGCCAAAGCCGGCGGGGAGGAAGCGCAAGCCGTACTGAACTTCCTCGTGTCTTTGGATTAATTTTAAATCCCCTCCATTTGAAAAAATGGAAGATCCAACACTACCTTTCTCAGGTCAAAGGAAGGGGCATAAACAGCTCCCGGGAAGGTTGCCTTTCGGGTTCTCCATTCTTACAATTGTCGCAGTCATCAAAGAAACCGCTCAGGAGAAATCGAATGAACGAGAAAAACAAAAATCAGGATTTCGACTTTTGGCTGGGAGAGTGGGAATTGACATGGGGTGAAGGCCAACACGGCACAAATCTCGTCGAACTCACGATGAACGGTGCTGTGATTCAGGAGAATTTTGAAACCACCGATTACAAGGGAATGAGTGTATCTGTTTTCAGCAAAGAGGATGATCATTGGCATCAAACCTGGGTGGACAATTCCGGTGCCTATCTGGATTTTGTCGGCGAATTTGCCGCGGGACAGATGATCCTGAGTCGCAGCGGAATTGTGGAAGGAAGCCCGGTCAAGCAGCGCATGATCTGGTATGAGATCACCACGAACCGATTCCTGTGGAATTGGGAAAGGTCGGATGACGAAGGCGCCACCTGGCGGGTGGTCTGGAAGATCCAGTACCAGCGTAAGGGAACCGCAAGGTCTTGAACATTTACCCTCCTGCTATAATACGGAAAAAATATCCACAGGAGAGAATATGAACAAAAGAACCCGCCTGACCACGAGCCTGATCGCAGCCGTAATCCTGCTGGCCTGCGCCTGCCCGGTATCCGGCCTGCCCGCCCTTGGAAATCAACCTACACCAGCCGCACCCGGCATCCCGGCCACCCAGCTTCAGGCTCCAACCGCAGTTCCTCAACAAATTGGGGAAGTCATCTACAGCGATGATTTCAGTGCGAATAGCAGTGAGCTGGAATCCTTTTCGGACGAAACTGGGGCAGTCGAAACCAGAAATGGTGCGTACGTGGTGCAATCGACCGGTGATTTGTGGAACTGGGGTCGTTCAACCTCGGAATACACGGATACGGTCATTGAATTCGATGTAACCCTTGTGACCGGCCCGGCGAATAACAATGCCGGCATGGGCGTCATCTGCCGCCTTCATTCCAGGGAGGATAATTCCATTGACGGTTATTTGCTCGGCATCAGTGGAGACGGTTTTTACTCCATCCGCAGCATTAGTTCGGGTTCCATGACCCCTCTGGTGGACTGGACCTCCGCGGACGTTATTAATCAAGGCAACGCCACGAACAAAATCCGTGCGACCTGCAACGGCAGCGATCTGCGCCTTGAAGTAAACGGGGAGCTGGTTGCTTCCGCCAGCACGGTCGCCGGCGGATCCGCCTCGGGCTCCTTTGCATTTGCGGCTGTATCCTTTGAAACCTCGGAGCCTAATTCCGAAGTCCACTTTGACAATCTCGTGATCAGCAAGCCGTAAGTCAACAAATAAAAAGAGGCGCACCCAAAAGGGTGCGCCTCTTTTTATTTGCCAGATCTTAATTTCTGCCGCTCAAAAGCCGAGGCAAATATTCTATCGAAAAATCCTTTATACCCATCCTTGTCATACAGGATCATGTAGTCTGCGGGACCATATTCCTCCGGTTTAAACATAATGCCGCCGTTCGGATTGATCTCCAGAATAAATAATTCGCCTTTTTCATTCATGCGGATGTCGCAACGGCCATATCCGGAAACCCCCATGGCCAGGAACATCCGTTTTGCAATCTCATGCAGGGGTGCAACCAATTTTGGATCGGTGACCTTTTTGAAATCAAAGGGGGCATCGTAATTCCATTTGACATCCACGTGCCAGAACTCCTCGTCTGGGGGAAAGACCAGTTCCGCAGGCGGATAGGCAAAAGGTTGGCTTAAATCCCCGGCATTATCCACCACGAGCACATTATATTCCTTGCCAACAATAAATTCCTCCATGCGGGCGGCCCCAAATTCGGAGCAAATCCGCGCTACTTGGGTGCGAACCTGCTCCAATGTATCCGCGCGGGAGTCCTTCGTCATTCCCGTGCTGCCATAACTCTTCGGATGTTTTACCATGATGGGATAGCGCAGATTGCGAACCAGTTTTTCCGCCTCTTCAACACTCTTTACCTGGTATCCTTTGGCAAAATTAATCCCATTCGCGTCTGCGACAGCCTGCATTTCCTCCCGTGTGGGATCAAAACAGTTCGAGTCCGCCCCAGTGAAAGGCAGTCCGAGCTCCTCAAGGGCAGTGACCACTTCAATCGCGTGATAACCCAGCTGATCGTCCTCATCATCCTCAAATTCATATCCTTCACACACATTCAGGTAAACATCGAATTCGCCGCTCTCAGCCAGGGCGCGGATTTTTTCCTTGACGGGAGCTGTCAGAGTGATCATCTTCCAGTCAAAATCCTTGATATACGGAGCGGGGTCGAAATCAGAGATTTCCTCATCCGATAGAATGCACACACGCATAATGTCACCTCACTTGGTTTTTGTCATTATCATATAAAACCCGCATTCATACAATGTTTTCAACGCAAAAAACAAAAAGAGGAGCAGTCCGTCGCTCCTCCTGGAGGTCATCGGGTTTCGGTCACCTTGCGAATACTGCGTGGTTTTTCAGAGTCATATCCTTTTGCAAGAGTAAGATAATATGCGAACAGTTGGGCCGGAAGGATGCAGCCCAACGGAGACAGCCATTCAGGCATATCAGAAGGAATGGTCAGGGGGACCTGCGCAAGGGCAAGAGCCCTCTTATCGTTTGAAATGACCACCAACTCAGCAGAAATATCCATGTGCAACCGTTTTAACATTTCGACCATCGAACCAGACACCTTCCCCTTCGGGGCAATGGCTAAAACCGGGAAACCGGGTTCGATCATTGCAATCGGCCCATGAGCAAAATCCGCCGAGGAATATGGTTCAGCGTTTATATACGCCAATTCCTTGAGCTTTAAAGCCCACTCGAAGGCGGTAGCATAATTGAACCCACGACCAAGCACAATGGCCTGATCCATATAACGGTATCTCTGGGCTGCCTGGGCAATGAAATTATCCTGTTTCAAGGCTTCCTTCATCCATCTTCCGGTCTTCTCCAAGTCTTGCCAAAGTTTTTTATTGCCGTGTAGCGCCACAGAAAGCATTGCAATGGACATCAATTCGGCGGTGTAGGTTTTCGTGGCCGCCACCGCCTTCTCCATCCCGGCCCGAATATCGATGACATAATCCGCGCGTTGCGTCAGTGGAGATCCAGGTTCATTGGTAATTACCAAAGTGGCACATCCCTGCCGATTCCCCTCCTCCAATACACTCACAATATCAGGTGACTTACCAGACTGGGAAATACCGATGACCAGGGCGTTCTTTAATTTCGGCGGACGTTTATAGTAAGTGAACAGGGAGGGTGTTGCAAGGGCCAGGGGAAGTCGGTTGTGGGCACCCAGGAGGTAATTCGCGTACCGCCCGGCATTATCGGATGTACCCCGTGCCGCGAGGAATACATACTGAATATCACGTTTTCGGATCTCCAAGGCAATCCTTTCCACCTCTTTTCTCTGAAAAGCCAGCAGGGATTGGATCCGTTCGGGTTGCTCGTTGATCTCGGAATAAAGGGTCATGAGGTTTATTTTACGACAAAAGGGGCTTGACAAAAAATTTAGGCCAGACTAAAATATTTTATAAATACAGCTAATTATTATTTTTCAGGTGCAAAATGAATTTATTTCAATTTACCGGCATTCTTGGCATTCTGGGAGCGATTCTTTACGGATTGGGCGATGTTCTTTTACTTGCCAGCAAAATTCGCCCCGAGGATTACCCGCGGCTGAAACCTTTTGCGAGGTTGCTCTCCGATTCAGAGAAGATGGTCGTTCTATCTCCAAAACGCCTGATCTGGGGCGCTCTTCTCGGAGTTTATTCCACACCTCTTGTACTGGCCGGCTTTTGGCAGATCTATCAGGGCTTAAGACCCGCCAATGGATCGCTTGCCCTGACAGCATTTTTTATGTTCGGTTTCGCCTCCATCTTTGGCACATTCGTGCATGGAACCTTTTATTACATGGGCGAATACATTCAGGCTCTCAACAGGGTGGATGACTCTTCACAACCGATCATCGCCGACATGATCTCCCGACATCGAACAGTTCTGATCCTCACCTATGCGCCCCTGTTGATCCTGATCACCCTTGCCTCCATTATATTCTCGCTCATGGCTAGCTCGGGAAACACCCTTTTTCCAGCATGGATGGCCGCGATCAATCCGGTCACAATGACCCTGGCATGGCTATTGCTCAAACGGGTACTTCCTGAATTCATCCGTGACGCAACCGAGGGCGCCGGGTTTAATATCGCCTATCTTGTTTTCTTTCTTTGCTCAACCATCACTCTCTGGAATGCATAAAGGAGATTTATGTCAGAGGTTATCACTCAATCCATCCAGGATTATCTTAAGCATATTTATGAATTAAATGAAAACGGAGGCAGCGCCAGCACAAATGATCTGGCCGCACGCCTCAATATCGCCCCTGCTTCCGTGACCGGCATGCTGCAAAAACTGGCCAACGCCAAGCCCCCGCTTGTCATCTATAAAAAGCATCAGGGAGTCACCCTTACAAAAAATGGGGAGAAAGCTGCATTGGAAGTCATCCGGCACCATCGTCTCCTGGAAACCTTTTTGGTGAACACCCTGGGGTATTCCTGGGACGAGGTCCATTTCGAGGCGGAGAAATTGGAGCATGTGATCTCCGAGGATTTCGAAGCCCGCATGGCTGCCGCACTGGGACATCCCACCCGGGACCCACATGGCGAATTGATCCCCACCGTGGACCTGACCATGCCGGTTGACGAATCCCGTCCGCTCGCCTCTCTCCGGACCGATGAAACTGCCACAGTTCGAAGGGTATCTGACGATGATCCGGCATTGTTGCGCCATCTCTTGGAGATCGGCGTGGTGCCGGAGGCAAAAATCACGGTCAAGAGTTATTCCGAGTTCGACGGCAATCTGACGATCAAGATTGAAGGTCAAAAATCAAATATCGTCCTTGGCACAGCAGTCACAAATCAGGTCTTCGTCGAGAAATAACAATGTGGGTTTTCCCGGCAAAGATTCATCAATATTTATAAAAGGAATAGAAAATGAATGAAAATATTTTTCGCTTATTCGCCGGATTGATCTTTTTTACAGCAATCGGCATTTCCGGTTACTTCCGCCGCAAGGCAGACAGGGATACCGGTGAAACCATCCCCCGCGAAGTGGATGGTTCGTTAACAATGACCGCCATCAAGATTGGCGGCCTGATTCTTTGGTTCAGCCCACTTGCATATCTGATCAACCCAAATTGGATGAAATGGTCAGAGATCGGCCTGGCTGAATTGGTCCGTTGGCTGGGAGTCGTAGCTGGCATTCTTTGCGTATTTGGCATCTATTGGTTGTTCAGCAGCATTGGCAGCGGCATTTCGCCCACCAGCGCCACGCGCCAGCAGCATCGGCTTGTCACCAGCGGACCATATCGCTGGGTCCGCCACCCGCTTTACACGGTTGGAGCAAGCCTGTTCATCTCTTTTGGGATGATGGCAGACAACTGGTTCATCGCATTACTGGGATTATTGTCGTTCATCGGAATGGCGCTGCGAACTCCAAAAGAGGAAGCCAATCTTATTGAGAAATTCGGCGACGAATATCGTGAATATATGAAACGAACCGGCCGCTTTCTGCCAAGGATTGGAAAAAGCAGCTTGTAAATAACTTTATCGAGGAAATCCATGAATAAAAAACTCCAGGATAAAAATCAACATATTTCCCTCTCCGAGGTCCATGAGACAGTCATCGTGCCGCCGCGCGGTTCATCATGGCGGAGCTGGCTGGCAATTACGGGGCCGGCGCTGATGGTCGCCGTGGGATATATGGACCCCGGCAACTGGGCAACGGATATTGCCGGCGGCAGCCGCTATAACTACACTCTGATTTGGGTCCTGCTCATGGCAAATATGATGGCGGTCCTGCTGCAAAGCCTGGCAGCACGGTTGGGCATTGTCAGCCGGCGGGATCTGGCCCAAATTAATCACGAGGAATATCATCCAGCCGTTAACATTCCGTTATACATCCTGGCCGAAATTGCAATCACTGCGTGCGACCTGGCCGAGGTAATCGGTTCAGCCATTGCGCTGCAGTTACTCTTTGGCTTGCCGCTGATGTACGGCGTGGTTTTAACCGCACTTGACACATTCCTGCTGCTGCTGCTTTCGCATGTAGGTATTCGCAAACTTGAAAGTGTGGTGATCGCCCTGGTTGGGACCATTGGCGTGGCATTCCTGATTGAGATTTTCCTTGGGCAACCGGATTGGGGCGGCATTGTGCGCGGTTTTGTTCCTTCGCTGCCAGACGCCACGGCATTATATATTTCGATCGGCATTCTGGGGGCAACCGTCATGCCGCACAATTTGTATTTGCATTCTTCGCTGGTGCAAACACGCAAGATCGGCCGCAAACCTGATGAAATTTGGGACCACATCCGCTGGAATAACATTGATACAACTGTGGCTTTGAACCTTGCGTTTTTCGTAAATGCAGCCATCCTGGTCATGGCCGCCTCAGTGTTCTATCGCAACGGCTACTTTCAAGTTGCCGAGATTCAAGATGCCTATCACCTGCTGGAGCCGATTTTGGGAGCTGCGATTGCACCAGTTGCATTCGCAATCGCCCTGCTCGCCTCGGGGCAAAGCTCCACAATCACCGGTACATTAGCAGGTCAGATCATCATGGAAGGCTACCTAAACCTGCGTATCCGTCCATGGTTGCGCAGGGTGATCACCCGCCTGCTGGCAATTGTCCCGGCAATCGCCGTCATTGCCTATTATGGTGAGAATTCCACCGGGGCCATGCTTGTTCTAAGCCAGGTAATCCTTTCGCTACAATTGCCTTTTGCCATTATTCCATTGATTCATGCGGTTGCAGACAGGAAACGCATGGGCGAGTTTACCATTCGTCCCTGGCTGCAAACCCTGGCATGGCTCGTGGCAGCCATCATTGTGTCGCTTAACGTTAAACTCATCATTGATCAAATCACACAGTGGCTTGCCGGCGCAGGCAGCCGGGCCTGGATTCTCCAGGTGACCATTATCCCGTTCACAATTGCCCTGGGTCTTCTGTTGATATATATAACCGTCCATCCCTGGCTGAAAGAGCGCAATTTACGAACAACCAAATTGAGATCGGACGGAGTCCATCGCGAACTCGTTCAAGGCGTGCAAAAGCTGACTCAACCCCAAGCGTATAAACGGGTGGCAATCGCCCTGGATTTCTCCGGCAGTGAGAAAAAGCTGCTCGAGGAAAGCCTGCGTTTCATTGACAAACGCAAGACGGAGGTCTGGCTGCTTCACGTGGTTGAAAGTCCCGTTGCACGCACACTTGGCACCGAAGCGGAGGACCGTGAAACAGAAACAGACCAGCAGAGACTTGAACAACTGTCCAATATCATGAAAAAAGATGGAATTTCCGTGCAATCGCGCCTGGGCGCTGGCAACCCGGTTTCACAGCTGGCGGGCATGATCAACGAACTTAAAGTGGAATTGGTCATCGTGGGAAGTCACGGTCACGCCGGTGTTTCCGACCTGATTCACGGATCGGTTATCAATGATCTGCGCCACCATGTTCAAGCCAATGTCATGATCATCCCCATCGCGCAAAGAAACAGTAAAGACTCAGCTTCAGTGTCGTAAATGCCTGACATATCCGTGATTCCCGTGCAATTGGGAGCGTCCTGCCGAGGCCGGTCTTAGACAGGACACCCCATTAGGCTTATTTATAAAATCGATTTTTAGAGGTGACATGAAAAATAAATTTACCAGAAGAGATTTCCTCAAAATTGGCGGAGCCGGATTATTGACGGCCGCCGGGACAGCCGCGCTCTCCAGCGTCAACACAAACCATAACCCAGGCCGCAACAATCATTTGATCCAGACTCCCGCACCAATGGATCATGATGGCCTGCCCGGCACAGGGGATGTGGATTATGAACGAAACGGCTTCAACCCGTCAGATATCCTGTATGATTTTGATTACGGGAAGGTATCCACCCTCCCCAATGGACAGACCCTGCGCGAATATGAAATTGTAGCAGTCAACAAGACCTTTGAGATCGTCCCGGGCATCGATTTTCCAGCCTGGTCATACAATGGGCGCATTCCCGGCCCCACCATCCGTGCCACGGAAGGTGACCGAATCCGCATTCGATTCATAAACGGGAGCGATCACCCGCACAGCATGCATTTCCATGGTTTTCACCCTGCGACCATGGATGGAGTTCCCGGCACGGGACCGGGCGGAATGGTCAACCCGGCCGGGGAATTTTATTACGAATTCGATGCGGAGCCGTTCGGGCTGCATCTTTATCATTGCCATATTTTTCCACTGGCCCGGCATATCGCCAAGGGACTCTACGGGACCTTCATCGTCGACCCAAAAGGCGGGCGTCCGCCCGTTGACAGGGAAATGGTCATGGTCATGAGCGGTTTTGATATTGATTTCGACGACACCAATGATTTCTACGCCGTCAACGGAATTCCCTTTCACTATCAAAACCATCCCATTCAAATCAAGGTCGGCGAGACCGTGCGCATCTATCTCGTCAATATCCTCGAATTTGACCTGCTCAACTCCTTCCATCTCCATGCAAATTTTTTCCACTATTACCCAACCGGCACGAGCCTGACACCCGCGGAATTCACCGACACGATCATTCAGGGCCAGGCCCAGCGCGGCATTTTGGAGTTCAGCTACAAATATCCGGGCATGTATATGTTCCACGCGCACGTGACGGAATTCGCCGAACTCGGTTGGAACGGCATGTTTGAAGTCCTGCTTTAGCGAAGGAGATATCAATGACAACAGATCAAGCGCCTCCTGCGACGAAGAACCGCATCCCTTTTCAGACCTTCATCCTGTTCCTGCTCCCGATCATTTTGCTTGCCGGAGTCATTCTGCTCTTCCTTAACACCGGCGGCGGACTTGACTTGAAATCCCCCGCTCCCATCGAAAATCTAATCATCGAAAGATATCATCTGGAGCGCGGCCATATCGAATTGCATGTTCAAAACACCGGGCCTGCAGAATTGACCATTTCACAGGTGATCATCAACGACGCGGTCATGCCTTTTGAAGTATCCCCCGGCGCATCCATTCCACGACTCGGCAAGGCAGACATCAGGGTCAACTACAGCTGGACCGCAGGCGAGGCCTACGGTGTGCGTATTTTTACCAGCAATGCAATTCCATTCGATGTGGACATCCCGGTTGCTTTCGTCACGCCAAAGCCGGAGGCAAAGACCTTCCTAAGCTTCACCCTGATCGGTCTATATGTGGGTGTCATTCCAATCTTTCTCGGCATTTTCTGGCTGCCGGCGCTTCGTACGCTGGGAAAGCAATGGATGACTTTTTTGATGGCGGTCACTATTGGCCTGCTCCTTTTCCTCGGACTTGACACGCTGGTGGAGGCCATGGACCAGGCAGCCGGAGTCGCAAGTGCATATCAAGGGATTGGATTGATCGGAATCGGAGCTGTTGCCACCTACATGCTGCTGGACATGGTCGGAAATTCCAGGTCATCCGACCGGTCTGAGATCTCGCAGCGCCTTTCCATTGCATGGAGAATCGCCACAGGCATCGGCATTCATAATCTTGGCGAAGGGCTTGCCATCGGCGCAGCCTATAACCTGGGCGAAATCTCGCTCGGCACCTTTCTTGTGGTTGGGTTTATCATACAAAACATTACTGAAGGACTTGGCATCATTTCACCGATCTTACGCGACCGCCCACGTCTCGGCCAGCTTGCCTGGCTGGGACTGATCGGCGGCGGGCCTGCCATTATCGGGGCATGGATCGGAGGCTACGCACCCTCCCCCTTTCTGGCCGTCCTTTTCCTTGCAGTCGGTACAGGCGCAATTTTTCAAGTGGCTGTTGAAATCGCAAAGATGGTTCAAAGGGATGCGGCCAGGCAGCCCATGCCGGGTTTTGTTTTCAGCGGCGTGATTACCGGCATGCTCATGCTTTGGATCACGGGCGTTTTTATAAAATAACAGACGAACCCCGTCAAATTTTCACTTGACGGGGTTCGTTATTTGGAATAATATATGAATAGTTGAGCAACTATTCATATAAATGAAACTTACCGAACTCAAAGCCATTCAACTTGCCGAACTCTTCAGCGCCCTCAGCGACGCCAGCCGCGTACGGATCATCTCCCTTCTGATCGAAGGTGAAATGAGCGTCAGCGCTCTTGCAGAGGACCTGAAAATGACCGAATCAGCGGTTTCCCACCAATTGCGCGGGCTTCGTCAAATGCACCTTGTCCGCGCTCGCAAGGCCGGCCGGCAGGTCTTTTACAGCCTCGATGATGATCATGTCTACCGATTGTTCTCGCTGGGACTAGATCATATCCAGCACGGATAAATGAGATGAGCAAAAGTCAAACCATTGAAATCCCTATTACTTTCGACTGCACTACAATTGGTCCCGAACCCTGGATTTCCGGAAAACTGCACCCGGTTGATAAAGCAAAAACCACCCATGCATAATCATTCCCACTCCCATTTTGGCGAGATCGCCAACCAAACCACAAAACGACTGGCCCTTTCCCTGGGTTTAACAGCCGCCTTTGTTGTCATTGAGATCATTGCGGGCCTCTTCAGTAACAGCCTGGCTTTGTTGACGGACGCAGCCCATAACTTCACAGATGTGATCGCTTTGGGGCTAAGTTGGTATGCGGTGAAGGCAGCCACCCAGCCGGCCCATGCCGGCAAGACCTTTGGTTATCATCGTGTGGGAATTCTGGTGGCGCTGGTTAATTCGACGACCCTGATCCTGATTGCACTCGGGATTTTCTATGAAGCCTATCGTCGCTTCATCTCTCCTGCGGAGGTTAATGCGCCAGTCATGATCGGTGTGGGAATCGTTGCCTTCCTCATTAACGCAGGTACGGCCTGGCTGGTCAAAAACGGAAGCGAACACGATCTTAACCTGCGCAGTACTTTTCTGCATTTGATGGGTGATGTTCTTTCCACACTGGGTGCGGTTCTCGCCGGAATCCTGATCGCTTTTACAAATTGGAACTGGTTGGATCCTTTTGTGAGTGTAATGATCGGCGGTTTTATCTTGTGGAATGCCTGGGGCATCCTGCGCCAATCCATCCACATCCTTCTGGAGAGCACTCCGCAAAGCATCAATGTGGATGCGCTGATCCGCGACCTGCGCGCAGTGGATGGCGTTTTGGATGTGCATGACCTGCACGTCTGGAGCATCAACGAAAACCTGCAGGCCCTCTCCGCACATGTCACCACGAACGATGTCCTGGTCAGCGCCGGGCTCCCGATCCAGCAGAAATTGAACGAACTACTGGCTCACAAATACAACATCCAACACGCCACTCTCCAACTGGAATGCGAGGGGTGCGCCAATAACCTGCTCTTTTGCGATATCTCTGAAAAAGAGCACAATCATCGCGTGGCAACCTAGTAGTACTTGACGCAGCAGGGAATATCAGCAATCTGGCTGCGAGTAAATGGCTTGAGGACAAATGAACTACGCCATCGAAACAAGCAATTTATCAAAACAGTACGGCAAAGTGCATGCCGTGGACAATGTCCATTTGCGCGTGAAAACAGGTGAAATTTACGGGTTCCTGGGGCTTAATGGTGCGGGAAAAACCACCACGATTCGCGCGCTCCTGGGGATGATCCGCCCGAGCGGGGGGAATGTCAAAGTGCTGGGACAGGCTCTCGGTCCGGGTGGACGCGGGCCGTGGGCGCAGGTCGGTCATCTGGTGGAGAGTCCAGCCGCTTATTCAGAATTATCCGTTCGCGAAAATTTGGATGTGGCCCGGCGTCTGCATGGAATTCAGAATCCGAAGGTTGTGGACGAAGTCATCGAACAACTCACCCTCGGATCATACGCGGACCGAAAAGCCGGCACGCTTTCAAGCGGCAATTTTCAACGCCTTGGACTGGCACGCGCGCTATTGCACAAACCCGAGCTGTTGCTGCTTGATGAACCTGCCAATGGATTGGACCCGGCCGGCGTTATAGAAATCCGGGAATTGCTTAAATCCCTTGTACAACAAAAGGGTGTGACTGTTTTTATGTCCAGCCATATTCTTACAGAAGTGGACCGCCTCGCAACGCGCATCGGAATTATCCACAAGGGACAATTAATTGAGGAATTGGACACGGACAGGCTTGAGAAAATGCGTTCAAAGTATCTTGAGATACAGGCCCGTGATCTGGAAAGCGCATTTGCCAGCCTGCAAAATGCAGGTTACAAGGCAGTGATGAAAGATGGGGCCCTTCTGATCGAGGATGCCCGGGCCATTGAACACCCGGATGAGATCGCCCGGATCCTCGTCCAAGTGGGCACTCCCCCGACGCGCCTGGCTGTGGAACAACAAAATCTCGAGGAACATTTCATGCAGTTAACCGGAGGTGCAAAATGACCTCCTTCCGAGCCGCCGTTTGGGCTGAAGCCTTGAAAATGCGCAGGTCCATGGTCCCATTTTTCACTGCAGTTGGATTTTCAATGGCTCCTCTTGCCGGCGGCCTCTTCATGGTCATATTAAAGGATCCGGAGGCAGCCCGCGCGATGGGACTGATCAGTGCCAAGGCGCAAGTCCTCGTGGGAGTTGCGGATTGGCCGGCTTATTTCAGTTTCCTGACCCAGGCAGTCGCAGCCGGAGGTGGAATCCTGTTTTCGATCATCACGATCTGGGTTTTTGGCCGGGAATTTTCCGACCGCACCATTAAAGAACTTCTGGCCCTGCCTACAACTCGCGAAACCATCGTGACTGCCAAATTTTTTGTCATCATGGTCTGGGCGCTTGTACTGACATTGTTCATCTTTGGCATTGGCCTGGGCGTGGCATCCCTGGTTTCCATACCAGGCTGGTCAGCCGGGCTTGTTCAGGCCGCATTTACAAAAATCATGGGCGCGGCATTGCTTACACTCCCATTAATGCCCTTTGTCGCCCTGCTATCGAGTGCCGGCCGCGGTTATCTGCCTCCGTTTGGATGGACCATCTTTACACTGGTTCTTGCAAATATCGCGGCGATCCTCGGCTGGGGTGACTGGTTCCCGTGGGCGATTCCGGGGCTATTTAGTGGAGCAGCCGGGCCGGGCACGGACGTTCTTGGTTTGCACAGTTATGTGATTTTGTTTCTAACAGGTCTCACCGGTCTCGCCGCAACGTATTGGTGGTGGCTCAATGCGGACCAGGCAAAATAAACAACATGTTTGTAATTATCTGGTCCTATCTGGTAAAACCCGCAGAACTGCCCGATTTTGAAAAAATCTACTCCGGGAATGGCGCCTGGGCGAAGTTATTCAGCAAATCCGAAGGCTATCGGGGGACGGAATTATTGCAGGATGAAGCAGATCCTCATCATATGATGACCATTGACCGCTGGGAGTCCGAGCAGGGTTATGCAGAATTCATGGCAAACTGGCGGAAGGAATATGATGCATTGGACGCCCTGTGTGAGGGCATGACAGAACAGGAAATTTTGATGGGCAGATTTTTTACGGCGACCTAGTTAAAGGTAAACTTGGAATGATGCCGCCCCTCGCCGAAGTTGCCCTGCTTTTCCTCAAACTGGGGTTTACAGCCTTTGGAGGGCCCGCCGCACACATCGGCATCATGCACGATGAAGTGGTCAAGCGCCGCAAATGGTTGACGGATGAGGGATTTCTGGACCTGCTCGGTGCGACCAATCTAATCCCCGGCCCCAACTCAACTGAAATGGCAATCCATATTGGCTACCTGCGTGCGGGCCTGCCCGGCTTGATTGCGGCCGGACTGGGCTTCGTCCTGCCCGCCGCGCTGATCGTGCTGGGACTCTCCTGGTTGTATGTCCGCTTCGGAGCCATGCCCCAGGTCGAATGGCTGATGTATGGGGTCAAACCGGTTGTGATCGCCATTATTTCCCAGGCATTATGGAACCTCGGAAACAAGGCTTTCAAGAACAGGCTGCTTGGTATTGTTGGCGTGACAGTCTTCATACTTTATTTTTTTAAGGCCAACGAAATAGTGCTGCTCTTCGCCGGAGGACTGGTTGTCATGCTGATCGCCAAGTGGCGCCATCTCACGAAACCCTCCCCATTGTTTCTTTTCCCATTGGGCGGCATCGGCCTTGCTCAATTCACGATCCCCTTCAGTCTGCCCATCCTATTTCTGACCTTCCTCAAAATCGGTTCCGTTCTCTACGGCAGCGGATATGTCCTGCTCGCCTTCCTTCGCAACGATTTTGTGCTGCGCCTCGGCTGGCTGACAGACCGGCAACTCCTCGATGCCATCGCGATCGGACAGATTACGCCCGGTCCGCTTTTTACGTCCGCCACCTTCATTGGGTATATTCTCGGCGGCACCCCCGGCGCACTGCTGGCCACACTTGGAATTTTCCTGCCTTCATTTATTTTTGTTTTAATGTCAAATCCGCTGATTCCAAAGATCCGGAATTCCGTCTGGGCGGGGAGCCTGCTTGACGGGGTCAACGCATCATCTCTTGGACTGATGGCCGGGGTGACCTGCCAATTGGCATTTTCGTCGCTGACGGATTTTTACACGGCATTTATTGGCACCGTTTCCCTCGTCCTGCTCCTGCGTTACAAAATCAACTCCACCTGGCTGATCGCAGGCGGAGCACTCGCAGGCTACTTAATTCAATTTATCCGCTAAAATCAGGTGCAGAATGCCCCCATCCCCCGTTTACTCAAAAACAATCCGCATTCCTCAATCCGCCATTGACGAGAACGGCCACGTCAACAATGTTACCTATGTGCAATGGATGCAGGAGATTGCCGTGGAACACTACGCCTCCATCGGCGGAATCGAAGCGCAGGGGCCGGATTCGACCTGGGTTGTGCGGGAGCACAAGATCGAGTATCTGGTGCCCGCATATTCGGGGGAAGAGATCGAGGTCAAAACATGGGTGGAAAACATCCGGCGCGTGCGCTCGCTGCGAAAATATGAATTCGTTCGCAAGGCAGACGATAAGATCCTGGTGAAGGGTGAAACAGATTGGGTCTTTGTGGATGTGAAGACGGGCAGTCCGCGCGCCGTGCCGCAGGCAGTTAGCAAAATATTCGATCTGACTTAAGACAAACACTTTTCGGACCCGTACCCCTCTGTTTATTCAGCCAAAAGCTTTTCATATACCTTGATCAATTTCTTCTGCGACTCGTGCCATGTGAATTCTGTCAACGCACGCGCCGAAGCGGATTCAGCCAGCCGTTTCGACAATTGAAAATCGTTCAACAGGGTTATCACCTGCCGTCCAAGATCGTCGGGGTCGTTCGGGGAAAACAAGAGCGCGTCCACATCCTCCCTGACCAACTCGCGCACGATGGGCATGTTGGGGGCCAGCAGCGGACGCCCCGCCGCCATATATTCCAGCACCTTGATCGGACAGGCACCCTGGGTGACATTTCTATCATTTAATCCCAGCGGAGCCACACAGATATCGGACTCTGCGATCAGGGAGGGAATCTGATGATGAGGAACGGCCGGCTGGACAGATACGCTTCCTTCCACCCCGAGCTTGCGAATCTGCTTCGATAGGATCTTCCTTTGCCTTGAGCGTCCGCGGCCGATAATACGGAGATGCACAGGCTGTTGTTCGAGGATCTTCGGCAGCGCACGGACCACAATATCCAAACCCTGCCAATCGGCCAGTGTCCCGATATAAAGCAAAACCGGCACGCGACCATCGCGGACGGGTAAAGACGAGGGGGAAAAATCCGAGGCGCTGACTCCGTTCGGGATGACAGTCACCAGCTTGCGGTTAAGCCCGAGCGAGGCAATATACTCGCGAGTCACATTGGAGGGGCAGATGATCGCATCACTTAAGTGCAGGGTCGCAATTTCCTGCTCCTTGATCTTTGAAATCAAATCCGAATCCAGTCCAGGATAGTGGTATTTGAGCTCGATCGAAGGTAGTCCGTTTACTTCAAAAAGAGTCCTGTACCCGAGCCGTTTTTTATTTTGAGCGATCTGCAGCCCGTCCCAAACGTTCCGGTACTGAACAACATCGTAATCCGGGTGCAGGGCAAGATGAGCCAGCACCGATTTGCCAAAATGAGCGGCCCGTGCCAGGAAGTTCTGGGACAGGTCCTGGCTGATCCGTGTCACCCGCGCACCTTCCAATTCGTCCTCGCCGGGCAGCAGGCCGTCGTTGGGCGTGATAAGATGGACACCATAATTCCTATTGACCAACCCGCGAATGTTGTGCAAAATATGGGTCGACGCACCCTTTGGGCTTGGTACAATATCAAAGGCCGTGTAGAGTATCTTTGTCATTGAAATGAATTATAAGACAACCGGAGGAATGTATGCCAATCCTATGTATCGTTGCTGCCCTCGGCATTGTGGTCCTGTCACTTTTCTTTTACCTGTTGAACACGGCGCGTAAAAAGACCGCGCCCGCCACGATCAGCGCAGGCAAGAAAGACTACACGCCGGTCTACGTGTCCATTGCAGACAAGCCTGATTCGATCATGCGCGGCATGGATAAGTTCGTGAAGGAGGTCCAGCTTACGGAAAAAGCCGGGGATAAATGGCGCTGGATCCCGATGTTGATCTTTTTGGCGGGCGTCGGGTTGATGATGATCGACGGGCTGCTGCTTCTATTCGGTTACTTCTCCCTGGTATTCACCGGTGGCGGCATGCTGTTGTGGCTGGCGGCGTTCATCATGGCGCTCAGCCTGCGCAAAAGCGACTCCTCGGACTTTTCGCCCAGATACAAGGGAACGAAGGAGATCCTGCACACCCTGCGGGATGACCTGAAACCCAATTCCACCTTTCTGGGCCACCTTGACCTGACTGGTGCGATGATAAAAACAAAAGTAGCCCGCGAGGCACAGGATGCCCAAAGCCGCACCACTCAATATTTCCGGGATGAGTGGCTGGCGCTTAAAGCCAAACTCTACGACGGGAACATTCTGCGGGTCTCTGCCATTCAAAAATCAAAGATGCGAAAATCCTATTTAAAACGCAGCCGCATCAGCGGAAAATACAAGACCAAGCCGGAAAAATTCAAGGGCAGCGCGCATGACCTGAAGGTCCGCATTGTGGTCAATCCCGAAGCCTACAAGATCGTTTCCAACAAGGAATTCAGACAGGGCGCGAATGTCGGCAAATATACCATCTCACAGTTAAGCACCGAAGACGGGATGATCAACGTTGTCGCAAGCTCCCCCTTTGATGAGGTCGAGCACGACCAGATCCTGAGTTTTTTGAAATCCACCTATTCCCTCCTGCAACGAAAGGCCGCCTAACATGAGCAGAAAAATCATTCCCTTTATTGTCGCCTTTGTACTCGCCTGTCTTGTCATGATCGTGGCCGGCGTGTTCTCCTTCAGTGGTGCAGTAAGCGCCGAAAAATTCGGCAGCACCGTCACCTGGACACAGCCCTACAATACCGCCGAAAGCATGAAGGTTTTGGATTTCACGGGTGATGGCCTGGACGAACTCTTCATTCAAAATACCAGTGATGTCAGTGTATACGATGGCAGTGGAAGCCGCATATGGAATTTTCCATACTCGTCGCCAAAAACGACCTTGGGCGATCTGAACGGCGATAATGTCGAGGACATCATTGTCTATTATGTGGGCACAGGCATGTCTGTGGATACAATCATCAATGGACAACAGGCCAGGCTGGCTGAGACACTTGACATCGGATTTCCCTCACGCGTGGCCCTCATCCGCTTCTCTTCCGGACCCGAGATCGTGCTCGGCGACAACAGCGGCGGACTCCTGACTTTGGATTTGAACGGCCAACCTGTCTGGAACGGCGACGCTGGAAACGAGGAAGTACGCGGCATGGATGATGCAAAGATTGGCGGTCAAACCTATCTTGCCACGGCCAGTCATGATGGAACGGTAACGGTCTTCGACGCTCAAGGCCAGACGGTCTGGAAAACCAGCCAGGAACAGCTGCGCCGCATGCGCGCCTTCGACCTGAACGCGGACGGGAACAGTGAGATCATCACCGGCGGCGAATACGGCGCCTTTAATATTTACAGCGCCGTGGATGGAAGCGTGCTGTTCAGCAAATCGCTGGGACAAGCCATCAGTGAAGTGCGCGAAGTGGAATTGAACGGCGACCCCTCCTCCCGGGAGATCATCGTCGGCGGAAAGGATGGCGGTGTATGGGCCTTTTCTTTCAACGGCACGACCGCAGCACAAATGTGGACGGGGTCGCTATCTGACAAGGTTACCGAAATTTCGGGCATTGATGTCAACGAAGACGGGAAGGAAGAGGCTGTACTCGGGGATGATTCCGGCAATGTGGCCGTTTTCACCGAAACGGGTTCGCGCAACAACCTGCCAAAGCACACCTCCGGAATTACCCGCATCGATGTGGGTAAACTTGGCGGCGACCGTCAGGTTGTGATCGCGGATTACAATGAAGTACAGGTCAACACCGTCAACTTCAACTCCATTCCCGGGTTCCAGTACACGCCCCTGATCGTTGGCTTGATCGTTTCGGCCATCATGATGATCATCGCCGCCATCCTGGCATCCATTCCACCCAAACCGGAAATGAAGATCGCCTTCCAGGATAACAGCAAGGAATCACTGGAGGCCCAGCGGCGCATGCTTAAGGAATCCATTGCCGATGTGGAGCGACTGCGGAAATCCGGCGAGGTCACCGGGGACGCCTATCTGGCCCGTCTGAAACGCCTGCGCGGCGATCTCGCAGAAAATGAAGCTGCCTACAAGACCGCAGGCTATCCGATCAAGGTGGAGACCTTCCAATGCCCGAACTGCGGAGGCACCCTTGAACTGGGCATGGACAAGTGCGAGTATTGTGGACAGGTGATCCTTTCGTAAACCCCAGTTGAAAACAAAAAAGAGGCCACTGCTTTGCAGTGGCCTCTTTTAGATAACCCGGCTATTGGATCGAGAATTGCTGCTCGCCGACCTTCGCACCGGCAAGGTAAATTTCAACCTTGTATTGGGCTGCCGGGAAGCCGCCCTGTGTGCTTTCAATCTGGGCATAGATTGTCGGCTCACCATTGTAGGTGTAATCCGTGGTCAGGAAGGCTTCGTTCGGATCCTGTCCATCCACATTGAGGGCAAACCACCTGACCTGGAATTGAGATCCGTTGTCAACCTGGTTTACATCAAAAAAGACATAGATCACATCCGTGGGCGCAAACGTGGAAGTCTTGTTCTTCCCTTCCGCATCATTCGCCATGTAAATATTGGAAACGCCCGCAGGGGCGGTTGAGCCGCACGCCAGGGTCGAGACAAACAGGGCGATTGCAGCTAACAAGATGGAAAACTTTTTGAAATTCATCACACATTCTCCTTTGGTTTTTTTGAGGATCCACCCCTCAAATTTTCTGCATTATACAGCAGAGACGAAAAAACACAAACTCCATTCCGCCTATTCGATCTCGAGATAAATTCGCTTATTGATTGCGCCCTTGCTCTTGTAATCAACCACTTTCACCTGCCCCACCTCGGCAGTGTTGGCGACATGCGTTCCGCCGTCGGCCTGCAAATCCAGGCCAACGATCTCCACAGTGCGAACCTCGAGAATGCCCGCCGGCAGAAGATTGATCTTTGTGCGGATCAGGTCCGGGATCTGGAAGGCTTGCTCCCTGGGCAGGATCTTCACCCGAATTTCGCGTCCCTGCCGGACCTCATGGTTGACCGCCGCTTCGATGTCGCGGACCAACTCTGCGCGCATGGTCTCAAACTCAAAATCCATGCGTCCCTTCAAAGGGTCCATGTCCCCGCCAGTGACCTTCGCACCATAATCCCGAAACACCGTGCCACACAGAATGTGCATGGCTGTATGGGTGCGCATCAACTGGTGCCGCCGGACCCAGTCCAGGGTCCCGAAAGATGCGGCGTTGATCGCGGGCAGCGCAGAGGATCCACCTAGAAAATGGAGAACTTCTTCGCCCACTTTTTTGACCTTTTCCACAGGATATTGCACGCCATCGGCTTCCAGGAAGCCAAAGTCACAGGGCTGGCCTCCGCCTCCGGGGTAAAAAGCAGACTGGTCAAGAACAACCACGCGAGTCGAGGCATCCACCGAAATGATTTTCGCCTGAAATTCTTTAAGGTAGGAATCCGTTTGATAGAGGAGCCGGGTCATGTGCAAATTATAGCCGATGACAAACAAGATTAACATTAGATTAGAACTTAATTACCCGCTTGACTTTGCGAGTCCAGATATTGTATAGTAATCAACGGTATCAGGAATTGGCACCGCCCACGGGCTGTGTCTTTTGTTTGTAAACGCACGAATTTATCAAATCAATTTGCAAGGAGAGGCAATGATCAAAGTAAGTGGTCTTACAAAGGACTACGGCGCACGCCGCGCCATTCATAACCTGAATTTCGATGCTCAACAGGGTGAAATTGTGGGTTTTCTTGGCCCGAATGGTGCGGGAAAAACCACGACCATGCGCATTCTGACCGGCTACATGCCCCCCACCGATGGTGAGGTGATCGTGGCGGGTTATGATGTGGTGGAGGAATCTCTTGAGGTGCGCAAACGCGTTGGCTACCTGCCCGAGACCGTCCCGCTCTACACGGAAATGGCCGTTTTTGACTATTTGAAATTTATGGGCGAACTGAGAAAAATCCCGAATGTGGATGACCGTGTCGACGAAGTATTGGACATGGTCGGGTTGGGCGATCGCGCAAATGGATTTATCGGCAATTTATCGAAAGGGATGCGCCAGAGAGTGGGGCTGGCCCAGGCCTTGCTGCACCGACCCGAGGTCCTGATCCTGGATGAACCCACCATTGGCCTTGATCCGGGACAGGTTGTGGAGGTGCGCAAGCTGATCCGGGAAATTGGCAGGGATCGAACCGTTCTTCTTTCCACCCATTTATTGAATGAAGCCCAGAATATCTGTGACCGGGTCTTGATCATTAACAAAGGCAAGATCGTAACCGAGGACACCACCGAGAACCTGCAGGCGCGTTTAATCGGCGCGGAGCGGGTCATCCTTCGCGTGCGCGGTGAAGCCGACGAACTCGCCAAGACCGTCAAACAGGTCAAGGGCGTGCAGAGCGTGGTGACAAAGGAAGATGGCTCGGTGGAATTCGAGTTTTCCTCCGGCAAGGATGTCCGTCCCGAGGTCGCCAAACAGGTGATCAAATCGGGCTACGACCTGCTTGAACTACGTCCGCTGGGCATGAGTCTGGAGGAGATCTTCCTCGAACTGACTGGCACAGACTCCAAAAAGAATTAAAGAGGAAATCCATGAGAAACATTTGGACAATCGCACAACGCGAGTACGACAACTACTTTAATAGCCCCGTGGCTTACGTGGTGGCCCTGGCCATCCTGCTGCCGATCGGGATCATCTTTTCCATCATCATGTTCGTTTCCTCCCAGCAATCCGCCTTTGGCGGCGGGGCCCCCACCCCGGATCAATTGACCTATTGGTTTGTGATCCTGCTGCTCTTCTTCAGTCCGGCCGTAACGATGCGCCTGCTATCAGATGAATCCCGCATGGGAACCATTGAACTCCTGCTGACCGCTCCCATCCGGGATTTTGAGCTGGTCGCCGGAAAATGGCTGGGGGCTTTCCTGTTCATTTTCACACTGATCGCTGCAACCCTGATATTCCCGATCATCATGAATAATTTCATCACACCTGGCATCGATCTGAAGATGCTGCTATCCTCCTATCTGGGTGTCATCCTGATCAGTTCCGCGCTGCTTTCGCTGGGAGTGGGCATTTCAGCCATCTTCAGCAACCAATTCGCAGCCTTCTTTGTGACCTTTGCCCTGTTCTTCTTCCTCTGGATCCTGGTGGGAGCGCCGGCAAGTTTCCTCCAGCAGGGCGGGGATGTATTCAAATATTTGAGCCTCGGCACACATTTCTTTGATTCGATGAATCGAGGCACGATCAATATCGGCGATATTGTTTATTTTCTTAGTCTGACTGCGTTGGGCCTGTTCGTCGGGACCACCGCGATTGAAATTCGGAGATGGCGCTAATGGCTGGAAAAAAGAAATCCCCCTCGGCGAAGTACGCCGTAATTGGCCTTATCCTTGCTTTGATCGCCTGTATCTCAACGGGTTTGATCGGGGCGGCCAAGGGCATGCTCGCCATGCAAATGTTCACGCTCGATAAAACAGACGGCCTTAACCAGGCTTTCATCATCAGCATTGCCCTGCTTGTTATTGGCCTGGCGGCATATGCCATCATGGCACCGGATACCGTCCGCCGCTTCCTCACCGGACGCCAGGCAAGGTACGGTTCCAATTCACTGATCATCACTCTGGCATTCGTTGGCATCATTATCGTGATCAACATGCTGGCATACCAGAATCCAAATATTCTGGGCGCACCCTGGGATCTTACCCAGGACAAGACCAATACGCTGGCACCTGAGACTTTGCAGGCCCTTGCGACTCTTCCCGGCAAGGTGACCGCTACAGCCTTCTATACAACCAGCCTGAGCACATCCAGTGCGGATGAACTGCTGCTGAATTTTAAAAATAACAGCAAGGGCAAGTTCGACTACACATTTGTAAACCCGGATCAGGATCCGCTGGCCGCCCGAGAAGCAGGCATTACCGGCGATGGCAAGATCCTGTTGAAAATGGGCGAATCCAAGGAGGTAGCCTCCTCCGCAAGTGAAAGCGAGCTTACCAAGGCTCTCATCCGCTTGATTAGTCCGGAGGCACGTGTCGTCTACTTCCTTGAGGGACATGGCGAACCTTCGCTGGATTCCAGCAACCAATTAAGTTTCTCGATCGCCAAATCCACGCTGGAATCAAAGAATTACACCGTTAAATCCCTTAATCTATTTTCCACAAACGCCATCCCTGACGACGCTTTGGCCATCATTATCGGCGGTCCGCTCAAGCCACTCGCGACAACCGAGGTAGCCCTTCTAAAGAAATATGTGGATGCCGGAGGGTCGTTGGTGGTCATGGAAGATCCGATCCAGGTTACGGAATTCGGAAATACCTTTGATCCGCTTGCGGCATATTTAACGGATGATTGGGGCATCACTTTGAACAAGGATATTGTCATTGATCTTGTAAATACTCAAAACCCCCTGCAGGCAGTATCCTCGCAGATCGCACAGCATCCGATCACGCAAAACCTGACCAAGAATTACATCGTCATTCTTCCACAGGCACGCAGCTTGAGCGTTGCCGGTCAAAAGGAAAACGTCACGCAGACACCCTTCTTGATGACGACCGATCAATCCTGGGGTGAGACCGAGCTGGTAGCCAATGAAACACCTGCCTTCTCGGCCGAGACTGATAATCCGGGTCCTCTCAATCTGGCGGTTGCCGCAGAAAATTCAGCTTCCAAAGGGCGGGTTGTGGTCTTCGGAAACTCCGTCTTCGCCACGGATCAAGTCTTTGATGCCTATGGAAATGGCAATATCTTCATTAACTCTGTGGATTGGGCAGCGGAACAGGACAACCTGATCAACATCACGCCCCGTCAACAAACTCCGCGAACCCTAAAACCTATTGCAAACTGGAAGTTCATTCTACTGATCATTTTTTCCGTGATCATCCTGCCTGGGTCCGTAGTATTTGCCGGCGTTTCCACATGGCTCGCACGCCGCAAGAGAGGTTAGAAAATGGCCCGCAAAGCAACAATAAACAGCAAGTCAAAGACCTCAGCGCGAAAGCAAAGACCGGCAATCCAAAAGGAACCGGTCACACCCAAACGCCAGAAGCCAGTGATCAGCGTTGGCACCTTGTTTACACTGGTCTTGTTCGCAGGACTGCTGACCCTGGCTGTCTATCTGAACAAGAATAAGGAAGCTACGGCCCTGGCAACCCCCACGGGACAACAATTGTCCTTCGTTTTTGCGGAGGATGAAGGTTCTCCGACCAGCATCGAAATTAAATCCGCTTCCGGCACGGAAGTTAAACTGGTGCGCAATGCTCAAAATACCTGGGCATTGGAGCTGCCCCAGCCAGCTGAGGCGGATCAGGGATTGGCAGAGGCGGCGGCCACCCAAATTACCTCTCTGCCCGTGCTGGATGAAGTCGATGCCGACCCCAGCATCTTCGGGTTTGACGCTCCGGGATATGTCGTGACAGTTGAGTTTACCGGCGGCAAGAAACATATTCTCGAAATTGGGGATACCACACCCTCCAACAGCGGTTATTACGTCCGCGTGGACAGCAACAAAATGACGGTCGTAAGCACAAGCAGCATCGACTCGCTATTGAAAATTGTCGCATCACCGCCTTATTTAAACACACCCACCCCCACCACCCTGCCGGCAAGCGGGGCACCCGCTCCCGAAGTGACCGTAACCTCCGTGCCTTAACGGGTTAATGTATTACGGTTGTCTGAGCAGCCTTCAGGCAGCCGTAATACGGGCGCTTTGCAAAGCATCTGGAAAGTGAGGGGTATTGCTTTTCGCATTAAAAAAGTGTATTCTAATTCTGGTCTTGGCCAATAAAAAATTTGAAAGTTGGAATTGCGAATGGATGTAGAGAAAATATTAATTGTTGATGATGAAGAGGAATTTTCAGCGATCGCGCGGCTCGTTGAACTGGGCCGTCAAAAATCATATGTGACACTGGACGACATTCTGCACTTCTTCCCGGAAGCGGAACAGGATGTGGAGCAACTTGAAGAGGCCTTTTCGGCCTTGTTGAGTGCGGGGATCCCGTTCCAGGAAGATACGGTCACACCCGAACCAACTGAAGATGAGCTGGCCGCGGTGGAAGAAAGCGGCGAGGCTGAACCTGAGCCGGATCCATCCCTCGACGACTATCTTGCCAACATCGACACAGACGATACGATTGGCTTGTACCTCAAAGAGGTCAGCCGCGTTCCCTTGTTGACCGCCGTGGAGGAAGTTCAGCTTGCCCAGCGCATTGAACGCGGGCGTTCCGCACGTGAGGAACTTGCACACGGGAATATCACCCCCAAACGCAGGCTTGACCTGCGCCAATCCATTGAAGATGGCTGGGGAGCGCGTGAACATCTGATCACCGCGAACTCCCGCCTTGTCATTTCCGTTGCAAAAAAATACATGGGACGAGGCGTCCCCTTCCTTGACCTGATCCAGGAAGGCAATATCGGTCTGATTCGCGCAACCAAGAAGTTCGATTACCGCCGCGGACATAAATTTTCGACGTACGCAACCTGGTGGATCCGCCAGGCAGTCACCCGCGCAATCGCCGATCAGGGTCGAACCATCCGGGTGCCCGTCCATATGGGAGACCAGATCAACAAACTCCTGAGGGTACAGCACCAGCTCACCCAACGGCTCGGTCGCGAACCCAGTGTGGATGAACTGGCTGACGCCCTGGATGTGCCGCCAAAGAAGATTGAGAACATGATTCAGGTCGCCCGGCGCCCGCTTTCTCTGGAAACCCCCACTGATGATGAAGAAGATTCGGTGCTCGGAGATTTCATTGAAGACGACGAGGCCCCGCCGCCAGACGAGACTGCCACTTATAACCTTTTGCGCGAACATCTTGGCGAAGTCTTAAATGGCTTGCCGCCGCGTGAAGTGCGCATTCTGCAGTTGCGCTATGGCTTGCTGGATGGGCAGGCCTACACTCTCGAAGAAGTTGGACGAAAAATGGGCGTCACCCGCGAACGTGTCAGACAGATCGAAGCACAGGCATTAAGTCGCCTGCGGCATCCCTCCATTCGCAGAAAATTACGCGATTACCTCGGAGAATAGAAAAAAAGGCCCCTGATAAAAATCGGGGCCTTTTTTTCTGCTACAATTCAACCACAAAACGGCTCGACATGAACAAAAACATTTCCTTGAAACTCCTTCCGCGGTTGCAGGATATTTTCTTCGGATCATTATTCGCAGCCGTTCTGTTGCTCGGCCGGCGAATGCTCAATCTGGACGGGGATTTTCCACGTCATTTATTGACCGGTAAATACATTATTGAAAACGGTTCAGTCCCGACCGTGGAACTGTTCATCCACCCATACCTCAACCAGTTGAATGTTTCCCATGCTTCTGAGTGGCTCTCGGATGTCATTTTTTATTCAATTTACAGCCGTATCGGACTGGCCGGTGTAATAGTCTTCTCCGCCCTGTTGCTTGGAACCACATTTACCCTGCTCTATAGCTGGCTGGCAAAAAGATTCGACCTTCGACTACCCGTATTGGCCCTGGTTGCCTGGGGGGCAATGGCTACCTCATTAAATTGGGTCACCCGACCCCATTTAATTTCAATGTTTCTTTTGGTCATCTGGCTGATCTGGACCGACGAACTTAGAAGGGGAGAAAACATATCAATCTGGAAATTTCCGTTATTGATGCTTTTATGGGCCAATCTGCATGGAGAATTTATTGCCGGAATTCTGGTCCTGACCGCATACTGTGCCGGCTGGATATTTGACTATTTCATGGATCGGGACCATACGAATGCAATCATTGGAAAAAAACTTTTTTGGGCATTAATTTTTTCGGCAATCGCTAGTTTGATCAATCCTGGAGGTATTGGACCCTGGGCGGGTATCCTTGGATTCGTAAACAATCGGTATTTAATGTCCCGAATGCTGGAAGCCAACACTCCCAATTTTCAGATGCCTGAAATGAAGGTATTGTTGGGCCTGCTAGCCGCATCAATTTTCCTGCTGGCCTTCAAAAGGGAAAAGTTGTCTCCAGGACAGGGCTTTTTACTGGCAGGTTTTTCCGCTTTAAGCCTGATGGCGGTCCGAAACATCCATTTATATGGGATCGTAGCCCCCTTTGTACTCGCTGAAACTCTGTCCTTCACAAGGGACCTCCCATGGCTGAGCCGGCTCGAAACCACTCTGGATTCCATGGAAGGAAAAATCCAGGGCATTGCATGGCCGGTTTTTATTACAATCATATTGGGCGGTTTTGCAATCTCAAACTCCGGGTTGAAGACCTTTTTTCAATTCTCCCAACAGACCTTCCCAGTTCAGGCAGTGGCGTGGCTGGAGAGCAATCCCCAACAGGGGAAAATGTTCAATGAACTCGATTGGGGAGGCTATTTGGCCCTGCACTTATGGCCGGATCAATTAACCTTCATCGACAGCATGGCAGATGTCACAGGGGAAGTTACGCTGGAATATGAAAAAGTCATCATGCTTTCGGAGGGTTGGCAGGACATCTTTAAGAAATATGACATCGCATGGGCGATCGTCAATGGAAACAGTGACCTCGCAAAGAGGCTTGAAACCGAACTTCACTGGCGGGTGCTTTACAAGGACGATACATCCATTATTTTGCGCCGATAACCCAAGGTCAAAGCCTTCATGACCGCCATCCTTCAAAAACGCTCAAATCGCAACTTAATTCTCATACTGGCTCTGGCACTATTACTGCGGCTGGCCGGCATCAGTTCCCGGCCGATCTGGTATGACGAATCATTCTCCGCCCTGTTTGCCGAACAGGGTCCGCAGGCAATCCTGGAGGGCACACTAGCACGCGAGGCCGACACTTCCGCCGCAGAAGAACATCCGCCTGTTTATTATTTTATTTTATGGGGATGGATGCAAATCTTTGGAAACTCCCTGATCTCCATCCGATTATTATCGGTTGCTGCATCTCTCGGGATAATCACTTGCATTTATCACATTGCCGGGCGTCTTGCCGGCGAGTCAACAGCCATCACAGCTTCGCTGCTGACAGCCATTCTGCCCTTCCAAATTCATTACGGCCAGGAAATCCGAATGTATGTTTTCCTTGCTTTCTGGCTGTGCCTGGCGGTTTATGCCCTGATCAATGAGAAGTGGGGTCTTTTTTGTATCTCGTCAGCGCTGGCGCAATATACACATAATCTTGCCGCATTCTTCCTGATTCCCCTGGCATTTATTCCAGTCTTTCAAAAGGACTGGAAATCGCTTCGTTCTTTAACTCTGGCTGGGCTCGCCGCAATCGCCCTGTATCTTCCCTGGCTGACCCAACTTCCGGCTCAATTCTCAAAGGTCACATCCGGTTTTTGGATTGAGAAGCCCGGTTTGGAAAAAATATTTACGCTTTTCCTGATCTATCTCCCTCACTTACCTCTCTCAAAACTCCAATTGCTGCCGGGGCTATTGCTGGCTACATTAACAATAACGCTTGGCGCTTACCAAACTTATAGGGCCCGAACAACAAATGAAGACCTCGCCCGAAGCGGGCTCTTTTTTGCCTATCTGGCCTTCGTGCCGCCCTTGTTTCTGTGGCTTGTTTCTCAAATTTTTCCCGTATATCTGGAGAGAGCACTACTCCCCTCACATGCATTTTTTTGCATCTGGATCGCCTGGGCCTTTACAAAAACCCGTCTCCCCCGTCCGGTTCAAATTTTTACTTTTATATTAATTTTGTTGTCCGCGGGAATCGGCTTTTATCAACAAATTACTTACAACGGATTTCCGTATGGACCCTTCGCCAGTCTCGACCAAAGCATCCGAAATAGATTCCAAAATGGCGACATGGTCATTCATTCGAATAAACTCACCTACCTGCCCACATTCTATTTTGACCGTAATCTGCCCGAAAGCTTTCTCATGGACCCCGCCGGCGGCACTACCGATACCCTTTCACCTGCCATTCAAAAATTACTGGGCCTGGATCAGGAAAATAACATCGAGGCTGCCTCCGCACACGCAACCCGGGTATGGTATGTTATTTTTCAGGAATCCCTGGACGAATATAAAGCCGAGGGTTATCTAATCCACCCTGATATCGCATATTTGAATGAAAATTTCACACTAACATCCTCTGAAAAGGATGGTGATATCTGGCTTTTCCTGTACACCAGGCCGGCACGCTAGGATTGGAGCCGGGACGAACGATCTAGAATTCGGATTTTCCCGGTACGAATTTCAGCCTTCTGATTCCGATGCCCACGATCAAAATCCCCCCCAACTCAAACGCCCGCCGCAGGAGGGACTCATTCAAACGCAATGAATATCCACCATAAAAATCACGGTATTTATCTACATCCCAATCCGGAATGGACATCCAAATTCTATTAAAAATAAATACAACTGCGAAGACGGCGATCACCTGAACAATCGAAATACGCGGGCCGATTTCACCGATCAAAATGATCTGGGGCAGGAAAAGAAATGTCGCAAACCGGAACAGATCCGTGCCGCCGTACAGGCTAAGCAGCAGGACCAGCACCGTGTAAGCTGTCAGATATCTTCGCTGCGGTACCGGCTGCTTAAAATATGCTTCGATAATTTGCCCGGATCCCGCCAGGAAGAAAAGAGGAAGGAAATAAGCTGCCGTTGAAAAAATAAAATTCAGGCTGATGCTCGGAATAAGCGGGAGCAACAAAACGTTCATCAATCCTTCCCTTGACAGACTCAGAAGTTGAAAGTTTTCAGAGACAGGGATCAGGATGCGGGGAAGCAAAATTGCGGGAATGAGGAAAATCATGGATGTGACCAGCTGCCGGACCCAGGTTTTTCCATCTTCGCCGGGTGCGGTCATGAATAAATATGCTACCAGCGGGATGATATTGAATTCACGGACCTGCGAAGCAAACAGCGTGACAATCAGCAATATGGCGAAATTTTTTTTGAAGGCCAGATAGGTCTGCAATAAAATCAACGCGTACGCCAGATGGTCGGGCCGGTAAATATCAAACAGCAAAAATTTAACATTATAGAGACTAAGTGCGGTCACCCCCAAACCCAGACAGGCTCCTTTTCGCGATCCGGTGAGCCAACGCACGAAAAAGTAGACGCCGCTTAATTGGCCGATTGCTCCCAAATAAGCCAACAGACCAAACCCCTGCTCAATCGTCAGTCCCAAAGAGGTGAGGCCGTGGACAATCAACGGGCTGATGTACCTGTATGCAAACGGACTTGCCAGAGGATCGGCATGAAATCCATCCCTTGCCATGGCAATGTAATACGCAAAATCCCAGCCGTTCCTGTGAATATCAATGGAGTTTGTGACCGCATCCAACGCAATCACGATCAAACTAGAAAGGGCGATTATCCATAATGCCTCGCGCAGCTTTATGGATTCCACGGGGCGGGGCAAAAATGTTCCATCCATTAATGGCGTATTTTATACCAATGCGTCAACCACGATCGCCAGAAAAATAAATGCCAGATACATGCTGGACCAGCGATACATGGTCCAGGCCACTTTGTTTCCCCCGATCGTAAATACGCGCCAGGCCGCATAAAGAAGAAAACCACCCAAAACCAGGGCGGATACCAAATAGACCGACCCCGCCAGGTTGAACAACGGCAGCAATAACGTGACTACGATCAGTTCTATCGTGTATACCAGGATGTGCCTGCGGGTTTTTTCCTCACCATGGACCACGGGCATCATGGGAACTCCCGCTTTTTCATAATCCTTCAAGCGGACAATTGCCAGCGCCCAAAAGTGAGGCGGCGTCCACATGAAGACGATCGCAAAAAGGATCCAGGCCGCCAGTCCAAGGTGACCCGTGGCAGCCGCCCATCCCACCATGGGAGGAATGGCACCGGCCCCACCTCCGATCACGATATTTTGAACGGTGGCTTTTTTCAGCAGGACACTGTAAAAGATCACGTAGTAAAAAATCCCGGTCAGGGATAAAAGGGCAGCCAGCAGGTTAACAAACCCCGCCATCACATAATAACTGATCAGGCAAAGAGCCAGGCCATAGGATAACCCCTCTGCAGCGGTCAAGCGCTGGTCAGCCAACGGCCGTTTGGCCGTACGTTGCATATTCTTATCCAACTCACGATCAATATATTGATTCAAAGCACTTGAACCCGCCGCGGCAAGTGCACCACCCAGCAGGGTCCAGAATGCCAGCGAAACGGATGGCCAGGCCTTGCCCCCCGCCACCAGACCCGCAAAGGTGGTAACGAGTAACAATGCCACGATCAGGGGCTTGGAAAGGGTGAAAAAGTCCCTGACCCGCTGCCGAAAGTCCAGATGTGGGCCAGCCTCCCTGTCCATGCCAAGTACTCCGGATGCAAAGACCAGCATTCCAAGAGAAATCCATAATGCAACGGCCGAGAGGGTATGTAAAACCACCAGATGCAGCGGGAAGTTTCGTGCCACTTGAATGGCGCCCACAAAGGCCTGCCCGAAGAAAAGGACAGCCGTCACAGTGGTAAGCGGGAGCAGTAAATTTTGATCGCGTTGTTCGCGCCATGCCTTCCGTAACACAAGGGCCATCAAAATCGACGCAATCCCCACCAGTACCAAGTGCACCAGCTTTAAATATCCAATCGGGTCGCTGGGAGTGCACACCGGCAGGCCGGTGCAATATGCCCAGGCACCGGTAACAGTAACGATCCGACCGACGATCGTCAACAAAAATACAAGCGCAAACAGCGCCAATACCAATCGCGAGAAGGATGATCGTAGGGAATATTTCATATTTTTAGTCCTGCCTTCGCAAATAAAAGGGATATCCAACGAATAATATCGTCGCAAACAGAAACCACTGAAAAGCATAACCGAGATGAGGCCCTTCGGTCAGGTCCAGCACGGGTTGGGACCTGATGGGCGGCTCAAAATTCTTTTCATCGGCGTCTGGTTGAATATATATGGTCAGGAGTGGATATGGGCTTTGCTCGGAGATTCTCGCCACATTTAGATTGTTCCAGATATCCAGCCGTTTCACATCCGGACCAAATTCCGGGTCGTCGACTCCGCCGAAGGCTGGCTTCACCTGCCCAAGCCGGATCTGTCCCGCAACCGTCACCTGTCCGGCCTGGTCATATTTCCGCCAGGCTGCGGGCGAGTCGTTCCCGTCAGCGGGGATCCAGCCCCGGTCCACAAGAACAGCTCCCCCGTCGAAAAGAAGCGGTGTGATCAGGTGATATCCATACTCATCCCCGTTGTATTGATTCCGCAAAACCACCTGATTTTCAAAATCATATTCGCCGGATACTGTTACCCGACGCCACTCCATTTTGGAGATGTCGCCGGGTAAATTCTGATTCAAATTCAGCATTTCAGCGGAACGCATGGAGGTCACCTGGGCATTGAAGGCGCGGCGCTGCTCCAGCCGATCCAACTGCCAGATACCCAGACGAATGCACAGGGCCGTCCCCGCAAAGACCAGCAGAGTGGCAAGCAACCAGGATCGGCCAAACATTTTTTTCAAGAGCATCATTTTTCTTCTTTTTTCTTGAAGGGCATGATCACGGAATACAATGCCAGCAGACCGCCCATCGGAATACCTGAATACAAAATGCCATACAGGCGGGTGCTGAGAGTTAAAGCTTCATGCACATCCAGCCCAAAATATTTGCCGGGTTGGAATGAGCAGGAATAGGCATAGGACTGGACGGAGTCAAGGGAGAGAGAGGCGGAGGAGCCTGCCGGTATCCACAACGGCCCAAGCTCATGATCCGCCGTGTCCTCATTTTTGACAATCAGGGTGTCGCCCACCACAAAAGTCATCGAGTCCGGGATGGTTGGCGGCGTTTCGCCCCGTGCAATGCGGTCAGCCGTTCCTTTCGGAATGATCAGTTCGATCTGCTTTGGCGGACGCGCGGTTTCGCGCAGGAACATGAAGGTGATCTCATTAATGGCGGTGCCGATCAAAAGGCCGATCACCAGGGAGACCAATATTCGCTTGATGATGATATTAACTGGAGGCATGGCTGTATCTTTCGATATAACTTACTTCAGGAGGAGCCGCACATCATTGACAATATCTTCGACCGGCGTTTCAAAGCCATACGAAAGCCGCAGGTTGCCATCCATGTCGATCAGATACACCCGCGCAGTATGATTAACCGTGTAGCCGGCGGCGGAATCACCCTGGACCTCTTCGCGATAGATGCCGTAGTCATTCCAAATACCCTGCAACACGTCCATCGACCCGGATAATCCCACAAATTTGGAATTAAAATGGTTGACGTATTGCTGAATCTTTTCCGGTGTGTCCCGTTCGGGGTCCACCGAAACAAAAAGGACCTGGACCAGATCGGTTTTGTTTCCCAGGCTTGTCAGAACCTGGTTAAGTTCTGCCAGGGTGGTCGGACACACATCCGGACAGGAAGTATAGCCAAAGAACAGCAGGTTGATCTTTCCTTTTTGATCTGACAAACGAAATCTCTCGCCGTTCGAACGGACCAGCTCGATCGGGGGCGCGACCGGATAGGGTTCCCCATAGGCCGTGCCTCGAAAGCTACCCGAACCTGAGAACACGAGGGCCAACAATGCGGCCAGCGCCACCAGGGCGGCAACCATCAGACCCACAACCACAATTTTTTTATCCATTTGCTATTGATACTCCAAAACGGGGCGGCCTTGCGGCCGCCCCGGTCGTACTGGCATAATTCATTTATATCAGTTTTTGGTCATGAACACCAGTTCATGCCGGTCAAACTTTATCCAATTAGTTTTCCGATCAGGTACAGGGCGGGGTAAAAAATGATCCACACGAGGTCAACAAAATGCCAGTAGACTGCGGCAGCTTCCACTCCCCAGTGCTTCTCGGCAGAATAAACACCCTTTCGGGCATTATTCCAGACAACGGCCAGAAAAATCAGGCCGGTAAGGACATGGAAGGCATGCATACCCGTCATCATGTAGAAAACCGCGCCCATCGGACCATTGGCAGGGTCACCGAAGCTGGCAACCAGTCCCTCCTTGGCAGCCAGCGGCCACTCCACCAGGACCACGCCGAACAAAAACCCGAGGCCGAGAACAAATGTGATGATCGTATTGTTCATAAAGCCCTTTTTATCCCCATGCGCCATGGCAGTTTCGCCGCGATTCATGAAGAAGGATGAGAGCAGAAGAACCGAAGTCACGCCCAGACCGAGCAATTGATTTAAGTGGGGGCGGGTGAGGCCGAGCAGGTTGATACGGGTGGTCAATAAACCGGCAAACACAAAAGCATCAGACAGCAAAAAGAGCCATAAGCCAAGGCGCATGGTGCCTGTTTTATATTCATAGGAATGCTGATCGCCTTCAGCGCCTTCGTTCAACTTGTAAATATGCATGTAGTAGTACATGACCAGGGCAAGTTTTATGACGGCAATCACGACCAGGATCGAGACCGCATCAAAGGTAACGGCGACGAAATATTCCAGGGCAGTTAGCAGGGCGAGATAGACAAATATAACCACGCCTTGCGCAAGAGCAGAAGATTTATCTTGAGTATGTGACATTGGTATCCTCCCCTTTATTTATGCTTGCTTTTGGCGGCAGGAACAATGAATTCAACATACTTCGAGCCGGGCAAACCGTAATCATAAGGTTCGCCAACAACTTCAAAGGGTTGATCATAGTTATGGGTGGGCATGGGCGAAGGCACCTGCCATTCCGGGGATCGGGAATTCCAGACATTTCCCTCAGCCTTCTCGCCTTTTTTGATGCTGTTGAAGAAATTATAAATGAAGATCATCACGGACAGGCCGATCAGGTAACCGGCAATCGTCATGACCAAGTGAACGTTGTCAAAGCCAAGGGCCGGATCGTAGTCGACGATGCGGCGGCGCATCCCCAACAGGCCCACATCCATCATGCCCAGGGTCAGCACAAAGAAGGAAGGGGTCATGAGCCAGAAATGAATCTTGCCCAGCGTCTCATTCATGCGGCGGCCGGTGGCTTTCGGAAACCAGTAATACAAGGCCGCAAAGAAGGGGAATACAAATCCGCCAAAGATCGTATCGTGGAAGTGGCCCACGATGAAATAAGTGTCATGCAAATGAAGATCAACCGAAATGGTGGCGTTAGGAGGGCCGGTCAAGCCGCCCATCAGAAACACAACAATGGCGCCTACCACGAACAGCATGGGGGTTTCAAAGGAGAGCTTGCCTTTCCAGATCGTCGCTACCCAGGAAAAGAATTTAACACCGGTCGGGATGGCCACCAACAAGGTGCTGTACATGAACGGCACACGCAGGTATTCATTCATTCCAGAAGTAAACATGTGATGAGCCCAAACCAGGAAACCCACCAGGGCAATTCCCATGGAGGACATGGCGATCCAACGATAGCCGAAGAGGGGTTTGCGGGCGAACACAGGCAAAAGCTCCGAGATCACACCAAGGCCGGGCAGGACAAATACATACACGGCGGGATGGGAGTAGAACCAGAACAAATGTTGAAACAGAACAGGATTTCCGCCTTTTGCGGGGTCAAAGAAACCCATTCCCAGCAGTCGCTGGAACATCACCAACTGAAAGGAAAGACCGATCAACTGCGTGGCCGTCATGGCAATGATCGAAGTCGCCACGGCTGCCCAGACGAAGATGGGCATGCGCATTGCAGTCATACCCTTGGATCGCATCCGAATGACGGTTGCGATCACGTTCAAGGCGCCCAGGATCGACGACCAACCGGCGGTCCATACGCCAAGAAAGAACATCTGAACGCCGACGGGAGCCCGGGCAGATAATGGCGGGTATCCAGTCCAGCCAGTGCCAAATCCGCCCAGGACCAGGCTCATCAACAAAAGCACAGCGGCTGGTACAGCAATCCAGTAGGAAAAAGCATTTAAACGCGGGAACGCCATATCCTGTGCGCCTAGCAGGAGAGGAACTACATAGTTAATGATGCCGGCCACTCCCAGTAAAATGGAAACAATCATGATCATACCGTGCAGGGACATGAGCGTGTTATAGAGCTGCGGACCATTCTGGCCGAATAACTTCATATCGAGGGTCAGAAACTGCAGACCTGATTCAGCCAGCTCGGTACGGAAAATCAAGGCAAACAAGCCTCCAATACTAATCAGCAACAGGGCGGTGACCGTGTACTGGATCCCGATCACCTTGTGATCGAGTGAAACATTGAAGTATTTCTCCCAACCGGAATAATGCTCTTCATGGTGTTCGGGTGTTTCGATCCCGCGCGCCCACTTGAACCAGTCTGTCACTGAACCATTGCCGGCAAGGAAGAAAAGCACGCCGAAAAAGGCACCCAGGACCCAGGCGGGCTCGGTAAAAAAGAATGTGTCTGTCGTACTAAGCCCCATGATCGCGCGTATGCCTGTGACCAGCCCGGCCCCCACCAGGGTGCCGATCAATTGCCAGAACAAACCACGCATCAGGGCTGTGGAAAAGAATTTCTTCATTATTAATCCTCCGCCAATTATTTCAGCGTCTTAATATACGCGATGATATTCGCGATTTCTTCCGGAGTTAGGGAATAAGGCGGCATGACTGTCGGGGAGAAGCCCGCGACTTCCTTGGCCTTGGAGTTCAGGATGGACTCAGATAGGTAGGCATCATCTGCAACCACTGTGGTTCCATCCGCCAGCTCAACAGTAGAACCCGCCAGACCGAACCAGGTCGGCCCTGTCATCTTGGAGCCGTCCACGGAATGGCAGCCAATACAACCATTCTTCACCGTCAATGCCTGTCCCTTGCCCTCGGGTGTCTGATTGGCCAGGGCAGCAGCCTGTTGTTCCGTGATCCAGGCATCGTAATCGGATTTTGTATCCACGATCACGCCATTTTCCATATAAGCATGCGAGGCACCGCATAATTCAGCACAGCGCACCTTGTAATTCCCCACCAAAATGGGAGTAATCCGGTATTCAGTCACACGCCCGGGAACAACATCCTGTTTGACGCGGAATTCGGGCACCCAAAAGGAATGGATGACATCCGAGGATTCCATTTTCAAGACCACCTGCTGATCCACTGGAAGATGCAACTCATTGCTGACAATGCCATACTCCGGATATTCAAAGGTCCAGGAAAATTGCTGGGCTTTTACCTTGATCGTGATCGCATTTGGATCAACCCGGCGTGTTTCCCCAAGTGAATAAGAACCCATATAAGCCAGAACCAGCACGGCAAATAAAGGAATTACCGTCCAAACGATCTCCAGGGTAGTGTTTCCTTCAAAATGCTCACCATCGCTTGTATCCCCCTTCCTGCGCCGAAAAACAATCATGCTGTAAGCCATCGGCACAACAATGAGGGAGAACAAAAAAGATATTGCCACAATCTGCCAATGCCACAACCAGTCAATTGACAGCGATTGCAGGCTGGCCTCGACCGGATGCATTTGCGTGGCTACGCCGGCGAGATCCAAGCCCATATAGGTGAGAATGGCCATCACGATAACCAAAATTCCCACAATTACAAAGTGTCCCATACGCTCTCTCTCCTGATGAAATATCACACGTGAAGAATAATTCACGCTACAACAACAAAATTAGACCAATCCTGTATGAATTGTCACTATTTTCACAACCTGACTAATATACCAAATTCTTTTCCGATTGTCACTATTTTTGGGGGACATTGTACACATCTTCATTAACCAGGCGCCCGATCGATGCTTTACAAAACCATGCAGACGGCCTGATAAACAGGCCGTCTGCATGTCCAAATCCAGCAATAATAAGAATCGTTGACTACGCCAAGCCCAACTCGCCCAGCAATTCACTGCTGTGCTCAGCCGGCCTCACATTCTCATAAATGCGTTTGATATTTCCTTCCGTATCAATGAGGAATGTGGTTCGCAGGACACCGTCATATTCCTTGCCCATGAATTTTTTTGCCCCCCACACCCCGTATGCATCACAGACCTTATGACCCTCATCTGAAAGCAGGGGGAATTGCAATTGGAATTTTTTCTTAAATTTTACATGGGAGGCCACATCATCCGGGCTCACTCCCAGAATGGCCACTCCTGCCTTTTCATAGGCTGAATAATCATCGCGAAAATTACAGGCTTCCTTCGTGCAACCTGGCGTGTCATCCTTCGGATAAAAATACAGGATCACATTACGGCCCCTAAAGTCAGAGAGCTTCCGCGGCACATTGGTGTCGTCCAGCATTTCAAATTCGGGCGCAGGCATTCCAGAACTAAGAGTCATGGTCAAATTTCTCCTATATGGCAGTTAAACAGGGCCAATTATAACGGCAAAATCAAGGCCTCAAAAATTTACAAATCTGCCCTTTAGGCAGTATAATTCCGCCCGCTTATTGCAGGAAAGAAATCGGGGACGTGTTGGAATTGGCAGACAAGCATGACTTAGGATCATGTGCCGCAAGGCATGTGGGTTCGACTCCCACCGTCCTCACTTAAGTGCAATGATCAGGATGGCGTTAGAGATGAAATTCTACGCATAAAAAATTAGGTTCGGCAGCACAGGCTTCCGGAACCTGGAGGAAACTTTGAATATCGAAAAACAATATCAGGAAGATCATTCTGTAAAGCTCATTGTGGATGTGGAGCAGGAAAAAATGGATGTCTACAAACGCCGCGCGGCGACCAAGATTTCCTCGCGCAGCAAAGTCCCTGGTTTTCGCCCAGGCAAGGCTCCCTATGACATCGTGCTGCGCACCTTCGGGGACGCAGCCATAACGGAACAGGCCATTGACCTGTTCATTGACGCCGAATATGGCAACATTCTAAAGGAAGCGGACGTGAATCCGGGAGCAGCCGGTTCCCTCGAATCTGTTGACAGCCTCACGCCTCCGAAATTGACCTTTCGCATTCCCCTTGCCCCGGAAGTGGACCTGGGCAGCTACCACTCGGTCCGCATGGACTATGAGTGGAAGGCGCCCGGTGAAAAAGAAGTCGAAGCCGCCATTGAAGATCTCCGCCAAATGTATGCCACCACGGAAAACGTGGACCGCGCCATAGAGACCGGCGATTATGTATTGGTGGACGTAAAATCGGATGCACCCGAGATCAACCGCACCGGGTTTGCGACCTTTGTCCGCAGCGAGGACCGCGACACGGAATGGCCCTACAACGGATTCGCGAAAGAACTGCTCGGGTTAAAGGCCGGGGAAAACAAGACCGTTAAGCATAAATTCCCCAAGGATTGGGAAGTTGAAGAATTAAAGGGAAAAAACGTCGAGATCGAGGTCACAGTTAAAACCGTGCGCGGGGTCACCCTCCCGGAGATCAACGATGAATTCGCAAAAATGACCGGCGCAGGCGAGACCGTGGACGCCCTCCGGGAAGCTGTTAAGAAGGATGTCGAAACACGTTCCCAGGCCGAATATGACGACAAATATTTTGTCGAACTGATCGAAAAGGTAAAGGAAGGCGCGACGATCAAATATCATGAACACACCCTGGAGCACGAAGGTGAGCATGTTCTGTCTGACCTGAGCAACCGCCTAGCACAACAGAGCATGGACCTTGATACTTATTTCAAGGTGCGCGAAACCACCCGCGAAAAATTCGTGGAAGAGGAAGTAAACCCGGTGGCGAAAAAACGCCTTGAACGCGGGTTGATCCTGGATGAGATCGTCCGCAAGGAGCAGATCCAGATCGACAACGAAGCACTGGAATCAGAATACAACAACACCATTAACAGTCTGGCCCAGCAGGGTATGGATTTCGGCAAGATGCGCGGCGGCCGTCAGGGCGCCAAGCAATTGAGTGAAGCCATCGCTATGGAATCAGCCAGCCGGGTAATGACACGCAGAGCGCTCGACATGCTCAAGTCGATCGCGACAGGCGAATATAAACCGGTGGAGGTGAAAGCCGGTTCCGGTGAAAATGCCGCAGACGTGGAAGTTCAGGAAGCACCCAAGGCGAAGAAGAAGTCGAAGAAAGCCGTGACAGATGCCGGGTCCGACGAGACCGAAACCCATTCCGCCGAGGAAAAATCCGAATAGTTCATCAGGGACGGGTTAACGACTCACCCCCAAAACTTTAACAAAAATCCAACACATTCTGTGTATTATTGTCCCAACAAAAAGGAGACAAATATGATTCCAGATTTTAAAAATGTAGTCCCAATGGTTGTCGAAAATACCGGCCGCGGCGAGCGCGCTTATGACATTTACTCGCTCCTGCTTAAAGAACGGATCATTTTCCTTGGCACACCGATCGATGACCAGGTGGCCAATGTGATCGTGGCGCAATTGCTTTTCCTGAACCACGAAGACCCTGAAAAAGAGATCCGCATGTATATCAATTCACCCGGCGGCGTAATCTACGCGGGACTCGCCATTTACGACACCATGCAGATCATTTCCAACCCGATCTCCACGGTGGCTGTCGGCGTGACCGCCTCATTCGGGACCGTATTGCTGACTGCCGGTACGAAGGGCAGACGCTACGCCCTGCCGCATGCAACCATCCATATGCATCAACCCCTTGGCGGCGCACAGGGTCAGGCAACGGATATTGCCATTCAAGCCAAGCAGATCATGCACTTGAAATCCCTGCTCAACGGCGTGATGGCCAAACATACAGGCCAGCCGCTTGAAGTGATCGAACGTGACCTGGATCGCGATTATTATCTCGACGCCCAACAGGCCGTGGATTATGGTCTGGTGGACCAGATCATTGAAATGCCCGAAAAAGTCGCCCGATAATTCGGGAACTGGTTTGCAAAAATGAGTAAAGACCTCGAGGAGAAATCTTCGGGGTCTTCCGTTTATAATGAAGTCCGAAACCACTTTTTGTAATATCCAGCCAGGAAATCCGAGATGACCTTCTCAATCGTTGCATGTGATCTTAAAGAAAAGAGCTGGGGAATTGCCGTTGCCTCCAAATTCCCCGCCGTCGGGGCGGTCGTACCATGGGCCCGGGCAGGTGCTGGAGCAGTGGCAACCCAGTCATTTGCGAACACCTCCTTCGGTCCGCGCGGACTGGAAATGATGGAGGGCGGATTATCCGCAGAGGAAACGCTGGCCAAACTGCTCATGGACGACCCTGATCGAGAGTTACGCCAGATCGGGCTTGTGGATGCCTCCGGACATGCAAAAACATTTACGGGGGCTGGATGTTTTCCATGGGCGGGAGGTGTGGCAGGCAAAGGATATGCGATCCAGGGAAATATACTTGCCAGTGCAAAGGTTGTCCCCGCCATGGAGAAAAAATTCCTGGCCACAAAAGGAAGTCTGCCAACCCGGTTGCACGCAGCCCTTCTGGCCGGTGACCGCGCAGGCGGCGACAAGCGCGGACGCCAATCTGCAGCAATTTATGTGGTCAAACCAAACGGCGGTTATGGCGGATTCGTCGACCGCTGGATCGATTACCGTGTGGACGATCACGAGGACCCCGTTCCACGCCTCGGCGAATTGCTGGAAATGCACGAGTTGTATTTTGGAAAAAGTCCCGAGAATGAACGGCTGGCACTTAAAGGAAAGTCCCTTGGGCAGATGTCTGCGATCCTCAAACAGGAGGGATACCTAAAGAGGAACTCATCGTTTCAAGATGCCTTCAACGCCTTCATTGGCAATGAAAATTTCGAGGAACGCGCCGATGCGCTGGCACAATGGATTGACAAGCCGGTCATGAAGTATTTAATCAAAAAATTCTTATAAAGCGAGAAATCCAATCCATATGTCAATTCCCAAAAACATCAAAGCCCTGATCCTCGACATGGACGGCGTCATCTGGAAAGGGGATGTCCCCATCGGAGATCTCCCATCCACATTTGCTCGCATCCGGGAGCGCGGACTCAAATTTGTCTTCGCGACCAATAATGGGACGAAAACACCGGAAGAATATCAGCAAAAGCTGGCCGATCTGGGCGTCGATATTGAGCCTTGGCAAGTGGTCACCTCAGCCATGGGAATCGCTTTTATGCTCTCCCGGAAATACCAGCCAGGGACAAAGATATTCATGATCGGCGAAGATGGCATTCGGGTGGCCCTGCAGGAAAAGGGTTTCGAGGTCCTCTCCACCGAGAACGCGCCCGAAGCACAGGCCGTGGTCATGGGGATTGACCGGGGCATCAACTTCCAAAAAATCGCGGAGGCGACCCTGCTTGTCCGCGCCGGGATTCCTTTTTACACCACCAATACGGACAGGACCTTCCCCACTTCCCGGGGGGAGATCCCCGGCTCGGGTGCATGGCTTGCCGTTATCACAGCCGCTACAGGCGTCGAACCGATCGTTGCTGGAAAGCCCCAACCCTACCTGATGGAGCTTTCCCTTGAACGGTTGGGCTCAAAAAAAGAGGATACCCTCATTGTTGGCGACCGGCTGGAAACGGACATTGCCTCCGGTCAGACCGTTGGCTGCCCGACAGCCCTGGTCTTGTCCGGTGTAAGCACGCAGGAACAGGCTGCTCAATGGAACCCAAAACCAGATGTAATCGCAGACAGCCTGGCTGCCTTGGTACAATAAGCAAATGAATATATATGATTTTGACCTTGCCGCGCTGGGCGACCTGTTAAAAACATGGGATGAACCCGCCTATCGTGCAAAACAAATCTGGCAGGGACTGTATCAACATTTATATAACTCCCCTGAACAATTCACCAACCTGCCCGGCACACTGCGCCAAAAACTCGCCGAAAACCTGAGCTTCTCGCCTATTCAAGTCAAACTCTTTCAGGATTCCTCGGATGGGCAAACTCGAAAGACCTTGTTCGAATTGCCTGACCGCCATCTGATTGAAGCAGTCCTTATGCGCTACGATCCGAATACAAATTCGGGCAAGGGTCGCCGCACTTTATGCATCTCCACCCAGGCGGGCTGTGCCATGGGCTGCGTATTCTGTGCCACGGGTCAAATGGGGTTTAGCCGGCATTTGACCAGCGGGGAGATCGTGGCCCAGGTCATGTATTATGCGCGCGCCCTCAAAGAGGAGCAGCAGGCGGTCACCAACATTGTCTTCATGGGCATGGGCGAACCCTTTCACAATTACGAAAATTCCATGGCCGCGATTGACCGGCTCAACGATGCAGATGGCTACAACTTTGGCGCACGCCGCTTCACCATCTCGACCGTCGGGCTGGTTCCCCAGATCAGGAAATTCGCGGACGAGAAACGACAGGTCAATCTCGCGATCTCCCTGCACGCAGCCGATGACGCGGAAAGACTGGCGATCATGCCGGTCAATAAACGCTACAAGATCGACGATGTGATCCAGGCCTGCAGATATTATGTGGAAAAGACCCACCGCCGTGTCACTTTCGAATGGGCCTTAATCAGCGGCGTGAATGACACTCCCGAAGTGGCACGCAGGCTTGCATCCCGGCTCAAGGGATTGCTCTGCCACGTAAACGCGATCCCTCTTAATCCGACAACCGGTTTTGACGGTCAGGCGACAGACCGTCAGCGGGCGATGATCTTCAAAGAAACACTGGAGCAGGCCGGGATCGAATGTACGATCCGCATGCGTCGCGGGATCGATATTCAGGCGGGCTGCGGTCAATTGGCGGGAGCACCCGCTGTCTAAAGAAATGGAATTGGCAGTGCGTTTCATGCCTACGCGCAAGGCGAGGCAATCCGATGGTTCCATTATTTCTCAGACACCCTTAAACATTTTCATATAAGATTTGACTGAAAAGAATTAATTAGGTTTATCTTTCCCGTCAAAGATTGGGTACAATTCAGCATCATTCTGATTAAAGCATAGCGAGGCAACTTTACCGATGGCGAACACAACGGAACAAAAACAAAACTGGCTCGAACGCCCCATTCATTCCGCGCTGCCCGGCATCACCAACGAGATCGTAATCTTTGCGGTGATCATGCTCCTGGCAGTCATCACCCGCTTTTACAAACTCGAACCGCGCGTGATGAGTCACGACGAAAGCCTGCACACCTATTTCTCCTGGCTGTTGTATCGCGGACAGGGATATGAACACTCCCCCATGATGCACGGCCCCTTCCAGTTTCATATTGTCGCACTGACCTACTTTTTGTTCGGCGTCAGCGATTTTACTTCGCGCGTCCCATCCGTCCTGTTTTCCATCGCCACCGTGGCCATGGTTTGGTATTGGCGGCGCTATTTGGGTAAATGGGGAGCCTTGATCGCCGGTTTGCTGCTGGTAATCTCGCCATACATGTTGTACTATGGCCGCTATGTCCGCAACGAATCCTTTGTGGGCTTTTCCGGCATAGTCATGTTATACGCCATGCTGCGTCACCTGGAAATGGGCGGTAAAAAATATCTTTTCCTGATGGCTGCCGCCCTCGCACTTCATTTCACCTCGAAAGAAACAGCTTTTATCTACACGGCAGAGGCGCTTCTCTATCTTGCGATCTACTTCATTGCCAAGGTGACCCGCCGGCCGTGGAAGGAAGCCGGTCAAGACTATCGTTCCTTCATTATTGCCCTGGGAATCACCGTTTTGCTGGCCGGTGCCACGGTTGGGTATGCCCTGTATACACGTGACAATGCCACTCTGGCCGGCAATGAAACTGCGGTTCCAAGCGACCCGTCAGCTGCAGTAACTCCCGCGCTAACGCCTGCAGCATCCGCAATATCTCCAACGACAATCCTGGGAATCATCACCCTGATCGCATTGATGGCAACGGCTTACTTCCTCATCCGCGGTTATACCCGGGAACGCATCCGGAATGAACGTTCCTTCGATCTGTTGATGGTTGCCGGAACGCTCGTGCTGCCCAACCTGACCGCTTTTGCAATAAAGGCCCTGGAACGCTGGCTGCATGTCAACATCCCTACCACGGCACCCGAAGTTCAGGCAATGGCCAGCGACACGAAATCGATTCTGGTGATCGCAGGCCTGCTGGTTCTCATGTTCATCCTTTCGGGAGTGATCGGCATGCTGTGGAGCAGGGATAAGTGGTGGAAGATCGCCCTGATCTTTTGGATCCCCTTTACGATTTTATATACCACCATATTTACAAACAGCGACGGCTTCTTCACCGGCGTGATCGGTTCGCTTGGCTACTGGATCGTGCAACAGGGTGTGGCCCGCGGAAGTCAGCCCTGGTATTACTATTTGCTCGTCCAAATCCCAATTTATGAGTTCCTGCCGGCCCTGGGGTTGATCCTGGCCATGATTCTCGGTTTTAGAAGGCGGATCACCTCAAAGATCGAAGAGGATGTTGTTGACAACAACGACGAGGTCATCGGCCTCTTTGAAAAAGAGGATACCAACACCGAGGAAAAGAATTTTCCAAACACATTTAGCCTGCTGGTCTGGTGGAGCATTCTAACCATCGCAGCATTCTCTTATGCGGGCGAAAGAATGCCCTGGCTGACCTATCACATGGCATGGCCAATGATCCTGATCACCGGCTGGGCGCTTGGACGCGTCATCGATACCACAAATTGGGAGAAATTAAAGGAACAACGTGTTCCTTTGACCCTTGCCTCGATCGTGATCTTTGTTGTCAGCATTACCGGGATGGCCCTGGCTCTTGGCGGGTCCACTCCCCCATTCCAGGGAAAGGAACTGGCTCAGCTGCAGGCAACGAGCGCCTTCCTGCTCCCGACCATTGTCGCCATTATCAGCGCAGTGGGTATCACCTATCTTTTCAAGGAATGGACTCTTAAAGAGATCCGGCATGTTTTTGTTCTTGTCATCTTCGGCTTCCTGGCTTTGTTGACTGGCCGGGCCGCCTTCCGCGCCTCCTATATAACATACGACCAGGCAACTGAATTTCTGGTATACGCCCATGGCGCAACCGGCATCAAGGAAATCATCCAACAGGCCACGGAGATATCCGAACGCACCACGGGAGGCATGGGGGTCGCCCTTGCTTATGATGCCAGCGCGCCCGACACGGGGGTTTCCTGGCCGTTTGTCTGGTATCTGCGTGACTTTACCAATCAGCGTTCCTTTGACCAACCCACCCGGTCCCTGCGTGATTCTCAGATCGTGATCGTGGACGAAAAGAACTTCGACAAGATCGAACCCGCTTTGGGTCCGGGCTACTACCGCATGGACTATATCCGTATGTGGTGGCCGATGCAGGATTATTTTACGCTCTCTTATGACAGGGATCCCAGCCAGCCATTTCCCGAGGATTACGCCTGCAGTGGCTTACTGAGCGTTTTCAAACTGAACAAATCCAAGGATTACACCACCTTCTGCGAAGCCTTTACCAATCCCGATATTCGCGCAGGAATTTTCCAAATCTGGCTGAACCGGGATTACACCAAATACGCGGAAGCCAAGGGACGAACCGACCTGACCCTGACTACCTGGAGTCCGGCCGATAAAATGCGGCTTTATATCCGCCAGGATGTGGTTTCGCAGATATGGAATTACGGCGTGGCCCCGGCTCCGGTCGAGACTGTCCAGGATCCAACCGAAGGTAAATATATCGCCCTCGCAGCCGATCTGATCTGGAATGTCAGCGGCGCCGATCAAATTCCCCTGAATGCCCCGCGCTCGCTTGCATTTGCCAGGGATGGCAGCGTATTTGTGGCAGACTCACGCAATCATCGCGTGGTCCATATCGACTCACAGGGAAATGTGATCAACACATGGGGCACGTTCGCTGACGGTGTCAGTGAACCCGCAGCTCCCGGAACGTTCAATGAGCCATGGGGGATTGCAGTGGGGCCGGACGGTTCGGTCTATGTAACAGACACCTGGAATCACCGGATCGAGAAATTCACCTCCGCCGGGAAATACATCACCTCGTGGGGTGTTTTCGGACAGGGCGAGACTCCCGATTCATTATATGGACCTCGAGGTCTGGCCATAGACCCGCAGGGGCGGATCTACCTGACGGATACCGGAAACAAACGCGTGCTTGTGTTTGACTCGAACGGCAACTTCATCACTCAATTCGGTGGAGCCGGCCTCGACCCCGGTCAATTCGATGAGCCGGTGGGCATCGCCATCGATAAAAATGGAACCGTCTACGTGGTGGATACATGGAACCAACGTGTGCAAACTTTTGTCCCATCGGAAAGTGATGGCATCCTGAGTTTCCTGCCCGAAAAGCAATGGGATGTATATGGCTGGTTCGGCCAATCCCTTGAAAACAAGCCTTATATTGCGGTGAACGATCAGCTGCACGTGTTTATTACCGACCCCGACGGATTCCGCGTTCAGGAATTTGATTCCGAAGGAACTTTGATCCGCACCTGGGGGGATTACGGAGATGGCAATACGAGCTTTGGTTCGCCCTCCGGCATCACGGTCGATCAAGAAGGTCACATTTGGGTGACCGACAGCGTTTACAATCGTTTGATGCGATTCACTCTCCCCTAATTAAGATGGAAAAGGTCCGCAAGGCAAGGCGCCATGCGGACCTTTTTTATTGTCATAATTTTTTATGGTGGTATAATCGCCGTGCTTTAAAAGCAAAACATCCTCCGAGGGAGAATAATGAAACTCCACGAATACCAATCAAAAACAATTTTTTCGAAGTATGGCATCCCGATTCCCAAGGGAAGGGTTGCGGCTACCGCTCAGGAAGCAAGGCAAATCGCAGACGAGCTTGGTGGCCGCGTTGTCATTAAATCACAAGTGCTGGTGGGCGGACGCGGCAAGGCCGGCGGGGTAAAACTCGCCAAAGACTCAGCCGAAGCCGAACAACTTGCCACGCAAATCCTGGGCATGGAGATCAAAGGCCTGCCCGTTCGCAAGGTGCTGGTCGATGAAGCCTCCGCGATCGACCAGGAAATATATTTTGCGATCACCGATGACCGTGCATCCAAAAGACCGGTTATGATCGCTTCCGCAGCCGGCGGCGTGGACATTGAGGAAGTCGCCGCAAAGACACCTGAAAAAATCGTCAAAGCATCCATTGACCCATTGCTTGGCCTGCGTGAATACCAGGCGCGTGACGTGGCGCTGGCCATCGACCTGCCGCGCGAATACTGGAAGGATTTCGTCAAGGTCGCCATGGGGCTTTGGGAGGTGTATAAAAATTCCGACGCCACCCTGGCGGAGATCAATCCACTCGTGATCACCAAGGACAAAAAGATGATCGCCCTGGATGGCAAAATGATGATCGACGACAACGCCCTCTTTCGCCAGCCCGCTCTCAGTGAAATGCGGGATACGGATGAAGACGCGCCTTCCGAGATCGAAGCCCGCAAATACGGTTTGTCCTTCATAAAACTTGACGGCAACATCGGCTGCATGGTCAACGGCGCAGGCCTGGCAATGACCAGCATGGACGTGATCAAACTTTTTGGCGGCGAACCAGCCAACTTTCTGGATGTGGGCGGCGGCGCCGGTGCTGAAAAAGTTGCAGCCGCAATGCGTATTATCCTTACGGATCCCAATGTGAAAGCCGTTTTATTCAACATCTTTGGCGGCATCACCCGCTGTGACGAAGTGGCGCGCGGCATTCTCGCGGCCATGGATGAAGTCAAACCCAAGGTCCCGATGGTGGTCCGTTTGGTCGGTACAAATGCTGAAGAGGGGCGCAAATTGCTGGAAAATGCAAAGATGATCACCGCGGAAACGCTGGCGGATGCGGCTAAAAAAGCCGTGGAAGCCGCAAAAAAAGGTAAATAATTCCATGAGCATTTTAGTCGATAAAAACACACGCCTGATCGTTCAGGGCATCACAGGCAACGAAGGCTTGTTTCACACCACACAAATGGTCGCTTACGGCACCAACATTGTCGGCGGCGTAACACCCGGCAAGGGCGGTGAATGGGTGTTGGACGGCAAAGTCCCGGTCTTTGACTCAGTCAAAACCGCCCGGGATGCCACCGACGCCAATGCAACCATCATATTTGTCCCGGCCCGCTTTGCCCCGGACGCCATGTTTGAAGCTGCCGACGCAGGCATCCCCCTGATCATTTGCATTACCGAAGGGGTCCCTGTGCAGGACATGATGCGGGTTCGCAATTACCTCGATCAGAAAAAGGTTCGTTTGATCGGACCCAACTGCCCTGGTTTGCTGACCCCCGGTGAAGCCAAAGTCGGCATTATCCCCGGCAATATCACCATCCCGGGCAATGTTGGTGTGGTTTCACGCTCCGGCACACTCACCTACGAGGTGCTGTATGCCATGAAGAATCTCGGCATGGGAGCCTCCACTTGCGTGGGCATCGGCGGCGACCCGATCAACGGCACCAACTTTCGCGATGTGCTCGAAATGTTTGAACACGATCCCAAAACGGAAAAAGTCATCATGATCGGCGAGATCGGCGGCAATGAAGAGGAAAAAGCCGCTGAATACATTTCATCGAAGATGACCAAACCGGTCGCAGGTTTTATTGCCGGCCAGACCGCCCCTCCCGGAAAACGCATGGGACATGCAGGCGCGATCATCGAAGGCGGCGCGGGTACCGCAGCAGACAAGATCAAAGCCATGGAAGCTGCAGGCGTGAAAGTGGCCAAACACCCCGAAGAGATCCCGACCCTGCTTCAATAACGCAAACAATCAATTCCCCATAAAAATAGATAGAGCCGCCCTCACAGGCGGCTCTACGGTTATAATCATTTCGAACGAGGGATTATTTCTTGTGTGCGTCGATATATTTGGCGGCTTCGCCGACCGTGGTGATCTTCTGGGCATCTTCGTCGGAAATCTCAGCGCCGAATTTGTCTTCAAAAGCCATGATCAGCTCAACCAGATCGAGCGAATCAGCTTCAAGGTCCTCACGGAAGCGGGCTTCAGGTGTGATTTTCGCCTCATCCGCGCCGAGTAAATCCTTTACAATTTCCTTGAGTTCAGTATATGTGTCAGACATGACAACCTCCTGTTAAATTTTGACTGGCTTATTGTAATCGGTCTGAAAACCGTGTCAAGCCAGCTTTATGGTATCACATTCAGGAACACTGCCTTATGACAAAAGTTGCGCCGATCGACCAGAGAAAAGCTGACCATATTAAAATAAACTTAGAACAGGATGTCCGCTCCGCAGTAACGACCGGACTGGAGAATTATCGCTTCATCCACGAGGCCCTGCCCGAACTGGACTTGAACCGCATCGATACGACCCTCGGCCTGTTCGGCAAAAAATTACAATCTCCCATCCTGGTCAGTTCCATGACCGGCGGAACGTCCGCTGCGGAGACCATCAACTTGCGACTCGCAGAAGCAGCGCAGGAATGCGGAGTCGCCATGGGCGTGGGCTCCCAACGCGCCGCCATAGAACACCCTGAACAGGCTTCCACCTTTCAGGTGCGCAGGGTTGCAAAGGATATTCTGCTGTTTGCCAATATCGGCGCCGTGCAATTCAATTACGGCTATGGCATTGACCAATGCCGCAGGGCTGTGGAAATGATCGAGGCCGACGCATTATACCTGCACTTGAATCCCCTGCAGGAAGCCGTGCAGGATGCGGGCGATACCAACTGGGTCGGATTGGCCAAAAAGATCGAAGACGTTTGCAAAAAATTGGAAGTGCCCGTGATCGCCAAGGAAGTCGGCTGGGGCATTTCCGAGAAGACCGCAAAGCTGCTGGCAAATTGCGGCGTGCAGGCCATTGACGTGGCCGGGGCAGGCGGGACATCCTGGTCACAGGTTGAGATGCACCGGGCGCCGGACGAATTCACCCGCCAGCTGGCAGCCACCTTTGTCGGCTGGGGCATCCCAACCACGGAATCAATTTTGAATGTAAAGAAAGCTGTTCCAGCAATGACTGTCTTCGCCAGCGGCGGCGTCAAGGACGGCCTCGACATTGCCAAATGCATTGCCCTGGGCGCGACTTTGGGCGGGATGGCCGGGAATTTTCTAAAAGCCGCAGCGATCTCCACCGATAATGTCGTTGAGATGATGAGGCTGACCAAACGTCAGATCGAGGTCACCATGTTTGCAACGGGAGCGGGCAATCTGCACAAGCTGGAAGATAAACTCATAAAGAAGATAAACTCATAAAATAGAAAAGAGGCTGCCCTTGGGGCAGCCTCTTTTTTGATCACTCAACACTACGGATTGACTTGTTGTGAACCCCAACCGTTCATCATTCCGCGGCCCTGTCCATTATTTCCCATCATGCCTCGTTGGCCGGAACCATCCTGAAAGGTGCAATTGCCGTTTCCCATCCCGCCCTGTCCAAATCCGCGGGATTTCATCCAGTCGGCCTGTTCCTGGGTAATGACTTTGGCCTTTACCGCGGCATCCAGGGCATTGGCTCGCACTTCTGTCATGACAGCGGGAAATTCCTCAGCCGTCACCCCTGCCGAGAGGGCCATGTCATACATGCTCTCCCCAGCCGCCAGCCGGGTATTGACATCATTCACATTCAGCCCCACTTTCCTTGCGAATTCGGTCACCATAAAAGTATGCATGGGACCTGTCGTTCCGTCCTGCATCATTGGTCCATGTCCGCCAAAGGGCGGCGTTCCGCTTTGGGCAAAAACTGCGCCCACGCCAAGCACACCAAGCCCCAAAACCACCAAAGCAATCACCAAAATTGTCTTTTTCATTTTCATACTCCTTTTGTGTATTCGTTCAGAATTCTTCCTGAACTCTCCCCAAGGATACAACCGCAATGTAAAGGTTGTGTAAAGAAGAAAAAAAGGTTGCTGAAAGAAAGCCGTGAAAATGTTATATACTTGAGTCGGAGACCTGTAAAATGAGCGAACTTAAATACGAAAAGATCGGGGATGCCAACAACCGTGCGGAAGCCGAAGTTATTGAAAGTTTTCTGAAAGCCGAAGGTATTGACGTGGAGCTCGTTGAGGAGTCCATTTCACGATCTGCTTATGCATTTCCCCTGACCCGTGTCGAAATATTTGTTCCCAAGGAGAAATTCCGCCAGGCGCTCAAACTGTTGAAACCGTTTGACGACATCCAGCCGGAAGACGGGGATGAGAATCAATAAGGGTTCGCAATGAATATTGCCAACCCTTATTGATCAATTAAGTCCGAACCACCCGGAACCTTCTTTTAGTAGGTAGCCCTGTAAACCAGAATGGAATACAGGACCGCCGTCAACAAACCGATCACAGACAGGCCGATGCCCACGGTCGCCGCCCTTCTGTTTTCAGAACGTCTTCCCAACACACCCAGCACGATGCCAAAAACGCCAAGCAGAATCCCAAAGATCGGGATCAAAGCCCCGCACAAACTTAACACTCCCAAGGCCGCAGAAGCCAGCGCGTAGAATTTATTGCTTCTCTCCTCCGGGTCCAGCGAAGCGGGGTCGGTCTGCATGGATCAGTCTTCCTGCCCGGTCATTAATTTGAGTCGTTCCCACGGTTTCAGATTTTCCTCCTCCGCAAGAACGTTTTTCAATTCATACAACTCGTCCCGCAGGGCTGCGGCCCGTTCGAATTCAAGGTTCTTAGCCGCCTCTTTCATTTGCTTCTCCACCTCGTCAACGATCTTGCGCAGTTCGCCGCGCGGTAATCCTTCCGCTCCGGTTTTGTATTGCGCCCTGGCTTCGCCAACCGCCTTGGCGCTCATCATCTCGGTCAGTTCGTGGATTTCCTTGTGAATGCTGATTGGATGAATGCCGTTCTCTTCGTTATATTTCACCTGCTTGGCACGGCGGCGGTTGGTTTCATCCAATGCCCTTTTCATGGAATCAGTCACCCGGTCGGCATACATGATCACCCGCCCATTGACATTCCTGGCCGCGCGTCCAATGGTTTGAATCAAGGCGGTGTCTGAACGCAGGAAACCCTCCTTGTCGGCATCCAAAATCGCCACCAGGGAAACTTCCGGCAAATCCAGTCCTTCGCGCAAAAGATTGATGCCCACCAGCACGTCAAAGGTACCCAGGCGCAGGTCGCGTAAAATACCCACCCGCTCAAGGGTCTCCACCTCTGAGTGCAAATACTGGACCTTGATTCCCAGTTCTTTTAAATAAGTGGTCAAGTCCTCGGACATGCGTTTCGTAAGAGTCGTGACCAGGACGCGCTCGCGTCTTTCCACCCGCAGCCTGATCTCTCCGACCAGATCATCCACCTGGCCTTTGGTCGGCCGCACATCCACCTCGGGATCCACCAAACCCGTCGGACGGATGATCTGCTCGACGACCTGGTCCGCGTGTTCCATCTCATAATGAGAAGGGGTAGCGGAGGTGTAAATGGTCGAACCCATCACCTGCTCAAACTCTTCGAATTTAAGCGGACGATTGTCCATGGCGGAAGGCAAACGGAATCCGTATTCCACCAGGGTTTCCTTGCGGGCACGATCACCGTTGTACATGCCGCGGATCTGCGGGACGGTCATGTGACTCTCGTCCAGAACGAGCAGATAATCGCTCGGCAGAAAGTCGATCATCGTCCACGGATGCGAACCGGGCGCCCTGCCATCCAGATGACGGGAATAATTCTCGATACCCGAGCAATAACCGACCTCCCTGAGCATCTCCAGGTCGTATCGCGTACGCTGCTCAATGCGCTGCGCCTCAAGATATTTGCCTGAATCCTTGAAGAATTTCAACCGTTCCTCAAGTTCCTCTTCAATGTGGGCAACCGATTCCTTCATGCGGTCGGCATCGGTCAAATATTGTTTGGCAGGGAAAATCGTGACCTCAGTGGGTTCGTCGAAGATCTCACCGCTGACCGGGCTGAACTGCATGATGCGTTCGACCTCATCGCCAAAAAAGGTGATCCTGAATCCACGCTTGTCTTCATAGGCAGGAATGATCTCGAGCGTATCGCCCCTCACCCGAAAAGTCCCGGAGCGCAGTTCCATGTCATTGCGCTGGTATTGACTTTCGATTAATTGACGAAGCAGCGCATTGCGGCGGTGGATCTCCCCCACCTTGAGTGTCATCGTGCCTTTGCCAAACTCCTCGGGAGAGCCCAGGCCGTAAATGCAGGAGACCGAAGCCACAATAATGACGTCACGCCGCGAAACCAGAGAGGCCGTGGCCGCGAGGCGCAGACGTTCGATTTCCTCATTGATATCCGTTTCTTTTTCAATAAAGAGATCCCGGCGCGGGACGTAGGCTTCGGGTTGATAGTAGTCGTAGTAACTGACGAAATAAGAGACCGCATTCTCCGGAAAGAATTCCTTGAACTCCGCATACAACTGGGCCGCCAGGGTCTTGTTGTGCGCCATGATCAGGGCCGGTTTCTGCAGCTCCTGAATGACGGAGGCGATCGTAAAGGTCTTGCCGGTGCCGGTGGCGCCCAGCAACACCTGATTTTTCTTGCCGTCCCGGACCCCTTGAACGAGGTCTCGGATGGCTTCGGGCTGATCGCCCATCGGGATAAAAGGTGCTTGAAGTTTGAAGTCCATGGTTTTTTTGTGGGGTTGGATTAGGGGAACGCGTGTTCTATTTTACACCAAACCTGGGCGAACGGCCAGTCAACTGCAAAAATGCGATCTCCCCGATAAGAGTTCCGGGGAGATCGTGAATTTCGTGATTGTAACAGGTTGAGGGTCGGCCCGATTCGCTGTTTTCCTAAGGAAGTGGATTCTCGGGAAGAGTCCCTTCAGGCGCGTACCAATCCTGGGGGTTGATATTTCCCGTCACCTGACCGGCGTTGACGGTCACTTCCATCAAGGCATGATTCGAACAAGGCGGCTGCATACCACATACAACATACTGGGTATATCCACCGGCAAGACCGGCCGGAAAACCGGGGCCGCCCAGAGAGTACGCCACGATCCAGTAATTTCCCACGGGCAGATTGTCGATCTGGTATGTTGATTGGTTTTGTGATGTGGCCACAAAATAATAATCCGTGGGCGCACCGCCGACATGGAAGGCAACCACCGCCATGGCGGGCAGCCCTTCCGCGGGATAAGACAAGGTCCCGGAAATACTTCCAGCCTGTCCACCGGGAGGCGTGTTGGTGGGAATGTTATCGGTGCCGGTGTTGTTTTGATCATACCCAAAATATTTGATCATGTACGGATTGCGATCGGGAATTCCGTAATTATCGAGAATGTTGATATTCGCGGTCAATTGTCCGGCTGTGACCGTCACAGGGATCATGCCATGGTCGGTGCAATTTTCGGTTAATCCACAAACGACGTATTGGGAGTAGGCAAATGGGAACGGCGCGGCGTGTCCACCTGCGCTGGTGAAGGCCAGCACATAATATTGTCCCGGGGGCAGGTTGTCTATCTGATAAGTCAACTGTCCGTTCGGAAGTTCAAGTTTATAAAAAGCATCCGAACCGATCTGAAAAATACCCACATGTCCTGCTCCAGGAAGCACCTGCCCGGAAATACTTCCGGTGCTGGCTGCTGCGGCGGCAGGTGTCGGGGTCGCGGCTTGCGCGGTCAAAGCCTGAAAAGTGGCCTGCACGATCGCGTTCACATCCTGGGTGGGCGGGGACACAATGGTCACCTGGGCAAGGGCCGTCTGCTCGACTGAATTGATGATCTCATTGACCTGCTCCTGCGAAGGCACGCAGGCCGCGACCAGCAGGATTCCCGCCAAAATTACGAATAATAATTTTCTTTTCACACCATTCTCCTTTGATTTGTTTTTATTATGTTACCGGACAATTACATCAGGCCCTATCACCCAATTGGGCTAACACATCCAGCAATTTAATTTTCCAGATTTCATCCTTCGCGACCGTCACCCAGTAGGCGGATTTACCGCCCCTTACGCCGTTTCCAAGATCGGGCAGGCGCGGCGCTTCCGACCCGTCGGCTGGGGAAGCGTACTTGAGCAGAATCTGCCCCGACGATTCCAGACCCACCGAAGTCAAGCCCGCTTTCTCCGCGCGCAGCTTCACACGCATTTGATACAAAAGATTTTGGGTCATCTCCGGCAGTTGACCGAAGCGGTCGCGGAATTCAGAACCCAGTGCATCCAGTTCGGTTTCATCGCGCAGGTCAGCAATACGCCGATATAAGCGCAGACGCAGGTCCTGGTCGGAAATATATTCGCTCGGAATGCCGACCGCAAGCGGCAGGTCCACATTGACCGGCATGGAAATAGGCAGGCTGAAACTGGCAAAAGCGCTGTCCATTTGGGACATGTCGAGTTTAAGATGCTCACCAGCCAGACGCCGCAGCCGGCGTACGGCGTCCGCAAGCATTCTGGTATATAGATGAAAACCCACCGATTGAATGTACCCGTGCTGGCGCGTACCCAGCAAATCTCCCGCCCCGCGAATCTCCAGGTCACGCATGGCGATCGAGTAGCCAGCTCCCAGTTGGGTGTTTTCTGCGATCACCTCCAGCCGCTGCTGACCGTCCTGGGTGGGTGACATTTTGTTGTGACGGAAGAAATACGCATACGCGCGCATGGCCCCGCGCCCAACCCGCCCGCGCAATTGATAGAGCTGGGCCAGGCCAAAGGTGTCGGCCCGGTCCACAATCAGTGTGTTCGCGTTGGGAATGTCCAAACCGGATTCAATGATGGTGGTGCACAACAGGATGTCAATCTCACCCATGTTAAACCTGTGCATGACACTGGCAAGCTGCCCTTCCGCCATTTGACCGTGACCGATGTCCACACGCGCCTCCGGGACAAGTTTGTTGAGATGGGCCTTCATTGCCTCAATCGTATTAACGCGGTTGTGTACGAAGAAGATCTGCCCGCCGCGCTCCAATTCCCGCAAAATGGACTGTCTCACCAGCCTTGGAGAATACGGCCCCACATGCGTGACGATCGGCAGGCGCTCCTCGGGAGGGGTGTTCAAGTTGGAGATATCACGCACGCCGGTCAGAGCCATGTACAAAGTGCGCGGAATGGGCGTGGCAGTCAACGTAAGCACATCCACCTCGGTGCGCAGTTTCTTGAGATGTTCCTTATGGGTCACGCCGAAGCGCTGCTCTTCATCAATGACCACCAGTCCCAAATCTTTAAACTGCACATCGGCGGAGATCAGGCGATGCGTACCGATCACGATGTCGATCTCCCCAAGGGCAAGCTTGAGCAGGATCTCGGTCTGTTCACGCGGGCTGCGGAAGCGCGAGAGCATTTCCACTTTAACAGGATAAGCTGCAAGCCTTTGCGAGAAGGTTTCGAAGTGCTGCTGGGCGAGCACGGTGGTCGGCACCAGCACAGCCGCCTGCCGGCCGTTCATGACTGCCTTAAAGGCTGCCCGCAATGCAACTTCAGTTTTTCCATAACCGACATCGCCGCACAACAAACGATCCATCGGGCGCGCTCGCTCCATGTCCTTTTTGATCTCGGCGATGGCGCGCTTTTGGTCCTCGGTCTCCACATAGGGGAAGCTGTCTTCCAGTTCCTTCTGCCATTGAGAGTCAGGGGCAAAGGCAAAGCCTTCCACCACCTGACGGCGCGCGTACAGATCCAACAGGTCCTGCGCAACATGCTGGACCGCCTCTTTGACCCTGGACTTGGTTTCATTCCAGGCCTGTCCACCCAAATGGTCGAGGGTCGGCTTGCCGCCATCCGCGCCCACATAACGGGTCAGGCGGTCCGCCTGATGGACCGGGACGAAGAGGGTGTCGTCGCGGTCATATTCAACGGCAAGATATTCCCTTTCGTGGCCGTCCATCTGTCGTTGAGTCAGACCCGCAAAACGTCCAATGCCGTGATCCACGTGAACCACATAGTCCCCAACCAGCAGGTCCGCATACAACGATTCAGGAGTTTCCGCTGTTTGTTTTTGCCGGACGCGGGTCTGCGGCCGTTCCCAGCCAAAGACTTCAGAATCGGTAATTAGGTGAGTAGTGCCAGCCAGGCAAATCCCTTCGGAAAGCGAGGCTTCGATGAACTCCAAATTATTGAATTCGGAATCCGGATAATGCTCATTCCACAGCTCATGCAAACGGGAGGATTGGCGCGAAACAATAAAGACCTGCTCCCCTTTTTCCACAATCGGAGCCAGATAGTCAATGAAGGGTTTCAGCCTGCCGCCAAATCTTTCATCGTGAGTAAATTGAGAAGCAAGATCCGGAGAATCGTTGGTGATGATCCCGGTCGAGTGGCCCAATTCAAGGGACCAAAAACCGCTCAGGGTGTCATTCAATTCAGACCACGGCAGATAGGGAACGGGAAAACCGGAAGCCAGAGTCCCTTCGGAGATGCTTTCCTGCCGGAACTTAACAGCCTGCTCCTCGACATCATTTGCCATCGCATCCACGAGGCTTAGGTCGTCCACCAGCACCAAAGTCTTTGTCGGAAAGTAATCCAGCAGGGAGGCTGGCGTGGAATGCAGCAGAGGAATATGAAATTCGGAAAGCTGCGTATCGGTTTCCACCGTATCGACCAAAAATTCACGAGCCGGTGTGACGAGGATCTGCTCGAGAGTTTCCACCGTGCGCTGCGAAGCAGGCTCAAAACGGCGAATGGTCTCGATCTCGTCGCCAAAGAAATCCAGGCGGACAGGATTCCCTTCAATGGAAGGCCAGACATCCAGCAGACCTCCGCGATGGGAAAATTGACCTGGTTCGAGGACTGTGTTCACACGCTGGTAACCGATCCTGGCCCACTCACGGATCAGGACATCGGGTTGAATGCTCTGGCCTGCGGACAGCTTTTTGCAGGCCTTGAGAAAATCACGCCTCGGAAGGGTGCGGGTCATCAGCGAACGCACCGAGCTGACGATGATGGGCGGGATTTCGGGAGTTTTTGCAAAAGGCAGGTGATAAGCCGCGAGAGCGGTCAACACCTGCAGGCGATCGCGCCGGGTGGTCACTCCCCAGGCAGCTTCTTCATAGAAAAGCGGATTTGGCTCCGCAAACAAATAACGCGGCGACTTGACCCAAAAACCAAGCTCATCATACAAGGATAGGGCATGATCGGCCCGGTCTGTGATGAGCAGGATCGGAAGATTCAAATCCGCGTGCAGGGAGGCAAGCAAAGGCAGTCGTGCTGCGCGCGGCAACCCCAGGCCCGGGACGGTCTTCCCTGTCTGAATTTGAGTCAGCAATTGCCGATATTGGGGTAATGAGTGAACTTGTTCCAGAAGAAATTGCATATTTTCTATCTGCCCTGATCCCTAAGACTCCACACCGCCATTAAATTTATTCATCGCGGCATTCAAGCCCTTCATTACAAATTCAAATGCGGCGTCCGCGGCGCGATCCAGAACCTCCGGCAGGAATTTTTGGTCATCCTTGGAGAAATCCTGCAGGACGTAATCCTTCGGATCCATGCGTCCGGGCGGACGCCCAATACCGAGGCGCAAGCGCGGAAATTCCTTCGTACCGAGCCGGTCGATGGTGTCTGCCATGCCGCGCTGCCCGCCCGGTCCCCCGCCGGGACGAATGCGAATGGTTCCAAAGGGAATATCCAGGTCGTCATGTGCCACCAGAAGATTCTCGTTGGGCAATTTGTAGAAATGCAAAAGTCCCTGCACCGATTGGCCGGACAGGTTCATATAGGTCTGCGGTTTGGCAAGGATGATCTTGCGGCCTTCATATATTGATGAGATCACGATGGCCTTGGATTGCAGTTTCATGCCTTGTGCGTTCAAACGCAGGGCAATGTGGTCGATCAACATGAACCCGATGTTATGACGGGTATGAATATATTCGCGGCCCGGGTTTCCAAAGCCGACAAGGAGAAAGGTGTTTTCTGTCATTATTTAGTTCCACATAAAACATGTATTTCAAGCAGGGAAATCGAAACGGTCATATGGGTCATGACCGGCCTCTGAACCTCAAAAATATACCCAGAAAAACAAACAGGACCAAAACCAGCAATCCGCCGCGCGTAAAGTTCACGTAGATGGATGAATTCGTCACCGAGGCCGGGTTGGCAGGCAACGGCGTCGAGGAGGGAAAGACGACCGCGGCTGTCGGGGGAATCACGGTTGCAACCGGGGACGAATCCTCAAAGAAAGGTACCGAAAAATCTGGGGTTGGCGTCTCGCTCGGCAGGATCAGGTCGTTTCTGATCTTCAGGTCTGAAACCACGGCATCCTGCGAGGAACCATCCAAAAGGTATACACGCAAGTGCAGAACATAATCCCCATCCGTTAATGAGGAAGTGTCCCAGGTGGTGATGATCGAATTCGCCACTGGTTGGGGAAAAGTCTGAATCGTGAACCAGCTGTCGGCGGGGTTCGAAGCGTAGGAAAACGCCAGTTCAGCCGATGAAAACCCGGGAATATTCATATTTCCCACAATCTGGACCTGTCCGCGCAATATATCGCCGGACAAAGGGGAGGTAATGGAAATATTCTCCACTTGCACGATAAAAAACAATGAGAAGAGGGAAAGGAATTTCATCATGGCAATCGATAAGTTTAACATGAAGAAGAAAAGGGGTCAAATTCTGCAAATTTCGGAATTGAAAAGCCCGAACAATTCTCGAAAAATTATTTTTCTGGTAAACTCAAGATAATTAATTACACAGTGGTGGGGTAACCCACTTTCCCAGGAGAGCAAGTCATGGCAAAATCACGTTCTGATCAAATGGTGGAGCGCCTGCGCAACATGCAGGCGGCCGCACCCGATATCGAAGCCTCCGCAGTTGTATCCGTGGACGGCCTGATCATGGCGTCCGCTCTGCAGCAGGGTGTCGAAGAGGATCGGGTTTCAGCCATGTCAGCGGCCATGCTCAGCCTGGGCGAGCGAATTTCGGGCGAACTGGGGCGTGGCGGTCTCGAGCAGGTTTACATCAAGGGCGACAAGGGTGCCATCGTATTGACCGCGATCGGGGATGAAGCCGTTTTGACAGCCATGTCCCGCCAGGATGCCAAGCTCGGTATGATCTTCCTCGAGATGAGACGCGCCGCAGAAGATCTGGTTAAACTGGTCGGATGAAGACGATACGACATCAACACTCCGGAACATGCACAACCCCAAATGGGGAGGGCTTCAACGCCCTCCCCATTCTTTTTGTGTTTTCAGAAACGCAACCATTTATTATCAGGAGGCATCCATGACTACCAAATATTTATTCTTTACAGGCGGCGTGGTTTCATCGGTTGGAAAAGGCGTCACTGCCGCAGCCATGGGATTACTGCTCAAGGAACGCGGCTTTAACGTCGCCGTCCAAAAACTCGACCCGTACATTAATGTTGATCCGGGGACCATGTCTCCATATCAACATGGAGAAGTCTATGTGCTGGATGACGGCGCAGAAACGGATCTGGATCTCGGTCATTATGAAAGATTTATTGACAATCGCCTGACCCGGGTCAGTAACTTCACAACCGGGCAGGTTTATGCCGAGACCATCTCCAAGGAACGCCGCGGCGATTATTTGGGCGGCACCATCCAAGTCATTCCGCATATCACCAATGAAATCAAACGCAGGATCGGTCTGGTGGCAAAGGAGACCGGCGGCGAGATCGTGATTCTGGAGGTGGGCGGGACAGTCGGTGATATCGAATCCCAGCCCTTTCTGGAGGCGCTCCGCCAGCTCCGCAATGAAGTCGGCCGGGAGAATTGCCTGTTCGTGCATGTCACCTGGCTGCCCACCATCGGTGCGACGGGCGAGATCAAGACCAAACCCACCCAGCATTCCGTGGCCGCCCTTCGTTCAATCGGTATTTCGCCGAACATCATTATTGCGCGCGCGGATCAGGATGTGGACAAGGGACTGTGCGAGAAGATCGCCCTCTTCTGCGATGTGGATCGAGATTCGGTCATCCCGATGAAAACTGCGGATGTTTTGTATGAGGTCCCCCTCCTGCTCGAAAAAATGGGTGTGGGCGATCTTGTGCTTGACAAGCTTGGACTAACCGCAAAACGAAAACCGAACATGCGGCCGTGGAAGAAACTTGTCGAGGATGTTCGTAAACCCAAGCCAACGGTAAAAGTTGCCCTGGTCGGCAAGTATGTGGAACTGCAGGATGCATATATGTCTGTTCGCGAGGCACTGAAACATGCCGCACTCGCAAACGGAGTTGAAGTGGAGATCGGCTGGGTGCACTCCGCCGACCTTGAAAAAGAGAAGGGTTGGGATATCGTCAAAAAGGCTGATGCCGTGCTCGTTCCAGGCGGTTTCGGTTCCCGGGGTATTGAAGGCAAGATCCTCGCAGCCCGCTATGCACGCGAAAACAAGGTCCCATATCTTGGATTGTGTTTGGGAATGCAGGTCATGTCCATCGACTTTGCCCGCCATGTGCTCGACCTCGAGGATGCCAATTCGTCCGAATTTGACCGGGGCACGGAACACCCGGTCATCGATTTGATGATCGACCAGCGCTCGATCACGGATATGGGGGGAACCATGCGGCTCGGACTCTACCCGTGTCTGATTCAAAAGGGAACAAAGGCCGCCGCCGCTTACGGTGTCCCGCACGTGGACGAAAGGCATCGTCACCGCTTTGAGTTTAACAATGCCTACCGGGCTGATTTTGAAAGTCACGGAATGGTGTTCTCGGGTCTCTCGCCTGACGGCAGGCTCGTGGAGATCGTTGAACTTGCGGATCATCCGTACATGGTCGCAAGCCAATTCCATCCTGAATTTCTATCGCGTCCGATGAGACCTCACCCTCTTTTCGTCGGCCTGCTAAAAGCCGCAAAGGAAAAATCAAAGAAGTAAAACAAAAAAGCCCCGTCTTTTGACGGGGCTTTTTTGTTTTATGACGTAAATTAGACGCCGGACAGACTGGAGTTGATCTTGCTGAACACGTTGCCGATGATCGGTCCGAGAATCATAAGAGCCGCGATAACGACAATGGCTACCAAAACGAGGATTAATGCGTATTCAACAAGGCCCTGGCCTTTTTCTTTGGGTGAAAATAACATGATGGAATCTCCTTTTTCTAAGATTTCCGGGGAACAACTCCCAGGATTTAAGTTAATTTTACACCTAATACGAAATATGACAAGAGAAGATGCATTCACCATCTTAACGGTATTGTTAACCTGCCGGAATGCCCCAAAATCACCCAAATCCTTTCGGCACCTTTGCGTACACCCCGCGCATACCCTCCGGCAAGGCGGATGCCAGGCTGAACATCAAACGGTCGGTTAGTGAAAGGGGTGTTTCGCCGGGATTTGGCAAAATGGCCGGAAGCAGGCGCACGGTCACGGCGGAACGGCCGGGAAACTGCCTGAAAACATGATCGGACCCCACTACAGTCAATGGAATGATCGGGGAGTTCATCTCAAGCGCCATTCGAGCAGTGCCTGTTTTTGCGACTCCCAACCCCCTTCCGTTTGAGCTTTTCCCTTCGGGGAACATCCCCAATACTCCGCCACCCGCAAGGACCTTTGCCGCATGACGAAAAGCCCATTCATCCTTTTCTCCACGATGAACCGGAAAAACGCACAAAACACGCAAAATTGGGTCAAGCGGGGTATTAAATAATTCAACCTTACCCATAAAGCAGATCGTCCGTGGAACCGCAAATTGCATGAGAAAAACATCCAGATTCGCGACATGGTTTGCCGCAATAACCACAGGACCATCCAGGGGAAGATGTTCGAGACCTTCCACGCGCAAAACCATGCCGAAACGAAGAAGTTTTCCGGCGAACCACAACAAAAACCGCCGCATAGGCGTTGCCTTGAAATAATATTTTTTTAGATCCCGCGGATCAGAATCCGGTTGCGCGCTCAAAATGACCTCACCTGATGAAATGCGATTATACTTGATACATTATTTCACAAAGATTAAACCCCAGGAGATAAAAATGGACACTACGATCGAAAGCATCTCCGCGCTCGAAATTCTCGATTCACGCGGCAATCCCACCATAGAAGTGGAAGTGGTTTTAATGGACGGCGCATGGGGCCGTGCAGCGGTCCCTTCCGGCGCATCCACAGGCGAACATGAAGCCCTTGAAATGCGCGACGGCGACAAAAAGCGTTATCTCGGCAAGGGTGTATCCAAGGCTGTTGCAAATGTGAATGGTGTCATTTCGGATGCCCTCTTCGGATGGGACGCATCGGATCAAAAGGGCATCGACAGCGAATTACTTGGCCTGGATGGTACTGCCAATAAATCCAAACTGGGAGCAAATGCGATCCTGGGCGTCAGTCTGGCCGTTGCAAAAGCGGCTGCAAACTCCTTTGGCATGCCTTTATATCGATACCTGGGCGGCGTATACGCGCACGTCCTGCCCGTCCCCATGATGAACATCATGAACGGCGGCGCGCACACCAGCTGGCAAAGCACGGATATGCAGGAATTCATGGTCATGCCATTTGGCGCACCCTCCTTCACGGAAGGCGTCCGCTGGGGGGCTGAGATTTATCATGCCTTGAAATCAGTCCTTAAGGATAAAGGATACGGCACCCTGGTCGGCGACGAGGGCGGCTATGCACCTGCCCTCAAGGCAAACAATGAAGCCATTGAATTAATTCTGGCAGCCATTGAAAAAGCGGGGTTCAAGGCTGGCCGGGGCAAGGAAGTTGCGATTGCACTCGACCCCGCCGCTTCCGAACTTTACGATGAAAAAACCAAGAAATATAACCTGCGCAAGGAAGGCCGGGAGTTGACCGGTGAACAAATGGTGGAATTCTGGACGAAATGGGTTAATGATTACCCGATCGTTTCCATTGAGGACGGACTCGCACAGGATGACTGGAGTTCCTGGAGCCTGATGACCAAACAGCTCGGCGACAAGCTGCAGATCGTCGGTGATGACCTGCTGGTCACCAACCCGGAACGGGTGCGCAAAGCCATCAAGGAAAATGCAGCCAACGCGCTGCTCGTAAAAGTAAACCAGATCGGTTCGCTCAGTGAGACCATTGAAGCCGTTGATCTGTGTCAACGAGCCGGCTGGCGTGCAGTCACCTCCCACCGCTCCGGTGAAACGGAGGACGCAACGATCGCAGACCTGGCTGTGGCACTCAATACCGGCCAGATCAAAACAGGAGCGCCCGCCCGCTCAGATCGGGTCGCCAAGTACAATCAACTCCTTAGAATCGAAGCAGAGTTGGGCACTGAAGCAAAATACGCCGGCTGGGATGCGTTGAGAATATAATCAACAAGCGCCAACGGGGATCAACTCCCCGTTGGTTTTTTTATATTTCCAGGAGGAAATATGGCAAACAATAAGGATGCGGAACGATATCTCGCCAACCGTCAAAAGGAGATCGATGGAGCCGCCCTCTACCTCGCCCTGGCGGAAGCAGAAAAACAGCCGCAAATGGCCGAAGTCTACAAGCGGCTTTCCGCCAGCGAGGGAAAACATGCTGCTGCATGGGACAGGAAACTGGAAGAACTGCATGTCCCGATTCCCCCACGCAAACCAACCGGTCGGACCCGGATCCTGATCTGGCTTGCGAAACGCTTCGGACCGCAATTTGTTCTGCCCACCATCACAGGAAATGAAAAAGCCGACAGCATGGCTTATGATGGTCAAGCCGACGCAGAGGCCAGGGAATTTTCAAAGGATGAAAAGTCTCATGCCCGGCTGATCTCGATGGCATCCAATTCAAGCCGCGGCCTTCCCGGCGGAAGCGTGGCACAAATGGAAGGCCGCCACCGTGCTGGCGGCGGGAATGCGTTGCGCGCTGCAGTACTGGGAGCCAATGATGGGCTGGTCTCCATTTTGAGCCTCGTCATGGGCGTGGCCGGGGCAACAGATTCCAATTCCGCGGTGTTAATCGCAGGCATGGCGGGACTGCTGGCAGGAGCCGGGTCCATGGCCCTGGGCGAGTGGCTTTCCGTGCAAAGTTCGCGGGAACTTTATGAAAATCAGATCAAGATCGAGGCGGAGGAAATCGCTGAAAGCCCAGAACAGGAACAGGAGGAATTGGCCCTGATCTATCAATCGAAGGGACTGCCCGAGGAGCGTGCGCGTGAACTGGCAGCCCACATGATGGCGGATAAAGGGAGTATTTTGGACACCCTTGCACGCGAAGAACTCGGAATTGACCCTGAAGAATTGGGAGGCTCAGCCTACGAGGCTGCCTTCACCTCCTTCTTCTTATTTGCAGTCGGTGCGATCTTCCCCTTGTTCCCATTTTTGTTCTGGAGCGGAAATCTCGCAATCTACATCAGCCTGGCAGTCAGCGGCGTGGGCTTGTTCATTATAGGGGCCGCAATCACTTTGATGACGGGTCGTGGCATTCTGTTTTCGGGCACACGCCAGGTATTGGTTGGGATTGCCGCCGCTCTGTTGACCTTTGGCATAGGACGGTTAATCGGTGTTTCACTGACTTAAAACATTCGCGAGGATGTTTCAACTTAACACTTTATAACGGGTCCGGCTGAGTAATATAGCCGGACCCGTTATAATTTGGCTCAACATGCAAAATAAACCCTCAAAGACAACGATCTTTCTTCTCACAGCCGGCTGTTTTCTTTCTTTCTTTGTATTTGGATTTACCGACAACCTAAAGGGGCCAACCCTGCCGTCCATGCTGGCGGAACTGCACATCAGTTACGGAACGGGAGGGAATATTTTCTTCGGCGAGTATTTTGGCTTCTTAATAGCCACCCTGATCACCGGTTTAATGGCCGATCGTTTCGGGTTGAAAAGCGCAATCCTGCTTGCCGGCGTATTCCTAGGGATCGGTGTCAGCGGGTACAGCTTTTTTCAGTCCGCGATCCTCCTGTCCGGGTCCCTTTTTATTCTTGGCATGGGATTGGGTGCGCTTGAGCTGGGCCCGAATGCCATCATCGTCAGCCTGCACCATGAAAGAAAAGGGCTCTATCTTAATCTTATGGCCATGTTGCACGGACTTGGCTCGTTAATGGCACCGCTCTTCGCAGGCTGGCTCCTGAGTTTGAGCATTTCCTGGCGCATGATCTATCGCTGGGACATTCTATTGATCGCGCTGTTTGTGTTTATTTTTGCCTTCCTGAGATTTCCGAAGGCAGAGAAAAAAACACAGCTGGACTTCCGTCACCTGCCGCAAATCGCATTCAAGGAACAGCTCCCCTGGTTTTATTCCCTAATCACATTTTACGTCGCGCTCGAGATCGGCCTGGCCTCCTGGCTGGTCACATACCTGCAGCAAATTCATCATTTTGAGGTGCAAGCCAGCAATCAATCCCTTTCCATGTTCTTTGCCATGCTCATGCTCGGGCGTTTGCTTGGAGGTTTTTTTGTGCAGAGAATAGGATATTTACGATCAATCCTTTTCATGACCCTGGGCGCCGTGATCTGCATCGCCGCCGGGCTGTTCGGCCCGGGAGAATTTGCCTGGCTTCTGCCCATTTCAGGTCTTTTCCTGTCCATCATGTTCCCCACCATCACCGCAGCAGTTTCAGATTCTCACCCGGAAAATGGCAACACCATTCTCGGAACGCTCTTTACTTTCGCAGGCCTGGGGGGTGTTTTCGGTCCGTGGGTGATCGGTTGGGCAAGTGACTTGTTGGGTCTGCAGTTTGGATTTTCGATCCTGATCCTCTTTTTGATGGCCATGCTCGCATCCATCTTCATTCTTTTCAAAGGACAATTCAATGGAAAAAATTCTTAATTGGGGCTTACTGTCGACGGCACGGATCAATCGCGCCCTGATCAACCCCTTGAACGCATCAGAGCGGACCCGGTTACTGGCCGTCGCTTCGAGGAGCCAGGTTTCGGCTGATGAATATGCCCGGGAATGGAAGATTCCGCGGGCCTACGGATCTTACGAGGCCCTGCTCGAAGACCCCGAGATCGATGTCATTTACAACTCCCTGCCGAATCACCTGCATGCAGAATGGACGGCCAGGGCCCTGCAGGCGGGAAAACATGTTTTATGCGAAAAGCCAATGGGTCTCAGCCTGGGCGAGATGGACGAGATGGCAAAGACCGCCCGTGAAACAGGAAAGGTTCTGGCCGAGGCCTTTATGTATCGCCATCACGACCAGACCTTGAAGGCCAAAGAACTGGTGGACAGCGGCGTCCTTGGAAGGATCCAGCTGATCAAGGGCGCCTTCACTTTTACCCTCGAGCGTGAGGGGAATTACCGCTGGATGAGCGACATGGGTGGAGGCAGTATTTGGGATGTAGGCTGTTATCCCATTTCGTTCGGGCGCACGCTCGTCGGTGCCGAACCGCTTGAAGTGTTTGGCTGGCAGGTTACGGGTCGGGGAGGAAGCGATGATTCATTCATCGGGCAAATGAAATTCAAGGAGGGAATCCATATGCAATTCGATTGCGGATTCAAATCGCCTGCCCGTTCGATGATGGAGATCGTCGGCAGCGAAGGGATTCTAAACATACCGAACCCTTTCAAACCGGGAAGCCATAATGAGATTTATCTGACCCGAAACGGTGAAACTGAGACGATCAAGGTCCCCGGCCGGGAATTGTATCTCGGTGAGGTGGAGGACATGTGTGACACAGTCCTGCTGGGCAGCCCCCAGCGCATCCCCCTGGAGGACAGCCGAAAAAATGTAGCCGTGATCCTGGCCCTGCTCGAATCAGCCAGAACCGGAAAAATCGTCATTGTCTAGCACCAGTCTGGGATTATAATTACCCCACTATATTCTATTGACTGGAGGATATCATGGCAAGTGTAACATTCCAAAATGTGCAAAAGAAGTTTGGTGATCTAACCATCATCAAAGGCCTCGACATCACTGTTGAGGACAAAGAGTTTCTCGTTTTGGTCGGCCCGTCCGGCTGTGGAAAAACCACGGCCCTGCGCCTGCTGGCCGGATTGGAAGAGATTACCGCTGGCGAAATCAAAATCGGTGACCGTGTGGTGAACGATGTTGCACCGAAAGACCGCGATATTGCCATGGTATTCCAATCCTACGCGTTATATCCACATCTTTCCGTGTACGACAACATGGCCTTTGGCCTAAAATTGCGCAAAACGCCCAAGGATGAAATCAAACGACGCGTGAACGAAGCCGCGGATATTTTGGGGATCCAGGATCTGCTTCAGCGTAAACCACGACAGCTTTCGGGCGGTCAACGCCAGCGTGTGGCAGTGGGCCGCGCCATCGTGCGGGAACCGAAGGTCTTCCTGTTTGATGAACCCCTCTCAAACCTAGACGCCAAACTTCGCGTGCAAATGCGCGCCGAGATCAGCAAGCTTCATCAACGGCTGCAGACCACATTCATTTATGTGACTCATGACCAAACCGAGGCGATGACCATGGCAAGCCGCATTGCGGTCATCAACAAGGGAAACCTTCAGCAGCTGGATACTCCCCAAAACCTCTACGACCGCCCCAACAACCTCTTCGTGGCCGGTTTTATTGGCTCCCCTTCGATGAATTTCTTTCCGGCAAAAATCGAAAAGAACGGCAATAAATTCTTCGTGGACACCGAGGATTTCAAAGTTCAAATCCCGGATAACCTCTCTGGACCCTACAAAGGCATGGACGGAAAGAAAGTCGTGTTTGGCATCCGCCCCGAGAATATCCACGATCCTGAATTCGCGCCGAATAACATTCACGGTGAAAAAATCTCCGCCAAGGTCGACGTTACCGAACTCATGGGCAACGAAACCCTGCTTTATCTCGTCAGCGGAAAAAACACATTTGTTGGCCGGGTTGATCCCCGCTCCCACTTGCGGGTCGGCAATCAAACCCAGTTTATCTTCGATATGGATAAATTCCACATCTTCGATGCCGAAACCGAACAGGCAGTTCGATAACAAAGCCATAACCTAAAATTAACTAAAAGACCGGGCTGAAATGCCCGGTCTTTTAGTTAATTAAGCATAGAAATTTTAAGGTCGAGGTTTGTTAAAACACTTGATTTAATAGAATTCTATGCTATTATTAACCAAGATAGGCATAAGAAGTATTGTTTGATTCAGGTGTATAAACCATGTTTTATTGGATACCAGCCAATCAAAATATTAAGAATTTTAACAAACATTCTGCAGTGGACCTGATCCGCTTTGCTTCCAATGGCATTTCGAGAACAGACCTGTCTGATCAGATGGGATTGACCCGCGCCGCTGTAAGCATGATTGTTACTGATTTACTCGAAAACGGGGTTATTCTCGAGGCAGAAAGCCGTGCGACCCCAAATGGCCGCCCCCCTGTTGTACTTGAAATCAACCCCAAACGAGGATTGGTCGCTGCGGTTGACATGGGTGCCACTCACATTAATATAGCCGTTGCTGATTTCTCAGCAAAAATAATCGAAGAAATCTCCCTTTCCTTTGACATTAATCAAGGTCCCCAAATCTGCCTGGCCGAAGCGGACCGTATCCTGAAGGAACTTCTGGCCCACTCCGGCATCAACATTTCCCAGATCATGGCGGTTGGAGTTGGCGTTCCAGGGCCGGTCATTACCGATGCCGGGATCGTTGTTTCTCCACCAATTATGCCGGGTTGGGACGGGTATCCGATTCGCGACTCCCTTCAGAAACAATGGGGCATTCCTGTTTCCCTTAACAACGACGCAGAACTGGGTGCCCTGGGTGAATGGGCTTATGGCGCAGGCCGTGGAGAAAAAAATCTGGCCTTTATAAAAGTCGGTTCCGGCATTGGCGCAGGATTGATTATTAATCAACAGATCTATGGTGGCACCACTGGTTCTGCTGGTGAGATCGGCCATTTGACCATCGATGAAAACGGTCCATTATGTACTTGTGGAAACCGGGGCTGCATGGAGGCCTTTGCAGGCGGGCATGCCATTGCACAGCAAGCCAGGGAATTGGTGAAATCAGGCAAACGAACCCTGTTATCCAATATTCCCGTGGAGAACCTGACCGCCCAGGAGGTTGCCAAGGCAGCGCGGCGTGGAGATCTGCCGTCACAGGAGATCATTATGCGTGCAGGCACATTTATTGGTATCGCGATTGCGGGTCTCGTCAATTTATTCAACCCGGGAGCCGTGATCATTGGCGGCGGCGTTGCGCAGGCCGGCGACCTCCTGACGACCTCCATTCGTCAGGCAGTCCGGGAACGTTCCCTGCGGGCTTCGGAACAGGGTGTTCATATTACGACCGCAATGCTTGGAAAACGCTCCTCTCTAATGGGTGCTACCGTGCAGGCAATCAATATTGCCATTCACGATGCAATTGAAAGAAAAAATCCTGTATCCAAGGAAGCACTTTCGGCTGAAATTAAACAGGTGGCCGCAACCGAATAAAGGAGGTGATAACCCGTTCAAAGTGACCCGTCGTACTGCCCATGATAAAATTGTCCCAGTGTAATCAACACACCATCTAAAACTATCCTAAGTAAGGAGAAGAGTAATGAAAAAGTTAAGCATTTTATTCAGCCTGTTGGTGATCGCCAGCATCGCTTTGACCGCCTGTGGTGGATCAGCCCCGGCTGCAACTGAAGCCCCCGCTGGTTCCGAAGCCCCGGCTGCCACCCAGGCCCCCGCCGCTGAGCCCATCGAAGTCACCTTCTGGCATGCCTACGGCACCGGCTCTGCTGAAGAGACCGCCCTGGCTGGCATTCTTGCCCAAGCCGCGATCGATCTTCCTCAATATAAGATCAACGTCCTTCAGGTTCCTTTCAATGACATCTTCACCAAATACGAAACCGACGTGGCCGCAGGCGGCGGACCAGACATGTTCATCGCCCCCAACGACAACCTCGGTTCCGAGGTACGCGGTGGATTGATCATGGACATCACCGATCTGGCTGCCGGCAAACTCGCTGACTACAGCGACCTCGCCAAGGGCGGCATGATGTACGAAGGCAAGCTCTATGGTGTTCCTGAATCCTTGAAAGCCGTTGCTTTCTGGTACAACACCGATATGCTCGCCACTCCTCCCGCCACCACCGATGAACTCAAGGCTTTGATGGAAGGCGGCACACCGGTCTCCATCACCTACGGCTGCTACCATGAATGGGGCTTTTTCGGCTCCTTCGGCGGCCAAATCTTCGATGCAGACTTCAATTTCGTCACCGACGAAGCCAACCAGGCCAAGGTCACCGAAGCGGTCTCCTATCTCAATGACCTCTATCAGATCTCCAAGGCGAACGGCTGGCCCAAGAATGATGCTGATGGTCTCGCCCCCTTCACTGAAGGCACTGTTGCCGCCATTACCAATGGCAACTGGGCCATGGGCGATTACCGCAAGGCTTTGGGTGACAAACTCGCTGTAGCTCCATTGCCCGCCGGCCCCGGTGGTCCTTCCAACCCGCTCCTGGGTGTGGATGGCTACTACTTCAACCCGAACAGCGCCAACCCGGAAGCTGCCCTCGAAGTTGCAATGTACCTGACCAACGCTGCCGCTCAAACTGCCATGATGAATGATGCCGGACACGTTCCTGCCAACAATACCGTGGAAGTAACCGATCCATTGATCAAGAGCCTGCTCGACGCTTTTGCCACCTCCTACTTCCGCCCCCAGTCAGAATCCATGGGCAACTATTGGGGTAATTTCTGCGGAACCGACCAGGTCTTTGAAGCAGGCACTCCCGCTGCTGACTGGGTCAAGGCTGGTTTCGAAGGCGCCACCAAACCCAAATAAGCTTAGATCTTGAAATTTGTAATACAATGGAGCGGACGGTGTAACACCGTCCGCTCCAAATATGATTATTCCTATCAGGAGAGAAGACCATGGCGCTGGCGAATAATAAACAAATTCAAAAGGCAAAAAAACAACGCAATCTGCTGCCTTATTATTATCTTGTGCCGGCCTTCCTGATCATGGGGGTGATCACATTCTATCCATTAATTTACCAGCTCGTAATTTCATTCACAAATTTTGAAACCAAAGACCTGCTGCTTGGCCTAAGTTCACCCGACCTGAAATTCATCGGTTTTAAAAATTATATTGACATCCTGACCGGCTCGCTGCCTGTCGAGAATTTCAATTTCTTCCGCGTGCTTGAGTTCAATTTTTGGTGGGCTTTGAGCAATGTAATGCTGCATGTGCCCGCCGGCGTTTTGATCGCAACCGTCCTGAATACCGAAGGGCTATGGCTCAAAAAGATCTACCGGGCCTTATATATTCTTCCGGTTGTGGTCCCCCCCATTGTGGTGGCGACAGTCTGGCGCAATATATTCGATGAGCAATATGGGGCCATGAATCAATTTCTAACTGTTCTCACGGGCCTGCTGGGACAAACGGATCCGGTTCGACTGCGCTGGCTGACCGAATTCACGCCACCCATTCCCGGGTTTCTACCCGGCGCCCCATTGACCCTTGCCTATTATTCCATGATGATCGCGAATTTTTGGCTGGGCTGGCCATTCATGTCCGTGGTCGCCACAGGCGCATTACAAAGCATTCCCCGGGACCTTTACGAGGCCGCTTCGATTGACGGCGCGACCGGTAATCAACAATTCTGGAACATTACGGTCCCTCTTCTGAGGCCTGCAATGATCCCGGCAGCGGTCTACGGATTTACCCTGTCTTTTAACTTGTTCAACTTCGTATTTTTTATGACCGGTGGGGGGCCGGCCCGATCCACGGAACTTCTGGTAACGTTTGCCTACAACCTCGTCCGGAACCTGCGCTGGTTTGGTGTTGCAGCCGCTTTTGCGGTGATCATCTTCTTCATTGCACTGGTCGTCCTGCTGGTCACCAATCGTATTACACGTGCCACACAAAACTACTCGGAGAGCTAAGATGACAACCAACTCCCCAGCCGTCAGCAAGAACCTGCTTATCCGCTTTTTGAATATCAACACCTCCGGTCAAACCAGCGGCAGGAATCTGCCGCTCTGGAGGCAGATATTGCTGCAAGTCATGTGTCTGCTAATCCTTGGCAGTGTGATGTTCCCGATCATGTACATCCTGACCCTTTCGTTCAGTTCCAAGACCACACGGCCCTCCTCATTGGAACTCCTGCCAAAAGAAATATCCCTGGGCGCTTATCAACAGGTGCTGGATCATCCAACCGGAAACCCGGTCACCTTCAACGAACTCCTCAAGAACAGTGTCATGCTTTCCTTCGGAGTCGGCGCAGTGGCTTTACTGGTGGCAGTGACGGCAGCGTACTCCTTCTCGCGCTTCAATTTTAGAATGCGCGAAGTCCTGATGGTTTTGGTGTTCATCCCGTTGCTGATGCCGGCCGTCGGTCTGGTGACTCCACTTTACCTTTTATTAAACAACTTCAAATTGGTCGATTGCGGCAAGGACGTCATGGCCCTTATGCCGTTATTTGCCTGTGACGGGGGCGCAAAAGGGAAATTGATCTTCAATCTGCGCGACTCACTCCTAGGCGTGGGTATTGCCATGACCGCCAGCGCACTGCCTTTCGCGGTCTGGAATCTGAAAGGATACCTGGATACAATCCCCCGCGAACTTGAAGAGGCCGCGGCCATTGACGGCGCGGATTCAAATCAGACCTTCTGGAAGATCATCATGCCGCTCGCAGCTCCCCAGCTTGCCGTGACCTTTTTTCTGGGCTTCATCGGTCACTGGCAGGAATTTGTGACCTCCTGGCTTTTCCTTTCCCAACCAAAGGATTACACTCTTGCAATGACCCTTTACAACATGACCGGCCAGTACGCCAGCAGTATCCCGTGGAATCGATTCGCCGCCATGGCTGTGATCGTGGCCCTGCCTGTGGCTTTTGTATATGTCGCGTTGCAAAAACAAATCGTGGGCGGACTCACGGCGGGCGGCATCAAAGGTTGACCTTTCTGCAATTCAACTAAATTTCCTCTTCCCATCTTATCGGGGAAGGGGAAATTTTTTACCCCGGAAAATCATGCTAAAGCGAATTTTCACCACTCTTCTGGTCTTAACTTTTCTGTCCGCTTGCACTTCCTCCGCGCCGGTACCTGCTCCTACACCAACGGTGGAGACCACGTCCGTACAGGCTCAAGGGAACTGGTGGCGCGACGCCGTGTTTTACGAGATATTTGTGCGTTCCTATTACGATACCAACCATGATGGAATCGGCGATTTCAACGGGGTCACTCAAAAGCTGGATTACCTCCAATCCCTCGGCATTACTGCAATCTGGCTGATGCCGATCCATCCCTCCCCTTCCTACCACGGATACGACGTCATTAATTACTACAACGTCAATCCTGAATACGGAAGCATGGCCGATTTCAAGAACCTGGTAACGCAGGCTCACCAGCGCGGCATTCGTGTCATCATTGACCTGGTGCTCAATCATACCTCGAGCGAGCACCCATGGTTTAAATCCGCGAACAGCGACCCCAATTCGCCATATCGTGATTACTATGTATGGTCCGACGAAGGCAGGGGCGGCGGTGGCTGGTATCCGGGAAATCAAGGATATTACTTCGGGCTTTTCTGGAGCGGCATGCCGGACCTCAACTACAACAACCCCGCAGTGACCGGGGCCATGCTGAAAGTGACCGACTTCTGGCTGAACACAATCGGCGTGGATGGCTTTCGTGTGGATGCCGCCAAGCATTTGATCGAGGAGGGCGATAAACGTGAGAATACGCCTGCCACGCACCAATGGCTCAAGGGATTTTACACAGCCTATAAGGCGGAAAATCCGCAGGCTTATACGGTTGGCGAGGTCTTTGGAGCGGGTTCCTCGGTGGTGAAATCCTATACCGGAGACCAGCTCGACCAGATCTTCAATTTCGAAATGTCCAGCGGATTCGTGAACAGCACAAAAGGCGGCTCAAATTCCGGTATCAACAGTGCGGTTAAGTTTGCACTTCAAGACATGCCGGATTTCAACTTCGCCACTTTTCTGACCAATCACGATCAAACCCGGGTCATGACCGTTCTCAACGGGAATGTGGATCGGGCCAAACTGGCTTCCTTCCTCCTTTTGACATCCCCGGGAACAGCATTTATTTATTACGGTGAGGAGATTGGCATGCAGGGCCAAAAACCGGATGAAGACATCCGCCTGCCAATGCAGTGGAGTACAGGTCTTAATGCAGGTTTTTCCCCGGCAATGCCATGGCGCGCGCCAGCAAACGATTATGAAGTAGTTAATGTCGAACTTCAAACCGGACGGACCGGATCCCTGCTGGAGCATTACCGCAGTCTGCTCGCTTTGAGGGCCGCTCACTCCTCCATGCGGACAGGTACTGTCACCCTGCTGGAAACAGGCAATCCTGGCGTATACGCAGCATTAAGGGCAAATGAAAATGAAACGATCCTGATCCTAGCCAATCTCACCGATATATCGATCACAGATTATGCACTCACGCTCAAGAGCGCAGACATGATGGTTTCTGCCTACGAGGCCAAAGTTCTGTTCGGGCAGGGGCAGCCCAACGGTCCCGAAAGAACCGGCGAAGCTTTTCCCAAATTCAAACCTTTTGAGCAACTCCCCCCCTATGCAATGTACGTCATACAATTAAATCCAAAATAATGAGGAAAATAATGTCGACTCCAGAATGGGTGCAGGATGCAATTTTTTATCAAATTTTTCCGGATCGTTTCGCGAAAAGCGACCGCAACCCCGCCTCTTCCATGCAATTTGAATCCTGGGATTCCGCACCGACGCATTACGGATTCAAAGGCGGCGATCTTTACGGCGTGATCGAGAAACTTGACTACATCCAGGAGCTGGGCTCTAATGCCATTTATTTAAACCCGATCTTTGCCTCCGCATCCAATCACCGCTATCATACTTATGATTATTACAACGTGGATCCGCTGCTTGGCGGAAACGAAGCCCTTAAGAAATTATTGAAGGAAGCTCATAAAAGGGGCATGCACATCATTCTGGACGGCGTGTTCAATCACGCCAGCCGCGGATTCTGGCAATTTCATCATGTCCTTGAGACCGGTCAAAAGTCACCCTACAAGGATTGGTTTTATTTTGACGAGGAACGACTGAATGGTCAAAAGCATTGGGGGGCATACCCGACCCCCCACGAGCAAAAGGTCCTGAATACAGAGGACAGCCTGACCACGATCGGGTATCGCGCCTGGTGGAACATCCCGGCCCTGCCAAAGTTCAACATCCAAACACCTGCCGTGCGTGAATTCCTATTTGAGGTTGCAGAGTATTGGATCAAATTCGGAATCGACGGCTGGCGCCTGGACGTGCCGGGAGAGATCGATGACGACCAGTTCTGGCGCGAATTCCGCCAACGGGTTCGCGCGATCAACCCGCAGGCCTATATTGTGGGCGAGATCTGGCATGAGGCCCAACGATGGCTGCAAGGAGACCAGTTCGACGCGGTCATGAATTATCTCTTCACGGCTTCCTGCATGAGCTTCTTCGGCGGGCGCCATCTAAATTTGGATGTGATTTCCGCCGCCGGGGGCATCAAGGACCGTGTACATCCCATTAACGCCTGTGACTTCGCGAATGAGGTCGACCGGATTTTGAACCTGTACCCCCGGGACATCACTTTTGCGCAATTAAATCTGCTGGACAGCCACGATATGCCGCGCTTCCTTTCCTGTGTTAACGGCGATAAGAGCGCCCTTAAGCTTGCCCTCCTGATGATGTTCACTCTGGCCGGGGCGCCTTGCATCTACTACGGCGATGAAGTGGGAGTGGACGGAAAACACGATCCGGAATGTCGCAAGGCCTTCCCCTGGCAGCATCAGGATCAATGGGATCATGACCTGCTTGAATATACAAAACTTTGCGCCTCGTTGCGCACAAAATACAAGTCCCTGCGCCGGGGCGAATACAAACGCCTGCATGCAGAAGGCGAAGTCATGGCATTTGAGCGGTCCCATAAAAATGAACGATTGATCATCCTTTTTAATACTTCGAGCGAATATCAAACCATCCATCTCGATCTCATGGACAAGCCATCCATTCTTTTTGGCCGGCCCGATTTGTCTGGAAATCAAATTACGCTTCCACCCAGAAGTGGGGTTGTTTTGAAATAAAGTCCCAAAAAAAGCCGTGCTTTATGCACGGCTTTTTTTACAAACAAAGACAGAAAGGAAAAGCAGCAGTTTAAGTCCGGCGAAACAAATCCGGACACGCAGGGTTGTATAATACTGAGCACAGGCTGGTCGCCATTGGGACATTGCCGGTCGGGAATGGCGACTTGCCAGCTATCAGGGAGTTCATCAGAGGTGAATATGAGCGTCAACGAAAGCGGGAATCCTGCTGAAATTCTCAAGAACATTCTCAACAACTTAAGAAGCACTGAAACAATCAATCGATTGAATGCCATTGCGCAATTGAGCGAGATCAACTACAGCAGCGAAGCCATCCGGAATGAGCTGGAAATCCTGGCGTTAAAGGACGAGGATGAAACCGTCAGAAAGGGAGCGCTCACCGCTCTGGATCTGGCAACCCAAAGAAATGTGCGCAGCCGGATCAATAAATTGCCGACGAACAACCGGTTTACCCTGTTGAACGAGATCCGTGACTGGGAAAATAACGGGCTTTTGGATCAAAACACGGCTGCAGTCATTAGAAAACGTTATGATTTCGACAGCGCTGCGCCTCCTGCCCTGTCCAAGCCTGCTCCTGTTCAACCAGCAGCAGCTCCCCGTAAGCCGGATGTTCCCATCCCACCCGCACCGGTTGAACAAACAGTTCAAGCAAGCAGACCTTTGCCCAAGGCTGAACCGATCTCTGCCCTGCCTGCAAAGACACCAGTAAATACAGGTCCACGCCCGACCCTGTTGCAGACGCTATTGAGTGAAACCAGCATCAAGATCGCCTTGTATTTGGGCGCATTCTTTGTAATCGCCTCGGCTGCGATCCTGGCGGCGGTATCACCGGCTGCCCGGCTCCCCATTCTGATCCTCGCAACGTTCATCTTCGGGGTTCTCGCAGTGGCAATTCGGAAAAGGCTGCCGCAGCCAAGTTTTGCCCTGTTCATTGTTTTTTCCTTTCTTCTGCCCATTACCGCAAACGTGATCGCAGAGGCTCTGCATTTATCCAGGGCGGGAAGCGCGTGGTATTGGGTTTTCATCTCCACCTTGATGGCCTTGATTTGGGGTGGCGGAACCTGGCTGTATGAATCTCGGGTCTTCAGCGTCACTGCTTTTATCGCCATCATCTCCGCCTTTTTCAATATTGGCAGGATCTTTGAGGCAAAACCCGAGTTTTTCATTTGCATGATGAGCCTGGCTGCGTTGGCGGGTCTCGCATGTACCTCAACCCTTAAACGCTGGAAGGATTGGACATTCGCCTGGCCGCTTTTCCTGACTGCCCAGATCGTACAGGTGGCGGTTCTGGGTGCCTCCATGGCAGCTTTCCTCGCCCAGATTTTTGACGCTTCGAACTCAACGATCTGGAATCTCGCATCCTCTGCCACCTGGGGACTGGCCTTTGTGTTCTATGTTTTCTCCAACTCCCTATTCCCCTTCGTCTTCTTCCCCTGGCTCGCTGCATCTGCACTGCTGCCCATTCCCTGGTTCATCTCGATCGCCTTCAACTGGCATGAGTTTCCAGCGGCACTGACGTCCATGATCTGGGGCCTGCTTTTATCTGTATCCAGCGAGGCCGCGAACCGCCGTGAAACCGGCAGTCAATTCAGCCTGCCGTTTTTGTCCATCTCCATCCCAACCTTTGCCATCGCTGTAATTAGCGGTTTCTATGAAACAGCCGTCGGACTATCCATGGCCCTGGCCACAGCTCTGATTTTCGGAGTCCTGCATTTTATCCGTCCGCGTGGATGGCTGTGGGCTCTGGCGCTCTTCAACTTTGTCATTGCCTACTTTGCTTTTTTCGCCTTGCCGATCATCGAAAAGCTAAACCTCTTCGCAGGTTACCCTCTCCTGCTTTTGAACCTGATCTTCCTGGCGCCGGATCTCTTTCGCAAGCCGGACCTTTCTGCTGCCCGCTCATGGCGGCTGCCTCCCCGAATCTTCGGGAGCTTCTTTTGTTTGTATAACTTTACAGCTTTTGCGTTTTCCGGGGAGGAAGTTGGCAACCACACAGCGGTTATTTTTGGGATTTATGCAATTTTTCTGACAGTTTACGCCCTCCGTTACAATCTGCCCGCATTGGGATTTGCCGCCACTGCTGCTCTGGCCATCAGCCCAACCCATGCGCTTAATTATTATGGCTTTGATCTCTGGCTCCCCGCTTTGACGATATTGAGCGTATTATATTTTGGGGGAGGACTGGCCTTGCGCAAGGTCGAAACCATGTCCTCCTGGCGCACAATGCTGGAGGCCAGCAGCTTGATCCTTGGAAGTATTATTTCGGTAACGGCCATCGTCACACTAAAAGAACACGGCGGATGGTTTATTGCGGTGACCGGTCTGCTCTTCATCATTCAAATGTACAGCCGCAAGCAGGGTATCTTTGAGGCCGGGGGGCATCTATTCCTGTCCCTGGCCTCATATTTGATCCTGATGGATTTCAAAATTTTTGAATCCACATACACCCTGATGGTGCTGAGTCTGATCATCCTCGGTCTGGATTTGATTTTCTCCCGCACATTTCATCATCCCCGTCCGTTAACCTGGCCCGCCAGAGGGCTGGGTGCCATGCTGGCTTTCACTGCCAGTATGGCTTTGATCGGCGAAAGGGATCTGCAACGAATTTCCATTTGTTTTACGATCCTTGCGATCTTTTTCCTGATCTACACCCTGATTCAACGAAAGGCGATCTACGGATATATACCTGCCGCGTATACATCGCTGGCCGTTTTCTATAATCTTGCGTATTTCAAACTGGACATCTGGCTGCCTTTATTGACGACGCTGGCAATCTTATATTATCTGGCAGGGCTTTGGATCAAAGGCCGCGAATCTCAAAGAGGGCTGGCAGACTCATGGTCAGAGATGCTGCGCCTATCTGGTCTGGTGCTTGGCGCGCTCGTCTCCATCAGCGCCTTTTCCGTTGAAAAAGAGTTGGCCGGTTATTTCATTATCGGGATCGCAATCATCTTTACAGTGGAAATGTTCATGCGCGCAAACGGCTGGCTTGAGGCCGGTCCACAGCTTCTGGCAGGCATGGCGGTCTATCTGCTTCTAAACGAAAACAAAGTTGTGGAAATTCCCTATTATTTTCTGGCTTTCAGTTCGGTCTGGCTCGGATTCGACATGCTCTTTAGCCGGCTTTTCAAACATCCGCGTCCGCTGGCAGCTTTTATCTGGGGCGGCAGTGGCATCTTGACGGTTGCAAACCTGGTTCTTCTTTTTGATCGGGGAATCAAGTTTCCAGGCCAGGCAGCATTTTGCTTTGGGATCCATACCCTGGTGTTCCTGCTGAACGTCCTTGTCCGCAGAAAGCCGGTTTTGGGGTACCTGCCGGCCGGGTTTTTGTCCCTCACGATCTATTATTGGCTGGGATTCTACAAACTCGACCTGTGGCTTCCGGCCTTAACGGCTCTGGCCATCCTGTATTTTGGATCCGGCCTGCTGGTACGCGAAAGAAGGGAATGGGGCGAAATGCTGCGTAACAGCGCCCTGGCACTTGGCAGCATCATTTGCTTCAGCGCCCTGATCGTGCCAAAGGAATTCAGCGGCTGGTATATGCTGGTCGTTGCCGCCCTGTTCATCCTCGAAATGTTTGTGCGTAGTGAAAGCCTTTTCGAGGCCGGGGCACAAGTTTTCCTGTCAACAGCAGCCTGCATGATCCTGCGGGACTTTAACATCACTGATTTCGCATACATCGCACTGGCGGCCAGCCTGACCTGGCTGGGCCTGGACGCGGGTTTGCATAAGACCTACCACAAGCCGCGGCTGCTGGCATGGCCGATCCGCGCAATCGCGGGGGTGCTTGCCCTTGGAAATGCAGGATACTTGCTCATTAAAGGGGTGGACGAGCCGCGTGTTGCAATGGTTTGTTTTGGCTTGTATGCAATGTTCTTTCTGATTTACAGCCTGCTTTATCAACAACCTGTTTTGGGATACAGCGTGACCCTCTCGTTTGTGCTTGCTCTTGTTTATACACTGCGCACCTTTCATTGGAACGAGTGGTTCCTGCCAATTGCCACCGTGTCCGCGGTCTATTATGCGGCAGGCCGTTTTCTGCAAAAAGACGCACGGTCCATGCCGGAAAACCGTCCGCTCACCTGGGGATTCGTACTCTGGACGAGCGGGATCGGGATTGGAATCATCACCTCGGTGATTGCCCCGCTCAAGGGTGGACTCTCCGCCGCCATTCCTGCGGCAGTTACCGCGACCATGGTTTCCATGGAGGCGTATCGACGCAGAAACGTCTGGCTGGGATTTCCCGCCAATGCCCTTTATCTTCTGTCTTATTTCATCCTGTTGAGGGAATTAAAAGTGGATGAACCACAATTCTTCTCGATGGGCGCCGCCCTGCTCGGTATGATCCAGCATTATCTCTTAACCCGTATCGGCAGCAGAAAATGGGCCTTCCTGATGGGCATGGTTTCGCAACTCGTATTGTTGGGAACAACCTATATTCAGATGCTGCATTCCGGCCAGTTGATGTATTTCTTCGTTTTGTTCCTGCAATCCATGGTGGTTCTTCTGTACGGGGTCATCATCCGCTCCCGCAGCCTCACAATTACCCCCATTGTTATCGTGGTCATCGGAGTGATCACGGTGCTTTATAGTGTCTTAAAATCCATCAGCACGGTCGTACTGATCGGTTGTACCGGTGTGATCCTGTTATTGCTGGGTATTCTGGCGGTCATCATGAGAGAGCGGATCACCAAACTCGGCGAGAGTTTGGCGGATTGGCGTCCCTAGGAGCCAGCAACCAAGGGCTTGCATCAGCAAGAGTCAACCTTGCGGCCAGCAGGCCCTGACCAGGTCAGGTAAAATCTCGCCGGATCTCCCGTGAAGGGCGAAATCCACCTTGGGAGTTAACGGAGTCGGCTCGGCGTTGATCTCCACCAGCACGGATCCGTTGTTTCGCGCAGCGTATGCCAGGGTGGCGGCTGGTTGAACCACACCGGAAGTCCCGATCGAGAAGAATACTTCGCTCGCGCGTGAGGCCTTTACGGCTTCCTCAAGTTCCTTTCGAGGAAGAGGTTCACCAAACCAGACCACGTCAGGCCGCAGCATCCCGTGACACGTTTCGCACAACGGGACAGACTCATGATCGTCCCTCCAAAAATCTGTAAAAGTCCCGCACACGGAACACCGCACCCGTAAAATATTGCCATGCAGTTCGAGGATATTCCGACTGCCCGCCATGCGGTGCAATCCATCCACGTTTTGAGTGATCAGGGTAAATACGGGAATCCGTTTTTCCATTTCCACCAGCGCGTAATGGCCGGCATTGGGTCTGACAGCTTTGATCGCCTCCCTGCGCCAGGCATACCACTCCCAGATCAACTTTGGGTCACGGGCAAATGCTTGAGGTGACGCCAGATCCTCGGGCTTGTATTGAGCCCATAAACCAGACTGGGAATCCCGAAAGGTGCGTAGCCCGCTCTCCTGCGAGGCACCAGCCCCGGTTAAGACCGTGATGCGCGTGCTCCGTATTACAAGCCGGATCAATTCGATCGGAAGGTCGATCACGGAGTCGAAGCTGTGGGAGTCGAACTCACCTGCGGTGTGAGTTCCGGATGGCATTCCAGCAGGGAAATCCGTTCGCTGAAGATATCCGTTCGGCCTAATTCGCGGGTGTTGGCTTGCGTAGTCACCAGCTGGTATTCCACCCATGGATTGGTAAAGGAGGTGTCCCCGATCATCTCTACAGAGGTCAGGTCATGCGTGAAGGTCCCGGCACCTTTGTTATCCATCTTGATGCTTGTCCACTCACTGGTGACTCCCGTTCGCTTGCCCTTAAACCGCACGAAAAGAACAACATAAGCGCTGCGCCCCGGTTCGGACACCTGGACCGTAAAGTTAACGGATGCAGGTGTACACTTTTTCCCCTTGTAAAATTCCTTCCCGGAAACCAGAATGGAAATAAAACCCTTCATACTGGGGGCCGGCGTAACCGTATCCTGGGAAACCGGGAATGTCACGATATCTGGAGCTTGAGTCGGGAAACTCTCCGCCGTGGGAGTATCGGTCTTCGCGAACACGATCAAGGTGGGTGTGTTGGTGAATGTCGGCGTTGGCACGGTGGGCGTGGCGCTTGGCACCACCGTCCGTGTGTTGGTTGAGGTCGGTACTGGCGTGGGCGTTGGACCGGATCCCAACATTGAGCAAGAAGATACCAGGCTGCCGATCAGAAGGACCGAAAAAATATTTTTCATTTCTTGGGTTTCGGCGTATCAATCGGACAGCCAAGCAGGGGCTCATAGCACATGCAGGGCGCCAGTTGAATGGATTGCGGATAAATCTGGGTACGGCCGATCTCCTTCCCGTTCTTGTCCGTGGCCACGAGCTGATATCGAACCCAGGAATCCTTGTAATTGTTATGCCCTTCGATATCATTCGCCCTTAATATGTAAGTATAGATGCCATCCTTGCTGTATCGATACATCACATTGCCGGTAGACCAGGGCGTATAATCGTCTTTTTTCGCGGATTTAACCTGTACAAAAATCACCACACTGACCACCGCCTTCGGATCCTCTACACGAGCTGTAATCTTGGTCTTGTTTGGTTTGCAGTCCCCCCAGAAAATTCGCGGGTCGGCAACTGTGACCGAATCAAATCCCTCTCCGGGTTTGACTGGCGTCGATGATATAACCGGCGTTGCAGTATCCCGGCCGATAAAAATTGGGATCGGGACGAATGTCTGGGTCGGCAAATTCGGATCCTGAGTCGGAAAATGCACGATCGTTGGTGACGCGGTGATGGTCGGCGTGATCGTGGATGTGGGCGTGATCGTGGGAGTTGACGTATCTGTTGCAGTCGCGGTTGGGCCCTGGGTCCCGGTCGGCGCGGGAGTCGGGCCGAGGAAAGGGATCCCCGAACATGCCTGCAATAGTATTGTCATCAACAACGCAAGGGAAAACCTGCGCATCTCATACCTCTTTCAAGCTATAATATTATTCATTCCAGGTACATTTTACAACAACATGACATCCATTGAAGTAACCAACCTGCAAAAAACCTTCCAAACCAAGCGCAAGGCAGCCGGTCTGACCGGTTCCATCCGCTCCCTGTTCAAGCCTGAGTATAGCTTGGTTGAAGCCGTACGGAAGCTTTCGTTTCAAATGGAGGCCGGTGAATTGCTGGGCTTTATCGGTCCCAACGGGGCGGGAAAATCCACGACCATCAAGATGCTGACGGGCATTTTACATCCCAGCGCCGGTGCCGCAAAAGTGCTGGGCTTCACCCCCTGGGTGGACCGTCAAAAACTTGCCTATCAGATCGGAACCGTATTCGGTCAGCGACCGCAGCTGTGGTACCACCTGCCCGCGATCGACACCTTCATCCTGTTCGGGAAAATCTATGAGCTGGATGACCGCGAAACCCAAAAACGGATCGACTATCTGACCGAGGCATTTGAGATCAAAGACTTGCTGGATGTACCGGTCCGCAAACTTTCCCTGGGACAGAGGATGCGCTGCGAAGTCGCAGCCTCGCTCCTGCACCGCCCAAAGCTGCTTCTGCTCGATGAGCCATCCATCGGCCTGGACGTGGTTGCCAAGCAGCACATCCGGGATGCGATCAAGCGCATGAATCAGGAGGAGGGTGTTGGCGTTTTGCTCACTTCCCATGACGCCGGCGATCTGGAAGCCTTGTGCAAACGGGTCATCATCGTCAACCACGGTCAGATCGTATACGAGGACAAGGTTTCGAACCTGAAAAGGAAATTCCTGACCACAAAAATGGTCGAGGTGAGATACGCACAGGAGGTATCCAGGGATTTTTCCATTCATGGCGTGCAAATTCTGAAAGTCGGACACTACGGGGTTAAGTTGAAATTCGATACCGCCATAACCCCGGTTGACGCTGTCATGTCGCATCTATCCGGGGCGGGAGATATCGTGGATATTACGATCTCGGACCCGCCGCTTGAAGAGGTGATCGCAAAGATCTACCAGGAGGCCGGCAGCCAGCAGCAGCCCGGTCAGGATCGGAACCATGGATAAGGAATTTTGGGTTGAAATTTACAGGAATCAATACGAGATCCCGGCCGGGCACAGCCTTGCCGGGCTTACCCGGGAAATATTCTCCTATCTCGGCTCAATCGATCCGGAGTTAAGGGATGAGATCGGGTATACGTTCTTTGCAAACTGGCTCAAACAGGAGCGCTATCCTGCAGCACAGGTCCGCGGGTTTGTCAGGGAATTGCTTGCCAATCTAGAACAGGGAATCGGTGAAATCGAAAGTGATTCTGTTTTCCTGAGGACTTTTTCGATCCTCTTCCTGGCAGAGATCGTCCATAACGACAACAAAAAGCCGCTTCTGGAAAAATCAGACCTTGCTGCCATTCTTGGCAAGTCCTTGTCGTATGTCAACGCGGAAAAGGACTCGCGCGGATTTATCCCCGTCAAAGGCTGGGCCCATGCCCTCGCCCACACTGCGGACCTGATGCTGGTGCTTGCAAAAAACAGAAATCTCATGGAAGCCGATTTGTTGAAAATCCTGAATACGATTTCAGAGAAGATCATCCATTCCACCGGTTACATTTACATTCATGGAGAAGATGAACGACTGGCAGCTGCTGTCATTGAAGCCCTGCAGCGAAACCTGATTCCGCTTGAAAAGGTGGAGGCCTGGGCAAAATCATTTGTGGAGCAGGACTGGAAGGGCGCTTATACCGACGAAGATAAAAATCGCGCCTTCCAAAATACGCGCAATCTTCTAAGAAGCGTGTTCCTGGAACTGCAAAAAGAAGACGAAGACCTGCTTGGTCGCGAAGAACTCCAAAAAATTTTCTTCAATGCATTAAGTAATCTGAAACCATATTAATAAGGCATAAATCCAAACCACCTGCGCGAAAATGAAAACGTTCTCAAAGTACTGGTCCATCTTTCAGATCACCCTGATCAATTCCCTGGCTTATCCCGGTGAACTGGTCGGGCGCAGCTTGATGATCATCCCCTTCATGTGGATCTTTTATCAGTTATGGAAGGTCACCTTCAGCGCCGCCGGCGCGGATGTGATCGGCGGACTCACCCTCCGCGACACCCTCTGGTATTTGATGCTGGCCGAGACCATCGAATTGGGCCGCCCACCCATTGCACGCACGATGTCGGATAATGTCAAGGACGGTTCGATCGCCTATATTCTCAACAAGCCCTATGATTTTCTGCTCTACCAGTTCAGCACAGCCATGGGGGAAACCATTTTCCGGGCCATGTTGAACGCGGTTTTCGGCGGATTGACGGTCTGGTGGCTGGTGGGCGCGCCAAATCATCCCGAAGGAATCCTGATCGCCCTGCCGGCCATTTTCGGAGCCTGGGTGCTGCATTTCTGCATCAACGCGATGATCGGCCTCTCCGCCTTTGTAGTGGAGGATGTTTCTGCTTTTACCTGGATCTATCAAAAACTGGCCTTCATTTTTGGAGGCATGCTGATCCCCCTGGATTTTTACCCGAAGTGGCTGCAGAGTTTGGCCAAATTCCTGCCCTTCTCCAGCGCCATTTATGGGCCTGCGCGATTATTCATCAGTCCAACCTATACATTTTTTATCAGTGTGATGTCCCTGCAATTGACCTGGGTGCTTGGACTCTGCATCCTGCTGGTCATCGTATACCGCCGTGGGTTGGCCCAATTGACAGTGAACGGCGGATGAACAAAGGTGACTATTTTTTGCAGCGAGGGCATTCTTTCTAACTAAAGACTGATATTGCGAGCCCCAAAAAAGCCGATCAACTTAGCCCAAAACCCAGGATACGCAAACTTCCACTCAATCTTCAACAGCGATCGGATAATTAATGTCAACAAAACAAATGCATTTAACAAGATAATCACGGACAGCCAAGAAGGCATTCCATCATAGACGACCGGAAATCCAAGGTACGCCAGCAACCCGTAAGCCAAGACAAGAACCGCGTCCAGCCAGTCATCCAAAATCAGAATAACAATGGGCAAGACCCATAAAATCCATTGGGGGGAGTAGATCCCAGAAAACAGGACGAAAAAGCCTGTTATCACAATCCATATACGAACAAGGTTTTCAAATTTATTAATATGGATAAAAAGGGAAATTATAGAAAAAAGGATTTGCAATAACAAAAACAGTCGGGAGATCAAAATTTGAGAGAGATGTCCCCTAAAAATTTCGAGGGTCAATCCAGGCAAGGTAGGCGCTTCCAAGCTACGCTCCAAGTGGAATTTATAGGGCACCAAGACCGCGCTCATGCCGCCATCAATCCATGTTGGGAGAAAAATCAAGAAGATTATCACAGTAAACAATATTAGGAAGGACCACGGGATTTTCTTTTTAACAGACCAGTAATAAGCAAAAATTGGCGGCACTAATAACACCGGATACCATTTTGTCATAACGGCAACTGCCAGTACTAACGCAGCCAAAGACCATTTTTCCCGCTTAATAAGGAATAAAGTCACGATACACAAAAAAGACGGCAAAATATCAAAACGATACAGGTTGAAATACAGCGGACCAGGAAGGAATAATAACAAAGCGAAAGATTTTCTGAGGGACAGATGTTCAACCAAAATAAAATTAATATACCCAATCATCAACATACACAAGGTAAAGGCATGAAAAAATATTTGGCGGGCAATTCCAGGCCGTTCCACGCTCCTGCCAAACCACTGCAACCATCCAAATAAATACGTAGGCACCTGCGGATACTCGCTAAACACATCTCTGTATGGTTTCAAGTTGCGTTGAAACCAAGACCCATCGTGATAATAGGTCCGCAAATCCCAGATATCCACAAAATATCTTACGCTATACCCAAAGTTATTCTCACAATATCTCCAAAGCAACTTCCAGAGCAACAATAAAGCAAGAAATATCAGAATCCTTTTCATCCATGTTAAAATGACTGCAAGGTGATTACTCATAATACAACATATTATAATCACTAAGTAAGTATCTGGTTGAAATCAGCCTACAATACAACCGTCGCAATTGATACTTTTTCCAACCTCAGACTGGGTGTTTTATGAAAGAAACTAAATTCCTTCTCGCGATCTGGAAGACCAACCTGCTTTCCGCTATGGAGTATCGGGCCGCCTTCCTGACTCAGGTAATCGGCATGATGGTGAATAACTTTATCTATTTCGCGATCTGGATCATCTTCTTCGACCGGTTCAAGGATGTGCGCGGCTGGGGCGTGAATGATATGTACGTCACCTTTGGTGTACTGGCCTCCGCCTTTGGTCTGGTCAGCCTGCTTTTCGGCAACGCCTTTACCTTGAGCGACATCATCGCCAAGGGCCGCCTGGATTATTACCTTTCCCTGCCGCGCCCGGTCCTGCTGCACACCGTGGCCAGCCGAACCATTGCCAGCGGGATGGGGGATTTTCTCTACGGATTTATCAGCTACGGCCTCTCCGGATATTTTACCTGGGATGGACTTGCCCGCTACGTTCTTGCGACTCTGTTGGCAGCCACCGTTTTCGCAGCCTTCCTGATCCTGACGCAAAGTCTCGCGTTCTGGTTCGGCATGATGACCAATTTCAGCAATCTCGTCCTGAATGCCATGCTCACCTTCGGCATCTACCCGATCACCCTCTTTGACAGTTACGCCAAATTGATCCTCTTTACCATCATTCCCGCAGCGTTGATGGGCGCCATTCCGGCTGAATTCATCCGTGCCTTCACCTGGAGTACTCTCGGGGAATTGTTGCTGGGTGCAGTTGGCTTTCTCAGCCTGGCGATCTTGACTTTCCAGGCCGGGCTGCGCCGCTATGAAAGCGGAAGCGCCATCCAGGTGGAGGTGTAATGGAGGAAGTAAAGCCATCCATTGACCTGGAACTGCTGGAAACGCGCGAAAAATTTCTGACCCTGGTGAATTCCATTTCGGAGGAACAATACAGCCAGTCAACAGACAACTCTGCCTGGACGGTGGGAGAGATCCTTTTTCATATTACCCTCGGGCCGCGCGCCCTTGCCCTGGAGATCTGGTTGATCATCCATTTCGGCCGTGCATTTCAATTTATCATGCATCACTTCCCTTCCAGGCTCTTCAACTGGATAAATGCCCGCTTCGTCAGGCGTGGAGGGCACATCAACCGCCAGATGCTGATCAGATCCTATGAGGTCGGGCACGCAGCCATCCGGTCCGGTTTGATGCGGGCGCAGGAGGAGGATATGCGCAAGTCGGTGGTCTATCCACGGGAATTTGTCACCGAACTGGCCGGGGAGTGCAGCGTCGAGCGCCTTTTTCGGTATGTAAAGGGCCATTTTGAGGTCCACTCAGCCGCTTTGCGGATATGAAACGTGACTTTTCTGGTATAATCCCGGCCGTGACTGGTCCTGCCATACGGTTAACGCTGTGGGCATGGAGACCTGCAATATCTCAAAAGAAAGGAAGCATACGTCATGCCACTTGCAAAGGAAGTCAAGACCAAGGCGATCGATGATTTTCATCGCCACGACAAGGATACCGGTTCGCCCGAAGTGCAAATCGCCATCCTGACCACCCGCATCGCTCAACTGACCGAGCACTTGCGCAGCAACAAGCAGGATCAATCCTGCCGCCGTGGGCTGCTGAAAATGGTCGGTCAACGCCGCCGATTGCTCACGTACTTGCGCACAAGCAATTACCAGAACTATCTGAACGTGACCGAACGATTACAGCTCCGCCGCAAGTAAATATCTTTGGTTTACCGTAGGGACACAGCGCCGCTGTGTCCCTACATTGTATAATCGGCAGCCGCAGTCAGGAATTGAATAGCGCGAACAACAAAAGGTTGTTCACACTCTTCAGTCCCTGACCCACTGGCGGGAATAATAAATACAGGGCGGGACGATTCCGCCCCAACAGGAGACAATTCATGAAACCCGAATTAAAACGCTACTCAGCCGTTGTTGGAACGCGCACCTTTACCTTTGAAACCGGCACGCTGGCCGCCCAGGCCGGCGGCGCGGTCACCTTCGGCGTGGAAGATTCAACCGTCTTTGCGGCAGCCACCATGGGCGGCGTGCGCGAAGGCATAGATTTCTTCCCCCTTTCCGTTGATTTTGAAGAGCGCATGTACGCCGGCGGCAAGATCCCCGGCTCCTTCTTCCGCCGGGAAGGGCGCGCGTCGACAGACGCCATCCTGACCAGCCGTTTGACCGACCGGCCCCTGCGCCCGCTCTTTGAGCATGGTATGCGCAATGAAGTCCAGGTCATCATGTACACCTTTTCATCCGACGAGATCAATCCCCTGGATATTCTGGCGATCAACGCCGCTTCAGCCGCGATTATGATCTCGGACATTCCCTGGGCCGGACCGGTGGGCGCGGTGCGTGTCGGACGCCTAAACGGCGAGTTCGTACTGAACCCGACCTTTGCCGAAATGGACGCTTCCGATCTTGACCTGCGAATTGCCGGCACCAAGGATGCGATCCTCATGGTGGAATGCGGCGCCAACGAAATCCCCGAAGATGTGATGGTGGCCGCCCTTGAACTGGGTCACAAATCCATCCAACCCATCATCGATCTGCAGCTCAAGATGCAGGCCGAGATCGGGAAACCCAAGCGCGAAGCCACAATCACGACCGCGAATGAGGAACTGCAAAAGAAAGTCTTCGATTCCGTAAACGCGAAGATGAACGAATTGCTTGACAAACCTCTCAGCAAGAATGAGTTCTACGGCGGCATGGACGAGTTGCAGGCTGCCGTGGTCGCTGAATTTTGTGTCGAAGGCGATGCAAATGCGCCGGCTGCCAAGGATGTGAAATCCGCCTTCAGTGAAGCGGAGCACAAGATCGTCCGCGAGCGAATTTTGAGCATGGGCAAGCGCCCCGATGGCCGCACACCCACCGAGATCCGTCCGATCTGGTGCGAAGTGGGACTTTCCGCCCGCGCACACGGCACCGGGCTGTTCACCCGCGGTGAGACCCAGGTTTTGTCCTTTGCCACACTTGGCACTTTGGGCGAAGCGCAGGAACTTGACAACCTGTCGCCAGTCAAGACCAAACGCTATATGCATCATTACAGCTTCCCGCCTTTCTCCACCGGCGAGGTCAAACCTCTTCGCGGCCAAAGCAGGCGTGAGGTCGGGCATGGTGCGCTGGCTGAACGGGCTCTTGAGCCCGTCATCCCGGCTGAAGAAACCTTCCCCTATGCCATCCGTGTTGTATCCGAGGCTTTGTCCTCCAATGGCTCCACTTCCATGGGCTCGGTCTGCGGTTCGACCCTGGCTTTGATGGATGCGGGCGTACCGATCAAGGCACCCGTCTCCGGCGTGGCCATGGGCCTTATTACCGACGAAACCGGCCGTTATAAGATTTTGACCGACATCCAGGGCACCGAGGATCATCTCGGCGATATGGATTTCAAGGTGGCTGGTACGGCTGCAGGCATCACCGCCCTGCAAATGGACATCAAGATCAGCGGCTTGAGCACCCAAATGATGAAGGAAGCGCTTGCGCAGGCGAATGTCGCGCGCATGTCCATCATGGAAAAGATGCTGGCGGCCCTGGATGCGCCCCGGCCGGAATTGAAGCCGCATGCCCCGCGCATTATCACGGTCAAGATCCCGATCGACAAGATTGGCGCTTTGATTGGCCCGGGCGGCAAGAACATCCGCGCCCTGCAGGAGGAGACCCACACCAAGATCGACATTCAGGAGGACGGCACCGTCTACATCGCATCCACAGACAGCGTTGGCGCGAAGATCGCGCAGGAACGCGTGGAGGGTCTGGGCGAGTCCGTGGTGATCGGAAACATCTATACAGGCAAGGTGGTCCGTATTGAGGCCTTTGGCGCTTTCGTCAACCTGCTCCCCGGCGTGGACGGGCTGGTGCATATTTCCCAACTTGCCAGTGAGCGCGTCAACACCGTTGAAGACGTATGCGCTCTTGGTGATGAACTGACTGTCATGGTCACAGATATTGACCCTCAGGGCAAGATCCGCCTTTCGCGCCAGGCTGTGCTTGAAGGCTGGTCTGCGGAAGAAGCCCGTGAAAAGGACGCTCGCAAGAGCGGTCCGCGACCGGGCGGCGGCGGCCGCGGTGGAGATCGCGGTGGTCGCAGCGGCGGCGGGGATCGCGGCGGACGCAGATAGACGGTTCGCCACTTCATAAGGAACAAAACGGACGAAGAAATTTAATTCGTCCGTTTTTTGTTACAATTTGCGCCCACCATTCCTTTAGGAGCAACAATGAACTATCAGCATGTGCAGGCACCGACCGCCGGGGTCATGATCCGTCCCCATCACTTTTCCTCCAACCCCGAGACTGCGGCGGACAATGCATTTCAGTTCATCAAATCAGACATCAAACCTGAAATCCTCGCCGCGCGCGCCAGAGAGGAATTTGACCGGGCGGTAGAACAACTGACCTCGGAAGGCATTCATATTCACGTCTTTGACGATTTCGGCGAACACGAAACACCGGATTCGGTCTTTCCCAACAACTGGATCTCGACTCACCACGGCGGGCGGGTGGCCCTGTTTCCCATGTATTCCCCAAGCCGGCGGCGCGAACGCAGACATGATGTGGTGGAAATGCTGAAAAGTATTTACCGCGTTCAGGAAGTGGTGGATTATTCCGGGCTGGAGTATGACCGGCTTTTCCTCGAAGGCACGGGCGCCATGGTCTTCGATCATCTGGAAAGGCTGGCCTATGTGGGCAGATCCAATCGTGCCGACCCGGTCATCCTGGAAAGGTTTTGCACGACTTTCGGTTATGAGCCGATGGTATTCGACACCTCCGACAACAATGGCAGGCCGGTCTATCACACCAACGTGATCATGAGCATTGCCACGGACTATGCCCTGATTTGTCTGGATGTGATCGCGGATGCACACCGTAGGAGGGAGATCGAAGATCGGCTAACAAACAGCGGGCGCAGTGTGATCGCTTTAAGCCGTGAGCAGATTGGGGAATTTACGGGGAATACCCTGGAAATGACAGGCAACAACGGGCGCGTACTGGCCCTGTCCGAACGCGCAGCCGCAGCATTAAAGAAGGATCAGATTAAGGTCATTGAGAAAAGCGCAAAACTATTACCCCTGCAAATTCCAACGATCGAGCTGGCCGGCGGGTCCGTGCGCTGCATGATCGCCGGCATTCATTTGACGGTAAGACAAGGGACATCCTCGGCCGGTATTTGATACAATCCACTCATGATTTACAGACTTAAAGCACTTTACAACAACTATCCGCGCCAGTACTGGTTGATGATCACCGGCATCGTCATCAGTACGGCAGGCGGAAGCATGATCTGGCCCTTTCTGTTGATCTATGCCAGCGGAAAACTGCATTTGCCGCTCAGTACCGTAGCCACCCTGATCTCGATCAATGCCGGCACCGGACTCTTCTCCTCCTTCCTGGCCGGACACCTCGCGGACAAAATCGGGCGCAAGGTGGTCATGGTCTTCAGCCTGGCGTTGAACGGCATCGCGTATTTCTTTCTCATGCGGGCCGGCACGTATCCGCAATTCGTGATTCTGATGATCCTGATCGGCCTCTCCAATCCAATGTATCAAGTGGGTGCGGATGCCATGCTGGCAGACATGGTCCCTTCGGAAAAACGCACCGATGCCTATGCCATCAACCGGATTGCGAACAACGCTGCCTTTGGGATCGGACCGGCAGTCGGCGGATTCCTCGCATCCAGATCGTACAACCTGGCATTTTACGGAGCATCCGCCGGATTCATCATCTACAGTTTGCTGCTCTTCTTCCTTGCCCGCGAGACCCTCGACAAAACCGTCCGCGAAACAAAAAGCGTCCCGGTGGATGTGGCAACCCGGGGCGCGGAAGGCTACGCACGTGTCTTCCATGATAAAGGCTACATGGCTTTTGTCTCTCTTATGGCCATTGGTTTGATCGCACCCACCATGCTGTGGGTGTTGATGCCGGTGTATGCAAAAACGAATTTCAATATTCCCGAGGCCATGTACGGCTGGATTCCGACCACCAACGCGCTCATGTGCGTGTTTATCCAATATTCCGTCACCCAGATCACAAGGCGATATAAAACCCTGCCTGTTGCCGCGGCGGGAATGTTCCTATACGCGATCGGTGCCGGTAGCGTGGCATTGATGACTGGTTTCTGGGGATTTTGGTTAAGCATGGTCATATTGACATTCGGGGAACTTACCCTCGTCCCCACTGCCAGCAAATATGTGGCAGACAGCGCCCCGGCGGACCTGCGCGGCAGGTATATGAGTGTGTACTGGCTTGGCTGGGGCCTGGCCCGCACACTTTCCCCGCTGATCGGCGGATTCCTGAACGATAATTTATCGCCACACTCCATTTGGATGGGAGGCCTGCTGATCGGTCTGACCAGCACGGCCGGGCTGATCCTGCTCAACGGAATCACCAAAGCCCGCCTCACGGTCAACCCGAAACCTGCCGCCTGATCCCGTCCGAAGAGCAGGCACACCGGGAAATTGCTATCAAATTTGAATGCTCCCACCCTTGTTTATAGTTGTATAATTGTGCAAATTTGGATAATTTTTATCAAACAAGGATGGATACCAGATGCGAAACTTTATCATTTTCATATCCGCTTTTTTACTGGCCTTTATAGGCATCACCTCACTATCCGAGAAAGCCGGTGCCGGCAACAATCTTCAGGATGACATTGTTTCGCATGGAAGATACATAGCCACCATCGCCGGCTGTACAAGCTGCCACACACCCGACCGGGCTGAATATCAAGACCCGAGGGCCCTCACCCCCGAACAAATCCTGACCATCGCCTTCGATGGACAAAATGCGATTGACACGGACAAATTCCTTGGAGGCGGCCGCCTTTTTGATCTTGGCCCCGGCGGGGTGGTTTACACCAAAAACCTGACATCAGACGAGGCAACAGGCCTTGGTAAATGGACCGACGAGCAAGTCAAGATCGCAGTCAAGACGGGCCTGGCGGCAGACGGCACAACGCTGTTCCCGGTTATGCCTTATCACGTGTACAACAGCATGGCCGATGATGATTTGGCGGCAGTGGTGGCCTTTCTGCGCTCCGTGAACATAGTCAGCAATCAAGTGCCGCAGAGCACGGTGCATACGGAAGGGATGCCCACGCTGCCGTATACGCAGGGGATCATCGCGCCGGACGCATCCGATAAGGCCGCGCGCGGGGCTTATCTTGTCAACAGTGTGATGGCCTGTACGGATTGTCACACTCCCATCGACCCGGCCAGCGGCACACCGATCATTGAAAAATACCTCGCCGGAGGACAACCCTATGAAGGTCCCTGGGGGATTGTTTACGGCGGGAATATTACACCGGATCCCAAAACGGGCCTGGGCGAATGGAGCGAAGAACAGATCAAAGCCACTCTGATCTCCGGAACAAGAAAAGACGGCCGCAGATTGATACTCATGCCCTGGTATTCGTATCAATCCCTGAAACCGGAAGATGCGGATGCAGTTGCGTATTTCCTTAAGAACGGACTTCCGGCTGTGGAAAACGAAGTTCCTGCAGCATCCTTAAAACCTGAATTTATAGTGATGGCCCCGCAAGCCGGGGCAGCAAAAAGTGATGCTCCAATTTCATATCTCACCTGGGCAGCCGTCGGTATCCTGGCGGTCCTGCTGGCTGGGTTCGGGGTATTCTTCTACAGACGCAACACTGGATAGCTGGTCATGATACATGCCATTCAACGACTTATTAAAGAAAAATACCTGAACATTCAAGCCAAGCTGGTATTTCCACTGGCCGCGACGATCTTTTTGTTGGTACTGGTCCTGTCCCCTCTTACCAACAAGATCATCAACAGCCGCATTGAGCAGGAAGCGGATCGCAGACTGGGCGAAATTGCAGATTCTATCGGAGCGCTGATCGAAAATTCCGAGGTTCTGGCCCGCAACAACGCAGCCCTGCTCTCCACCCAGCGTGAGGTGACCGGGGTTTTCCTGAACAATTCACCCACCAACCTGCTGTTGACCATCAAGGATAATCTTCTCTTGCAGGAGCTATCCCTCTACTCCGCGGATTTCAAAAACGGTGACCAGGCTTATTTCTATGGCGGTCCTGTTGTTGCACGGCGCTTACAGGTCAGCGAGGATGCGCTCAGGATTCGCGAAGGCCTGATTCTGTCAGCCCTGGTCGACGAAAAACCCGTCAGTGGGATCGCAATTTCCCCACAGGGTTCCCAGATCATCGGGGCGGCGCCGGTCTACAGCCCGCAGACGGGCGAGCTTGTTGGTGTGGTATTGACCGCCTTTTACATGGACCAGCCTTACATTGAAAACATCAGCTCGATCATTAATACCGATATCGCCATTGTGAAGGATAATTTTGTCATCATATCCACGATTGACAAGGCCACGGAATACGAAAGATTGATCAACGAAGGCTGGCTGGCAAGCGCCGAACTTCCTGCCGCGAATGTTTATTACGATGATGGTACGGAATACCGCATGCTTGGGCACCCGTTAACAATCTCCGGGACCCAGCAGGGTTCGGTATTGGTGACCCAGCCGATTGAGGAACTGTTCAGCTTGAGCAAAGGCATCCAGGTCATCCTGTTCACAGTCACCGGCGTGTTCGCGCTCACCGCCTTATGGTTCTGGATCGCTGCCTTTGTCACTTTTACCCGGCCGCTGGTGCAGTTGACTGACGCAACCTCCGGCATCAGCCACGGTGATTTTAGTCAGAGGGTGAATCCAACTTATCTTCTGTTTAAAGATGAAATCACGGTCCTGAGCGAGAACTTCAATACAATGAGCAGCGAGTTGAACGGGTTGTACACCAGCCTGGAGCAGCGGGTCGCTCAAAGAACACAGGAGCTGGCCGAGGCGCGGGACGAAGCGGTCTCTGCCAACAAATCGAAGTCCGAGTTCGTATCCATTGTCTCGCATGAATTAAAACTGCCAATGACCTCCATCAAGGGATATAGTGATTTGATGCTTGCAGGGGCGACCGGAGCATTGAATGAGAACCAGACCAATTTCCTTACCACCATACGCAACAATGTGAACCGCATGGCCACCCTGGTATCCGACCTCGCAGATATTTCACGAATTGAAAGCGGCAATCTGAGGCTGGAACCAAGGGCCGTGCCGATCTGGGATGTAATCGACGAGGTTGTTACACTGACGAAGACCCAGGTGGAGCAAAAGAAACAATCGATCAGCGTGGATATCCCCTCCGAGCTGCCAAAGGCCTGGTGCGACCGTTCACGCCTTTCACAGATCCTGACCAATTTGATCAGCAACGCGAACAAATACACTCCTGAAGGCGGTGTAATCCTGGTTCAGGCCCTCCATGCGGAAAATATGATCCAGGTGAAAATCCAGGACAATGGTCTGGGAATGACGTCTGAGGATCAGGCCAGCCTGTTCAGCAAATTCTTCCGGTCCGCAGACGACAAGGTGCGCGAAGCACCCGGAACCGGGCTGGGACTGAGCATTACAAAGAACCTGATCGAACTTCAGGGAGGAAAAATATGGTTCGAGAGTGAATATCGAAAGGGCACGACATTCTACTTTACAATCCCGATTCATCCCGATCAGGATAAAAAATGATTTATTACTGCAATGCCAAAGAAGCGCCGCAAATTTGCGGCGCTTCTTTGGCATTATCAAACAGTTCAATTAAGAGATATCAGCGCATCCTTTCAAGCCAGTGAATTCCGGCCTTTATTCTTATGACCACATGGAAATTAAGTGTTCAATGTTATTATTAAGCTGTTAATTTGGATCCTGTAATCTTTGCAGAAAATTTCCCTGATGGAAAAATGCCATCCATATCGATGATATGAGTTCTAGAATGAAAACATCCTATTTTCACTCCCCCCGGGCCATCTTATTAATCATTCTAATGATTTCACTTTTCCTGAGAATTGGCCTCGTCGTGCATGGGGGCCAATTTTTTAACCCTGACGAGTATCGGTATCTCACTTCCAGGAGTATCGCGAGGGATATTCAAAAGAGTCACTACAAATCCGCTATAAAGGAGGCGACCCAAGCCGCGGATCATCTCGGGTTTAAAATTATCGGCGTCCTGCCGGCTCTTGCAGAAGGAAAATATGGAGAGAATCCATTCATCCCTTCTTTTTTCTTCAGTATTTTTAGCTGGCTAAATATTATGCTCGTCTGGCTTCTGGCACGACGCCTGGGTGGGGACGAAAAGGAATCCCTTTGGGCGGTTCTCTTTGCAGCCTGTTCAAACACACTGTTTTATTATTCTTCCCACCTGTATCCGTACGACATCGCCCTGACATTTGGCCTGGTCGCGCTTTATTTTGGAGTAGATGAAACACCCGGGGTTTGGAAATCACTCCTTGTCGGTTTTCTCGGCTTTCTTACCTTTTTTACTTATAATGGATATTGGACATTAACCGCCTTTGTATTTATCCTGCATGTATCCCGAACTTCTAAATTCAACTTTCGGATGCTTTTAAAGGCATTTGCAGCTGGAGCAGGGTTTATTACACCGTTTTATTTCATTGTTCTAATCAGCCGGCATTACGGAAACGATCTATGGCATTCCTATACAGTCTTTTCCCAGACAATTACAAACGGTTTATTCTCAGAAGGGGGAGTACTCCCTTTCAAATATTTTTGGTCCGCAGAAGGGCTCATTTTTCCTGTCTGGCTTCTGCTCACTCTTCTCTCAATGATATCGCTCATGAAAAGACCCTCAAGCCGGGCGACAATTTGGCTTGCAGGTCTCTTTTTTATCTATGGAAGTCTGGTGATATCCTCGGTGTTTTTACATAAATTTGTAGTGTATGCCCGTCTCGCACGTCAACTGGTTCCTTTTCTCGCATTATCAAGTGCTTATGGCATTAATATGCTACTCGAGGAAATCCGGCCCCGGCGCCTGGCCTCAATAATATTCCCTGCCTTCTTATTACTCCAGGCCGGCATAAATTTCCATCGACCCTTCCTAATTACCTATCCAAGGGATTTCGCAAATCAAATACAGAAAATATATCCTGATTTCATTCCCCCAAAAAACATGACTTTCTTTTACACCCCGAACAGTATCGATGTAGGCCCGTACAAGGCATATAACATCAAGTTTGTTTTTCCCCTGCCAGAAGCACAGGTGCCTGCCGGAGAGGAAGTATTAATGAATGCCGTCAACCCTCTTAGCAGCTTTTCTCCATTTCTATTTGACGAAGGATATACGCCCGCAGAACGGGACCATTTTCCTCTTATTAAAATGGTAGTTACAAGAATCAAAAGATAAACTTTAACCAAAGCTGGAAGTTCCGAATCAGCCATATGAGCGCGTCAGCATTTCCTCAAGGTTCTTCTTAATCTGCCCCCACTCCGAATCCAAAATACTGTAATAGACCGAATCGCGATACCGGCCATCGGGCAGGATCATATGATTTCGGAGGACACCCTCCCGTTTGGCACCGATGCGTTCCATGGCCCTTTGCGAGCGTTCGTTGCGGAGATCTGATTTCAATTGTACGCGGATCGCCCCGAGCGTTTCGAAAGCATGCCTGAGCAATAAATACTTGCATTCCGTATTGACTGCTGTCCGTTGAAATTCCGGGCCATACCAGGTTCCGCCGATCTCAAGTCCGCGGTCTTTGGGCGTAATGTTCAAGTATCGGGTTGCACCGGCGATCCGTCCGGAGGCCAGGTGAACCACAGTAAAAGGCAGATCCGTCCCCTTTTCTCCACGCGAAACGATATCCATTACCCAGCTCCGCATATCCTCTTCCGAATCCATCCGGCCATAAAGCATGAAATCCCAGAAATTCTGACCCACACCGATCTTCGCGAGACCGGGAATATGTGCCTTGGTCATTGGTTCAAGACGAACAAATTTACCTGTGAGGATCAAAGGTAATACATCCATCATCTCAACCATTCCTCTTCCCGTTTATCCCGCGAAGGCAGATAAGGAATTTCCCCTCCTTCCCTACCCAAATATTCAGCCAATGCGGCGCGCATGGCTGTGCGATCATCCCAAGGATATTCAACCTTCCCAAAACACATCGATTGCTCGTGGCCTTTTCCGCACGTTAGAACGACATCCCCCTCCCGAGCAAGGCGAAGGGCGAATTTAATGGCTTCACCCCGGTCCGGTACACGCCAGAATGTCTCTCCTTCCCGTCCGCCCATGGAACTGGCACCTGCTGCCATTTCTTCAAGAATTCCATTCAAAGATTCCGTACGTGGATCCTCAGCAGTCAAAATCGACAGATCTGCCAATTGAACAGAGATTTCGGCCATCATGCGACGCTTCTCCTTGTCACGCAGGCCTGCGGACCCAAATACGGAAATAACTCTGCCTTTGGTCATCTTTCTACCAGCTTCAAGAGCCACTTTTAAAGCGTTGGGGGTATGCGCAAAATCGACGATCGCAGTAAAATTTTGACCGAGATCAATCTTTTCCATGCGCCCTGGAATGCCATCCAGACTGGCAATGCCTTTCGCAGCCACCTTTGGGTCAATACCAAGGCCATACACCGCAGCAGTAAGTGCCGCCAGGCAATTGGAGACATTGTAGGCACCGACCAAATCGCTACGGATGTCTACACGAAAATTCCTGGAGGCGGCCACAAACCGAATTCCAGAGATACTGTATTTGACCTCCTCCGCCAATACATCCGCGGGGCTTTCCAAACCATAACTCAATTTGCTCGTTCGGATAAATTCATTCAAAAATTCAAATGAACGATCATCGCGATTGATGACACCCAACCGCGGATTGCCCTGAGGTTTTCCCTTCGTCTTTTCCAGGCTGCTGAAAAGGCGGGCCTTGGCTGCGCGGTAGTTTTCGTAGGATCCATGTTCGTCAAAATGTTCGTGTGTGATGTTTGTGACCACACCAATGTCAAACTCGCAGGCATCCACACGATGTTGAGCCCAGCCATGTGATGTGGTTTCCAAAACTACGTGCGTCAAGCCTGAGGCCACCATTCTGGCGAGATAATGCTGCACATCATGGGCATCCGGCGTCGTAACATGAAATCCGGTATCTAGAATCTCATCGCCAATGACCGCACTGACCGTGGAGATCATACCGGCGCGAATGCCGGATGCGATGAGAATTCTATAGATCAAATTGCTTGTGGTGGTCTTGCCATCAGTGCCTGTTACGCCAATCACGGTCAGCTTGCGGGCCGGCCAGTTGTAAAAGGCAGCAGACAGCCAGGTCAGGGATTGACGCGCATTCTCAAGTCGAATATATGGAACGCCAAGTCCGGCCACGGGCCGGTCCCCCGCAACAGCAACAGCACCACTTTCAATGGCCTTTTGAATAAAATCGTGCCCATCGGCATTGGCACCTCTCATGGCGACAAATAGAAAACCGGGCTTCACGGCACGACTGTCAATGGCAATGCCTGTGATGGGCAGGTCCGGAAAGTCAGCAGGTGAAAAGAAAAAGGGGAAATCGGAAAAAATATTTTGCAGGGTAGGCATGTTTATAATTCCGCAAATAAAAGAAGTTTTAGCGATTGTATCGCCAAAACTTCCAGCTGCCAAATTGCAGGGTTTCAGGAGCGATCAGGATGCGACAAGTTTTATATTAAATTTTTGTGAAGAGGTGGCCTGTCGCAGGCTCTGCCAAAATATGGCATACATCTCAACACCACGTGAAGTGGTAATATCACCAAGATCAATCACGGATCTCCAGCCAAACCAATCATGGAGATATTTATTAACCGTAGCCTTGGCTTCCGCACTGTTGCCGCTCAAAAAGACGGTCGTTTTTTCAGTTAGTTTGTCCGGGGCCACCATCACATTACAATTCATGGTATTCAGGGATTTGACCACATGGGTTCCCGGAAACGCATGCTGAATCTGCTCCCCCAGTGAATCTGTATTGCAAACCGTAAGAGTCCATATCTCCTGGCTGTAATCCAGGGGATTCGATGTGTCAATCAGGATTTTCCCCTTCATGTTCTCCGCACCGGCCTGATCCAGGGCATTTAAGGATGCCGAACCCAGTGTACAATTAAAAATAACTTCGCCAAAAGTTGCTGCATTCGAAAAAGTGCCGAACAGGGCATGCTGGTTTTGTTCCTCCTTTGCCCACATGACTGCGTTTGGATTATCAGCATCACGTGAACCCAACATAACCTCATGTCCCAACTGCACCAGCTTGGAGCCGATGGTTTGCCCGACAACCCCAGTACCTAATACAGCAATTTTCATAGCATTTCCTCCATGGCGCAAAATGTGATGAAACTCACGAACTGTGTCTATTATAACAACAACTGGCTACCTCGAGGCCGTATCGGCGGCCTGTTTGGTCATCTTGGTCTTCAACCATTTCAAGCGGAAGGTCTCTTCGCGTTCGCGTTCTTCCAACGAACTGACAATGAACTCTATCTGATGTCTGTACTGCGGAATAAAAATATGCTGGAGCGCGTTTACACGACGCTGGGTCTTGCGCAATTCATTGGCCAGACGCCAAACTGCCGCGGTCAACATGGAAAGTTGCGGAATGCGCAACAACACCTCCCGAAAGGCATCACTGGCTTCATCAAGCGCTGCAGATGTATCACCGGGGCTGTAGGGAAGTTTTGGCGGTTCCCCGCGGGCTTCGATTTGTGGAAGGGCCACGCCCATCACGCCACGCAGGCGCAGATGTACATCGACTGTTTTGTCCACTGCAAGTGAGGCCCATTCCACATGGTCCGAGCCCATTACAAGGCGCGCTTTTTCCATCGCATCGTAGGCAGTCTTCAACAATGCCCACACTTCCTTTTGGAGAGTATCCGCTTCCTTTGCAACACGGACCAGTTCACCAGTCAGGGCTTCGCGTTTGCGGTCAAGGATTTCATAGCCTTCCTTTGCAAAACGCAATTCCTTTTTAAGGCGAATCAGGTTCGTACGGGTGGGAGCAATGCTAATTTGCGGCATCGTCGCCTTTATAATATTGCGCGATCTCGTCAAGCGTAACGCGCGTGAGTTCCTTCCGTGGCAGCATGGAAAGGAGTTTCCAGCCTATTTCAAGCGTACGTTCAATGGTGCGATTTTCCGTAAAACTCTGGTTGACAAATTCCCGCTCGAACGCACGTCCGAACTTCAGATACTTCTGATCCACATCGCTGAGTTCTTCCTCACCAATCACGGATGCCAGGGCACGCACATCCTGGGTTTTGGCATAAGCTGCATACAACTGTGCCCCCCAACGCGGATGATCTTCGCGCGTGCGGTTCTTGCCGATGCCATCTTTCATGAGACGCGACAGGCTTGGAAGTACAGCCACAGGCGGATACACGCCCGCGAAGTTCAGTTCGCGCCCAAGCACAATCTGGCCTTCGGTAATATAACCGGTCAGGTCGGGCATCGGGTGTGTAATGTCATCATTTGGCATTGTTAGAATTGGGATTTGGGTAATCGAGCCTTTGCTTGTGCGGATACGACCGGTGCGCTCATACATGGAAGCGAGATCGCTATACAGATAACCGGGATAACCCTTCCGGCTGGGCACCTCACCGCGCACGTTGGAGATCTGGCGCAGGGCCTCACCGTAATTGGTCATATCGGTGAGAACCACCAGGACGTGCATATCCCGTTCGTACGCAAGATACTCCGCGAGGGTCAATGCCGCACGCGGAGTGACAATGCGTTCAACCGGAGGATCATCCGCCAAATTGAGAAACATTGCCACCCGTGTCAACGCACCACTTTCGGTGAAGGAACGGCGGAAGTAATCGGCCACATCGTTTTTGACGCCCATTGCGGCAAACACAATGGCGAACTCTTCACCTTCGGTTTGCGGAGCACCCGCCACCTTGCCCAACGTGGCCTGACGCACAATTTGCGCGGCGAGTTGGTCATGCGGCATGCCTGCACCGGAGAACAACGGAAGCTTCTGTCCGCGCAAAAGCGTGTTCACGCCATCAATTGTTGAAATACCGGTCTGAATATAATCACGCGGATAAATACGTGCAGTCGGGTTGATGGGCTGACCATTGACGTCAGCATAATGATCCGTGAGCGGCTCAGGGCCGCCATCAATTGGGTTGCCCAAACCATCGAAAATGCGTCCAAGCATTTCTTCCGCAACCGGAATATGCAAGGTACTGCCCAAAAAGCGGACACGGGTCCCGTCAATCGACAAACCCGTGGAACCGGCGAACACCTGCACCACTGCAAAACCTTCCCCCACTTCCAGCACACGCCCACGGCGAAGTTGACCCCTTGAATCCTGGATTTCCACCACCTCGTCATAACTGACGTTCGCTGCACCCTCCACAACCAGGATCGGGCCTTCGATGCGCGCCACACCGACAACTTCCTGACCGCCTTGTACTGTTACTTCGCTCATGATCTGTACTCCGCATCCAGTTGACCCATTTGATCGTCAATCTGCTTTTGAATGTCGTCAAATTTGTGCAACTCCTCGTTTGTGACCGTTGATTTTGCACGAATGATGGTATCTACCACCGGCAGGTCATGAATTAAATTGATTGGCGCACCGCGTTTGACAATTGCCATGCCCCGTTCATGGAAGTAAAGCACAAGCTCCAACATGCGGATCTGCTTTTCCACCGATGAATAGGCATCTACAGTCTCGGTCGCATTTTGTTGAAGCAGGCCTTCGCGGATGAGGCGGGTGGTTTCGAGGACCATGCGCTCAGTGTAAGGAAGCGCATCCGGTCCAACCAGTTTCACAATTTGAGACAGGCGGCTTTCTTCACTCAATAACTCCATGGCTCGATTGCGCATTGTGAGCCAGTCCTTGCCGGTCTTCTCGAGCCACCACCCAGCTACATCTTCAAGATATTCACTGTAGCTATCCAGCCAGTTAATTGCGGGAAAGTGACGGGCGGAGGCAAGCGACTTATCCAACGCCCAGAAACAGCGGATGAAACGCTTGGTGTGCTGCGTAACCGGCTCCGAAAAATCGCCGCCGGGAGGGGAAACCGCCCCAACGATGGAGACCGATCCCTGTGTGCCGTTCAAGTTATTCACATAACCCGCACGTTCGTAAAATTCCGCCAGGCGACCGGCAAGATATGCCGGGTAACCTTCCTCTGCAGGCATTTCCTCCAGGCGGCCGGAAACCTCACGCAATGCTTCCGCCCAACGGGAGGTTGAGTCCGCCATCAGCGCAACGTGATAACCCATGTCACGGTAGTACTCCGCGATGGTGATGCCGGTGTAGATACTGGCTTCACGTGCTGCCACGGGCATGTTGGACGTATTCGCTATCAGCACCGTGCGTTCCATTAGTGGCCGGCCGGTTCGCGGGTCGATTAGATGCGGGAATTCCTGCAAAACTTCCGTCATTTCGTTGCCGCGTTCGCCGCATCCGATATAAACGATGATTTCCGCATCGGCCCATTTCGCGATGCTATGCTGGGTGACAGTCTTGCCTGAACCGAATGGACCCGGGATACCTGCCGCACCGCCTTTGGCAACGGGGAAAAACGTGTCGAGAATTCTTTGACCTGTAATTAATGGAATATTCGCCCCTCGACGGTTTATAAAAGGCCGCGCGCGCCGAACGGGCCAGCGCTGAAGCATGGTAACGGTCTTTTCATCCTTGCCCATCTTCAATTTGGCGATCGGATCGGCAACCGTATAGTCACCTGCGGGAGCGACCCATGTAATCGTGCCGGAGTCGTCAGGATTCAACATGACGCGATGTTCAAAGGTGTCGGTTTCCATGGCAACACCGAGAATGGCGCCGCCTTTCACTTCATCGCCGACTTTTACTTTTGGAGTGTATTTCCATCTCTTCTCACGGCTGATCGAATCAAATCGCGCACCGCGATGAATAAAAGAACCCATCGCCTGTTCAATTAATGGAAGGGGGCGCTGCACACCGTCATAAATACTTTGGATTAAACCCGGCCCCAACTCCACCGAAAGGGGCAATCCTGTGCCGTAGATCGGCGCCCCGGTTTGCATGCCGGAGGTTTCTTCATACACCTGAACGGTCATCTGGTCCCCTTTGAGACCGATCACCTCACCGACCAGACGGTCAGCACCTACTTCAACGAGCTCAAGCATGCCTACAAGACGGGATCCACGGGCACGCACAACGGGGCCGCTGATCCAGGTTATCGTTCCAACTTGATCACTCATACCTTTTCTCCCATCAGCGCTTTATAAACCGAGGAGCGCAGGGAACCCTGCAGCCGGTGCAGGCGGGTTTCGAGTGTATTGTCATAATACAGCTTCCCACCTGACGCGTTCACCACCAGGCCAGTGCCTTCCTCAAGCTTTTTGCCGAATGTAAATTTACCATTCAGCTCCCTGGAAAGATCGTCCAGTTTTAACACTTTTTGCGTGGATTCATCCGCCGACACCTCGGCATCATTCACTTTCAATTGGGTCAGCGCCTCGCGCGCCAGCATGATTGCAATTTCACTGTAATCCGGGCGTTTCTTTACTGAACCCAATCGTTTACCGACTTCCTCAAATACATCATTCAAAATCTTTTCGCGCTGTTCCAATTGTGCAGAACGCGCCTTTAGTTGCGATGTCGCAGATGACTGACTTCGAAGGCGATCCGCATCCTCTTTTGCGCGGGCAAGGATGGCCTTTCGCTCAGACTCAGCCTGTTCCTGCGCGCGTTTTCGAATGGCTTCGGCCATTTCTTTTGCCTCGGTGTGCAACTGCTCGGCTTCCTCCCGTGCTTCCACCATAATGGCGCGCGCGAGCAATTCAATGTCTTCTTCTTCAGATTTCATAGCACTCAATCCAATCTTTTTCCTCGGTTCAAATATGGACAGGAAAAATCTAGAGCTTGATGCCAATCGCCTTCAAGACGATATCGCCAAGCGAAGCCTGACCCTCCGGCACGCCGCCACGGGAGGGAATTTCGACCACCAGTGGAACCGTACTCCGCAGATTCAGGTGTTCCATACGGGCTGGAATCAGCTCAGCCACATCCTGCGTGACGAGCACAATTCCAATGTCCTTATTGGCTTGCGCTTCGTCCAATGCCTGGTTGACTTCGTCCGCCGTGGAGGCAACTTTGCCACCCACGCCCGCAAGGGAAAAGCCAAGCACTGCATCAGGGTGACCAATGACCAGGATCTTCATATGGTATCTTTTTCCTCGATAAAAGTTTACGGGAGGATTAGGAAGGAAATAATCAAGCCGTAAATGGCGATACCTTCCGAGAGGCCCACAAAAATAAGTGCACGCCCAAAGGACTCGGGTTTTTCAGCCGTGGCGCCGACTGCTGCCGCGCCCGCATTTCCCACCGCAATACCTGCACCGATACAGGCCAGCCCTGTGGAAAGAGCAGCCGCCAGAGTGGCGTACTGGTCCACGTTCGCACCTTCCTGAGCCGCACCTGCAGCGAGAACAGACGTGGGCGAAGCAAGCCAGACCATTGCCAGTCCAGCCGCAAACAGCCCTACAAGGAAATTAAATCCAGTAAAGCCGTTGACAACACGGGAAACCGCCTGCGCAGGGCTTGCCTTGCCATTTTGAAGCAAATAGGCCACTGCAGGAATTACCGGGATCAAGCCAACCAATACAGCAAATACTAAAATCATTGTTTATCTCCTTTTCGTTAGATGGAATTTTTTATTTGATCTGCACAAAGATTCAATGTTCAGGGCTACGACTCCTCCCGCGAGGGACTGAGCTTAAGCGGCTCGAATTGCAAGCCACCGCCGTGGAAGAACTTGCCCAGAATTTCATAGTAATGCAAACGCATGGTCTGTATGCCCACGATCAACCCTTCAAAACCAATAATAAAAAGATTGCCAATGGCAATCGTGATCCAAAACCCAACATCCGGTTTTTCTCCTGCAAGTGAAAAAATTGCGAGACTCAAACCGCCGTGCGCCACCGCAAATGCACCCACGCGAATAAACGAAAGTGTGTTGCTCAGCATGCTGATGAGCGTTTCCACCAGGTCCATTACCGACTGAACCAGGAACATTGCAAAACCGCCGATCCCTTTGCCCTCGATGAGAGTGTGGCCCTCCACCATATTGCGAAAAAAACCACCGAACGTAACAAATACACCAAACACAATCATCAATGTACCAAATGGAAGCGGGAGTGAATAAAGGGCAAGGGCAATTTTCGGAGCAAGAGCGGTAGAACCAAAAAACCCGCCAAACACCACTGCAAGAAAAGACAGGTAGAACAGGAAAGCCATGATGCCCGCATGCCCAAAAAGGAGGTGCGCCCAGTCCCTCCCGCGAATGTTATTAAACATGCTTAAGAGGAAGCCAAAAATCAATATCACAATACCGGCATCGATGGCAACGCTTAAAACACTCAGGATATTTTCCATCGGGGCAATCCAGGTAGGTTCAAGGTGGAAATGAAGATACTCCTCTACAAGATGTCCTTCAAATCCAAAAATACTCCCGTACAAATAACCGAAGAACGCCGCTGATGCGCCGCAGTAAGCGATCAACAGACCGAGGCTTTGCATACCTTTCAGGATGATCTTGTTATGCATCAAGACTCCCAAGACGAGCATGACCAGTCCCTGCCCGAGGTCACCGAACATCGCGCCATATAAAAGCGGGAACGTAAACGCCATCAAGAGCGTCGGGTCAAGTTCCCCGTAACTGGGATGGCCATACGTGCCCACCAGCATCTGAAATGGCTTGAGCCATTTGTTTTCCGACAATGCCACAGGCACATTCGTATGATGTCCCGAGCGGCCGGCTGTCATCGTTTCGATCAAAACCTCGCGCGAGACTTCCTTTATTTTTGAGGTCAGGTCTTCGAGAGCCGCAGTTGGGACCCAGCCCACCACAACAAAGGTATGACGCAATTGCCCAAAGCGCACAATCGCATCGGCCATAATACGGCTGATGTGAACCTCCCAAAGCAATTTTTGCAGGTCATTTTTATGGGAAATGCCCAATTGGGCCAGGTCTGCCTCCGAGCCCGAGACCTGCTGTTTTGATAATTCAATTTCCCGGCGCAGCATTGCTGTGATCTGTTCAGGGGTTCCGCCAAATTCATCAGGCAGGTTCAATGGATTGAGATATGCGCTTTTTGCAGCGCGATCCAAGACATCCGAATTGCTCCTGGGCCCCAGAATCCAAACGATGGGTTTCTGGGCATCCTCGCGCAATGTAAAAAATACATGGGGAACCCGCAACAGACTGGTTTTCAGCCTGGTGATATTTGCGGCCGGAATAACCCCCAGGATGGAATGCATAAAAGAGGATTTTCTCAATGCCCCCACTTCCACATTAACATCGGCAATTGGCTCCAACTGCCGAAGCTGACTTTCCAGCAACTCAAGCCGCTTTCTTTCACTCAATAAATTGTCGCTGACCCTTTTAACCTCTTCCTCGACCCGATCCACCTTCGGCCGGATAACATCCAGATCCGCAACCGATTCGACTTCGGCCTTGACCGGATACTCCTCTGCAAGGCCCACATTCTGCATAATGGATTGAAGGCGGCGTTCCAGCAGCGAATATGCCCCGGCCTTTTCCTGCCACACACTGGGCCCAAGATTTTCCTGCCCCAAATATGCGCTATCGATCTGATGAAACACTCCGTGGCCGCTCAGCACCTTTGCCACAGCCACAAGATCCTTGGATGGCACAATCAGTTCAACTTCAGACATTTCCTTTGGAAAGAACATGGCATCTCCATAAAACTGCTCAAGCCCGTCGTCCTCATGGCCACAGAAACCACAGGGGACTGGTTGAGTGGGGTTACTGAATCAAGGTTGTTTTTAACAATAGCGGGCGGAACTCTTCATCGGACAACTTCGAAGATTTGGCTTCGATTAACACGACCAGGTCTTGAATCTCAAAATCGCTGAGCAGTAGATATGCAAGCGGAAGTCCGATGTGGAACGGGTCGCCGATGAAAGCTGAAACACACTGACGCATCACCTGTTGCTTGAGCAAATGTTCAAGTTTGGGAAGCCCGGCTTGAGGTCGCTCGAGAAGCGCGTTTACGTCATGCAAATCGGGGTAGATGCGCGATACAACTGAGGCAATATCAGTCCCCGCTGCGATGGCGCGCACATCTTCATCGCGGACCCGATAGCCGAATGGGAGCGTGTAATTGATCAATTCCTCTTCGGAAAGATTATGATAAATTTTGTAACGGATCACCCACATCAAATTATTTAGATCGAGGAGGGAGCCCACGAGCTTGCCCCCCATTTCGCGATCCTTGCCCTTGAGATTCTTAACCTCCCCCCACAGTCGCCGCCAGTAATCGAGGTCCAACGCCACTTCGAGCGGAAATAAATTCTGCTCGGCGGAGTAGCGTTTCATCGCAAACGACATGGTTGATTCGTAAGGCGAGCCCCGCAACAGTTCAACCGCTGAAACAATGCTCCCGGTTTCCACCATCGCCTGCGCGGGGATGGTGGAAAAGGAACCAAAAGGGAACAGCACCTCACGGACACGATCCCATAAGGCCACTTCTGAATTCCAAGATGAAACTGTCTGGATGCTGCGTAAAACTGCCTTGAGATTCCCCACTTCAAAGTAACGAAAGAGCTGTCTGACCAAGGGGCGTGTCTGTTCCGGGGCCTGCTGCACAACACTAGAATAGGAGTCTGCGAGCCGGTTCCTGATCTGTAAAATGACACGGCGGGGTGTCATTTCGCTTTCTTTCAAACCCGACAGGTATTTTCCGTACGGCGTGCCTTTCAACGCACCGACCAGCGCGGAAAAATCCGGCGCGTCGCTCAGGCGGACGACATCCTGGGGCGTGAGCAAATCTGAATACATTGCGCGCACCCGCGTACTGATCGCTGCGTAACCGGAAACGCCACTCGCCATGAGTTATGCCCTGCCGATGACACGTTCCAAAACGAAGGCGACCGCCTTTTCGAAGTTCTTCTTCGCCAAAGCTTCGAATTCGTCGTTCCTGGAGGCCTCATCCGCCGCCATTTGCACGGAAGCACCGCTCGACTGCACATTTGCAATCATTTTGCGCGCTTCCTCGTGTGCATCGGCCTTGGCCTTGGCGATCAACGCCTGGGCTTCCTGCTCCGCTTTGACAGGAATTTCCTGGGCCTCCCGTCTGGCCTTTTCCTGAATTTCCTGCGCCTGCTTTTCAATTTCAAGTACCTGCTGAATGTGTTTCTCGTTCATAACGATTTCACCTCACGAAGTACTTACCGGATTATTAATGTCCGCAATTGTAAAGGGAAATTTCCAGACAAACAAGGTCTGCATAGGGGTTAATAATAAATCGTACAAACGAACGCTCTTCAGTCCGGCTGGTCAAATAATATAAAACGGGTCCGGCAGATGATGCCGGACCCGTTTTATATTTGATATTTATAGAAAATTACTTTAGGGTTTGACGTAGGCCTTCAAGCTTCCCAGCCACGGAACCGTCCATGACCTTGTCCCCGACCTTGATCACCAGGCCGCCAAGAATTGACGGGTCAACCCGGAAATCAACAGCCTTTGCTCCAACCTTCTCGAGCACGCTCTTCTTGACCGTGTCCTGTTCCTGATCGCTGAGAGGCAGGGCACTGGTCACCTGGGCGGAATCGCCCTTGAAATTGACATCATTAAGAACGACCACTTTCCCGGATTTAACTCCCGAGAAAAATTCGTCGATCAAGACATGCTGTTTCTTTTCATCCAGCGCTTCACCGACCAGTTTGTTGGCGGCAGCCAGTGCCAGAGCGGCAACCTGTCCACGCAGGTCACCCAGGATACGGTTACGTTCGAGTTCCGCTTCCGTCATGGCAACTTCACGAGCCTTGGCGGCTTCCACTTCGGCGGCGGCCTTGACATCCTTGCCGGCAGAGGCGGCGCGTTCCGTGGCTTCACGGACCACCTTGCCTGCCTCGGCTTGTGCGGCAGCCAGGATCTTTGCGGCTTCCTTCTCCGCATCCGCGCGGGCTTCCGCAGCCACACGCGCATCTTCCAGGCCCTGCGCGATCTTATTCTTGCGGGTCTCCATCATGTCCAGCATGGGTTTGTAGACCCAGGCGTTCAATGTGAGGAACACAATGATGAACGCGATGATCTGAACGATGAGCAGGCCAAAATTAATACCAAGAGCTTCCATGTTTCAATGCTCCTTGTGGTTACACGACTTTGAAGAGCATTAGGAACGCGATCACCAGACAGTAGATCGCGATCGCTTCAGAGAACGCAATGCCCAGGATCATGTTGGTGAGCAGATTGCCGTATGTATCCGGGTTTCGGGCCATGCCCGTGAGCGCACCCTGCACGCTGAGACCAATTCCAATACCAGCGCCCGCAGCGCCGATCATTGCCAAACCTGCGCCCACATAGCGCATTGCATCGAGGATATTTCCTTCCATGTTTCAATTCTCCTTAAGAATTAGTTAATTGATTAAATTTCGTGAGCGGCTTCAACATGCTCCTGCGCATGTTCCTCGCCGCCGTGACCCTGGGTGGCCTGCGCCATAAAGACCATGGTCAACATACCGAACACGAATGCCTGGATGACACCCACAAATAATTCGAACATCATGATCATCGCAGGCAGAATCGAAATCTTGCCGAGCAGCCCTGCAACAATGGCGACCAGTACTACACCTGCGAACATGTTACCAAACAAACGGAAGGCAAATGAGAGGATCTTGGAAACCTCGGAGATCAACTCGAGCAGACCGACCAGGAAGTCCATCGCGCCGAAGAAGGGCACCTGGAACATGCGGCGGGTGTTGAAGAACTTGCTCAAATAACCGAATCCCTGGGCACGGAAACCGATCACCTGGATCATGACTACGGATATGATGGCCAGGGAAGCGGTAAAGTTCAGGTCCACGGAAATGCCGCGGAAGAACGGGGCAAGGACAAAGTCGTGGCTTAATTCAGTATCATATATATGCCAGCCTTGAATTGCGCTTGCAGCATGCTCACCACCATGCGGATGCAAAACGCCAATCGACTCAAAACCAGGAATCAGTTTCAGCAGATTCGCAAACAATACATAGATCATGATGGTCGCGAACCAGGGGAAGATCGCCCTGGCCCATTTGGTACCGGCAGAACCCTCCGTCAGGTTATAGAGCATCTCCAAAATTGCTTCCATTACATTGCCGATTCCGCGCGGGACCAGGTCGGTCCGTTGACTCTTCTTCAGGGAGCGATTGGTGAAGAATGCAATCACCACCAGCAGGACAATCGTCACCGCCAGGGTGGGTAAGGTATTCACCAAATACAATGGGCCCAGGCCGAGGAAATTCTCGACAATGGGCTCTTCAATTAATTTTTCGGCGGCAACCGTGATCTCAGGCTGAACAGGGACAAAAATCCCACCCAGAATAAAACCAGCAATCATCAACACTAGAACAATCCAGCGCCGCCACGGGGTACGTTTTTGGGTCTCCAAGCCCGCCTCCTAAGCAGTAGTTTTTTTCTCTTCGGTCTCGTATTTTTCCTTCAGCCGCGCCAGCGATTTTCGCGAGACATACAGCATCAGGAACACCGAAAGAGGGATTCCAGCAAACAACAACACCAGTGTAAACACCGGCTTCGTGCCGAACGTATTATCAAGCCACAATCCGCCAAATACAGAGGCCAGAATGACCGCCAGGGTCAAACAACCTACCTGCCCGATCACCACGATCAGCAGGGTGCTCACCATATTACGACGATTTTCATCCGATTGTGCCATGTCGCACGATTATAACTGACAGGTCAAAGGGCTGTCAAACGCAAATCAAAAATCGTTTTGGATGCCTGCCCGAAGGCAGTTCTCCCCGAGAAAATGATTGCTTCGTCCCGGGAGATAGCCTCCCCGAAAGGCGCCTCAACCATGACCCTTGACCTGATCCGCTTTCTAAAAGATTTTTACTTCCCTGCAAATCGATTGTCTAGAACAAATTCAATGCCGCAGCATCCGACCAGCTAAACCAGGGGGCAAAGACCGTCCCCACCAAAATCACACCAATAACGAGGACGCCCAGCGCGATCGCGTACGGGCGGGTCAATGGGACCGGGTGTTTCTCCTCGTCTTCAGCAGGCATGCGGTACAGATAGACATATTTCATGGCATTGAGGTAGTAGTACACGCCGATAATCGAGTTGAGAATACCGACAATGACCAGCCAGGTATATCCAGCCTGCACACCGGCGGCAAAGACAAAGACCTTTGCCACGAAACCGCCGAAGGGCGGCATCCCAGCCAGGGACAGGAAGGCGGCCAGCATCATCAAAGCCAGCCACGGGTTGCGGCGGCTCAACCCGGCATAATCCTTGATATCCTCAAGACCGGTCACCCGGCTGAAAGCCATGACCACACCGAAGGCCAGCAGGTTGGTCGCGATGTAAGCGGCCAGATAAAAGACCACGCTCGCCGCCCCAAGCTGACTGAATGCCACCACACCGATCAAGGCATACCCTGCATGGGCGATGGAGGAATACGCAAGCAGGCGCTTGACGTTGGTCTGTGAAATGGCCAGTAGATTCCCTACGGTCATGGTAATCGCGGCCAGGGCGGCAAGGACGACCGTCCAGGAGGTGGAGAAATCCGGGAAAGCGATAAAGAAGAAACGTACGATCACCGCAAAACCGGCTGCCTTGGAAGCAGTCGAAAGGAAACCGGCCACCGGGGTCGGGGAACCTTCATATACATCCGGAGCCCAGAATTGCAGGGGAACAATGGCAAGTTTGAAGCCAATTCCAACGATCACAAGCGCAAAGATGCTGAAAGCCAGCAGGGTCGAGATATCGCCCACCGCGAACAGCTGGGAGAGCTGATAAATATTCGTTGTGCCCGCGAACCCGAAGATCAAGCTGAAACCATACAGCATGATGGTCGAGGTCAAAGTGCCGAAGAGCAGATATTTAAAGCCCGCTTCGGTCGAACGGTCGTCTGTAAGCAGGAAGCCGGCCAAAATATACAGGGGGATCGATGCGGTCTCGATCGAAAGGTAGAGCATGATCAGGTCCGCTGAAACAGCCATCAGGTTCATGCCGAGAAGCGAGGCTAAAAGCAGAATATACGCCTCGCCTCGCCGTCCCGCTTTTTCATGGTCCATCAAAAGCAAGGCCGTCGCCGCAGCTGCGAACATGAAGAGGATCTTGAAGAAGAAACCCAGCCAGTCAAAGCGGATCATCCCGCCCAGCATGGACACAGGTTCGCCGGGCCGCCCGAAGAGCAGGCTGACGATGATGATTAGGAACAACCCACCCGCAGTCAGCCATCCGGCATTGCGGCGTTCCTCCTCCTTCCAGAACGGCTCGACACAAAGCAGGATCACAGCCAGGGTGAGGATCAGGATTTCAGGGAGGATGGAAGTGAACATTAAGGAAGTAAACATTTAAGCACCTCCCAGTAAACGCAGGATGTTCTCAACACCGCGTTCCACCATGGGGACCATCACCGCCGGGAAGATGCCGATGATGACCATGCAGGAGCAAAGAGTGAAGATCGCCAGTTTATCCAGCGCGGTAATGGGTGAAATATGGCCCTCGAGTTTCTCAGGCATGGGACCGAAGAACACGCGGCGGATGGCGATCATGATATATGCCGCGGTAATGATGATTGAAATGCTAGCAATGACCGCCACGAGCCATTGTCTGCCCCAAACCCCCATAAAGATCGGGAATTCGGCAACAAAGCCGGAAAAGCCGGGCATGCCCATGGAGACCAGACCACCGATAATAAAACCGATGCCGGCAAACGGCAGGGCCTTCATCATGCCGCCCAGTTCCGGAATCTGACGTGTGTGCGACCGGTCATAGATCATGCCGGTCACAGCAAAGAAGAGAGCCGTCATCACACCGTGCGAGAACATTTGCACACCGGCTCCAACCAGACCGTTGTGGTTGAGCGTGGAAACACCCAGCACCACCAGCCCCATGTGGGAGACAGACGAGAAGCCGATCATATATTTCAGGTCGGTTTGAACGAAGGCAATGAATGCGCCGTACACAACCGCAATGCCCGCAAAGATCATGATCAACCAGGACCACTGCTTGGCGCCTTCAGGCAAAAGCATGATACCGACCCGCAGGGCGGCAAAGGCTCCCAGTTTCATCAACACGCCCGCGTGAAACATGGAGACGGCTGTCGGTGCGGCCACGTGACCATCCGGGGACCAGTTGTGGAAAGGCCAGATGCCGCCCAAGACTGCAAAGCCGAGGAAGACTGGCAGGAACCAGATATATTGGAAGGAGCTGGAAAAATTCGCACTTTCCATCTGGATCATGTCAAAGGAGAGCACCCCGGTATTGGTATATTGTGTCCAGTACATGGCGAGAGCGCCGACCAGGGCCACAACCGAACCGATGAACAGGTACAGGGTCAACTTCATGGCCGCATATTCACGGGTCTTGACCCAGCCCCAGATTGCGATCAGCAGATACATCGGGAAGACTGCGATCTCATAGAAGAAGAACAGCATGAACAGATCGAGTGAAACGAACACACCGAACACGCCGCCTGCGAGCAGGAAGAGGAAGGAAAAGAATTCGCGCGGGCGGTCTTGAATACCTGCGGAAATATGATGGGCTTCATCGTAATCGCCCCACGAGATCAACACACCCGTGAACATGACGATGCCGGTCAGCAGGACCAGGGGAGCGCTCATGCCGTCCACACCGAATTTCAGGTTGATGCCCAGCGCGGGCAGCCAGCGGTATTGTTCAATAAACTGATAACCGGTCATGCCGCCAAGAAGATATTGAGCATAGACCCAGGCGGAGAGCAGAAGGTCAATTGCGGCGGTCGCCAGCGCAACGCCGCGGACCTCCGTCTTGCGGTCGGCCGGCATCAACAGCATGACGACTGCGGCTACAAAGGGAAGGAAAGTGATAATACTCAGGATGGGAAAACTCATCATCCACCTCTTAGAACAGAGCCACAACGGCTTTGTTGATAACTTCCAAAATCCACGCGGGCCACAGGCCAATGACCAGGATCAGGACCATCAGCGGAACCACCACAAAGATTTCGCGTGTGTTGATCTCGGTCAGTTTGTGTTCGCCGTGCGCCCAATGTTCGTTCTCAGGACCGTGCAGAACCTTGGCGATGCCCTTCAAAATATAAGCGCCGGTGAAAAGCAGACCCAGCATGGCAATGGCGGTGTACACCGTCAAAACGGGATAGGCACCCCGTACCACCAAAAATTCAGAAACGAACCCATTCAGCCCCGGTAAACCGAGCGAAGCCATGCTCATGAAGATGAGGATGCCGCCGTAGACAGGAACGAGCGGGAACAAGCCGCCGAACTCCTCCAGATTGCGTGTGTGCGTACGTTCATAGATCACACCGACCAGGAAGAACATGCCGGCCGCGGACAATCCGTGGTTGAACATCTGCAAAACCGCACCGCTCATGGCGATATGTGCATCGGAAGTCCCTGCCGCCAGGCCGGCTGCAGCGATGCCGAGTACAACAAATCCCATGTGGTTAATGGATGAATATGCCACCAGTCTCTTGAAGTCGGTCTGGCCAAAGGCAGCGAAGGCACCAAAGACAATGGCCGCAACTGCCAGGAAGGCCAGCGCACCGGCAAAGATCTTGGCCTCCAGCGGGTAGAACGGAAGCACAATTCTCAGGAATCCATAGGCGCCCAACTTGAGCAGAACTCCAGCCAAGAGCATGGAACCGGCGGTCGGAGCTTCGGTGTGCGCATCCGGCAACCAGGTGTGAAAGGGCCAGATCGGGACTTTGATGGCGAAGGCGATGGTGAAGGCCCAAAAAGCGATGGTCTTGACGGTGTGCACAGGCATGCCGAGAAGAATGGAACCGGCATCCAGCGCATTCCAGCGATCATAGAGGGCGACCAGGTCATAGGTCCCGAAAAGAACGCCGAGCATCTGAATTCCGAGCAGCAAACCCAGGGAACCGCCCATCGTGTAGATCATGAACTTGAGCGAAGCGTAATCCTTGTTGGCACTGCCCCATTGATTGATGAGGAAGTACATCGGGACCAGGCCGATCTCCCAGAAGACAAAGAAGATCAGGAGGTCGAGTGCCATGAAAACACCCAGCATGCCGGTTTCCAAAAAGAGGAAAAGCATCATGTACGGTTTGACGCGGTCCGTCACGCTAAAGGATGCCAGGATGGCCAGCGGTGTGAGCAGCGTGGTGAGCAAAACCATTGAAACGGAGATCCCGTCCACACCGAGGTGAAGGGAGGAGTGCAACGCTTCATACCAGGGATAAATTTCCTGGAATTGAAAGCCTGTCTGGTTCGGATCAAAGTTCTTCCATACGATCAGGGTCAGCGCAAACGGGATCAGGCTGGCGCCGAAGGCGAACCAGCGCAGCAGCTTCAACTCGCCGCTTGGCAGGAAAAACAGGATCAGGGCCGAGATGGCCGGCACGAACAGGATCAGGCTGAGGAGATGAGAAGTAAGGAAATCCATCATGTGCTCCTATGCCAGCAGTAAAAAGTATACGAGGCCGCCGACCACGAAGAGGACGACCAATGAAAGGAGCAGGTACTGCTGGATGCGACCCGTTTGAATGGGGCGCAGGTTCTTGCCGATCCAGTAGGTGGCATCTGCGGAACCGTCGCCGAAGAATCGATTGATCACGGGCAGGTCAAAGTAGTTGCGGATGGCAGAGCCAATTCCGCCGGTGGTGGGGCCAAAGATGTGCAGAATGCCGTCGATGAGTCCCTTGTCCATCCATTTGGAGACGAAGACTTCCGAGAACCAGGTGATGGGCTTGATGAAGAGGAAATCGTAGAGTTCGTCGAAATAGTATTTGTTCTTGAGGAGGGGAATTTGTAGTTTATCCTGCTCGACGGAATTTACGTTGCGATAGACCAGCCAGCCAAAGAACAGGCCGCCGAGGGCAACGAAAAGTGAAGTCAACAAGGGAACGATGTTGAATTCCAGAACCTCGGGCATTTCCGCCAAAGTCCCGCCTACAAATTCATGGAACCAGTTTGGCACAAGTCCGCCAAGGAGTGGGAAATGTTCAGGGATGCCGACCCAGCCATAGGTCACAGCAAAGATCGCAAGCACGACAAGCGGAGCAGTCATCGTCCAGGGAGTCTCATGAGCGTGTTCGGCTTCCTTGGTGCGGGGTTCGCCCAGGAAGGTCAAGGTGATCTGGCGCATGGTGTAGAAGGCGGTCATGAAAGCGGCAACAGCCAGTGTAATGAAGACCACGGTGTGACCATTTATGAAGGCATCCGCCAGGATTTCATCCTTCGACCAGAAGCCTGCGGTAATGAGCGGGAAACCGGAAAGTGCAAAACCACCGATGAGGAAGGTCCAGAATGTGATGGGCATCTTATTGCGCACGCCGCCCATGTTGAACATATCCTGCGGGTCTACTTTGTGATTGCCCGTATGGAGA
>JAIOOU010000008.1 GCA_021414245.1 Chloroflexota bacterium
GCGCATATCCGCATTGCATACAATATCTTTTGATTCCCCATTTGCAAAGCGCTTATTCTGTATATCTCTGGCAGCCTGAACTCGCTTGCGAATGGTCTCGGAGGTTTCGCCAAGCCTTTCGCTGCTCAGCTTTTCGTAATCGACGCTGGGGACTTCTATATGTATGTCAATCCTGTCGAGTAGGGGACCGGAGATGCGTTTTTGGTATCTGGTAACGACAGCAGGAGCACACCCACAGGCTTTTTGTGATCCTAAATTCCCGCATGGACAGGGTTGCACACAATAGACCATATTTTTCGTGCTGGGCGAAGGATAAAAGACTGATTTTAAGAGCATATTTCAGGACTCAATATCCGATATATGACCGGGCAATCTGCTAGACGAGACTTCCGTAGAGATAACTTTGTGAATGGTTATTTAAACTCCTATATCAGTGGCTAAATTTATCAGCAAGATATTCTCTTTCAAATGCGTTTGAGGATGGTGGTTATATTCCTTTCAGCGCCTGAAAGTACATCAGTGCGATGACGGCGACCCAGGTGGCCAGACGAAATACCATGGCGGCGAGGCTTTGGTAGGCAACCTTGTCACGGAAGGCAGTGAAGAGAATCAACAACACAATCGCGTGAATGCCAAGGGTTGTAATGGAGGTGATCATTGCGTAGCGGTGATTCATCCAAATTAAAACGGCGGGGATGAGAGCCAAAATTCCCATCACGAAGTTGTACACGGGAAGCCACGTGAGGACGGAATATCCAGGGTTCCAGCCGCGCATGGCTTTTCCGCCCGCGACGATGGACATGATTCCGACGAGGAGGGCGAGTATGGATGCGATTTGGTTCATGTTTATCCTTCTTTCCCATCCTTCTTTTTGGCAACTGCGCGAGCAAGGATTGCGAGAAATTCATCCAGCGGAACGCGATGGATGCGCGCCGCCCATTCGACTGTCACCGCTTTTGCCGCCAGCATGCGCAGGGAGTAACGTCCCAGGCGTTTGACGCCGAACACTTCCATCACGTCAGCGATGTCGCCGTATTCCTCGAGGATGGCGGAGACGTGCGTGTCTTTTGTAATTTCCATTTTAGAAATTCTCCAGCGGCAGGTTGCGAGTGTGACTTGCCGCTTTTTGAGTTCTTTAGTTGCGCGCCAGTTTTTTGCGAGCATCCATACCTTTGAGCGGATAGCCCATGGCAAAACCAATCAGGCAGAAGTCGAACACGCCGCCAGAGAAGGGAACGAGTCCCACGACCGCCATGATCGTGCCAACCGTTCCCTGCACGACTAACAGTCCCAGGCTCATGATCACGAGCCCCAGCACGACGCGCACGCCGCGTCCCATCCCACTGGTCATAAATTCTACGAATTTCATTTTGTTCTCCTTTGATTGAAATTTCAATTTGATGTGAAAGAATATCCTTACTCTAACGCGTGGATGTAGGAAATAATCTGCCAGATTTGTTCGTCAGTCAGAATACCTTTCCATGCGACCATCGCGGTGCCATCCTTGCCTGTGGAAATTCGCCAGAACAGATAATCATCTGTCGCAACCTTAGTCAGCTCGGGTAAATTCTTCGGGGCAGGATCAAGGGATGTGCCTGCAGGTCCATCACCGTGTCCTTGCGGGCCATGGCATACCTCACAGTTAGTCTTGAACACCGCTGCGCCTGCGGACACGGCATCTGTTCCCAGAGGATTGGTTTTGCCCGCATACTCATCAGGGACAGGGGCGAGTGTGGCAATTGTCTGTGGTTGTACACTGCTATTACAGGCTGCAAGAGTTAATGCAGTAGCAATAAACAAAAAGAGCAAAGTTTTTTTCATCGAAAGTTCTCCCAATGCGAAGTGTCGCCAGGGCATGATTATTTTCTACAACCACAGCCCAACGTATTCCTTTATGCCAATTCATGCTTTTGTAAACCATCGCGGACGATGCCAAGCATTTCCATGACGGGATGGATCAATGCCAGCGCGTAGAGCGCGAAGCCAATTCCATATAACACGCCTCTCGCGGGGACGATGAAGATGCTCACCCACACGAGGATACTTCCCAGGGTTGCGCCCGCGAGACTCATCCATGAACCGCCCAGTTGCGGGTTCTCCTCTTTGAGGAAGAAGCGGCGCGCAATGTAGGGGATGAGGGCGATGCCAAATTGCAGTACCCAGCCATAAATCAAGGCTTGAGGCGCAGTGGCTTCAATCGCTTTGCCATCCAAAATCTTGAGCAGGATCAGCGGCGCGATCAGCACAGGAGCCAAAATCCACGCGTACGAGGAAACCAGGTGCCATGCACCCGCGCTATTCAATCTGCTGCTTCCTTTAAAGGCACGGATCATCAACACAATCAGCCACACGGTGGAACCAATATGCAGGATCAAGCCTGCAATGGTGGGAGGCAGGCTTCCGCCCAGCCACGGTCCGAGCACGAGACCAAATGCGCCGAGCGCCATGCCCCAGAAGATGTAGGTGATGGCATTCTTGTTGCCGAGTGGACGACCCGTGATCATAGGAACGAAGTCCACGAGCAAGCCCGCGAAGACCAGCGACATGAAGCCCCACGAGTTGGCATGGATGTGCGCCTCGAGCGGGACTTTGATGTAGAGCGCGTCGCTCCAATTGAGCCACAAGCCCGTGCCAATGATGATGCCCACGAGCAAATAGAGCACGCCTGTGATGTAGTACTTAAGGCTGGCGGGCGCGTCACCGCCGCGCACGTTCCACAACTGGACGACAAAGAGGATCGCGGCGATGAAGATGAGCGTGCCGCCCGTGAAGATCATGGCATGGTTGACACCAGAGAATCCCGCCACCAGCGCGACGAAGCCAATGTTGAGAGTCAGCCAGATGTCCCAGCGCATGGATGGGCGCGGCTTTTTGGCAAGCGACGCGACCAACCCAGGCAGGAGTCCGAAGATGACCTGCGAGAGGATCCCGAGTGTGACGAAATGGACGCGCACCCAGCGCAGGGCGGGGAATGCGCCGACCAAGTTCAGGCTGACGAATGAAGCGTCCACCGCGGCGAGCAGGGCAACGAAGAGGTAAAGCAAAGTGGTGAGTAAATATGGAACAGGCATTAGTGTTCTCCTTTGGAACCAAGAAATACGACGCGCGTCTTTGCATTCATACCGCGCTTCGCCCCACTCGGCACAACGATAGTCACGCCAGGTTTGATGGCGAAAGATTCGTCGCCAACGGTCATCAGTCCCTCGCCTTCGAGAAAATGGTACATTGCCGCCTCGCCAGGATGCACAGGGATTTGTCCACCTGCCTCCAACCCGACGACCAACGCCTTGAACTGCGGTGTCTCGATCAAAAATTGCGGCTTGGGACCCTCAGCCGAAAAAACAGCTTTTTCTTTTGTATCTGCGAAATAAATTTGAGAAGTTGTGTCGGACATAGCGACTCCTTTTTGATATGCCTGACTTTATCTCTTTCCCCCGCTTCACGCCCCGACTTTTGTCGGGTTTTTGAACCCAATCTTTATTCGCCCCGCATTCTTGCTCGCTCCGCCAAGCCTGCACGATCCAGAATGCGGATTTGATGTTTGTCCATCTCGATCAGCCCCGCCTTCGTCAATTCACGGGTGACGCGGCTCAACACATCTGGCACTGTACCGAGATGTGCGGCAAGTTCCGTTTGCGTAGTCCAGCGGCGGCGCTCGATCACATCTCCCTCGGCTTGCTCCAACAAAAGTTTTGCAAATCGTGCTTCCACCGTTCGTAGCGAAAGGTCTGCCGTCAACGCCACCAGGCTGATGAAACGGTCTGCCATGCTTTCCATGATCTGCAACGCCGTGCGTGGATGTGAGAGTAAAACATCTTCCAGTGTCTGCCGCGGAAGCAACCAGATACCTGATTCTTCCAGGGCAATTGCAGTAGCAGGATTCGCACGCTTTGCAAACACGCCAATCTCATTGAAGATTTCACCCGCATCCAGAAAACGCAGAACTTGCTCGCGCCCATCGGGGGAGGTCTTCAGCACTTTCAGTGAGCCGTATTGCAGATAATATAAATTGGTTTCCGTATCCCCTTCCCAAAATACAACTGCATCGGGTGCGAACACTTTCCACGCCGCGCTCTTCGTCAATGTGACAAGAATCTCATGGTCGAGTCCCCGCAGGAACTCAAAGGTTTGTAATCGTTTGAGGAGGACATCGGTTTGCATCGTGATTCCTGTCACACTTCAATTGCTTTGACTCTTTGCCATAAGGCAAAGACAAAGAGCAGGACACTGATCGTTTCCAGAATGCGCCCTGTCTGAGTAAGCCAAGTCATGCTAATGAACGGTTGAACTGCCACCATCACAATTCCCGTATTCAATATCACAAACGCGCTCCATACTAGATCAATGTTTCCACGCGGTGGACCAGACCTGAAGCGCGGCAGAATCCAAAAGGCGACTCCCATCGTTAATTGCACCATCCAGCCGAGGAGCAGGAATTCCATGTGAGCAGGCAGCAGGCTCCAGACCCAAGGTGCAAATGGATACCCCTTGTTTGCCAGGATGATTCCGCCAAGGGTGAATCCCAAAAAGAGATAGATAAACGAACAACGTATAAACCAAACACTCAAGCGTGGCATCTACTTTTCCTTGACCCGCTGCCAGGTGTTTGCAACAAAGGCAACTCCCGAAAGCCATTGCAAAATTGCCGAAAGGACAAGCAGCACGCCGAACAGGTTACTTGCCTGTGAGGCTTGAAGCGGCTCAGCGATCGCGCGCAAGATCAAGCCAATATTCAACGTACCATACGTGAACCAACTTAATGCTTCCCGTCCGCGCGGGAGTTGATTCGAATATTTGGGAAACATCCAATAAACCACACCGAAGATCAACTGCGTCAGCCAGCCGAATACAAGCAAGTGAATATAGACGGGGAACAAACTGTTCGATACATGCAGCGATAATAAAATACCAAGCAGCAGGGCAAGCATAAAATAAACCAGTGCGGTTTTGATGAACGTGCGGGTGAGTAATGGCATGGCTACTCTCCTGAAAGACTTTTTCGAATGGACAAAACTGTCATGACAATAAACAGCAAAATCGCAACCTCGTTCAACAGTCCGCCCCACATACGTATGGTGTGCCAGTTGGCATAATCGGCGATCACACGCACTGCAAGTGATAAATGCAGCAAAATCAGTTGGATATAAAACGCTGGCTGAAAATTGATCGGCACGCCCAGGATGGCAGGGAAGATGATCGGTGCGTGACCGAAGATCATCGATATGACAAAGCCAATGAAGACGACATGCAAAGCCGCATCATATCTTGGACCTGCAGCCTGCGCGCCAAAAATGAGGTTTAATCCGCCGCCGATACCGAGCCACGTCAGACCCAGTGCCAGGCACCATGCGATGTAACGCGTCAGCGGAAGTTTATGTTTGAGATTTCGCCAGGCAAGATCATTTCGCACCGACCAAAGCGCCAGAAAAAGAAAAGCCGCGCCGTTCAAGCGCGTACCGATCTGCGAATTGAAAATGGAAACGAGGATGCCCGCAAGGAATACAAGGATGATCATCCCAAATAAATTCTGCTGGTTTCGTGATGGACGCAACACTCGGCTAAGTTCCAGCCGTTCGCCTACGATGGTGAGAATCAGAAATGCCTGCCAGAAAAAAACCACTTGAAAGATTTGCCAGCCCAGCAACCAGAGCAGGTTGCCTATAAACCACGCCAACATGCCGAGCAACATGGTGACAGTGTGGAGCGCAAACTCGCGGCGCGTCATTTCGATCAGGATGGCGACTCCGCCCAAACTGGCAAGCGTGAGCAGAAAAGGCCCAAGGGGCATAGTCCGAATCAGAACAGTGACCAGCCATCCCAGTCCCGCAAGAAGCGGAGGCAGGTACATCCATTTTTGTTTTATTGCCACAGCGCGCTCCAGCGTGATCAGAGTCCCCAAAAATCCAGAGATCATCAACGGACCATGCGCCAACGCAAGCGAGGGAGTCAATGCGGGCAGTTGCCAGCCAAGCCGCATCAACCCAGCCCAGAGCGCAGCGAGTAATGCAAGAATGGCGAGCAATAGAAATGGCAAAGGGAAGCGATTGGGAAATGATTTCATGGCTTCATTCTACCGCTGTTGCATGATATGCTAAACATACTCGGGAGGATAAGTGTGAAAATTTATGTGATAATCACTCTTGAATTGTCGGCAACTTTATTGAAGACGATGCACATCCTAGAACAGAACAACGGAAAATTTTTATGAAAATCAAAGCCACGAATACAATTTTATACTGCGAAAAATGGCAGGAAACAGTTGACTTCTACAGAAACGGGTTGAAGCTGCTCGTCATTTCATCCAATGATTGGTTCGTGGAATTTAAACTCAATGAAATGTCTCGGCTGAGTGTTGCCAACGAAGCCCGAACTTCCATTGATAGTAACCAAGGAAAAGGAATCACAATCAGCCTTCAGGTAGCCGATATAGACCAAACGCTGATCGAATTGATCGAAGCGGGCATCGCGCCAACGCCGATCAAGGATGTATGGGGTTCAAAGGCAATGTATACCCATGACCCCGAAGGAAATAGACTTGAGTTTTGGATGGGTCGAGCGAAGGTGTAATATATAAGTTCAATGCACGGCTTATGTCTAGATTTGAGGAAAGGAAAACAGCATGCCTCGTCCAAAATCTCCCCTGCGTCTTGATTGGATGGACCCCGAAGTCTGTTCGCTGGAGTACCGCTTGAAGATCATTGGTCGTTTGCCGTTCTTCAAACATTTGTCTGCGGATGCAATTTCAAAGATCAATGCTTTATTTCATGACCGTGACGTTTCTACCGATGAGCGGATTTATTTTGAAGGGGATGAGGCTGGTCACTTATATCTCGTGGCAATGGGAAAAGTAAAGTTGGTGCGGAATACCGGCTCGGGCCACGACGTATTGCTGGATATTTTGCACGGCAGCGAATACTTCGGCACGCTAACGGTGTTCGGTGGGCGCGTCCACACAGAAACTGCCATCGCTCAGACCGATTGTTGTATCCTTCAAATTTCCTCCGAGGATTTTGAGGCGGTTCTTACGGAGTATCCCGATGTAACTCGCAAGGTACTTGAAGCGGTCAGCAAGCGGTTAACGGAATCGCAGGAGATTGTCAAGCAGTTGAGCGCCTACACAGTCGAACAACGGATCGCGTCCGCGCTGCTGCGTTTGGCGGGGAAACTGGGCGAAGCACGCGGACAGGGCGTACTAATTCAGTTGCCATTTTCGCGGCAGGATCTGGCAGCCATGACAGGTTCCACAACGGAGACGGTCAGCCGCGTCATGAGTCGTTTTGCCGAGGATGGACTGGTCAAATCGGGACGCAAGTGGGTGACGATCACAAATACAAAGCGATTGGAAGAGCTGGTCAAAAAGGGTGCAGTTAATTGATTTACATCATGTAAATTTTAGCGGAGGAGGCGTACACTGGAAAAGTAAGGTTCAAAATCAAAAAGGAGATAAACCATGAATATCCTAACCCAACCCCTGCGTGACGAACACAAAGAATTGTTCCCGCACGTTGATCAAATCCGCCAGGTTGCGGAACTGATCGGTGACACACCGATTGCTGAGATCCGCCGCGGCGTGGAGGAAGTGTATGACTTTCTCGCCAATCACCTCAAGCCACATGCAGAGGCCGAAGAAGCAGCACTTTATCCTGTCGTGCAAAAAGTGCTTGGCAGTCCCGATGCTACTAAGACGATGAGCCGTGACCATGTGGAAGTCGGCATTTACATCACCGAACTCGCATCCTTGCGCAATGGATTGACAAGCGAGGTGTTGACGACAGTGCAGATCAAGTCCTTGCAGCGTGTGCTCTATGGCGTGTATGGACTCGTCAAAGTCCACTTTGCCAAGGAAGAGGAAGTCTACCTGCCGATCCTTGATCAGCGTCTCACACCCAAATCTGCACAAGAGATGTTCGAAGCGATGGAAGCCGCGGCGCATACAGCCAAACATGCCGCTCACGCCTGATTAACGAAGAAGACCTGATGTCACATCAGGTCTTCTTCGTTAATGGAATCGGGGTGGAAATCTCATCAGCAGAAAGTTGCTCGATCAGTTGTTGAAGTTGAGGCAGCATGCGACGCAGTTCTTCCTTATGGACAGCAGATAGTCGTTCGAGGATCGCGAGTCCCTTTGATGAAAGTGCTACATAAACCTGCCGTCGGTCGGTGAATGATGGCTCGCGCACAAGCAATCCTTGAACCATTAACCTGTCAGCCAGGCCGACCGCGCTTTGATGTTGGATCTGCATCTGTTCCGCCAATTCTGTAATGGTGATCCTATCGCGACCGGGGAAACCCTTGATCGATAGTAGCGCCTGATGTTGTTGAGGAGTTAGACCTACTGATTGAGCAACGTCCTCACTGAAGTGCAGGAATTGCCGTAAAGCGTAACGGAAAGCAGCCAATGTTTCATACTCTGATTGTGTGATACGCGCCATCTACTTCTCCTTGATTGCCGTTTCAATTTTATTCGAAACAATGATACCATTGAATTATATCGTAATACGATATATAATCTGGCAATCAAATTGAAAACTGAGGTATAGAAAATGGTTGAACGAAATAGTCTGGATTACAAACATATAAACATTAACCCGCCGGGGGAGTTCCGAATGCTGCTGGTTTCCCTGCTGGCGGCATTGATCGGAATTCTGGCTGGTTTTGTCGCTTTTGGTCTTTATTCGCTGATTTCCATCATAACGAACTTGGTATTCTTCCAGAGGTTTGGACTCACCCTCCCGAGTCTGAAAGATAATCCATTGGGACTGTGGATAATTATTGTCCCAGTGATCGGTGGATTGATCGTCGGCATGATGGCAAAGTACGGGTCACCGAAGATCAAAGGACATGGAATTCCCGAGGCGATGGAAGCTGTGTTGGTCAACCGTAGTCGCATTCAACCGCGCGTCGCGATACTCAAGCCGCTCTCGGCCGCCATAGCAATCGGCACCGGCGGCCCATTTGGTGCAGAAGGACCGATCATCCAAACCGGTGGTGCACTCGGCTCGTTGATTGGTCAATTAATCCACACGACTGCATCAGAGCGCAAAGTCTTATTGGCTTGTGGGGCTGCGGCTGGTATGGCGGCTACATTCAGCACACCGATCGCAGCGGTCATTCTTGCCATTGAACTATTACTCTTTGAATTTAAATCGCGCTCATTCATTCCACTTGTGATCGCCAGCACATTGGCAACAGCAATTCATCTTTGGCTAATGGGTAACGGCCCCATGTTTACGGTCGCCGTTGCAGATTTCGGTATTCCGGGCGCGTTGCCTTATTACATTTTGCTTGGGCTTTTATGCGGCTTGGCGGCCGTCGGTTTCAGCAATTTACTGTACTGGGTCGAAGATCTATTCGAGCGACTACCCTTTGACTCGATGTGGTATCCAGCAATCGGTGCCCTTGGCCTGGGTATCATTGGTTATTTTTTTCCGCGTGTGATCGGCGTCGGTTATGACACTATATCCGACATATTAAACGCCCGTCTTACACTGACCATTCTCCTGACTGTCATGATATTCAAGAGTCTGGCGTTGGTCATCTCGCTCGGGTCCGGGACTTCGGGTGGGCTGCTCGCCCCAATGTTCATGGCCGGGGCAGCCTTGGGTGGAGCGTTTGCCATGATTGTCAATCAAATCATACCTGGCGCGCATCTATCACCGGCGGCTTTTGCGCTGGTGGGAATGGCTGCCGTATTCGGATCAGCAGCACGTGCCACCTTCACGCTTATCATCTTTGCTTTTGAAATCACGCGCGACTACAATGCCATCCTGCCACTCATGTTGGTCTGTGTGATCGCGGATGGCGTGGCAATCTCGTTGATGCGCAATTCGATCATGACCGAAAAATTGGCGCGACGTGGACTTCACATCCATCTTGAGTATGAACCGGATGTCTTGCAACAAGTGCGCGTCGGTGAAGTCATGGATTTCGAACCGCATGTCATCCCACCTTCGATGACGATAAAAGAACTGGCTGATCATGTCACGCGCGGCGACCCGGCATTTATTCGCCATCAAGCATTCCCAATTGTGGATAAGCACCGCCTGGTCGGAATTGTTACTCGGGGTGATATCTTCCAGGCGTTGGCCGGGGAAAGTGACGAGACCCAAACCGTGCTTGAAGCCGGTAATGATGAACCGATTGTTACTTATCCAGATGAATTACTCCATGACGCGGTCAGTAAAATGCTGCGCAATGATGTAGGTCGTCTGCCAGTTGTAGATCGTCAGAATCCGCATACAGTAGTGGGTTATCTGGGCCGTGCGGCAGTCATGGAAGCGCGCTTGCATCGATTGCATGAAGAGCATGTTGTTGAACCCGGTTGGCTGAAACGGATGGCTCTCCCCAAATCATCAAAGCTCTCAAGCGATGATGAGCATTCCAGCATCCCTAACGAAAATGGACTTCAATGAAAGAAAAAATTCATATACTGGTGAGTATTTCACTAAAAATTTCTCTCTTCTTCGTTCAAACAACAAACAGTAATAAAGAAAGAAATCAAAAATGAAAGCTACAAGCTTATTGGAAAACCTGAAATTTGGGGATAGAGCTCCGATGTTGAGCGCGATGATTAAAGCATGCTGCTATTCTTATCCATAGAGATGACTATGAAAAGCACCTTGAAACCCATCTTGTTGTTGATCCATTATTGGTTCCCTATCGCACTCGGCTGGTCAATTGCATTGGTTATTCATCGAGCCACTGGTTTACCGATTTCACCTTCAGGAATATTTCTATATCTTTTAGGAATTTTGGCAGCTTATAGTCTGGATCGATGGTTGGACCCCACTGAAGAGCTTCGCCCATCCTGGCTAACTGCCACACTCTTCGTTGGTTTTCTGGTTTCGGCTACGCTTGGGGCACTCATCGTTGTCTGGCTTTCGGTTAAAACCATTTCAGTCATCGTTCTCTTCTCAATCATCACCATTTTTTATCGTCAGGCTAAAAAAATCCCTTTTCTCAAAGCAGGGCTGGTGGCCATCATCTGGGCGTGGGCAGGTGCAGCACTACCATTCCAAAACCAAAATTGGTTTGCCTGGCAATTTTGGACAATGCGGACCTCATTGCCGCTAGTCATTCTGATCGCCGCCGGCGTCATCCTTTGTGATTTCAAAGACTTGAAACTTGATAGCATGGATGGCGTTCGAAGTCTGCCAGTCATGTTTGGCCCGCGCAATACAATTTTGGCCACATCCGCCCTATTATTGGTCGCAGCAGCGATTTCATATGAACAGGGGAGAATGGGTCTGATGATTAGCAGCGCAGTACTTATCGGATTGGCTCAATTTCCCTTTCTCCTGTCACTGGATGCGATTGGGCCTTTGCTGGTTGATGCTGCTCTCACCCTCCCCGGATTTTTGATTTTCTTACACTTGGTATAGTATTGGTTGGGCACGTTACATGGTCTATCCGCCGGATTCCAGAAGTGGTATCAAACTGAATTAGGCAACAATCCAAACGCCTGGAACCCATCCTGAAATTTGCCGAACGAGGCAATGCGACTCTTTTGTGCAGCGCTCGCGATATGGAACACAACAATGACTATATGTTTTGTTGGAAAGGCACCCCAAAAAAGTAAGTTATGCATCTCTGATTTGTGCATAAAAAAATTACTTTCTCAATTGTCCGTGCAGTTTAAAAAAGAAAGGAACCCAAAATGAAAGTTATAAACTTATTAAAAAACATGAAATTTGGAGATAATAATCCCCACGCTGAACCACTTTACGTGGACAGGCAAGGCCGAGCGATCCTTTTCATGCTCAAGCCCGGTCAATCTATCCGTGAACACAATGCACCCAGCTCCCCGTTTTTTGTGATGGTCTTAAAAGGAAAGGGCATCTTTGCTGGCGGCGATGGTGTTGAGCATACTTGCGAACCGAATAGCCTCCTTGTATTTGACGCAGGCGAACAGCATACCATCCGCGCCACTGACGAGTTGGTTTTCGTCGGTTTTTTACATGGAGCACCTGGCGCTCAAAAATAAGGCAGTATTTTCAAATATGAGTTTTAACGGGAATTCCCCGATCATAACCTTGGGTATGTGCTTAAGCTTTATGAGCGCTATCAAAGAGATTTTGATTCTGTGGATAAATACCTCCGCTTTTTATTCGCTTATCGAGGGATCTTATCAAGTTGTGGAGCGTTGTGCTTATTGTTATTGTGTTCCCTGTTTAGCGGTAAATCTTGCCGCCTACGTTCTCTTACGAAACTTATACCCATCCATGATCAACCCATCATCAACTTGGGACGGTATTGCAGCGCTTCCGCCAGATGCACTGACTGGATGTCTTCGCTGCCGGCCAAATCCGCAATGGTCCGCGATAACTTCAGGATTCGGTGATACCCGCGTGCCGAGAGATTGAGTTGTGTCATCGCTGAGCGCAACAGACTTTTACCTTCGTCTTGCAACTGACAAAACTGCCTTACCTCCCCCACGCGCATATCCGCATTGCATACAATATCTTTTGATTCCCCA
>JAIOOU010000006.1 GCA_021414245.1 Chloroflexota bacterium
GGAAATGGTCATGCCCGGGGACAACGTGAACCTGACGGTTCAACTGATCGTGCCGGTGGCACTTGAGCAGGGTTCCAAGTTCGCCATTCGTGAGGGCGGTCTGACCGTCGGCGCGGGTGTCGTGACCAAGATCCTCGAATAATCCAGAATAATTAGAAAGTAAGGTAGCAGCATGGCTTCCAAGAAGAAAGATGTCCGACCGGTCATTACATTGCAATGCAATGACTGCAAGGAGCGCAATTACACCACCGAGAAGAATCGCCGCAACGATCCGAACCGGCTGGAGTTCAACAAATACTGTTCGCGCTGCCGCAAGCATACACAACATCGCGAAACCAAGTAATCCACCTGGGTGGGACCAAGTCCCACCCTAATATAGGCCAGTAGCTCAATTGGCAGAGCACTCGTCTCCAACACGAGGGGTTGTGGGTTCAATTCCTACCTGGCCTGCCTTTGGCAACACCACCAACGTGGTGTTTTAGCTGTAAATAATTAAGGAGTATTGCCTTGGCTGATAAAGCGAAGAAAGTCAAGAAAAGCGAAAACGCAGTCCAGCGTTATTTCCGTGAGACCACGGGTGAGCTTCGTAAGGTGAGCTGGCCGACCTGGCCCGAAGCACGGCATTTGACCATTTTGGTTTTGCTCGTCATGGTTACCGTGGGCTTATTCCTGGCAGGTGTGGACTACCTGGCAAGCAAATTTTTAAATTTGATACTGGGTATTGGTTAGTTTGAATTGAGGATCTGATGGATTTGCCGGAACCGCAAGAGCAGTTTGAACAGGAACCGATGGATGAACAGGCCGGGGAGCAGAGCGCTCCTGCGGACATGAATCATGTCGATTCCCCTGCAGAACCGGCACCTGCTCAACAGGTTGAAGAGAAAATCGAAGAACCAGGCATTCCTGCAGATATGAATCAGGTCGATTCTGCCCTGGAACCCGAATCTGTCGCGCGCTCCGAAACGCAGATTCCCACAGACCTGCCGCCGGTTGAAGCCGTTGTGGAAGGCCCGGCCTGGTATGTGATCCATTGTTATTCGGGATATGAGAACAAGGTCCGTCATAACCTCGAACAGCGTATTGAGACCATGGGCATGAAGGACCGAATCTTTGATGTGGTCATCCCGACCCAGGAAGAGATCGAAGTCAAGGACGGCAAGCGCCGTACGGTGGAACGTCATATTTTCCCCGGTTATGTGCTGGTTAACCTGGCTCTTTCCGAAGAATCCTGGTATGTCGTTCGCAACACCCCCGGAGTAACCGGTTTTGTGGGGATGGGGAACAACCCGACCCCCTTGCGCCCCGAGGAAGTTGCACAGATCGTCAAGCGCATGGAAGCCGAGGCGCCCACTGTCAACGTCACTTATAAAGTGGGCGAGCGCGTCCGCATTGTGGACGGCCCCTTCAATGATTTCCGCGGGGTGGTGGCCGAGATCGACATGGAACGCACCAAGGTGCGTGTGATGGTAAGTTTCTTCGGGCGTGAAACCCCGGTTGAACTGGATTTCCTACAGGTTGAAAAAGCCTAAAGGCAGAAAAAATTTAATTGGACAGTAGCAGGCCTCCCGTAGGCTTGATGCGGTGGGAGGGTCTCCCAAATGACCCGTTAAAACCACAAAGGAGTTAGTCAAATGGCAAAGAAATTAAAAGCAATCGTCCGTCTTCAGCTCGAGGCTGGCAAGGCCAATCCTGCGCCTCCCGTTGGCCCCGCGCTGGCAAGCCATGGCATCAATATCATGGCCTTCTGCAAGGAATATAACGCCCGCACCTCCAATCGTCCCGGCGAAGTCCTCCCTGCGGAAATCACCATCTACACCGATGGTTCATTTACCTTCGTGCTTCGCACCCCGCCCGCCGCAGTTTTGCTTCGCAAAGCCGCCAAGGTGGAGAAGGGTTCCGGCGTGCCGAACAAGGACAAGGTCGGCAAGGTGACCCGCGCCCAGGTGAAGGAAATTGCCGAGTTGAAAATGAAGGATCTGAACGCGGTCGATCTCGAAGGTGCATTGAAGCAGATCGAAGGCACCGCCCGTTCCATGGGCATTACGGTAACCGACTAATTTTGTGGGAGGGCGGCTTCAAGCTGCCCGTTTGAACCACGGAGGATAAAATGACTAAACACGGTAAAAAATACACGGCGGCTGCCGCCAAAGTTGATATTGACAAGGTATATTCCGCGAAGGAAGCGGTTGCTCTTGCGAAGGAAACCTCCTTCACCAAATTCGATGCGACCGTGGAAGTTCACATGCGGACTTCCCTCGACTCCCGCCAGGCGGATCAGCAACTGCGCGATGTGGTGGTTCTTCCGCACGGTCTCGGCAAGACGGTGCGCGTACTTGTTTTTGCGACAGGTGAAGGCGCAGTGGCGGCAAGAGCGGCCGGTGCCGACCTGGTTGCCGATGATGATGAGACCATGAAGAAGATTGAAGGCGGGGCGTTGGATTTTGATGTTGCCATTTCCACACCGGATGCGATGGGCAAGGTCGGCCGTTTGGGCCGCGTGCTTGGACCCCGCGGTCTGATGCCGAATCCCAAGGCTGGCACGGTGGTTGGTCCCCAGGATATGGAGCGGGCCATCAAGGAAGCCAAGGCTGGTCGCGTGGAATTCCGTCTCGACAAAACCAATAACATTCATGTTTCCATTGGCAAGACTTCCTTCAGTGCCGATAAACTTTTTGAGAACTATGTTGCCCTCATGGATGCCGTGAACAAATCGCGGCCGTCCGGTGCCAAAGGCAACTTTGTAAAACGAATTACCATTACTTCGACCATGGGCCCCGGCGTAAAGGCCGATCCCAACGAACATATTGAAGGTGCCGAGTAACGATACTCGTTTATCCCTAAAACCACTTCGCCGTTGAAGGCGGGTGTCCCGTGATGAATGGGACTTAATTTCCTGCTCAGGTGGAGACTGATAGAAAAACTCAGCATTAACCTGCTGAATCCCTTTCGAGGGCTAAAAGTCTTTGCCTGTGTAAGTGGCAAAGACTTTTTCATTGAAAGGAGGTGAATACCCTTTGGCAATTTCCAAACAACGCAAGGAAGAAGTGCAGGCCCAGTACGCAGATTGGGTGAAACGCAGTGAAGCGGTAATTTTGGTTGAATATACCGGCGCAAAGATGAAAGCGATCGATGCCATTCGCGCGAAGATCCGTGAAACCGGCGGAGAATTCCACATCGTCAAGAATACACTGGTCCGTCGTGTGTTCGCCGAGAATGGCATGCAGCTTCCCGCGGATTATCTCGTGAAGTCCACCGCCATCTCGTTTGCATTCAAGGACCCGGCTTCCACCGCGAAAGCATTGACTGAAGCTACAAAAGGCAATGAATTCGTGAAGGTGAAAGGCGGCCTGATGGGCGGCAAGTCTCTGAGCCCGGCGCAGGTCAAGGCGCTCTCTGAGATGCCCCCGTTGCCGGTCATGCGCGCAACTTTGCTCGGCGTTTTGCAGGCTCCTGCCGGCAAACTCGTCCGTACCCTGGCGGAACCCGCACGCGGTCTCGCAGCCGTTATCAAGGCGCGTTCCGAAAGTGCACAGGCTTCGGCCTAGTTTTCAAAATTTTTTTCGCGGGTTCGTCCTGCAAAATCAAAATATTCAAATTACCTAGCAAGGAGTGCTAAACAATGTCTGACAAGCTTTCAAAACTCGTGGATGAATTATCCACACTTTCCGTCCTTGAGGCGGCTGACCTGGTCAAAATGCTCGAAGAGAAGTGGGGCGTTTCCGCCGCTGCTCCGGTGGCAATGATGGCTGGTGGCGGCGCCGCTGCCGCCGCCGGTGAACCTGTGGAAGAGAAGACTGAGTTCGATGTGGTCATTAAGGATGCAGGCGCCAAGAAGATTGATGTGATCAAGGTCATTCGTCAGTTGACCAGCCTCGGCCTTGGCGAAGCCAAGACCCTTGCGGAAACCGCTGGTGGCAAGATCCTCTCCGCCGTGGGCAAGGACGCTGCAATGGACGCCAAGAAGAAGCTCGAAGAAGCTGGCGCTGTCATCTCTGTCGAATAAGAAATACCAGTTTGAAAATAAAGAACGGCTCGAAAGAGCCGTTCTTTGCATTTAAGTAAGGTGGGCCAGTACCAATATCCTATATCAGCGCGTTGACTCTTGGCGAGGGATTCCCTATAATCATGCAATCTGGTCTGACCACCATACCACAGGAAAAACCATGAAAATTCAGCCAATTGTCCATAAAACCCTGTCCGAGGCCGTTGCAGGCAAATTGATTGCCTCCCTTTTGGATGGAAGTCTACAGCCCGGCGCACAACTGCCGCCAGAACGCGAATTGATTACCCGTTTTGGAATCAGTCGCACCACTTTACGCGAAGCCCTCAAGACCCTGGAAAAGAACGGTTTGGTGGAATCGCGCAAAAATGTAGGTTGGTTCGCCCTGCAAGTAGATGAGTCGAACATGACACAGGCGCGGGAAATGGCCGGGCCGGCGCGGCAGGAGGAACGTCTGGCAAGAAACGAGCCTCCCACCGGACCGATTCGCCTGCCCATCGCTTCCGAAAAACCAATCCACATCCCCAACCTGCAAAAGGATCGTCTCGGCACCTTCGATTTCATTTCCTGGTGGGATCGCGATAAGGTACAAAATGCAAAGGTCATGGTTGTCGGAGCAGGTGCCCTTGGAAATGAAGTTATTAAAAATCTGGCGCTGATGGGAATCGGCAATATCTTTATCGTGGACTTTGACAAGATCGAGATGGCCAACTTGAGTCGCTCGGTATTATTTCGTGAGACAGATAACAATCGCAGCAAGGCCGAAATCGCAGCCGCCCGCGCGAAGGCTGTGAATCCCAATGTGCGAGTTCAGTACCTGAACGGCGATATTATGACCAAACTCGGCCTCGGCATCTTCCGCCGTATGGATGTCGTGATCGGCTGTTTGGATAATCGCGAGGCCAGGCTGGCCGTGAATCGTTTTTGTTACTGGGTGAACAAGCCCTGGGTGGATGGGGCGATCCAGGAATTGCTCGGCCTCGTGCGCGTCTTCGTACCGGGACAGGGCGCCTGTTATGAATGTACTTTAACCGAGCAGGCCCTGCGGGACCTGTCCCTGCGTTATTCCTGCCCACTGTTGGCACGCCAGAATGTGCTGTTGGGCAAGGTGCCAACCACCCCGACGATCGCCTCGATCATCGGGGCGATGCAATCCCAGGAGGCCTTGAAGTTGATCAATCAAATGCCGGTTGAGCCTGGCAAGGTCACCCACTTCAATGGCATGGTCAATGAAATGCACACTACCGCCTATTCGCCGCGTGAAGATTGCGAATCACACTGGACCTATGGCGATATCACCGAACTGCCGGCACGCGCCGAGCGGACGACCCTGGATGACATCCTGCGAATTGCCTGCGCGGACCTTGGGTTGAATGCAGCCATTGAACTGGACCAGGAATTGGTCACCAAGCTTGAATGCCCGAGTTGCCACACCGTGGAGGAGATCTTGCGTCCCTTGAGTGAAGTGACCTTTGATGCAGGTCTTTGCCCGACTTGCGGCACCTTGCGTGAGACTTCCCTGACCCATTTGATCACTGGGGATGAGCCTTTCCTGCATCGCACGCTTGCCAGCGTCGGTATACCGCCTCTTCATATTATTCGCGCCAATAACGGACAGGAATACCGGTTCTATGAATTAACAGGCGATCTGCCTGATGCCCTGCACTTCCGTGATTATGAGTCGACCATCAAGGTTGAGCAGAAAAAACAGGCGCGTATTCGCATCGACGACAAGATCCAGGTCAAGGTCGCGAAAGAAACACCCGTGCTGAAAGTTCGCAGCGGCCGAGTCCGATTAAGGGACTAGGCCCGAAAACGCGGAAAATCAAATGTCCACTCGTGCAGCCACAATGAGCAGCTCTTATTCTCCTGCGACCCGCCGTCCGGCCTTTCTTGGAAGGCTGGTGGTGACCCTGTTATTTGCCGCCGCAATCACCGGGATGATGGCATTGTTCTATGTTCATCAAAGGAACCTGTCCCGGTTTTGGATGACCGTCTTTGCGGTTTTGAGTATGGGTCTGGCCTGTGGATCCATTTCACGAATGCTTTTTTATCGGCGCTCGGGCTTTATCCGTTTTTTGGCTGTTCTTCTTGATCTGCCGGCCGCCATGTTCTTGCTGGGTGTGCTGACCAACTGGCATTTGGGGATCGGCCCATTAAACTCCTGGGCCAGGGGCATCATTCCCCAGGATGAACTTATCCAATTGGGCGGCGCATTTTTGGTCGCATTTATCTGTCTGGATGCCTGGTGGAGCCCTCCATCCAGAAACAAAGAGGTTGCAAATGCCCATTGGCTCAGAAGCCGGGAGCCGGTGCCGTTACCTCCTCCTGCACCGACGAGACAGCCGGTTCAGACTCGCGAAAACCCGGTCGAACGGCCGAGGGCAAATTCGCACCTGAAATTTATGAAAGCGGAAAAACCCCGCAGCCGGTCGAAGACTGCTGTTCGCGAATCCACTTTTCCACGCTCCTCACAGCCGGTCCGCCCCAGACGAAAGGGATTGTTTAATCGCAAACCGAACTTGCAAATCTCCCTTTATGAAGAGCATCGCTGTCCGTTTTGCCTCGAGGAGGTCAAGCGGAACGATCCGCGCGGCGTGAAAAAATGTGAAGTTTGCAACACTCTGCATCATGCAGATTGCTGGGCGATCACTGGAATGTGCCAGGTGCCCCATTTAAATACTTGACGGAGAATTCATTATGCCTGATTTGAACATTACGATCGTTCTACCAAGTGGAGGTGCACGCACCGCTGAAATACCGGATGATGTGACGCTGCGGGAGTTGATGCCGGAGTTAACCTCTCTTTTGGAACTTCCCACCGTCGGCCCGGATGGGCGGCCGATGGGATACCGTCTGGACAGCAAGGCTCTTGGCAGGGAGTTGAAGGAAAGTGAAACACTTTCCACAGCGGGTGTCCCTGAAAATGACCGGCTGATGCTCACCGCGGATATTACGGCCGGAGGCATCATCTCTGTGGCAGGCAGTCCACGCATGAGGCGTCTGAAGGCTGATTATGAATTGATGCGGGATTTGGATGCCCGCAGTGACTTGATCACCTTCAAGGCCGTGGATGCCCGACCCGGCGTCCCGCCTGAACGATATATTGTCACATTCACCTGTAAGAGCATTTCCAATGTTGACAGGTTGGGCAACCCGAAATATTCCAATCACCATCAGGTGGAGATCTATCTTCACAGTCAATATCCCCAGCGCTGGCCCGGTATGAAATGGCTGACTCCCATCTGGCATCCGAATATCAACCACCTGAATGGCAGTGTCTGCATCGATGCCGCCTGGTGGACCGCCAGCCGCTCCCTCGACCGCCTGATCATCATGCTGGGTGAGATGCTGCAATGGAAGAACTTCCACGATGACCCGACCAAACCCCCTTTTCCTTGGGATGCGGAAGCGGCTCGATGGTCGCGTGAATACCGCAAGACCCATGCCAATGAGTTCCCTGTCGACCGTCGTGAATTACTTAGGCCTGAACGGGTGAAGGTTTTGAAGGAAGACCCCAAAAAGAAACCTGTCATCCGATTGAAATAGGCAATCGATGTATGTAAAACATCGTACCCGTGTTTAGAAGATAACCAGAAAAGGAGAAAATCATGTCTGACATACCTGTTACCCTCGTTCTTCCCTCCGGAGGCAGCCGCAATGCCGAAGTCCCGGATGATGTGGTTGTAAAGGATCTGCTTCCTGAATTGACCACATCCCTTGAATTGCCCACCACAGGTCCGGATGGACGACCCATGTCCTACCGCCTGGATAGCAAGGCGTTGGGCCGTGAATTAAAGGAGGAGGAAACTCTCTCCCAGGCCGGCATTCCCCAAAATGACCGTTTAATGATGACTGCGGACGTGACCGCAGGATAGTTCGTTTCGACCGGGCTGCTTTGGTCAGCCGGAGCAGCCCGGTTCATCCACTTAATGGAATCGCAAATGACAAGCATCGGTATACGCCTCTCATCTCCGGACAGCGATCGGCCCAGGAAAGCCTGCATGCCCCTCTCACGTTCGAAACGCTGGGAGTCCCCACATGAATACAAGGGCGCGCAGCCATTGGTGAAGGTCTTTCTTTCCCAGTCGGCCTACTGTCGCATTGCCATGCATTCAACCAGCGAAATGGATGATGAAGTGGGCGGTGCGCTGCTGGGTCTGTGGTGCCATGACCGTGATTCCGGCGAACAATTTGTTGTGGTCCAGCATATGCTCCCAGCCCGCCATACACGTCAGGGCAGTGTTTATCTCACCTTTACCCAGGACACCATTGTACAGTTCCATGAGGAAGTGGAGACCCGCCACAAAGGCAAACGCATCGTCGGTTGGTATCACACCCATCCGCGCATGGGGATCTTCCTGTCACATTACGATACCTGGCTGCACAATAATTTTTTCCCCGAGCCATGGCAGGTGGCGCTTGTCGTGGAACCACATACTTTGCAGGCCGGGTTTTTTATCCGCCGCGACGATGGAGCCCTCGATCCCACCCGTTATTTTGGATTTCACGAATTGAACGGCAATTTGGGTCGAAGCATGGTCGAATGGAAGAACCTTCAAGGCACCGACGAAGAGAATGAAGGAGATTGAAATATGAATAGAAGAATGCGAACCTATTTTTACGCGGTATTTGGCGCGATCGGGGGGTTGATTGGCTGGCAGATGAGCAACTTTCTCGGCCTGTCTTTCATTACGAACCTGTATCTTAGCGAAGCGGTTGTCGGTGCGCTGATCGGTCTGGTGATTGGCTTGTGTATTGGCGTCACTGAAGGATTGCTGACCCAAAATTTTGTGCAGGCCCTGCGTGCCGGTTTATTCAGCGCCCTGCTCGGGCTGATCGCAGGAGCCATCGGACTTCCATTGAGCGAGTATCTCTTTCAAGCGGTGGGCGCCGGCATACTCGGTAGAGTCCTGGGGTGGAGTGTGTTCGGTCTCCTGCTCGGACTCGCCGAAGGAGTGGTTGGAAAAAGCCAGGCTTGGAAAGGCATGCTTGGCGGCCTGCTCGGTGGTGCCATCGGCGGTGCCTTGCTGGAGAGCGCACCGACATGGCTTCATGATCCGCTCAATGGAAAAGCTGCGGGGCTCGTCTTGTTGGGTGCTTCGGTCAGTGCTTTTATCTCGCTGATCGTTGTACTGCTTTCCCGTGCCTGGCTCGAGGTTGTTTCCGGCAAGTTGAAAGGGACCGAGTTCATTCTTGATAAATTCATGAAGGCAGGCGGACCCGCCATTGCCATTGGAAGTTCCCCACTTAAATCCGAGATTGTTCTGCCCGATCCCGATATTGCCCCCCAGCATGCCATGCTTACCGGCGACGGAATGCAGTTTTCCCTGAAGGATATGAGTCTGGCCGGTACGTATATCAACGGTAAAAAAATCGAACGTACATCCTTGACCAATGGACAAAAGATCCGCATGGGCAATACCGAAATGATTTATCATGAGAAGAGGTGAACCATGCAAACGAAATGGATCCGCATCTTTCTTAACCTGAGCCTGCTTCTGGTTCTTGGGCTTGGTTCAGCTTCGACAGCCTTCGCACAGAGTGACACCCAGGTCCGTATCACCCAGGTGGACAATTCAAAATTCCCGACGGTAACTTTGTATGTCTCAGCTACAAACTCGGCGGGTGAACCCGTGGGTGTCGACCCGGCCACGATCCAGATCATGGAAAATGGCCAGGTCATGCAAATCGTGGATGCCCGGGGCGGGGGACAGGGTGAAGCTGAACCACTGACCACCATGCTGGTGATCGACATCTCAGGCAGCATGGATAAAAACAACAAATTAACTGCTGCAAAGGATGCCGCCAAGGCATATGTTAATCAAATGCGTACCGGGGACCAGGCCGGCCTAATGACGTTTGACACACATGCTTATTACGTCCAGCCGGTCACAGCGGATACGGCAGCATTGACTAGTGCCATAGATGGATTGGTCACCGGCGGTGATACATCCATGTTCGATGCTCTTGTTGAGGCCGAAAAGAATCTGGAGACTTTTTCCGGCCGGAAGGCGGTTATTGTCCTCACGGACGGCCTGGATAATCATAGCCAAAATAATGTAAATAGCGTGGTCGAGAAGATCGGCCCGGCCGGTCTCACAATCTCAACCGTAGGCTTGGGAGATGCCAGTACCGCTTCACAAGCCGGGTTGGATGAGATCAAATTGAAATTCCTCGCGGAGCGTACCGGCGGACTGTATAGCTATGCATCAGATGCCGAGTCCCTTAGTGCACTCTATCAGCAATTGGGCCGAAACCTGCAAAGTGAATATGCCATTACTTATGTTTCCCCTTCCGCTTTGAGGGATGGCATTAATCGCAACCTGACTGTCTCCCTGACGGATGTAGGCGTGACCACGCAATCCAACTACAACCCCGGGGGTGTCCTGCCCGAGGTTAGAAACATGTCATGGTCATTGTTTGGGATGATTCTTGCCGGACTGCTGGTACTGCTGTTTCTGCCGTATTTAATCGGCCGGATCGGAGGCCTGGTTGGTGGTTCCAAGCCCAAAGGAAGAATCAAAATGCCGGATGCCGCAGCTGCAGCGGGCGGGCAAGGCTCCGGATCCAGTGCGCCCGGTAAAAAGCCGCGTATCAAGATCAAGTAGAAAACAAACAAAAGAGGACCGGCCCCTGCCGGTCCTCTTTTGTTTGTCAATCAGGCTGCTTGAAATATTTCAATGGGATTCCCTGATGGGTCCTCAGCCAGGATTTGTTTCCCTCCGGGACCGGAAATGATCTCATTTCGAAGTGCGATTCCCGCCGCTTTCATGGAGGATACCAGCGCCTCGATATCTGTAACCTCCACCACGAAGCGATTCCAGCCACCCGATTCAGGCGATCTGCCGTCCGGCATGGGCCGCGCTGCTGAAGTCTGTGGCCCACTCAGCCAGAGAGTCAGGCCGTTTTTTTCAACGATCGCAAATGCAGATCCCATTCTTTCAACCAGCTCAAAGCCGAGATGACCGGTGTAAAATTCAATCGATGTTTCCACATCCTTAACCATATACCGGACGGTTGCCATGGTGGGTCTCCTTGTTGTTAAATCAATACTGCCTGTCGAATGACAGGCAGTATTTTATGACTAATTGTATCGTTCGACTTTTCGAATGACCATGACGACCTTGCCTTTGATCTCCAGTGATTCGTTCCTGTCGATGTAGATCGGCTTCATGGTCGGATTGGCGGGTTGCAGCCGGAATTTGTCCTTTTCCTTGAAAAAGAATTTCAAGGTGGTCTCGTTGCGGTCTGATAACCAGACAGCAACCATGTCCCCGTTACGGGCATCCTGTGTCGGTTTAAGAATGACAATATCGCCGTCGTTGACCATGGCATCGATCATGGATTCTCCCTGGACCTGCAGTGCGAACAACTCCTTGCCCTTTTCCTTGGCCGGCATCAAAGACATGGCAATTTCAACAGAATCCTCAGGGGTGAAGGAACTAAAATCCGCACTCGAAGGAACGTGGATCGGTTCACCGGCCTGGATTACGCCAACCATCGGAACACGGAACATATCTCCGGATGGGCTGGCGCTGGAACCTGTCAGGCGTACGCCGCGTGATATTTTGCGATCACGTTCAATGTTGCCTGATTTTTCAAGTTGATCGAGGTAGTAATTAACCACCGAGGTGGACGAGATATCACAATGCTCGCCGATCTCACGAATTGAGGGCGGATGTTTGTATTCGCGCTGGTAGCTCGCGATAAAATCCAGGATTTTTTGGTGTCGTTCGCCCAACCCCTTGCTTTTTCTAACCATCATCATTTAAGCCTCCTGCCAGCAAAACTGGCACCGCACGAGCATTCTTCGCTCATTTGTGCTAGGAATGATAACCGAACGCCTGTTCTGTGTCAAGGATTAAAATGGCGGTTTTGGGCCACATGGATATTGGTATTCATCAAGGTCTTTTCGGTTATACCCAGGTGCGGCGGCGCATCCAGAAGAACATGAAAAGCGGGGTCAGCAGCATCAGGCCCAGGGTCCCGTAGAAAATTGCGGGCTGTGTCCAGCTTTCCTGGGGTGGATTGGCGGCAAAAAAATTCATTCCGAAGAATCCGGTCACAAAAGTCAGGGGCATGAAGAGGGTGGTAATGATCGTGAGAGTCTTCATGACCTCATTCATGCGGTTGTTGATGACGGAGAGGTAGGTGTCCATCGCGCCGCCGACCAGATCGCGCAGACTCTCGTTGACATCATGCAGGCGTACGAGATGATCATAAATATCGCGGTAGAAGATGCGGTCCTTCTGGTCGATGACCTGATAATCGTCGCGGGCCATTTTATTAAGCACCTCGCGCTGTGGCAGCAGGATGCGGCGCATGGCCAGTAATACCCGTTTCAAGGTGAACAATCTCGCCAGGGTCTGCGAGCTGGGCCGGTCAAAGACCTGATCCTCGATCCAGTCGATCTCTTCATCAATTTTTTCAATGATCGGCATGTAATTCATGACGGTTGCGTCGATGATCTTGTATAGCAGATGATCCGGTCCATCCTTGGCATAACGGGGATCGCGCTGGCACATATCCCAGGTCTCATCGATGGATGCCACCGGGTTGTCGTGATGGGTGATGACATAGTTGCGGCCGAGGAAGATATCCAGTTCGTCAATTTCCGTGTCCCAGGGCTCGGTCTCCCCAACGAGGTGCATGTAATTCAGGACGATATACAGATAATCGGTCCAATCGTCTATTTTGGGCGCATGCGTTTCCTGAAGGGCATCATCGATGGCGAGGGGATGAAATTTAAAATCTTGCAAAATAGGCAGAGTGCTTTCAGGAGGTTCGGAGATAAAGTCCACCCAGAGCAGGCCGCGCTTATCGCGAACCAGGCGCGGAAACTCAGCTGGGGGGATATTTGTGCGTGTGGGCTTGCCGGGTGAGAAGAAAATGGACCGAATCATCGAAAATAGGCTCCAATCTGGTAAAAATCAAGGTTATTTCATGAATAAATCAATTATATTCAAGTGTGTATTGAAAATATTGAATTGCCTATTGACAAAATTTATAAGATGAGTATAATTTTATTGGAAATCAGGCTAGAAACATTAATTTCATTGAATCATCGTTTAAAGAAGTTGAATTGAAAGGAGTTCTTTATGAATATGTATCCTGAGTTTATATCGGAAGAAAATCGAGCCAAGATCAAGGCTGAGATGGACGCCATTCGTTTGGAGGAGGAAGCCACCCAGGGCGACACACTTCTCGATAAGAACCTTGCCAGGCTTGGCGATCTGATGATCTCCGGCGGCGAGAAACTGCGCGGGCTTTCCCATGCTGCCCGGGACGGAAGTTCTGCAAAATTGATAAACAAGGCTGCCTGATATGTTGAAAAACACCCTGGAACGAGCCTCCAAGCTCTATCACGAATACCCACGCACCTTTTGGACCGTGATCGTCATTACCTTCATTGACCGCATCGGCGGTTCCCTGCTGTTTCCGTTCTTTGCTCTTTATATTACCAGTAAATTTCATGTCGGCATGACCGATGTCGGTGTGCTCTTTGCGGCCTTCTCGGTCTCCAGTTTTGCCGGTTCCGCCATCGGCGGGGCCCTGACGGATCGTTTTGGCCGCAAGGGCATTATTATGTTCGGCCTGATCGCTTCTTCATTTAGTACAGTCGCGATGGGCCTGATCGGTTCCTTCCATGCCTTCTTTTTTCTGGCGCTCTTTGTCGGTATTTTAACTGATGTGGCTGGCCCTGCTCATCAAGCCATGATCGCAGACCTGCTGCCCGAGGAAAAACGTGCGGATGGATACGGGATTCTGCGCGTGGCCTTTAACTTGTCCGTGGTGATTGGGCCTGCGATCGGCGGACTGCTGGCGGCTCGATCCTACCTCATGCTGTTTCTGACCGATGCGGTCATTTCCCTGCTGACAGTGATCCTGATCGCGATCTTCCTGCCGGAAACCAAACCGGAGGCGCACCCCGATGCTCCGAAAGAAAGCATGGCTGGGACGTTTGCCGGCTATGGACAGGTTTTCCGCAACGCGGCCTTCATGCTCTTCCTGGGAGCTGTCTTGCTGCAGGTCTTCACTTACATGAACATGAATACCTCTCTGGGAGTGTACCTGCGCAACGAACATGGCACGCCTGAATCTGGCTATGGCTTGCTGCTCAGCATCAATGCCGCCATGGTGGTGGTGATGCAGTTCCCGATCACACGCCGTATTACGAAATATCCGCCCATGTTGATGATGGCGATCGGGACCTTCCTGTATGTAATCGGTTTCTCCATGTATGGATTTGTTTCCACCTATGTGATGTTTGTGGTGGCAATGGTAATTATCACAATCGGCGAAATGATCGTTTCGCCCGTCTCGCAGGCCCTGGTGGCTTCCTTTGCCCCGGAGGAAATGCGTGGACGGTATATGGCGGTCTCCGGATTTTCCTGGGGTATTCCGTTTGCAGTGGGACCCTACCTGGCCGGCCTGATCATGGACGGTCCCAAGCCGTATCTACTCTGGTACGCAGCCGGATTTGTCGGACTGTTATCCATGTTTGCCTTCCTGGCCCTGTATCGTATTCAAACCAAACAGGATCAGAAATTAGAATCTTTGCCGGAAGTCGCGGCACTATAAACCCTGGAGGAACCCATCATGCGCCCTGCACCTACACGTTGTCCGATCTGCCAGTCTGAATTAACCGTCGCACGATTACACTGCTCATCCTGTGACACCACCCTTGAAGGCAATTTTGTTTCAGGTCAATTTTCCAATCTAACCCCTGAACAAATGGAATTCGTCTTCACCTTTGTGCGTTGCGAAGGCAAGATCAACCGCATGGAGCAGGAGGTCGGGCTTTCCTATCCGACCATTCGAAACCGGCTGCATGAAGTCATCCGGGCCCTGGGATATGAACCCGGCAAGGATGAATCTCCGGAGATCGATGCTGAAAAACGCAGCAGCACCATTGCAGATCTGGAAGCCGGCAAGATCACTGCCGAACAGGCCATGCGCATCCTGCGCGGCGAGGAGGAATAACCATGTCCAAGACGATTTCAGCCGGGCGAACGCCCAGAATTGTGATTGACAACATCGCCGGTGACCTGAGCCTGGTGGGTTGGGAAGGGGACGATATCCTTCTCAAAGGCGACGATGATGAAATGCGTGTCAAGCAGGATGGCGATCAGGTCAAGATCTCCTGTAACGACGATCTTTCCCTGCGCGTGCCCAAGGCCGCCTCTGTTTCCATTAATAACATTGGCGGGGATGCCTCCATTCGTGGCGTGATGGGCGGGATCGAATTAAAGGAAATCGCCGGGGACCTCTCGATCCGCGATGTGAATTCAGTGGCGATTGACACGATTCAATCGGACTTCAGCCTGCGTGGTGCGAAGGGCAGCCTGGCTGTCAAAAGTGCGCACAGTGACGTTTCCATCCGTGATGTGGACGGAAATGTGGCGCTTGAATCAGTGGCGGATGACCTCGCCTTGCGCGATGTGCGCGGGAATGTGAGCGCGAACGTGGCCGAGGACGTGGTCTTCTATTTAAACCCGCAGCCGGGCAGCGCATATGCCATCACTGCCGGGGCGGACATCCTGCTCGTCATGCCGCCCAAGGCCAATGCGACCCTGACCCTCAACGCCGATGAGATCGATGTGGAATGGAAGGGTGTCACCAATGAAGAGGATGCTACCTCGCGGGTGATCACTCTGGGTGACGGTTCGGCTCTCGTGACTCTCAACGCGGGCGGGGATATCCGCGTGACCAATCAATCGGACGCGGGTGATTCTGCCGAAGACTTCGGCAACTTTGCAGGTATTGGCATGGACTGGTCCGGGTTTGGCGAGAGGATCTCCCGCCAGGTGGAACAGGCCACGCGCCGCGCGACCAAACAGGCGGATGAGGCTGTGCGCCGCGCGGCAGATGCCCGCCGTCGATTTGAAGAAGGCGTGGAACGGCGCGCGCGCGGCAGGGGCTGGAATTGGGATATGTCGCCGAAAGGGGTACCCATGTCGCCCAAGCTGCAAGCTTCTGACGAGGAGCGCATGGCCATCCTCAAGATGCTGCAGGAAAAGAAGATCACCGCCGAGGAGGCCGAGAAATTGCTGGCCTCGCTGGAAGGAGGTTCGTAATGTCCTCTGAAGAACGCAGAAAAATTTTGCAGATGGTGGCTGATGGAAAGATCAACGCTGAAGAGGCCGCAACCCTGATGCACTCCCTGGAGGAATCTGACGGGGAGGAGATCGAGATCATCGAAGGCGGAGCAGGCTCAGGGTCCGGCCCGAGCGACGCTCCCGAGTTCGACGAAGTCCGTAAACGGGCCATGCGTTTCGCCATGATCCCGCTCTGGATCGGAGTCATCCTCACGGTGTTAAGCGCCTGGGGCATGTTTGCGGTGCAGCAAAACGCCGGTTTAAATTTCTGGTTCTTTTGTTTGACCCTGCCGCTTTTGTTTGGTATCCTCCTGCTTTCCCTGGGGGCGGGGAGCAGGTCGTCGCGCTGGTTGTATGTGAACGTGGACCGTACCTACCAGGACGAATGGCCGAGAGTCATTACACTTGCCCTGCCTCTGCCGCTCGGGCTGGTGGCATGGTTTTTGAAAAATTTCGGATCGCGGATCGAAGGCCTGAAGAATACAGCGGTTGACGAGGTGCTCATGGCGATCTCGATGGCAAAATCGATCACGGAGCCGTTGATCGTCAAGGTCGATGACGGCGATAACAGCGAACGTGTGCAAGTGTATATAGGATAAGAGGTGAATCATGGCTAACAGCGAAGAACGAATGAAGATCTTGAAATTGATCGAAGAGGGGAAGATCAGCGCGGACGAAGGTTCGAAGCTGCTTTCGGCATTAAGCGGGTCCCATCGGGGCGGCATGCCCACTCCGCCCCGGCCGCCCGGCATTCCCGGCGGCACACCACGCTGGCTGCGCATCCGTGTGACCGATACCCGCACCGGCCGTTCCAAGGCCTCGGTGCAAATTCCGCTTGCGCTGGTGGACGCGGGCATGAAGATCGGTGCGCATTTCGCGCCCGAGGTGGAAGGCGTGGACATGACCAATGTGATGGAAGCCCTGCGCATGGGCGTGACCGGCAAGATCATCGATGTGACAGACGAGGAAGACGGCGAGCACGTGGAGATTTACGTGGAATAATCCATGGCTGCGGGTTGAAAGTTGAGAATTTTAAACGACTCCCGGAATGAATTGACCCCCTAAAAACGGACAGGAAAAGAAAGCACCTCATGAGATAATCTCACGGAGGTGCTTTTATGTCTGGAAGAAAAGGGATGTTGCATTATAGTGTAGAACGGAAGAGAGAGGCGGTGCGGCTGGTCGTGGA
>JAIOOU010000007.1 GCA_021414245.1 Chloroflexota bacterium
AAAGAAGAGTACTTGCGACATTTCAAAAAACCCACTTTTCAGCAGGCACAACAACTAATCAATGAATATATTTACTTTTACAACTATGAGAGAATACAATTGAAAACAAGACAGACACCTTACGAAACCAGGTGTCTGTCCTTCTAACTCGTGAGCGCTTTCTTTTTGTGTCTGCCTTACAGGGGTCAATTCAGAAGGGAGTCGTTTTGTTTTAACAGTGGAATATAATCTCTTCCGTGCCGGAGGTTGCGAGGAAGTTGGGAGGATAGGGTAGGTTCCTGGGTAGGCTGCTTTTTCAGCCTACCCGTTTTTCCAGTACCATCCCATCCCTTTCGGCGATACACTTCGGTTCTGCACTGGCTATACTGGGTCACAAGGAGATTTAAACGATGAGCAATAACATGTTGGTAGAACTATCGAATGCAGTTGCAGATGCCGCCGAACTGGCGGGCAAGTCTGTTGTTATGGTGGACGCGCGCCGCCGTTTTCCCGCCAGCGGCATTGCCTTTGCCAAAGACCTGGTCTTGACCGCAAACCATGTCGTCGAACGCGAAGAGGATATTAAAGTGATTCTGGCGGACGGCAGTGAAGTCACGGCGCGCCTCCTGGGCCGGGACCCGGGAACGGATCTGGCGGTATTGAAATTGGACAAGGCCTCGGCCGCTCCCGCCCAAGTCTCAGGCACGCCCGCGCGCGTGGGACAGTTCGTGCTGGCCCTGGGACGTCCTTCGAAAAACGGGATCGAATCCAGTTTCGGCTCGGTCAATTCGATCGGTGGACCGGCCCGCACCGGGCGCGGCGGCATGCTTGAAAAATTCATCAAGACTGACGTGGTTTCCTATCCCGGTTTTTCCGGTGGACCTTTGGTCAACGGCGACGGTACGATCTTCGGCATTAATACATCCGGTTTCGGAAGCGGCTCTGCGATCACCATCCCTGCCGATGTGGCCTGGAAGATCGGTGAAATCCTCGCGAGGCACGGCAAGATCAAGCATGGTTACCTTGGTATTCGCAGTCAGACGGTCAATATACCCGCGGAGTCTCAGAAGGCCTTGAAGCGCGAACAGGAGACCGGCCTGCTGCTTGTGGGTCTCGAAGAGGACAGCCCGGCGGGCAAGGCTGGTTTGATGGTGGGGGATATCCTCGTCAGCATTGCTGGTCAGCCGGTGGAGCACCACGACGAGTTGTTCGCACGATTAAGTGGCGACATGGCCGGCAAGTCCGTGGCTGTGGAGATCCTGCGCGGCGGCAAGGTCGAATCGGTCAACGTGGTTGTTGGCGAACGGTAAGTTCAACCTTAACCGCCACGAGGAAGAAAAAGGCCTGAGGTATTCTTTGGGCTGCGTGGTACAGGTGTTTTTGAAGCAAGGAGCTTGATTGATCCGAGTCGCGATCGTTTCGCCCAACTCCGCCCTGCGGATCGGCCTGCGGGAACTCTTAAGCCGGCAGGCCGATATCCAGGTGGTGGGCGAGACCCTGGACCTCGAAAGCGTGAATGAAGTCGAGACCGAGGTGGTGGTTCTGACCTCGGTCTCTTCTGCGCGGATGGTCAAGGGCAGTTCAGCCTATGCGATTTTGTTTTTAACAGAGGAGATCGAGTCCCTGCGGGGTGTTTTAAGTTCCTTCACGCAGGCCTGGGGAGTGTTGTCACCGGAAGCCACGGAAGAGGAACTGACGGCCGCAGTTCGTGCGGTGGCGGAAGGGCTGTGGGTGGGCGCACCCGGCCTGGTCCGGAGTCTGATGCGGGTGACCGGGCGCAGGGAATCTTCGAGCGAGGAGTCGTTGGTGGAGCCGTTGACTGCGCGGGAAATGGAAGTCCTCCAGTTGATGGCTCAGGGGCTCGCGAACAAGCAGATCGCTTTATCGCTGGGCATCAGCGAGCATACGGTCAAATTTCATCTATCGTCTTTATATGCAAAACTTGGCATCTCCAGCCGGACTGAGGCTGTCAGGCGCGGCATTGAGTTGGGGTTGATCCTCTTATAGGCACTGACAAAAAGGTCCGCAGACATTGAAGTCTGCGGACCTTTTATATTTTAACAAACAGTCTGTTTTAGTTTCTATTCTTTCGCAGGATGACCGGAACCATCGTGATCAACACGATCACGACACCCATGATCAGGATCCCATCCGTGGAGCCGATCTCAGACAAGCCGTCCGGGATGAGCGTGGGTGTAATTTGAACAAGCAGGGATGCGCTTGCGGGGTTTTGAGAAGCGTCCACCGGTACGCTGAAGTTTGCGGTAACCAACACGACCACAAACAGGATAAATAAGGCGGAAATTCCAAGAATGGTTTTCGTTTTCATTGCTTTGTTGGATATAATTGTAACACGCCTGCAAACCCTACTATTTAACCCTTTTATGTACTTTTCTGCACTTCCGAAGTATAATGCGCCAGTTATTGGCTGGCGGGGTTCAGCGAGTGATGAAGATGGAGAATGAGATGTCTGTGATTTTGCACGTCGCGGGTTTGTTTCTCGTCCTGATGGTTGTCGGGACGGGTTTTATGTTTATTAAGACCGCCGCACTCTCCTCCCTCTTCGCAGCTGCCACTCCGTTTCAATGGTTTCTTTTATAGGTTAATTTACCCCTCGCCGCCGCTCCTTTGGCGGCGTTGCGCTTGCTGGTACTGCCGATTCGAAAACCAAAATATTGAGTTTTGCCTGCTCTTTCGTGTTGCAAATTTGGAAAATGATGCGAAGGGCAGTAAAGTCTATTTCAGGAGCATCCATGATCAAAAAACTTTTTGACTGGCTGAGACAGCCGCTTGGCTTGATTGCGGTGGGGATCGCTTTCCTGGCGTTGTTCAGCCTTGCTGCGTATGGGATCCACTATACCCAGCAGGCACCTGCACAACCCGTCCAATTTCCCCATAAAACGCATGTTGCCTTCGGCATTCAGTGTTTATACTGTCATCCGGGCGCCGCACGCGGTCCCGCTGCCGGCATCCCGGCCGAATCCAAGTGTTGGGGTTGCCATAACCAGATCGCAAAGACCCAAACCAGCGCTTTGCTTGCGCCCTTAAAGGATTCAGTCCTGAGCGGCACCCCCCTTCAATGGGTGCCAGTGGCGCAGGTCCCGGATTTTGTTCAGTTTAACCACCGCGCCCATATCGCCGCGGGTCAAAACTGCGAGAACTGCCATGGAGACATGTCCAAGGTAACCGTCGCTGAAAACCCGCAGATCTTCAACATGGGTTTTTGTCTGAACTGTCACAAGAAAGTCGCCGGCGATGACCATGTGAAACTGGTCAAACTGACCGACTGTGGCACTTGTCATTATTAACCGGGCGAAAGGATAACACAATGAGCGACAAATTTTCCCGGCGTGATTTTCTCAAACTGGCTGGTGTGGGCGCGGCAACCACTGCGGTCCTCACAGGTTGCGGACCTGCTTCACGATACGTCAAGCGCGAACCGTATCTGCAGATGCCCGAATACAACTATAACGGTCTGAGCACATTTTACGCCACCACATGCCGCGAATGCGCGGCCGGCTGCGGACTCGTCGTCCGCACCATGCAAGGGCGCGCCCTCAAGACCGAAGGCAACGCCAACAATCCGTTGAATCTCGGCAAGACCTGCGCCCGGGGACAGGCCACGCTGCACGGTTTATACAACCCCAACCGCGTACGCGGTCCAATCAAACATTCACGGGGTGACCGGTTGTATGAAACCGCCGCCGATCCCTTCAACGATGATTTCAATGACTCTGAAGCCAATATGAATTGGGATGACGCAACCCAGGCAGTGGCCGACGTCCTCAAGAAATATCAACCTGGTGAGATCGCTTTCCTTTTGGGCATGGCCCCGGATCATCTTTTTGACCTGGTGGCTGATCTTGCCTCCGCGACAGGCATTAACGCCCCGGTTCGTTTTGGCGCCTTGAGCATGTTCGAATCGCGCGCCACCCTGAGCCAGGCCGCTGAAAATCTTTTCGGAGAAAGCGGTCTGCCATTCTTTGATGTAGGCGGCGCACAGGCAGTCTTCTCCTTCGGTGCCAACTTCCTGGAGACCTGGCTTTCACCCGTTTCTTATACCCGCGGGTATGCCGGCTTGCGTCAGGCGCTGACGAAAATGCGCGGCACGCTTGTACAATTCGAATCGCGTATGTCCTCCACCGCCGGCAAGGCTGATGAGTGGCTGCCGATCCGCCCCGGCACAGAAGCCATGGTGGCCCTTGCGATCGGCAGGCTGGTCTCTGAAAAGCGCGGTGGAACGATACCACGCGCCTTTGCCGATGTGGAGCCCGCGGATGCAGCTGCAGCCTCCGGCATCGCGCTCGAGACTCTTGAGCACCTGGCCGAGACCTTTGCCAGTTCGGGCGCCCCTCTTGCAATTCCCGGCGGTGCGGCCCTCGGCCAAAGCAACGGACTTGCCGTTGCAGAAGCTGTGCTGGCTTTGAATGCACTGGCCGATAACTTCGGCAAGCCGGGCGGCGTGTTTTTCTCTGCACTTGCCCCCAATCAAGCCTCATACCAGCGCCCTGCTTCCGCCAGGGAAATGCAGGAATTCGTTCAAAAGATGGCGGATGGAAAGATCAAAGCCCTCTTCGTTCACGGCGTTAACCCGGCCTTTGAATTGCCCGCTTCCCTGGATTTCAAGAATGCCTTGAAGAATGTGGAGCAGGTGATTTCCTTTGCGACCTTCCCCGATGAAACCGCCGTGGAAGCTGATTATGTCTTCCCAGACCACCACGGTTTGGAATCGTGGGGGTACCAGCGCGTAACCACAGGCTCTGCGCAGCCTGTTCTTTCCGGAGCACAGCCGGTCGTTTCCCCTTACTATGACACACGTGCAACAGCCGATGTCTTAATCACTGCTGCACAGCTTGCGGGTGGAAATTTTGCCTCCGCTTTGCCTTTCAAGGATGAGGTTGAATTCATCAAGAGCAAAGTCTCCAACCTGATGGGGGAGGCGGATGGTTACTTCTCCGCCCCGGATGCGGATACTTTCATGGCTTATTTCCAGCAGTATGGCGGCTGGTGGAAGACATCCGACGGCCGAAGCACGCCCAACTCCGCGGAGGCGCTTAACCGCGATCTCTCCGGGGCTGAATCCGAATTTACCGGTGCGGGCGAATTTTTCTTTATCCCCTTCGTTTCTCCCACCCTGGCAGAAGCCGGCGCGAACAAGCCCTGGCTGCAGGAATTGCCCGACCCAACCACCACCGTCATGTGGAACACCTGGGTTGAGATGAATCCCGCGACCGCCCTTGAATTGGGTATCGAAGACGATGACGTGATCAGGATTACGAGCGATGCCGGGGTGTTGGAAGCGCCGGTTTACCGGTACCCGGCCATTCGTCCGGATACGATCGCGATGCCCTTCGGTCAGGGACACACCGCCTACGGCCGATACGCTGAAAATCGGGGTGTCAATCCCGTTGATCTAATAGGTCAGCACTTTAATGAAGCCGGTGACCTTGCGTTCGCCGGCATGAAAGTAAAAATCGAAAAGACCGGCAGGAAGCAACTGCTTTCCCGTCTTGAGAGCATCATGGGCGTGTATGGCGTCGGTCTGGGTCAGGAGTAATCGATATGATTGACTTAAAAGTAACCGAAATCAAAATGGGCGAAGAGCATGTGGGCAAGTGGGGCATGGTCATTGACCAGGATATGTGCACGGGCTGTCAGGCTTGCGTGGCCGCCTGCGCGATGGAAAATAACATCACGTTCGTGGGAGAGAAGGACTCGGGGTACGGCCGTTCCATGCATTGGATCCGCATCGAACGCTTCTGGCAGGGCGAGTATCCTGAGATCAAAATGACCCCCAACCAACCCATGATGTGCCAGCAATGCGGCAGTGCAACCTGCGAACCGGTTTGCCCCGCGTTTGCCACGGTGCATTCACAGGCTGAGCAGTTGAATTTGCAGGTCTACAATCGCTGTGTAGGCACCCGTTATTGCGCAAACAACTGTCCCTATCAGGTGCGTTCCTTCAACTGGCGCGACTACAAACGCCCCGAGCCGCTGGCAAATCAGTTTAATCCCGATGTAACCGTACGCCGCCGGGGTGTGATGGAAAAATGCACCTTCTGCATCCAGCGCATTCACAAGGCCGAGGACAAAGCCAAGTCGGAGGGCCGCGAGGTTGTGGACGGTGAATTCACCACCGCCTGCGCCCAGGCCTGCCCCGCGACTGCCATTACATTTGGCCGCGTGGATGATCCTGAATCGCTGGTCTCACAACTGGCCCGCAGACATGGCCACGGCGTAAAACATCTTGAAGAACTCGGCACGCTTCCCAACGTGACCTACTTCAAGGGAGGGTAATCATGACTGGATATAACAAAAAAGAGGAAAAAGCCCCCGCCGGGGTGCACCATCATGAAAGTCATGGCGAAGAGCATCTGCGTGAACAACATTTGATGCTCGATCCGTTGCCCCGCGGACAGATGAATGAAATGGTCATGGAGTCCATGCACGAAACCTCCTGGAAGTTCTGGGTGGTTTTCGCGATCCTGAGCGTGATCGTGGCTTATGGACTGTTCTTTTCGTGGGGAAAAATGATCGCGGAAGGTCTCGGCATTGCCGGCGTCAACCGCCCGAGTTACTGGGGTATCTTCCTCGTCAATACCGTGTTTTGGATCGGTATCAGCCATGCCGGCACGTTCATTTCCGCGATCCTGCGCGTTTTCCGCGCCGAGTTCCGGCGTCCTTTCACGCGCGCCGCGGAGTTGATGACAACCTTTGGCCTGGTGCAGGCTGGTTTCAGCATTTTTATGCACATGGGCCGGGTCTGGCTCTTCTACTGGCTGCTCCCGTATCCTAATGAACGCATGCTGTGGCCCAACCTGCATTCCCCGTTGTCCTGGGACTTGATCGCCATCACCACCTATTTGCTCTCGTCCACCATGTACCTGTTCCTGCCGCTCATTCCGGACCTGGCCATGGCGCGCGATCGTTCCACCGGCTGGCGCAAAACGTTCTACAAGGTTCTGGCATTGGGTTTCCGCGGCACGGAGGGGGAGTGGGCTCATTTGCGCAATGCAATGAACATCTTTGCCTGGGCGATCATCCCGGTCATGTTCTCGGTACACACCATTGTGTCCTGGGACTTTGCGGCCGCCACCCGTCCCGGCTGGAATTCCTCCATCTTTGGTCCCTACTTCGTGATCGGCGCCCTGCATTCAGGCATGGGAGCTGTGATCATGGTGCTGGCTGTTGTGCGCGGCACGATGAAGAACATGAAATATTTCATCCGCCCCGAACATTTCGATGCGATTGGCAAACTCATGCTCCTGATTTCCATGGGCTGGGCCTATTTCTTCTTCAACGATTACATGGTGCAGTGGTATGGCGGTGACAAATGGACGCATCAACTTCTGCATTTCCATGAGGAAGGTCCGATGGGCTGGATGTGGCTCTCCATGTTGGTGTTCAATATCGTCATCCCCTGGGCGGTCCTTTGGAATCGGAAATGGCGCTCGACTCCCTGGATTGTCTTCATCGTCGGTTTGCTCATCAACGTCGGCATGTGGTTTGAACGCTACATCATCATTCCGGTTTCCCTGAGCATCAACCGCATGCCCTTCACGTGGCGCCTGTATCACCCGGGTATCGAAATTCCGCTCGGGATCGGCACGCTGGCCTTCTTCATTTTGCTCTACATGGCCGCCTCAAGGCTCATTCCTCTTGTCCCGGTCTGGGAAGTTCAGGAAGGCCAGATGGCGCACGAACTTAAGAAATTTGGACGCGAGACCGTTGTATCGGTCAGCGAATTGGAATAGGATGACTCCCATGGCTGACAATATTTCCCTGTTAGCGGTCTTCCCTGACCTGACCCTTGCTGCGGATGCAATCGATCAACTCCGCAGCCTCGGCCTCAGTGACGATCATATGAATGTAATTTCCGGCATCCCGGTCACGGAGGCCATGCTTGGCCGTCCCAATCAATGGACGAATGTCCCCCGGATTGCCGGAGGCGGCGCGGCATTGGGTTTTCTGGCGGCCGTGCTGTTGACTTTTGTGACACCCTATATGTATCCGCAACCCATTCAAGTGGGGACACAGGCGACCATCCCGGGACCGCCGACCATCGTGCTTTTGTTTGAGCTGACCATGCTTGGCATGCTGCTCTCAACATTCCTCGGCGTTTTTCTCGACAGTTACTTCCCCAACTATCGTCCCATGGAATATGTCAAGGAAGTCAGTGACGGCAAGATTGCCATCTTCTTTACCTGCCCGAAGGAAAGCAAGGATAAATTCACCAAAGCCATGACCGCCCTCGGCGCGGAAAAGGTTGAGGTGGCGGAGGTGGATCACCTATGAGATTGTTCAAGCAGCTTGTATCAGTTTTTGCCGTCCTGGCTGTGATTGTCGCCGGGCTGATGATCTTTGCCTTCGATGTGATCAAGATCGACTGGATTTCCTTTATGGAGATCCAATCCTCATACGGCACGCAGGAAGAGCCGCGTTCCGTTCCGGCTCAGTCCATCCCCGTGGAGGGACCGGCTTATATTCCCGGCGCAGGAGCGCCTGTCAACCCGGTCCCCGCAGATGAAACCTCCATTGCGCGCGGTGCGGAAATTTTCGCCATTAACTGCGTGATGTGCCATGGCGAGACCGGACAGGGAAATGGCACCATTGCGGCCTTCCTGGTTAAGAAGAAACCCGCCGATCTTACCGGCGCTCTTGTTCAAACCAAGACCGATGGCAACCTTTTCATCTCCATCACCAATGGGGTATTTAACCCGGATAACTCGCTCTTCCCCGATGTGAATTTTTCCGGTCAAATGCCGCCCATGAATGAAAACCTGACCGTTCGCGAACGCTGGGATGTGATCAACTACATCCGTACGCTCAAAGCGCCGCAAACACCCTAGGAAGGCAACAGAATGAATGACGATGTCCGAAAATATATCTTTAATACGCTGACCATATTCATCGTGGGACTGATCATCTGGATCGGCTTCCTGTTTATCAATGCCTGTGGATTCACATTGACTTGTAAACAGGGCGCTCCTGTTGTGGAACGCACTCCCATCCCCACGTTAATACCAGCCACGCTGCCGGCTGCGGCCCGTTATATTCCACCAACGGCTACCGCACAGGTCGACATCGCGGATATGCAGGTTACCCCCACCGTGGAGGCGGGAAGTCGAGTTGCTCATCCCTCCAACCCCGGCGGCCCCGGCCCGGCAGTTGACCTGGCTGGTGACAAGGATGCCGGCAAGCTGATTTTTGAGACCAATTGTTCGGTATGCCATATGCCGGAAGGCAAGGGCGGCCATGTCAACCCCGGATCAACACTCGGTGTGATCCCCGCGCTCAACCCCATTGACGAGACGCTCAAGGATTCCGACTATAAGACCTTTGCAGCCAACATTGATTTGTTCATCGAGCATGGCTCCATGCCGGCGGGACCCAGCCCTGTCTTCCAAATGCCTGCGTGGGGTGACTTGAAGCTTCTCACGTCGCAACAGATCGCTGATGTCATCGCCTACGTCATTAGCTTGAATCCTTAATAAACAGAATTGTCTTGAAGGCAATCCAGGTTGATCGTCAGCCAGGATTTTTCCAGCAGTGGGTCCCCGTCCATGGACGAAGACCCACTGCTGGTTTTTCGATTAAATTCAAGGGCGCGGGCTTTTTGTCGGAGTGCGTGAGATTCGAACATTTTCCCCAATGGGGAGCGCGGACCAAAAAAAACGTCCCACGAAAGTGGGACGTTTTTTTTGGCGGAGAGGGCGGGATTCGAACCCGCGAACCTTTGTGGGTTACACGCTTTCCAAGCGTGCGCGCTAAGCCAGACTACGCGACCTCTCCAGTAATTCAGCGGGCAAATTATACCAACGTGTTGTGCATATGACAAGCGAATATATAAAGAACAAGCCTGGCATAAAAAAGCAGGCGAACGCGCCCTTTTTCTATTGACCTGTGATTGCCGTCTGTGCGCAGCGAAAACCACGGCTCAATCCGGCGGAGGCGGGTTCATGCCGTAAACGGCTGGTGAGGACGATTTCGCGTTCACCCTCATTATACGAAGTGCTGCGAAGCGAACGTTCGACGCCGGTTTCGGGTCCCATCGGATTCCTGCGGGGGGAGTGGGAATAATAATTGGGGTCATACCAGTCCGCGATCCATTCGCGGACATTCCCCGACATGTTGAGCACTCCGTAGGGGCTGGCCCCCAACGGATAGCGGTATGAGGATACAGCTTCGCCGATCAGGGCCCCGCTGTAATTTGCCAGGCGGGGGGTGGGCAGTTCGTTCCCCCATGGATAGCTTCGTTCGTCCGTTCCGCGGGCAGCCTTTTCCCATTCGGCTTCGGTGGGAAGGCGCCTTCCCGCCCATTGACAATATTCCTGCGCCTGAAACCAGGAGATGTAGACGATGGGGTGATCCCGGTAGATCCAGTTGTTGAATTCCGTATTGTTCGAAACAGGGGTTGTGCACCGGTTGTCTTTCAGGCATTTTAAATACATGGCGTTGGTTACTTCAACGCGATCCATCCAAAAAGCATCAAGATAAACTTCATGCGTGGGTGAATCGGGAAAATCGTGATTATGGGCAACCCCCATCAGGAATTTTCCCTCTGACACAAACAACTGGATCATTCCATCGCTGGCCGATATCTTTTCCGCGATTGGTGTGACCGGGGATTTTCTGCCCAGATTGAATGAGGCAATGTCAAAGCGCACCCTTTCCAGGGTCAGGGTGCCATTTTGATAGGCATGGATAAAACGCAGGGCAACATCCAGATTCCAAACGATGGTCCCCAGCGCGGATAACAGGCAAACCAGAATAACCATGTAAATAAAGGATTTGGTTCTCGATCTTTTCATGAAATCATCCGATTGGACAAACTCTTCACTGTGATAAATTACCGAGCAGGCAAGGTGACAGTTGAATCGATTTTACCCCATTGGATTTGCCGTCAACTTGGATCCCGGGACAGACAACCCTATTGCAGATGGATATAATCCGTTTTCTTTCCCCCAAAAAATCCGACGGCCAGATGATAAATAGCATATAGTTCAAGGGCAAAGGGAAGATATCCGCCGTATCCCAGGAGCGGCATTTCAAAGACATGCAGCCAGTTGCCCCAGGCGACTTGATAGACCCATTTCGGATAGGAAAAATAGTTCCACATCTCCCAAAAGAAGGCAGTCAGCAAGACTCCCAGCCAAAGAGCCAGGACCGGACGCCAGTCGCCCTTTTCCGTCGAAGCGGCCAGAGACCGGTTTCCCAGCCAGACATTAATCGGTTCCAGGATGAAATAAATGGAGAGCCAGATAAACGGGAAACAGATCTTCGGCCAGAGCAGCAGCGACCCGAGCATGAGCCATCCGGCTATAAAGAAGATGGATGTGGTGCGTAGGTCAGTGCCGACGACGGGTCCGCGGTTGAGGTGCTTTAGAAAGTTGAAACTGGCAAGGAGTTCCGCGCTGCCAAATACGGCCGGAATCACGGTTGTAAAGCTCAATGTCGTCCAAAAGGCATATTGAAGGGGTGAAAAGGTCGCGGCACCGATGTAGATCCAATTTTGCGTGCGCAGGTTGAGTACTTCGAAGAGCCACCATCCGGGTACGGAGACCAGAAACAGGCCGATGTATCCGGATCGGCTGCGGGCCAGCAGGGAGGTGCCCGTACGCCGGAAGACCAGGCCATCGATGGCAAGGCAATAACCCAGCCAGAGCGGGAAGAAACCCCAATGCGTGCGTATCCCCGGCAGAGTCCAATTCAGGACCCAAAAAACCAACACCAGGCTTAATCCAAGCCGGCCATGCAGCGGGAATTTATGTTTTGTTTGATCGATGGTCAAATGGATCCTCTTTCCTTCGAATGGAAATGCTGTCGGGTACAGTCCGGGTTGTGAGTGCATTATAGGCCGAAGCTCCTCCAATTTCAATCAAATCCCATCCAAAGCAGATGGAAAACTCCTTGTTTGACCCGGCACTTGAAATTTTTGGTCACGGTGCTATGATGAGATTGGAGGCCCCATGAGTAAAAACTTGAAGCAAACTCTTTTCTGGCTGCCACGCCTGGCGGGGATCGCATTCGTGCTGTTCATCAGCCTGTTTGCCCTGGATATCTTTGACTTGCAGCTTGGTTTTTGGGGGACCGTGGTTGGGTTGTTCATGCATCTGATCCCGTCCATTTTGCTGGCGGTGGGGATCGCCCTCGCCTGGATCTGGAAACGGGAGTGGATTGGCGCAGTAATCTTTGCGGGCTGGGCGGTCTTTTATCTTATAAGTGTGCGCGGCTTTGACTGGACCGTTTATGCGATCATCGCGGGGATTCCGGCTGTGGTGGCTGCTTTGTTTTGGATTGGCTGGGTTTGGCGTGAACGGATCCGGGAATAACCTGGCTGTCAAATCTGCGGAGGTGCGTATGAACAAACTGCGAATGACCAAACGCAGGAAGGTAATGACGTTCACACCCGTCTATGACCTTCATGCCAAAACCCTTCTCGGCTATCTTGCGGACCTGACCTTGAAGGGGGCATTGATGGTGAGTGAAACACCTGTTGAGGTTGACCGGGCATTGACCCTGGCGATCGAGTTCCGGATCTCCCCTGATAAACAACCCATGCACATGACCGTATCTGCGCGCGTGGCCTGGTGCAAACTGGAGGAACACCGCACTTATTACAATACCGGCCTGGAATTCCTGGGAGTGACCGATCAAACCAGGAATTTGATTGAATTGGTTTTGCAGACCCATCAATTCAGCCGTGAAATGCCGGCAAGGCAAAATCCTTAGCGCAGCGATTGGGGAATCAGCCTTATCGCCTGTCTCCGATATCATGATTGAATATGCCGGATAAACCGGATAGCGGGCGCGCCGCCCTATGAGGTTGTATCGGTTGATGTCATAATATGACCGGTTTGGAATCCCTGCATACATGGAGAATTAAAATGAATATCCGCCTAATCCGGTTCGTATGTCTGGCGTTAACCATGATTGTCCTGATATCCTGTTCAGGGAACGCTCTTCAGACGCCAGAGAAGTTCACGGAAATTCCCGTGACTGATACAGCCGCGAATGTTTCCCTGCCCGCCCTGTCCATTACCCTGCAAGCCGCGAATATTTCACAGGGCATTACCCTGGATACCGGTGGGGATGTGGATACGGAAGTGATATCCGCCGGCAATCCTGCGCAGGAGGCACGGGCAACCGGCAATGGGAAGGCCCTTTCCGGGAGCGGGAATAGCATTCCGGATGGTTACATGCAGTTCAATGTGGATGACAGCCAGCTTGCCAACGGAAAGCCCACTTCACATGTGAGCGTTGAAGTGGATTATTACGATCAGGGCCTGGATTCGTTTTCCTTGCAGTATGACGCCCTGCCCGGCAGCGGCTCGGACGGGTTGTTTGCGGGCGGCGGGTCAATTTTCAAGACCAATACGCTGACTTTCAAGACGGCGGTTTTTAATCTGTGCGATGCCAATTTCGGCAATCGCGACAACGGGGCCGATTTTCGGATCTCCGATAATGGAGACGGCCGGGAGACGATTCATGCCGTGCGAGTAATGGGTCTGCCCGATTCGGCTTCGATCGTTAATGTGGATGATTTCGGCGCGAATCCTTTTGACGGGCAACCCGACAGCGGGGCGATCCAGTCGGTTCTGGATTCAACTTGCAGCGGAGCAACGATCGTTTTTACCTCGCCGGCAAACAACCCCGATTACAAAGGCTATCTGATCGACAGGACCCTGTTCCTGACCGGGATGTCTGCAAAACACGATCTGACCTTTACCTCGAGCGACCCCAATGATCATGCCTTGCTGCGTGCCAGCGCGGACTTGAAGGGATTTGTTGTCCGGCTTTTTTCGCGCTCCCGTTTCAGCAATGCAGGCGATATCGATGACATCAATTTTGGAAATATTGATGTGAATGGCGGGCGCGATGTGCGGGTTTGCCTGGGCCCGGATCAGGTCATCAACGGAGTGGGCGACAATTGGGGTTCGTGGCTCCCTGAATGTACGGTTGCCGGGGACCCGTGGTGTTCGCCCGGCAATATTGGCATGGACGGGGCGCTTGATAATTTGGATGTGACCCAGGATTATCAGGCCCATCCCTCGGGCTGGACCACCGGCGTGGTGGTTCATGACCTGGTGAACTCACAGGCGGAATGCGGGACGGCGCTGGCCTTTGGCGGCGCGGCGGGCACGATCCAGAATGTGACCATTGATACGGCGGGAGACCATGTGCATGCTCCCGGTTGTACCTATACGGATGACGATGGAGATCAGACCGGCTGGTCGGATGGCATTACCCTGTTTGGGCCTGCGCACACGGTATCAAACAATACCATCATCAACCCGTCCGATGTGGGGATCGTTTATTTCGGCGGGAAAAATACATTGATCGCCAACAACACCATCCGTGTAACGCAGGGGAATTACGGGGCCTTTGCGGGGATCGCACTGCATCCGTGGTCGTTTGGGGATGTGTCGGGTGTGCAGATCATGGGGAACCAGGTCACCAGCGAAGGTGACACGAAGTGCGGCGGATTGCATGCGGGCATCAATCTGGGTCCACAGATGTGGGGCGGAGCCTGTGTCAGCGAGGCGACTGGAGCTGTGTATGGAAACAGCGCGGCCTGTTCCAACGAGCCGGATGTATCGAAGGTCGCCGCCTGCACATCACGCAAGTGCCAGCTGTGGGCATACCTGCCCGCGGACGGGACCCTTACGATGAAGGATAATACCGTGACTGGCGCGAACATCAATTATCTGGTCGAAGGATTGGATGTCCTCGGTCAATTCATTGACCGAAACAACGTCAGCCAGGCACCGCGGGTTTCAGATTGGCAGGCGGCCAGAAGCGGCTGCAATGGGGTCACATGGGGCGCGCTGGACAAGGTCGCACATCACCCGTCGTTGACCGGCTATACGGACCTGCTCATTCACTGTGAAAGGTAACAGGGCGGGGCTGCTCTCTCCAGGTTGAATATCAAAAAGGGACAGCCGCTAATTTTGGCGGCTGTCCCTTTTTGAATCTCCTCAAAAAAATCCTTGAACATGTGACTCGCGGTCATTTGGATTTCAGGATGCGCGCATTGCAGGTGAAACAATTCAGGATGTGAATCTGCATGGCTGGCATTATCAGCCTTCTTCGAGTTTATTGCAAACCCCTTCCGGGCAACTCAGGCGATATTTTTTCCGGCGTTCAGGGACAAAAAGACCGCCTCATCCGTGGGGATTTCCCTGCGATGATAAAATCGGTTCATGGATCTATCTGAAGATGATTTGCACCTGATTCAACGCGTGGCTCAGAACGACCAGCAGGCCTTTCTGGCTTTATATGACCGGTATGCCGGCCGGGTGCATGCGTTGACTCTGCGCATCCTCAACGACCCGATGATGGCTGAAGAAGCTACCCAGGATACCTTTATGAAGTTGTGGAGTCGCGCCCGCTTGTATTTGGTCGAGCGCGGCTCGTTTGTCGTCTGGCTGTTGACCATTGCACGCCGCACGGCCCTTGACCGTTTGAGGATGGAGGGGCGCCGCCCGCTGCTCTCGGATTCGACCGACCCCGAAGGCATCTGGCCTGTGCTTGCGGACAGCAGCCGGAATGAGGATGAGGCCCGCTGGAGGAGTTTGTATTTCATGCTTCACGATATGCCCGGCGAACAAAGACGGGTCATCGAGCTGGCTTATTATCAGGGGTTGAGCCAGAGTGAGATCGCGCAGGAGCTTGGCTGGCCGCTCGGCACGGTCAAAACCCGCATGCGGGCCGCCCTGGAACACCTGCGCCGTGAATGGCTAAAAGATGAGTGCGCCGGCTAAATCCAAAAGCCGCCTTCCCATCGTAAATAGAAATAGAGAAAGAATATATGGACGAGACACACCGCATTTTTCAGGAAACCATTTCCGCATATGCACTGGGCGCCTTGGACGCGGACGAATCGTCCGCGCTCAAGATTCACCTGCAGACCTGCGAAGCGTGCCGGGCGGAATTGGCCGGCTATCAGCGCGTCGGCATGGGACTTTTGTCGGCTTTGCCTCCGCAGGCTCCGGGTCCGCAGGTGAGGCGCGCTCTGCAAAAACGTCTCAAAGGAAGCCGTCCTTCGTTCCAATTGTCGTTTGGCCAGGCACTCTTATCCGGCGCACTGGCGCTCATGCTGGTGTTAAATGTGATTTCGATCCGGCAGGTTGATTCGCTCAAAAAACAGCAGGCGGAATTGAACCGGGAGTTGTATTCCGGGCAGACTGCCATTGCGATGCTGGCCTACCCGGATACACAATCCATTCCTTTCTATCAGGAAGGGATCTCAGGCAGTCTGCTGGTGGACCGGCAGCGGAATTTGGTGGCGGTCTTCGCCTGGCATTTGCCGCCGGTTCCCGCGGACAAGACCTATCAGATGTGGCTGATCGATTCGCAGGGCGATCGCACGAGCGGCGGTTTTCTCGTGCCCGAAATGAACCGGCCTTTTGAAACTGCCGTGATTTCGCTCTCGCTGCCCCTGACCGGTTTCACGGGCTTCGGCATCACACTCGAACCTTTCGGCGGAAGCCCAAAGCCGACCGGCCCCAGGATCCTGCTGGTTGATCTTTAGAATTGACCTTTCCATCAGGCCCGTCATCCACGCGATGGCGGGTTTTTGCTTTTCCTCATCAAAAACTAAGACAGGCGAAATCCAAACCTAAAAGCGGCGGCGTAGTTATCAGTGAAGGCAAGCCTGCCTTAATTCACTCTTATTGGAGGAGACCATTCATGAAAAACAAATTTACTTTGAGCATTTTACTGGCTGCGGCGATCCTGCTGACCGCCTGCGGAGCACAGGCAACCTCTGCGCCTGTTTCCGTGCCGACCGAGGAGCCTTACACCCGTGGAGATGGCTCTGCGGCTGTTGCGACAGATACCGCTCCCGCTGCGGACGGTTATGAGAGTTATGGAAGTCAGTCCGACGCGCAAGCGACCACCGCATCCGAACCGGCCGCCGGCGCGGAGACGATCTCGCTGGGCGCGGGGTCCTTCCTGGTTGGCGCAAACGGCATGACCCTTTACCTGCTGGCCACGGACCCGAACGGCACAAGTACCTGCAGCGGTGGATGTGCCAATAACTGGCCGCCTCTTACCGTGACCGGTGGGGCTGCTGCGGGAGCCGGCGTGGACTCGTCCCTGCTGGGTACCACCACGCGGGCTGACGGCTCAACCCAGGTGACCTACAATGGCCATCCGTTGTATTACTTTAGAGGCGACTCCGCACCCGGCGATCAAAACGGGCAGGGCTCCGGCGGCGTTTGGTTTGTCGTTTCGGCGGCCGGTGAAGCTGTTAAATAGAAAATTCTAAATCACAAAAAGGAGCGGACTCTGAAAAAGAGTCCGCTCCTTTTTGTTTCCGGCCGCGGAAAAAATAAGACTATAATGCGGTTAAATCAGTTTGGCCCGGCGTGGAAGATATCGTTATTTCCCATTTTATTGGTAATAAGGAAGTGTGCCATGAAAAAACGATCCTCTGCTGAATTTCCAGTTGTGTTTTTGCTGCTATCCCTCATCGCCTGCAATGTCTCAACCCTAACCTCCAGCCCGACCCCTTCCGTTCAATCCCCCGATCCCACAAGTAGCGCTCAAACTACATCCAGCGTGCCGCCTTCAACCGTGATGACGCCCGGTGACTATAAACAGAAGATCACCAGCGGCGGGGTGGTGCGCCCCTACCTGCTCCACATCCCCACCGGTTATGACGGTTCGTCCGCTCTGCCATTGGTATTCGTATTGCACGGAGCCGGAGGCAACGCAGGTTCCATGGTGAAGGCCACCGGCATGAACGCGAAGGCGGACCAGCAAAACTTTTTCGTCGCCTACCTGAACGGTACCGGGGACCGGCCGGGCTGGAACACGGGTATCACGCCGAATCTGGGCATCACGGTGGACGATGTAGCCTTTATCCGGGAGCTGCTGGCCGATCTTGAACAGCGGGTTTACGTGGACAGTTCGCGGGTCTATGTCGCGGGCTTTTCGAACGGGGCTTTCATGGGCAATCGCCTCGCCGCCGAGCTCTCGGACCTGCTGGCCGCGGTGGCCGTGGTGGAGGGCACGATCGGGATCAAGCAGGATGACGGAACCTGGAATTTAATCCCCGAACCGCGCGGACCCATGCCGATCATCATTATTAACGGAGAGAAGGATCCGGTTGTGATCTATGACGGCGGCCCCGGCAAAGGCGGGGACAACTTTGAATCCATGTCGGTGGCGGATGCGGTCGCGTTCTGGACGGAAGCCGACGGTTGCACTGGAACCCCTCAAGAGGAAAGCAGCGCCGCTTTCAGCTCGCAGGATTATCAAGACTGTGCCGGGGGCAGCGAAGTCCTTCTGTTCAGCATCGTGAACGGGGTCCATGAATGGCCCACCGCGAATGGACGGGCCGGGTTTTCCGCCACGAATGCCATTTGGGACTTCTTCAGCCGCCATCACAAGTGATTGGAATTCGTCAAATCCGTCCGCGAACCCATTTCCAAAATGCGATCAACACGGCTGCGACAAGAATCACAAAACTGCTGTCCACAAAAAACCATTTGACCAGTGTGAACATGGGCGCCAGCGCATCCACGATGGGAGTATGTTGTGGATAGTTCAACATTACGATAGAAGCCGCGATATTTTCGAGATAATCAAACAAAGCGCCAAAGACCGGAAATAGATTCAGGTGTCGCCAGCGGCTGTTCGAGTCCGGGATGGCCCGCTGCATCACCCAGGAGATGGATGTGGCAAGGAAGAATAAATACGTTAGCGGGAAAACCAGATCGAACGTGAAGCGGGCGCGGACGTACGCAGCACGTCCATCTGCGCCATAGGCTTTCGCCATGTTGTAGAGATCCGAGCTGGAATAGAAATAGGACGTGTCCGGCGAACCTGCACCCTGTGAAATGGTTCCGGCACGATCTGCCTGTTGGGGCAGAACGAAGCCGACGAAGAGCGCGAAGATTAACAGACCGAGCAAAGGAACAATTCCATTGGAGAAATGATATACCCTGTCTGAAAGTGTGTTCAGCATGGTGAATTCCCGCCTCCACTCAACGTGCAATTACTTTGCCGATTCCAGCATTCGAAGCGCCATCGGGCTGAAGTAGGGGATAAGCCAGACCAGCCAGACGAAAATGCTGAACTTGTGGAAGTTCACGATCATCCTTTCGTCTTTCTTGATCAATACATAAGTAGCCCAGATGGCGTGCACAAACATCAAAACGATCGCCAGCACCCCTGAAAAGCCGTGGATGTCATAGCTCATCCCGCCCACATACTCAAACATCATGCCCGTCCCCCATGTGTCACAGACGAGACCGAGCCAAAAGAAAACCGTGTGCCAGACCTTAAGCCTCCCCTGAATACGCTCGCTCCATACTCCGATGGAATAGAAGAGCAGGGCTAAATTGATAATAATGGCTGCAGCAGGATTCATCCGTAGTATCCTCCAGAATTAAATTTAATATCAAAAGGATTATATTTGCCTCTCCCAAAAATGGACCGTGTCAAACGTCACTTAAAGCCTGTTCGATTGCACGTAATACGCCTGTGACATCATTCTCAACACATATGATGAAGGGCAGTATGCGATTAATTATTTCAAAAAAGTGGCTACTTATTACTTGTGTCATTTGAAGTTAGGAATAGTTATTTCAGTAACTTCAGGAATTAAATAACGATAAAAATCGTGCGCCATATCCAACCAATCATCCTTCATAAAAATACTTTTTGCATCAGTTTTTTGTTCAATAAATGTACAAAGAGATAAATATACTTTCGGTATATATTCAACAATTTCGCATGAGGGATGTCTAGCCAAAATTACCGTTTCCAAATTGTATCCCTCTATAATATCCCATTCATCCAAAACATATTCCGTGTCTCCGTATTTTGTTGCACCCCTAACTAGTTCCGACTGATTATGTTTGATAATATTCGAAAAGGCCCAGCAAGATTTCAAGTATTTTAAATATGGGAGATTAAGATTTTCTTGCTTAGGATGAAAGTCAATATTTAATTGACGCTTTAACTCAACTCTTACATCTTCTATAGTTTTTGCAAGCCCTATAAAGCTCATTTCATGTAAAAATACTTCGTAATTCATTGCTGCACCCCATATTTCCTTGTTATCCCACTTACTCCATTTGCCAGTTTCTTCAGCCCTTTTTACTGGCATTTCAATAATTTTATTGAGACGTTCGGTAGAGGCAAAATAAGACAATGCTAATGCCCCCATCTCATCTTCAAGGTGATTAATAATTTCTTCGCCATGAAATTTCAATTCATGCATATTTTCTCTTCTCCAAATATTAGAATAAATCTCTAAAACCCCTGCGCCACGTACTCCCCCCAAACCCCTCTAAGTGTATTGCAGATCTCACCCAGCGTGATGTCGTGTTCCACACATTCAATGAAGAGCGGCATGAGATTGTCCGTCGAGGAGGCAGCGGCTTTTAGTTTGGAGAGCAGGTCACGGGCCGTCTGATCGTGACGCCCGGCCCGCAGCGCGGCCAGCCGTTGTCGTTGATTCATCTCAATGGCAGGGTCCACCCGCAGGCGTTCGAGCGTCATTTCCTCCTGCACCTGGAATTGATTAACGCCGACAACGATCTGCTCTTTGCGTTCGATCTCCTGCTGCGCGGCATAGGCCGCGTTTTGAATTTCGTTCTGCATAAATCCGCGCTCGATGGATTGCAATGCGCCGCCCATCTCATCAATTTTGGCAATGTAGTCGAGCGCGCCTGTTTCGATCTCGTCGGTCAACTGCTCGATCAGGTACGAGCCCGCCAGCGGATCGACCGAATCGGCCACGCCAGATTCGTACGCGATGATCTGCTGGGTGCGCAGCGCCACTCGCACGGACTTTTCGGTGGGCAGCCACAACGCTTCGTCCATGCTGTTGGTGTGCAGGGACTGCGTGCCGCCCAGCACGGCCGAGAGCGCCTGCAGTGTGACGCGCACGACGTTGTTCTCGGGCTGCTGTGCGGTCAGCGTGGAGCCTGCGGTCTGCGTGTGGAATCGCAATTGCCAGCTGGCAGGCTTCTGCGCCTTGAAACGTTCGCGCATGATCCGCGCCCACATGCGGCGCGCGGCGCGAAACTTGGCGACCTCTTCGAGCAGGTTGTTGTGCGCGTTGAAGAAGAATGAAAGCTGACCCGCGAACGAATCGATATCCAGGCCGGCTTTCAGCGCGGCTTCGACATACGCGATGCCATTCGCGAGCGTGAAGGCCACTTCCTGCACGGCGGTGGAGCCCGCCTCACGGATGTGATAACCCGAGATCGAGATCGTGTTCCAATACGGAACTTCCTTCGCACAAAATGAAAAGATGTCGGTGATCAGCCGCATGGAAGGCGCGGGCGGGAAAATATACGTGCCGCGCGCCACATATTCCTTGAGAATGTCGTTCTGGATCGTGCCGCGCAGCTGGTGCATGTCCGCGCCCTGGCGCTTCGCCACCGCAATGTACATCGCCAGCAAGACACCCGCGGGCGCGTTGATGGTCATCGAGGTCGAGACCTTGTCGAGTGGAATCTGGTCGTACAGCTGCATCATGTCGTGAATGGACGAGATCGACACGCCCACCTTGCCCACCTCGCCCTGCGCGATCGGATCGTCCGCATCATAGCCGATCTGGGTGGGCAGGTCGAAGGCTACGCTCAGCCCGGTTTGTCCCTGCTGCAACAAATAGCGATAGCGCTTATTGGACTCCTCCGCCGTTGAGAAGCCCGCATACTGACGCATGGTCCAGAAGCGGGAGCGATACATGGTCGGCTGAACTCCGCGCGTATAGGGATATTCGCCCGGGAAGCCCAGCTTCGTCTCGTAGTCTTTCTCTCTGCTCGCAGGCAGCGCCACACGCGGGACCTCGATGCCTGCCGAAGTCTCGAAGCGCTCTTTCCGCTCCTTGAATTTCTCCAAAGACCTTTTGAGCGTGGATTCTTTCCATTTGTTGTATTGATCGTTGAAAGACATTTTCACCACCACGGATCACAAAGGGTCACGAAGGTGTAAAGGTTTTTTCTTTGTGTTTCTTCGCGTCCTTTGTGGTTAATTGAATTTCCTCAAGTATAAAGCCAACCCGATGGAACTTACAGGACAAGATGCATGTTTTTTCAAAGAATTCCTCCTGTAATACTTTCCCCGCCAAACCGTATAATTCCATGACATGATATCCAAAATCAAACCGACAGGCTGGTTCGCGGCGCAGGCCACTGAAGAGGAATTCGAGCAGTTCTACCATCTGCAGCTTCCGAAGGTCTATAACTTCTTCCGTTACCGCTTCGGCGACGGTCCGCTGGCCGAAGACCTGACCTCCGAGACCTTTGAGAAGGCCTGGCGGCATCGCGGACGGTACAAACGCGACCTGGGCGGCCTGTCCACGTGGATCTTTACCATCGCCCGCAACCTGGCCGTGGACCAGTACCGCAAAAAGGAGCAGGAAACCCCGCTGAACGAGGCGGCGGACCTGCCGTCCGATGAAATGCCCATGGACGAGCTGGCGCAGCAGCGTACGGACCATGCGCGCCTCTTGATCCTGCTGGCGCGCCTGACAGACCGTGAGCGGGAACTGGTGGCTCTGAAATATGGTGCAGGCCTGACCAACCGCGCGATTGCGGGCATTACCGGGCTAAGCGAATCCAATGTGGCTGTTATTTTGCACCGCGCCGTACAGTCTCTGCGTGGAGAATGGGAGAAACCATGAACGACGACTTCCTTAACCGTTTTCAAAAATCACCCCGGCCGGATTTTGAATCCGCGCTGTATCAAAAAATAAACAAGCCGCTTCGCAGTCCGGTCCCCGGCCGCATCCAGTTCACACTTGCAGCGGTGACCGCTTTGTTCGCGCTGACCGTGATTTTTGTGCCGCAGGCCCGGGCGGCGATTCAGTCTGTGATCCGCAAGATTGCGGGAATCACCTTCGACGAGCGCACCAGTCCCACGGTCACATGCGACCCGATGGATTGCGCGCCACAGGAGGTGGCGGGCAGGATGTCTTTTGAAGAAGCGCAAAAGATTCTGCCTTTTGCTGTTCACCTGCCGGAATGGACCCCGCAAGGATACTGGCTCAATCCACGCACGACCCTTGTCCACATCAACAATGGAGATGACTTGCTGCTCGAAGTGGAATGGTTGAAATCCGGGTTGGCCGGGGAAGATCAGGAAGATTATGTCCAGCAAATGGTTTTGCATGTCTGGCAGGATCGGGGTCAGGGCGAAACCTGGACTGTCGCCCCGGAGAGCATTAGTGAGGTCAGTGTGAATGGTGAACCCGCAGCCCTGGTCCACGGCGGCTGGATGCTCTTCAGCAATGACTGGAACAGTCCGGGCATGACGAACCTGGCCTGGAAAAAGAACGGGGTCTGGTATCAGCTCTCGGCTGTCTTTCATGACCCGTCAACTGCTATCCCGGACGAAGAAATGATCCGGATCGCGGAATCGATCCCGTAAGATTTCCAAATGAATTATGGAAGCCCTGTCCACTGGACAGGGCTTCCTGTTTTTATCGCAGGCGAATTGGACACAGGCAGGAAGATTACCGGACGAAAGTCACATGCCTTAATGAGACGAAGATGCTAAACTTTTCGTATATTACTCAGGTCGATTTGATTCCGATGGGTCATGAGGAGTTGTAAAGCTATGGGTAACAGGACGTTAATGTATGTCGGAGCGGGGATCGTGCTTTTGATCGGCGTTTGTCTCTTTGGGTACGGGATTCTCAGTGTGATCGGTTCTACTTCCTCGCCGGAACGGGCTTCCTGGTTTGGGTATGGAATTGTCTTTGCCATTGTCGGGGCGGTCTTTCTGGGGGGCGGGATCCTGCTGATTGTGCGGAACCAGGCCAAAGGTCAGGAGGGAGGCGGGGATAACATCACCTACCAGATCGACCTGCCGTCCCAAACCAGGGTCGAGCAGATGAAGTGTCGCAGCTGCGGCGGGGCCTTGAAGGCCGACAACGTCAAAATGATCGCAGGCGCGCCCACCGTGGAATGTCCGTTCTGCGGGACCACCTATCAGTTAACCGAAGAACCGAAATGGTGATCCGTTTCCGTTTGTGATCGGGCAGGAGTTCTCATGACGAAAAGAATCCTCATCCTTTTGTTTGTTCTTATTCTCGCTGCCGGCCTGGCCGTGCACGTCTCCGCGCAGGACCTTCCATATTATTTCCAGGTCAACCAGGAAGCGGTGCAGGTCTATTGGAATTCGGACGGTTCGCAAAGCCTGGATTACACCTGGACCTTCACCAACCAGCCCGGTTCGCATCCGATCGATTTTGTGGATGTGGGCATGCCCAACTACAATTTCGACATGAACACGATCAAGGCCGATGTGGACGGTGCGCCTGTTTCGGTCTCAAAAAGCGATTACCAGGGCGACGGCTCCGGTTTTGCGATCGTGATGGGGGACAGGACCATCCCGGCCGGCGGCGTCGGGATCGTACATGTGTACGTGGGCAGGATCACAGGGGTGTTGTATCCCGACGACAAGGATGAGGCCTACGCCAGCGCCGTCTTTGTGCCGACTTATTTTGGCTCACAGTATGTGACCGGCAATACCGATTTGAGCGTGACCTTCCACCTGCCGCCCAACATGAACGAGCAGGAACCACGCTGGCATGCCGCGCCCTCCGGATTTCCTAGCGAGCCGCAGCGGGCCTATGATTCAAACAACCGGGTCACCTATACCTGGTATTTGCCAACCGCCAGCGCCTCCAGCAAATATGTATTCGGTTCATCCTTCCCGCGCAGTTATGTCCCTGCCGACAGTATTTACGTCGCGCCGGTCGAACCCCTGGTCAGTTCCGATACCATATTCACATTGTTCTGCTGCGGTTTTATTGTTTTTATCTTCATTGGAATCCCCGTCATCTCGGCCATCAGCGGTCAGCGGCGCAAGATGCAATACATGCCGCCCAAAGTGGCCATCGAAGGACATGGCATCAAACGCGGATTGACCGCCGTGGAGGCTGCCATTCTCATGGAACAGCCTCTCGACAAGGTCATGACCATGATCCTCTTCGGCGTGATCAAGAAGAACGCCGCCGAGGTCATCAGCCGCGATCCGCTTGAGATCAAATCCGCCACCCCAGTGCCGGATGGTTTGAACGAATACGAATTGAATTTTCTACGGGCGTTCAAGGAAGAGGATAAAAAGACCCGTCAGGGTCAGCTGCAGCAAACGATGGTCAAGCTGGTGAAATTGGTCTCCGAGAAAATAAAAGGCTTCAGCCGCAGGGAAACCATCGACTATTACCGCTCGATCATGGAAAAAGCCTGGCAGCAGATCGAAGCCGCCGATACGCCCGAAGTGAAAAGTCAGAAATTTGACGAAGCCCTCGAATGGACCATGCTCGACAAAAATTACGATGACCGCACCCGCAGGGTTTTCAGTGGACCGGTCTATGTGCCCATGTGGTGGGGACGCTACAACCCGGCCTATGCCCCGTCTTCCGCGCAGCCTGTCAGCGGAGCCCCGAGGTCCGGGTCGAGCCAGCCCTCGAGCCGTTCCGCCCTGCCCGGCGCGGATTTTGCCGCGCAAGTGGTGACCGGTGTGCAGACCTTTTCGCAAAAGGTGGTCGGTAACGTCAACACCTTTACCGAGCGCGTCACCGGTGCGACCAATCCTGTCCCCAAACCCACTTCGAGCGGGCGCAGCATCGGCGGAGGCGGCGGTGGACGTTCGTGTGCCTGTGCATGCGCCTGTGCCGGCTGCGCCTGTGCCTGTGCGGGCGGCGGGCGCTAGTGTAACTCCAGAGGTAAAGAATGGCTTTGTTGACCCGCTTTAAAAATATATTCAAACCATCGTCTGCGGTTCACGATCCGGCGGCGGGCCTGTATCACTACGTCCGCGAGGATGAGCGGGAGAAGGCCCGCATCCACCTGCGCCTGGATGGCGACGGGACGGGCACGCTGATCGTCAATGCCAGCAGTGTCATGCATTTGAATCCCAGCGCGGCCTTGATGGCCTGGTTGACCCTCGAAGGCAGGACCCGTGAGGAAAGCCTGCAGGTCCTTTCCAAAAAATACAAAGCGCCCAAAAGACTTTTACAGGAGGACCTTTCCTCCTTCCTGTTTCAATTGGATGAACTTCTGCGGCCCGACGGTGCCTGCGCCATTCACGACCTTGACCTTGAAATGAAGATGCCCTTTAGTGCGCGTCCCTCCGCTCCCTATCGCATGGATCTGGCGGTCACGTATCGCTGCAACAACGATTGCGCACATTGCTACAACGCCCGCGAGAGGAATTTTCCGGAACTGACTACGCAGCAATGGTTCACGATCATCGACCGGTTATGGGAATTGGGCGTGCCGCACATCGTATTCACGGGCGGTGAGGCCACCTTGAGGAACGATCTGCCGGAGTTGATCCAGCATGCGGAATCGAACGGCCAGATCACCGGTCTGAACACGAACGCGCGCCGTCTGATGGATATGCAGTACGTCCAGCAGCTCGTGGACGCGGGCCTCGATCATGTGCAGATCACGGTCGAATCCTGTGTGCCTGAGATCCATGACCAAATGATGAGGTCCAAAGGCGCCTTCCGGCAGACCATCGCGGGCCTGAACAATGTCTTGAACACAAAACTGTATGTGATGACCAATACCACCATGCTGCGCACGAATGTCGCCACGATTCCCGCCACCCTCGATTTTCTGGCTGACACCGGCGTCCCCACCATTGGATTGAACGCCCTGATCCTCTCGGGTCACGGCCTGACCGTGGGCACGGGTCTGCATGAAAATGAATTACAACCGCTCCTGGATGTAGCCGTCCGCAAGACCGCTGAACGCGGACAAAAACTGATCTGGTATACACCCACGCAGTACTGTCAATTTGACCCGACTGCGAGCAATCTGGGGGTCAAAGGCTGTACCGCGGCCTTGTACAGCATGTGCATTGAATCCAACGGGGATGTGCTGCCCTGCCAGTCGTATTATCACCCGCTGGGCAATATCCTCGCCGATCCCTGGGATTCGATCTGGAACCATGAACTGTCCACGCAGCTGCGCGAGAGGCGCAGCTTGCCCGGCAAATGTGAAGGCTGCTCGCTCGCTCCGGAATGCGGAGGCGGCTGTCCGCTTCAATTCGATGCCGAAACCTCACAAGCGGTTTCCAATCAACAGCCGGTGGTTTTATGAACGCACATGCCTGGATCCGGGAATTTCCGGCTGCCATCACCGTTTGTGACGGGCAGGGGATCATTCTCGAAATGAACGAGAAGGCCGCCAAAACCTTTGAAAAGGATGGCGGCTATAAACTGATCGGCTCCAACATGCTCGATTGCCACCCCGATCCGGCCCGCGAAAAGACGGAAAGGCTGCTGGCTGCGCGTGCAAGGAACGTGTACACCATCGAAAAGAATGGCATCAGGAAACTCATCTATCAATCGCCCTGGTATGAGAACGGACAGTATGCCGGCTTTGTCGAACTCTCCCTGGAGATCCCCTTCGAAATGCCGCATTTCGTCCGCTCGTAATGGAGAAATCTCATGAAAATCCTTGACCGTCTTGCCGAACGTTTTTCAAAAGTCGAGCCCCTGCCTGCGGGCACCCATCATCTGCAATCCATGCAGGATGAGAGACCGTACCGGGTCCACCTGCGCCTGCAAAAGGATGGTTCGGGAGTTTTGATCTTGAACGCGTCCACGGTCCTGCAGTTGAATCCCAGTGCGGCGGAATGCGCATTCCATTTCATCAAAGGCACGGGACCCGAGGAAGCTGCAAGCCAGATCTCAAAACGCTACCGGGTCAACCGCAGGAAGGCACTCGAGGATTATCAAAATTTTGTGGATCAGATCCAAACCCTGATCTCCACTCCGGACCTGGACCCTGTCACAGTGCTGGATTTTGAGCAGGCTTCCCTGCATTCAACGGATATGAATGCGCCGCTGCGCCTCGATTGTGCGCTTACCTATCGTCTGCCTTCGAACAGCCGGGCCGAATACGCGCCCGTCAAACGCGTGGACCGTGAACTGACAACTGATGAATGGAAGATGATCCTGGGGAAGGCCTGGGCAGCCGGCATCCCGCACATTACCTTTACCGGCGGCGAAGCCACACTGCGGCCTGACCTGCCGGACCTGATCGCTCACGCCGAAAGCCTGGGCCAGGTCTGCGGGCTGTTGACCGATGGCATCAAACTGGCCGATAAAAAATATCTCGACCTGCTCCTGCAGACCGGGCTGGATCACATTCTCTTCATCCTTCAGCCTGAAAGCGGGGAATCGTGGAAGGCCCTTGAAACTATCCTGCCCGGGGATATCTTCGTTACGGTTCATCTGACTTTGAATGACGCGAATGGAAAAGTTGCTGCGCAATATCTGGAAAAATTGGCGGATATGAAGGTGCAAAGTTTTTCGCTGACGGTCACAAACCCTTCCTTGTACAACACCTATAATACCTTGCTCAACAGGGCTGCCGAACTCGGCCTTACGCTTAAGGTGGACCTGCCGGTTCCTTATTCGGCCAATCATCCGGTCTCTTTTGAAAATCAGGAAGACAATCTTCCGGAAGGAGCAGGCAGGGCCTGGTTGTATGTGGAACCCGATGGCGACGTTCTGCCGACCCAGGGTCGGGCCGATCAGGTGTTGGGGAATCTCCTGAGAGATGACTGGCAGGCGCTTCACCTTTAGAAGCATGGATTGGCATACCCGTTATACCCAACAGGCAGGCTGGACCCGCGATCTTCGCGTCTATATTTTCAGCAAAATAAAACTGAGCAGGATGACGCCAGTACTCGAGGTGGGCTGCGGAACTGGCGCTATTCTTTCCGGGTTGCCGCCGCGTACCCCCATTCATGGTCTTGACCTTGATCCTGCCGCGCTCTCCGAATGTAAAGTCCACGCCCCGGCCGCCTCGCTGACTCAAGGCAATGCACTCCGTCTGCCGTATTCCAGCGCATCGTTTGAGGTTGTATATTGTCACTTCCTGTTGTTGTGGGTGGGTGACCCTTTGCAGGCCTTGCTGGAAATGAAACGCGTTGCCAGACCGGGGGGACAGGTGATCGCTTTTGCCGAACCGGATTATTCCCGGCGCGTCGACAAACCAGACGAATTTATCCAACTTGGAAAATGGCAGACCGAGTCCCTCATCAAACAGGGGGCCGACCCATCTTTGGGGGCAAACCTGGCTGAATTATTTTTTCAAGCGGGAATCAAGATCGTCGAAACAGGAACCATTCAAAATTTAAGCGGAGACACGTCGCCTGCGGGCTGGGAAATGGAATGGGCCGTGGCTGAAGCCGACCTGGCCGGGTCTGTCCCGGATGCAGACATCCAAAGAATGAAATTGCTCGACCAAATTGCGCGGGCACAGGGGAAGAGAGTGCTGAGCGTGCCCACCCATTTTGCGTGGGGAAGTGTCTGACTTTCTTGTGCTAAACTTAAGGGATTCAAGAGAGGAATCCCATGGAAATTTGTTATCTACTCGCCTTCCCGGATACCGATGATGGAAGCGCTCCCCCGCCTGAACAATTCAAAGGATTGATCAAAGACGCCCCTTACTTTCAGCCCACCGATATCGACCTGGTGACCCTGGGGGAGGAGACTGTGGTGATCGAAGGCTATGCCGTTTCCACGCTGCGCCAGAGATTCGACAACCGTGTGCAAATGGTGGAATGTCATTTTGATCTGCGCGACCCGTTCGCCAGTTCCGTGCTGAAGGACCGTCTTAAGATCCAAAATGCACTGCAAAGCCGTTTCATTCCCGAAACCATCCGTCAGAGCGGCTTGTATGAGGAATACAGCATTCTGCTTGTGCAAAATGCCAAACCTTCACCGGATCAATGGCTGGGGAAGAATGCGGTCGCCTTGGCCACCTTTATCCGCTCGCAGCGCGATACCCTGGACAAGGCGGAGATCGAGGAGATCCTGCGCTCGCGTACGCATTATTCAGCCCGCGAGGTCACCGTGGTGGACTGGGAGGGCGCGATCATTATTGCGCCCAATGACGATTATCAATCCGACATCGCCCTGCTCAAGATCGGCAACTATCAGCTGATTCGCTACCGCATGCTGGACAAATCCATCGAGTTAATGCTCGACCGCATCAATGAGACCTTCTTTCAGAACAAAAAGCGGCCCCGCCCGACGCGCGGCATGATCCGCCAGATCGCGGAACACCGGCTGGAAATGATGCTCAGCTTCGAGCGCGCCGAACAGAACATGCTCCTGATCGGCGACTGGTACACCTCGAATTTATACGAGGCCATTCACGACCAGTTCTATCTCAAGGATTGGAAGGAAAATGTCAAGAACAAACTGGACAACCTTGAAAACATCGTCGAGACCATCAAGGATAATTTCTCCGTTTCGTTCGAGGGGTTGATGGACCGCCTGCAGATGATCGGCTGGGTGGTTCTGCTGATCGGCTACATTTACCTGTATCTGCTGGATGCGGGCTGGATCCATTTTCCATAAAACCCTAATCAGGACGATCCATGCCCTCACAAGTCAAAGTCATCGGGGTTGCCGCCTCGCTTTGTACGGCAGTTGTGTTGGGTTGCTTGCCGGGCGCCAAATTTCCCCTGCCGGCCAAAAAATAATGAATCCGCAATTGGCTGCCCCTGGCGATGGCCGACATCATCCAAAGCGCCAGGGGGATGTTCCATCGTCCAATCATGGAGGAAATATGAAAACAGGATATTTTGAATTCGGCATGAAACCACTTGGTCGGACTGGCCCAGCCTTCGCAGACGGAAGCTCAAAGAGGTCCGCATGAAGCGATTATTTGTGTTTGCCCTGAGCATGCTTTTCGCATCCATCGCCTGTCAAACTCTGCAACCAACAGCACCGGCCGTGACCGCGACACCCGCGGTTGAGACCCTTGCGATCTCCACTGCACGTCCGACCCCTGTCCCGATTATCTGCACGGATGATTCGTGCCTGGATGCCTGCCTGACGCGCATCAATTCAACCCTGGGGACTCGTCAATTCGAATCCCTGGGCGGAGAATATGCCGGGACCAGCGCAAATCTCAATCTGGTAATTTATACGGTGGAAAATGGGAATCTGGGCGAACCCGATATTCTATACGCGCCGGCCGAGTTCAAGCCTTTTCAGGAGGATTTTCAAGCCCAGGAAGTGGTCTGGAAATATGCCTCCTCGCTTTTGCCTGCGGATCAACTGAATCTCATCTCTGAATATGATATTTTTACGGATGGCACCGACAATGTCCTGGCCTGGGTGACGGTCCGGGACGATCTGGATCGCTCGCGCTGGCAGTTGGGCGTGGATATCGCCGACGCGCAAAACCCGGTCGACCTTACCTATACACTGATCCATGAATTTGGGCATTTGATCTCCCTGAATTCAGAACAGATCACCCAGACGGAGTTTTACTTCGGTTGGAATCAGAATCCCGCCACTTGTGCACAGCTCACCACCCCGGAAGGATGCAGCACACCCGGTTCGTATATAAATCTTTTTTATCAGGATTTCTGGACGGGAATCTTTGACGAATGGCGTGAAATGGTCGAGAAACCCCAAATCAATTCCGATGAGGAGTTCCGGGTGCTCGTGCACGACTTTTACCTGAAACACGAGGATCAATTCGTCCGCGAATATGCCGCCACCAATATTCGTGAGGACCTGGCTGAATCCTTTATGCATTTTGTGCTCGAACCCCGCCCGGCTGGCACAGGCATCGCGGATCAAAAGATCCTGTTCTTATACAATTTTCCCGAACTGGTGTCCATGCGCCGCCAGATGATCCAGAATGTCTGTTCGTATACGCAGGAGTGACCCGTGCCGCTTTCCTATGGTATCCTTGCCCAATTCTTTTTTATCGGATGGGACCATGTTGCGTTTGAAAACTCTTCTTGCCTCGTTTGCCCTGCTTGTCTCGACCCTGGCTTGCACCACTTTGCTGGGGACCCCCCAACCTGAATCTAACCCATCGATCGACAACCCGGGGTCTGAGATTACAGTCGAACCCACGATCGAAACCCTGCTTTCCTGCCCGGTCATTACGGACCGGATCATTTCGGTGGCAACCTCTGGTGGCGGGCAGGTCGATGAGGATTTACTGGATCAGGAGATCTATCTGGTCACGTATACGGTTTCAGGAAACGAAGTCGGGGACCCTGTTTACGAATCGATTTCCTCTGATCTGCAGGATGAACAGCAGGATACTTCCATGCATAAGCAGGTTTGGGATTATTTCACCGCCTTAATTCCGGAGGAGCGCAGGGGCATGGTTGCCGAGTATTCTATTTTCACGGATGGCCGCGGTGGCAGCCTGGCGGCGGTCGTTCAGACTTTTTCCGACCCCGACCTTTGGGCGTTGGAAGTGGACTTCGCGGATACCACGGATCCTTTTGATCTGACCTTTACCCTGGTCCACGAATTCGGGCATTTGCTGACGCTCGGGCCGGATCAGGTGCCTCCCAGTCTGGCTGTTTTTAACAATCCCGATGATGACAATATTTACCTTGAAGAGGTATCCGCCTGTCCGCAATACTTTCCCGGCGAAGGCTGTGCCAATCCGGATTCCTATATCAATGCGTTTTACGGTCAATTCTGGGTGGATATCCACGATGAGTGGAATGCGATCAATCTTGAAGAGGATGAGGATGTTTATTATGAACGGCTTGACAGGTTCTATGAAAAATACAAGGATCAATTTGTGACCGATTATGCGGCCACCAACCCCGAGGAGGATATGGCTGAATCCTGGGCGTTCTTTGTTCTCGGTCCGCAGCCGTTTGACGATACGGTTGCCGGGCAAAAGGTGCTGTTCTTCCATCAATATCCGGAACTGGTGGAGTTGCGTGCACGAATTCTGGATAATCTGTGCCGGATCTTCCCGGAATAAGGTTCAACCATGATCAAGCGTCCCTTATCTGAATCCTACTGGGTGGAGGAAAATCGTTTTCTTGCAGGAGAGTATCCCGGCGGCCATGAATCCGGGATCACACGCCGGCAGATGGATGCCTTCCTTGAAAGCGGAATAAACACTTTTATAGACCTGACTCATGCAAATGAACTGGCGCCGTATGAACCCATTTTGCAGGAGCAGGCTCATCAGCATGGCATGGATGCGTATTATCACCGCTTCCCGATACGGGATCATGGCGTCCCTTCGGTCGAATTGATGAGGGACATCCTGAATGCCATTGATACAGCCCTGCGCGCCGGCCAGGGTGTTTATGTTCATTGTTGGGGGGGAGTGGGACGTACCGGCGTGACCGTCGGCTGCTATTTGGTCCGCCATGGAATGCCCAATGAGGAAGCCCTGACCATGGTCAATACTCTTTATAAAACCAGATCCGCAAATTTTCATTACCCCAATTCGCCAGAGACCGAGGAGCAGATTGAATTTGTCCGCAATTGGCGCGAAAATTCTCCTTAAGCATCGCTTTCAAAGAAAGACTGTGCTTGAGGATATTTCTGCGCGTAGTCAGGCAGGCCTTTGTCTAAGATACGACAAGCCTTCTGTTTAACTCAGGAAACATCCCTTTCCGGGATGTTAAAGAGGACAATATGCACCTTCCATCAAAGGGAAGAGGATTTCATGGATTTGAAAGGTAAGACCAGGGCGTTAATTTACTTCGAAAAATGGAAGTATAATTTCACCAAGATTACGGAGGCGTTTTTTGGAAAATTTAGGACTGGAAGAGCAAAATGTGGAGCAACCTCCCTTGCAGGAAAAAGTGAATTGGGGGCGATTCGCTCTTGATATTATCGAGACTCTTGGATTGGCAGTCGTTTTATTTCTGGGAATCAATGCAATTTCCGCCCGTGTGCGCGTGGACGGGTTCAGCATGCGCCCCACGCTCGAAGATGGCGAGTTCGTACTGGTCAGTAAAATGAGTTATCGCTTCGGCCAGGTCGATCGCGGGGATATCATCGTGTTTCATTTTCCCATGAATCCCGAGGAGGAGTTGATCAAGCGCGTCATCGGCCTGCCGGGCGATCATATCAGTGTTCAAGCCGGCGTGGTTTCCGTCAATGGACAAATGATCAATGAACCTTATATTGCAAGCACACCCACCTACTCGGGAGAGTGGGACGTTTCTGATGGGCAGCTCTTTGTGCTCGGCGATAACAGGAACAATTCCAATGATTCAAAGGATTGGGGGTTGCTGCCCCTGGATAAGGTGGTCGGCAAGGCCGTGGTCATCTATTGGCCCCCGCCTTTTTGGAACGTTCTTGAACATACCCAGATCCTCACTGCACAATAAGGAATCAAGATGAGCGACTTTGAAGGTGGCGTTTCACAATCCACTCCATGTAACGAGTGCCATGCGGGCGTCATGCAGCCCCGCCAGCTTACCTACTTCACCTGGCTCGGCGATGAACTGATCACTGTTCCGCATTTTCCGGCATGGATCTGTGATGTGTGCGGTAAAAGGGAGTATGACGAAAAGGCGGTCCTGTGGTTGAACATGATTCTCGACCCGAACGCAGGCAAGCCGACAAGGAACAAACGCAGCACACCGCCTCTGCCCAGACCCCGCTCCGGCGTGCCCCGCTCCATGCATGACTCCAACTAAAACAGGACACCCATTCCATGTCGCATGACGCCTCCCCCCGTACGTATCGTTTTCTTACAGCGGACATCCTGACTTCCGGTTATCGTGCAGTCGGCAAGATCATGGTCACCAGCCACGGGGCCATGGGCATGCTGAATGACCCCACACGTTCGGCGATCGAAGTCACGGACGCGCGTCTTGCGCGCCTGCACATGCCCACCAAATTGGTGGATCACTTCGAACTGGTGCGCATGATGAAGAAGCATGTCTTTGCAGTCTGCATGGCGCGCCGCGAAGACCTGGGCCCGCAGGGAATTGTGCGCGGCGGGTTCACCAGTGTCATCGAATACCCCATCCGGATCACCACACAAATGTTCGAGATCGAGGGTGTGATGGAACTGCCGGGCCGGTTTGATTTCGCGTCACTGATCAACGAGGGCTCGCGTGAATTCCTGCCCGTGTTCAATGCCACTGTGACGGGCATCCTGATCCCGAATTTGCGCGTGGAAAGCGCCGGCATCCTGATCAATCGAAATCAGATCGACCTTTTGGCCCTTCTAAATCAGCGTGTTAAACCCGAAAACTAGTGTTCAAATTGCTTGACTGGCCCAAAGGGGGATGATAGAATTCGCCCGCTCTAAAAATAGAGCCCCCATCGTCTAGAGGCCCAGGACGCATCCCTTTCAAGGATAAAACCGGAGTTCGAATCTCCGTGGGGGCACCACCTTGAAGACCTGCATTTTGCGGGTCTTTTGTTTTAAAAGCGCATTTCCCTTGAGCTGGAATATTTATTTGGGGGTCAGGATGAAATTTTATGAGGATGAAAGGGAATGAGCAGCAGGAATCCCAGGGCGATCACGCCCTGACCGATCAGGACCCCCGAAGCCTGCCAGGGGCCAAAATAGGGAACGTGCGGAAAGGGCTGGGAACCCATGCCGAATATATCCGCCATGCCGGCAAAAACCGCGATCACATAACCGGTCCCCACCAGCCTGGAGCCGATCTCGGATACGATGGTACGTTCATATCCCCACCATAAGATCAGCAGGCCCATGTATCCACCCAGACAGATGACGGCCAGCCCAAGTAGAAAAAATACGATTTGAACGAATCCCACCACCGGGCTGCGGTCCCAACCGAAAAGGCCCGGTTTTGCCCCAATTGCAAAGATCATCAGACCCAGCAGGGTGATGGCGTAGCTGATAAGGACCCGCGGGGTTGGGGGATTGTCGGTACTCCGGGGAAGGGTCGCTGTCGGGGTGGATGCGGGAATGGGTTGATCGTTGCTCATGAGCTGGGTAGGTCCCTTTTCAGGCGCGCAAGCCAGTTGCCGCTGAAAATATTGGTGATATCGATCTGGTTGTAGCCGCGTACTTCCAGCAAGGATACCAGATTTTGCAGGTCGGCCACCGTATCGATTTCAGGGGGGACGGATTGCAGGCCGAAGCCCCCGTCGAAGTCAGACCCAATGCCGGCGTGCAGGGCATCCCCGGCCAGCTGGCAGATATGGTCAATGTGATTGGCTACCAGGGCCAGCGGAACTTCGGAGCGCTCGCTTTTTCCTGCTGTCCAGCCAACCTTAAGATACCCGTTGAATGGCACCACCCCCACGACTCCATCACGTTCAATGATTCCCTCAATGATGCGATCTGAAAAATGGCGGTTGGAATTTGAATTGGGCATGAGCGCCAGGCAGTTTGCGTGGGTGCCAACGATCGGTCCACGGTAAACATCCAAGGCTTCCACCGCGGCCTGCTCGTCCATGTGACTGAGGTCGAGGATGAAATTATCGTCCGCCATCGCGGAAAGAAGTTGTCGTCCGTCGTCTGTGAGCGGGCCGGGTTCGTTCCATCCACCGCAGTAGCGGGTTCCCACCCAGGCGGGTCCGATCAAACGAACTCCGAGTTCATGCCATTCATCCAGCTCGGACAGATTGCGAATTCCCTCTGCGCCTTCCATGAGCACCACCATGCCGACAGGGTGTCCGTTCGCTGCCGGGCTGGGGGAGGTCCAATGGTCCAGGACCAGATCCAGGTCACGCAAAGAGGCGATGAGACGAAACTTGTCCGGCGTAGAATCAGTCATCCGGTGATAAGTCATCAATTGTTCGCGGTACAGGGCGTGAGCTTCGTCGAATGTTTTGTATACCTGCGACTTATTCTCGCTTTTGCTCCAGCGGGCAGGTGTTGCATACAGTGTCGAGAAAATAACCGCCACCTGTCCGCGCTGGTAATCAGGCCAGCCGAGGGTCGTATCGTCATTATGCAAAACCGCAGCGCTTCCCTTTTCCAGCAGACGTGTTTCGGCGGCCGAACGTGTGTAGTCACGGCCGTATTTCAGCATGTTCCAGGCAATATCTGCGTGAGCGTCAACAAGGATGGGCATGGGATATTATTGAAGAGCGCACCCTGCGGTGCGCTCTGTGTGATTTTATTCCGGGGTTTCTTCTTCGTTCTGCTCGCCACCAAAGTCTTGTGTGAGCATTTTGAAATCTTTGTCGGCGAAGGCGGCCGAGTCCACTTTGCGAAGGCTCAGGCCGATGCGGTGCTGCTCGCCGTCGATGCGGATGACGCGCAGGGTCTTGACGTCCCCTTCGTGGAGGACTTCCTTGGGATGTTCGACCCGATTCTCGCTTAACTCCGAGATGTGGATGAGACCCTCGATATCGCCTTCCAGACGGGCAAAGGCTCCGAATTTGGTCAGGCGGGTGATCGTGCCTTCCACAAGCTGCCCGACGCTGAATTTTTCAACCCGGCTCTTCCAGGGATCGTCCTGGAGGGCGCGCATGGAAAGGCCGATGCGTTTCTTTTCGCGATCGACATTGATGACTTTGACTTTGACTTCCTGGCCGACTTCGAGCATTTCCTTGGGGTGCTGAAGGCGATCCCATGAAAGCTCGGAGAGATGGACCAGACCGTCTGCGCCGTTGATGTTCACAAACGCGCCGAAATCCGCCAGGCTGGTGACCTTGCCAGTGTAGATCTTGCCTTCTTCCAATTCACTGATAACGCGGTCCTTCATCGAAGAACGGGTTTCTGAATTGGTGGAGCGCTCTGAAAGGATCAGCCGGCGGCGTTCACGATCCACTTCAATGATGCGGACGGAGATGGCCTGGCCGACCATTTTTTGCCAGCGCTGTTCGGGAGTGTCACCCGAGGACTGCGCACGGCGTACGCTGCTAATCTGGGAGGATGGAACAAAACCACGCAGGTTTCCAACTGCAACGATCAAACCGCCTTTGTTGAAGCCGATGATCTTGGTATCGATCACGGTTTCCTCGGCGATCATCTTCTCCACGTTTTCCCAGGACATTTCCTCCTGTGCGCGCTTGAAGGACAGAACGACATTGCCGTTTTGGTCCTCCGGATTGAGCACAAAAACGCTTACTTCCTGGCCAACTTTCAACTCGGCGCGTTCTTCGGGGGTGAGTTGTTCCAACTCACGGCCGGCTACGACGCCTTCGGACTTTGCTCCGACGCTGATGAGAATCTGACTTGGACTAATGCTTGCGATCATCCCTTTGCGAATCTCGCCCACCTGGGGCAATTCGACGCTCAGAGTTTCTGATTCGAGCAGTGACTCCATCGTTTGATTATTGGGTTGTTCTCCTGACTCTTGCCCGTTTTGGGCTTCATGTTCATCCATTACTTGCGGCTCCAATTAACTGAAATGTAAGTTTGATTATACAAGTGAATGGAGAACTTGACAACCCTGATATCCTCACTTCCTACATTATCATGCCCCCCTGTGTTGAAATGGAAATCTTCCGTTATAATCACGGTTTGGAGTAAACAAATGCCCGCTATTTTCCCATTTACCGCCATCGTTGGACAGGAGCGCATGAAACGCGCCCTCATTCTCAATGCCGTTGATACCCGTATCGGCGGTGTATTGATCCGCGGCGAACGCGGAACGGCCAAATCGACTGCAGCCCGTTCCTTGGCCGCCTTGCTGCCTCATGTAAAAATCGTCCAGGATTGCCGTTTCGGATGTGATCCCGAAAAACCCGGCACTTGGTGCACGGAATGCAAGGAACGTGCCCTGGGGAACAAAAAACTTCCCGTAGGCGAGCGGGCCACCCCCTTTATCAACCTGCCGGTTTCCGCCACCGAGGATCGTGTGGTTGGCACCCTGGATATCGAAAAAGCCATTCAAAAAGGTGAACGCCATTTTGAACCCGGCGTTCTGGCCGGCGCCAATCGCGGCCTGCTTTATATTGACGAAGTCAACCTGCTCGACGACCATGTTGTGGATATTTTGCTGGATTCGGCGGCCATGGGCGTGAACACGGTCGAACGCGAAGGTATTTCCTTCGCCCATCCGGCCCGCTTCATTCTCGTTGGGACGATGAATCCTGAAGAAGGGGATCTCCGCCCCCAGCTGCTGGACCGCTTCGCGCTGTCCGTGGAGATCGTCGGCATCCGTGATGCGCGCGAACGCGTGACCATCATGGAACGCAATCTTTCATTTGAGCGGGACGCCGAAGAATTTCGTAAGTTGTGGCTCGTAAAAGAAGACGAACTTTCACAGAAGATCGCCCGCGGACGCGAGCTGGTGGACAAGGTTACTCACACCAGCCGCGACCTGCTTTCCATTGCCGCATTGACCTCCTCCCTGAATGTGGACGGTCACCGCGCGGACCTGGTCATTCTTAAGGCCGCCCGCGCAGAAGCCGCCTTCGAAGGCCGCACCAAGATCAACGATCACGATATCGCGCTGGCTGCAGAGTTGGCGCTTCCTCACCGTATTAAACGCACCCCCTTCCAGCAGGCCGAAATGACCGCCGAACAGTTGCAGGAACGCATCGAGCAGCTGGCCGGCCAATCGGTCCCGGATGAATCGAACGACGAGTCCGAGAGCAAGCAGGACGGCGAAGGCGAGGAAAAAAAAACTTAAAACTCGAAGATGAGCAGCAGGAAGGTCCGCAGCAGGGCAGCCCTGAACCCATGCAGCAACAGGAAGTTTTTGCAAGTTCCAACGCGAACTGGTGGGACGGCGGACAAAAAGTAAAGGCCGGCGAGACCTTCCAGCCTCGTAAATTAAATACCCCGCTTGACAAATTAACCAGAAAAAAAGCCGGCCGCCGCTCGCTCACCAAAACCGAGCGCAAACATGGCCGTTATATCAAGGCGCGTCCGGCCGGGGATAACCTGACCGATATCGCCTTTGATGCCACGTTCCGCGCCGCCGCTCCTTTTCAAAACCAGCGCACGGAGGAGCGCAAGAAGCTTGCCTTCTCCATCAAACGCAGCGATCTGCAGCGCAAGATCCGTGTCAAGCGCGTCGCCAACCTGGTACTCTTCCTCGTGGATGCCTCGTGGTCCATGGCCGTGGCGGAGCGTATGAATGCCACCAAGGGCGCGATCCTGTCCTTGCTTACGGATGCCTACCAACGCCGTGACCGTGTGGGCCTGATCGTCTTTCAGAAGGATCGTGCCACTTTGGTTTTGTCCCCCACCAATTCAGTTCAATTGGCGCAGCGCGCCTTGATGGATATCCCCGTGGGCGGGAAGACCCCGCTTTCTGCCGGGTTGTTCATGGCTCATGATGTGCTTACGCACGAAAAACACATTCATCCGGATGTGGAGCCGCTTCTGATCGTGCTGACCGATGGGGCAGGCAATGTCTCCATTGGCACCCTGCCTCCGCAGGAGGAGGGCTTTAAATTTGCAGAGATGATCGCCCATGAAAAGACGCGTTCCGTGGTCATCAACATGGAACATGCAGCCTTTGACCAGGGCCTGGCCCAACAGCTGGCGGATCATCTCGAAGCGCCCTGCTATTCACTTAGTGACCTAAAGGCGGAGAGTTTGTACAATACGGTCCGCGACGAAATGTCCAAGCCGTCCAAGAAATGAACGATTAAAAGACCTCCGGGATTTCAAAAATCCCGGAGGTCTTTTAATTACGAATCAAATCCCAGTCCCAGAAAATCCAGTAGCTTCAACCAAAGGTTTCTCCTTCCGGCATTTGCATCTGCGCGGTTAAGGGACCATCTCGTAAAGTTGACAATCGGGGATCGGAACGGCTCAGGGGGAAATGGAAAGGGCCTGGATTTCACCATCTGCAATTCCGTCCGTTCGGTCTTTTGGTCGCCCAACAGGTCCAGCATCACCTGCGCACCAAAGCGCGAAGCACCCACGCCCAGGCCTGTATATCCCAGTGAATATGCGGCCTTGCCCCGGCAAGCCCTGCCCCAAAATGCCGTGTAGCGCGAGCAAGTATCGATCACACCACCCCAGGCGTGGGAGAAACGCAACCCCGTCAGCTGGGGAAAAGTCTGGAAGAAGTGCTCAGCCAGACGGGCGAAAGACTCGGGACGATTTTCCAGATGCGGAGCCACTTCATTGTTTCGATAATAAATGGCGTCGTATCCGCCCCATAGAATCCGTCCATCCGCCGTGGTGCGATAATAATGAAATTGATTCCCGATATCGCTTACGCCTTCGCGGCCCTTCCAGCCAATGGCCTCGCGTTGTGCTTTGGACAGCGGCTCGGTCATCAGGACATAATCGTAGACAGGCACGACATAAAGGGAAAGACGGTTAAGCAGGGGCGGAAATGCATTCGTGGCAAGCGCAACTTTTTTCGCTTCGACCTGACCTTGCTGAGTTTTGGCGAGGATGGTTCCACGCTTCTGCTCCAGACCGGTGACCTGCGTATCCTCAAACAAGCGGACTCCCAACTCCAGACAGGCGCGCCTCAATCCCCACGCAAGCCGCGCGGGGTTAACCATGGCAACATCCGCATCGTGCACTGCAGCGAGATAGCTGGGTGAGTTGACCCGAGCCCTGATCTGTTCCTGATCTAGGAATTGCACCCGCATGCCATGTTGCGCGGAAACCTGCGCGTCTTGACGTAATTCTTCGACTTGATAGGGCTCGTTGGCTACATTGATCTCGCCGGAACGTATGAAGTCACAGTCAATATTAAATCGTTTGATCGTTTCTTCGATCCCATCCAGATTCTGGCGGCCCAATTCGATTAGTTTGGGCATTTCGGCCGGCCAGCGGTTGAATCCATTTTGAAAGGAATGGGTCAGGGATGCGTCCATAAATCCGCCGTTGCGCCCGCTGGCGCCGATGGCCGCGCTGCCGGCCTCAAGCAGGACAACATCCCGGTCAGGATCAGCCTGCCTGGCAAGCAGGGCAGTCCACAAGCCGGTGAAACCGGCGCCGATCACGAGAAGGTCCGACTGGGCTTGCTCGTTCAATGCAGGCGCGTGCTCAGGCCTGTCCGGGTCATCCAACCAGAACGGCGTGAGCTTCACATCCGCAAGGGACTTTAATGTCCCTGCTTGCGGAGTGTTTGAGAAAATCATGAGGTCTCCAGGGGTCACGGCCTGTGCTCCCCGCGTGGGGGAGGCGCAGGTACATAGATTTTTCCAAGTGTACAGGGAAGGATGCAATTCAGTCAAATCCCTGGTGTCAGACCTTGACAAAATAGAACAGTTGTTCTAAAATAAGGCCAATCTATCGACAAGGAGGTCGAAATGACAGCATACCCTCGTAATTTTGGTGATCGGATCAAAACTCTTTGGTATCAATTCACTCACGATCGAAAATTCAACCGCGGCGCCACGTGGGGCATGATGATCATTGGCGCACTCTTGTCCTTTGAGATTTTCAATTTTAGCACCACCCAGTTTGCCCTGCATGACATGCTTGGCGACCTGACCTTTGCAGGTCTGCGCTGGGCCACCATCCTCGCCATTGCCTTCTGCGGGATCGACTTTGCCGGCATCGCCCGCATTTTCACCCCCGAGCAGGGACGTGATGAGCCTGCTGAGGTCTGGTATCTCTTTGGGGCCTGGTTTTTGGCGGCCGGCTTCAACGCCACCCTGACCTGGTGGGGTGTCTCTGTTGCAATTTCGAATAATTCGAATTTGCAATCCAGTGCAGTCATGAGTGCAGCCACGCTTACCAAGGCTGTCCCGATCTTTATTGCCGCGATGGTCTGGCTGGTGCGTCTATTGATCATTGGCACCTTCTCCCTGGCTGGGGATCGTCTCTTTACCACAGCCGGCCCGGGCCAGACTGCATACAAACCGCAATACCAATCCCAACAGCAGGCCCAGCGTCCCTACGGCGCTTCACAACAACGTCCGTCTTCATCCTACCAATCTCAGCGGCCTGTCAACCAACCGGTTAGCCAGCCTGTCCTGCGGCCCGCCTCCCAGATCAATCGTCCGGTAAATTCAAGCTCGGGTTCCTTCCGTCCTGCCCCCAAACCAACCATCAATTCCCAGCAGACCTCGTTCATTCCGCCGGAGCCCACCTACCATCCTGTCTCATATAATGCGCGAAATTCTGAAGGCTCCGATCGCCACTATGACGCATAACTAAATTTCCACAACTGAATTCACCCTTTTCGAGCCGGGTCCCCGATGACCCAGAAAAGAGAACTTAACCATGCCCCGTGCTCGCTCCACAAAACCGTATCGGCAAACAGCCGCAACCCTGCAGGAAGAACAAGGGAGCGGCTGTTTGTCTGGATTTGCCCTGCCCCCGCTGGCAGTGATCTTATTCAGCGCCGTCTTTGCTTATTTTGTATTACGGCTGCCCGCGCCGAATCCTGAGTATCTGCCGCCTGCCATCTCAGCAGGCATTTCCCCCATCTTTAGAATTGAAGTCCTGTATTGGACAGACTCGATCACAAAGTGGGCGGCCGCTTCACAGCTGGACCCAAACCTGGTCGCCACCATCATGCAGATCGAATCCTGCGGGGACCCGCGCGCAAGATCGAGCGCTGGTGCGATGGGACTCTTCCAGGTCATGCCTTTTCATTTTTACACCGCCGATGATCCCTATAACCCGGATACGAATGCCGCACGCGGGTTGGCCTACCTGCTGAGGTCCCTTGAGGCTGCCGGGGGAAGTGCACGCCTGGCCCTGGCAGGTTACAACGGCGGCATTGGCGTGATCGAACGCGCCGAATGGACCTGGTCAGCTCAAACAAAACGATATGTTCAATATGGCATGCCCATTTACGAGGAAGCAGCCAGCGGACTGGAATCGAGTCCAGCCTTGAGTGATTGGTATGAGAAATACGGGGTGAGTTTATGCCGGCAGGCGCATCAACGTCTCGGCCTGCCTTAGTTCCCAGAAACAAGAATATTATTTCAGTACGGAAAGCCAGATCGCGAAGGTGGTACCTTTGCCTTCCCTGGATTCAACCTTGATCTGTCCGCCGTGATGTTCGACGATCCAGTGGGCGATGGAAAGCCCCAGGCCGAACCCGCTGGAAGTGGAGCGTGTGCGTGATTTCTCCGCGCGATAGAAACGGTCGAAGATATGAGGCAGGTCTTCGGCAGGGATGCCCGGTCCTGTGTCACGGATGAGGATGCGTGCCTGTTCGTTGATCTTTGCCATGCTCAGGAATACCTCCCCGCCTTGGGGAGTGTACTGAATGGCATTCGCGGACAGGTTTAACAACACCTGTTTCAGGCGGTCGCGGTCCCCGTTGACCATCACCTGATCGATCTCGTTCAGGTGCACCCGTACCTTATTGCCGGCCAGAATGCGCATTTCCTGAAACACCTCGGTCAGCAAAATATCCAATTCGACGGGTCTGAGATTAAGAGTCAGCTTGCCGGTTTCCGCCTGGGCAAGCATAAGCAGGCCGCCCACAAGCCGGGTCAGACGACCCGCCTCCTGATCGATGCTGCTGAGGGATTCTTCATCCGCCTGTTTCATGCGCCGGATCAGATCCACATTGCCTTTGATGACGGTCAGCGGTGTCCGCAGTTCGTGACTGACATCTGCAAGAAAACGCTGTTGCGAGGTAAAGAGGGATTCCAAACGTTCCAGTGTCTGATTGAAGGAGATGATCAGGTCACCGATCTCATCTTCGCTTTGATTCTGATAGGGAATGCGCCGTGAAAGATCGTCGGCACGGTTGATCTGGTCCACCGTATCGGTGATTGCTTCCAACGGCGAGAAAGCCCGTCCCAGTACGAGCCATGAACCGATCCCGGCCATCAGAACCGCCACCACGGCAATGATCGCCATCACCGAGAGCAGGTTGCTGCGGGTTGCATCCACCACGCTCAAACTGGCGCCGACCTGTAGAGTCCCGATCATTCGCTCGCCATACTGTAGTGGCACGCTTAGCACGCGCAAATGCGCACCGTCCAGATAGGAATCTTCATAGTTGGTCAGACCCGCCTGAAGTCCGACAGGATCGAGGGATTTGGTCAGGCTGCCGATGCTGGGGGAGGTCGCCACCAATTTTCCATCCGGTCCCCAAACCTGTACATAAGCATTCGACGTCATATCCAGGGGCGGCAAACTGATCAAGCTGATCTGTCCGACCGAGTTGACTTTGGTGACCTGGGTGATGTCGCGCACCACACCGGCCAGCATGCTGTCGACCTGATTGAGCAGGATCACGTTCACCAGGATATAGACTGCTGCACCGAAGATCAGCAGAATTCCACCCATAAAAGTTGAATACAGCAGGGTAAGGCGCAGGCGCAGGGACATGAAGATAGTGTACCGGATCGAGTTTAGGATTTACTGAGAATTAAAAAATGCGGCAGGAAAACTGCCGCATTTTGATTATGGATTTTCCCGGAGTACATAGCCCACACCGCGCACGGTGTGGATGAGCCGTATCTCGCCTTCACCTTCCAGCTTCTGGCGCAAATAGCGGATATATACTTCGAGCACATTGCTTTCGCCGCCAAAGTCGTATCCCCATACCCGGTCAAAGATGACTTCACGGGTAAGCACCTGTTTTGGATGGCGCAGGAAGAGCTCCAGCAGTTCATATTCCTTCGCGGTCAGGGCCACCATGCGGTTTCCCCGCGAGGCCTGGCGGGAGCCGGTGTCCAGGGACAGGTCTGCAAATTTTAAAACCGGAATGCGCTCGGGTTGCGTGCGGCGCAACAGGGCGCGCACGCGCGCAAGCAACTCATCCAGATTGAACGGTTTGACCATGTAATCGTCGGCGCCCGCATCCAGGCCCTGAATGCGATCCTGAACGGTATCTTTTGCGGTCAACATTAGAATGGGGATCGAACCGCCGGTCCGCAGGCGGTGACAGACTTCCAGTCCATCCATGCCCGGCAGCATCCAATCCAAAACAACCAGGTCAGGGGTGTGGTCGCGGGCGGCGATCAATCCCATGCGGCCATCCACTGCGGTATCCACGGTATAGCCTTCGTAGGCCAGCCCGCGCTGCAGCAACTTGAGAATTGCCTGATCATCTTCAATTATTAGGATTCGCTCATTCATGGCAGTACTCCTGTACAAAATATACCATAATTTCACTTTGGGCTTTTAAGGTCTGCATATAAAATATGTAAGAATAATGCTAATCATGCCGGGCATTGACATATCAAACAAGCCGCGTATAATCCCATTTAATACCAGCGCAAAGACAAGTAGTCATGTCCCTGTTCAGAGAGTCGTCGGCCGGTGCGAGACGATCAGCCCAGTGATGAAATCCCCTTTGCCCGTGTCGTTCTCGCAGAGGCAGCGGCCATAAGAGAACCGGGAATCGCCCGTTAACGCGAACACCAAGGTTGCGGCATGTTCAGGTTTTATGCGGCAGCAAAAGCAGGTGGCACCACGAGACGCCCCTCGTCCTGCAAACGGACCGGGGCGTATTTTATTACCTGCACACGGAGGTGCAATCATGTTGGATATCAATCTTATTCGCGAAACCCCGGAGATCGTCCGCAAGGCGCTCAGGGACCGCCAGATGGATCCGTCACCCGTCGATTCAATTCTTCAATTGGATGAAAAGCGCCGGTCCCTGCTCTCTCAGGTGGAAGTACTCAAGGCGGAGCGGAACACGGTCTCCAAGGAGATCGGGCAGATGAAAGAGGCGGCCGCCCGCCAGTCGAAGATTGAAGCGATGCGGCTGGTTGGTGAAAAGATCGCAGAGTTCGACATCCTGGTCGCCGGAGTCGAGACTGAACTGAATGCACTCATGGCTGCCCTCCCGAATATTCCGGATGCCCGTGTCCCGTATGGAAAGGATGACAGCGAGAACGTGGTCATCAAGACGGTGGGGGAGCCGCGGAAATTTGATTTCACGCCAAAACCACACTGGGATCTGGGACCTGCGCTCGGCATCCTGGATTTTGAGCGTGGCACGAAACTAACCGGTTCGCGTTTTTATGTGCTGCAGGCAGCCGGCGCAAGATTGCAGCGGGCCTTGATCGCATGGATGCTTGATCTGCATATTCGCCAGGGATATCAGGAGGAGTACCTGCCCTTTATGGTGAAAACCGCGGTTGTATACGGTGCGGGCCAGTTGCCGAAATTCGCGGACAATTTGTACAAGGACCATGAAGAAGATTACTACTTCGTCCCGACCGCGGAGGTTCCTTTGACCGGGCTGCACATGGACGAGATCCTGAATGAAGCCGCCCTGCCGAAGCTGTATACGGCCTACACTCCCTGTTTTCGCCGCGAGAAAATGAGCGCAGGCCGGGATGTGCGCGGCATTAAACGTGGTCATCAGTTTGATAAGGTCGAAATGTACACCTACTGCAAACCGGAGGATTCGGAGTCCCAGCACGAAAAGATGCTCAAGGATGCGGAGGAGACTTGCGCCCTGCTGGGTGTTCCATACCGGGTGAAGCGTTTGTGCAGCGGTGATATTGGCTTTGGTGCAGCCTTAACCTACGACCTTGAACTTTGGGCGCCTGGTTGTGACGAGTGGCTGGAGGTCTCTTCGATCTCGAATGTGACGGATTTCCAGGCGCGGCGCGCCAACATCAAATACCGCCCTGCTGATGGCGGCAAGGCGAAATTCCTGCATACCTTGAATGGTTCGGGCTTGGGCATGCCGCGTACACTGATCGCGGTCATGGAGAATTATCAACAGGCCGATGGCTCGATCGTGGTGCCGGAGGTACTGCGTCCGTGGATGGGCGGGATTGATATAATCAAGCCATAAAATCATGCATGGCACGGAGGCGATAATCCCTTTCGAAGCTTGCATTTGTGGAGATTGAATGGCAGATTTTGAGTTCTGGCTTCAGGTAACGGTTGAGACGCTGACTTTGTTTGTCCTGCTGGCTGGCCTGGCTGGATTGCTGATCCCCGTTTTTCCGGGGTTAACGGTCATGTGGCTGAGCACCCTGTTTTACGCCATCGTTGAGGCGACCAAGCATAAAATGACCTGGGTGGACTGGTTGCTCTTTACCCTGATCACCCTGTTAATGATCGGCGGTAACATCATCGATAACATCATCATTGCCAAGCACGTGCGCGATAAGAATGTGCCCTGGAGTTCGATTATTTGGGCCTTTGCGGCGGGAATTATTGTCAGCCTGTTCTTTACCCCTTTGGCAGGGATGGTGGCTTCCCCGACAGGATTGTTTCTGGCCGAATGGCAGCGTCTTAAGGACAGACCGTCCGCATTGGCCAACACCAAGGCCTGGCTGACCGGTTGGGGCTGGTCGCTGGCGGCGCGGATGGGTATTGGGGTGCTCATGATCATCTTATGGGCGCTTTGGGCCTGGTTGTAGCGGGCGTGCCAGGTTGTTAATGCAAATCCTTTTAACCTGGAAGGTGTTGTTTTGGTAGTGACATGAGTCACACCGTTCATTCATTTTCAAAAGGAGAATAATATGCCACCTATTGTTCCTGAGATCTTTGGTTTCCTCGGTTTTCTGTTGCGGGCGCTTGGCTTCCTGCTCTTTGGGTTTGGAGGCGGGCGCTTCATGCTGGATGCTTTTCAGAAAGCGAACTGGCAACTGCAGATTGCTCTCGCTCTTGGTTTCTTCGGGCTGTTGATCGGATTGACCGATTTCTCCAGCCCGGGCTCGGCTGGCTCCTTTGCGCTTGGCGCGGGGATCGCCTTCCTCATGTCAGGTATGGCAAAGAAGGATCCGGGCGAGGACAGCGCCAAGAAAAAGTAATCCATCCATCAAAAAAGCCCGACAGATTTCTGTCGGGCTTTTTTGATGGATTTCCTTTGACAATGACTTCAGATCGAGACGGGTTTGTTGAGCAGGGATGTGAGCAATTTGACCGAGTTCTTCAGATCGTTAAGGTCCACCATTTCGGAGGCCGAATGGACATAACGAACGGGAATGGATAATGCACCTGTCATGACGCCGGCACGCGAAACCTGAATCTCGCGGGCATCGGTGCTGCCGATCAGCAGGACCTCACGCTGATAGGGGATCTTTGCCTTTTCCGCAGTGTGGATCATCCAATCCACAACCTTCGGATCGGACAACATGCCAACATCGCGGAATTTTACGCACGGTCCCTTGCCGAGCTCCATCACCATTTTCAAGGAGCTCGGAGTATCGCCAGTGGGTGTGACATCCACGGCAATGCCAATGTCGGGGACAATCCCAAAGGCTGCCGCGCCCGCACCGCGCGAGCCGACCTCCTCCTGGGTGGTGAATACAAAATACAGGTCGTTGGGTGTGGACTTGATCGCGCGCAGGGTCTCGATCAAAACCACCACGCCCGAGCGGTCATCCAGAGATTTGGCAACCAGACGGTCTCCCATTTCCACAAAGGGGCGCTCAAACGCCGCCAGATCGCCAACCTTTACGGGACAATCCTCCCGGCTGGTCGCGCCTACATCAATGTACATTTTATTGATCGGCAGGGTCGCATCGATCTGTTCCAGGCGGTCATACCCGACCACTCCTGGCGTGCCATCCAAAAAGCGGACCCGCGCCCCCAGGGTATATCTTCCAAAAGTGCCGCCGACATTCGTGAAACGCACAAATCCCTTTTTATCCACATGGCTGACGATGATGCCGATCTCGTCCATGTGCGCGGCCAACATGATCTTTCTTGAATTTTTGGCGTCAGGCGCCGGCTTTTTGCGAACGACCAGATTCCCAAGCGCGTCCACACGGACTTCGTCCGCGATGGGTTTTACCTCCTTTAGGATCACCTTTCGCACGGCATCTTCGTACCCGGAGGGGCCAAAAGTTTCGGTAAGAGTTTTCAGTAATGATTTCATTGTTTATTTTCCCAGGGAGAATTTTTCGCCGGCAGCGTAGCTGGTGGTTTCGGTTTTTGTGAAGACATGCGCTTTTGCCTTTCCCAGAACGGTCCATTCTTCATTGACTTTCCCGACGATGGCCGTATCTTCATCGATGCCGATCATGATTTCGCCTTCCAATAAACGGCGGCGCAGGGTTGCCACAAGAGGTTTTCCAAATAAAGGAATCGCATCAAAGTGCGGCATGACGGAAGCGACCGGGATGACGCCAAATGCGGCGGTGGAACGGATTCCCAACGCACGGAAATCGGGCATTTCCCTGCCAAGGATCATGGCCCCGGCCGAACAACCGGCGTACACCGCACCGTGTGCCCAGGCCTTTTGTGCGGCCTGCCAAACCAGACTGTCTTTCATGGTCCGGTACAGGTAACCCGGGTCGCCGCCGGAGAAGTAGATCAGGTCCGCTTCTTCCACCGCCGACGCATGATTCAGATCGTTGGCGGATTTTTCGTCGATGACAGGGACAGCTTGAACGTCAGCCCCGAGCCGGGTGAAATGTTCCATCCCCATCCCAGACCAGCGCGAAACGCTCTTTTCGCCTTCCTGTCCCGCGGCAGTCGGCAGGCAGACCACGCGCGCTTTGCGGCCTTCCGCGCCGCAATGGGCCAGCAGGTGACGATCCACATCGTCCATGACGGGCAGGTATTCTCCGGAGCCGAGTAAAGCGATTAATCCATTCATGTTTGCCTGAGCCCTTTATTTACTTGTTTGTCAGGATGCCGCGTGTCATGCTCTTCAACGCGGAGTGCAATAAATTCAAGGTATTCTTCCAATCCTCCACCCGTGAAACGCTGACCGGGGAATGGGTATAACGGTGCGGCACAGAGACGGATACAACCGGCACGCCTGCGCGGGATTGCTGGATCGCGCCTGCATTTGTACCGCCTCCGCCGGGCTGACGGAATTGATACGGAATCTTTTCCCTTTCAGCAGTTTCCGCCAGAAAACGAACGAGACGCGGGTCGTCGATGGTGGAGGAGTTGGCCATGTAGATGGCGGGTCCAAACCCAAGCCTGGTGTTGTACGTGAAGTTCTCACCGCCTTCGTATTGGGGCAGGTCACGGGCAGGAGTGGAGTCGACTGCAATGGCGAGATCGGGCTCAAAGTAATGTGCCGCCACTTTTGCGCCGCGCAAACCAATCTCTTCCTGCACGCTGAATGCCAGGCACAGTTCAATATCCTTTGGCGCATGTTTGAGCAATTCGATCAGGATGGCCACACCGATGCGGTCGTCAATGGATTTGGACATGATGGAAGGACCGACTTTCTTGAATTTTGTTGCGAAGGTGGCGCGGTCACCGACCTTGGCCTTGCCTTCCGGTCCGAGGTCGATTCGCATGGCATCGGCGCCAATGGCGTGCTTGAGTTCCTCCGGCGTGGCCAGGTGAATGGGCTTGGCGCCGATCACACCGATCGCATGGTCCCTGCCGACCATGACCTGTTTGCCGGCCAGATGACGTTCATCGATGCCGCCCACGACCTCGAATTGATAAAAACCCTCCTCGTCATCATGCACGATCATGAAGCCCACTTCGTCCATATGGGCGTCCAGCAGGACCCGCAGGGGCCGTTTGCCTGTTCCCTTTTTTCGCACGAGAACACTTCCCAGCGCGTCCACTTTTACTTCATCAGCAAAAGGTTTGACCTGCTCCAGGACAATGCGGCGTACCTCGCCTTCGTCCCCGGAAACGGACACGGCGTTGCATAATTTTTCCAGTAATTTAATTTGCGGTGTGCCAATCGAAAGCATTTGATTAATCCCACGCGATCTTGTTCATAAAGTCCGTTTCGAGCGAAGCGACAAATTCAGCCAGCAGACGGCCCGCACGCTGGATGTCCTTCAGCGCCACCAACTCGACCGGCGTATGCATGTATCTTTCAGGGATGCTGACCACCATGGTCGGGATGCCTTCCGCGATCAACTGCATTGCATCCGCATCGGTTGAGGAATATTGAGGCATGGCTTCGTCTTTGACGGGAATTTCCGCGCGTTCGGCCACTTCCTTGAATCGTTTATGCAGGAACGGGTGCATGCTGGGTCCGATGCCAAGGGTCAGGCCCTTGCCGATCGGGAAGGAGGTATATTCGTTGGAGCCCGTGCCCTTGCCAAAGGTCATGTCCAATGCGATCGCGATCGTCGGGCGGAGTTGATAGGCAGAGGTGAGCGCACCGGCATAGGTTTCCTCCTCCTGAACGGAAGCCAGCGCCCACACATCCCAGCCATGCGACTTGGCTTGCAGTTCTTCGAGGCAGATCGTGAGTGCTGCGATTGATGCGCGGTTGTCCAAGGTGTGGCCGCTTACGCATCCGCCGGACATTTCAACTGGTTCCGTACCAAAGGCCACCCTGTCCCCGATGTGGATCCGCTTCGAGACATCCTTTGGGTTGAGACCGGTATCCACCAGCAAATATTTCAGGTCAATGGCCCCCCCGCCTTCGCCTTCCGGCAATAAATTTGCCGGTGGCATGGCGATCACCCCATAAAGTTGCTCGCCGCTGCCCGAAGCATGTACGATGACCGGGGTGCCGGGCAGGACGCGCGGGTCCACGCCGCCGATATTGGTGACGTGCAAAAAACCATCCACGATGCGGGAGACCATCAGGCCGATCGCATCCATATGGGTGGCGATCAATACGGACTGGCGTTTGTCTGGTTTGAGTTTGCTGGAGGAGGGCGAACCCTTTTTCAGTCCATGAATGGAACCGAGCCTGCTTCGGCTGATCTCATCCACGAGGGGAGACCACTTTTTCTCGATGAGGTCCGCCACGGGGCCCTCATATCCGGAAAGACCGGCCACTGATATGATCGATTTAAGAAAGGGCAGAATGTCACTCATTAAATGATTCCCGGGGTTTTGGAAATGGAATGGCTCTTAGCCGCCGAATGGAGTCAGCGTGGGCGTCGGTGTCACGGATGGAGTTAAGGTAAGCGGGAAGGTGGATGTTATGGAGGGTGTGACCGTTATGGTAAATGTAGCCGAAGGGGTCTGTGTATTTGTGGCTGTACCGGTGGCTGTATAAGTGGCCGTGTTGGTTGGTGTGTGTGAGGGGGTTGAGGTAAACGTGTTGGGTTGGAATGGGGTTAAAGTGATGGTGGCCGTCATGGTTTGTGTCGGCGTATTCGTCACTGTCGGGGTGGGGGTAATGGTGCCGGTCAGAATAAGAGGCGTGCCGCTGAGGCTGATCGTGGCGGTTTCCAGCGTGCCGGTCATGGTGATGGTGGGGGTGGCCGTCGGCACCTCCGGATTTGGTGTGAGACTTAATAAAATAAAACCAAGGCAATAACAGGGAATGGTGGCAACGATGACTGCAAGGATCCGCATGCGGCGGCGTGTGCGTGGTGATTCGGTTTCATACATATTGGTCGATTATAATCCAACATCATGCATGGAATACTGAACACTGCCACAGGAAACACTCCGCTATGATCCCCATTCACTTGCGCATTGCAGGATTTCTTTCCTATCGGGATCCGGTGGACTTAAATTTCGACTCCTTTGAGCTGGCCTGCATCTCCGGCCAGAATGGGGCCGGTAAATCCTCCCTTTTGGATGCAATCACCTGGGTTTTGTTTGGGGAATCGCGCGGCAAAGGCACGGATATCATCAATTTGAATTTGGATGTCAAGGCTGCGGAAGTGGCCCTGACCTTTGGATACGAAGGTAATGTCTTTCGGGTGCAGAGAACACTTCCGCGCGGAAAAAGCACCGTCCTCGAGTTTCAGATCCAGGATCATGAGAATTGGAAACCGCTGACGGAGAAGACCACACGGGATACCCAGGCACGAATCGAGCAGACTCTCCGGCTGGATTATGAGACCTTTGTCAATGCCTCCTTCTTTTTGCAGGGCAAAGCTGATCAATTCACCCAGAAAAAAGCCAGCGAACGAAAGGCCGTGCTAAGTACCATCCTTGGCCTGGAGATCTGGGACACGTATAAGGATCGTACCGCCGGGAAACGCAGGCAGATCGAGATTGAGGTTCAAAGCCTTGATGGCCGGGTCGCGGAGATCGAGGCGGAATTGGGCGAGGAGGATGTACGCAGGAGCCGGCTAACGGAACTTGAAGATGCCTTAAAGCAGCTATCATCCACCCGTGCGGCGCAGGAATCCGCACTCGAGAACGTCAAAAAGAATGTAGCTCTGCTTGATCAGCAGCGAAAACTGGCCGAGACCTTGTCAAAATCACTGGAACGCGCCCGCTTGGATCATGCAACCTTGGAAGCGCGGCTTGCTCAAAAAGAATCCGAACGGAAAATTTATTCCGATCTTCTCGGCCGTGCAAAAGAAATCGAGTCCGCTTACCAGAACTGGCAAAAGGCAAGAGCGGAATTGGAAGAACTCGATAACGCCGCCGCGGAATTTCGTGAACATGAAAAGGAACGCGAACCCCTGCAAAAACAGATCGCCGTCGAAAAAGCGACTCTCGAAGAGGAGCAGCGCGCTCTTTTGATTGAACAGGAAGAGATTGGGCATCAAGAGGTCTCGGTCAATGCGTTGAACGCCGAGATCGAAAGGGAAAACCGTTCTCTTTTGGAAGTGGAAACCCGGATGGCAGAACGCGCCGATCTGGAAAAGAACAGAAATGAAGCCCGTGAGAGACAGGCAGCATTAAAAGCCGAAAATGAAGCGCTCAAGGAAAGCATGAGCGATTTGAAGGAACGCATTGAATCCCTGAAGGCCGCGAATGGTGCCACCTGTCCGTTGTGCGGACAGGATTTAACAGAGAAACATCGCAAGACGACCCTCAAGCAATTGGAAGAGGAGGGCAAGCAAAAAGGGGACAGGTTCCGCGCCAACAAGACCGGATCGGAAAAGTTGAAGAAGGAACTGGAACAGCTTGCGTCCCGGATCACAAAGCTTGCAGATCTGGACCAGGACCGCCTGAAACATTCGAATACGATCTCACAGTTGACTGAGCGCATTGAATCCCTGCAGAGTGTTGCGAAGGAATGGGAAAAGACCGGCCGAAAGCGCCTGGCTCAATTGACCAGGGACCTTGAAAAAGACACCTTTGCTGTGGAAGCGCGCAAACAATTATCCAGGCTTGACAAGGAACTCGCCAAACTTGGCTACGATGCATCCGCGCATGACCGGAAACGCAAACAGGAGCTTGAACTGCGTAAATCGGGGGACGAATATCAAAATCTGGACAAGGCACGTGCAGTGACCGGGCAGATCGAGAATGAAATTGCCAGTCTGGGCTCAGAGATCGGGAAGCGGAAGTTGGAAATCGTCGAGCAGGAAAAGGCTCATGATGCGGTTGCACAGGCCCTGGCTGAGTCTGAAGCGCTCACCCCCGACGTCCACAGAGCGGAGCGCGACCTGTTCTCGATCCGTGAAGATGAGAACCGCACACGCGATCAGGTGGGCGCGGCCCGGCAAAAAGTGGAGGTGCTGTCGACTCTGCGTGCGCGTAAGACCGATTACCTGATCCAGCGCGATGAACTCAATCAGCAGATTGTCCGTCACAAGACCCTTGAACGCGCTTTCGGCAGGGATGGCGTGCCCGCGCTCTTGATCGAACAGGCACTCCCGCAGATCGAACAAAAGGCCAACGACCTGCTCGATCGGCTGAGCGATGGGCATATGTCCGTCCGCTTTGTGACCCAGGCCGAATATAAGGATAAGAAACGTGATGACCTTAAGGAAACGCTCGACATTCAGATCAGTGATTCGGCCGGCTTGCGCGATTATGAAATGTACTCGGGCGGCGAAGCCTTCCGTGTGAATTTTGCGATCCGCCTGGCCTTGTCCGAGATCCTGGCCCAGCGCAAGGGTGCGCGCCTGCAAACCCTGGTCATTGATGAGGGTTTCGGTTCGCAGGATGTGCAGGGCCGCCAGCGGTTGATCGAAGCCATCAATCTCGTTAAAAATGATTTTGCGAAAATCCTGGTCATTACGCATCTGGACGAACTCAAGGATGCCTTCCCGAATCGTATTGAAGTTGAAAAGACCGAACGGGGCTCGACGGTCAAAGTTATGTAATTACAAAAATATTGCCGATCATGCCATACCTGACCATTTCCACGTTCCTCTTTATTTTTGCCCTGATCATCATTTTCTGGATACACAATCAATATCATCTTGATATTGTGGTGAACCCCGCGCATTCTCCGTCCTCGCGGGACGTTCCGCTCATTTCCATTTGCATTCCCGCACGGGATGAGGAACAAAACATCGGCAGATGTGTTGAGGCGGCACTCGCGCAGGATTATCCAAACATCGAAGTGATCGTCCTGGATGACCGCTCAGCAGATGGGACCTCCGAGATTCTTCGCCTGCTTGCGGCCCGGAATGACCTGCTCAAAATCATCAACGGTTCGGACCTGCCCGCTGGCTGGGCCGGAAAACCCCATGCCTTGTTCCAGGCTTCGGCAGCCGCCCGCGGCAATTGGCTGTGTTTTGTGGATGCGGATACATTTCTCGAATCAAATTGCCTGTCCTCCTGTTATGCCAAAGCCCTTGAAACAAAGGCGGACCTGTTCACCACCATGAACCGGCAGCTCCTGGGTTCCTTTTGGGAGAAGGTCGTCATGCCGCTGGTCATGACCGCCCTTTCGGTGGGATTCTCCCCGCGCAAGGTCAATGATCCGGGCAGGCGCGATGCCGTGGCGAACGGCCAGTTCATTCTCATCAAGCGCAGCGTTTATGATGCGATTGGTGGACATGAAAAAGTAAAAGACCAGATCGTGGAAGACAAGGCCATTTCCGAACTGGTCAAATGGAATGGGTATCGCCTGATCGTCGCCGATGGCGCACAAGTCTTAAGCACGCGCATGTATACATCCCTGCCGGCCATGTGGGAAGGCTGGACCAAGAATATCTACCTGGGTTTGCGTGATCATCCGGCCATGTTGCTCCTGGGTGCTTTTGGCGCCTCCCTGGCTTTGATCGCGGCCGTTTTTCTACCCGTCTGGCCTGTGCTTGGCTTCCTATGGCTCTTCAATGGCGGAGGATGGCAGGCTGTTGTGATCGTTCTTCAGGCTTTTGGGGTTTGGATTTTCCTGCTTTTCGTGCGGGCAGGAGTTGCGACAAAAATGAATATCTCCGCCTGGTATGCATTGACCACGCCTTTGGGCGCCGGAGTTTTTGCCGCCATGATGCTCGCATCCGCATGGAAGGTGCTTTCCGGTCAGGGTGTGACCTGGCGGGGAAGAAAATATCATTCTGATACATGACCAATATATAATCAAACCAAAAAGGAAAGGCTGAAATATGAAAAATAGTATTGTGTTGATTTTGATGGGAATGCTGCTTCTGAGTGCGTGCGGGAGTGAGGGCAGGGATGTCGAGGCTCATGATTATTGGACACGGGCGGCTCTAAAGGATGGCAATGGCGTGGTTTATATGCTCCTGCATAACCATTCCTCGCAGGATGACGCGCTTGTGGGTGTCTCCTCGGATGCAGCCTTGACCGGGGAAATTCACCTGAGCCAAATGAATTCCAGCGGAGTCATGGAAATGACCCGGCAGGAATCCATTCCACTCCCGGTTGATGCTGAAGTCGAATTGAAACCGGGCGGCTATCATATCATGTTGATCGGCCTTAAGAAGGATTTGAATGTAGGCGATAAGATCATGGTCACATTGCATTTCATGCATCACGCGGATATTGTATTAACCGTTCCTGTCCTGGATGCGGCGAATATGGGCGGATCCGGGATGGATGGAATGCCGTGATGTTGGGTTAAATACGCCTGTAATCTCTCCAGTATTCGCCCGGCTGCACATGCAGCCGGGCGAATACTTTAAATGTGAAGATATTTTTTTGTTTGGCGGGGCTTTTTGATCTTCTACTTTCTTAATCGCGGCTGTTTTCAAGGAGGAGAGTGATTCTACTGAACAAATGTGACAAAAGTCACAATATATATTCTGCACTTGATTTATATTAAGCTTTAGCTAATCTTGTTTGAGGGTACCTATGTTCAAGACACCTTTCATGCTTGCCGTCGTCTGTACTGTCCTGGCTTTGGGGCTATTCCTGTTTGTAACGGATGCCCCTGCGTACGGGGGCAGCGCACCGGAAACCTGTAATAATTGTCACGCCATGGATTCGCAATATGAAAACTGGTATCACGCTCCTCATGAAAAGGTGACCGAATGTGTCGATTGCCATTTGCCGCACGCGAATATTGTGGTGTACTACCTGGAAAAGGGGCGGCAGGGGGCAAAGGATACCTTTGCGTTCACCACGGGAAACATCCCTGTCGCCATCCGCGCCAGCCTGCAGACCAAGAATATCATTCAGGAGAACTGTCTGCGTTGCCATCGGGAAACTGTTGAAAATATCATGATGGGTACGCCGTCTTTCGAACGTTATTGCTGGGATTGCCATCGTAGTGTGGCCCACGGAGACCGCGGTTCTTCGCTGGTTCCGTATCAGGATTCATCCATTTATCCTACCAAGTAAGGAGCTATATCGATGAAGAATTACACCAATCTTATTTTAGCTGGCCTTGTGATCATCCTGGCCGCTGCGCTCACAGGCGTGTTGGTTTATGTAAAAAACCAGCCTGTGCAGGAACGCGCTGTGCAACCCCTGTTCGAAATCGCGCAAATGGAACCCGATTCTTCCAAATGGGGCGTGAACTTCCCCAATCAATATGATTCATTCCTGAAGACAAAGACGAATAATATTGACACAACATATGCAGGGTCTTCCCAATTTTCATGGCTGGAACGTGATCCCCGACAGGTGATCTTGTTTGCCGGATATCCATTCAGCAAGGACTATAACGATGACCGCGGCCACATGAATGCCCTGGAGGATGTTCGAAAGACAAAGCGGCTGAATCTGAATGATGAGGACCCCAAACACACACCGGCCACCTGCTATTCCTGCAAATCCTCGGATAATCCCGGACTGTGGGACCGGCTGGGCATGGAAGCCTACAACAAGATGACGTTCAATGAAATGACGCCGAATATCAATAACTCGATCGGTTGCTCTAATTGCCACGAGGCAGGCACCATGCGTTTGATTGTGACCAATCCAGCCCTCAAAGAGGCATTGGAACGCCAGGGCAGGGACTGGACCACTTTCACCCGCCAGGAAATGCGCACTGTGGTTTGCGCGAACTGCCATGTTGAATACTATTTCAAAGGGGATGGGAAATATTTAACTTTCCCGTGGGATAACGGCACCAAGATCGACGAGATCCTTTCCTATTATGAAAAATCCGGTTTTAAGGATTGGTCATATCCCGGGACTGATACGCCCATGCTTAAGGCGCAACACCCTGAATTTGAATTCTTTACCGCAGACAGCACCCATTACAAGGCGGGGGTTTCCTGCGCAGATTGTCATATGCCATACACCCGCGACGGAGCCGCCAAATATTCCTCGCATGATGTTCATAGTCCATTGCTCAATCCCGAAGCCGCCTGTGGACAATGCCACACGGATACTGAATATGTCGTCCGCCGCGTGAACACCATTCAGGAGCAGGTGGCCACAACGAAATTATCGACAGAAGATGCGATTGTTGACGCGATCAATGCCATCAAGGCCGCTGTTGCCGCAGGGAATGCCGATCCCGCCCTTCTGGATCAGGCCCGCAAACTTCATCGCGAGGCGCAATTCATGTGGGATATTGTTTCCGCCGAAAACAGCACTGGTTTCCATAATCCGGAATATGCCCTTAAAATTCTGGCCGATTCCGCCAACCGTGCCCGCCAGGCGCAGATGCTCGCGGCACAATCGATCGGAGATGTAAGTCTGCTCAATACGGGCACCTATTATGTGACCCCTGTTCCGTAATCAATCTCGTCAGGGCAAACTCCCCGCCGGCATGACGGGGAGTTTTTGTTATCAGGAACTTTTTTCACATATAATCGTCCTATTCCCCAGGAGCAAAAATGAAAAAACTAATTTTATTCACCCTTATTTTTATTCTCGCAGCATGTTCCACCGGAGCATCGACTGAACTTGAAAAGAATCGCCAGACCTGGCAGGCTTCGGGCATCACTCATTATCGCTTTTCACTTAATATCGGATGCTTTTGCGCATTTCGCAACCAGGTCCCATTGACGGTGGAGGTGCAGGATAACAGGGTTGTTTCGATGGCCTATTCTGATGGAACACTTGTTGCAGAAACCGATCCAAACTTTCCGGTTTTCTCCCAGCATGCGACGATCGAGCGCATCTTCTCCGAACTCGAAGCAGGTCTGACAGGCGGCGCGGATGAGGTCACCGTCACCTATGACCCGGTCCGCGGCTTTCCCAGTGATATTTATTTCGACTACATCAAAGCAGCCGCAGATGATGAACTCTCATTGTCCGTTTCAAACTTCGAACCTTTGCAGTAGATGCCGCAAATCAAAAACGCAACAGAAAGCACTGTTGCGTTTTTGATTTAATGCTAGTTTGCCAATGTAATTTTCCGGGCGCCGGGGCATCGCAAGGCAGTTTAATAAGATGCCCTGAACGGCAGTTAATGATTTGGCTGCACCCATTGCTGAAATATTTCCTTGTCCGCGATCTGGATGCGCCGGTCTTCGATTTTGATCGCACCGCTTCTTTCCAATTCCTTCAGCGAGCGCGCAACAACTTCACGTACGGTTCCGAGCCGTGCCGCCAGCTGCTCCTGCGTCCAGGCCGGTTTGGATTTTTCCTGCGGAAATTCATCGATCAGTCGTGCCAGGCGGTGAGTTACCTGGTAAAACGCCATCTCGCTGACCATCCGCACCATCCCGCGCAGCATCTGACCAAAATTGACCAATACCTTTTGTGCAAATTGAGGATGTCTTTTGACAAGTCCGCGCAGCGTTTCGCTGTCTATCACCCAAACATGGCTGGTTTCCAGAGCTTCCACATTTGCGGGATTTGTTGCCCCGTCAAAAGCGGGAACTTCCGCAAAGGTATCGCCCTCCTGCAGGATGCGAACTATGTATTGCCTCCCTTGAGGGGAAACGCGGAAGATCTTTGCGCTGCCCTGCTGAACGATATTCAAACCATCACACGGGTCCCCCTCCCAAAAGAGCACATCCCCGCGTTGATATTCACGCAAATGCATGTGTTCTGAAATCTCCCACAAAACATCTTCGGGCAGTTCATCGAAATATTCGTTGCCCTGTAAAGTCTGGATGCGGGACTCGGCGCTGGTTTCAATGGTCTTCATAAATTCATCAGATCTCGCCCAGCAGAACCTTGTCCGTACCGCGGCTGATCTCCCAGGGATATACAATGAAGGCATCGGTGACCGCGGCATAATAATCAGGGCGCGCACTCCCAAAAAGACTGCGGTACGGGTTAAAGTGCAGTACACTGGTTTCGGGAAATCCGCCTGCTGCAGAGACCCGGTTTTTCACCGCGGTAATGGTGCGGCCCGATCCCCAAACATCATCGATGATCAGGGTCGGGCGGCCGCGCAATTTATCCTCGGCCGGAAATTGAATGAATTCCGGCCATGCCATCAGGCTGGATTTATCCGTTTTGGATTGGGCAGGAAAATCCACCGCGGCCGTCAGGATGTGTGTAATGTTCATGGCTTCCGCAAGCAGCCCGCCGGGGATGATACCGCCGCGCGTGATCATCACCATGGCGGTAAATTCACGGCGGAATTGAGGCAGCAGGTGGTCGATCAACTTATCCACCTCTTCCCAGGAGACCATTTCGCGGCGGGGTTCAGGTTGCATGAAATTCCTTTTGATTTATATCCTTGCGAAGGAAATGCCGGACCGACTTCGCAAGGATAATGATTTAAATTATGCGAGTGCAGCCGCAAGCGGTGCCGGGGCCATGACCTGCAGGGAGCTTCCCTGGGCCTTTGCGGTTTCCACATCACGCGCCCAGATATACAAACAGGTGTGATAGGCGGTGCTGGTATAGGAACTGAAAATGCTTGCCACCATGACAAACGCAAAGAAGATCAGCGCTCCAACGGCGATGCCAACAATGGAAATGGCGGTATTGCCGCCCGAAACGTAGGCCGCTCCACCGCCAATGGCAAAGGCGATCACAAAACCGATCATTCCGAAGATGAACCCGATCAGCCCGGTGACCCAGCGCACGCCGACCGTGCTGATGCCAATCAGCAGTAGGTTTTCCTTTACGATCTTACCGACCCGGGTGACGCCGTCCTTGAGATTTAAGTCGTCGATGACCATGGCGGGCAGGATCAGATAGGCAGCTTCCGTCCACAGCGTTTCGATCAGACCGGTTGCAGCACGGGCCATGTTGGAGGCAATCCCACGATTGCGATTGCGTTGAGCCGCGTTACGCAGCAGGCCCACCGCAGTGGAGACTGCGGCAAGAGTGAGAATATCGAAAAAATCACGGCGGACAATGGCCCATGCCTCATCCATACGCCCGTCGCCTTTGGTCAGATAACCGTAGATCAGGTACACGGTCATGCCTGAAAAAATATAACTGACTACGAATTGGGCAAACATCAGCACTGCGCCAAAGACACCCATCACGATCCTGCCGAACTGGCCGTCGCCCAATACGAACGCGGCGATCAGGATCGGGATGATCCCGATCATGGAAACGATCATCCCAACGATCAGAGCATAGATGGATGGTTTGAGCAGGTCCTTGTCTTTAAAGGCCATGCTCCAGGCTTGTTTGAGGAAAGCCCAGCCACGTGAAAAGCTTTGCATAATTCACTCTCCTTTTTAAAGATAGTTCGATTATAGCAAAGATGGGAAAAGATGGCAGAGAAAGCCAGTGAGGTGGTCCGGTGACCCAACATTTTTGTACGGATAAAAACATCGTTTTTCCATATGGCCCGTGTATAATCTGGCGACTCCAAAATCAGGATAAACCATGAAAAAGATCATTTCCGTTATTTCCGTCTTGCTGATGTTTCTAATTGCCGCCTGTTCAGCCGGGACGAAGGCCGAGCCGACCCCCACCCCTGACCCGTTCGTAGTCAAAGGGCGGCAGGTCTTCAATGCGCGCTGCGCCACCTGCCATGCCCTTGAACCGAATACCACGATCATTGGCCCCTCGCTCGCCGGCGTTGCCACGCGTGCAGAGACCCGCGTACCCGGGCTGAGTGCAGACGAATATATTCAAATATCCATTTTGCGGCCCGGTGATTATGTTGTGGAAGGTTACAACAATGTCATGATCACCAATTTTTCCAAGGAATTAACCAGTGAGGATATGAACGCCCTCGTTGCATTCCTGCTCACACTGAAATAGAGTGCCCATGCGCGGGTCGCATCAGGATGCCGCGGTCATAAAAATTTCGGAGGAGAGTGTATGAAAATCTGGATGAAACGTGTTTTATCAATGTTGGGAATTTTGTTGCTGCTGGGCGTTCTATATGCCGCCTTTGCGCCGATCCCGCAGGATGAAGTGCTGCCGCCGGAAAAGTGGGGGGCGGGATCAAGCAGTGTGGAACCAGCCTATAGCGGGCTTCAGCGGGATTTCCCGGCAGCCAATGAGACGGATGCGAATCCCACCACGTCTGAAAAAGCGGAACTCGGCCGCCTGCTTTTCTTCGACCCGGTTCTGTCCCGAAACAATGACATGTCCTGCGCGACCTGCCACAATCCCGACCTTGGATTTAGTGATGGCATGCAGCAGGCCCTCGGAGCGAACGGTACAACGCTTCCACGCAGCACGATGAGTTTGTGGAATGTGGCCTACAACACGAATTTCTTTTGGGATGGAAGAACTGCCACGCTTGAAGAGCAGACGAATACCCCGATCACCAACGCGGACGAGATGGCTGCCACGCCCTCTGAAATTGAATCTGAGCTGAAGGCGATTCCCGCCTATGCTCCGTTATTTGAGAAAGCCTTCGGAAGCGCAGATTCCATCACGTATGCCAATGTGCAGAACGCGATCGCTGCCTTCGAGCGAACTCTGGTGACCAATAATTCCCCATTTGACCGTTACGCTGCGGGCGATGTGAATGCCCTCACCCCGGCCCAGCGCCGCGGACTGGCGACCTTCCGCTCGGCAGGCACACGCTGTTTCGAATGTCACTCCGCGCCGACCTTCGGGGATGATGACTTCTCCGTCACCGGTGTGCCCGATCTTCCCGGTCAGGCACATGACCCGGGTCGTCTGCAGGTGGAGAGCACCAGTCTGGATGGCGCCTTCAAGGCTCCGTCCCTTCGTAACATCGCATTGTCCGCCCCTTATATGCATAACGGCGCTTTCAGCACCCTGGAAGAAGTTGTGGACTTTTACGCGAAAGGCGGCGGCCGGGATGCAGGCGTTCAGAACGTGGATATTCATGTTCTGGGATTTGACCTGACCGATCAGGAAAAATCCGATCTGGTTGCCTTTCTGTATGCATTGACCGATGAAACCAACCTGCCTGAATTTCCCGCGTCAGTTCCATCCGGTTTGCCTGTCGTCGAACATGTGGAGAATCCAGCGCGGACAACCGCCAGCCAGATGAATGCCGGGGGAACAGAAGCAGTTTCCACGTCCACGCATGAACCGGTGACTTTGAGGGTTGAACCCGGCCAGACGATCCAGTCTGTTGTGGATCAGGCGCTTCCGGGCGACACCATTGAGGTCCCGTATGGGATCTACAAGGAGCATGTCATCATTGATATCAGCGATGTAAAGTTCCTCGGCATCCCAAATGACCAGGGCGAATGGCCAGTCATCGAGGGCGAAGGCAGCGGCTCCGATGGAGTGATCGCATCCGGCAATAATTTCGAGATGGCTTATTTCGCGGTCAGGAATTTCACCAGCAACGGTGTGCTAGTGGAGGGCTCCAAGAACATTTACCTGCACGATATGTATATTGAAAATACGGGCGTATACGGCGTGTATCCCGTGCGCTGCACGGATGTGCTGATCGAACGTATCGAAGGTACGTTGATGAACGATGCCGCGATCTACGCGGGTAAATCCGAAAATGTGGTCATTCGCGATACGCTGACCTACGGAAACGTGATCGGGATTGAATTGGAAAACACCGTCAATGGCGAAGTGTACAACAATCATGCGCACGACAACACCATCGGCATTTTCATCGACCTGCTGCCGCAATTGCCGTCCAAGGTTTCGATGTATACCAAGGTCCACGATAATATCAGCGAGAACAACAACGGCGAGAACTTCGGCAAGCCCGGCTCGGCGGTGGCGCTCATCCCGCCCGGGACGGGCATGTTGATCCTCGCGGCAGACCATGTGGAGGTATATAACAACACCATCCGTGGAAATAAAACCGGCGGTCTGGCGGTGTTCAATTTGACGATCGGCTTTTCAGAAGAGGAGATCGATGTGGGCCCGAATCCCGAGCATAATTACGCCCACGATAATATTTACGAGAATAACGGCTATGACGCCGATAAATTCGTGAAGAACATGCTCGGCAGGGGCTTTGACATCATCTGGGATGGCTCCGGCGTGGATAATCGTTTCGATGAACCCGGCGCAAAGACCTCCTTCCCGCCGGCTTTGCCTTCGAAGAGTTTGCCTTCTCCTTTGTATAACCTGTATTGGCGTGTGTTGAATTTTGTGGTGGGGTTGGTGGGATAGCTGATGATAAATAACTGATTGCTAAAAAGGGACAGCGGTACACGCCGCTGTCCCTTTTTATTTCATAAGGAATTTTTTGAAAGTGTCATCCTGAGCACAGTGAAGGATGACACTTTCAAATATAGTGAAGGTCTTCGGTCACAAAATACCCATCCTCAGAGCGACACAGCAACGTTCTACTCACGGATTGGAGATATTTGGCTCTTGTGATTTTAATACTTCCATGCTTGCCAGGAATTTTGTGCGTGGAGTAAAGTATAGGCGGCAATACAAGCCGTCCACCAGAACCTCATAGGTGCGCTCGGGGATTTGCATTTCAAAATCAAACCCTATGCCGAGATAGTAACGTGTTCTTCTCGACTTCCCTGATCCATCGGTTCTCGCAGTCACGCTGATGATGCCTTCCTTTTGGCCCAGTTTCCTTTCCAGCAGAGCCATCAAGGCTGTTGCATCCCACGAGCTGAGAAAGATCACGCCAATCACCAGGAGTGCCAATCCGCCCATGCATATCGTAAAGAAGATGGAGTCGCTCAGAAATGCAGGGTCGATCAGCATGGGCAGGATTTGTGACAAGGCAAGGGCCAAAGTGAACAGTACGAGTAAAACGACCCACCAGCCCCTTTTCAGGATGGCCATCTTTTGACCGGGGGTTAATTCGCCCGCACGATTCGCCTGAACATCCGTTTCGGTAAATCCAAGCAATTGCCCAAACAAGAGCATGAATTCGCGTGCTTGCTGTGCTTCACTTCCGGGCCGGAACAGATTTGCAGAAATAGCCTTCCTTGTACGGGGAAGGTAATATGTCTCATAGAGATTTCCTGCAAGCAAACCATTGTTCTTGTCACCGGGTAACGAGAGGGTGATCTCTTCTGTTTGCAGCACATATCTTTTGTGAAAACCAACCTTGCTGGTTGCGAGGGTAATTCTATTTTCACGGACATCCGGTAATATCCGAAAATAATATTTGAATAGTGTGACCGAACGGATCAACATCCATAGCAGCGAAATGCCGGATGCGACCATCAAAGGAATTTTTATTGGCAGGCCGATGATGAGCCGCGGCAGGTATCCCGCAAAAACAAAGATGCCTGCGATCAGCAGCAGGTCGAACCATATATTCGCTCCGCTTTTTAAGTAGGACTTTTGAGACTCTGTTACCCGCCCATTCTTATTCTCGACAAAATTGTTCTTATCCAATAGTTCCATAACTCCTCCTATAACAAACTGATTGGGTCGATTTCAACTCTCCAGTCGTTTAATTTGATATCGCGCAGCAACGAAGCCGGGTCCGGGCCGCGGACGATGATCTGCCAGCGGTAGAGCCCGTCCACTTTGGCGAAGAAGGATGGGACAGGGCCGATCAAATCCGTTTGATGGCGGCCTTCCGCTTCCATTTTCGCTTTGAGTTTTCCCGCGGTTTTCCGTGACTCTTCCTCCGCTTTGACAGGGTCCGCGTGGCGATACTCGAGCCGCGCCAGTTTGCTGAACGGGGGATAGCCCAGCTGTTTACGATAATTCAATTCCTGTTCATAAAATCCATTCACATCATGCTTTGATGCGGCCTGGATCGCATAATGTTCGGGCATGAAGGTCTGCAAAACGACCTTGCCGCCCAGAGACGAACGTCCCGCACGGCCAGCGACCTGCGTAAGCGTTTGAAACACTCTTTCGCTTGCAAATGGATCCGGCAGATTAAGCCCCACGTCAGCGAGCACAATACCCACGAGAGTCACCAGGGGCAGGTCAAGGCCTTTGGCGAGCATTTGCGTGCCCACCAGCACGTCCGCCTGATGATTGGCAAAGTGGGTCAGGATCATCTCATGCGCATCTTTTTTACGCGTGGTCTCCCAATCCCAGCGCAGGGTCCGCACCTGCGGGAACATGGCTTGCAATTCCGTCTCAACTTTCTCACTCCCCAGCCCGAAGGCGCGGATGTTTTTGCCGTTGCAGTTCGGGCAGGTCTTTGGCATTTGGCGCTGGTATCCGCAGTGATGGCATAACAGTGTTTGAACGTTTGAACGACTGAACGTTTCATCGTGCAAAGTCAAAGGGGATTCGCAGTTGGGACACTTTACTGCGTACCCACAGTCGCGGCAGAAGACATAGGTGGCCGTGCCGCGCCGGTTTAGAAAGAGGATGGCCTGCTCGCCGCGCGAAATTGTCCCCGCCAGTGACTCGGCCAGCACGTGAGAGAAGATCCCGCGATTGCCGGTCTTGAGCTCTTCGCGCATGTCCACGATCTGGACCGGAGGAAGGCCGGTTTCCACGATGCGGCGGGGAAGTTCCAACCGGCTGAATTGGTTATTCGCAGCTTTGAATTTCTGTTCAATGGTGGGAGTGGCCGAGCCCAACACGCACACAGCCCCACATAAGCGTGCATATTCCTGGGCGGCGCTGACAGCGTGATAGTAAGGCTGTTCGCCTTGATAATAGGAATTGTCATGGCATTCATCCAAGACGATCAGCCCCACGTTCGGCAACGGGCTGAATAATGCCGAACGTGCGCCGATGATGACCTTTAATTTCCCGGAACGCGTCCGGCGCCAGGTGTCGTACCTTTCGCCTTCCGATAATTTCGAGTGGACCAGTCCCACCTGACCGGGAAAGCGCGACAGGAATCTTCGCACGGCCTGTGGGGTCAGGGCGATTTCAGGCACAAGAATGATGACTTGTTTGCCCTGTTTAACCGTTTCTTCGGCGGCGCGCAAGTAAATTTCGGTTTTTCCGGAACCGGTGATGCCGTCCAGAAGAAATGGGATTCCATGTGCAGTACTTGAGATTGCCTTGTTGACCTCGCGCAATGCGGAAACTTGTTCAGGGGTAAGCTCAAGAGTTTGTAGGTTTGTTTCTTTACTGATTTGCCTGCCGATGTTCTCCAGCGGGTCACGGAAGATCTCGCTTTCATACAAGCGGATCAAGCCGCGCTCTTCCAGTTCCTGCAGGTCTGCCAGATTACAGCCTGTCTCTGCATAGACCCACGAAAGATTGATGGCTTCAGGCTGTTGGATGAGGAATCGCAAGGCTGCCTGGCGGCGTGCGAGGGTTTGCTTTGTGCCGAGGCGCGGCATTTCATTTTGCGCTTCCTCGGGCGGGACCGATAGCTGGGCCACGCGCAGGAACTTTGGTCTCACCCGGGGAGCGGGCAGAACATGTTTCGAAATAAGGGCGCCTTTTTTGACAAGGGAGGCGGCTGTTTTGCGCCAGTCCACCTTGGCGAAGTGCGAATCGATCTGGCGCCCGCGCAAGGGTCCGCGCTCGCGCAATAAATTCAACAGGCGGGTGGCGATGGAGGATGCTTTTTCCTCGTAATCTGAAATACGCAATTCATAAGTCACATCCGCCTGCTGGGACAATCCCACCGGAAGCATGAGACTGACGATGGAGGCAAGCGGACTGAGAGTGGAATCCGCCAACAGGATCGCAAGGGCAAGCTGGGGCGGAGTCAGAACCGGGGCAGGGTCGAGCAGGTCAAGAATGGTCCTGGGATTCTCCACGGAGGGAGAGTCAAGCAATTGCACGACCACGCCCTGCACGATCTGATTTCCGAAAGGGGCAGTGACCAGACAGCCTGGCAGAATGTGCGGGGCAAGTTCGATTGGAATGGAATAGTCGAAAAGACCGGTGACGGTCGGAACGTTGACAGCGAGGCGGACGAACATGAGTTGATTATATCTTCTTCAAGACGGCTGCCGCGCCATACCCGACCACCGAGGCATGATCCCCTGTGACGTCGCCCGAGGTGGCGTACTTTAAAACTTGAACGGTATTTCCTCCGAGTTCCCGTGCCGCCCACAACATGGAAGCCACCGCAGCGTGGCCGCAGGCAAATCCTTTACCGGTGTACTCCGCTTCAAAAATGGATTCAGGTTTAAAGGATTCAAAACGTTTAAGCATCTCCTGATCGAGAAGCCTGGCAGTCTTTTGGTCGTAAAAATGAGACAGGTCCGTGGATGCAACCAGCAGGGCATTTTTATTTTTAAGGGTCTGCGCGAGGGCGTGGCCGAGAGCCTGAGCGACACCGGGTTCCTGCGCACGAACCATGATCGGCAGAAGTTTGAAATCGTTTTTCAAGGCCCGCTGTAAAAAAGGCAGTTCGATCTCCAGCGAATGCTCCCTGTCGTTGGCGATCGGGGTGATCGGAATATCGAGATGGGTTTGAAGGGCTGTCAATGCGGATTGGTCCACTTGAATATTGCCCAACGGCGTGGAGTAAGCCTGGTGCTTTGTGGTGATGAGTGGATATGGGGCGGGATTGTGGAAGGGGGAGAGGATGACGACCAGGTTGGGAGCAAGGGAGGAAATGGCGGCGAACGCGTGCGCGGCGACCGCTCCGGAATAGCGGTGGCCCGCATGCGGCACGATCAGGGCCAGGATCCCCCCATTCAGTTTGGGTACATGCGCGTCGGCGAGGAATTTATCCACGCGGGAGGCAAGAATTTCCGGGTCCGCTTCATACCAACTGCCTGCAATCGGGGACGGACGAAGATCAAGCATAATTTATTGTAGCATTTTTACAGGTAAATAAAAAGCAGGCCGGATTTATTTGTCCGGCCTGCTTTTTATGATCAATTGAATTTATTTTATTGCGGGATGGCGTAGGATGCGATCGCGTTGTTGATCACATCCAGGGTCGCCTGATCAGAATCGTCGTCCCACCACGCGGTCAGCATCAGCCAGGTCTTTTTGTTGTTTCCGCGAAGTTCGAAGTAAGACACTCCGGAATATCCACCGCTCTTGGAAGTCCATTCAAAGCGTTCCGAGCCGTCCTGCATGATCTGGTCGCTGGAGATACGGATGTCACCGACCTTGCCGGTGGCGCTGTAGTATCTGTGCAGCAGATCCAATGCAGCGCCGGCACTTACTGAATTGTTGACGGTTTCATTGGCAAAGATGACCAGACTCTCCATTTTGGCGATCTCATCGGGCGATGTAAATGTATCGCTGTAGGCATTGGCATCCGAATATACCTTATCCCCAAGTTCGTTGTGTTCGTAGGTCCAGTCACCGGGCAGGTCAAAGGACAGGAGATTATTCTGATCAACGAAAGTGACCAGGCCTGAGCTGGAGCCGTTTGTGGACGGCTGCGGGGCATTTGCAGTCGGGGCGGAACTGGTGGCGATGGGCGCATTGGTGGACGGGGTGGACGGGGAAATGTTGGTATTGCTGCAGAGACACCCCACAGCGAATAACAGGGCGAAAACCCCCAAAAGCATACGGTATTGCGATTTCATAATGACACTCTCCTCTTTAATCATTGGGCTGAAAATTTGTACGCAAGGATACTCCAAAAATATATAAAGCGGAAGTACCGAGGTCACCTTGACAAACACATTGAATTCAGAAATATTCTTTGTGGTGCCCCATTGTATTTATTTATCCGGTCGTGCTATTATGCAGGGAGATATTTGTTTTTATCGATCCATGTTGGAGGAAACCATGAATAGATCAAATTCGAAGCTGGGTGTTCCGGCGATCCTCGCAGGGGTGGTCATCTGCCTGGCGTGTATATGTTGCACCGCGGCCCTGTTCTATTATTACAGCGACTCGCTCCTGAATGGGGTTGGAATTGAAAATCCCCTGAATACCACCCAGCCTTCCGAACCGGGCCAATCCATTGTCCCTGCGGATACATCCGGCCTGCCTGAATGGACTCTCATTTATTATTCCGATGCGGATGACGATATTCTCGAAGAGGATATGTGGTATGACGTCAATGAAATGGAGGCGGTGGGTTCGACCTCGCAGTTGAATATTGTCGTGCAAATGGACCGTGCCGTGGGGGCCTTCAGCGGAGATGGCGATTGGACGGACACACGCCGATTTTATATCACGCAGGATTCGGATTTCGAACATATCACCTCTCCCGTGGTGGAAAACCTGGGCGAGGCGGACATGGGCAACCCGCAAACCCTGCTGGATTTCATCACCTGGACCATCCAAAAATATCCCGCCAAAAAATATGCGCTTGTCCTCTCGGACCATGGCGGGGGCTGGACCGGCGGGTTTTCAGACATGCAGGCGAACAGCAAGCTCTCCATGCCCCAGATCGTCTGGGCGGTTGACCAGGTGCAGCAACGAATGGGCGGACAAAAATTCGAGATTATCGGGTTTGATGCCTGTCTGATGGGCATGGCCGAGGTCTATGGTTCGTTCTATCCCTATTCCAATTACATGGTGGCCTCTGAAGAAGTGATCCCTTCAACGGGCTGGTCATATGCCGCCTGGTTGGGACAGCTGGCGCAAAACCCGGGCATGACCGGACGCGAGGCCACCCAGGCGGTCGTATCCACTTATATTACGCAGGATGCCGCCTTCACGCGCGCATCGGATGCGGAGATCGCCGAGGTCGAGGCCGGGACCACCTTGAGCGCAATTGACAGTGCCCGCGTCCCGGATGTGATCGGGGCCATGAATCAGTTCATCTCCGTCATGGCTTCCATTGACCAAACCTATGTGGCTCAGGCGCGCGAATACACGCGCAGCTATTACAGTCTCTTCGGTGAAGATGTCCCCTCTCCATTCATCGACCTGGGAAATTTTGCGGATGTGCTTGCAAACGAATCCGGCGATCCGGCTGTGGGTCAGGCGGCTGAACAATTAAAAATTGCCATCTCCTCGGCCGTCGTCTCTGAAAAACATGGAGATCGCATGGCCGGTTCAAACGGCATTTCCTTCTACTTCCCGATTTCGGATATTTACCAGTTCACGGAGATGAACAGCGATTTCCCGCCTTATTATGCGGATTCAGCCTCGGGTTTTCTCCAGCAATCCACCTGGGACGAATTCCTTGCCTTCCACTACACCGGTGAACAATTCTCCCCGCAGGATGGACAAGCCTTTGTTCCATCACGAAGCAGCACCGTGGTCGGCCCGGGCGCTTCCGAATTGACCATCGCCCCGATCCAGCTTTCGGACAATTTGATCACCGGTGATGAAACCCTCACGCTTTCCACCACAGTCACGGGGAATGTCTCCTACATTTATTTCATCCTGTATTTTTACAACCAGGATGCCGATGTGACCTGGGTTGCGGATAATTCCTTCGTGATCGCGCCGGATACAACGACGGTCGACGGGGTCAACGTGCCCGACTTTGGCCCGAGTCCCATTCAGATCAATTATGAATGGAAACCCTACCTTTATCTTCTCAAGGATGGGCAGCACGAAGCCTATGCATTATTCGAACCGGATGAATACCTGAGTGCGGACGGCATCACCACCTACTCGGTCTACGGGCAATACACTCCGGTCAACGGTGCGCCTGTCGATGCCAAGCTGGTTTTTGATCCAGAAGGGACCCTTCTCCATATTTATGCCCTGCCCGATAGTGATGGCGATGGGATCAGCACCGCGGTGGCGATCTCGCCCCAGATTGGCGATCATTTCACGGATTATGTCCAGTACTACACCTTTGATGAAAGCGGAACCGCCACATATTCATACGAGTTGAGCGAGGACGTGTTCACCTATGGGGAGCAGGGATTCTGGTTCGAATCCTATATTCCCGTGGACGGCGAATATTCGATTGGTTTCTATGCAGTCGATTTCGACAACAACATCACTTCGAGCTACGAAACAATCACCTATCAAAACCAGCCGTAAACATAAATTTTGCCTAAAAAAAAGACATCAAGGCGCGACCTTGATGTCTTTTTTATGCCAGAACCTTTTGGGTGGCCCTGAATGCCAGAGGCGGTAATTTTTCGCGTGCAAACCACTCCGCCGCATCTGCGTCATCGGCGGGCATTAAGCGGCCGCTGATGACTTCTGCAAAATACACGATGATGAAATCCGCGCCGCGCTCATGTTCCCTGCCCGCGATCACATCCAATACGCGGATGATCCGCACGGACAAGCCGGTTTCTTCCAAACACTCCCGGGCCGCGGCTTCGGCCGGATCCTCGCCACCGTTGACGAAACCGGCCGGCAGAGTCCACAAACCGCGAAAGGGTTCGTTGACCCGCCGCACAAGCAGAACGCGGCCATCCTGTTCGATCAGGACAGCCGCTGCAACTTTTGGATCCTGAAAATAGATCCAGCCGCAGTGAGGGCAGACCGGCCGCACCATGTCGAACTTGTCGACATGTACAACTTCCGCCGCACAGCGCGGGCAATATTTGATGTGATTATTTCTCGACATGCACGCGGCCTGTCATGGTTAACTCCACTTTTTCCTTGCGTTTTGATGGATGGCAAAGGCGATCCCGGCACTTCCCAATCCGATGACCAGCAGGATGATCTGCCATGTCAATGGGATTAGCGCTTCAGCCCCGACCCGGGACTGGTCTTGCGGCGCTGATTCAGGTTCGGGCTCCTTTTGAAGCTGCGCTTCCGCCGTGGGAGCTTCCCCGATTCGTGTTGAATCTGCGCTTGCTCCGGGTTCCGCCTGAGTTGGTGCAGGAACCAATTCCATCGAAGGAGCTTGAATTGCAGGTGCCTCTGTGGCAGCCGGTGCCCCGGTTGTATCAGAACCTCCGCCTCCGCAGGCATTACATGTGGCAAAAGATTGGACCGGAGCCGCTGCTCCACCCATGCCGATCCGTGGCAGAGAGTTTGCTGCGAATGTCAGCACCAACAGCACACTTGCGATCGCTGTGGAAAGCCTGAAGAAGGAATATGATTGGGGCAGGGGCGGTTTCAAACCGACCATTTTGCGGGTCAACGTGAAATTACGCGGAGCTCTGCGGGCGGGCATTTTACGAAGCAATCCGCGGGCGGCGCGCATTTCCTTTAAGACGGAACCCAGTTCGGGGTCCGAAGTGAGGCGTGATTCAAGTTGGGCGGATTCAGACAGGCTGAGTTGTCCGTCCAAATAAGATGAGATCTGTTCGATGTCGCGAAAATTTTTCATGAGTTTCTTTCCTCTTCCAGACGGAAAGATGAAGGTAAAAGTTCCTCAAAACCGCGCAGGCATTCGCGCAGCCGTAATCGTGCGCGGGCAAGCCGGCTCTTGATCGTGCCCAGCGGAACACGGGCGGCGCTGGCGACCTCGCTGTAATCCATGCCTTGAATATCGGCGAGCACAACCACTGTGCGGAAGTCTGTCGGTAGTGCATCCAGGCAATGCTGAACGGCGTGTTCAAGCTCGTCCGCTTCAGAACGTTCGGCGGGGGTCATATTGGGGTCGGCCAGCCAGCGCGGGGAATCCATTTCGTCACCATCCTGGGTTTCCGGTTCGAGGGGGGTGGTGGGGCGGCGTTTTTGGCGGCGCAGTTCATCGTAACAGGCATTCGTTACCGTGCGCATCAGCCAGGCTTTGAATGAACCGCCACGAAAAGTGGAGAGGCTGCGGAAGGCGGAGATGAATGCCTCCTGAGCAGCATCTTCCGCGGGGTCTTCATCCCCCAGAATGCGGAGCGCGGTATGAAAAACGGCGTCTTGATAATGCAGAATTAAAGTGTTGAATGAATCAAGGTCGCCGTTTTGGGCTGCATGAATAAGAGCTGATTCGTCCATGGAGAATATTTTACCCTCTTAATATAACGTGTGTTATTTGATGCTCTTCCTGAAAAGATAAATATAAATTGCCCTCCAGGCCAGCATTCCCAGGGCATTCATCCCGCCGAGAACCAGCGCGAAAATTGGAAGGGCAGTGCTGTGCAAAAGAGCCGCGCGCAGAACGACCGCAAGAGGTGCGACGAAGAGCATGGCGGAGGGAATTCGCCACAGCATTTTTACATTTGATGTCACTGTTTCATCCAACAGGCCGAACCACGGTGCGATCAGGAACCAGCCCAACAGAAGCGGGAGGAAGGTGGTCCCCATGCGCGGGATGAAGGAGGCCCCGGTCTCGCCGTGGGTAGCGAAGCCAAAGATGGTCAACAGGGCAAAGAGCAGGATATCGCCGGTGATAAGAACGGACTTTTTTGCAGGCATGCTTTTATTCCCTGCGACCCTTGGTCACAATGCGGATCGGTGTGCCCAGGAATCCGTATTCCTTGCGGATCTGGTTCTCGAGATACCGGATATAGGTGAAGTGCATCAGCTTTGGATCGTTGACGTAGATCAGGAAGGTGGGCGGGTCGGAGCGGACCTGGGTGCCGTAGAACATCTTAAGCGCGCGGCCGGCATGGGTTGGGTGGGGATGGGCATCCTGGGCCTTGTGAATGATGTCGTTGATGGTGGAGGTGGTCAGGCGCGCGAGGCGCTCCTCCTGCACCCGCAGGGCCATCGGCAATACCTGATCCATGCGCTGTCCGGTCTTGGCGGAGATGAACAGGATTGGCACGTAATCCATGAAATTCAACTCGCGCTGGATCTTGGTTGTATATTCCTCCATGGTCTCATTGTTCTTTTCGATCGCATCCCATTTGTTGACCAGCACCACACAGGATTTCCACTCATCCAAAATATATCCTGCAATGTGGGTATCCTGGGCGGTAATGCCGGTGGTGGCGTCGATCATCAGCAGGGCTACGTCAGAACGCTCGATGGATTTAAAGGCACGCAGCACACTGTACTGCTCCACGCCGTGGTCGATTTTGCCGCGGCGGCGGATGCCGGCCGTATCGATCAATGTCAGTTTTAATCCGCCGAATTCCATTTTCGTGTCGATGGAATCGCGTGTGGTCCCTGCGATCGGGCTGACGATCACGCGTTCCTCGCCGGTTAACTTGTTCAGTAAACTGGATTTGCCCGCGTTGGGTTTGCCCACGATGGCGATCTTGATGCTGTCATCCTCCTCCTCCACTTCCGCGGGAGGAAAGGATGCCACCAGGGCGTCGAGGATGTCGCCGGTACTGGTGCCGTGAATCGCGGAAATGGGGTATGGATCACCCAGGCCGAGTTCATAAAATTCCGCCGCCTGATCGCGGCGTTCCTTTGATTCACATTTATTGACCACCACAAAGATCGGGGGCCAGAAGGTGCCGTCGGGCAGTTTCTTCTGCGAACGGCGGAGAATCTCGGCCACTTCCCGGTCGGGAGCCGTAACGCCGGATTCGCCGTCGTTTACAAAGAGCACGGCATCCGCTTCCAGGATTGCAACCTGGGCCTGCTTGCGAATATCATCAATGAATTCGGCGGAGCCGATCGAAAGCGGGGTCTTGCCGCCGTGGGTCGGGTCGATCCCGCCGGTGTCAACGATATTAAATATACGTCCATTCCATTCGGCCTGACCGAACAATCGGTCACGGGTGGTGCCGGCCACGTCATCGACGATGGCCAGCCGTTCGCCTGCGAAGCGATTGAACAGGGTGGATTTGCCGACGTTTGGCCGGCCTACGAGAGCTACGATAGGTTTCATTATGTTTCTATTTTCCAACTTGCTTGATTGAAGCTTATGGGGCCGGGGTTGCTGTCGGTGTATTCACCGCTCTGATCACTACTTCTATTGTATTCGGTAATATGGATTCCACAACCACATCCGAGATCAACACTTCCACCTTTGCGATGATCTGGTGGGTGCCGACGCCCAAGCCTGTCAGGTCCACAGTCACACGGACATCCTGGCGGGTAAGGGTATCCAGCAGGGGCAGGGGTCCGGAGACGATCACATCCACGGAGAGGGGTAAAACCTGAGCGGTCAGGCTGCTGTCCAAACCGATGATCTCCACCTTTTCCCCAGCCAGTGTAACACTGCTTTCGATCGGTGAGACCCCGGCCTGGATCAGGACGGTTTGTTCACCGACAATGGAGATGCCTGGTGGGAGGTTAAGCGCGAGGCGGGTATTAATATCATCCTGGGCATTTTGGAGGTCAAGCAGCTGCGTTTCCACCACGCCGGGCAGGCTGGTCACGAGTTGCGGGTCTGCTGCAAAGACGGTCACGATGGGCGGGAAAACCGAGATGTCTGTCAGGCGGTACCCGCTTGCTACGCGGCCGGTGACGATGACCTTTACGGCCACATCACGATATCCGCCCTGTTGACTGACGGGCAGAACCACGTGAATCGATTCAGGTGAAACCGTGATCCCTTCCACCTTTTGTCCCTTGTCATCCAGCACTTCGACCGGCAGGGTCTGGTCGATATTTTCCCGAATCCCATTTAGGTTGATCGAAACCCGGGCCCGCTTCACTTTCAGGACCTGGGACTGGGCACCGCCTACGATGACTTTCAACGGGTCGAAAGATGCATCCCCCACCTGATATCCCACCGGAGTTTCGCCGGTCAGGCTCAGATCCACACTCAAGGTTTGGGTGGCGAGAGGCTCGAGAGTGAATGCGATCGTTCGAGGCGCAACAGAAACGATCTGAACCGGCCGGGCATTCACCTGGATTTTCAGATCCTGGGTGTGCTCGCCCGAGCTTAAACCGGACAGGTCCAGAATGGCGCTTACGATCTCCGGATCTGAACTGATCATCTCCCAGATTGAACGGGGGGCCCGCAGCGTTACTTTAACTTCCTGCGGGATGTCACCATTCAACACGAGGCCGGGATCCTGGCCGATGACTTGCACGGGAATCGGAGAAGTAAGCGCGCGTGTTTCGTCCGGGTCCGCAGAGGTGACAGCCGAAATCCATACAGCGATCGCGAGTGCGAATGCCCAAAGGAAGGTGCGGTAGTTTTCATAAATCCAGCGTAACATTATTTATCTTCTTTTCCGGCGAATATTCCCGGGAACATTCTTTTCAACAGGTTGGTTTTTTGTTTTTCATTGTTCGGGCGAAAGAATGCGATCAGGATGTTTTCCAGCCGGTCGGGATCCAGGCGGCGCAGCATTCTGCCTGCGTGCGCAATGGAGATGGCTCCGGTCTCCTCGGAGACCACCACGGCGATCGCGTCACTGGCTTCCGAGGTGCCAAGGGCGGCGCGGTGGCGTAGTCCCATCTGGCGGTCAGGGGTGCGATTCAAAATTCCGCTTGCCGACAGCGGCAAGACGCAGGCCGCAGCGACGATCTGTGAGTCAACGATGATCACGCCGCCATCATGAAGCGGGGTGTTCGGGTAAAAGATCTGGAGCAATAATTCCGGTGTGACACGGGCATTCAACTGCACGCCGGTTTGTGACAATTCATCAAGGTTATCCAGGCGCTGCATGATAATCAACGCACCATGTTGACGGGCGGATAACCTGGCGGCGGCGCTCACCACGGAATGAATCGTCTGTTCAAAGGCCATATCGGCCTTTTTCGCGGTAACCGGCCAGACGGTCCCGGCCCGACCGAGGCGTTCCAAAGTTCGCCGAATTTCCGGGGCAAAGATCACGGGCAGAGCCAATAACAAAGCCGGGAGGGAGTTTTGTGCGAACCAGGAAAAGGCCGGCAAATCCACAAGGCTGGTGAGCAGAATGATCGCAACCACCAGAAGGATCATTCCGCGCAGCAGAGCCATCGCCTGTGTGTCGCGCAGGGAATACAGCAACCCAAAGAAGATCAGCGTGACGAGTGAAATGTCAAAAACACTCAGCCAGCTGATGCGTTGAAAGATGAAGAAGAGGTTGTTGAGGAATTCAGTCACAGTGTTGACAGTCAGCGATCAGGAACGAGCCATCTGGAACAAGGCAAACCGAAACCCTGAACCCGGGCCCAGCCTTAGATGGGGCGCAGGATTCGATCCTGGCGCAATTGTTTGAAGAGCAGAGTGCTTTCCGCGGATAGTGATTCGGTTGCGGAATCCTGCCAGGCCTGCACTCCGAGTGTTTCAGGAGTGCGTTTTTCATACCCCAGGCGTTTCCATGTTTCTTCCTGGGCGGCCAGTTCCTTTATTGGGAAGACCAGGGAGGCCTCACTTTGAAGTTCCGCAGAAGCGCGTTCCACTTCCCTGATCAATGATTCAAGGGCCTTGTGTGGATCGACATGTTCCTCCAGGTAGATATCGGTCGTGCGGGTCACCAGATTCTCAACCTGCCAGCCTGCCAGGCCCACCAGGTTGCCGTCCTGCTGCAGGAGCATGTAGGCCTTGTCGCCGAAACTTTCCATGACATTATCGGCGCTCATTTTCCGATTGCCCTTGCTCAGGCGGGTAATCAGATCCGCGATGGCGGGGGAATTCCTGGGCTTGCCACGCTTCACACTATATTCCCCTTTGGGAGGTACTGTAAATTTGGGCAGGGCCGGTTCCGTATCCGCATAACCGGAATTCGCGCCGGGAACCACTTCCTTCCAGGCCGCACTGACCTGATTCCACAGATCATCGTAGGAGCCTGTGTTGGTGATGACAATGTTCGCCATCGCCACTTTCGTGCTCTGTGCAGATTGCATGCGGACTCGTTCCAGGGCCCGTTCGCGGGTCAGGCCGCGTTTGCGGATCAATCTTTCCACTTGAACTTCCTCCGGGGCATTGGTGACCCAGATGGAATCGCAGACCTTGCGCAGGTCACCTTCGAGCAGTTTGATCGCTTCGATCACGACCACGGGCTGGGAGGCCCGTTGAATCAGCATTTCCGCAGCCTGTCGGACCAGGGGGTGGACAATCGCCTCAAGCTGGTTCATGGCTTCGTTGTCATTGAAGACCAGATTGCCGAGTTTGCCTCGATCAATCTCTCCATCCTTGTTGACCAGCCATTTTCCGAATTTTTCGATCACGGGTTGATAGCCTGGCGCACCTTTGGCATAGGTCCGATGGGTAAGCGCATCGGCATCTATGGTGTATGCGCCGAGGTGCTCAAACATGCGGCGCACCACACTCTTTCCGGTGGCGATGTTGCCGGTAAGGCCGATCACGAATTTTCCAGACCAATTGCTCACTGTATGTCCCTTTGGATAAAAAATTAATCAGCTTCTATTTTAATGTCTTTTCTTGAAATGTCCACCTTTATGACTGAATGCTCCATACTCTTATCGCTGGTTAAGGTTGACTCTCCCTCCGCCAGCGTGTATGATGCAAATACCTCAGGTCGGTTGGGCAGTCGCGGTTCCGCATTGTCGGGATCGAGGAAAGTCCGCACTCCATGGAGCACGGCGTCGGATAGCAACCGGGGCGGGGATAGCGTCGAGAGGCGTGAACCTGCCGGACAAGGGCCACAGAAACAAACAGCCCCGCATCCGAAAGGATGCCGGGGTCATGGTGAAAAGGTGGTGTAAGAGACCACCGGCGTTTGCAGTAATGCAGGCGGCCAGGTAACCCCCGCCGGGAGCAAGGCCAAGCAGGGGCGAAATCGTCTTCGGACGATGGGAGACTGCTCGTCTCCGCATAGCCCCGGGTAGGCTGCAACGAGCAACGCGGTGACGCGTTGCCCAGAGAGATGACTGCACAGATGGATCGCTCGAAAGGGTGTCCATTGGACAGAATGCGGCTTATAGACCGGCCTGAGGGTCCTATACGCCAGTCTTCAAATTTATCATGCAAAAGATCCCGCGTTTAACAACCATTATTGACCAGCTTCTTAAACAGCCTGTCCGCGCCGGCTCGGTAAATATTGCCGTGGGTGCGCTTGCCGCATGTACGGATTCTGAGATCCACGCCTGCTGGTCGTCCAACGTGCGGAATACCCCGCTTGTGAATGCTATATTGAAGATCCAGCGCATTCCGGCTGAACAGCAATGCATGGTATGTTTTCAAAAGTACAACCCCGTGAATCAGGAGACCTCCTGTCCATTTTGTGGAAGCGTGGGAGCCAAAATCCTGGTGGGGGAGGAGTTTTATCTGGAATCCGTTCAGGAGGAAAATGAATAAGCGCATTCTGATCTGGTGGACCGCCCTGATTTTTGTCCTGGCATGCAATGCGCCTTCATCCGCACCCACCCAGACCTCCAACCTGCTGGCCACCCTGTCTGCTTCCACGCCGCTGCCGGTGACTCCAGTCCTGGTTACAGGCCTGCCGCCAGCTCCAACTTCAGGAATAGGTTTTCCGTCCCCTCCCGTTGTTTTCACATCTTCATCCATCAACCCGCCAGTCGGACATATCGTTTTCACCTGTCAAATATTCAAAGTGCAGGCTAGCAATCAGATCTGCATCATCAACGCAGATGGGACTGGATTTCGACGCCTGACCACCGATGACAGCCGCCAGCATTATTACCCGTCCCTCTCTCCGGATGGTAAGAGCGTAGTGTACGCCGCCTTTCGGGAGGAAAATGTTTATGAGATCTATGAAATGGGCCTTGCCACCGCGAATGTGACCCGGCTGACGAACCGGATCGGCATCCTGAACGCACCTGAAATATCCCCGAATGGGAAGTACATTATTTTCAAGCATTCCTCCGGGTTCAATAATAAAAACAACGTCTGGATCATGGACCGCAACGGGGGGAACGTGAACAATGTCCCCCGCGCAGAGGGTTGGGATCCAACCTGGGCTCCGGATGGAAAACATGTCCTATTCGCGTCCGACAGGGATGGGACCGTTCAGCTCTACAGCATTCATATCGATGGCGATGAACTGCATAAGATCAGCAACCTGCCGGCCATTCGCGGACGAAGCGACTGGTCATCGGATGGAAAATATATTGTCACGTACTCCGGCCAGCCATGGAAACGTGAAGTCTATATCATGAATGCAGACGGCACGAATGCGCATGTCCTCTCGCCTGCGGGTGGAAATTCCCAGGGTCCGTCCTTTTCCCCCGACGGCCAGTGGGTGACCTTCACTGCCTATTACGATCACTTCAACGATGAGAATGGCTGTGAAATCTACATCATGAGGGTCGATGGAACCGACCTGCGCCGCCTGACGGACAATGATTATTGCGATTATCAACCGCGCTGGGGACCATGATCCGCTGTGAAGATTGAGCAGGAGTAAAGCATGGACATTAAAGGCAAGGTTATTGTTGTTACAGGTGCTTCATCCGGGATTGGTGAAGCCACATCACGTAAATTTGGAGCCGAAGGGGCGAAAGTGGTTCTTGCTGCAAGGCGGGTGGAAAAATTGCAGGCCCTGGCCGGGCAGATTGCCGCCATGGGGACGGGCGCGGAGACCCTGGTGGTGCAGGCAGATCTTTCCAGGTTGGATGATATTCAATCCTTGATCAGACAGACCCTTGAAAAGTTCGGCCGTATTGATGTGCTGGTAAACAACGCCGGGTTCGGACGCCTGGATTGGCTCGAGAAGCTGGACCCCGTTCAGGATATCCAAGCTCAAATGGATGTGAATGTAATGGGAGTGATCCAGACCACCCGCCAGGTTTTACCGATCATGATCCAACAACGATCAGGCAGCATTATTAACATGTGCTCGATGGCCGGCCTGGTAGGCACTCCGACCTATTCGATTTATGCCGCCACCAAGCACGCCGTGCATGGATTCTCGGAGGCGCTGCGACGCGAGGTCAAACCGTGGGGTATCGATGTTTCCATGGTTTATCCGGGCGGAGTGGTGACGGAATTTAGCCAGCATGCCGGCATCAAACGCAAGACCAACGCCGCCACCCCGAAATTCATGCTGCTCACCGCAGACCAGGTCGCTGACGCGGTCCTGAAACTGGTCCGCCGCCCGCGCCGCATGTTGATCATTCCCTGGTTGTGGAGTGTGACCGTGTTCATGAATAAATTCCTGCCCGGCCTGGTGGATTACACGACCATTCATCGTTTTACCATCCCCGAGCGCAAAGATGAGTTGAAGGCCGGATAAAATTACTGATCTCAGATTTGGAGAAAATATGAGTTTCTTGTCGAAGTGGTTCGGATCTGCAATATCCACCCTGAATGCAGTTGAATTAAATGAGAAATTGAAATTTGGAAAACATCCCCTGGTGCTGGATGTGCGCCAGCCGCAGGAATATCAACAGGGGCATATCATCGGCGCGAAGTTGATTCCGCTTGGCGAGCTGCGTAAACATATGAAGGAACTGCCGCAGGGACGCGAGATCGTTTGTGTGTGCGCTTCGGGCAACCGCAGCAAGGCCGCTGCCCGGGTATTGGTGAAGGAAGGTTTTCCCGTTTCTGATCTGAAAGGCGGCATGCTTGCCTGGCGGCGTGCGAAGCTGCCTGTACAAAGGGGATGATATTTTAATGCGGGAGTCGCTTCCACATGATTCTTAATCCGAAGCCCCGCCTTCCTTGATGTCCTTTAAATTCAACTGATAGCCAATCCGGCCGTTAAATTCATTAACTTCATAAGTAAAGAGAATATCCACCCGCGGCGGCATGTTCTTGTGCCACTCCCCAAGCCTGAAGCCGATGGCATCATGAATGTATCCCTTTTCATCTTCCAACGATAATTTTAAATGCTTTGCGTCCGCGCCCACCGTGCGTGCACTCTTTACTTTGACATTGCGGGCCACAAAGGCGGCATTTGGATTTCCATACCCGGTGGGCTCCAGGTATTTTAGGGATTTCTCGAACAACTCCGCCCGAACATCTGTTAAGGAAACAACCGCATCCGCCGTGACCGTGGGCCTGAGGTCCTCTTTTGACAGTTTTTCCCTGGCGATGGTTTTTAACCGTGCAACCAGCTCGGGCAGATTCTCATTCCGGACGGTGAAGCCGGCGGCGGCGGCATGACCTCCATGGCGAACCAGCAGGTCGGCGCATTGATCGAGTGCTTCGGTGATGTGAAACTCCGGAATGGATCGGCATGAGCCGCGGGTTTCCTCCTCGCCCTGGGAGGCCACAACGGCAGGGCGGTAGTATGTCTCGGTTAATCTGGAAGCTGCCAGGCCCACCACACCTGAATTGAAATCCTCCTGCGCGGCAAAAAGCAGGTAGGCATCCGGGTCCTCGGCCATGGCGATCTCTTCGGCCCGTTTTTGCATTTCGCGTGTGATGCGCTGACGTTCACGATTCTGCATATCCAGCACCTGGGCAAGTTCGCCCGCGCGAAAAACGTCGGTGGTGGTTAATAGTTCAAAAGCTGCCAATGCTTCTTTTAATCGGCCGGCTGCATTGAGGCGCGGACCCAGGGAAAATCCAATATTACCGGCATTTACTTTATTCAATACGATCTCGGAAACCGCCGCCAGCGAGAATAGTCCCTGCCTTGTGGTTTGTTTCATCTGCCGAAGGCCCCTGCGGACAAGCACCCGGTTTTCTCCAACGAGAGGGGCAAGGTCGGCAACGGTGCCCAAGGCAACCAGGTCGAGTAGAAAATCCAGCCCGGTTTGGATGGATTCCTGGCTGTACAGCGCTTCGGCGATCTTATAGGCAATTCCGACCCCTGCCAGATCCTTGTCTGGGTACGGATCGCCGTGCTGTTTGGGATTGATCACAGCCACAGCAGAAGGCAGGGGTCCCTCTGCAGGGTGGTGATGGTCGCTGATAATGAGATCCAGGCCAATGGTCCGGGCGTGAAGCGCTTCCTCGGGCGAGCGGATTCCGCAATCCACGGTAATGACCAGGCTGACCCCGTCCGCTTTCAATTCATCCAGGGCGTTCTTATTAAGTCCGTAGCCTTCCTCAAACCGATTGGGGATGTAGCCGCGCACATTTGCACTCAATGTTTGCAGGGCCTGAACCAGGAGCGCTGTGGATGTGACCCCATCGACATCGTAATCCCCGTAAATGGCAATGATTTCGCCGGTTTGGATCGCCAGACGGATCCGGTCCGTCGCCGCCTGCATCCCGGTCAAGAGGAACGGGTCTGTGCTGAAGTTGGGTTTGGCGTTCAGGTAGGCGCGTGCATCGGCATCATTTGCATAGCCTCGATTAAAGAGGATCTGGCGCAAAACAGGCGGGAAGGCCTGAAGTGCGGAATCCGCTTCGGGGGTGATTAAGGGTGGGATAACCCAGCGTTTGGTTTGTGTCATGATGAATGTCATGAGTATAAGCGCGGATGAAACCCTGCGGAAGGGTGTTGTATAATTCCTTCATTCATGAAGGAGTACTTATGAAACCACTTGCATCCGATGAAAAAACTGCGATGGTGATGGTCTATACCCATAATGCACTCATACGCGGGGAAGTTGTCATTAAAGAAACACTGCGCGTCAGCATCTGGCTGCGCACCCAGGGAGTCCCGAATTTCATTCATCTTCACAAACCACAAGTGATCCTGTTTGGGGGGACTCCACCCAAAACCCTTGGATATTCCGAGCTGTTCGTTCCCACGGTGGATGTGGTCGGTTTTCATATTGCACCGCCCGAGCATGACCCGTTGGATTATGACGCCACGGAGGTAAATCGCATGATGCAGCCGGTGGACATGATGGTCGGTTATTTCCTGCTGAAGGGCAAGATCCGCATGTCAACCCAGACCGATGTGGCGACCAATCTGGATGTGTCGCGCGCCGCCTGGATGTCCATTTATGAAGCGGACATCACCAATCCCTATCTGCCGCAATTCAATATCCATGTGCCCATGCTGCTCGTAAATCCCCTGCACGTAAATTTCGGCATTTCGTAACCGGACCGTTCCCAGGAAAATATCATGGATATTTCCCTTACCACCCCGGCTTTGCTGTTCCCAACGGTCTCCCTGCTCATGCTGGCATATACCAACCGGTTTCTGACACTGGCTTCCATCATTCGTGACCTGCATGCGCGCTATAAAACGGAGGAAGATCAGAATTTGCTGGGACAGATCACGAATTTACGCTACCGTGTCTACTTGATCCGCAATATGCAGATCTTTGGAGTGTTGAGCCTGCTCTTTTGTGTGATCAGCATGTTCGCGCTCTTTCAGGGCTGGACGACGGGCGGAAACTGGAGTTTTGCCCTGGCCCTGATCCTAATGATCGTTTCGATGCTCATCTCGCTGCGGGAATTGGTGATTTCGGTGGGCGCTCTGGATTTATTGCTGCTTGATATGGAGGAGCACGAAAAACCGGATTAAATCCGGATGATAGAAACAACGTATACCTTGTCAAAGGCCGGTTTTTGTGTAAGAATATATTTGCTCCAGCTAGGGTGCCCCCCTCACCCTGACTGGAGCATTTTTTATTTAAAAAGATCAGTCTTCAAAAAAGCCGCAGGCATATTACCTGCGGCTTTTTTGTTTTCCCTATACCGTTCCCTTCCTCCCCCAAGTGGCGGAGTTGCGTTCTCCCCGGCTGACGGATGGAGGTGACGGCTTCCTCCTGTATGATTTATATGTGCCCTGGTTCCTTGTTCACATTAAAAATTGAGGAGTTTGAAAATGAAGAAAATATTAATTATCGTTTTATCTGCTCTATTCCTTGTCACGTTGACAGCTTGTGCCCCCGGTTCGAATGTAAGCCTGGATAAGAACAATTCACAAATGCTGTTTACGATGCCGGGTGCAAACCCGGAACTCGATACACCGGTCGAAGGGGGCAGCGTCGCCGGTCTCGGTACGGGACTTTGGCACGGATTGATCTCCATTGTGACCTTGATCATCTCCTTTTTCAACCCCGAGATTCAGATGTATGAAGTCCATAATACCGGACCTTTATATAACCTGGGCTTCCTGATTGGGGCCGTGGTCTTGTTCGCCCTGATCGGTTTTTCGGGCGGCAGACGTCGGTAAAAACTTTTTTGGATCGATATTGGCAAACCGCAGGCCGATCGCCTGCGGTTTTGTTGTTAATCCCACACAATGCTTGGAAATAGCATAATTTCATTTGTCCAGCCGGTAGATATCCACTCTGTTTACAGTTGTTTCATAGGAGTAGTGGCTCCGGAAGAACGCATAGAACTCCTCCAAATAAGGGGGATTGTATGCCTGGTGCTCTTTAAGCCATTTTATGGGACTGGCAGTCGAAAGCGGGACTACCTCCTCGGGCACGAAGTACGACCCGTCCACGATCAGTGCAGGCGGATGTGAGTTGACTGCTTGATAAAACTCAGCGGATATTTGATCAGTATATTCTGATTCAACATAGTATGGGTAAAAAACATATCGGGTTGGGGCATCACGGTTGGCAAGAAAGTTGATTCCGGTCTGCCCGCCCCATACCAGCACGGTCTGACCGGGCAGGGAATGCGAATTTACATATTCCGAAATCGGGTCGGGTTTTTGGAACAGGGAATGATGAATGCTGATTTGTGAGATGGTGTGGATTGAATTTAAAAGTGGCTCCCTGCAAAGAATTATTATGATTGTGATTGCGGCAAGGAGAGACCTGACCGGGAATTTCCGGGTCCATTCGTTGCTGGAAGCGGCCCCCTTTTTCATCAAATAAGCGGAAGACATTGCCACCATGGGCAGCCAGTTGATGAAATAATGTTCATAATTTCTGCCAGAGAGCCCGCTTAAGGCAACATCAACAATAAAATTGATGCAGAGCCACAGGAGGAAGGGATCCATCCTGCGGTTTTTTAACTGGAGCCATAATTCTTCAAGGGAAACCCAAAGGCCCACCATGGTCACCCCACCGACAAAGCTCAAATTCTTCAAACCGGAAAATAAGGCTCCAAGCGGTTGAAAATGACCTGAGCTATAGAAAAAATTGTAGATGAAACTCGCATCAATAAATGTCCGGACAGCATCCCTGGCAATAAAGTAATAAAGTACTCCTCCGGCGGGCAGAAGAAAGCCGAAGCCAATTGCGATCAGGAGGTTGAGTGGAATGGTTCGATCCTTTTCAACCCAATGTAAAATTATCAGTGTAAGGATGATCGAAATTTGAACGCCAGTGTTGTTGGCTCGCATGAAAAAACTGCAGCCCAGGAGTATGCCTAACAGGAAGCTTGCCAGAAATGGTTTTCGACCATTTACTATTGCGGGCAGGAGGCAAAGGGAGAGAAAATTAAATGCGAGCGAGTATTCCTCTGTGAAATTCCCTCCGTTCAATACGAAATTCAAACCCACAAGCCAGATTAGAGTGGAAGCGGTGGCAATCCCGACACCAAACCTGTTCTTAAGCAGGTGAAACCCGGCCGTGGCAGCTGTAAGCAGGAAGGCAAACTCCATTATAAAGATTCCCCACCGGGTGCCTCTTCCAAGCCACAAGCCCAAAGCGTCAATAAAGAAGATACCGGGTGGTTTGTTTTCCCACGCAAAAAGGTACAGCGTTTTTCCCCTTAATAAAGTTCTGGCAATATAAAGGAAATTCCCGGAGTCCCGTCCCAGATGCGTTGTTGATGGGTTGGCTTGATCGAGGACGATCAGAGCAGCAAGAAATATAAATACACATGCCAGGAGATGTTCAACGAACTTCGGTGGGAAATTAAGGTTGCTGTCTGGTTTTTTCATTAAAAAGGATCAACTGATAAAATTACAGGCTCTAGGTAGAAGGCCGATTATAATCCCAGTCATGTTTCAATTTACTGTCACATCCAAAAACGCCCGCGCCCGTGCGGGAGTTTTTTCCACTCCTCATGGTGACCTGCTGACACCCGTCTTCGCGCCGGTGGGCACCCAGGCAACTGTCAAAACCCTTACGCCTGAGCATCTCAAAGGCATCCATGCCTCGCTTGTCTTGAGCAATACCTATCATTTATATTTGCGGCCGGGCGATGAACTGGTCCGTGACATGGGTGGCTTGCATCAATTCATGCAATGGCACGGCCCTATGTTGACCGATTCGGGCGGCTTTCAAGTCTTTTCGCTTTCGAACACGCGCAAGATCGACGATGATGGTGTAACTTTTAAGAGTCACATTGACGGGTCCACGCATCGCTTCACACCGGAAAAGTCCATCGCCATTCAGGAGAACCTGGGTGCGGACATTATCATGGCCTTCGATGAATGCTCCGATCCCAATGACGCAGCCTATAGCAAAATTGCCATGGAGCGGACGCACCGCTGGGCGGAACGTTCGCTCAGGGCGAAGACTCGTGCGGACCAGGCCATGTTCGGCATCGTGCAGGGCGGGGTCAACCCGGACTTGCGGGCTGAGTCTGCCCGATTTATCGCTTCTCTCAATACGCCCGGCATCGCCATCGGCGGACTTTCCGTGGGAGAGACCAAGAATGAAATGCACAGGACTTTGGATGTGGTCACCCCGTTATTGCCGGAGAATAAACCGCGTTATTTGATGGGAGTTGGCACTCCGGAGGATCTGATCAACGGCATCGCACGCGGCGTGGACATTTTTGATTGTGTTCTGCCTACCCGCCTGGCACGGCATCATTCCGCCTTTGCCCCCGAGGGACGTCTCAACATGATGAACGCAAGCTTTGCCAGGGACACACGTCCCATTGATGAAACCTGCGACTGTTACACCTGCCAAACGTTTACCCGGGCCTACATTCGACACCTGATCGTGGCCAAGGAATTGCTGGCCGGGACGCTTTTGTCCATTCATAATTTGCGGGCATTGATACGGCTGGTGGCTGAAATCCGTAGTACCATCATGACAGGGACTTTTGAATCACACATGGAAGGCTGGCTTGCCCGGTGGGGCGGCAATGCTGAGCGAAAAGTTACCGGTAAATGACAAGTAAAGGAAAAATAATGAATAAACCGATCGTTGTCCCATCCCCTGATAAAAAACGCAGGGCGGCCTTGACCTTGCTGGGAAAGATTCAGTCCGGCCGGGAATATTACTCTTTAAGCATCGATGGGGTCCCGTTGTCGTTGCAGAATCGGGTCTTCGGACATGTTTGTCTATGGTCACATGATTCGCGTTTCCTCTCTGTTCAGGAATGGAAGGAATTTGATCCGGCAGCCCCTCCAAAATCCTATTTGCTCATGATCCTTGATCTGCTGACCCGCAGGGAATGTGTGGTCACTGAAGTCGAAGGCGCAAAAAGCGAGGTCAATCCCCAGGGATTTATCGGGGACAGTTTGATGTACACCGTGGTGTATGACGGCCAGTTTGGAACCACGAAAAATTTTGAATGTAATTTCCAGTATCTTGCTGGATGGCAAACGCTAAAATAACATGACTATTTTCCACGCCTTTTTGCTCGGTATTGTCCAGGGATTGACAGAATTCATCCCTGTCTCATCGACTGCACATTTGCTCATTGCAGAAAAACTCCTCGGACTTCCTTCGGATGACAGGACTTTTTCATTCTCCATCATCATCCAACTTGGGACTGTTTTTGCGCTGCTCTTGTATTTTTGGAGGGATTTCCGGCATATCACGGAAGCTTTTTTTCTTGGAATCCGGAATCGGAAACCTTTTGAGGACCTGCAGGCACGTCTGGGGTGGCTGATCATTGTGGCAACTCTACCGGCGTTGATCGCAGGATTCTTGTTAAAGGATGTCATCCAAACGATGTTCCACGATCCCCTGGTCTTATCGGGTATCAGGCTTTTGATTACAGCTGTCATGCTGACCGCGGTGGAATATTTTGACCGCCGCGAAAGGACCCTTGACTCAGCCACCTGGCTGGATGCCTGGTCGGTGGGATTCTTTCAAGTGTTGGCAATTTTCCCCGGGGCCTCCCGTTCCGGCTCAACGATCGCAGGCGGAATGGTGCGCGGGTTTGACCGCCCCTCAGCTGCCCGGCTGGCTTTTCTGATGTCCGCGCCGATCATGCTGGCCGCGGGTGCATACGAAACATTAAAGGTCATTGGCCTGCCTGGCACGTATGCCTTCCTGCCTTATCTTATTACCGGTTTTCTCACAGCGGCAGTGGTAGGGTGGTTTTCCATTAAATGGCTGATCTCCTTTCTGGGCAGTCACTCATTGTATATTTTTTCGATCTATTGCGCCGTTCTGGGCATTGCGGTATTGATTGCCAAATATTATCTATGAAGCAAGTTTTGACTTTTCTGGTTTCATCATTGCTTCTTTTCTCCTGCGCTCCAGCCTCAAATGAAACACCGGTTGGGGTCGTTAAAGTATATGCCACGTCCGCTGCCAGGCCCTGGCTGACCGAACTTTATGGCTGCGCGGAAAAATCAGCAACGGTATTGACCGTCAATACACAGGAACCGGATATTTCTTTGCGGTTGGGGGAATCTGAAGACATGATTTCTCCCGCTTATCAAATCGATGAGGAGGAACTCCTGATCGTGACCAATCGCGAAAGTCCGGTGCAGAATCTCTCCCTTGAGGAGGCTCAGAGTCTTTTTGCAGCGGGGAATCCCTCCGTGCAGGTTTGGGTGTATCCGTCCGGGGAGGATGTGCAGATGGCCTTTGACCAGCTCGTGATGAAAGGAAGACCCGTCACTTCCTTTGCGCAGGTGGCCGTCAACGAGCAGGAGATGTCTGATTTGTTAAATGCCGGCTCCAATCTGGTGGGAATCCTGCCGCGACACTGGAAGACGGGCACGGTCCGTGATGTATTTTCGGCAGGCAAAGTGCCTGTCCTGGCCATCACCCGGGGGGAGGCGCAGGGGGTGATACTGGATCTGCTCAGCTGCCTGCAGAAATAGCACTGGGTCCGTGAAGAGACGGACCCTTTTTGATTCCCTTGACATCCAATTGCAACCGGAGTATTATCCTGTAAACTGGTTTGTACTGCAGACTGGTTTGCAAAAGGAGAAACGATGGGCAACGAGACAGCGCAGGTTGAACAGCGCATACGGCGCTATTGGTACGTCGATGGATTTGGTGAACTTGTCGGGGGTGGAGGCATGTGCCTGATTCTGGCATTGTATTTTTCCGCCGAACAGTATTATGCCGAAAACACCCTGATCGGTGGGATTCTGCAGGCAGGGCTGGTTTTGGTTCTGATTGGTGGAATGATCCTGGCCCGGCGGTTGATTGCAGTTCTAAAGATACGTGTGACCTACCCGCGGACTGGTTTTGTTGAATATCGCATGGACCGGCGCAATCGGATTTTTATGAGCGTCCTGTCCTTTGCTGCTGCGGGGATCCTGGCAGCCGGAATTGTCTTTGTAGTCCGCAGGTTTGATTTCATTGATGCGATGGTTGCCATGACAGGCCTTGTCATGGGTGCCATTCTAATTCTCAAGCAGGCCTGGTCTACAAAGGTGGCGCGCTTCTATTTTCTAAGTGCGTTTTCTCTGATCCTGGGAAGTGCGTTGTCTGTCAGCGGATTTGCGCGCGGATATAACCTTGCCTTGTTCTATGGATTAATGGGTATTGCCTTCGGAATTTCAGGCGGACTGACGCTTGCTCGTTATTTACGCGAGAACCCCATGTCAACGGTGGCTGGCAATGGGGGATGAATTGCGCGGTCTGGCCGACCTTGACCGGATTATTCATGAACCGGCTCGGCTGTTGATCGTCACTATTCTCTCGACCGTGGAAAGCGCGGATTTTCTTTTTCTGCAGCGTGAGGCGGGTCTGACCAAGGGAAATCTGTCCGCCCATCTTGGTAAATTGGAGGAGGCAGGGTATGTGGAGATCAAAAAGACTTTTAAGGGGAAATTGCCGCTTACGGTCTGTAAATTAACGAAAGCTGGCAGCAAAGCATTGACTCTATACCGCCAGCAAATGGCCAGGTTTATCGATTCGACCGGATGACTTGTTCGGAATATTTTATTTAGAGGAGTGTTCCATGAAATCAAATAATGCACTGCTTGGGATGGCGATCCTTTTTCTGGTGATGGCGGTTTCCGCATCTGTCGTTTTCTGGGCGGACGTTTCCTCAGCCGCAAAGATCGGGATGTTTGCCTCGGGATTTGGATGTGGAGTGGCTGCAGGTACTCTGATCGCCAGACGACGATCATAAGGGTCAAAACCCATTCACAAGGTTTTCTTTCGCAGGAAGAGGACGGCCAATCGGCCGTCCTCTTCCTGTTTTTAAGGCAGATTTTGAATCTGAAAACCGTTTGCAAGTCCGTACTTTGCTACAAATTGCACAATGGCGGTAAAATCAATATTAATTATGTCAACCCATCTCATCGAATTACGAAATGTATCCAAAACATATTCCACTGCGGCGGGGGACTTCCCCGCGTTAAGGGAAGTAAATCTCACCATTCAGGCCGGGGAATTTATTGGCATCGTCGGCAAATCCGGGGCGGGCAAATCCACCCTGCTGAACATGATCAACGGTGTGGATCAGCTCTCCAGCGGCGAAGTGATCGTCAACGATAACGGGAATTGGATCTCGATCCATAAAATGAGCGAAGACCAGCGTGCCCTATGGCGTGGAAAGTCCATGGGGGTGGTCTACCAATCCTTCCAACTTCTGCCGATGCTGTCGCTGATCGAAAACATCACCCTGCCCATGGACCTTTCTGAGAATTTCCATCCGCGCCGGTCGCGTGAACGCGCCATGGAGCTGCTCAAGCTGGTCGAGCTCGAGGAGCACGCTGAAAAATTACCCGCTTTTATTTCCGGCGGACAGCAGCAGCGGGTGGCGATTGCGCGCGCGCTCGCCAATGACCCCGCCATCCTCGTGGCCGATGAGCCGACAGGCAGCCTGGATTCCGTAACCGCTGATCACATCTTCGATGTGTTCGAGCATCTGGTCAGTGAACAGGGCAAGACCATTATCATGGTCACTCATGATATGGGGCTTGCCGGAAAATTTTCGCGTAATATGACAATTGCCGATGGCGAATTATTAAACTCGGAAACGGAAACTTCCGCCGACCGGACCATTCGGAGGCGGAAATGAACAAACCCGCGCTTCGCACCAGACGGAAATCCGGTCCCGTCCAAGTGGCGGATTTTGCGCCTGAATCCATGATCGAACTACGCGGTGTCGTCAAGCGTTTCAGCAATGCAGCCGGCGAGTTTACCGTGCTCAAAGGCGTGGACCTGACGATCAATCGCGGCGAATTTGTTTCCATTGTGGGAAAATCGGGCAGCGGCAAATCCACGCTCTTGAACATGGTCACCGGCATCGATCATCCCACCGAAGGCATGGCCGTGGTCAATGGCACGGATATCTATACCGGCGTGACCGAGAGCCAGCGTTCCAAATGGCGTGGAAAGAACCTGGGCATTGTCTTTCAATTCTTTCAGTTGCTGCCCATGCTGACCCTGTTGGAAAACGTGATGCTGCCCATGGATTACGTCAACTTGTATGATTTTGATGAGCGTCCCGCGCGCGCCATGGAATTGCTGAAACTGGTCGGTCTGGAAAAATTTGCCAATAAACTGCCTGTGCTTGTTTCCACCGGCCAGCAGCAATTGGCGGCCATTGCCCGCGCCATGGCCTGCGACCCGCCGCTTCTGGTGGCGGATGAACCCACGGGCAATCTCGACACCCGTTCCGCGGACGCCATCATTAATTTGTTCGAACAATTTGTCTCCCAGGGAAAGACCATTGTCATGGTGACTCATGATCCCTCGCTGACCTCGCGCACGCATCGCAACATCATCCTTTCGGATGGCGAACTGATCAATGAGACCATTTCCAAATCCCTGCCGAAGTTACGGCACCGTCACATGCTGGAGTTCACCAAGCTGGCCCAGGAACGCAGATACCAGCCGAACGAGACCATCATCTCGCGTGATGAAAGTGTGGATTATTTCTTTATGATCCGCAAAGGCGAGGTGGAGGTCATCCTGCAGGATAGGGAAAAACAGGAGTATGTCGTTTCGCGTCTGCAGCCGGGCGAATTCTTCGGTGAAGCAGAATTGCTGCGCGGCGGCCGGTCCATCGGCAATGTGCGGGCGGGAAGTAAACCTGTCGAGACGATTGTCATCCCGCGGGCGGACTTTGTACGTGTGATGAATGAATCGCCCATCACCGTCGAAGCCATTTCAAAGGCTGTCCAGAAGCGCCTGGAAGCTCACAAGATAGAAGATCACCGTACCGGCTGATGCCGTCCGGTATTCAAACTTTTTATGTCCATGCAGGACCCGCGCAAGCTCCCACAGATCCTTTATATAGAAGACAGCGACGAATCCCGTTCGCTCGTGCGGCGTTTGCTTGCAAACCGGTATGTCATTCTCGAAGCCTCCGACCCGTTGGATGGCTTGCAGCTGGCCGAGGAGACGCATCCCGGTCTGGTTCTGCTAGATCACAACCTGCCGAATATGTCGGGGAGCGAGGCTGCCACGCGCTTGCGCCAGATGCTTCCCAATACTCCGGTCGTGATCCTGTCTGCTGACACCAGCCCGGGTGCCCGCGAACGGGCTCTCGCGGCAGGTGCGGTGGGTTTTATCTCCAAACCCCTTGATGATCATTTTGTGGAGCAGGTCGATGCGTATCTTAATGGAAAAGTCGAGCATCTTGAGGGTGCCGTTGTCCACTTGCAGGCTTATCAGCAGGAGCTGGTGCATCGGCTCGAAGACAGCATCCGCCATTTAAGCAGTACGGTTGAAAAGAACAAACATTTGCTGCAACAGAATCAGAAAATGTTCTCCATGTTGGAGCGCAGGCATAAACTGCTCGAGACCTCTGCGCGTGTGGGACAGATGGTCACCTCCATTTTGGACCTGGATGACCTGTTGAAGTACACCGTAAACATCATCTGCAGTGAATTTGACCTGTATTACTCCGGGATCTTTTTACTGACCGAGGATGGGCAGTGGGCTGTCTTGCGCGCGGGATATGCCCTGGCGGGACGGCAGATGCTTGCTGAAAACTACCGCCTGCCGGTGGATGAGAAGTCCATGATCGGGAACGCCATCCTGAGCCAGCAGGCCCAGATCGCCCTCGGGACGGGTGGGGACGATGTTCGTTTCAAAAATCCCTATTTACCCAACACACGTTCCGAGATCGCCCTGCCGTTGGTGTCCAAATCCCAGTCTTTTGGCGCAGTGACTGTGCAAAGTAACGAGTTGAATGCCTTTACTGAGGAGGACATTACCTCCCTGCAAATGATGGCCGATCAGATCGCGATCGCGATCAATAATGCCCAGTCCATGCACAAACTCGAAGCGGCCAGTGCGGAACTGTTGCGAACCAAAACATACGAGGCCATTGCCACGGCTACGGGCGAGGCCATTCATTGGGTGGGGAACAAGGCTGCTCCGATTCCCGGCAGTGTCCGGCGTGTGCGTGAAGACCTGCCATATCTGCTTGCCCTGACGGCGCTTCTGGATGTGTCAGAGTTGAAAAATGAATCGGTCCAGGCGGCAGTCCAAACGGTCAGGCAGGAGGCGCAGGCAATGGGCATTGACCTGAAGGATGTCCTCGCGAAGATGTCCGCCATGAAGCCGAACCGTTTGCAGGCTTTGGTCAGTCCCGAATCCATTTTCGAGGACCTGGATATCGTTGAAAACAGCGCAGTCACCATCCTTGATATTAAGGAAGGGCTGATCGGCCCTGCCCGCCAGCGCAACGATGAAGCGGTTTCCCTGCCTGACATGATCTCGAGCACCGTGGCGGGCATGAATTTGCCGGAAGGCGTGGTGGAGATGGAGTGGGACCGGAACATGCCGGATGTGCATGTGGATGCAAGGCAGATGGAGCAGGTCTTTAATAATTTGATCAAAAATGCCTGGGAGGCGTTGTCACAATCTTTGGACCCGAAGATTCAGGTCAAAGGCCGCCGTGCGGACGACCCGGATTTTGTGCTGGTAACCATTAAGGATAACGGCCCCGGCATTCCGAGGGAGATTCAGGAAAAGATCTGGGTTTCGTTCTTTACCACAAAGGGTGGCAGCGGCGGAACAGGGCTGGGACTTTCCTCGGTCATGCAGATCGTCAACCAGCACGGCGGAAGTATTTCGTTGGAAAGTGAAGCAGGCCAGGGCGCGTTATTTTCGGTAAAACTGCCTGCGGAGAAAAAATAAGATGGAGGTCGAATGACGACGGTTCTTTTGGTGGATGATGAAAAATTGATCCAGCGCAGTTTGGAGAAGACCCTTTTGCGCGCAGGATTTGATGTGATTACGGCCCCGGATTGCATCAGCGGAAGTGAATTGTTTATGCAAAACCCCGATGAGATCAGCATTGCAGTTTTGGACCTCAATATGCCTGGTTTTGATGGCACTCCGAAAAGCGGTGCGGGGCTGGACCTGTTGGATGATCTGAAAAAGAAAAAAGCGGATCTGCCCGTTGTGATCCTGACGGCGTATGATGAAGTCAGCCGCGCCAAGGATGCTGTTTCACGCGGCGCGAATGCCTTCTTTGTAAAAGGGCGTGAACAGGGTCTGGTGGAATTGATCCAAAAAATATTGGCAGGAAAATAAGAGGCAGGCATGACAAACGAACCCCAACGACAGACGATTTTATTGAGAGCCGCGGCCCGCGCTGCCAAGAACATCACGACCATTCTGGATCCCTATGAATTGCTGCAACACACGGTGGACATCATTTGTGACGAGTTCGGCTTTTATTATGCCGGTGTTTTCTTTCTGGATGAGACCAAACAGTACGCCGTCCTGAAGGCAGGGCGCGGCGCTGCCGGCAAGTCCATGATCAATGCGGGACACAAACTGGCCGTGGGCGGCAACTCGATGATCGGCGCCTGCATCGCCAATCGCCAGGGACGCATTGCGTTGGATGTGGGAGCCGAGGCGGTCTTCTTTGAGAATCCCGACCTGCCGGAGACGCGTTCCGAAATGGCGCTCCCCTTGATTATGGGGGAGGAGGTGATCGGTGCCCTGACCGTTCAATCCACCGAGGAGGCTGCCTTCCATGAGGAGGATATTGCCGCCCTGCAGACCATGGCGGATCAGCTTGCGATCGCAATTCAAAATTCCAACCTGCACCGCCAGGCCGAACGCCGCTCGCGTTTATTGAAGGCCGCCAACCGTGTGGGACGGGAGGTCACCTCGATCCTTGACCTGGAGAAATTACTGCCTCAAACCGTCAACATTATTTGTGAAGCATATGGTTTGTATTATGCGGGTGTATTTTTATTGGACGAAAAGGGCGAATATGCCGTGCTGCGCGCAGGTTATGGCAAGGCGGGCAAAGCCATGGTGGCTGAAGGTCACAAGCTGAAGGTCGGCACTGACTCGATGATCGGCGCCTGCATTGCGATGGGCGAAGCCCGGATCGCCCTGGATGTGGGCGAGGAGCGGGCGCACTTCAAGAATCCGCATTTGCCGCATACCCGTTCAGAAATGGCCCTGCCTTTGATCTATGGCGGCAAGGCTTTGGGCGCGGTGACCATTCAAAGCTCGGAGGAGCAGGCTTTTGGCGAGGATGACATCACCACCCTGCAGACCATGGCCGAACATCTGGCGGTGGGCATCAACAATGCGCATTTGATCGATGAACTCAAGGAGGCGCATAATGAGATTCTGCGCAACAGCGTCTTTGAAGCGCTGACCACGGCTTCCACGGAGGCCATCCACTGGATCGGCAACAAGACCCTTCCGATCTCGCTGACGGTGGCGCGCCTGCGGGAGGAAATCGCGGATGGACAGGTGGATCTCGAGTCGCTTAAGGAAGACCTGGATATGATCGCTGAAAGCGCTGCCATGATCATTCAGGTGAAGGAGCAATTGATCGGCGCAGTGCGTGAACAAAAGCCGCGCCCCGTTCTAATCGCAGACGTGCTCAAGACGGCCGCCCACCTGCGTGATATTTCAGAGGATCTGTTACAAATCAAAATTGACCCTTCCGCTGCTTATGTCATGGCCGATAGCACCCAGCTCACGCGGGCCTTTGGCAATATTTTGCAGAATGCAGTCGAAGCCGGGGCAAAAACGGTCAAGGTCAGTGCACACCCCACGGAGGATCGCGGGATGCTTGAGATCAGGATCGAGGATGACGGCCAGGGGATGACCGATGAAGTGATGCAGAAGGTCTGGTCCCCGTTTTATTCAACACGCGGGGTGACTCATCACGGCCTTGGCCTGCCGGCTGCCATGCATGTTATTTCGCAATCACAGGGACATATCGCCCTGGTCAGCAAACCTGGTGCAGGCACAACGGTGGCCCTGTTCATGCCCCAGGGGCGCCCAGGTGCAGGGAAGGTCGAAACGGGCAGCGTCAATAATATTCTGTTAATCGATGATATGGATGACTGGGCAGCTCTCTTTGCGGATTTGCTCAAAGATACAAAGGTGAAATTAACCCGCTCCACTGATCTCAAGAAGCTGCCGGCCGCAGATCTTATTCTTGTCGATCAGAATATCGCTTCGGTGCCCCTGATCGAGGTGCTATCTGCGCTTTCAAAGGCCGGACTCGACTCAAGGACCGTAATTGTGACTTCCGCAATCAATCCTGAACGAGTTACGCAATTCCTGCGCGGCGGGGTCCGTGATGTGACTGTAAAACCCTACTCTGTAGGCGAAATAAGCGAGTTATTAAAGTAGAAAGGTGACCATCCCTGCGATGCGTTTACAGCCCGCCGGGAAATAGGGAAATTATGCGACCAAGATGGCGTAAGGTATTTCACGATCTGTTTGACAATAAGGCCCGCACCCTGCTGGTGGTCTTTTCCATTGCAGTGGGTGTATTTTCCATTGGGGTGATCTCCGGGGCCTATGAGATCATTTCCAACGACATGAGTGCTTCATATGCTTTGAACCAGCCTGCAAACATCGAGCTTCGGACCGCCAATTACAACGACGATGTGTTGACCTCGATTCATAATGCGCATGGGGTCCAGGAGGCGGAGGGCCGGCGCGTGATCAACTTCCGGGTGCATCCCGTCAACAGCGATCAATGGGTGTCCATTGATCTGGTTGCGATGGAGGACTTCAGCACGAACCAGGTCAATTTGCTGGTGCCGGTTTCTGGCGCAAAAGAGGCGCAAAAGGATGAGATCCTTCTGGAGAAGGATGCGCTTGAAAAAATGAATGTCGCAGTCGGCGACTATCTGGTTTTTGAATTGCCGGACGGCACGCTTAAGAACCTGCAGGTGGTCGGTATTGTCCAGGATGTAAGCACAGGGGCGGGGGATTTTCTTGCTCCACCCTTTGGATATACGGTCATGAAGACCATGCCGACCCTGCGCCAGCCCGAACTGTTCAACCGCGCGTATGTGATCATTTCGGAAGGGCAGGATGATATCGCCCGCATTCGTGAGGTGGGTACGGAATTGAAGGACCGCCTGGAAAAAAACGGCACGTCTGTAATACGCACCCGCTTTTCTGAAACCCACAAGCATCCCATGGCAGACACCCTGAATGCCGTTCTTGGCATTTTGTTGGCGCTTGGAATCCTGATCGTTTTCCTGTCGAGTTCCCTGATCGCGAACACTTTAAGCGCACTGATGAGTCAACACCTGCGCCACATTGGTGTCATCAAACTGGTGGGCGGCAGGAATAAACAGGTCTTCGTGATGTACCTGACTCTCATGATGGCTTTTGGTGTGTTGGCCTTGTTGATCGCCGTCCCCCTGGGTGGGCAGGGAGCCTACGGCCTGGCGTTGTTCATTGCAACCAAATTGCGCTTTAACCTGCTGGGTTATCGCATTGTCCCGATGGCTTTTGCGGTTCAGATTGCGGTTGGGCTGCTGGTTCCTCTTGTTGCCGGACTTGCCCCGGTGCTGAATGGTTCGCGTATTACGGTTCTGCGGGCATTGAGCGGGGACCTGGCTGGTGATGAGAACAAACCCCAGAAAGGTCAGCCCGATCGTTTACCCTGGTTCGATTACATGCTTGTACGCGTGACAAGGATTCTGGCTGTTCGCGGCATTCACATCCCGCGGCCCTTTATCATTTCCCTGCGGAATACCTTCCGGCGCCGCGGCCGGCTGGTGTTGACCCTCTTTACCTTGACCATGGGCGGGGCGATCTTCATTGCTGTGTTCAACGTGCGCGTGACCTTGCACGATTATGTTGAGCAGATCGGCAGTTATTTCCGTGCCGATGTCACCATGGATTTTGACCAGCCCTATCGCCTGCGCGAGGTGGAACAATATGCCCTGCAGGTGGATGGTATCGAACGTGTGGAAGGCTGGCAGTTTATCGGCACTGAATTGTTGTACCCGGATGGTCTGGTCGCGGAGAACATCAACCTGCTGGCCCCGCCTGCGGAAAGTGAACTGATCAATCCGATCCTGGCTTCCGGACGTTGGATCCGCAAGGACGACGTCCGCAAGCTTGCAATCAGTGAAAAAGTGCTTGATTACTATCCCGGTTTGAAGCCTGGTGATCATTTAACCATCAAGATCAAGGGCCGAAAGGAATCCTGGGAGGTGGTCGGGATCTTCAAATTCGTCGGTAATGAAGGGATTCTTGCATATGCACCCTATGAGTACATTTCGCAGATCTCTGATCTGGCAAACCGCTCATATTCGTTCCGCATGGTGACTGCGGGACACAGCCGTGCGGAACAAGACCTCATGGCCGAGAAACTTGACCATTTCTTCCGCGATCAGGGATTTAAAGTACGCAAATCCGAATCAGGCCTGGCTTCACTGGATACCGCTTCGGAGAGTCTCGATATTCTGGTGGTCTTCCTGCTGATCATGGCCATCCTGACCGCCATCGTCGGGGCCATGGGGTTGACCGGAACGATGGGAATGAATGTGCTGGAACGAACGCGTGAGATCGGGATCATGCGCGCGATCGGCGCCGATGACCGGGTTGTCATGCGGACCATTATTGCGGAAGGCTTCGTGATTGGTACAATTTCGTTTGTTCTGGCAATTGGTATTTCCATACCGTTCACTTACGGGCTTTCCTATATTGTCAGTCTGGCTGTGTTTGAAACTCCCATTGACGTGGTTTTTACGTATTTGGGATATGCCATTTGGTTTGGTTTGGTGCTGATTCTCTCAGTGGTGGGGTCCATTTTGCCGGCCCGCAATGCGGCCCGCCTCACGATCCGTGAAGTGCTGGCGTACGAGTAAAAAGTCCTATATTATAAAAAGGTAAAAAATGAAAAAACTTACATTACATATCATTGCAACACTGATCATCCTGTCCCTTGCGCTTTCCGCCTGCGGGACCCAGCCGCCAGCTGCCGCTGTCTCTGAAAACGTGGTCTCCACAAATGAAGTGGTTGCTGAAGGCCGTCTGGAACCCATTCACGCCACGAGCCTTTCCTTCCAGGCCCGCGGTGTGGTCGAAAAAGTATTGGTTAAAGCCGGAGACACCGTCAAGCAGGGCGATGTTCTGGTGCGCCTCGCAAATGCGGGTGGGGCTGAGGCGCAGCTGGTCATTGCTCAAAACGCGTATGATTCCCTCCTTCGCATGGAAAATGGTGACCGGGCGAAACTCTGGCAGGTCTACATGGACGCGCAGATTGCGCGTGCCGCTGCCGAAAAGAAATGGGAGGACGTGAATGTCGATACCATCGAGGACAATATTGAGGACGACAAGGCCGCAGTCGAGGATCGTCAGCAGGACCTGAAGGATGCCCAGGAGGAATTTGATAAATATAAGGACCTGGACAAGGATAATGCCAAGCGCAAAACCGCAAAGGATGACCTTGAAAACGCCCAGGAGGATTTGAATCAGGCGATCCGCGATCTGGAAGCCACCATGCGGGATCGTGATGAATTCAAGGCTGCCTACGATGCTGCGCTCGGTGCGGAAGCGGAAGCCAAATATCAATATGAGATCAGTCTCGATGGTCCGAACGCCGATCAGCTTTCCATGGCCAGGGCCAATCTTGAGGCTGCGAAGGACGCACTTTCCAGTTACGTATTGACCGCTCCGTTTGACGGTATCGTGGCCGAGGTCAATGTAAAAGTGGGTGAACAGGTTGGCACAGACACCCGCGCAGTCAGTGTCGCCGATTTCAGCTCGTGGATCGTGGAGACCACGGATGTCACCGAGCTGGAAGTGGTGAAATTAAGCGCCGGTCAAAAGGTCTCACTGGTACCCGATGCCCTGCCGGGCCTGACTCTCAAGGGAACGATCACGGACATCAGCCAGGCTTATACCCAGCAGGGTGGAGATATTCTGTACACCGTAAAAGTGCGGATTGAAAACCCCGATCCCGCATTGCGCTGGGGCATGACCGTTGAGGCCACGTTTTTGGATGCGAGCCAGTAAGCCTGTGTTTTCATAGAACATCTGTGTGATTGAAAACAAAAATAAAAAGTGCAATAATAAAATTGCTCCGAGAAAGAGCAAAACCGGGCAAACCCGGTGACGCAAAGCCATGGGCCTAAAGCTGAACTGAGTCAAGGCCGCCAGGCTGCCGACAAAAGCAAAACCGCCAAAAGACGGCGACGCAAAGCCAGAGCGTCTAAAATCACAAATCTTGTGGTCAGGACCGACCGGCTTTCCGAAAGGCAAAATCAGGGAAACCTGGTGACGCAAAGTCATGGGTCTACGGTCATCTTATTTTTTTGGCCATGATTGCCAGACTGCCGAAGAGCAAATCTTTTCCCAGGGATGACCGCATGTTGTGTCATCCCTGTTTTAATAGACCGCCGGTTCAAGCTTAACCGAAAGCTGGCCGGCGGTTTATTGTTATAATCGCCCTCATGAGCAAACCCCTCCGCCCCCTCGACCCCGAAGCCAAACCCGATGACCGCATCGACAATGCTCTTCGTCCCGAGAAATTAAATGATCTGATCGGACAGGATCAGGTGAAGGAGAATCTATCCATTTTGATCGATGCTGCCCGCAAACGCGGCGAGGCTTTGGATCATGTTCTTTTTTACGGACCCCCAGGACTGGGAAAAACAACACTCGCGCATGTGCTTGCCAACGAAATGGGAGTCAACGTCAAGGTTACGGCTGGACCGGTGATTGAGCGCGCAGGCGACCTGGCCGCGATCCTCACCAACCTGCGCGCCGGGGACGTGCTCTTCATCGATGAGGTCCACCGCCTGGGCCGCGCAGTGGAGGAAGTGCTTTATCCCGCCATGGAGGATTTTGCGCTGGATATTGTCATCGGCAAGGGGCCTTCGGCCCGTTCGATTCGATTGAAGCTGCCGCGTTTTACCATTGTGGGTGCCACGACCCGCCTTGCCCTGGTGACAGCCCCCTTGCGGGCGCGCTTCGGTGCGGTCTACCGTCTTGATTATTACGATCCCGCAGCCATGCAATCCATTGTGACACGGGCCGCAGGTATGTTAAAGGTGGAAGCTGAAAAGGATGGCATCATGGAAATGGCGCGCCGTGCGCGCGGTACGCCGCGCGTGGCCTTGCGTTTGCTGCGGCGCGTGCGTGACTTTGCCCAGGTCCGCGCGAACGGCGTGATTACGAAGAATGTTGCCAAGGAAGCGCTGGACCTGCTGCAGGTCGATCCGCTCGGCCTGGATGATGTGGACCGCCGCGTACTGCGCACCATTATTGAAAAATACAACGGCGGACCGGTTGGCTTGAACACCATCGCCGCCTCCATCAGCGAGGAACAGGATACGATCATGGATGTGGTCGAGCCGTATCTTTTGCAGCTTGGTTTTCTGGATCGTACCCCCCAGGGCCGTGTCGCCACAAAGTCCGCGTATGAACATTTGGGATATGCGTACACCGAGCAGGGGCAGGCGCGTTTGTTATAAAGTTGGAAGGTTTGCACGTTCAAGCATATCGTTATGGAAAACATTGCCCGACACCTGATGTTTGGTGGGATTATTTTATTTCTCATTGGCGGGGGAGTTTACCTTGCCGCTAAATTCGGTATTCCATTTGGAAGATTGCCCGGTGATATTCGCATCGAAGGGGAAAATGGAAGTTTTTATTTTCCGCTTACAAGTTCGATTTTGGTTTCGATTCTGATCACCATTATCCTGAATTTGCTCTCGAAATTTATGAATAAATAAAAGTAAATCCTATTGAAAACATCCGACTTCGACTACCATCTTCCTGAGTCCTCCATTGCGCAGACTCCCGCCGAGCCGCGTGATTCTTCACGCCTGCTGGTCCTTCATCGGGATTCCGGTGCGCTCGAACACAAAATATTCCGCAATATCATTGATCACCTAAGACCGGGGGATCTGTTGGTCGTAAACCGTACACGCGTTATTCCGGCCCGCATATTTGCCAAAAAAGATACGGGCGGCCAGGTGGAATTGCTGCTACTCCGGCAGCGTGATGAATTGACCTGGGAAGCTCTGGTGGGCGGCAAAGGTCTGCGCGTAGGCAGGAAGATGCGAGTCGAGAATGGACCTGAAGCTGAGATCGCAGAGATCCTCGAAGGTTCTGAGCGGCTGATAAAATTTTCCGAACCCATCGAGCCTTATTTTTCAAAAGTGGGAAATGTGCCGCTCCCGCCATATATTCACGAAAAGTTAGGCGACCCCGAACGTTATCAAACCGTCTATTCGCGGGATGCGGGTTCGGCAGCCGCACCAACGGCAGGCTTACATTTCACATCGGAATTACTCGATGAACTAAAGAGTAAAGGGGTGAAGATCGCTTATGTCACCCTGCATGTCGGTTTGGATACATTTGCGCCTGTGACAGAGGAAGATCCTGAAGAACACAAAATCCACACCGAATGGTGCGAACTCCCGCAGGAAACTGCGGACCTGATCCATGAAACCAAAAATTCGAGGGGACGGGTGGTTGCAGTAGGTACGACCTCGGTTCGGACCCTGGAGAGCGCTGCCAGCCAATCTTCCATTAACCGTCAATCGAAGATCGGGGCATTCCGCGGCCCAACCTCCATTTATATTCTGCCCGGCTATCAATTCAAAGTGGTGGATGCGATGATCACGAATTTCCATCTGCCAAAATCCACGCTGATCATGCTGGTCAGCGCATTTGCTGGGCGCGAAAGAATCCTGCAGACTTACGAGACAGCCATCAAAGAAGGTTATCGTTTTTATTCCTTCGGGGATGCGATGTTGATTGATTAAACGTTCGATCTTTCCGACTTAAGCTATGTAAATGCATCATGATGAAAACCCTGGAAACTCTTAATAAAGAAATCATTGCCTGTCGCAAATGCCCGCGCCTCGTCGAATGGCGGGAGGAAGTTGCGCGCGTCAAGCGCAAGGCCTACCAAGACGAAGAGTATTGGGGCAAACCCGTCCCGGGATTTGGGGATCCAAAGGCGCGTGTGCTCGTGGTTGGGCTTGCCCCCGGAGCGCACGGTTCAAACCGTACCGGCCGTCAATTTACAGGCGATGCCTCGGGCGGATTCCTTTTCCCGGCGTTGTATCGGTCCGGGTTCGCGAACCAGCCCGGGGCGGAGTCCCGAAGCGATGGTCTTATCCTCAAGGATTTGTACATCACCGCGTCAGGCCGTTGCGCTCCGCCGGATAACAAGCCCAGTCCCGGGGAATTATCCAACTGTCAGCCATATTTGGAGCGGGAGCTGGAAATTCTTCAACCGAAAGTGATCGTCTGTCTGGGTCGGATAGCATTTGAGAGGATCCTGCGCATATATTCTGCGCGCAATTCGGTATATAAATTTGGTCACGGGGCGTCTTATCTCCTGCAAAATAAGGTCCAGGTATTGTGCTCCTATCACCCCAGCCAGCAAAACACCCTGACCGGAAAACTCACTGTTGAGATGTTTGACCAAATTTGGAAAAAAGCGAGAAACCTCATTCATGAAAATAGTTAAACGAATCCTTCTTGGCCTTTTGGCTGTTATTGTCGCATCCATCCTGGGATTTGCAGGCTGGGCGGAAACTCCGATGGGTCCGCGGACCGAAGCCTTGGCTGCCCTGAAATCCGATCCCTCGGTCATTGTTCAGGTTGGCGATTTTATTACCTTCCAGCCCGCGGACAAACAGCCCGATACCGGTTTCATCTTTTATCCGGGCGGCCGGGTGGACTACCGGTCTTACGCAGCACCCCTGCATGCCATAGCGGAACAGGGATATCTGGTTGTGCTGGTGCCGGTACGTTTGAACCTGGCCTTCTTTGATATTAATGCGGGTGCCCCGGCCTTTTCGCAATTTCCGGAAATTAATCATTGGGCAGCAGGTGGACATTCGCTTGGGGGAGTGGCCTCGGCCTTGTTTGCGAAAGATCACCCTGAGATCGAGGGCCTGATCTTCTGGGCTTCCTATCCTGCCGATGATTCATTGAAGAACAGCGACTTGAAGATGTTGTCCATTTATGGGACGAACGATATGGCTGGCATGGTGAAATTCGATGAGACCAAACCACTTCTGACATCAGACGCACGTTATGTCGTCATTCAAGGCGGCAATCATGCGCAATTTGGCGATTACGGTCCGCAGCCCGGAGATAATGAAGCGACGATCTCCAGGTCGGAACAACAGGCCCAGGTCGTCAGTGCCACGGTTGAATTTCTGCAGGAATTAAGAAAATAAAAGTCAAACAAATGAAACGTTGGCAAAAGATTATTATCTGGATCGTCGTTTTTGTGTTGGCCTCGGTCATGATCGGGCCTTTTCTGATCCCTGTTCCCGCTCTCGAAGGGCTTGTCCCTGAATCAGCGATTGCCGACCCGGACAGTAAATTTATAGAGATTAACCATGTCACTGTCCATTACAAGCAGGAGGGCGCAGGGAAAACCACCTTCATTCTTTTACATGGGTTTGGCGCGAGTGTGTATTCCTGGCGTGAGGTGATGGATGATTTCGCGATGCGCGGACGGGTGATCGCATATGACCGCCCGGCCTTTGGATTGACTGAACGCCCCATGCCTGAGACCTGGGCGGCGAATCCATATGGCATGGATGCCAACATTGAATTGTTGCACGGATTGATGGATGCATTGGAAGTTGAAAAGGCGGTTCTGGTGGGGAATTCCGCCGGCGGCGGGGTCTCGGTTGCTTTTGCATTGAAATATCCGGAACGGGTTGAGTCCCTGATTCTGGTTGACCCCGGTCTGGGCGGAGGACGGGGTCCGCAGTTTCCGGAATGGGCGTTGCCCTTGATGCGTACTCCTCAAATGCGGCATCTCGGTCCCTTGCTGGTGCGGAACATTGCTGAAACGGGAAATGAGACGATCCTGCGCGCATGGTCGGACCCGGCTTTGGTCACGGATGAAATTATTGCAGGGTATCGCAAACCTTTGCGTGCGGATAATTGGGATCGCGCCCTTTACGAATTGACTTTTGCGCCGCCCTTTCCTGAGCTGCGGCCCCAATTGCCTGATCTGACGGTTCCCAGCTTGATCATTGGCGGGGAAGATGATCGGATCATCCGTCCCTGGTATTTTGAAGCTGTCTCGAAGGAGATTCCCGGCGCAGAATTGGTCTTGCTGCCGAAATGCGGACATGTTCCACATGAAGAATGCCCTGACCGTTTCATGGAAAATGTAATAAAGTTCCTGGATCAAAAATGATTTCAAACCTGATTACACCGGGGGAACTTGCCCCGGATTTTGAAATGAAGGACCTGGCTGGCAATATTGTTCGACTTTCTTCATATAGGAGAAGCAAGCCAGTCGTGCTTGCTTTCTTGCGTGGATTCCTCTGACCCTACTGCCGCGCGCAGCTGGCGCGCATGCGGGATAGTTATTCCGCTTTCACGGAGCGGGGAGCCCAAGTAATCGCCATCGGGCCGGACACCCTGACCTCTTTTCAAAGTTACTGGGCAAAGGAAAATATTCCCTTTATCGGCCTGCCAGATCCCGATCATCTGGTGTCAAATTTATACCGTCAGGAGGTAAATTTATTTAAGCTTGGCCGCATGCCGTTGAATTGCGTCGTGGATGTGATGGGACGCATTCGATTTGTTCACTACGGTGCCTCCATGAGGGATATTCCCGATAACCAGGAATTCCTTAACGTAATAGACCAACTTAACGACTCATCCAATTAACATGACTTTAGGACGCATTGCCTTTCTTGGTTCCGGTGAAACCTCCCTCGCAGGAGGGCGGATTTTCGAGTCCCTTGCCCGTCAGATTCCGGACCCCCTGCGGGTCGCCGTGATGGAAACGACGGCCGGCTTCGAATTGAATTCTGCACAGGTGGCTGGCAAGGTGGGTGAATTTCTCAAAACGCGCCTGCAGAATTACAAGCCGCTTGTGGACATCATCCCTGCCCGCAAGCAAGGGACTGTTTTCAGCCCTGACAACCCGGAAATTTTACAGCCTTTGTTACAGGCAAACATGATCTTTATGGGACCGGGCAGCCCAAGCTATGCGGTCCGGCAGTTGAAAGGCACCCTTGCCTGGGATATCATCCGTGCACGCCATCGGATGGGAGCCACGTTGATATTCGCATCGGCCGCCACGATATCGGTCGGGGCATGGGCTCTGCCTGTATATGAAATTTACAAAGTGGGTGAGGAGGTCCATACCAAGCTTGGGTTGGACCTGTTTGCGGATTTTGGGATGAATGTCTCTTTTGTACCGCATTGGAACAATGCCGAAGGCGGCATCGATCTGGATACCAGCCGTTGTTTTGTGGGCATTGAACGCTTCGAGCAGTGGCGTAAATTATTGCCGCCGGAAAATATTTTGATCGGTTTGGATGAACATTCGGGCATCATTGTGGATTTTGATAAGGCGGTCTGCGAAGTCAGCGGAGTAAGTTCGGTTTCCATTCTTAAGCAGAACAGTATGGAGATGCACCCGTCTGGTGTGAAATTTCCCCTGACGGAACTTGGACGGTTCACCCCGCCTTCTTCCCTTGAACAGGGACTTCACCCCGATGCATGGAAACTCGTGATGAGCACTCCCGCCCAGGCGGACGAGGCCGACACGCCTCCAGCCGAAACCCTGGAACTGCTTGAGCAACGACAGGCTGCCCGTACCCGCAAGGATTTTGCCGAATCCGACCGCCTGAGGGATTTGATCTCCTCCCAGGGCTGGACCGTGCAGGATGGGAAAGACGGTCAAAAACTGGTCAAACGCTGACCCACGCAACACGGAATGCACCGCAAATATGAAAAATGTTTGCGGTTTTTTTTATTCCCGGCGTCTGCCTCCCGCGTCCTTTCGCCATTTGCGATAAAATAGAATTCATACAAGGAGATTTACATGCGCGCGGTCGACATCATCATCAAAAAACGCGATAGGAAGGAATTAACCTCCCAGGAAATCGATTTTTTCGTACACGGATTTACCAACGGGGACATTCCCGATTATCAGGCTTCCGCTTTTGCCATGGCTGTATTATTGAACGGCATGACCCCCTTTGAAACTGCGGACCTGACACTGGCGATGGCCCGTTCCGGACAGGTCCTTGACCTTTCCAAGGTGGTCGATATCGCCGTCGATAAGCACTCCTCCGGCGGCGTGGGGGATAAGACCAGCATCTCGGTTATGCCGATGGTGGCGGCCTGCGGGCTGCCCGTGGGGAAGATGTCCGGCCGCGGACTTGGCTTTAGCGGCGGGACCCTTGATAAGTTGGAATCCATTCCCGGTTATCGCGTGGACCTGACGACAGATGAATTTAAGAAACAATTAAAGGAAAAGGGCATAGTTCTGACCGGGCAATCGCTTGATCTGGCCCCGGCGGATGGGAAGATGTATGCGCTCCGGGATGTGACCGGGACGGTTCCCTCGATGCCCTTGATTGCCTCTTCCATTATGTGCAAAAAGATCGCCGGAGGCGCGCAGGCCATTGTCCTGGATGTAAAGGTGGGTCTGGGTGCTTTCATGGAAACCCTTGATCAAGGCCGCGAACTGGCCGAACTTATGGTGGATATCGGCCGCCTGGCCGGGCGCAAGACTGTGGCTCTGCTTTCCGACATGAACCAGCCGCTTGGGTCTGCAGTGGGCAATGCGCTCGAGATGATCGAGGCCATTGAGTTGCTGCGCGGGCGCGGCCCGAAGGATTATTATGAACACTGCCTGCATGTGGCTGCACACGTGCTCGCGTTGGGTCAGCGCGCAAAGGATTTGGAGGAAGGCCGGACAATGGCGGAAAAGTCCATTACAGACGGCAGTGCCCTGGAGACCTTCCGCACGCTGGTCAAGGCGCAGGGCGGGGATGCCGCTTATGTGGACGATATGTCCAAATTTGCGCGGGCAAAATATGTGGAGGTGGTCAATTCTCCTCGAAGCGGTTTCATTTCACAGGTCCATGCTCGAATCGTAGGCGAAGCATCGGTGGCGTTGGGGGCCGGACGGGCCAAAAAGGGCGATCCGATCGACCATGCCGTTGGGTTCCTCATCCACAAGAAGGTGGGGGACAAGGTGGAGGCCGGGGAGCCGCTATTCGAGATACATGCCAACGATCAGGCAAAATTGACGGAAGCCCGCCAGGCCGTGTTGTCTGCGCATGCTTTTAGCGATGAATTTGTATCGTCATTACCCCTGTTTTACGAGTAAAATAGCGTATAGTCTTGCAAATTTTTTATGAATCGGGCATACTTGACCTCAGGAAACCGGTAATGGCAAAAGTATCGTTAAGAATTTACAATCGTGAAATTGAAGGAATGATCGATCAGGGCAGAACCGAGGAGGCCATTGCCCACTGTCATCATATCCTGAAATCCTTCCCGAAACACCTGGAAACCTACCGTTTACTGGGCAAGTCCTATCTTGAATCGAAGCGATACAACGAAGCGGTTGATATTTTTGGCCGTGTTTTGATGTCAGTACCCGATGATTTTGTGGCGCATGTGGGGATGAGCATTATCCGGGACGAGGAAAACAAGCTGGATGATGCCATCTGGCACATGGAACGCGCCTTCGAGGCCAAATCCGCGAATGCCGCCATTCAAGGTGAATTACAAAGGCTGTATGGCCGCCGGGATGGAATGGAACCGCCGAAGATCCGAATGACCCGTGGTGCTCTCGCGCACATGTATGTTCAGGGCGAGTTATATCCGCAGGCCATCGCCGAGATTCGGGCCGTTCTCGCCCAGGATCCACAGCGCGGTGACATGCAGGTGTTGCTGGCTCTTTCCTATTTTAAGGCCGGTCAAAAAGCCGATGCCTCGGATATGTGTACACAATTATTGAAACGATATCCATACTCGTTCGATGCGAATCGAATTATGGTTGAATTGCTTCCGGCCACGCCTGGCGCGGCGGAAAACACCCAGGCTTATCGTACCCGTGTGGGCGAGCTCGATCCCTATTCCACCTTTGCGAAGGGATCTGTATTTCAATCGAATGAGGTTGCGGATGCGGCCATCAATCTGGACCGGCTCGACTATACTGGAAATGAAGTACCCATGGGTCAGGAGTGGGGCAGATCACTTGGCATTGGCCTCGGTTCATCATCAGCTGTTCCGTCCCTCTCTGCGTCCATCCCGGATGAACAACCGGATTGGTTAAGGTCCGGCGGATTTGCCGAACCTTCAAAACAATCTGCGGATTCAATTCCTGTCTCGCAATCCAATGACGAGATCCCTGATTTCCTGCGTGCAGCAGGTTGGGGAGAATCCAATACCCCCGAACAACCCACTTCGATTTTCGATCAGGAACCGGTTGCCGGAGGTCTTGCGCCGGCCGAGATGCCGGACTGGCTAAAAGGGCAGATGCCGGCTGGATCCTCCGAACCTGCGCAATCCCAGGCCCCATCTCAGTCCATTGAGACTCCGGATTGGTTGCGCGGATTAACCGACTCGACTACAGCCGCTCCCTTTGATTCTTTCAAATCCGAACCCGCCCAAGCCGGCGAAACCCCGGATTGGTTGAGTGGACTGGGCGGTGTACAGGCTGCTTCTGAGCCATTGCCTTCGGCAAATGTTCCCGATTGGTTGAGCGGACTGGGCGATAATTCCCAGACTTCTGCTCCAGGTCAATCGGTGGAAGCTCCGGATTGGTTAAGTGGTCTTGGTGGGTCACAGCAATCACAGACTCAACCTGAACCTGTCCAATCTGGCAATGCTCCGGATTGGTTGCGAGGACTTGAAGACCCCGCCATTTCCGAATCTATGACTCCTGGAAATGCCCCGGACTGGCTAAACGGTCTTGATGACAGATCGCAAACAATTGAACCTGAACCAGCCCAACCAGCCAAACTTCCTGATTGGTTGAGCAGTTTGGAAGGGAATACGCCGTCCCAGCCTGCTGCATCCGTTCAAGATCTGGGCACCTCTGCTCACGAGCAGGATGATGCGGTTGCATGGCTTGAATCCCTGGCCGCCAAACATGGCGCCAAACCGGAAGAACTGGTTACCGACCCGAATAAACGCAGTGACATTCCCCCCGATTGGGTTTCGCAAGCTCAGAATCTCAGTCTGCAGGGAGGTGGAACTTCATCTGTTACACCTTCTGTTGACAGCCTTGGTTCCAGCGCACAGGAACAGGACGATGCGGTTGCCTGGCTCGAGTCTTTGGCGGCCAAGCATGGTGCCAAGCCCGAAGAACTGGTCACTGATCCGAATAAACGATTCGAAACGCCCCCAGAGTGGGTCTCGCAGGCCCAAACGTTAGGTCAGCAGGAACCGGCGGTTCAAACACCAGCTCCGAATGCAGACCACCTGGGATCGACCGCACAGGAACAAGACGATGCCGTCGCCTGGTTGGAGTCCCTGGCCGCCAAGCATGGTGCCAAACCTGAAGAATTGGTCACCGATCCAAGCAAACGATTCGAGACGCCCCCGGAATGGGTCTCGCAGGCCCAATCCATTGGTGAAGCCCAGGCTGCCTCCAATGCGTTGGAAACACAGAATCAAAAACCGGAAGCGGTTGAAAATGCGCTTAATATCGGCGAACAATTCTTTGCCGAATTTGAAGATACATCTTCAGCCGGCTCTGCCAATGATGAAACCGGCATGTGGCTGCGTAATCTTGAAAAGCAGGAATTGGAATCCTCCCCGGCGGCCAAACCTGCCGACCTGCCTGACTGGTTGAGCGGTTTACAGGCTGAAGAAGCAGGGACCGTTGATCATCAAGATACTCCTCGCGCCGGCAAACCCTCCTGGTTAAATGAAGCACCGACTCCAACAGATAATGTTCCCGAACAAAAATCGGCTGCCCCAGGTTCCGACTTGCCTGCCTGGTTAAGCGGCATTGAAGATGAAACCGTTTCGCAAGCTTCATTAAATGACCAAAGTCTGTCAACCAGTGATCTCTCAAACTGGCTGAGCGGATTGGATGAAGAACCCAGTCTTCCTTTTGATGCCCTCCCAACTCCTGATTCAATTTTGGCTGCAAAGAAAGCCCAGGAAGTTTCGGACAAGACAAAGGATAAACTTTCCAGCTCAAGCCTCCCGGATTGGATGATCGACGCCGAGGACCAGCAAGCCAGCCTCGAGGATGATCTGTGGAAAAAATCCTTTGGTCAGGAACCCATTCCCGCCGCTTCCGTCCGGACCGAGAAGCCTGCTCCAGCCAACCAGCCGGCTGATCTGCCTGATTGGCTGCAAGGTGCGGATGCAAAAGCCCCAGAAGCTCAGGAAAATGTCGAGCAGGGTGAGGATACCCCCCCCTGGCAGCATCGGGAGAAGTGGGAGGCCGAGGATGTGCAACAGCCCAAGCCGACTTCGCCTTCCGATTGGCATCCATTGACCCCCGATATGATCCAAAAGCAGCCTGCTGCACAATTTTCGCAGCAAAAACCCGTTGCCCTTGAAAAGAGTCAACCAGAGGTGGAGATGCAGGTTTCAAAGAAAAAAGCTGCCATGCCGGTCAGGGCCCGCCAAGCCGAATCAATGGCAGGCGATACTGTCCTGATCCAGGCAAAGGGAGAGCTCGATCGCGGTGATATTCCGGCCGCATTGGACCATTACGGAAAATTGATTAAAAAAGGAAGGCAGCTCGAGGAGACCATTCGGGATCTGACCGAGTCTTTATATCGCTATCCGGTCGAGGTGGGGATCTGGCAAACCCTCGGTGATGCTTATATGCGCGCCAATCGTTTGAAGGAAGCCCTGGAATCCTACAACAAGGCTGAAGAATTAATTCGTTAATCTGAAAAGGCGGCCTCCGGGCTGCCTTTTAGGGTCAATGGCGGGGGAGGACCCCCGCCGCATATTTTGTTTTGGAGGATTTTCCGTGGAAAGAACGCTCGTACTTGTAAAGCCCGATGGTGTGCAACGTGGGTTGATCGGTGAAGTGATCGCACGCTTTGAACGCCGCGGCCTGAGGCTTGTGGCCGCGAAATTTATTCAGGTCAGCCCCTCGCTGGCAGAGACACACTATGCTGAGCACAAAGGCAAACCATTCTATGAGGGGTTGATCTCCTATATTACCTCCGCGCCCGTGATGGCCATGGTGTGGGAGGGGTCCAATGCCGTGGCGGCGGTTCGCCAGACGGTTGGTTCGACCAAACCGGTCGAGTCCGCGCCGGGTACCATTCGCCATGATTTCGCCCTCGAGGTTGGCCGTAATTTGATCCACGCCTCGGACAAACCCGAGACCGGTGAACGTGAAGTCGCCCTGTGGTTCAAGAAGGATGAACTGGTCGATTGGAAGCGTGCAGTAGATCAGTGGATATTTGAGAAGTAAGAGATTCTATATCGAGTGGTAAAACATCCCAAAGGCCTTTGACTTTGGGATGTTTCTTTAGCAGAAACTAATTAGCTATTCCACAACTGACGCAAAGAATCCCAGATGCCACGCAATCCGCCAATAATGATTCCCGCTCCAAGTATGATGTAGAATACATTGCCCAATCCCGGCACAGGAAAGACCCGCAAGGTGATGATTGTGCCTCCTAGAGTTTTCAATATGGTCGAGGCTAAGATAATCAAACCCAACAAGATTATTGCTAAGCCCGTAAAGAGGATTAAGGGACTCTGACGAGTGGAGATTGTTTTTAGGTTTTGCTGTCTTACCAGGAAGATGAATTTTTCCGCTTCTTTCCAATTCATTCCGGTTTTTTCACAAACGGCCTGAATGATTTGACTTCGTGATTGATGTCTAACCAATGCGTGTATTATGAAATCTTTTGTCTCTTGTTCATCCATAATAAACTCCCATGATGAATGTTTTTATTGCCTGTCAGGGTTATTGTAACCTGAGCAGTACTTTGCCGTCTTCCCAGAGCTCTTCGAGATTGTAGAAGTCGCGTTGATCGGGGGAGAATAAATGCACCACGACATCACCATAATCAACCACCACCCAGCCGTCCCGGGCAAAGCCCTGCTGCCTGCCTTTCTTTTTGTGTTTCGAACGAATATCCTCGATCGTGGCCTTGGCCAGGGCATCGATCATTCGGTCGCTGGTGCCGGTGCAGATCACGAAATAATCAGTAAAAGAAACGATATCTTTGATATCGATCAGGACTATATCTTCCGCTTTCTTGTCTTCCAGGGAGTTCACAATTTCGCGTGCAAGTTCCAATGCGTTCAGATTTCACCTCAGGGTTTGGATAATGGTGCCGAGAATAATTTGGTGTAAACGGGACCGTCAGGATGCAGGTCGCTTTTAATAAGATGGACGGAGTCTACTCTGGTTGTGCCGATATTGCCAAGTTGAATCGTGTCCAGGGCAGCCCGGATTTTTTGCATATCCATCTCGGTGATGTTCTGTCTTACCCTCCCAAGGGTAAGGTGGGGAGAGAACGGACGTTCCTGCCTGTCATATCCCAGCCGCGCTGTGCCCATTTCAATTCCATTTTGCAGGGAGACCAGGTCGGCCGGGGCGTGGAGGCCGGCCCATAAAATGCGTGGCCGGCGCGGGGTCGGAAAGGAACCGAGGCCGCCGATTTGCAGGTCAAACTGCGGATGGGATGCTGCCTCCTGCGCAATCAGTTGTTTCAGGAAGTCAACATGCGAAGTGGAGATGTCCCCGATGAATTTCAAGGTCAAATGCATGTTGTGGGTGGGAACCCATCGAATGACCTGATCCCCCAGGGTTTGGTGAAGCCGGGCGGTCTGTTTTTCGATCGAAACCTGAAGATGTTGGGGAAGTTCGATGGCGATGAAGGCGCGCAGCAGACCCATGCGATAAGTTACACCTTTTGTAAAACCTGTTCCACGGCCTGCTTCAACTCGAGGAAACCGACGGGCTTTGTGAGATATTTGGACGCACCTGCCTCGAGGCCGATCTTAATGTCTCCCGGCATGCTTTTGGCGGAAACAACAATGACGGGAATCGATGCAAGCCCGGGTTCGCGACGCATAAACCGGAGAACCTCAAGACCGGAAATGTCCGGCATCATGATATCGAGGATGATCACATCCGGCTTTTCCTGTATGATCATGGGGATGGCGGGTGCACTTGAAAACATTTTCAGCACTCTAAAGCCATTCAGGCGCATCATTTCCCCGAATAATTCGGCTGCTTCCGGTTCATCTTCGATGATCATGACGGTTTTCTGCGATGTAGACATTGTATAATCCTTTGGATTAAAAATAGCATAATACAGTTGAATTGGCAAGGGACCGAAATTGAGTCCGGCGTTGTTCGGAATTTGTAAGAATATTAATCGTCCGACAGTCTAGTACTCATATAGGAGGAACCATGACAGAGTTGGATAATTTTCGCGCTGAAAAGGATGAGTTTTTTGGAAGCCATCCGCAGAGCCCCCTGAACCGCGAGCAAAGAAAGGAATTCAAGGGATTAAACTATTTCCCTGAAGATGATTCATTGCGCCTTGAGGTAAAGGTGGAGGAATTCCCGGTCCGCGAGAGATTTGAAATGCAAACTTCGACCGGGGACGTGCAGTCCTACGAGAAATTCGGTAAATTTTATTTTGTTGTGGATGGAGAGCAGGCTGAATTAACCATTTACCAGAGCGAGCACGGCTTCTTTATGCCCTTTGTGGATGCCCTGGCCGGGAAGGAGACATACCCGGCGGGTCGCTACCTCGAACCCGAGCCTCTGCCCGGGGGCCGTTTTCTTGTGGATTTCAACATTGCCTACAATCCCTACTGTGCCTACAATGAAATGTGGTCCTGCCCGATCACCCCGGCGGAAAACAGATTAAAGGTGGCAATCCGTGCGGGGGAAAAGCTTTTCCATGATTGAAAAATTTCGGGAAACAGGCATAAAAAATGACGGGATATCCCGTCATTTTTTATTTTTCAATGGTATTTTCCAATACTGCAAGCAGTGCCTCGTATTCATCGCAGCAATCCGGACACATATCGAGATGCTCCCGAACCAGGGGAGTGATCTTGCCTGCGTCTTTGGCCTGCACTTCCGTTTCGACAAACTCGTCCAGGCGGGCAAACATGTCGCCACAGGATAATTCCTCGGCCCGGGCATGTTCGAGAACGTGCAGGAATTTAATTACGACTTCATCCTGCAATTCGGCTTGCGGGCGGAAACTATTTTTAATCCGTTTAAAAAGGGCTGAGATATTCATGCTACCAATTTGACGATTAATAAAATATTAATCTTACTTTTGTTCGAAAGACATTAATAAATCCTGTGGGGTGATGTCTTCAAGGGCCAGTCGCCGTTTCAACCTTAATCGGGCATCATGCAAAAGCTTGTAGAGCGCATTCCGGTTGGTTTTCATGCGTTTGGCGGCTTCCTCCATGGGCATATCCTGCAGCCCGAGCAGGACCAATGCCTCACGCTGTTTTGGGGTGAGTTCCTCCTCCAAAATGCGGCGTACACGCACGAGCATATCAGAGCGTTCCGCCGATGTTTCCGGTGAGGCCTGGGAATCAGCAAGCAGGCCGGGCGGCGGGGGAACGTCCTCGTTTTCCGTCAGTTCATCAAGGGAGGCGTCCCGCCAGCGTTTGCGGCGAAGCTCTGTTAAGGCGATGCGGATGGCGATCTTATGGACCCAGGTGGTAAACAGGCTGCGGCCTTCAAATGTGTCGAGCTGATCGAGGACGCGCAGGAGGGACTCCTGTGTAACCTCTTCGACCAAAGGTTGAAAAAGCGGATTATCCGAGGACAGCCAGCGGGAAAGAGCATAGGGCAGGCCCTTTTGGATGATTTCACGCAGGTCGTTCAGTGCTGCTTCATGTTTTTCGCCCGAGTCTTTAAGATCTGCAAGCCATTCTTCATTGGTGCGTGTGGTCATGATGGGGTGATTATAAGAGAAAATCAGGCCGGAATCGGAATTCTTATGAAACGCTGAGACTTTTTGATAGTCGGAAATCAAGGATTGCTGCATTCGCAAGACTCCCGTCATTAATCCCCGGGCCGGCCCAGTAATTTGGCCAGCTGCGCACGGGCCGCATCATCGACGAGCGCAAGGATTTCATCCCCTTCTTCGAGGATGGTCGTTCCCCGCGGCAGAACTATTTCACCCTGGCGGATGATCCCCGATATTACGCAGTTGTTTGGTAAAACCAGGTCTTTCAACGCATAACCCACTGCGAGCGCGGAAGGAGCGATTTTTTCCTCGACAATGGAATATTTTCCGCGCCGGATCTTCAACATGGTCATCATATCACCCATGGACATTTCCTCCGCGGTCAGGCGCGCAAGGATTTCCGCTTGATTGAGGGAGACGTCCACCCCCATTTCCGGAGTGAACAACCAGGCGTTCTTGGAATTATTAATTCTCGCGATCACACGCGAAACATTGAACTCGAATCGTCCCAATGAAGTGATTACCAGATTGGTTTCATCGGAACCCGTGACCGCAGCAAGGACCTGGGCTTGTTGGATGCCCGCGGTTTCCAATACCGTCGGTGAGCTTCCATCCCCATTAATGACCATGTCGTTCGGGATCTCAGCCGCCAGTTTTTTCAATACATTCGGACGCTCTTCAACGACCCGGACAGTGTGGCCGGCCTCAATCAGGAATTTTGAAAGTTGGGAGCCGGTGTTCCCACCGCCAACTACTATGACAAACATAATTACCTCCTTTCAATTCCAAGCATTTCCTCCAGCCGAACCATGGCTGAAGGGAGAACTGCAAGGTAGATCGTGTCGCCCTCTTGAAACTCCGTGCCCGAAACAGGGATGAATGTCCGATCATTGCGGGTAATGGCGGTGACTGCGATTTCTCCGGCTATGTTCATTTGGGAGACTCGGACTTTATGCAAATGCGCAGGGCTTTCGATTCTTACCAGGGTTGTGCCACCATCCCTGAAGATATGCAGCACATCCAGATCTGAGTGAGTGACAACTTCCACGATTCTTTCCGCGCCCCAGGCTGTACTGGATATTGTTGTCAACCCCAGCCGCTGATAGATTTCCGCTCGCACCGGGTCGTAAAGACGCGCCACGACCCGCGGCACATGAAAGATGTTGCGCGCGATTCGCGCAGCTACGATATTCGCATTGTCCGAGGCGCTGGCCGAAACAAAACCTTCGGTGGTTTCAATGCCCGCTTCGATCAAAACGTTTCGATCAAAACCAAGTCCATGGACGATCTTGCCTTTGAAGTCTACGCCCAACTTTGAAAGCGCGTTGGCATCATGGTCAATGACCGTAACTTCATGCCCATGTTTAGCAAGCAACAGGCTGACTTGTGTACCAACCCGTCCGCAACCCATTATAATGATTTTCATTACACAACCTCCTGAAGAGTCAACCTGGAAGGCTTTTCAGTACGATATTTTTGGATACCGCGCTTGATCAATTTGCGTACCCATTCCACCGAATAAATAACGAGTGCATTCATCGCCAGACCGCCCCACATCCAAATGGGTAGGGAAACGTGATTGAAAACTTTGGCGAGGAATGGAATGTAGATCATACCCGTGATGCCAAGCAGTTCAATGATAATCCCCAACCACAAATATTTGTTGCTCAACCATCCCAGTGACGAGTTGCGCATCCGGTCAGAACGGCAGGCAAGCACGTTACCGATTTGCGCAGTCACGACACCGGCGTGATACACCGTGGTCGCCAGCAGGATCGTTTGATTGAACGGAAGTGAGAATCTCCAATTGGTAGGAATGGACAAACCAGCCAGGAATGGCAGACCAATCTCGGCGGTATGTCCGGTAAGTACAAAGACCGTTAGGAATCCCGCAAAGCATAATGCGGCTTCCATCAATCCCAGCCAGCCGAATGCGCGCCATAACAAACCGCTATCGATCAAGGGCTGGTTGCGCGGACGTGGTGGACGGTTCATCACATCCGGCTCCGGCTTTTCCATACCCAGTGCAAGTGCGGGGAACATATCTGTGCCAAGATCAATGGCAAGGATTTGGCGCACACTCAAAGCAAGAGGTATTAGTGGGAAATTTGCCTTGACTATGAAAGGCATTAATTCAGGAATATTACTTGAAAAAATATAGGTAATGAACTTGCGGATATTGTCGTATACGCCGCGTCCCTCTTCAATGGCAGTCGTAATCGCGCCGAAATCGTCTTGAGTCAAAATAATATCCGCGGCTTCTTTGGCTACATCTGTGCCAACGATGCCCATTGAAATACCCACGTCCGCTTTGCGCAGAGCAGGTGCGTCGTTCACTCCATCACCCGTGACCGCCACTACTTCGCCGCGTTGTTGAAAGGCAGAGACGAGTCGCATTTTATGTTCGGGAGCCATGCGGGCAAACAACACTTCTTTATCCAGAAGTTCCTGCAAGGCAACATCGGATAACTCATCCAACTCTGCACCTGTCAGGATGATCGAGTTCTTTGTAGTCAACATCCCAACACGCCGTGCGAGCGATTCTGCCGTCAAACCATAATCGCCGGTAATCATCACAATGCGGATATTTGCCTGCCTGCATGTTTGAATTGCTTTTTCAACTTGCGGTCGCGGCGGGTCCATCATCGCCATCAAACCCATGAAGGTCAATTCGCATTCAATATTTTCTGAAGTGTACGAGCCCGAACGGGGAGGTAAATCCCGCCGCGCCAATGCCAGCACGCGCAATGCGCCGCGCGCATAATCGTCATTGACGTTGAGAATCTCAGTACGCAGTTCATTCGTTAATGTGACAGCCACGCCATTCATGAAAATTTTCGTGCACAGTTGCAGCACTTCACGTGGTGCGCCTTTCACGAACGCGATCTCTTGATTCGTTTCACGATGGATCGTGGTCATGCGTTTGCGCCGCGCATCAAACGGGAGTTCATGCACGCGCGGGATAATTTGATTGAGAGCAGCCTCCAGGATACCCGCTTTCATGGCAGCCACTTTCATCGCGGCTTCAGTCTGGTCGCCCAAACTCGTCCACATTGGGTGCTCCGCCGAAGGCGCATTGATGCGCGCATTATTACAACTTGCGGCAACTTCAAGCAGGCACAGCAAATCTTTTTCCCAACTTTGTCCTTTTGGATCAGGGCTGAAACTTCCTTGTGGTTCGTAACCAACCCCAGTGACTTTGATGCGTCTGCGCGCCACCCAAATATCGCGCACCGTCATTTGATTTTGTGTCAACGTGCCGCTCTTATCGGTGCAGATGACGGATACCAGCCCGAGCCGCTCCACCGTGGACAGTTTTTTCGCCAGCACGCCTCTTTGCGCGAGACGTTGAACTGCTACTGCCAAAGACAGCGTTAACGTGGCGACGAGTCCTTCGGGTATCACGGCAACCACAATGCCCAATGCAAGTAGAGTCACTTCGCGGATTGGGAAACCCAGCGAAAAATATCCAACCGCCGCAACGATGCCGCCAATCAACAATGCCACCCAGGCACTGACTTTACTGAGCTTATTCAATTCCTTTTGAAATGGGGTCGGTTCTTCGGCAATGGATTGGGTCAGATGGGCGATGCGTCCGAATTGAGTCATCATCCCTGTGGAGTAAACAACTGCCCGTCCAGTACCCGAAGCGATGGATGTCCCTGCGAAAATCAAATTGGGTCGATCCAGCTCACTGATCCCGGTTTGATGCGATGAGTCTGCCGTCTTGCGCGCGGGAATTGCTTCGCCGGTTAGTGTCGCATTATTGGTTCTTAATCCGTATTCTTCGATGACACGCGCATCGGCGGGGATGTTATCACCCTCTGCCAACACCAACACATCACCGGGCACGATGCTGCTGGACGGGATATAATTTTCCACGCCCTCGCGGACCACGTGCGCAAACGACGGCAGAATCTCGCGCAGTTTTTCAATGGCTTGTTCAGCGCGATGTTCCCGCCAAAGCGAGAGAACCATGTTTACAACAATAATGCTCCAAATGATTCCAGCCAGAATCCATTCGCCCTGAAGCAAGGCGATCAGTCCCGCGATCATCAAGACCAGCGCGGGGGGATGCACGAGTTCGTGAAAAAGCTTCTCCCAGAGCGGCGTCTTCTTTTCTTGCGAGAGAAGATTATGCCCATACAGGGAGAGGCGGGTTTCAATTTCAGCAGTTGTGAGACCCTTGGCGGAGGTTTCAAGCGCCTCATACACTTCAAGGACACGCAAACTGTAGATCGGGGTGGTTGTCATGGGACAAATAAGAAATTTCATGTCATTGCGAGGGCGTTCTTGCTTTTGCCCGAAGCAATCTCCAGTTACAAGGAGATTGCTTCGCCGCTAAAGAACAGCGGCGCGCAACGACATGGTTTACAAATCTTCCTCGCCAGGCGCAGTTTCTTTCGGACCGCCACCAATTTTCGGAGCGGGGTGATCGAGATATTGTTCCAGCAGTGAAGGTGCTTCGGGATGATCGACATGCAGGGCGTGATCATAATCACCTGCAACTGCCGGCATTTCATATCGAACAGGGCGGCGGACACCGAAAAGTTCAAAGAGACGGGTGATGCCAATCAATAGATCGTAGCGATATTCCTGCATTTTAAGAGATTGCCATTCGACAATGGAAGCCATCGCGCCTTGAACACGCGCCTTATCACGCACGATGCGATGGATTTGTTTGGGTTCACGGAAACCTAGAGGAGAGAGTAACATCATGTGTGCGGCAATTGCTAGAAGGGTGAAAGAGACTAATACCGCCCAGCCTCCTTCGCTCCACTTTCCAACAAGCTGACCAATAAACACTACAAAAGCTAGAGCAGCGGCAAATGACGCGCCAAATGCCCCCCAGGTGCGAGTTCGTCCGGTAAATGTCTCAAGAATATTCTTACGAACAGCAAGCCCCATAATCATGATTGGCATGAACACCCCGACACCATAGAACGGGACTGCTACAGAAGTCTGCCCGCGTACAAAGAACATGATTAATACCGAAAGCCCAAAGGTAATCGTCACAGAACGCGTAAAAGTTCCACGTGGATCGCGATATACGATGGCTTCGGGAATTTCACCAATCGCCACGTCGCGCCATTCAGTAGCTTGTGCATCCTGGAATGCGGTCATGGAAGCCGCTGCCAGCATCAGCACAGCCAATATTTGATATGCCCAAAACAGAATAACGCCGCCAGGAATTTGCGAAAAGCCAATAAAAGCCAGGTTCCCAATTAACGTGCGGCCGAGCGTCCCATCGAAAACATTGAACCGAAGCGAGAAGTAGGTCAAGAAAAGAGTAGTCAATCCACCGTAGAATAGGAAGGAGGTTTGCACGAAACGACCGACCCCGGACTTGCCACTATAGAAGCTCCATAATTTTTCCCAGCGTGGCATGTGTTTCTTGCCCCACTTTACAAGAGTCACATCTTCATTGATAAAGAATTGAACGCCATTGGAAACCGCCTCCAACCCTGTGAGTGCAACCATGCCCTTCATGGAAGCTGTCAACATGTGCAGGAACGCCTGACCCAGCGTGACGGTCGCGGCAGTTGTTTGAGCAGCTTCAGCAGTCACACCTTTCAAATGTGCGATTACCAAGCCAATTCCCATGGTTACAGTTAGCAATAGGAACACACCAAGCATAGTAAATACCACGCGGGATGACTCGCCGCGTCCGCGAATTGTCAGAAACCAGGTTATTGCTGCAAGCGTCGCGCCAATCGCGAAATGCCATATCCAGTGGGCATCATAGGCATTGATAATGGACAGGAGTTGATCACCGCCTGAAAGCGCTGAAACTACAATCGTAAGCACGTAATCCTGAATCAATGTGACAGCCACGATCAGACTTAACGTTGGCTTGAGATAGCGCATCGAGGCCGTGTAGGAGCCGCCGCCTTCGTTGAATGGTCCAAGCGAATACATATAAAGTACGCCAAAGACAAAGTTGGCAAAAGCAATGACCGTAACCGCAATGTAGCCGTACTTTTGCAAACCATAAGGATGAAGCGCGCTCATCATTTCGCCAGTGGCATAGTAGTACGATGTGAAATAATCCACACCGAACAAGGCAATCGCCGCCAGTACGCCGATCTGTCCAGCGCCGTGGATGTGAGCATCCTCCTGACTTTCTTTCGGCGCGGCGCGCAGAGAGATAACGATAACAACAATTAATAGAGCAATTGATAAAAACATGATGGCAACCTTGGGTTATGCATTCTCAAATGCTTGTTCTAACAGCTCAAGCAGATGAAGCAGATGCTTACGAGTGGATGGGTTAAGGCGCGTGTCCTGGCTGACCTTCATTTCCTCTTGACGAACGGCGCGCACAACAAAGGCAGGTACAAACATGATCCGTCCCGCGGGAATGACCTCAAACTTCGTAATATCAACGCGAAGTTCCTGATCGTCGAAATACGGCAGGCTCAGGCTGAGTCCGCGGTTCAAGTTGCCGGAGTTGGCCCGCTCCTTGATGCGGGCAATGATCTCCTTTGTCTGAAAGATCGCCAGTGCACGCCCCTGATTGACCAGTTGCCCGAGCATGCCGTAACGTTTCTTGGCGTATTCTTCATCAGCTGAAATATAAGGAGCGAGTGCCACAGCAAGGAATAAGACTTCCATAAACCTTTGCATCGACTTCAAATGTGCCCTGGCTTCTTCCACTGACTTAACCAGCAGCTCACCGTTTTGATCGAAGACCACCCATTGAGGCAGGAAGAACTTTCTTGCAAATGGGACAAACGGTACCAGGAGATCACCGCGTCCATCTTCAGTTTTCCCATCTTCAGCAATCGCATCTGTTGACGCGGTGATGGCTGATTCTGCTTCGAGAGAATCAGTTTCAGGGACAAAGGGAATCGTTTCGCCTTCATCTGCAAGTTTGTAGGTGACTGTTCGCCCTGCGGGTAACATGTTGTAAACCATGTGTGTCACAGCGGCGTGATGCAGCAAGCTTGTTGCAACAGAGACCGCCCGGTCGGGCGATTGCTCCAGCTCGGTTAATGAATGGCGAAGTTCCTTGTAAAGCTCCACTTTGCGAAGACGGTTCATGAAACCGCCTGCTGTATACGAGCGTTGATTCTGCGGAATGGTCACCGGGGCGGGTTGATCCACGTTTTCGATCGTGCAAATGATTCGATCTGGAAGTGAAAAGCGGACTTGCGTACCGCCCTCAACAATGGCTTCAGCGATTTGTTTTCCCTGGGCTTCAAGAAATCGCTGGATGATGGCAGGTTGTGCAGAGAACAAAGCCTGTTGGCGTTTGTATTCCTCTGCCAGGTGATCTGATAATGATGCCTGTTTTGATTTGGTTTCTGACATTCTTTACCTTTTGAAATAATGGATTTGATCTTACGTAAACAGTGAATTCCACAACCAGATCAGGGCAACCTCAACAAAGATGCAGACATAGATCAGGGTTGTATGTGTCCATTCCTCTGGCAGCTGAACAATGTTCATTTCAGCCCAAAGAAATCCACCGATAATCGCCATGGACCCCAGCCAAAAAAATGCTCGGGATATGAATGTTGATTTTGGATTATTTACCGTCCGATAGTCTGAAAGAATGTAGATGGGTGTTTCAAGGCTCGACCTAAGAACTTGATCCAGTGACTTGCGGATAAAACCCACCTTTTGTCCTGCATAACAGGCAACGATGTCACCTTTCCGCCATGTTTTTTGGACATACTTTATCCAATCATTTCCATGCTCGATCATGATTTCGGCGGACACGTTCGGATCCTTGATAATGGCGGCCATGGTAACCAGCTTGCGCCGAAGCTGAGATTCCTCTTCATAATCAGTGGTAAGGCTGAGGAGTAAAACGTTTAATTGCATGGACCGCGCAATTTCCCAGATTCGATGTTCAAGATCTGGCGTTTCCTTTTCAGAGGAAGGGAAAAGAACAATTAGACGGGGGGCAGGTTCTGACTCAGAATAGACCGGAGGTTCCGAATTCGACACGGGGGATAAAGTGAAGGATGGTGGGCTTACGTCAAGTTTGTTCATGTCACCTCGTATATAGAACAATCTTAGCCACCTCCCATAAAACGGCGACAAAGAATTGCACCAATCGCATAAAGAACAAATAAAAAACGCCCCGTTAGTGGGGCGTTTAAGAAAAACGTCACTGTTAGAATCATGACAATGACTGGGGCTATTCGTCTGAAATAAATCGATACCCAATGCCAGGTTCGGTAAGAATGTATTGCGGGCGTTCAGGGTCCACTTCAAGCTTCTTCCGGAGTTGACGCATATAAACCCTGAGGTACTCTGTATGGTCTGCATCTGCCGGCCCCCATACCTGTATCAGAATATTTTGATGCGTAAGCACGCGTCCGTGGTTGGCTGCCAGATAGGCCAGGAGTTTGTATTCCGTGCCGGTTAATTTGATTTCTTCATCGCCGCGTTTGATCAGATGCCACACGAGGTCAATGGTGAGTGACCCGGCTTTAATTAATTTGCCTTGTGCGCCCTGCCTGCCTATCGAATGGCGCAAGGCCACTCTTACACGCGCGAGCAATTCCTCGATTCCAAACGGTTTGGTCAAATAGTCGTCAGCGCCCTTGTCGAGCGCTGCCACTTTATCACGCTCACTGTCTCGTACGGAAAGAATAATGATCGGGATTTGAGTCCATTCGCGCAAGCGGGCGCAGACTTCGACGCCATCCATGTCTGGCAAACCCAGATCAAGAATGATGATGTCAGGCTCGTTCGTTGCGGCAAGGGTCAAACCCTCCTCGCCTCGGCTCGCAGTGGTTACTCTGAATCCTTTTTCAGTGAGGATGGTGCGCACCGCGCGTTGAATTTGCGGTTCATCATCAATCACCAGAATATGTGGTTCATTGCTCATTCGGTCTCTGTGTCCATGGGGATTTGAGGAGGCAGTAAGCCGTCCCAGGTAAGGGGAAGGGTGAAATTAAAGGCGAATCCATCTGATACATTTTCCGCCCAGATCCGTCCGCCGTGTGCTTCAATGATTCCTTTGCAGATCGAAAGCCCGAGTCCGGTACCCGTCACACGGTCTGCGGCGGTGATGCGATAGAACTTGTCAAAGATCCGTTCCAAATGTTCGGGAGGCACGTGCGGCCCCTGGTTTCTCACCTGTATATGGACTGTCTCGCCTTCGACGTTCGCTCGAATACGGATTGTGGTGTTTGACGGTGCATACTTTAAACTGTTGCTTACTAAATTTGTGAAGACCTGTTCCATCTGAACATAATCCACGGGAATGAACGGCAAACTCTCCGGCATATCAACCATAAGCTTGTGCTCGTCCACTGAATGTCTCATACGGGCCAGTACACTCTCCACGATCTCAGGCAAAATATTCCACTCACGTTTTGGCTTGAGCGCTCCCGATTCGATGCGCGACATATCGAGGAGGTTCCCAACCAGCATGTTCAAATGATCCGCTTCATCATCGATGGCCGCGATCAACTCAGGGCGTGCAGCGGAATCCCAACTGATTTCATTACTTCTTAAACTTGAGGCAGCGGCTTTGATTGTGGAAAGGGGAGTCCGCAGTTCGTGCGAAACAGAAGATAGGAGAATGGATTTTAATTGATCGCTTTCTTCAAGGATCTTTGCGCGTGACTCTGCTTTCGCAAGCCTCGCGCGTTCCAGCGCCAACGCTCCTTGACTTGCGAAAGTTTGTAACAACCGCATCTCTCCGGACGCGATAACGGGTCCCGCCTTCCAGAGCAGAATCTCCCCGAGGTTGCCTCGCGCTGCCTGAATCGGGACAGCCAATTCGGGAGGGCGAGTCGGGGTCTTCGTTTCAGGTAGATGAAAGGCAAAGGATGCTGTACCTGTAATATTAAGCGATACATACTCACCTTGTGAAACAGCCTGCACTTGTTTGGCAAGGATTTGTGCAATGGCATGGTCATCGTGAAGGCCAGTAAGCGCCACACTCAATTCATAAAGCTGGGTGGCTTCGCGTTCCCGCGCATTCGCTGCGATCAGGCTTGCTTGCATGCGCCCAACCAGCTGGCTGATGACTACAGCTACCACGAGAAAGACCAGGAGGATGACTACGTCCGCAGGGCGGTGGACTGCCAGGGTGTAATAAGGTGGAATAAAAAAGTAGTTGAATGTCAGAAAGGTGATGAGTGCACTGGTGATGCCGGGGCCGAGCCCCCAAAAGGCGGTGATCAGGCCAAGCGGAATCAGATATAAAAGCGCGATCAGGGTCGTATCAAGTCCGCCGCGCAAATTAATGAAAACCACTGTGGTGACAGCGATCGAACCTATTGCGAAAAAATATTGACCGAAGCGTGAAACTAAAGATGAAATCCGCATGTTTGTGAAGTTCATTATACTCTTTTGGTAATTGCAGGAAAGAGCTTTAAAACGAAGTACACCAAGTATGCAAAGGAAAAAAAAGAGTCTTGATTTCCCTGGGTCTTCCTTTGTGACCTTTGTGTTTACAGAGAGTTATCCCATTAAAAATAACAAAGCCGTTTTATTGGTTTCTTGACGCTTTCTTGACACCCTGCCCCTTCTTCTTGCCCCTAATTTGACTGACAACTGCATACACTAAGGATCGAAATGGAGTCGCAACATGAATGATCTAATTTATATCGGCTTGACAATATTGTTCTTCGCCCTCACTTATGGATTTATCCTGGTCTGCGAGCGGCTTATGGAGGACAAATCATGAACATCCTGTATGTAATAACGGGCATCATCACACTGATCCTGTTCGTTTATCTCGTATTGGCTTTACTTAAACCGGAGTGGTTCGGATGAATATCTATAGTTGGTTTCAGCTTATTTTCTACATAGTGGTTTTGCTGGCCCTGGCAAAACCACTTGGTTCGTTTATGGCAAAAGTCTATCAGGGGGAGCATACATTCCTGGATCGCGTGCTTGGTCCGGTGGAAAAGCTCATTTATCGCCTCTCTGGGGTCAAATCTGATGAGGAGATGAACTGGAAGACTTACGCGATTGCTGTTTTGTTGTTTAATGCGTTTGGTTTGTTCTTTGTATATATCTTGCAGCGGTTTCAGGCGATTCTACCTTTTAACCCCCAGGGACTTGGAGCAATCACACCCGATTCTTCTTGGAATACTGCCGTAAGTTTTGCGTCCAACACCAACTGGCAGGGATATGGCGGTGAAGTGACGATGAGTTACCTCTCTCAAATGCTTGGCTTGACCGTGCAAAACTTCGTGTCTGCTGCAACGGGCATGGCTGTTATGGTTGCACTGATCCGCGGTATCGTACGTCACACGGCGAAAGGCATCGGTAATTTTTGGGTCGATCTTGCCCGTAGCACACTATATATCTTATTGCCTTTGTCTCTTGTTTTGGCACTTGCCCTTGTTTCACAAGGCGCTGTACAAACTTTCAGCGAGTACAAGACTGTTGCCATGCTTCAACCCACAACTGATGCGAACGGCAACACCGTAACGGAACAGGTGCTGGCCGTTGGCCCTGCTGCTTCACAGATTGCGATCAAACAGTTAGGCACGAACGGCGGCGGATTCTTCAACGTTAATTCCGCTCATCCTTTTGAAAACTCAACACCATTCTCCAATTTTCTGGAGGTGCTGGCAATTCTCGTAATACCTGCTGCGTTGTGTTACACCTTCGGCAAAATGGTGGGCGATACTCGTCAGGGGTGGGTTATCCTGATCACGATGACAATCATCCTTGTAGCCTTTATCGCATTGGCGGTTTGGGCTGAACAAGCCGGCAACCCCGCATTCACAAAGATGGGAATCGACCAGGTACAAACGAATATCAACCCTGGTGGGAACATGGAAGGCAAAGAGACCCGCTTTGGCATTGCGAACTCGGCACTCTGGGCTACGGTCACGACTGCTGCGTCGAATGGCTCGGTCAATTCCATGCATGATTCGTTTATGCCTCTCGGTGGATTGGCTCCCATGTTTCTCATGCAGTTGGGTGAGATCATTTTCGGCGGAGTCGGCTCTGGCTTGTATGGGATGCTGGCTTTCGTCATCGTGGCAGTCTTCATCTCTGGATTGATGGTCGGTCGCACTCCTGAGTATCTAGGCAAGAAGATCGAAGCCTATGAAATGAAAATGGCAGCTCTGATGCTTCTGATCCCGATCTTGCTGGCAAAAGTTGGTACCGCTATTGCCGTGGCATCAGCAACAGGCCTTGCAACCATTTGGAACACGGGTGGACCGCATGGTTTTAGCGAAGTGCTTTATGCCTTCTCATCCGCAGCCAACAATAACGGCTCGGCATTTGCCGGCTTGGGTGCGAACAATCCGTTCTATAACACGGCCCTCGGGATTTGCATGTTCTTTGCACGTTACTGGTTGATTGTCCCTGTACTTGCGATCGCAGGTTCCCTTGTGCAAAAGAAAAAAGTCCCTGCCAGTGGCGGGACATTACCTACACACACGCCGCTGTTCATTGTCTGGTTGATCGGTGTCATCATGATCGTGGGCGCGCTCAGCTTTATCCCTGCTCTGGCGTTGGGACCCATCGTCGAGCACCTCATGGTCTTTGCTCACTAGAAGGATTTTAGAATGACTATTCAAACAAAAAAACCAGCCACATATCGCCGCGAGATCTATCAGCGAGCCATTGTGGAGTCCTTTATAAAACTTAACCCACGCCTGATGGTGCGTAATCCCGTTATGTTCGTTGTGGAAGTTGGAAGTGTATTAGCTACTGTGTTGTGGATCCAAGCTCTCGCTGGACAAGGCGAAGCCCCCACAGACTTTATCGGTGCAATTGCGATCTGGTTGTGGTTCACTGTCCTATTTGCGAATTTTTCCGAGGCTGTTGCTGAAGGACGTGGCAAGGCACAGGCCGAGTCACTGCGCAAGGCTCGTCAAGACACGCCTGCGAGGAAAATAAACGGCGCCGCATCCGACGTGAAAACTGCGCTGTCAAAGGTTGAAGTTGTCTCATCGACTGCGTTGCGCAAGAACGATCTGTTCCTTGTTGAAGCCGGTGATATTCTCCCCGCAGACGGTGAGATCGAAGCAGGAATTGCTTCAGTGGATGAAAGTGCCGTGACCGGCGAATCAGCTCCCGTTGTACGTGAGGCGGGCGGAGATCGCTCCGCTGCCACAGGCGGCACACGACTCCTTTCGGACTGGCTCATCATTCGCGTCAGCGCTGATCCTGGGCAGGGATTCCTCGATCGTATGATTAGCATGGTGGAAGGCGCGAAGAGACAAAAGACGCCGAACGAAATTGCGTTGAATATTTTGCTGGCTGGTTTCACGATCATCTTTTTAGTTGTGTGTGCAACTCTCCTGCCTTATTCATTGTATAGCGTGAGCGCTGCCGGAAAAGGCACTGCAATAACGATTACGGTCTTAGTTGCCCTGCTGGTGTGTTTGATCCCGACCACAATCGGCGGATTACTTTCCGCCATTGGAATCGCCGGCATGGATCGCATGATCCAGCGTAACGTGATTGCCATGTCTGGTCGGGCAGTAGAGGCAGCCGGGGATGTGGATGTGCTGCTGCTCGATAAGACCGGCACGATCACACTTGGAAACCGCCAGGCCGTGGAATTCATCCCTGTCAATGGAGTGGATGTAAAAGATTTGGCCGAAGCCGCACAACTTGCTTCTTTGGCCGATGAAACCCCTGAAGGTCGTTCAATCGTTGTGCTTGCAAAAGAACGATTTGGTTTGCGCGGACGGACCATGGGTGCCAGTGATGAAGCGCCGCAGGGCATGCATTTCGTCCCATTCACTGCACAGACACGTATGAGCGGTGTCGACTTCGATGGAATCACCATTCGCAAAGGCGCGCCAGATACGATGGTGGAGTTGATCCAATCGAATGGCAAGGTTCCGTCCGATCTAAGACCTTCCATCGATAATATTGCCCGCATGGGCGGCACGCCGCTGGTGGTGACGAAAAATAACAAGGCGCTGGGGGTGATCCATTTGAAAGACATCGTCAAAGGTGGAATCAGGGAGCGCTTCGCACAATTGCGCAAGATGGGCATCAAGACAGTAATGATCACAGGTGACAATCCCTTAACCGCCGCAGCGATTGCTGCCGAAGCCGGTGTGGACGACTTTCTTGCCCAAGCCACACCTGAGACAAAGTTGAAATTGATCCGCGAATATCAAACGGGCGGGCGCCTTGTTGCCATGACCGGTGACGGTACGAACGATGCTCCTGCGCTCGCACAAGCTGATGTTGCTGTTGCCATGAATACAGGGACACAGCCTGCGCGCGAAGCCGCCAATATGGTGGACCTCGATAGCAACCCAACGAAGCTTCTTGAGATCGTGGAGATTGGCAAGCAGCTTCTCATGACCCGCGGTGCGCTGACAACCTTCAGCATTGCTAATGATGTAGCGAAATACTTTGCCATCATCCCTGCAGCTTTTGCTTCCACATATCCTGTGTTGACTACGCTGAACTTTATGCGACTTGCCACACCGGAGAGCGCGATCTTGTCTGCGGTAATCTTCAACGCCCTCATCATCATTGCGTTGATCCCCCTGGCTTTGCGTGGTGTACCTTATCGTGCAGTCGGTGCAGCACAATTACTGCGTGACAACCTGTTGATCTACGGAGTTGGCGGTTTGATCGCCCCATTCATTGGCATCAAGCTGATCGACATGTTGTTGGTTGCTTTTCACTTGGCTTAGGAGACTTGATGATGACTACCAATGGTGCTCGTCCAAAATGGTGGCAGGTTTACCTCACCTTTCCGCTTCTGGTTGGGCTGTTCATGGTGGATACCCGCCTCAAACTTTCCTCACGCGGACATCAAGCCGTACAGATCGGAAGCATCCTCTTGATCTATGGACTAATCCGATTGTGGTTGAAAGCCAATGCGACAGCCCTCATGAGCATGGATCAGCAGCGATTCCATGCGACAGTTACTGTAATTCGAGCTCCTGTATACCAACTTTCAGACACAAAAAACGAGAAACGCCGGATCTTCCAGTTCCCCAATTCGGAAATCAAAGGGATATTGAGCGACACATTTGAAATGGACTACATCGATGCAGAATATATTTCCGTTGATGAAGTTTCACAAGAATTAAACAAGGAATAAAAATGACATCACAATTACGCCCTGCGTTTTTCATGCTTTTGATCCTTGCCCTCATTACAGGAGTGTTCTATCCGCTGGCTGTGACGGGCATCGCCCAGATCGTATTTCCGAGCCAGGCCAATGGCAGCTTGATAATGGCAGATGGAAGGGCTGTCGGTTCTGAACTGATCGGCCAGCAGTTTGATGACCCCAGCTATTTCTGGGGACGCATCTCTGCGACAGGCGCTTTTCCTTATAATGCCTTCAACTCCGAGACCCTGACCGCCTCCTCTGGCTCGAACTATGGCCCGTTAAACCCCGCGCTTACAGATATGGTGCAGGCACGTATCGATGCTCTCAAAGCCGCCGACCCTGACAACACACTTCCGATTCCTGTTGACCTGGTCACTGCTTCTGGAAGTGGGCTGGATCCTCACATTAGCATCGCCGCCGCATACTATCAAATCCATCGTGTCGCAGAAATCCGCGGGTTGAGTGAAGCGGATGTCCAATTCCTGGTGGATAAATATACAATCGGGCGTCAATTCGGATTTCTTGGTGAACCGAGGGTTAATGTTCTCTTATTGAATCTCGCATTGGATGGGATACAATAAATTTGATGGAAAAACGTCCGGACCCCGATGAGTTACTGAAACGAGCCAATGCGGAGGAGCAAGCTGCCAAGCGCGGCAAGCTCAAGATCTTCCTTGGTTATGCAGCCGGAGTTGGCAAAACCTACGCCATGCTTGAGGCGGCGCATCAACGCAAGGTGCAAGGGATTGACATCGTTGTTGGCTATGTGGAGACTCATAAAAGAGTTGAGACCGAGGAACTGGTGGACGGGCTGGAAGTATTGCCACGTAAACTGGTGGAATATCGGGGCGTTTCACTGCCCGAAATGGATGTGGATGTGGTCATTAAACGCCGTCCCTCCATTGTGCTGGTGGACGAATTTGCTCATACCAATGCGTCAGGCTCGCGTCATCCCAAGCGGTATTTGGATGTGGAGGAAATTCTTGATGCCGGGATCGATGTGTATACCACACTGAATGTCCAGCATTTGGAAAGTTTGAATGATATCGTGGCGCAAGTGACGGGTGTGATCGTAAAAGAAACTGTCCCGGACCGGGTGCTTGACGAGGCTTCCGAGATCGAGGTCATAGATTTGCCGCCTGATGAACTCCTGGCGCGGCTTAACGAAGGCAAAGTCTATCTTCCGGAGCAGGCTTCCCGCGCAATTGATAAATTTTTTCGAAAAGGAAACCTGACGGCTCTGCGTGAAATGTCCCTGCGCCGCGCTGCTGAACGAGTAGATAATCAAATGCGCTCTTACATGCAAACACGCTCCATCTCCGGCCCATGGGCGGCAGGGGAACGGCTGGTCGTGTGCATCAGCCCCAGTCCGCTGGCGGAAAAACTGATCCGTACCACACGCAGGTTGGCTGATGAACTCAATGCAGAGTGGTATGCAGTCTATGTGGAGATTGCCTCCAAGCCTGAGATCAAACCTGCCAATCGGGATCGCATCGGACGCACCCTGCAATTGGCAGAGGAATTGGGAGCGAAGCAGAGTCTTACAATCGCAGGAAGCTCGATTCAGGAGGCTGTCCTGGATTTTGCTCACAAGAATAATATTACAAAGGTGGTTGTGGGTAAACCCCTTAAGCCTCGCTGGCAGGAAATATGGAGCGGTTCGATCGTTGACCAGCTCATCTATGCCAGTGGTGACATTGATGTCTATGTCATCAGTGCACGGGTTGAATTAAACAAACCTGTTGTGCCAACAGAGTGGCAGCTGCACCGTCCATTATGGCGGTATTTTCTTGGCCTGGTGTTGGTCGCTATCTCCACTTCATTTGGATTGCTGATTCGCGGAAACCTCGAACCTGTGAATCTTGTCATGCTATATCTGGCTTCCACGGTGGTTGCTGCGGTTTATCTTGGACGCGGACCTTCGCTTCTTACCGCGGTCGCAGGGGTTCTGGCATACGATTTTTTCCTGATTCCGCCGTATCTGACCTTCGCAGTCAGTGATACCCAATACATCATTACATTTGCGGCATTGCTTGTCGTTAGTTTGGTCATCAGCTCACTGACCGTCCGTGTACGGGAACAGGCAGGGGCTGCAATTCAGCGTGAAAAACAAACAGCTGCCTTGTATGACCTCAGCAAGGATCTGACGTCCGCCGCTGACCTGCTTCAGGTCGCCAATATCATTATTTCCCAGATTCGCCGTGCCTTTGGACGGGATGTTGCCATTTTCCTCCCGGATCATCAACAATTACAAATCTTTGCGAGCTCCCCAAATTATCAGCCCGATGAAAATGAGCTGGCGGTAGCAGCCTGGGCATATGAGCATGACCAGCCGGCTGGCCGTGGAACTGACACCCTGCCTGCGGCAGCTTTGCGATGCCATCCACTGAAGACTTCCAACGGCATGGTCGGTGTCCTTGGAGTTCACTCAAAAGACCAGGCGAATTTCCTATCCCCCGAGCAAAGGCTTACTCTTGCGGCATTTGCGAATCAAGCTGCGCTTGCCCTTGAACGCGCCAATCTTTCCGAGCAGGCACGTCAGGCCGAACTATTGCGCGCCACCGAATCCCTTCAAACCGCCCTGCTCAATTCCATCTCCCATGACCTGCGTACACCCTTGGTTTCGATTACCGGAGCCCTGAGTTCGTTGGACGAGGATAGCGGTTTGCTGAACGATGCGGCACGACGGGCCTTGATCGAAAATGCGCGCGCTGAAGCGGATCGACTGAACCGCCTGGTGGGCAATCTGCTCAATATGACGCGTATAGAGAGCGGCGCGATTAAACTCAAGCTCGAGTCTGAAGACATCCAGGATGTGATCGGTACGACGCTGGAACAGCTGGGCCAACGGATTGCAGATCACAAAGTGCAGGTGCATGTGCCTGTGGATTTCCCCCTGGTCCCGATGGATTTCACGCTGATGGCGCAGGTCCTGGTTAACATTCTGGAGAATGCCGTTAAATATTCACCGGTGAATTCAATCATCGATGTTTCAGCTGAATTGTTGGATGAAACGGCCCGCATCCGGGTCGCGGATCGCGGAGTTGGCATCCCTCCCGAGGACCTCTCGCGCGTCTTTGACAAATTTTACCGCGTCCAGCGCCCCGAGAATGTCAGCGGTACGGGGCTTGGACTTTCCATCAGCAAGGGCATTATCGGGGCCCATCATGGTACCATCCAGGCAACCAACCGCGATGGCGGTGGGACGATCATTGACATCGAATTACCTTTGGAAAAAAAGGGATAATCACGGATCATGGAAACGGGTCAGCGGGTTCTGGTTGTGGACGATGAGACCTCCATCAGGCGTTATTTGCATGCAGCATTAACAGCACAGGGATTTAACGTGTACGAGGCGGCCGATGGCGGAGAGGCTCTGAACGCCGTCCTGGCTCATCGGCCGGAGCTCATCATACTCGACCTGGGTCTGCCCGATATGGATGGCATTGAGGTGACTCGCCGGCTGCGGGAATGGTCCCAGACGCCCATCATCATTCTCTCGGTCCGTGAAGCCGAACAGGATAAGATTGCCGCCCTGGATGCGGGCGCAGATGATTATCTGACGAAGCCATTTGGCACTGGTGAATTACTGGCCCGCATGCGTGTTGTTCAACGCAGACAGGTCACAGGGTTGAATGAACCTGTTTTTTCCACGGGCAACCTGAGGGTGGATTTTTCACGCCGTCTTGTTAAAGTTGATGAAAAAGAAATTCAATTAACCCCGACAGAATATGATATTTTGCGTATATTGGTAATGCATGCTGGAAAGGTGTTAACCCATCGTCAGCTTCTTCGTCAGGTGTGGGGGGACGGCTATGATGACATGCACATCCTGCGTGTCAACATTAGCAACCTGCGCGCAAAACTTGAACCTGATCCGGCCCGTCCGACTTATATCCACACCGAAGCGGGGGTGGGGTATCGTTTGAAAGTTTAGGGATTGTGTTTTTATCGCGTGAATGCGCACTTTCACAAATAAATAAACCGCCTTTCGGCGGTTTATTGTGGGCGCGGAGGGGCTCGAACCCCCGACCTCATGTGTGTGATACATGCACTCTAACCAGCTGAGCTACGCGCCCGGGGAAGCGACGGAGATTATAGTATAGGCTTTGGCCTTTGGCAAGGAACTGCCGGGGGCGGCTAATGGTCGCGTGGCGGCAGGTAATCCCAGGGATTCACCTTCGTGCCGGCCATCAGTTCAAAATGCAGGTGAGGGCCGGAGGAATGACCGGTGGAACCCACTGCACCGATCGCCTCGCCCTGGCCAACACTTTGCCCGCACCCTTTATAGATCTCACTTAAGTGGGCATACAGGGATTGAAAACCGTTTCCGTGGTCGATCATGATCATGTTGCCGTAACCGTAATTATTCCAGCCGGCATATACGATCACGCCTGCGTCCGCGGCATAAACCCCTTCACCCAAATTTCCGGCGAGGTCAATACCGCGATGATTGGTCTTCTCGGAATAATCGAAACCGGACAGATAATGTTTTGCTGTCGGGTAAACATAAGTGCCGTATCCTACTGCGCCGCCGCTGACTGGGTCACAGGCGCCCGGACCCAATACGCGTGCAGATGCGGGGTTTTCGCGGGTGACACCCAGCGGGGCGCTCCAATTCACGAACTCGCGCGTGCCGCCGGGGATGATCAGCCAGGTCCCGGCTGGGATGTTCGCGTTCTCATAATCGCCGACCGTGTTGGGGTCAATATTGTTTCCGGGAAAATTGATGATGTCCGCGGCTTTCACCCCGTAAAATTCAGCCCACTTGCCGAAGGGGATTCCGCCCAGCCATTGCCAGTAGACACCATCGACCGGCAATATGGTTAACTCCTGCCCGGGTTTGAGCGAGTGCGGATCATCCAGCAAAATATTGTAATTGCCCCATAAAACCGTCTGCGGATCGAGCCCGAATTTCTCCGCGATCCCAAAGACGGTATCCCCATCCTGAACGATGTAGGTGCTGAGTTTGTTGCGTGGACGGGAGGGGATATTGGTGTGGATTTGCGCAGCGCGCGAGATGCCGGCGATGACGGATACATCCTGCGCGGGGATGGACGCGATATCCACCACTGCGGTCGCTGCAGGACCCGTGACCTGCCCGTTGTTTCCCTGAATTGGATTCGGCGTCTGATTGTAGAAGGCCTGCACAAGGAAAATGACGACCGCGATTCCTAATATGGAAAATATATTGGTTCCGGCACGTAACAGCGATTCGCCCAGTCCCATTTGAACAAGGGCGTTGATCCAGCGTGAGATCAGACTCCGTGATCTTTCCGGATTTTTTTGAGAGGGGGATGCCCCGTTTCTTTTCCAGCCGGCTGTGGAATCGGGCGTGTCTTCATTGAAATCGTTTCGCATATTATTCATCATAACTGGCCAAAAAAACGGCGTCAAGTTGCCTGCCAAACGCTAATCCTGCGTTAACCCGCCGTCCGCCCGATAATAAGGAAAAAACTCTTATTTAGGCCGGCAGGATCAATTCTGCGCGATCAATGCCTGGGCCGTTGACCATGGTCGAAACCGGATAGGCGGACATGGCTTCAGCGGGAAATGGCCGAATGAGGGGAAGCAGGCTGTCGGGAGTCCGAGGCGCTGGATCCAGCCAGTCGGCATAATCGTCCTTGTCCAGGATCACGGGCATGCGGTTGTGCAGTGTCGCCATTAATTCATTGGGGGTGATCGTGATGATGGTGCAGGTTTGCAGGGTCCCGCCGTCGGGCGAGTGCCATTCATCCCATAGACCGGCAAATGCAAAGGGTTTGCGGTCCTTCATGTGAATAAAATAGGGTGTTTTGGATTTTGAACCTTCCATCGTCTTCCACTCATAGAAACCATCGGTGAAAATCAGGCAGCGTTTGTATTTGAACCCGCCCCGGAAAGACGGTTTCTCGGCGATGGTCTCACCCCGCGCATTGATGAGCTTGTTCGCGATGGACGGGTCTTTCGACCAGGAGGGGATCAGCCCCCACAGAAAAAAATCAGCTTTGTTCTTTCCATCATTTGGAATGGCAAGCACCGGCTGGGTGGGCGCAATGTTATAGCGCGGCGAAAATTGTCCAGGGAATTCGTAATCCCCAAAAATGTCAATTGATTCAGAGGGATTGACAGTGAGTGTATATCTTCCGCACATGCTTTCTCCTTTTGGCGGTCATTTGCCCGGATCAGGACAATGTAAAGTAAAACGTGGCGCCCTGGCCGGTCTGGGATTCAACCCAGATGCGCCCGCCGTGCACCTCTATGATCCTTTTGACCAGTGCCAACCCTATTCCGGTGCCGGCGCTTTCAGCGGTAAGTTTGTCAAACAGGCCAAATATTTTTTCGTGAAATTCAGAGGCGATTCCCGTTCCGTTATCCTTCACATAAAATACGGTTTCACTCCGGTCGTTGCGAATGGCCCCGATCTCAATTCGCGGACGGGGCTGGTTTCCCATGAATTTTATGGCGTTGTCGATCAGGTTTTGCATGACCTCGACCAGACGGACCCGGTCGCCTTTGATCACGATGTCGCTGCTTTCGTATTCGATGATCACATTTCCGGCCTTGATCTGTCCATGCACGATCTCAAGCGCATCCCTGACAATTTCGTTGAACGGGATTTCGACCGGCGTGTTCATCAACCTGCCGATGCGGGAGAGCTCAAGCAGGTCTTTGAGCAGGGTCTGCATTTTTTCCACGGCGGTTTCAATGCGCTGTTTGTCATGGTTAAGTTTTTCGTAATTGCCTTCGCGTGCATCTTTTTCCAAATAACCCAGAAAACCGCGAATGGTCACCAGGGGGGATTTTAGGTCATGTGAAACTGTATAGGTAAATCGCTCCAACTCTGCGTTTTTGGCTTCCAGTTCAATAATGAAATTCTGTCGTTGGACCAGTTCATTCTCCAGGGCCGAATTCAGGCGGGCATTTTCTATGGCCAGCCCCGCATAGCCGGCAAACAACCGCAGAGCCTCCAACTGGGCATCTGTGATCGGACGTCCGGTGATCATATGGTCCACACACAAAACGGCGACCGGCTTTTCCCCGGCCCAGGCTGCGATGGCGGCGAAATCCTTTGCGTCCGCCGGGATATCCCTGGCAGGCGGGCTGTGTTTATCTTCGTGTGTATGTGTAAGATAGATCGTGTTTGGTGTTTCAAGGACCCGTAAAAAGGGTGCCGACTCTGGGTTATCCTGCTTTATGGCGATCCAGGTATGCCACTCGTCTGTCATTTCGCCTTGATAATTCGTTCCAAAAGTCCCGTCCATGGAGTTGCGTTCGGGGTTATATAGATAAATTCCGGGACGGTCGAATCCCAGGTCATCATGAATCCCATGCCAGATTCTCGTCAGGGTCGTCCGCAGATCGTTGACCTCGGTCACCCGCTGCCCGAGTTTAATGACCTTTTCCAGGATCTCGCGCCGCTGCTGTTCGAATTCCTCGGCCTTCTTCCGTTCCGTGATCTCGCGGGCGATGCCTGTGGTTCCGATCACCTCGCCATCTGCGTTCAGGATGGGGGATTTGATGGTCTCCACCCAATACTCCCTGCCTGTGCTGTCGACTTGAAGTTCCTCGGCATATTTGCGTCGTCTGGTTTGGATCACCTCCAGATCGTCCTTACGGTATATTTCGGCATAAGCAGCCTGCCAAATATCGAAATCGTTTTTGCCGGCGATCTCATCCATCTTCATTCCGGCTGTTTTTGCGAACTGCTCATTGACTGCGATATACCGGTGATTGGTGTCCTTCAGCCAGGCGATGTCAGGGATGCCGTTCAGAATGGCGGATTGTCTTAATAGAGTTTCGATTATTTTTTCTTCAGCAAGTTTTTCCGCGGTTGCATCCTGCACGGCACCTACAATACCCGTCAGCCGATTTTCCTTCTCGTTCCAGACCGGGTGCGCGAAAATGCGTTCCCAGCGGATCTCCCCGCTTTTTGTAAAGGTTCGAATTTCAGACCGGATATCCTTGTTGTTCTTCAAGGTTTCCATGTCCTGCGCGTCCCGGGCAATGTCATCGGGATGCACGTGAGCCAGCCAGCCGCCTTTGGCCACATATTCTTCAAAGGTGTAGCCGGTCATCGATTCAAATGCCCCGGTGACCCAGACCAATGTGATGCGGCCCTGTTCGTCCACATCGCTGGCGAAGATGTAATCCGTGCTGACTCGCGAGATAAGACGATATTTTTCCTCGCTGGCGCGGGCACGGGCAAGGGAATATCTCACGTTGCGGGAGGCCAAATATTGCAGGACTGCCCCAACGGGAAAGAGCACGAGACTGACGACCCAGGTGGTTAAAGGTGAGCCATCGAAACCGAAAGCGGTTCCTTGCTGGATATGAGCCCCCGCCATCCAGCCTCCTGCCGCCAGCGATAAAAAAGTGAACACTGTGGAGCCGCGCCCGCCCAAAAGGATCCCGGCAATGGCGATCACCAATCCATATCCCAGCAAATAGGCTTCGCTTTGCACGCCGCCCGCTGTTGCTGCGGTAACGGTAAAGAAGAGCCAAAAGCTGCTTATTTGGAGTATGGACGCCGCATGCACGTATCCACGACGCAGCATGACAAGGAGAAATATATTAACTGTCTCCCCAAAGGCCGCCTGGATGAGCGTTCGTCCCAGGTTTTCAGGAGTCAGGAGCAGGGTATAGATGAGGAAAGGAATTGGAACACTGACAAGCACCCACAGGATGACATGCAAAATATAAGCCTGTTGGGTCTTGCCATCGTCATCGAAAACCGGAGCGATAAACAGTTTTTTCAGGGACTTCATCGGATCTTCAACTTCCTGAAATCGCCATCCCGGATCGTGATTCCGATGGTGTCCAGATGTTCGAGAAAGGCCTGGGCGTATTTGCGGGTGGTATTGAAAAGGTCGCGCACTTCAGCCAGGCTGATCTCACCACGTTCCTGCATGGACGCGCGAAGTCTGCCGAGCATCTCATCATAGTCCGATTTGCGGAAGATGACATCTGCAGAAACCGGGATCAATTCCTTTAATTCGATCAGCGCATTGACGACCTCCTCGCCGGCCTCCGCATGACACTCCTTGACGCTGGGCGGCGAATATGGATTGAGTTCAAATTTTCGCATCAACCCCCGGACCTGCGCCTGCTGACTGGTCCCAAACCGGATCCCGTGCCCGGCTTTTGCCACCCAATTTCCCTCTTCAATCACCAGGCCCCGTTTTGATAGTTGGGAGAGGACGGCATTATAGCTGCGCGGCACCATCTTGAGGCGGCTCTTCAATTCTTCGCGGGAAATACCGCGCCGCAATGGAAATTGTTCATGATATGTGCTGAGGGTCCGGTCAACGCGGTCCGTGATCTCGTTCCAATGAGGCAGGGCCATGACAAGCAGGTCACTGGTTGTATTCACCTGACCGGCTTCCAGGGCGATCAGCCGGTCATTTTGCAGCAGGTCGTCCAGGGCTTCCTGTGCACTGACTGATTCCAGCCGGGATTTTGCCACGACTTCCCTCGCACCTGCGATGTTCAGTGCCAGTGCCGCCTCGAACAGGATGTCTGATGGGGAACCCTGCATAAGAGCCTCGAAGGATTTGAGCACTTCCTCATCAAATCGTTTGTGTCTCCCCTTGGGTTGATGATCGATGATCAATCCACCGCCAAGGGTTTCACTGGGAGAGGGCCGGCGCAGGATATATTTATCGCCGCGTACCGCCACAAGCGGATCGCGCATTTCGAGTTGGATCCAACCCTCCTCGCCGGGTTTTAATTCCTCCGTGCCCAGCAGCCTCAAGGTTGCGATGGTTTCGCTTGCGCCTACAAAAAACTTGACTTCATCCCCATGCCTGGCAGGCAGCGAAGCGTCTTTGAGCAGACGAAAGCGGGCATCCACTCTTCGCGTTGCCTGGTATTGACCGGGATGAACCACCACTTCGCCACGTTGCACCAATTCCGTGTCAACTCCCGATATGTTCACCGCAGTCCGTGATCCAGGCACGGCTGTTTCCTCTTTTCTCTTATGGGTTTGCAGTCCCCTGATCCTGCCTCTTAAACCGCCCGGCAGAATTTCCACTTCATCGCCGATGCTGAGATGGCCGTCGTTGAGTGTGCCGGTGACCACGGTGCCGAATCCACTCATATTGAAGACCCGGTCGATCGGGAGGCGCGGCCGGTTAATATCCAATCGGGCGGGCTTTGATTCCAGGACCTTGCTGAGAGTTGTGATCAGCAGGTCCAGCCCGGTCCTGTTTTTGGCAGATACGCGTATGATGGGTGCATTGGCGAGAACGGTATCGCTGACGGCACCACGAATGTCAATTTCCAGCAGATCAAGCCAGGTTGAGTCTGAGGCGATGTCCGTCTTGGTGAGCACGATCAAACCGGCGGGTATCTGCAAAAGATCCAGGATCGCCAGGTGCTCACGTGTCTGGGGCATGACACCTTCGTCGGCAGCGATAACCAGCAGGGCTGCGTCGATTCCCCCGATGCCCGACAGCATGTTTTCAATAAAGTCGCGGTGACCGGGCACATCCACAATGCCCACCTCTTCCCCGTTGGGAAGGGTAAGCCATCCGAAACCAAGTTCAATGGTCATCTCACGGGCCTGTTCCTCTTTGAGGCGGTCCGGATGTGTGCCGGTCAAAGCCGCAATAAGGGTGGATTTGCCGTGATCTACATGACCTGCCGTGCCGATGACTCGCATGTCTCTATTTAACCACAATGTTATTATGAAAGGGGGGAATAAAATTGTCCTCAAGCGTGTTTATACACCTGAGGACATGGAATGGCCGGGGTTATTTTTTTGTTTTTTTGCCGTGACCCATGATGCGTTGATAGGAAGTCATCCATTCATGCACGACGTTCATTAATTCCTGTAATTGCTTTTCGGTCGTGTCGGTGGTTTGATGCATCTGGTCCTGTAAAACCTGGGCGGCATCGTCGAATGAGGTCATGCGGGCCTCGGTCTTCTGTACATCCTTGCGAATCTCGCGGAACGACTCCTCTGAAGACAGGCTGTATCCTGTCCAGCGTTTTTGATCGTCCGCCTTAAAGCTGACCCATTCCTGGCGGATGCGGTCCTCGGCCAGGCGTTGCATTTCGGTTACCTCGTTGATGCGGCGCTCCAATTTGGTGTTGAGTTCGAGGTAGGTTTCCTGGGCTTTTTTCGCGCCGCGCAGGGCCTCATCGAGCTGCTTTACCTGAGTATCCAGTTCCGCGGCCTCTTTTTGGAAGATGTCATATTTTTCCTTCCAATCCTTCCAGGCGCGGTCCCGGTCGATCTGGGCAATCGCCTGTTGTTCAAGGAAGGCGGTTTGAGCCTGTTTGCGCTCTAGCTCGGAGGAGATCAGATCGGTGAAGCGGTTTTCCATGTTGCGTATTGAGTCCGCATTCATGGCTGCCTTCTCCCGGCTTTCATCCACCCGTTTGCGCATGGCGGTGATCTCACCCTGTACATCCGTGATCCGTTTCAGGTCGTTTTTGCGGGTTTCCTCCACGGCTTTCAACGAATGCAGTACATCATCCTTGTAGCGCAGGGATTCGTCCACGCGCGTCTTGAGGTCACTGATATTTGTCAAAATTCGCTGGATCTCGTCGGTGCGTTCCTTGAGCTGCTTTTTCAGATCGGGGATATCCGCTGCTGATTTGAATTTTGATACGGTCAGGTTTATATCGTTCAGTTCGGCCTGGATGCGTTTGGAGGTTTCCTGGTCCGCAAGCGCGCGGGTCTTTTCCTTGTCCTCGATCAGTTTGATGATGTCATTGCGCTGCTTGGTGATGATCTCCTCGAATTGTTCCATCCGCTTTGCGGCGGGTGTGATTTCCGTGAGTTGTTTGCTGAGGGATTTGATCTGTTTGGAAACAACACCCACCGAAGACTCGGAGGTGACGAGGCGCGCATCAATCGAGGAAAGCGCCTCCGTATTTTCACGCTGCTGTTGATCCAGCCATTCAAGTCTTTTGACGATTTGTTCGAATTCCATGGAACTCTCCGGTAATTGTGGGGAAATTGATGTTGGAAATTATAGCATGCCCGTTGTGTGCACTTACTGGCCGAGATGTTCGAAGAGGGCCGGCAGGTTCCTGATAAAGGGATGTAGAATCTGGGGGAACATTCCAAGAACGAACAATCCGATGATCCCAATGCCCAGCATGATAACCTGGGGCCAGTCTTCATTGATCTGCCACGGGACCTGCTCTTTCGCCATAACAAATACAGCCAGTGTCCTGATCGCGGCAATCAGCAGGCCGAGCAGGCCCAGGAATGCCCAGAATGAGATGAGCAGGGATTGGCCTGCCAGTTCCTGCCATAAGGCAATGCGCGACGGAAAGCCGGCCAGAAGAGGAAAACCCGTCATCGAAAGGTGCGCCAGAATCAGAGCTGCGGCGGCAAGGGGATGACTGCGTGCAATCCCCTGAAGTTCGCTGAAACGCAATGAGTAGACCCGGCGTTTAAGGATCGAGAGTGCCAGTGCCCATACGGCCAATTCCAAACCGCGGGGTATTAGAAGCATAAACGTAATACTGACCAGTTCAGAGGATGGCAAACTCATGGCAATGATAACCAGACCAACCTCGGCAATGGCGGTATAGCCCATGATGCGGCCGATGTGCCGCTGGACTGCAGCGAAGAATCCCCCGCTGGCCACCATCATCACACCTGCCAATTGAATGGTGCTTATTAATTGGGGCGTGTTGCGAATCCATGTATATTGATCCAAAAAGCCAAGGGCAAAGATCGCAGTAAAGGTTGGCAGTGCCCAAAGGAGAAAGCCCGTTACATAGGGTGAAGATTCCTCCATGAGCATGGGAATCCAGTTATAGAGCGGAAAGACGCCGAACAGGAAGGCAAATCCCATGCCCAGCATGGCCCCGGCCTGAGTGGTGGCGCCAAGGTCCCCGGGACTGGCTTCCACACCTGCCAGCATCCAGCCGGAAAAGAGGATGAACGGCATGGCAAGGGTTTGATAGATCAGGAAGCGCACCACGCCTTTCCCGGGTTTTTGATAGGGGGGGACCAGCAGGGGAATGGTCAGCATCGCCGCGATCTCGATCAGCACGGCCGCAAAGAGAAACGGCTCCACCGCGATGGATGCGGTTAAAAGGGATACGATCATTAATCCGATCGAAACGAAACGATTGGCCGTGCCGGACGCATGGGTTCCAAAGAACCACAGGGCCGCCAGACCATAGATCACGGCCAGCAGGGGGCCGTCAGCGGTATTCAGGACAAAGCTGCGCCCGAAGAACTGAATGGAGGATGATATCTTCAGTGAAATCGAGCCAAGTAAAAGCGCCACATCGATGGGAAAGACCAGCGCGACGATGGCAAGAATCGTTGCAAATGTTCCGCCTGCAAGGGGTGAATGGCGTTCGGGCAGGAACAGGAAGATCAGGATTCCCATCAGGAACGGGATCAAGATCCAGATGATGGGAGCGTTCATGCCTGTTCCTCGGTGTCGGCAGGATAAAAACCGGCGATCAACAAATATGAACCGACGATGCCGAGTCCCAAATTTGTCACAGCAAGAAAACCCGCAACAAGAATGGAGCTTTCCACCGCGCCATATAAAATCTCGAAACCAGTCAACAGGGTTAATAATCCCAGGATCACCTGCAGAATCTCGGAAGTCACACCCAGATGTACGAGGCCCGCACCGATCAACAGCAGGCTGCCTGCAATGACCGGCAGACCGAGGCCGGGAATGGCTGCCTCGATCCGGGATGTAGTGCCGGCGGCGGCGAGTGTGACGATCAAGATCAGTACCACCTTAAACCATTGTCCGCGGGGCCAGAAGGATTCAACATTTTCCTCTTCCAGGTTGGATATTCCAAGGCGGGTCATGCCCAGTGCGGCAACCACCATCCAACCCGTGATCAGTTTTGCCGAGCCCATGGCAAAAGGCAGATGACGAGTGATCAACCAGAATGCGGCAAGGTATTGCGCTGCGAGTGCGCCCAGGCTGAACCGCCAGTCGCGGGTGATCAGAAGAGTGGTGGAGGTTGCCAGGATGAGGGCAACTGCGATCCAGGAAATGAAATTGATCAACATGCTAGCGGGAACCCTGTGTTAATAAGGAGACAAAAAGAACAATAAAGAGCAAGGTCCACATGATGCCGCCTTCGCCTTCAAGGACATCGGTGACCGTCTGGCCGATATTTCCAAATATGCGGTAAATCGTCCAAAAGCCTTGATAGATGGTGTTCAACCCGGAATCTGCGGGTGTCAGCCAGTGTGCCCGGACCGGGTTGAGAATGCGAAATCGTGGCGTTGCCCAGATCACCCCAAAAGTCAGGAGTGATACGATCACGGCCAGCAGCCATGCTCCGATCTGGCTTGAACCGTTCCAGCCGGCCAATCCCAATAAGACTTGAAAAAAGATCAGCATGAAAATCCCTGCCGGATACACGGTCCGCATCCAATTTTGCTGTGCATCCAGCGAGTCGCGGCCGGTCGGACGCAGGGCGTTGCGGATGAAACCAGCGGTCAGAAGAGCTTGAGCTACGACCACAAAGACTGTGAAAAATCCAAGCCTTCCAACCCAGGCACTGGCGGTTAAGGAGAAGGGCAGGGAGGACATGCTCCAGGCGCCGATCAACATGGCACGGTTAAGCCAGGTCTGCTGAACGGAGGCGAGAAAGAGGGCGCCGCCGACCAGGATGAGGGCACAACCCCAGGCAACGACACCTGTTGAATTTCCGCTTAGCGCGGAAAGAACTGCCAGCGAGGCAATACCGATGATCCAATAAGGCCGGCCGGTTAATTCATCCGGTGCCCGCAGCCACATCCAGCCTCCATACAGGGAGGCGCCGACAGCCAGAATGAATAAAAACGGAGTAATGGAGGAGATCAAACTCTCCGCCGGTACATGTGCAAGAAGCACCAGACTGGAGGCGGCTGAGATCAGGCGGAGCGCGGTTCCGAAACCACGGCGCAGAGTGGATTCGGATGAATACGGTAAATGAAGAGGCAGCACTCCAAGGCGCAATCCGGCGGCGGCAACAAGGTATAGTCCCGAACCCGAAGCAATGGATTGAAAATCAAATATATTCCCCTGGGCAATACTGATAATGCTGGCCCACAGGAGGAGACCGATGCCGAATGCGCGCGATGAAAAGGAGGTAACCACCTTTTCATTGGCAGCCGGTCCATCTACCGAACGTAATTGCGCGATCAGTTCAGTCATATCCAACGCCCCCCATATCATCAGTAATGTGAGGGGGTTGTCTGCGGTGACCGCCAGGATGCCGAGGCCGCCCAATGCAAGCGTTCCGGCCCAAGTCAGCGAGTTTGTGAAAGCCGGGCGTGCAACCGCAGTGAGCAGCACGGCCAGGGTCAATGCGCTGATACTTAAAGCAAAGGGCCATGAAATATCATCCGCCCGGAAGAGGATCGGATTAATGAACAGGGTTCGCGGTTGCCAGGCAGGCAGGGCAAGGTCGAAAGGAGTCAGCGCCAGCCAGCCGTAAACACTGACCAGGGCCAGGATCGCCCCGCCCACGGCCAACAACCAGGTGTAGCGTGCATTGGGTTGGAAAATCCGCAAAAGTACCAATGCGAGCGCCGAGGCGAAAAGTAGAAAGCAGGAAATCAAGATCAACATGGGAGACGATAATTGTATCAGTTTTATGGATGGGCCACTTTGCCCTTTTACTTTTGGTACAATCGTGCCGATGACCTTTCAACACCGCCGATCCGCCGGATTGAGTTTTCTTTACTGGATTTTGGCCGTTTTATTGATCGCCTCGTGCGCTTCCCTGCCAGACCCCACGCCTGCTGTGGCGATTCTGCCGGTTCTTCCCACACTGACGCCTTTTCAGCCCTTTGCGGACCCTGTTATTGCAGAACAGACCCCCCAGCCGGAAGCCACCTTTACTCCTTATCCAACCCGATATGTCCTTGCAGAGACCCTGCCTGTACAAGTACAAGTCCTTCCTCCATCTGAAGCCAGCCCGCTCAATATCTATAATCCATTGACCGGGCTTCCGGTCAGCGACCCGTCCTTTTTGCAACATCGGCCGTTCGCCATCAAGATCGCGAATTCGCCGGATTATGTCCGTCCGCAATCGGGCCTGAGCCTGGCGGATGTCGTATATGAATATTATATTGAATGGGGGGATACCCGCTTTATCGGTGTGTTCTACTCCAATCATCCCAAGATGGTAGGCCCGGTGCGTTCCGGCAGATATTTCGATGAACATATCACCCGCATGTATCACGCCTTTCTGGTTTTTAAGTCCGCTGACCCGCGCGAGCTCTCGTATTTGCAGGGCAGTGACCTTAAGGATTTTCTGGTGATTGTGGGGTTTGGCGGCTGTTCACCCTACTTTACCGGCCCGTATGTCCGGGATTCCTACAATAATCAATTTTTTAATTCCACCAAATGGGCGGCTTGTGCGGACAAAAAAGGCGTGGATAACTCTGCCCAGGTGCTGAGCGGCGGCTTTTTTACGGAGGATGTGCCTGAAAGCGCACTGGCGGTTTCACGCATCTTCTCTTTTTATTCAATCTATAACTATAACTATTGGGAATATGACCCCGCCACGCACAAATATTTCCGCTACCAGGAAGCCAATGACATGATCAACGGCAGGCCGGAGGCATATACACCTCTTTCGGATGCCCAAACCGGGCTGCCGGTAACCGCCGAAAATGTGGTGGCTCTGTTTGTCCCCCATATTTATGCAAATACCTATAATGCCCACGACCAGGTCTTTAACATTGACCTGGTGGATTATGGAGATGCCTATGTCTTTCGGGACGGGGTGGCCCTGCCAGCTGTCTGGCACCGTGCGCATGAAGATCAGCCTATTTTGTTAACCACACCGGATGGTGATCCGATCTACCTGCGGCCCGGGCGGACCTTTTATCAGGTGCTGGGCGTAAATTCCACCGCTACGCAGAACGGGTCCGATTGGCACTTTGTTTTCAAAACGCCCTAGTTTCTGCGGTCCGGAGCGTGGGATAATGGAGGGAGCAACGGTGTTTCAATAAAACGTATCGGCTCCAAAAGCGGTAAAATAACAACATTCCCGGTCGACCCGGAGTCCTTATGACCTTTGACCCTGTTTTTCTAAGCAATTTAACCCTGGTGCTGACAGCCTTTGGCGGAGCCTTTCTGGCCGCGTTGTGGATCAGCCTTGTGGTGTGGACCTATCGAGATATCCGGGCACGGGCCCGCGATCCCCTGGTGCAGACACTGGCCGCCTTGTTGGTGGCGGTCTTGAATCTGCCCGGTGTGCTGGTGTACATGATCCTGCGCCCGCCGCGTACTCTGGAAGAGGAATATCAACGCACTCTGGAGGAGGAGGCCCTTCTGCAGGCCCTGGAAGACCTTCCACTCTGCCCCGGCTGTGAGCGGCGTGTAAAGGAAGACTGGCAGATCTGTCCAAACTGCCATACAAAATTAAAGAAGGCCTGCCATAATTGCTCCAAATTTATGGAACTATCCTGGAACATCTGCCCATATTGCGGGACCCCCGCACCCGGCATGAGATTGGAATCCTCCAGCATTGATGAGGCTTTGCGCGGCTTGAAGTTGGATGGCGAACAGGGTGAAGTAAAGGTCGAGTAAAATTCACGAAACTACGCAGATAATGTCCTGCAGGATGATTCCGGTGCTGCCGGGTGACCTGCAGGATGTTTCTTGTCATGGTAAAGCGAGTGAGTCAAAATGAAAATCGAATCCATCCTGCTCCATCATCTGCGTATGCCATTGGTCTCGCCGTTTGAGACTTCCTTTGGTCGTGAAACGGATCGCGAATGTATTCTGGTCGAGATCCACGCTGAAGGGTTGACCGGCTATGGGGAGTGTGTTGCCTCGCGCGACCCCGGTTATAACTATGAGACGACCGGCACGGCATTGCATATCCTCAAGGAATTCATTGTCCCATTGCTGCTGGGCGCGCAGATCAAAGACGCCCTGGATTTCCAGACGCATGTTTCCTCCATCCGCGGACATCACCTGGCCAAGGCTGGCGTGGAAATGGCGATCTGGGACCTGCTGGGCAAGCGTGCTGGAAAATCCCTCCGGGAACTTCTGGGAGGGGAACGCGAAAAAGTGGAAGTGGGAGTCTCCATCGGGATCCAGGACTCAGCCCAAAGTCTGGTGCGAAGCGCGGCGGATTATATTAAGCAGGGTTATGCAAGGGTAAAGATCAAGATCAAACCGGGCAGGGATGTTGCGGATGCGTCCGCCGTTCGAAAGGAATTTCCAAAATTGCGCCTGCAGGTGGATGCGAATTCGGCCTATTCCCTGGCGGATGCCGGAGCCCTTCAGTCTCTCGATGAATTGGATTTGCTGTTGATCGAGCAACCCCTGTTCGAGGATGATATTTGGGATCATCACAAAATGCAGGAACGGTTTAAGACGCCGATCTGCCTCGATGAAAGCATTGTGTCGCCGCGGCATGCCCGTTATGCGATCGAGATGAATGCCTGCCGTATCATCAATATCAAGGCCGGCAGGCTGGGTGGTCTCAGCCAGGCCGTGCTAGTGCATGATCTGTGCCGGGAGGTTTCCATGCCGGTTTGGTGCGGCGGCATGCTGGAGACCGGCATCGGGCGCGCCTCCAATCTGGCACTGGCTTCCCTGCCGAATTTTTTGCTGCCCGGGGATATTTCCGCCTCGGACCGTTATTATGCGCGCGATATCACGAACGAACGATTTGTGTTGAATGCGGACTCGACCATTGATGTTCCGCGCGGCCCCGGTCTGGGTGTGACCATCGACCGGGACGCCTTGAAGGAATTTTCCCTGACCCATTTGTCATTTTAAAATAGGTCGCTGGCCGGTTAATAAAGTGATATAACTTGCTGGATCTCCAACCTGGTTTGAAACCCATGATGTCCATTTCCGCTTTCAAAGTGAAATTACACCCTAAAAATCAGTCGAACAAAAATCACATTACACGCACAGGAAGCTTTCTCCTTGCCGTGACTTTTTTGTTGTCCGCCTGTCAACCTGCATTATGGGGCACGCCTCTTCCGCCGCCGACAGCAGCCCAGCCGGCCGTCCCATCATCCGCCCTGCCGACGGATACGGGCGTGCCAATTGTTCTCACACCTGCGCCCCCCACGCAGACTTCAATGCCCGAGATTCCAGGCGCTTCAATGATCTTGGTTGGCCCGGCTATTCCTCCACTCCTGCGTGAGAAGTTCATGCAAAGTGGATTGCAGATTTCAACATCCGTACAGGAAGCGAAGGGTCTGTCCGTGGATGTGGTCAGGCAACCCCAAAACGCAATCAATCTATCCACGTGGACCTTTGCGCTGGTGGCGCCTTTCCCGACCATTGTGGATGACATCACCTCCCAGGATCTTCTTTCCGCGTGGAATGCCTCCTCTTCAGGACCTTTTCAGGACATCCCCTTGCTCATGGATGAACCCACGCTGGCCACCTTGACAGTTGTTCTTGGACCGCCCGCAGACGGGGCGGTCCAGGTTGTCCCTGCGGACCAATTGCTTGGTGCTGCCTGGAATGAGATGCCGGCCTGGGCCATCGTCCCCTTTGAGACGATTGAACCCAAATGGAAGGTGTTGACCATTGATGGTCAATCGCCCATTCAAAAGAAATTTAACCCATCCACCTATCCGTTGATCGCCAGTTACCAGGCATCCTGTAACGAGCCTTGTTCCGTCTCCGTACCGCAGGATCTGTCCTTTGTGAATCGCGACCCGCAGAAACTGGCCACCGTGATCCTGACCGGTGTGACCGCCCTGGTCCGCGCCACCGCCGCCACGATGGATGCAAAAGGCATCCTGTACCCGGGCGAAGCCGTCCGCGACATCCTGCGTGAAGCGGACATTACTCATATTAATAACGAGGTTGCGTTTTACAACAAATGTCCTTCGCCGGATCCAAATCAGAAAGGCATGGTGTTCTGCAGTTCCCCGCGCTACATCGAATTGCTTACGGATATCGGCACCGACGTGATGGAACTCTCCGGGGATCATTTCGGCGATTATGGTACGGATGCGTTTTTGGAAACCCTGGATATTTACCGGCAAAACAAGATCCAATATTACGGCGGCGGCTTGAATCTGGAAGACGGCCGCAAGCCCCTGCTGCTTGAAGTCAACGGCAACAAATTGATGTTTATCGGCTGCAATATTAAAAAAGCCTATGCCGGCGCGACGGACACCAAACCCGGGGCGGTCTTATGCGACTTTGATTATATGACCGCCCAGATCGCAGACTATCGCGCCCGGGGATATTTGCCCATCTCCACTTTTCAGTATAACGAACTGGATGTTCCAAAGGCCACCGAGCAGCAGGAGATCGATTTTCGAACCCTGGCTGACGCGGGTGCGGTCATTGTCAGCGGCAGCCAGGCGCATACTCCCCAGATGATGGAGTTTTACAAGGATGCCTTTATTCATTTTGGCCTGGGGAATCTTTTCTTCGACCAGGTACTCAAAGTGGGACGCAGTCCCAAGCAAAATGAATTCATCGACCGGCATGTCTTTTATGACGGCCGCTATCTGGGCGTGGAACTGGTCACCGCCTTTCTGGAGGATTACGCCCGTCCGAGATTGATGAAACCGGCCGAACGGACAAAGTTCCTGGGCGATTATTTTAATTACAGTGGCTGGGATTTCTTACAGGCCGTACCCTAGTCATCAAAAATCAAGAGAGAACCTGAATGAAAAAAAACCTTTTAACCATAATTTTTTGCATCCTACTCGCCGCTTGCGCCCCCGCCACGGATCTGCCGGCGGCCGTTGCCACTGAACCGGCTCCGACTGCAACGCTCTCCAATACACCCATGCCGGAGGCTTTATGGATCGGTCCCGCGGTTCCGGCTGACCTGCTGATTGCTGCAAAAACATGGAATATTCCTGTCACAGACGACCCGTCTCTCGCGACTCAACAACTCAATGTGGCGGATTCGGGCTCCGTGTGGATCTACGCCCTCGTTGCCCCCTTTCCGACCGTGACGGATGATGTCTCGTTTGCAGATCTGTCCTCAGCCTGGAAAGGCGTTCAAGCGGGACCTTTTGCCGGGCATGCGCTTCTCATGGCACAGTCCACGCTGGAGGCTTTCACGGCTCTTTGGGGCGAACCCGCTTCGGGCGCGGTCCGAGTCGTTCCGTCCGATGAGCTGGTGGACACCGCCTGGGCGGAAATGCCGGCCTGGGCGATCATCCCCTTTGAGGAGATCCAGCCCAAGTGGAAAGTCTTGAGCGTGGACGGTCAGTCTCCCATTCACAAGAATTTCAATGCGGATGTTTATCCGTTGAAGGTGACCTTTGGTTTGACCCATCCCGGGGCATTTGTATTGCCGGAATCGAACCGCGACCCATCCAAGCTCGCCACGGTGGTGTTGACCGGCGTCACTGCACTGGTGCGCGCCATCGCCGCGACCATGGAAGTGAAGGGCGTCACCTATCCCGGGTCACTGATTGGTGACTGGCTGCGCGAAGCGGATGTGGCGCATGTCAGCAATGAAGTCCCCTTCGATGCGGCCTGTCCGACCCCGAATTACAGCTATACAAACCTGGTCCTGTGCAGTGACCCGAAGTACATGGAACTGTTCCTGAACGTCGGCACGGATGTGATCGAATTGACCGGTGACCACTTTGCCGATCGTGGCGTGAACGCCATGCTCGATACGCTCGCCTTGTACAAGGCCAACAACCTGCCGTATTACGGCGGCGGTGCCAATGAGACCGAGGCGCGCAAGCCCCTGCTGATGACGGTCAACGGGAACAAGATCGCCTTCATGGGCTGTAATGGGAAGATCAAATATCCCAAGGCCACGGATACGATCCCCGGTGCGGCACGCTGTGATTACGATTTCTTTGTGCAGCAGGTGAAGGATGTCAGGGCGCAGGGCTACATGGTGATTTTTACCTTTCAGCATGAGGAATGTTATTTTGCCGGACCCTGCTACACCCATACGGAGGGTTTCCATAAAGTGGCGGATGCTGGCGCCACCATTGTCAGCGGGAGCCAGGCGCATTTTCCGCACATCATGGAATTTCGCGGCGATTCATTCATTCATTACGGGTTGGGAAACCTGTTCTTCGACCAAATGAAATACATTCTTCCGGATGGCACCTCCATTGACGGGACCCGCCGTGAATTCCTTGACCGGCATGTTTTTTACAACGGTCATTACCTGGGTGTGGAATTGTTGACGGCCATGTTGGAGGATTACTCCCGTCCGCGCCCGATGACTGAAGTCGAGCGGACCGAATTCTTAAGTGAATACTTCAATTTGAGCGGCTGGACTCCGCTGTCGCCAACCCCCATTCCGCAGCCCACGGTAACCCTCACTCCGATCGCTTTGCCATAGCTCATTGCTTTGGTGGACATAAGATGAAAACCACCTCTACTACATGCTCCCAGACCGGCCATTTCCCCAGTAAAATCAACTTAAATCAGAATGGGCGTGATTAAGTTGAAAAAAACCGAGTTCTTTGAACGTTTAGGCCTGCCTTTTTGGACCGCCATATGTATTGGTCTTGTCGGTGGTTTGGGAATCGTGGATTACCTGACGGGCAATGAATTAAGTTTTTCCCTGTTCTATCTTCTGCCCGTTTCCCTGGCTGTCTGGTATGTAAATCCTGTGCTGGGGTTGCTGATCTCGGTACTTAGCGCGGTCACCTGGCTCGCGGCGGACCTTTCCGTGGGTGAAAATTTCACCCATCCCATTATATATTTTTGGAACTCCCTGATCCGGCTTGCATTCTTTCTGATTGTGACCTACCTGCTTTCGGAACTGCGTAAAAGCCAGACCACCATTCAGGCCCTGGCCCGCACCGATCATCTGACCGGATTGTATAATATCCGGTATTTTCACGAGTTGCTGGAGATCGAGCTTAAACGATCCGGCAGATACAAACGCTCCTTCACGCTCGTGTTTTTGGATCTGGATGATTTCAAGTTGATCAACGACCGCTTTGGTCATGCCGAAGGCGACCAGTTGATCGCTTTTATTGGAGCCGAGTTGAAATGGCCCCTGCGAGGTACGGATATCGTTTCACGGCTGGGAGGCGATGAATTTGCCATTTTGCTGCCGGAGACAGGACAGTATGCAGCAAAGGTCGTCATGTCCAAGATTCAGAACCATCTTGCCGGACAGTTGGGCAAAGCATATCCTTTTGTCACCTTCAGCGCCGGAGCGGTCACTTATGAAGTTCCGCCGGGATCGATTGCGGAAACCATCAAGATCGCCGATGATCTAATGTATTCCGTTAAGAATGGCACAAAGAACGGAGTCTTATTTTCAGTATATAGGGGATGAAAAAATCGCTGCTACCCTCTGTTTTCATTTCGGGATGGGCAGGGTATAGCCCCCATCCACCACCAGGGTCTGTCCCACAATCATTGTCGCGGCAGGCGAGCACAGAAAGGCAACCACTTCCGCCACTTCCCGGGGCGTGATCAGCCTGCCGGCCGGGACCAGGTCAATGAATTTTTGCAGAATGTTGTCCTGGCTGCCCATCGAGGCAAAATGATGCAGCGCATCCGTCTCCACCACGCCGGGTGAAACCGCATTGACGTTAATTCCCTTTGAGATCAACTCCACGCCCAAATAACGGGTGAGTGACTCCAGCGCCGCTTTGCTCGCGCCGACCACCACATAATCAGGCAGCACCCGGCTGGCACCTGCGCTGGAAATGCTGACGATCTTCCCGCCGCCGCGCTTTTCCATCAGGATTGCGGCACGCTGGGCGGAGAACAAAAGCGCACGCGCATTAATGTTCATGGTCCAATCCCAGCCTTTGGGCTTCTGTTCCATCGCAGGGCGGTTGTATCCTGAGGCCGCGTTATGGATGAGGATATCCAGTCCGTGGAATTCCTTTTCCACTTCATCAAACATGCGCTGCAGGTCATCCAGGTCGCCCACATCCGCCTTGACCAGCAAGGCCCGGCGGCCGAGGGCCTGGATCTCGCGGGCCGTCTCCTCGGCCGGGGCGCGATTGCGAAAGAAGTTGACGACCACGTCCGCGCCGCGTTCAGCAAAATGCAGGGCAATCGCCTTCCCGATGCCGCGCCCGGAACCGGTCACAAGCGCGATCTTATTTTGAAAATCCATGGTTTCCTCTGGGATGATTTAATCGAAATAAATATTCAAGTCCGAACAATCAAAGCGGTTCCCGCAATTGGGACAGCTGACCTTGCAGTTCTTTTCATGCATCCGGGCGCCACAGCGGTCGCAGATCCATATTCGTTTTTCGTTCCAGGTTACATCCTTGAACAGCGAGGTGTCAAATTCAAGGATTCTTTCCCTGCCCAACTTTCGTACTTCGAGAATTACGGCTTCAAGGTCGTTTCGCAATTTTTCCACGTCAATTCCCCTGCACACATCGGGCCAGTTCCTCAGCCATCTCATGCTCCGTTCGTACACTTTGAGCGCGCCGTCGTAATTTCCGCGGGTCACGTGCAGGCAGGTCACCGCCGCCTGTAATATCCCCTGGTATAACTCGCGGACTTTCCCCGGTTCATCGCGCCAGGCAGTTTCCAGTTCCTCGTGCGTTTCAAAGAACTTTTTTTCGTTGAATAACTTCAGACCTTCGACCGCCTTTGGATGCAGGATCCCGTCGCAATCTTCCATGAATCACCTTCTATTTTTCAAGCGCTTCCCTCAGTTCGATGACTTCACGTACCCGCGCGCGCAAATTGCCCGTCAGCATTTGGATCGTACCCATGGCTACCTCCACCCGGTCCGACATTAATTCATAGAACGATTCCTGGTCCAGTCGAAACACGACCGTGTCCTCCAGAGCCCGGATCGTTGCCGTGCGCGGCTCGGTATCCAGCAGGGCCAGTTCACCGAAGACGGCCCGTTCTCCGAGCGTATTGATCACGCGCTCCCCATCCATCACTGCCACCTGACCGCTGACAATGATGAACATGCTGCTGCCCTGTTCGCCTTTTTCAACAATGTTTCCGCCTGCAGGGACCTCCGTCTCTGCCAGCAGCCCGCTTAGTTCAGCCAGCACGTCGTCAGGCGTGGTCTTGAATAAATTCACCGATTTCAGGATCAATACTTTTTCAACGGTCGAATACATTCCTGTTTGTCCTTTCTCCATCGTCCAGTTCGCGCAGGTCTTCAGCCAGCCTTGTGATTGACTGGCCAGGGTTTGCAGGGAAACTTTTTCAGTGATGCCCATGCGATTGCAGGCTTCCGTGGCCGGCAGGGATTCGACCAGCGGCATCATGATCAATTTTGCTTCACGCGGCAGCACGGTATCCAGCGTCTCAATTGCATATGGGATCTTTGCAGCCTGGTTTTGCAGGATCACGCGTCGTGCATTGGTCAGTGCCTTGCGGTCATACATGAAAGTCATCAAGTGGAAGAGTCTCTCGCGGGTGTGATAAATTTCGATGCGGATCGCCTGCGCAAGCAAGTCCATCCCGCCTTTGGATTCGACTTCCCGCAGCGAGGAATACAGCATTCGGACATGTTGCGCTTCACGCCCGACCTGGGCCTGTACCGGGCCATTGGCAGGATCAGCCCGGTAGCCACATTCCACCAAAGCCGCGAGGACAGCCTCACGCAGATCCGAATCCACGTAACTCAGACGGGACTCGAGCAGAGCTGTCGCGGCCGGTCCGCCTGTGTTCCCGCAGATGCGGATGAGTTTTCTGTGCACCGCCTTGGGGAACTCCGCCTGATCGAGGGCGATCCCAAGGAAGGGGAGCACCGTTTCGCCGCCCATTTCCAGTGCCTTGGCGGCCTGCACCCGCGTCGAGGCATCCCTCATTGCATCGATCACCTTGAACCAGTTTGTATTTTTATGGCTGGTCCCAGTGGCCAGCAGAGCTTCGCGCCGGACTTTGACCTCGGGGTCATCCAGTAATTTCTCGAGCAGCGATTCAAAACCTGCTGCGCCGAATCTTCTCATGGCTTGTGCAGCCAGAATTCGATTGGCCGGCGATTCATGGCCGGCAAGTTTTTCCAGTCTCTCCTTTGAAATGGAGAGCCCGTCCTCACCGCCGTATTTCATCAACCCAACCAGCGCGCCAAAGGTGTCTGCATTGTTGTTCGAATTTAAGTAGGGCAGCATGAGATTGATGTCATCCGCGGTCAGGGCGGAGAACGCCTGCACTGCCGCGCGGCGGGTGTCCGGAATTTCCTCCTGCGGGATGCGTTCTGCAAGGTTCGTACGAGCCTGCGGTGGTTTGATGCGTTCGATCTTTTCCAGTACAGACACACGAACATTTGACGAGGCATGGCCCAGCAGGTTGATCAATTCGCTTTTTAGCTTTGGATGGTTCACCTCCTCCAGCAGGTCGAGGGAGTACAACACAGTCCCTTCGTGTTTGCTGGATAGACCCTTCATCAGGATCTCGGTGTTGATCTCCTCCACATTGATCAGTTCCTCCCGTTTGAAGCGGCGTTTATGGATCGCCTCGACAAGTTGATTTGGATAGGCGTTCGCCAAAACAATGCTTAATACCAGCCAGCCAATGGCCAGGCCAATATAAAAAAAAGAGAGTTGAATGGCCCCGAACTTCAGAAAATTGGTCAGGGCAACCAGCACCAGGCCGGCGATCCCGATCGCGGCCGGCTGGATAATTCCCTCGCCGACGGCCCGCGCCTTGGGACGCAGCGCATCGGATATGGGTTGATATAAAATGGAGGAGGCGGATTGGTCAAGGGTGAAGCCGAGTCCCTCGTTGTTAAATTTCCCTGCGATTGCAAACCAGAACAGGCCCAGGGTCCAGGAGGAAGCGAAGATGCCGACGCCGGCGAATCCGCTCATCGAGGCGATCAATGCGATCGGCGTGGTCAGCAGCCCGGCCCATAATCCGAACCGGCTGATGATGCGGCCGGTCAGGAAGGTGTCTGTGATGAAGCCGAGCAGGCCCACCATGCTGAAAAAACTGCCGATGAAGCCGGCATTCGCAGCCGTGTCAGGGAATTGAATGGAGGCCATGCTGTAAAAGATGGCGTCCATCACAAAATATGCCACGCGCCAGAGGGCTGCCAGGGCAAATACGAGCAGAATATACCGGTTGCGGAAAAGTGCGCTGGTCGGCGGTTGCTGCACGGCCGGGGCGTCGTTCTTTTGAGTCTGTGGTTTTTTTCTGCCGCGCAGGATCACACTCTGGATCAACAGGGCGATCAACATACAGGCGGCGATGATGAAATAAAGATTTTCCGTCCCGAGAGTCTTTGCGATGCTGCCTGAAAAGGGGCCGGCGACAATATAGGATAACCAGGAGCCGGCGTTTAATAAACCGAACAGCCTTTTGCCCTGTCTGACATCAAAAATATCGGAAGCCAGTGTCCAGAAGGCGAGGACTGCAAGATTGATCAGGGTCTGCGTCCAGATGGGAAGCAGGAGCGCCAGTCCCTTGGAAGGTGCGATGGTCAGGCCGATTCGAAACGCAAGCGTGGCAACTACGAGAAACAGAACGGTCAGCCGGAGCCAGCGGGCCAAAGAGACGCGTTCCGAGATCTTCAGGAATACCGCAGTGATGCTCGAAACAACCACTGCGATGCCAATATAGGTGAAGGGAATGGCTGAAGCATCCCAATAGGCCAGGAAGAGCGGCATGGCTGCGGTTTGCGCGAAGAGCATGGCTGCGCCCATGAAAAAATATTGGGCCAGCATGAGATAGACCGTGCGACGTTCTTCGGGGCGGATGTTAAGAATGGTGTCTATTCGTGTCAGCATAATTGGATGATTTTGGTAGTATAACATGCGGCTTTCATGGAGATGGTAAAATTCCCCTGCACATGGAAAAACATCCCAAAAATAGGCTTGTGATCCTGGCTGCGGCCCTGTTTGCCCTGATCGCCCTGGTGGTGCTTGGCAGCGCGTTGAAGAATGTCTCTTTTCGACCTGCACAGAGGTTAAGTCGGTCCGAGACTGAGGTCGCACAGATCTCGGTCAATGAGGTGGTGGAAAGCATCGCAGACGTCCCGCTTTGGAAGCAGGTCGTATTTTGGGTTCTGCTTTTCTTTTTTATTTTGCTGGTTTCGGCGCTGCTCTCGCCGGAAATGCGCAAGCGATTGCTGCTGGGTATCCTCCGTCTGGCCATTTCCGTAATTCTATTTCTCTACATTATGAAGAACAATCCCGGTTTGTTGGAAGGGTTGTTCGCCATGGCCAGCTTTGGAGCCGGACCTGCGGATCCGGCCGGGCAGGAAAATATTCCGCCGCCGGTCTTTGAACCGCCGCATATTTCCGGATGGCTTTCCTTTTTTGTCACATTGGGGATTGTCGTATTAACAGGCTGGACGATCTGGCGGATGAATCGCTGGTGGGTGCACCGCAACGAACTGCTTGCCCGGCGCCGCCCCCTGGATGAACTGGCCGAGATCACGCGTACATCCCTGCAGGAATTATCTGAAGGCGGATCATCCTACCAGGACACGATCATCCAGTGTTACGAAAGGATGAGCCGTGCGGTAAGTGTCAGAAGGGGCCTGTCCCGTGACATGGCCATGACCCCGTCGGAATTTGCTGCACGACTCGAAAAGGCCGGCCTGCCGCGTGGACCGGTTGACCAGCTGACCCGGTTGTTTGAATCGGTCCGCTACGGGGCACGGATCTCCGAACAGCGCGAAGTCGATCAGGCAGTTTCCTGTCTGACCTCCATCCTGAAATATTGCGGAGAAGCAGCATGACCCGCCGTGTGTTTCTTTTTGCAGGTGCACTGTTAACTGCGATCGCGATCGCCTTTCTGCTGCGGGATGTGGTCGAGCGCATGATCGTCGCACCTCTGGCCTATATCTGGTGGGTTTTGAAGTTGTATTACTCCGCATTTCCACAATATATTTTGTGGATCGTCCTGATCCTGGTTGCGGTGTTTTCCGCCGTCTCCAGCCTGATGCCTGAATCCGAGACTGGCGGGGGACCGAAGCCCGCTCCGGTCGTCCTTCAAGGGCGGATCGCAGGTCTCGCGGAGTGGTTGAATAAATCCAGGCACGGCGGTATTTACTACAAGTGGCTGATCGCAAACCGGTTGGGGAAGACTGCCCGCGAAATTCTGGCCCAGCGCGAGGGACATACGGTCAGCAAAAAGTTTGGGCGTTTGCAGGGACAGGATTGGCATCCTTCGGAGAACATGGACAGCTATCTGGAAAGCGGATTGAACGGTTCGTTTGCCGATTATCCCCAGCCGCGATTTTGGACGACCCCGCTGCCCACGCCTCTCGACCTGGATACGGAGCAGGTTGTTGATTACCTTGAAGGTGAAATGGAGACGCATCATGATGGAAATCACAAGGGTATCTGAATTAAGCCGCAAGGTGATCGATGAAGTCGAACGGGCCATTGTTGGCAAGCGTGAACTGCTTGAAATGATCATGGCGGCCGTGCTTGCGGGTGGACATGTCCTGCTCGAGGATTATCCCGGCCTGGGCAAGACCTTGATCGCGCGCAGTTTTGCCTCGGCGCTCGGATTGGATTTCAAACGTATTCAATTCACACCAGACCTGCTGCCTGGCGATATCACCGGTGGATATATCTTTAATCGCACCAAAAACAAATTTGAATTGCGGCAGGGTCCGGTCTTCACCAATATTTTACTGGCGGATGAGATCAATCGCGCCTCGCCAAAAACCCAGTCCGCTTTGCTGGAAGCCATGCAGGAAGGCCAGGTGACCCTGGAAGGGGAGAGCCTGAAACTGGCCGATCCCTTCCTTGTGCTTGCCACCCAAAACCCGATCGAATATGAAGGTACGTTCCCGCTGCCCGAAGCCCAATTGGACCGTTTCATGTTGAAACTCACGGTGGGATATCCCAGTCTCGAAGAGGAAAAGGAAATTCTGCAGCGCCGCCGTGAACGCAAACGGGATGAACTCGCACTCAGGCAGATCACCAAACCTAAACAGCTGCTTGAAATGCGCGCCGCTCTTGAGAACGTGCATGTGGACCCGGACCTGGAGGGATACATCTCGGCCCTCGTGCATGCCACACGCATTGACAGGCGGGTGGCTGTGGGCGCCAGTCCGCGCGGGTCGCTGGCATTTCTAAAGATGGCACGCGCACAGGCGGTGCTGGCGGGGCGCAATTATATTTTGCCCGATGACGTCAAACATTTTGCGGTGCCTGTCCTGAGTCACCGTCTTTTGCTTCAACCTGAATACTGGATGTCCAGGCAGATTCATGGCGACGTGATTCGTGACGTATTGAAAGCCACGCCCGTTCCGGTCATTCAATAAATTGCGCCGCTCCATTTTCCTTTCCTCGCTTGTATACGGTCTGTTGTTGGCCGGGCTGATCACCCTGCGCGGTCAACTTATCGCGCTTGCCATTCCAATTGTCCTGTATCTTTTGTTTGGGTTTTGGAATGCGCCGGAGGTCCTGGACCTGCAGATCGAGCGCCGGCTTTCACACGACCGGATCAGCCCGGGTTCAGAGTCGGTGGTGACGTTGACGGTGACCAACCATGGCACGGATATCGAGGAGCTCATGCTTGACGAAAAGATATCCCCGCAATTATCGGTCCGCTTCGGTTCGACCCGTCATCTGCTTCGGCTCGCGAAGGGCGGTTCCCACACTTTCACCTATACGGTCGCCGGTCCGCGCGGCTCCTATCCTTTTGAAACCATTCATGCCACCGCCACGGAATCCTTAGGGTTGATGCGCCGCGAGCAGTTCGTACGGTCCAATGAGCGCTTGTTCATCTTTCCGGAATTCAGACGGCTGAAGCATGTGTCCATTCGCCCTCGCAGGACCCGGGTGTATGCAGGCAGCATCCCCGCCCGTATTGGCGGCAGCGGGACCGAATTCTTCGGCGTGCGCGAATATCAATCCGGAGATTCATCGCGTACGATTAACTGGCGGGTCAGCGCGCGCCATGATGAAAACCTGTATTCCAATGAGTATCAGCAGGAACGGGTGGCAGATGTCGGTATCGTGGTGGATGCGCGCACCCATGCAAATTTGTTTGGTCCCACCCGGTCGATTTTTGAATATACAGTGGCCGCATCGGCCGCCCTGGCCGATGCATTTTTGATGCAGGGGAATCGGGTGGGCCTGCTGGTCTATGGCAGTTTTCTTGGCTGGACTTTGCCTGGCTATGGAAAGGTCCAGCGTGAAAGGATTCTGCAGGCTTTGGCACATGCCGAAGTGGGGACCAGTTCGGTTTTCGCAGGCCTGGAACATTTATCTCCGCGCATGTTTCCTCCCGAGTCACAGATCGTGTTGGTGAGTTCGCTCGTGAATGACGACTTAAATGTACTTGTGCAGCTGCGTGGACGCGGCTACCAGGTCATGGTCATCACTCCGGACCCGGTCAAATTCGAGCTGGGAATCCTGCCGTCGTCACAGTCCGTGGACCTGGCCGCACGCGTTGTCCGTATGGAACGTGATTTGTTAATCCGCCGGCTGGAGCGGGCCGGGATTCAGGTTCTCGAGTGGGATGTGTCCCTTCCGCTGGACCAGGCTATCGGTCCGGTGTTGATGCGCCACAGGAGGCTGATGTGACTTTGATCGCATTGATATCCGCCATTGTGATCGCCAGCTCGTCCCTGGCCTGGGAATTTGAACAACGGGGGTTTTCCTCCTTTGCAGTCTGGATTCTGATCTTTGGGGTGGTCTGGCTGCTCGCGATCTGGCGCAGATGGAAATGGTATTCACCCTTTGCCTTGATCAGCGCAACCATACTGGCGGCCCTCGGTTTGTATCTGGATTTCAATCCCGGCTGGATGTTTGCCGGCGGGGTTTTTGCGCTTTTCGCGTGGGATATGGCGGAGTTTCGTCAGCGCCTGTATTTGATGGCGGCGGATGACGACACGCGCGGGATCGAGCGCCGTCATCTGGCACGCGTGAGTTTGCTGATGCTGGCAGGTTTGTTTCTTGCCTCGATTGTCATGCTGATCCGCGTACAATTTACTTTTGAGTGGGGGGTGTTTCTTGTGGCTGTGATCCTGCTCGGGCTTGCGCAACTGGTCGGCTGGTTTAAGCGGTGATTTTTTTCAGCCACTCCTTGGCACGGGCGGGGTGATCGAAGCGGATGATGTTCAAATGCGAATTTTCAGGCAATGCAAAAAGCGCGGGATATTCACGTTTGCGCCTCCAGTAGGTCTTGAACAGCCAGCGAAACAGGGACTCGTTGGACCATATTTTCATGTGTGTCCAGAAATTTTCAACGTTGTCTGAAAATAATTTTTCCCGGGTAACTGCACGCCGGATGGTGCGCGTCAATAGGCGCCAGAAAACGATCGGAAACGGATAATCGAGCCAGATAATGGTGTCTGCTTTCTTCCAGAGAAGATCGCGCACCACATGATAGTTCCCCGCCACGACCCAGGCTCCGGCCAGGGTAGCCAGTTCAACGCGCCGACGAAATACTTCATCCGGCGCTTCCACCCAATTTGGCTCCCAGTGCAGGGCATCCAGGTCGATAAAGTCCGCGCCAAGTTTTCCAGCCAGCCTGGCTGCCAGTGTGGACTTGCCCGAGCTGGTTGTGCCGACGACAATAATATGGGGAGGGGTATTCATGTCAGGTGGGGATTATAATTTGCCAGACAAAATTCATAAATCCATGTGAGGCCTTTCATGTTCGATCTGCCCGATGACGAAATTCTCCCGCTTTCCAGGGAGCATGTATTCTGGACGTGGTCTGCCCAGGCCAAAGTCAATCCGCTTGCCGTGAAACGCGCCAAAGGTGTATATTTTTGGGATGTGGAAGATAAACGCTATCTTGATTTCAACTCGATGACGATGTGCGTCAACATTGGCCACGGGAATGAACGCGTCATCAAGGCCATGCAGGATCAGGCGGCAGAATTATCCTACGCAGCGCCGGGCATGGCCACGAAGATCCGCGCGATCGCCAGCAAAGCGGTTGCCGGGATCACACCTCAGGCAGCGTTGACCAGGGTACTGTTCACCCTCGGCGGCGCGGATGCCAACGAGAACGCCATCAAGCTGGCGCGCGGTTATACCGGGCGGCACAAGATCCTGGCACGGTACCGGTCATACCATGGCGCCAGCGCAGGGGCCATGGCAGCCACCGGGGATCCGCGGCGCGTGGCCTGGGAGCCGAACCTGATGACCGGGGTGGTGCATTTCCTGGATCCATACCGCTATCGTTCCACATTTCACCGGCTGAATCCCGATATTTCTGAGGAGGAATTCTCCCGCGATTACCTTAATCATCTGGAGGAGATCATCCTGTATGAAGGTCCGCAGTCGATTGCGGGAATCATCATGGAATCCGTTACGGGCACGAACGGGATCATCATCCCCCCGCAGGGATACATGCAGGGGGTGCGCGCACTGTGCGACAAATACGGCATTGTGATGATCGCGGATGAGGTCATGAGCGGATTCGGCCGTACGGGAAAATGGTTCGCGGTCGATCATTGGAATGTTGTGCCGGACATCATGACCATGGCCAAGGGACTCACGTCCGCCTACGCGCCGCTCGGCGCGGTCGCAATGAAGCCCGAAATTGCCGCAGCTTTCAATGAGCATGCCTTTGAAAGCGGGTTGACCTATACTTCACATCCCATTTCATTGGCCGCGGCAGTGGCGAATATTCAAGTGATGAAAGAGGACAAGCTGGTCGAGCATGCTGCGGGCATGGGGGCTGTTTTGCGCAGGATGTTGACGGATCTTGGCGAGGCACATCCCTCCATCGGGGAGGTCCGCAACCTTGGATTGTTCGGAATCATCGAACTGGTCAGGGATCGTAAAACAAAGGAACCGCTCGCTCCCTGGAACGGGTCCTCTCCGGAGATGGCTGCCTTGAAGAAATATTGCACTGATCATGGTTTGTTCATTTACACCCATTGGCATACCATCCTGATCATCCCGCCGTTGATCATTACCGAGGAACAATTAAAGGAAGGTATGGATGTTTTGGATAAAGCCCTGGAGAGTACGGATCAGGTTGTAAAAAAATAAAAATATCCTGTAAAGGAACATAAAAAAGACCCTGTCAAAAGACAGGGTCTTTTTTATGTTAAGTGGACGTGGATTAGACGCCGGAAAGGCTGGAGTTGATTTTGCTGAACACGTTGCCGATGATGGGGCCAAGGATCATCAAAGCTGCAATGACGACGATAGCTACCAAAACGAGGATTAAGGCATATTCAACAAGACCCTGACCTTTTTCTTTGGGTGAAAATAACATGGTATAAAATTCTCCTTTCTAGTAGATTTCGCAGGAAGGTCTCCTGAGATTGACTTTATTTTACTCTGTCCAGGCGAAAAGGCAAGTGATTTGCGCAGTTTTGCCCTAACAGTTATGTTAACTTTACCCTTTAGGTGGATCTTTTCCCTGATTTTTATTTGGCCGGCAACGTGGTCGGTGCAGGGGGCGGAATGCGATGTGCTCCGGGGTAAAGCGGCATGTCTGCCATGTAGTAGGCATGTTCATAAGCCGTGGTGGCTCCGCCCTCGCCAATAATTGGTTCGATCAGTTCATTACCATTCGAGTCGGTGCCCGAGGTGATTTGATCTGCAAGTGCGGCCATCTCATTGATCACCGTTTCCATGTCCGGACCAAAAGGCATTTTTTGCAACTGCAATGCCTTTTCAAGAAGCTGTATGGTCCAGCCGTTCATATTATCCAGGCAAATGATGACATGTTCGCTGTGCAGTTTGATGTTCTGGGTTGCATCCGGGGCCTGGGCGGCGAATTTCGCATGCGATTTCGCCTGTGAAATATAACCCTGGTCGGTGTACCCTGGATCCCCGTTCTCCAAAAGCCCAAACCCGTCACTCGCATCATCAATGGTGCCATTTTTATCCCAATCAAGATACTGGTTGGTGTTTGCGCTGCCTGCGATCTCGTTGATGATCTCTTCGGTCTTTTCGCGGATCTGGGCTTCGTCGCCCCTGGAAAAGGCCAGTTGAAGTTCGCTGGTGCTGTTGTCAACGGCGTCGACTGAGTTCCACAAACCCTGCATAAGAGCGGTCTGTTCGGGAGCGCCAGGGAAGGCAACGATCAAATGACGGATGTGAATGAAGGCGAAGGGCGGGAATACCGAGGAGGCCGCGATATTTCCCGAGGAATCATTCGGGGTCGGGTCGTTGTCGGGTTCAAGGGTGATCTCAACCTGGTCGAAGGCCTGAAGGATGTTTTCCTGACTTGGAATCGTGAAGGTCAAATTGCCCTGGCCTCCCTCATCCATGGAGACTGTGCCGATGTTTCTGCGGGTTTCTCCGCCCTGGGCAAGCAGCCAGACGTCATAATGCATGCCGGGATCGGGAACAGGAAGGTCGGTAAGTTTAACGGTTGCCTTATCCACCAGGGCATTTTGATCCGCAAAAGCAACCTGTCCGACAGGCAGGTCATGCGGAGCCACTGGGGGACGTAAAAAGCGGAAGGCAATGATGGAAGCGATCAGAATCACAAGGGCGCCGATTCCCACCCAGGTCCAATTGATCGAACCGCGCCCTTTATTCTTCTGCAGGGAGGCCTGTGCGACTTTGACGATCGTGAGGGTTTGCAGGGAAACGGTCTGCCCGTTAAAAACGGAGATGAATTCATCGACCATTTCCTTCGCGCTGTGATAGCGAAGATCGGGGTCCTTGGAAAGGGCGCGGTCGATGATGGTTTGCAGGTCGGTGGAGATCCCGTCGATGGCTGGTGGGGGGTCGTTTAAGTGTTTCATCAAAACGCCGAACGAAGACTCGGCGTCAAATGGGACCACGCCTGCGAGCATTTCATACAGCATGACGCCCAGGGAATAGATATCGGTCCTGCGGTCCACCCGCTCGCCACGGGCTTGTTCGGGACTCATGTAGGTTGGGGTGCCGGAGACGGTACCTGTTGAGGTTTGGATGGATGAATCAAGAAGGCGGACCAGGCCGAAGTCGGTAAGGATCGGTTCGACATCTGCAGGCAATGGCAGATTGGGGTCGACCGGACCGCTTGCCGAGCGCAGCAGAACGTTGGCGGGTTTCAGGTCCCGATGGACCATGTTTTGAGAATGGGCGTAATCCACTGCGGAGGCAAGCGGGGAAAGGATCCGGGCGATCATGTCATAAGACAGTTTTTCGCCGCGCTTGTGCAGGGCCTTGAGATAATTTGCAAGCGAGGCCCCCTCGACCAGTTCCATGATCAGGCAGGGCTGGCCGTCGGCCAGTTCATAATCGAACATCTGGATGATGTTCGGGTGGCGCAGTCCGGCCACAACGCGTGCTTCGCGTTCAAAACGCTTCTGGTTTTCCGGGTCGGTATCGACATGCTCGCGCATGATCTTTACCGCCACTTTGCGATTTAACGAAGCATGTTCGCCGAGGTAGACTTCCGCCATTCCCCCGCGGGCGATTAATTCGCCGATATATACTTTGCCGATCGTTCTTCCGGTCCAATTGGGCATTTGCCGATTATACCCGATAGTATAATCGGTCAAATTGCAAGGAGATTTCATGCCAAGAATACCTGAAGAGGTTTTGCACGAATATATGACCTCCCGCGGATTGAAGCTGGCGACAGCTGAGTCCTGTACCGGGGGGCTGGTTTCCGATCGGATTACCAATGTTTCCGGTTCGTCGGAATATTATCCCGGCGGGGTGGTGTCCTATTCCTATGAAGCCAAGGTTAGTTTGCTGGGTGTTTCCTGGGATACGCTGAAATTACATGGGGCTGTCAGCCGGGAAACCGTGTTGGAAATGGCGCACGGTGTGCGGAAATTGCTGGATGCCGATATCGGCCTGTCGGTCAGCGGGATCGCAGGCCCGACAGGTGGTACCCCTGAAAAACCCGTCGGGTTGACCTGGGTCGGTCTGGTCACCGATCAGGGGGAATGGGCCAGGAGTTTTGTTTGGGACGGTGATCGCCGGCAAAATAAACAATCCTCGTCCGAGGCGGTTTTGGAGTTCGTGGTCGATTATCTGGAAGGAAGGCTCGCATGAAAACAATCGTGCTGATTTCAGCCAATGCGGAATGGAGAGTGGTGAAGGAACTCTATCCCGACCTGGTCATCAAAGAATCCCCTTTTGGGGAATTCGCAGCCTTGAATGACATAGGTCATGGCGTGCTGTTATTTCACGGGGGCTGGGGCAAGATCGCCGCGGCTGCCACAACCCAATACGTGATCGACCATTTCGAACCCGATCTGCTGGTAAATCTTGGCACTTGCGGTGGTTTTGAAGGCCGCATTGAGACCGGGACCGTCATCCTTGTGGAGCGGACCCTGGTCTACGACATCGTCGAGCGGATGGGCGATGGCGCCGAAGCGATCAAGCATTACGGATCCTCCCTCGACCTGAGCTGGTTATCCCCGAATGTGCCTCATCCCATCCTGCGCGGACTGCTCGTCTCCGCCGACCGCGACATTGTTGAGGCCGACATTCCCATGCTGATCAGAAAATATGACGCCGTGGCCGCAGACTGGGAATCCGGGGCGATCGCCTGGGTGGCCCAAAGAAATGAGATGCCCCTCTTGATTTTGCGCGCTGTCAGTGACCTGGTGGGCGGCGGCGGCGGCGAGGCCTATGGAAACCTCGAACTGTTCCACGACCGGACCAAGATCGTCATGCGCAAGCTTTTCAACCAGCTGCCAGATTGGTTGAATTCGATAAAATTGTAGGACAACAAAAGAGACCGTTACCCAAGTAACGGTCTCTTTTGTTGCAGTGACTTTATTCTGCAGGGTTAAGCACGCGCCCGATGAAAAGGATCTGGCCGTGAACTGTATCCCGGATGATGAAGATGAATGGCCTGTCCACTTGCAGGGTCACATCATACATGAGCGCACCTGTGGCTTCCATGATGACCGCCGTAGCGGCGGCGGCCTCGGTCCCTTCCTCATCGACCGCCACGAAGGCCTTGTGAATGACGTTGCCGATGTATAGGTCTTTGTTACCTGTCATGCCGGAGAAGTCAGCCAGGTCGCCATCAAAAGCATCGGTCATGCCCAAACTCTTTAGCGCATCCGGCAGGCTGAAATCTTTGGTGAATTCAAATTTGGGCAGGCCCAGCGCCACCGAAGCCGGTTGCATCCCGGCCAGGATTTCATCGAATTTTTCCCTGTTGAATGCAGACTCAAAAGTCTCGAAGCTGCCTGCATCCGGGACAAGTATGTCCATGGCGGTTGTTTCACCAGCGTAGGCGAGTTCCACGGCTTGATATCCATCGCCTTGCATATACGGAACTTCGAACATGCCTTCATGCATCGTTTTCGTTGTGACTTGTGTGCCGTCGATCAAATAAAAGGGATTGTCTCCGGTGGAGTTCGCATCGAATTTGGCGAGCCAATCCGCCTTAAAATAAATGGCGTTGACCAGGATCATGCGCGTATCCGGTCCGACCGAGTCGCGCGGGAGCAGATCGTTGATCCTGTCCTCCGTCTTGTCGCTGACCCAGACGTTGATCTCCTTGCGGGCCGGCTCGGCCTGGTGGATGAAATCCGCCAGGTGAACTCCCGCGCCGTAGTTAAGCGCAAGGACATCCAGAAAATCCTGCCGGAAGGGATGGGTCTGTTCGGACCAGACTGCATTGGCGATGTTGAGTTTCATCGGTTCCTGATCCTTATCCAGATTTAACGGTTTTTTTTGCAGGGCCAGGTCGAGCGCGTTGAAAGCGGGGTGCAGTTGATTCTGTGGCAGGAAATGCAAGGTTTGCGCCATCTGACTCTCGGTCTGGCCGCGGGCGCCGGCATACGTCATGGCCAGGGCCAGGGAAATGCTGTACGGAGACAGGATCAGATTCCCGTTTTCGGAACGAAGCGAGCTGTACATGTCCAATGCAAAGGCATTATTACCAGTGACCAGGGCGCTGACTTCCCCTACGGGGATGGACGGATTCGATTCGCGCTTGAGGTTGGATTCGGCCATCCCAAGGGATGCGGAAGGGGAGCAGGCCGCGAGCAGCATGCCGAGCAGGACAGCAAGGATTGGGATTTTGATAAGTCTGGATTTCATGGGTTCTCCTGATTGAATGGACGTCCGCAAGCTGTTTGTGTTCCCGGTTACAGTACGATCTCCATCGAAATATTATCCATGCTTTTGCGGTAGCTCGGAATTCTGTAAAATCCGAATCGGGTATAAAAGCGGATTGCGCGTTCCTGTCTTTGGCTGGTTTGCAGGCGGACTTTTTTATATCCATACGAGCGTGCAAAATCCAGCAATTGCGTCACGACCGTGTAGCCGATCCCTTGCCCGTGATATTCCTCGAGCAGCCACAGCCGCTTCAACTCGGCAGTATCCTGCTCGAGCTGCTTGACTGCACCGGTACCGACCAGTTTGTCGTCATCCATCACCACCAGGAACAAGCCGCGGCTTTGACCGTAGGAATGCTGATAGTCATCCACATCGTGCAATTCATCTTCATCCTCCAGGATGTCGTAGAACTCCTGCACGGTTTTTTCCGGTTCGAAGATGCGCTGGGCGACGGCTGTGATGACCAGTTTGGCATCCATGATCTGATGAGGTTGCATGGGGGTGATATTTATCATGTCTTGATTTTACACGCTTCAGCGGGCGTTATAATCCGTCTTCGCCACACAAATTCCCATGCAAAATACTCCCGAACAACAGGAAATTCAAAGAAGAAATTTTCGTTATGTGCAGATCGATGCGGTCGGCGTGAGCATCTCCAACGTTGCGGCGCCCTTTCTGCCGGTCTTTCTGACCCGCCTCGGCGCTAGCAATTTTCAGGTTGGTTTGTTGACCTCCATGCCGGGCGTCACAGGACTGATCCTGGCAATCCTGGTAGGGCGCTTTCTGCAAACCCGCAGCAGCATTGTGCCCTGGTACAGCCTGTCCCGTTTGCTGGTCATCTCCTGTTACGCGTTGACCGGTTTGCTGACCTTTGTGCTTTCAAAAGAATATGCGGTGATCGCAACCCTCGTCATCTGGGCCTTCGCCACCCTGCCTCAAACGGCCCTGGCGGTGGCCTTTTCCGTGGTGATGAATGCCGTGGCCGGACCTGAGGGGCGTTACGCCCTATTGAGCCGGCGCTGGGCGATCTTTGGATTAACCACCGTGCTGATGACCTTCTTCGTTACCCGTACGATAGACCTGGTTGAGTTTCCCCGCAATTATGAATTGATGTTCTTTGGATTGTCCCTGGGCGGATTGATCAGTTTTTATTTTTCAAGACGGATCAAACTTCCGCCTCAGACTCCGCCCGCGCTTGTCCCATCCTCAACGCCATTTGACTCGGCTCGAAATTATTTTTCCTTAATTCGAAGCCAGCCCGCGTTTACAGCTTTCGCCACGAAGAAATTTGTCTACTACTCAGCGCTGGCTCTGAGCCAGCCCATCATGCCCTTGTTCCTGGTGCGCGAGGTCAAGGCTACGGACTCACAGATCGGCACGATCACCATGGCGATGTCGATCGTGATGCTGGCCGGCTATTTCCTATGGCCCATATCTTCTCGAAAATATGGCGGAAGATTTGTCCTGCTAGCTACAACCTTCGGCATGATCTTTTATCCCGCGTTGACGGCCGCCACTCCACAGGTTCCTCTCATTATTTTGTACGCAGGCATTGCCGGCTTGTTTCAGGCCGGCCTGGACCTGGTTTTCTTCGACGAATTGATGAAAACAGTCCCGCCGGAATATGGCGCAACCTTTGTCTCGCTGGCGCAATCCATGCAATACATGTCCGCCATTCTGGCTCCGCTGGCCGGCACCTGGCTTGCCGATACGATAGGATTGGGCGGCGCGCTGTGGGTGAGTGCCGGCCTGCGGCTGTTTGGGTTTGTCCTGTTCCTGATGCCGGATCGAAGGCAGGCGGCTGGCCCGGCATCAGGAACTTTGGCCGGTTAGTTGATTATCTGACCACTTTCCAGGTCATGGTGACTTGGTCCGGGGTGATGCTGATGGATTCAAGTGTGCTGTTCTGGTTCTTATTCCCTATCAGGGACAGCCGATTTGCGATGGTCTGATTCCACAGGTCCACGCGGTTCTGTTCGATGGCCACACCGTCGATCTGCGCGGCCGAAATGGTTGAGGTGAGTTGACCGTTGCTCACGCCCAGGTCAAGACGGAGGCTGAGTGAATCTGTTTTGGCGGCATCGTTCAGACGTTGACGGGTGCTGGTCACCAGCACATACCCGGATTGCAGGGAGGCATTCAATTCCTGGATGAGCGGGTCGGCAATGGCGGCTGTGATGGCCTCCTGTAATTCCTGCTGGCTGATGGTGGTTTCCACGGTCAGGGAACCGTCCCCATTGCGGGAGATGTTGGCCTTGCAGGCGCTGGTCATAAACAGCAGGGCGGCCAGGATGAAGGATGCTTTGTTCGATAAAAGATTCATAAGGTTCTCCATTTTTTCTTTGATTATAAGACGGCTTTATGGATGCTTCGTGAATGGGATGTAAACTCTGCGTAAATTATTTTGAGCAGGCCCCGGTATTAATTTGCCGTATAATTTGGACTGTGCGATCCCGTAAACAATTACAGATCCACCTTGTCATCATCGAACAAAATTTGTGGAGGAAACCATGTTTGGAATTCGTTACATCAAGGCGTCGCCCACCCAATATATTATTCATTTTGTGAACGGCCGCAAGCGGCGTGCTGGGGCGGGACTGGCCTTCTTTTATTACAAGCCGGCCTCTTCCATCGTGATCGTCCCCATTGGAAGCGCGGATGCCCCGTTCATTTTCAATGAAATCAGCAGGGATTTTCAACCCCTGACCGTGCAGGGCGAGTTGACCTATCGTGTGCAGAACCCGGAACTGGTGGCCTCCCTCCTGAACTTTACCGTGGACAGTGTCTCGACCCGTTATGTGTCCGATGATTCGCAAAAATTACCGCAGCGATTGATCAACCTTCTGCAGGTGCTCGTGCGCGCCGAAGTGCAGAGGCTGCCCTTGCGGGAGGTGATCCATTCCTCGGAAATGGTCGCCTCCGCCGTGCTGGCAAAGATGGCTGGCAGTGATTCGCTCAAGGCGCTGGGCGTGGAAGTCATGGCCTTGTCCATTCAAGCCATCCGCGGCGTGCCCGAGGTGGCGAGGGCCCTTGAATCCGAGGCGCGCGAAGAAATGATGCGCCGAGCGGACCAGGCCATCTATGATCGCCGCAATGCCTCGGTGGAGCAGGAGCGGCGCATCAAGGAAAATGAGTTGAACACCGAGATCGCCATTGAAGAAAAGAAACGCCAGATCCGCGAAGCCAAAGTGGATGCCGACCTGGCCGTGGAGACCAAGGAGCAGGAGGTCCGGAAACTGGAATTGAACGGCCAGATCGAGCTGGAGAACAACCGCAAGCAGCTGGTGGCCACGCATTCGGAAAATGCCCGCGCCGAAGCGGACGTGCAGGCTTACGCCATGGAAGCCACCTTGAAACCCTTCCAGAAACTAAATCCCGAGGTGTTGCAAATGCTGGCGGTGCAATCCACCGATCCGCGTTTGATGGTCAGTTTGGCGCTCAAGGAATTGGCGCAAAATGCGGGCAAGATCGGCAATCTGAATATTTCGCCCGACCTGTTCGAGGCTTTGATGCGCGAACAGAATCCCCAAACTCACAAAGAATCCAAATAACCGGCGGGACTGAGTGGACTTCGAGAAGGTCGTTCTCGTCACCCGCAAGACCCGCCTGGAAGGCCTGCTGGACCGGTTTAATACGGTCGGGCAGGCCCGCTTTTATCTGGAACACAACGGCGGAAATTTCACCCAGTATCAACAGGAATATGACACCTATTATGCCGCCGTGGACCGGCTGCGCGCGGAACTGCCCAAGCTGGTCAAATTTCACGAGATCGAACGCGGCTTTCTGCCCAACTTTATTTTTGCGGACAACGAGATCGTGGTCACGATTGGGATCGATGGGCTGGTTGCGAACACGGCCAAGTACCTGAACGGACAACCCCTTGTGGCGGTCAACCCGGACCCGGCTCATATTGACGGCATCCTGCTGCCTTTTGCCGTGGGTCAGGCCATCCCCGCTGTTCAGGATGTGCTTAAGAAACAGGCGCGCATTCGGCAGATCAGCATGGCCGAGGCGATGCTCAACGATGACCAATCCCTGCTGGCCTTCAATGACCTGTTCATCGGCGTGCGCAGCCATGTCTCGGCGCGTTATTTGATCGAGCTGGGCAAACAGCAGGAGCATCACTCTTCGAGCGGGATCATCGTGTCCACGGGTGTGGGTTCCACGGGCTGGCTGAGCAGCCTCTTCAATATGGCCAACGGCATGCTGCAAGGCTTTGATGACAAACCCGTGGTTGCACGTCCCTCCCTGCCGGCCTTTCGCCTGAATTGGGAGGAGGAGAAACTGGTCTTTGTGGTGCGCGAACCGTTTGTAAGCAAGACCTCGGGCGCGAAACTGGTCTGTGGATATGTCACCCCCACAGCTTTGTTGGTTTTGCATTCCGAAATGCCGGAGGGCGGCGTGATCTTTAGCGATGGCGTCGAAGCAGACTTTCTGGCCTTTAATTCAGGCGCCATCGCCACCATCGGGCTGTCAAAGAAAAAGACCCAATTGGTTGTAGGTAAAAAATAAAAAATCTTCCGAACCCATACTGGTTCGGAAGATTTTTTATACTACTTTCCCAATCTTGCCCGTTCCTCATCCGCCAGGCTGCCCTCAAACTTCTTGAACAGCGGACCCGGTTGGTTGAGCTTCTTCCCGGGCTGCAGGTCACTGGGCTTCCACTGCAATCCTTCAACGCCTTTATATCGTAATATCATGTGCTCGCCAAGCGAGTCTTTGACCATCTCGGTGTATTGCTCGCCGAAAAGGGGAGTCTCGTATCCAAAAAAGCCATGCAGCTTTTCAGACGTGAAGGGCAGGAAGGGTGCGAACATGACCTTGAGCGAGTCGATGGCTTTCAGGGCGGTGTAGATGGTTTTCGACGCGCCTTCCTTGTCCACCTTGATCGCGGACCAGGGCGCATTGACGTCGAGGTATTGATTGACCACCGTGGCGAGCTTCATGGTCTCACCCAGGGCTGAACGCAGGCGCACGGCTTCAAGCTCCGCGCCCACAGCCTTGAATCCGTTCTCAATGGTGGCGAGCAATTCCAGGTCCGCGGGACGCAATGCAGGGGCGGATCGCGATCCGCCCGTACCCATATCATCCACAGAAGGGACCTGCCCATCCCAATTCTTATAACAAAACGCCAGCACGCGATTAGCCAGGTTACCCCAGGTGGCTACCAGCTCGTTGTTGTTGCGCGCCACGAACTCCGACCAATCCCAATCACTGTCCTTGCTCTCGGGCATGTTGACGGTCAGGTAATAGCGCAAGGCATCCGGGTCGAAGCGGGTCAGGGCATCGCGTCCCCACACGGCCCAATTGCGCGAGCCGCTGATCTTTTTTCCTTCGAGATTCATGAATTGATTGGCGGGCACATCGTACGGCAGGATCAACGGGACTTCCTCGCCGGAATACAACTCCATGAACGCGCTGCCGACGCCCATCAGTTCGGCGGGCCACAATGAAGTGTGGAAGAAGATGTTGTCCTTGCCAATGAAATGATATTGCTTCGCCTGTGGATTCGTCCACCACTCGCGCCACGCATCCTTCTGACCCGAGACCTGCGCCCACTCAATCGGAGCGGACAGGTAGCCGATCACGGCCTCGAACCACACGTACAATTTTTTCGTTTCCCAACCGGTCTCGCTGACCGGGACAGGGATGCCCCAATCCAGGTCACGGGTGATCGCGCGCGGCTTGAGTCCCTCAGCCTCCACCTTTCTCAGTGATTCGCCCAGCACGGTGTCGCGCATATGATCGGCGCGGTCCTTGAGATATTTGACGACGTCGGGCTCGAGCTTGGAGAGATCGATGAAATAATGCTCGGTGTCACGCAGCTCCGGCGAGGACGTATCGCCCTCGACCTTGGATTTCGGGTTGACGAGTTTGGTGGGATCAAGCACATTGCCGCAGGTATCGCATTGATCGGAGCGCGCGCCTTCGGTGCCGCAGATGTAACAGGTCCCTTCAATGTAGCGGTCAGGCAGGAAGCGGTTCAACCCGGGCGAGAACCATTGCGGCTCGACCTTTGTAAAGAGGAAGCCGTTCTTTTGCAGGGCCAGGAAGACCGTCTGCGAGACCTTGAAATGGTTTTCGCTGTGCGTGGTTGTATACAGGTCGTAGGAAATGCCGATCTGTTTGAACAGGTCAATGAAGCCTTCGTGATAGGACCGGTAGACTTCCTCGACCGGCTTGCCGAGTTTGTCCGCGCTCATGGTGACGGGCGTGCCGTGTGAGTCGGTGCCGGTGATCATCAAGACGTTGTTCCCCTTGAGGCGGTGATAGCGCGCGGCGATGTCTCCGGGCAGGTGGGAGCCGGTCAGGTTTCCGACGTGGATCTCGGCATTGGCGTAGGGCCAGGCGACGGCGATCAGGATGTTCTCGGGCATTCGTGCCTCCAGTTTCATAGGTCATTGCGAGGAGAGGATCTTCGGAGAAGGAATCTCCTTGCAATCGAAAATTTTGATTTTGGTGACGCCATGAGGTTGCTTTGGGCTTCGCCCTCGCAACGACATGTTAATTTATAAACAAAAAGGCTGTCCGCTAAATGGACAGCCCGTTTTTGATCAGGTATGTTAACCTAACGTACGTTCCACTCGGCGCAGCAAGACATTGCCATTTGCATGGCCATGGTCATTAACACCATGGGGAAGGCAGGTTTGAAATTCATAGCGCCAAGTTTACTATGTCCTGTGGCGGATGGCAAGCCGTTGACTTCGGCCGCCCCGGTTCGCGACTGCCGGGTCATTGAATCGAGAAATTCAGGCTGACGAACAGGAACACGATAAAGGTGATCCCCAGCAGGATCAGGGTGTAGTGCCTGAGCCGTTCGCGCACCTCAAAGTCAAATTTGCCCTGCCCCCAGGCAAAGGCCGATTCCGGGCCGAACAATCTCCGAAAGGCAAAGGGATTGAAATTGAAGAACCGGTTCGCCGCGCCGATCATGACTGTCAACGCCGAAAGGACGGCATACGCGTAAAATGAGTATTGCTCGAAAGGGGTGGTGAGCCAGGCTTTCAGGTCTCCAATGTGGGTCAGGTAACTTTTTACCAATACAAAGAGAGGCAGGCCAAACAGCCAGAAGATCAAATTCGGGGAACGGTTCCCGGCGGGCAGGCTGTAGATCTGGTCCTCGAGTCTGTCGATGATATCCGCAGCCCACTGCCTGTCTTCAGATTGAACGCGCAGGCTGATCCGGTCATGACGTGTATCCCACAGCCCGCGGTAGCCCATCGTGAAGGTGACGAGCACATTCCAGTTCTCCCGTGTTCCCTTGAGCACGATCCCGTCCTCTACCCGGTCAGGCTGTTTGACAAAATCCGCATCCACGATCAGCTGGATGATGTTCCGGTTCTGCACCTCCAGATCATGCAGGACCTCCTCCAGACGGGTCGTTTCAAAATACCGATAGTTCGAGGTGACGATGGTGTAGACCACTTCGGCGGGGGCGGGGAAATACCTGGCGGCATTCTCCATGGTCTTGTGAAATCCGCGCAGGCCGTCCTCGGTCAAAATAAAAGTTTTAAAATAGGTTTCTTCCACACCTGTTGTGATCATTTCCGCTCCGGATCGAGAATTTTATTGGGAAACAAAAAGGCCATCCACAAACCTGGACAGCCCGTTGGGTTAGATCGTTTTAATACGAAAGCTAACGCGCTTTCCAAACATGGCCCCGACTCAGCTTGTTTCAGGTCGTGTAGCCACTTGTTTATTTTAGGTTGTTGCCTGGCCTTTGTCAATGGGAGCCTGTTCATTGGGCTTTGTGGAGATGAAGTCAAATAGGAACCCCAGGCCGATGGAAATGATCCCCGCGCATCCCAAACCAGCGGGGACGCCAATGTAAGTCGCAATGATCGTCAGTCCGAATAAGGCAAATCCCTGATCCAGATTCTGCAGGGCGGAGGAAATATCGGGAATGGATTTTATGAATAACGAGATGCAACTCGCGATTCCGCCGATCGCAATCACGGCGCCAACACTCTTTGCAAGGAACGCCGTCAGCCGGATCCCCGCGAACCAGCAGCCTTCCTTTGGGATCCTCTTTCTGATTTTCATGGAATCACAACTCCTGAATGTATCGGTCTTTTTCGATTCAAATAAAGCAATCCGAAGCTGACCCCAACTACGATGAGCGTGGTTCCCAAACTCCACAAGTCTTTGTCCGTCGAGGCCTGCTGCAAAAGCGCGAACAGGGAATACAGGTCCAGGATGATCAGGAAGAGGAAGGCGGGGAGATAACTTTTTGTTCTTTCCACCAGGATTCCTGTGATCCAGACGATCGGGATGATGTAGGTCACCTGGTCATACGCCCACAGATAGACCGTGGAAACAAAGGCGGCCGGGAGGATGACATTGAATGCTTCCCAGGCCGTGACTTTGGCAGGATTCTTCCAAAGGAAGAGCCCTGCCAGCCCGAGCAGGACCAGTGCCAGGGTCCCGCCCAGAAGCGTGGAGCAGGGTGAAGCGCCTTTACATGCAAGATACGAAAAGGCCCAGACATTCGAATGCACGCCGAGAGTCCGGTCCATGACAGCCTCGCTCGCGCCGCGAAATTTAACCACCCACCATGGATCCTGGACCAGGCCGATGATCAGCAGGGACAATCCGCCCAGGATCATGCCAAGGATGGCCTGCCAGTCACGCCGGGCCAGAAACCAGACCCCGGCCAGCAGCAGGATGGTCAGGCCTTGGGGAGGCTTGAGAATGATTAACGAAAGCAGGAAGCCGGCTGCAAGCGATTTCTGCTTTTCAAGCAGTTTGATCGTGCCCAGAATTGTCAGGATGGCGAAAGCCCCGATTGAGCCTGTATGCAGCGTTAAATACATCGGCCCAAAGAAAAAAAACGATGCAAAGAGTGGAATCAGCAGTCGTCGATGGGCGCCGGTGTGCCAGCCGCCGAGAAGCACATGAATGGAAGCGGCCATGATGACCAGCGAAAGAACCTGAAAACATAGATAGGCGTTGATCAGGGATAAATACCCAAACGGGATGAAGAGCAGGGCCAATGGCAGGGGATAGGGGAAGATCCTGTTCGGCTGCCATTTGATGCCGTAGGTTTCATGGCCTGCCAGGTATTGAGTTGGGTCATAGGGATTTTGGCCTTCCAATTCCATGCGCCCGGCCAGCCAGAAGAATGTGAAATTTGAGCTCCCCACGTCAAAGCCGGCGTAACTGATCCGGACGCGCAGGAAGATCATCCCCGCGATCAGGAGGAGTGCCGCCACGGTCCCTGCTTGCTGTTGAATGGTTTTTTTCATGAGCGATTTAAAATGACAGCCACCTTTTCCGGGTGACTGTCATTTTGATCGGAGTTATAAAAGGTCTTTGAGCTTCGCAAAGGGCGAGTCGTTTTGCTCGGGCGTGTGGCCGCAATCCTTCTCGTTCAAATTCTGGCCGCACTCGGTGCACAGCCCCTGGCAGTCGGGCCTGCAGATCGGGCTGATCGGGACCTCCAGGAGGGCATACTCCCGGATTAGAGTGGACAGTTCGATGTGGCCGTCCTCCGGCAGGATCAGCCCGGATTCGGTCTCTGAGCGGCTGTCGAAGGCGTATAGCTCCGTGAAGGACCATTCAAGCTCATGTTCATAATCCGTCAGGCAGCGCACACATTCCAGGGTGGTTGCGCCTGAAAAATCCGCTTGAAGGAAAAGGCCCTGGGGGGTTCGGCTGATGTTGACCAGGCCTTCAAAGGAGCGCAGTTCCAGATCGTCGAGCAGGATCTTGTCCATCTCGAACGGGAAATCGTGGCTGCGGCCGATCTCTTCATGAGCGATGAAGCCGACGTTAATACGGAAGGGTTTTTTGGGATTTGGCATGGCTGGAGGTCTTTTACCGCGAAGCGCGCAACGCTGTTTCCTGGCGTACCCGGCGGTCTTCGTGATTACATTTAGACTTTGCGGTCCACGATGTATTTGGCGAGATTTTCCAGGGCGTCGCGTTCGGCGCACGGCTCAAAGGATTCGAGTCGGGACAGGGCGCGCTCCACGTGCTGCTCGGCTTCAAGCATGGCCTGTTTGGTGGCGTTGCTGGCGCGGATATGATCCACCAGCCGTGTCATGTTCTCGTTGTTGGTCCAGCCGCCGTTGGGCAGGGACAGCACATCCACATCGTCGGGGTTGGCTTCGGCGTAGTAAATGGCCGGCAGGGTCACGAGGCCGTTCAAAAGGTCGGAGCCGAGCGGTTTGCCCACAGCCGATTGTTCGCCGTTGAAGTCGAGGATGTCGTCCACGATCTGGAACGCGATGCCGATCTGATAGCCAAAATCGCGCATGGTTTCCACTGTGGCTTCGTCCACCGGGCTGACCATGGCGGAGGCGCGCGCCGTCATTTCGAACAGCGAGGCGGTCTTGGCGTAAATGCGTTTGTAATAATTGTCGCGGTTGATCAGGCCGCGCGAGGTGAACATCTGTGTGAGTTCACCGTTCACGATGATGGCCAGGGTTTCCGAAAATAATTTCATCAATGGCAGGTGATCGGTCTCGGCGGCGGTGATGGCCGCACGCGCAAAAAGAAAGTCACCGGTTAAAACAGTGGCCGGAGGCGACCAGCGGGCATTTAATGTGGGCATGCCGCGCCGCAGCAGGGAGCCGTCGATCAGGTCATCGTGTACGAGCGTGGCGGTGTGCAATAATTCCACCGCCGCCCCGAGGGTGACGATTTTTTCAAGAGGGGCGCCCAACATGTTCCCGACCAGCAGGCTGAGGGTCGGGCGGATGCGCTTGCCTCCCGAAGCGAGCAAATGTTCCAGGGCAGCGCGCATGTCCGGGTGGGAGTTATCCGCCTGGGCGCGCATTCGTTCTTCAACGAGTTTGATTTCTTCTGTTACCGGGGTTAGAAAAGTTACCGCGTTCAAATCAGTCTCCCCATGCAAAGAGCCGGGCTGCGTTGGCAGTGGTGATGCCGGCGATCTCTGCAGGGCTTTTGGAATGGATTTCTGCTATTTTATCAGCAATATGATGAACAAAGGCAGGTTCGTTTCTTTTGCCACGAAATGGCACAGGGGCAAGGAAGGGCGCATCGGTTTCGATCAGGATTTTGTCAAGGGGAATTTGTCGTATGATTCCGCGCTTTTCCTCCGCATTTTTATAGGTCACCGGACCTGTGACTCCGATGTAAAAACCAAGCTCCAGCGCCTTTTGCGCGGTTTCCAGGTTGCCGTTGAAGGAATGCAGCACGCCGGGTTTTTCTGCAAGTGGACCCTGCAATGCTGTCTGCCATTCCTCGAGAATTCCAAGCAGATCCACGGATGCCTCGCCAAGCCATGCATCGTTTTCCTCGCGCATGTGAATGATGACGGGTTTCCCGACCTCCTTTGCAAATTGCAGTTGTCGCCGTAATGCCTCGCGCTGGAAGGCGCGCCGTTCAGGTTCCTTGACCCAGTAATAGTCCATGCCGATCTCGCCGATGGCGACCACTTTTGGATGGCGGGCCAGTTCCTTCACTTCCTGAAAGGTCTCTTCGGAGAATTCCTGCAGATCGGTGGGATGGAACCCGACTGCCGCATACACGCCGGAGTTTGTTTCAGCCAACAGAACCGCTTCCTTGCTGGACCTGTGGTGGAGTCCCGGCACGAGGATGCGGACCAGCCCCGAATCCGTTGCGCGCCGGATCACTTCCGCGCGGTCCGGGTCGAATTTATTGTAATCAAGGTGGCAGTGCGTATCGGTCAGGTTCATTCTGTTGGTCTTGACGGAAATTATAACTGCGAAGACCTGTTTTCCCCGCCCGGCCCGCTTGTCAATGGCCTTTCAAATTTTAGTCCAACCAAATGTACTATTTTCAGCATGCAGGGATGTGCTAGACTCTCACATATTCGTTCGAGCCGCCTGACTTAATGGAGAGTTGATCATGCGAAACCGTATTTTAACTTCTGCGCTTGCTTTGATGTCCCTTGTTTTGGCTTCACTGGCTTGCAGCCTGCCAGGCTCCGGCGGGACCTCCCCGACCGGTGAAGCGCCTGCTGAAAGCGGGCCCTCCGGCGCGGGCGCCGGAAATGGCGCCTGTGCCAATCCGCTTTATCCGGTTGTGACAGGCGCAAGTTGGACTTATTCTTTTAATGGAGCTGCGCCTGGAAACTTTACCAGGTCGATCACGGCTGTCAATGCGGATGGATTTTTGGACCAGGACGTCTTCGATTCCGGAATCTCACGAAGCGGTGAATGGAAATGTGATAACGGATCCTTGATCGCGCTTAAACCGGATTCAGGCGCATCGACCGCGGATGTCCAATCACAAAATGTCAGCGCCACCTTTCAAACCACGGCCATGAGTGGAGTTACCCTGCCCGGGACGGTCAACCCTGGAGAATCCTGGTCTCAAAACTTTTCCATGGAAGGTGTTGAACATATCAACGGGATGGATATACCTGCCAGGAGTGATACGTCATTTACCTGTACCGGCGGAGCGACTGAGTCTGTTATTGTCCCGGCGGGCACGTTCAATGCGATGCGCATGGACTGTTCAACCAACATTGCGATCACCATTACCATGAACGACACCGATATTCCGACGAACGTTGCGACAACCTCCACCATGTGGTATGCGCCCGGGGTGGGCATGGTAAAAACCGACAGCGTGGTGGGGACCACGGGAAACATCACCCTTGAGTTGACGGCATATAATATTCCGTAAAAAGTGCAGCCTGGAATCAAAAAAATTCCGAAGTTCAAACTTCGGAATTTTTTCATCTCACCAGGTTATTTTATTCCGGCAACCTTCAAACCGTCTTCGAGGATCGCCTTTACCTTATCGCCATGCCTTGTCTCACAGTAGACTCTCAGGATCGGTTCTGTTCCGGAGAAGCGGATCAACATCCAGCCGCCGTCCTCGAGCTTGAATTGGAACCCGTCCACGGTGACGAGTTCGGTTACTTTCAGGCCGCCCAGGGTCTTGGGGTTGTTGTCCATGATGATCTTCTTGCGGGCCTCGGGGTCGCCGCTGAAGGGACTGTCCACGCGGTCGTAGAAATATTCACCGCCGACCTTGGCGAACAGGTCCTTCAATAGCTCGGTGGGTTTCTTACCCGTCCGGACCATGAAATCCAGCATGTACAACCCGGCCAGTATTCCATCGCGTTCGGGGACATTTCCGCGGAAGGCATAGCCGCCGCTTTCCTCGCCGCCGATCAGCGCGTTGGTCTCGGTCATCTTGGGCGCAACAAACTTGAAGCCCACGCCCGTTTCATGGACGGGCACGCCGTAGATCTCACCCAGTTTGTTGAGCATGTTGGTGGTGGACAGGGTCTTGACGATGTCGCCGCGCTCGCCGCGCACTTCCAGCAGGTAATAGGCCAGCAGGGCATACACACGCAGCTGGTTGATAAAATGCCCGTTTTCGTCGCCGATGCCGCAGCGGTCGGCATCCCCATCGGTGATCAACAGCACGTCCGCCTTGTTGTCCACGGTGGCCTTTAAGCCGACATCGATATTCGGCTGGATCGGCTCGGGACGTTTCATCTCCGGGAAGGAGGGGTTGCGCTCGTTATGGATTTCGATCACACGGGTCTTGCCGCCCGCGAGCAGGCGCGGGAACCAGCCCATACCGTTGCCCCACATCGTATCCACCATGACGGTCAGGCCCGCATCCTTGATCGGCTGCAGGTCGATCAATTTGTCCCTTGTAAGATGTTCGATGTATGGAAGCGCTGCATCGAATTTAACGATCTCGCCGGCAGCCTCCGCATCCTTGTAAGCCTTTCGTTTGACATCCTTTACATCATCCGGGATGCCGCCTTCGATCTGTTTCAAGCCCTCCGGGTCGATGGCGCCGCCCGTCTCGTTGCGGACCTTGAAGCCGTTGTCCGTGGGCGGGTTGTGACTGGCGGTGATGTTGACGGCCCCGGCGGCTTTTTTGTCCACCACGGCGTAGGCGATCACGGGAGTGGGCGTTGCGCCGTCGGTTAAATACACCTTTAATCCATTGCCGGCCAATACCTCGGCCACGGCTGCGGCAAAATGCTCGCTGCTGAAGCGCATGTCGTGACCGACAATGACCCATTGTCCCTTTTTGCCGGCGGAAAGCATGTACGAGGCAAAGCCCTGGGCCGCGCGGCGCACATTATCAAAGGTGTAATCCTCCGCGATCACCCCGCGCCAGCCATCCGTGCCGAATTTTAGTTTTTGTGCCATTGATGTTTCTCCTCAGGAATGATGACTTTGAAAATTATATCCGCAAAAAAAGCTAGGGTGTACCAGTTGGAGTACCTATCGGAGCAGGGGTGGCTGTGAGCGTTTCAAGCGGATCCAGGATCGGGGTGTAGGTTGGCAGTGCCGCCGGGGTGGGTGTTTCAGCGGCCGCATTCGCAGGTGCGCCTGTCATCAACATTTGCCAGGCGATCTCGAGGTCGGCGGAGGCCACCACCGGGAAGGCGGGCAGATTTCCGAGGGCCAGGTCGAGGCGGTCGATCACCTGCGCCAGCTGCGGCTGTTCCGTTTCGGATTGCAATTGAGCCAGCAGGTCGCGTGCGTCCTTTACATCCTCGCGGGCCAGGCCAAAGTTGCTTTGCGAAAGATACAATCTTGCACGGCCGAGCATGTCGAGGACGCGTGTCATCATGACTTCGTGTTTCAGTTCGAGCTGGGCCTGGTCGTTATTTTCTCCCAGCCTGCCTTCCAGGGCGGCCTGCATCTCTGTCAGTTTGGCAAGCGAGGCGCTGTGCGCATCCACGGAGGATTCAAGCGCGCTCACGCGTCCGTTCATTTCAATTAATTCGGACCGCAGGGCCGCGATCTCTCCCTCCAGTTCACTGACGCGGGCGGTGTTGCGCTCGACCGGGGCGATGAAGGTCTTGTTCAGAAACGGCAAGCCGTAATAAAGCGCGGCGCCAAATCCGCCGATGACCAGGATGATCAGAACCAGCCTGAGCAGGGCGCGCATAAAATTTCCGAAGGCCCGTCCAAAACGACTCAGGAAGGTGGTTTTTTCCTCCGGGTATGAATGGACCGGTTCGGGGATGCCCAACGGCTCCCCGCCGACCGGAACCAGGCTGTTTTTTCGGGATTCATTCAGCTCGGCTTCGAAGTAGCTTTGCATCTTTCCGAGCAGGTTCTTTCCGACCTTCTGCACTTTGGCGCAATCCTCCACAAAATCAAAGGGCCGGGCCGCGATGATATTGCCCGCGATGGGGCGTGTCACCCCGGGGATTTTTGTCAATGTGGTGATGTCGGCTGTATTGAGAAAGAAGAGAAAGTCGTCCATGCTGCTCCTTTTATTTGAAGAAATGGTTAAATGTCCACTCGATGTTTTGGATCAAATGCGGATTGTAGATCCGGATCCGGTGCAGGTTGCTTGAATAACAGATCAAAAAGCTGATGATCACAGTATAGGCCCAGAGGCCCGTGCCGGCAATTGAATAAATGGATTTCGCCGTGGGCCTGGCTTTGAGGGATTCGAGTCCCTGCCAGAAGCCGATACAGGTCAATAGGGACAGGGCTGGCAGCAGGTCCAGCAGGTAGCGCATGGTAAGGTAGAAAAAGAACAGCAGGGTCAAAAAAAGCAGCAGGGAGGAACCTGCCAGGGAGACAGTGATCCAGCGGATATTCTTTTGACTGCCCACGGCTGCCAGAAGCGCGAAGATCAGAAACGGACTGCCAACGAGCATCCCGGTGACCTCCTCCGCGTAGTAATCGTATATATGCGGGTTGTAACTTTCATACCAGGCCGGGCCGCCCCAACGGGTGGCTTTGAAGAAGGGGAAGGTGGGCTTGGCCTCGAAGGGGTTTAACAGCAATTTATACAGGTTGGGTGGAGCATAAGCGGCCGAAAAAGATTCATTCAAGGTTTCATGGATATCCGTCTGTGTCAGTTGATAGCCCAGGCCGAATTCTGTGAACGAATCGAAGCGGGCATGGTTGTACCAGCCATAGGCGGCCGCACCCAACGCAAGAGGCAGGGCCAAGGCGAAAATGAATTGTACCGCCTGCGGGCGGTAACCTTTCACTGCCCGGATCAGGACCAGCAAGGCCAGAAAGGCGATCGGGATGACGAGGGTGGTGCGTGAGCCGACCGATAATGCAAAGAAGGTCCCGGCAAGAATCAGGCGTGAGATGGAGGGTTTATTGAATGCCGTGAACAACCAATAAAGTCCGCCGATGAAAAAGAACTGCGCGCTGACAAGAGCCGCTTCATAGATGCGCGGCTCGAGCAGCATATAGAGGATGGGGTTGATCAGGCCGATGAAGGAAATGCTTAATGCAATGGCCCAGACCGGCAGTTCCTGAAAATAGTTTTTCCGAAGCTCCAGAATGAGTAGGATCTGAAAAGCCAGCAGGCCAACCATGAAGGCAAAACTCAGGATATTGTCCGGGACAGGTTGGAAATAAAACGGTTTCACCAATGCCAGGAGCAGCGCCGGGACCGGCCCCCAGTATAGGTAGTATTCGCCTTGATACAGGCTCAAGTCCCAAAGGACAGGGATGCCCTTGCGGTTATCCGGGTTATAGGGATCGTCCAGGGCCAGCAGGGCAGGGTCGGGTTTTGTTTCGAGGTGGAGCTGTCCGTGGTGGAATGCATTTGCCAGCAGGTCGTAATAATCCGTGGTGACCGGCCATGTCTTCCAGGTTCCGATGCTGATGATCCAAATGTAGATCAGGACGATCAATCCGCCTGTGAGAACGGAAAGCGGGAACATGCTGTCTGGCGGATTCCCTTTGGAATAAACCAGGGAGACGAGCACGATCAAAATTCCCACGATTAGAAGAGAGAGGCTTTTGAATCCCCATGCCCCCGCAGACTGCCGTATCAGAAGGGCGGCACCGGCGATGATGCACCCCGCAAAAATGCCGGCAACAACCTTCTCGTTCAGCTTCATGTGCTTATTTTATCATTCAACCAAAATTGTTTGCTATAATCCTTCCCATGAACTATCTTGATTATGCAGCCACCACACCGGTCGATGCGCGCGTGTTGGATGCGATGCTCCCTTATTTTCGGGAATTCTACGGCAACCCGTCCTCGGTTCACCGCTTGGGGCAAAAGGCCGAGGCGGCCGTGGACGAAGCCCGCGAGAAGGTGGCCGCGGTTTTGCATTGCAGTCCCGGGGAGATACTCTTCACTTCCTGCGGCACCGAGTCGGACAACCTGGCCCTGCGCGGCGGCGCGTTCGCAAATCGGAATTCCTCTGGAAGAAAGTGGATATTAACTTCAAAAACAGAACATCACGCGGTCAGCAAGACTGCCGAGCAGCTTGCGCAGGAAAACGGATTCCTGCTCGAATGGCTGGATGTGGATGAATTTGGGATGGTGACGCCTGAATCACTCGGCAGGGCGGTCTGTGACGACACGGCGCTGGCCTCGGTCATGTACGCCAACAATGAGATCGGTTCGATCAATCCGATCGCTGCACTTGCAGGGATCGCCCTTAAAAATAAAATTCTCTTTCACACCGATGCGGTGCAGGCTGCGGCCTATCTCGATGTCAATGTTGAAACACTCGGCGTGGACCTGATGTCCTTGGGCGGGCATAAATTCTATGGACCCAAGGGTGTGGGTGCGCTGTATGTCCGCAAAGGCACGGGCCTGCTTCCGCAAATGACCGGCGGGGGACAGGAGTTCAACCTGCGGGCCGGGACTCAGAATGTGCCCTACATCGTCGGTTTTGCAGAAGCCCTGCGTCTCGCACACATGGAACGCGAAAACCGCACGGCTCATGTCCAACCGCTGCGCGATCATTTGATCGGGGAGATCCTGGAAACGATTCCCGACTCGCGGCTGACCGGTCATCCGCAAAAACGCCTGCCCAATCACGCCTCGTTTGTCTTCAAGGATGTGGACGGCAATCTGCTGCTGCAATTGCTGGATGCTGCCGGCTTTGCCTGTTCGTCCGGGTCCGCGTGCAAGACCGGCAATCCCGAACCGAGCGAAGTGATCACTTCATTGGGATATTCAAGGGACTGGGCGCTCGGGTCTCTGCGGATCACGCTGGGTGTAGATTCCACCCCGCAGCATGTGGATTCCTTCCTGCAGACATTGCCAGGGTTGGTGGAAAAAGCACGAAAACTGAACCAAAAATAAGATGAACAGGGTTTGAGATCGAAGAGACTCTGTTGATCAAGGTTAAACCATCTGAAAACTCAAATCATCACCCTTGAAGCCCACGATGACCTGATCTCCGTCCGCGACAAATTGTCTTGGGCGAAGACCCCGCGCATTTTGCTGGTCTGGCCCAAGAAGGAAAAGGTCAGCTTACGCATTTTGGACCTCAAAGTCCTGCAGCGGCATGCGGATTCACTTGGCGCGCAGCTCGGCATTGTGACGCGCCATGTGCGCGTGCGGCAGGATGCCGAATCCCTGGGAATTCCCGTTTTCGATTCGACCCCATCCGCACAGCGCGATGCCTGGCCGGAGGCGGTTCCAAGGAGTCAACGCGTGCCGAAAGCGCCGCGGCGGGACTTGCGCCGGATCCGGAATTTTGTTTACGAAAAAGAAGCGCCCTGGCGCACTTCCCTGATCGGGCGGCTGCTCGCCTTCACAGCGGGCGTGCTGGCCGTTTTGGCAATGGCAGGACTGTTCGTCCCGCGCGCCGCGCTGACCTTGTATCCCGAAGCGCAGACTCAAAGCCTGGTCATCCCGGTTTCGGCGGATGAATCCATCACGTCCGTCTCCCTGACCGGTGCGATTCCGGCGCATTCCATTTCAGTCGAAGTCAGTACCGAGCAATCGCTGGCCATCGCGAGCGAGATCAGCGTGCCGAAGAACAAGGCAAGGGGGATTGCCCGCTTTACGAACCTGGGACAAAGCGAGGTCAATATCCGCGCTGGGACCTTGATCTCGACCGGCGCTGCGCTGCGCTTCCTCACGCTGCACGATAGCCTGCTGCCCGCCGGTGTGGATGAATTTGTGGATATCCCCATCGAAGCGCAGGTACCCGGCGGGCAGGGAAATGTGCCGGCAGATTCGATCCTGATCCTGGAAGGACCAATCGGGCTTTCCGCAAAGGTGACCAACCCGGATCCGACCAGCGGGGGCAGCGACAGCAAAGTGACCGGGGCGACCGATGAGGACCGTTCCAGGTTGAGCGGAGTGGTCTTCGATAACCTGGGCAAGTCCGCCCTGAGTCAGATCCGCTCCCAACTTCAAAGCGGTGACCTGCTGCTGGAAGATACACTCGAGTCGGATGAGATCCTGCAGGAGGAATTCGATCCGCCCGCCGGCCAGGCCGGAAAGACCTTGGTCTTGAAGATGAAGGTGAAATTCACGGCGCAGTACATCTCGGCCGCAGACCTGGATCAGCTGGCCCGCTCCACCTTGACCGCTTCCATCCCGGTTGATTTTTCCGCGTTTGGCGACCCAACCTTCACTCCGCTGACCGGGCCGGCCACGGATTCTTCCGGTGTGACTCACTTCGACCTCAAAGTGGAACAGGACCTGCTGCGCAGCCTGGACCCGGCGCATGTCTTCAACCTGGTGCGCGGTCACGACCCGCAGGGCGCCCGCGCGGAATTACTGGCGGGTTTGACGTTACGAAAAGACCCGCAGATCGTGTTGACTCCCTCCTGGTGGCCGTGGCTGCCCTTGATCCCGTTCAATGTGACTGTGGAGATGCAATGAGGATCCTGGCGGTGGACCACGGGGAGAAACGCATCGGCCTGGCGTTGAGCGACCCGACCGGGACCATCGCCGGCCCGTTAAAGGTCATTGAACATGTTTCACGCGCCATCGACGCCGCGCAGGTGGCCGGCCTGGCCGTGCAAAACGATGCCGGTTTGATCGTGGTCGGACAGAGTTTCGATGAAGAGGGTAAACCCAACCCGGCCGGGCGGCGCGCCGGCCGCTTTGCGGACGAACTGCGAAATCAAACCTCCCTGCCGGTCGAGTTGTGGGACGAATCCTTCAGCACCCGCGATGCCCGCAGCGCGCGCATTCAGCTCGGGGTCTCGCGCAGGGACCGCGCCGGTCATCAGGATGCCTTTGCGGCCGTGGTCATCCTGCAATCCTATCTGGAATCCATTCGTAACTCTTAAATCGGAAACTGCATGCGTCGTTATCATCTTGTCCTGATCGTCATTGCCTTGCTGGCCGTCGTCTTCCTGTGCATCGGGTATATTCCCGCGCGCGCTTCGCTCCTGTATGGTCCGCCTGCACGTTCGCTTTCCATCCCGGACCGCATCGAATATTCCACGCGCCTGCTCGCGCATGGCGACCTGCTGACCACCCCGTTGAATCCGAACGGTTTCGACCAAACGTTTACGATCGAGCCGGGCGAGTCGATCGCCTCGGTGGCCGCGCGGTTGGAGGAGGCCCTGCTGATCGCGGACGCGCAGACCTTCTACGATTACGTGGTCTACACCGGCCTCGACTTGACCATTCAGGCCGGGCAATACAAGCTTAGTCCCTCGCTCTCGATCATGGACATTACCCGCAAACTGCAGGATGCCACTTCCGAGGATGTGACCTTCACGATCCTTTCCGGCTGGCGGATGGAGGAGATCGCCGCCTCGCTCCCAACCTCCGGCCTGGATATTTCCCCCGAGGCCTTTCTATCCGCCGTGCAGACTCCGCCTCAAGTGCTGGATTTTGTGCCTGACCGTTCTTCGATGGAGGGATTCTTCTTCCCGGATGTTTACATCCTGCCGCGCACCACCAGCGTGGACCAGTTCCTCGACATCGCCGCCCGCAATTTCGCCTCCCACCTGACCGAAGACCTGCGCTCGGGCTTCAACGCCCAGGGTCTGGACGTGTATCAGGCCGTTACGCTGGCCTCCATTGTGGAGCGCGAATCGGTTCACGACGAGGAAATGTCCCTGATCGCCTCGGTCTTTCTCAACCGCCTGAATATCGGCATGACCCTCGGCAGCGACCCGACCGTGCAGTACGCCCTGGGTTACGACTCGCTTAACGGCACCTGGTGGACCAACCCCCTCAGCCTTGAAGATCTCAAAACCGACTCGCCCTACAACACCTATGTCTACGCCGGCCTGCCGCCCGGCCCGATCGCTAGTCCCAGCTTGGAGGCACTGCAGGCCGTGGCCTTCCCGCAGGCCTCCGATTATTATTATTTTCAGGCCCAATGCGACGGCTCGGGCTATCACACCTTCGCATCCACCTTTGAAGAACACCTTGGGAATAGTTGTCCGTAGGGCAGTCTTATAATCGGGATATTGGTGTTTATACAGCGAATGCAGAACGATATTGGTCAGCTTGAGCTGCAAGGGAGAAAATGGAATGTCCAGGATTGCAAAATCATCGGCAAGGATCAAACTAACTGCTTTGGACAGTTTCGCAATTTACTCCGGGGCGAAACTCGAATATTTAATTCAATACCAAAATGAACTGTGGGCCGCCATCCGACAAAAACAAAAGGGCGTATGGCAATTTGTGACCTTTCTTGCGGGTGCCATAATGGCAGGCGCTTTATTGGTGAGTGCCGGGGTTGTTCAAGTCAGGAACGGCCTGGCAACTTTTGATTATTTGCATATCCCAGGGACATTCCTGATTCCGCTGATATGCTTGATTTTTATCCTGGTGTCTTTCTGGGGAATTGGGATTGCATTGGATGCAAACTATTGGGAAAACCGAAATCAGTGGTTAATCAGTAATATCGGATCGAGGATACTCGGTAAAGGCGCGGTTTCGAAGGTCCTGCCTAAGGATATATCCAATCCTGCGTTCCAATACTCGACCACTTCATGCATTCATATTAACTTTCTTTTTGTTATTGCGGGTATTTTTGCATCCGGAAACCTGCTTTTACTTAAATTTATGGGCAGGCTCACTGGGGTGCTCCAGGAGATTGGTGTTGGGATGCTCGGCGTATTGCTGGGCGGTCTTGTCATCTATGTCCTTATTAAAAATTTCGAATGGGTCCGAAGGTATCATCAGGATATTGAACAGACAGGCATAAATCGAACCGGTTTTGTCAGCTGCGCGGCCTACCATCAAGACAAGGTTTGGTTAACCTCCCCATTGTTGATGTGGCTCCATGTATTTTCAATTTTTAATTTTTATTCCTCTGTTTGGGAATTAACAAGGGCATTCGTTATTCCATTTCCTTCCGCCGTTAATTCCCTGATCGTGTTGTGTTTGGGAACAAGTGTGTTTTTCCTGTATTGGGTAAAACAAAAGAGGGTTACCGGCTATATCAATAGGGGCGAGAATTTCATTGCGAAGGGGATAAGCGGGCGCAAATTGTTGGAAAGAAAGGAGGTTCAAGGCCTAAGATTTGTTTCGCAAATGACATCCGGGGCCATATTGGCGTTAAATTCCATTTCCATAATATTATCCGGTTTTCCCGTTATCCACGCGTTTTTAACAAATCTCGCGTAACAAGGGTATCATGAGATAATTGCTGCATTAAATCAGGGGGAGGGATTCCAATACGGCGGCGTGTTTGGAAAGGGAGTAGGCTTTGATTTTTTCCTGCACCAGGTTGAGACCGCCAGGTTACGTTTGTTGATCGCTCTCACCACGGTACAAATGAGGAGAAGAGATGAATTCCGAAGCACTTCCCCGATCTGAACATTTCACATTTCATCGATTGGCTGAAGGGATCTGGGCGGCCATCGCACTGTCCGCCGGGCTGGCGGGCAGCAATTCCGGGATTGTAGACACGGGTGACCATACCGTGGTCTTTGACACCACGCTCTCGCCCGCCTCCGCTTCTGATTTGCGCATGGCGGCCGAACAGTTAACAGGACGACCGGTCTCCTGCGTGCTTAACAGCCATATGGATCGGGACCATGTTTTTGGCAATGCTGTTTTTTCCCCCGAAACGATCATCTATTCCACTACCCGGACCCGCGAACTCATGTCCGAACAAACATCGGCTGACATGCTGGAGTTCAAGAAGAAATGGCCCGAGCTGCAGGCACAATGGGTCGAAGGTGCCAGGGTCACCCGGGATGAAGCCGAGCGGGTGGATTATGAGGAAGGGGTGAAATTCGCCCAACGGATCATCGATACCTTTCCACAGATGCAGGTCCGTCTGCCCGATCATGTTTTCGATGATCAATTGGAACTCCAGGGATCTAAACGCACGATTCAGTTCCTCACGTATGGCGGCGGGCACACCGATAGCGACGCAATCCTGGTCGCACCCGCGGATCGCATCATCTTCACTGGGGATCTGTTCGTGGTGAAGAATCACCCCGCCTTATTCAAGGGCCATCCGCGACAATGGCTGGATATCCTCGTGAAGATCAAGGGGCTGGATCCGGTCCATTTGGTGCCCGGTCATGGCGGACTGGGCACGCAAACCGAGTTGATGCTGATCGAACGTTATATCCAGGAAACGCTGCAAATGGCCCAGGAAAACCGGCGTGCAGGCGGCACAGGCGAAAGTGCGGCCGCCCTCCAACCGCCTGCGTTTGCCGAAGGCTGGGATAATGGTGATATTTTTGGGGAAAACATGAAATTCCTGCACGAGGTCGTGCAAGGAAAGAATTGATGATCCCAGCGTCCTGAGTCTGTGCGATCCGCTTGAGGTAACTGCCGGGATCCGGAAGGAAAGGAGTTGCGCATGGAAGCCTACAAACAGAAAATAGAAAAGAAGTACACGGGAGTTTCCAAAATTCCCGAGCGCTTATTAAGTTTTACCATTCCAATCAGGGAGAAGGCCATTGCTTTTTTGGAGTTGACCAACGGCTCGTCTGTGATGGATGTGGGATGCGGAACGGGGGCAAGTTTTCCTCATTTGGAGAAGGTCATCGGCGGGAGCGGCTGGATTTTGGGTGTCGAGCCGAGCAAAAGCATGATTGCCGTTGCGGACGAGCGGGTGAAGCGTGCGGGCTGGGACAACGTGACGCTATCTGAAACCACGATGGAGGAAATCGAGGACCGGGGCTTGTATGACGGCGCTTTGTTGTTCGCCATGCACGATGTGTTTAATTCAATGGATGGAATTCGAAAGATCCACTCGCTTTTGAAAACTGGCGCCCGTATTGTTTGTGTGGGTCCAAAACTGCAGGAAAAGGGCTTCCTAAGAATACTTAACCCGATGTTGCATCAGCTGTTCAAGCGCATGGCCATCTCGCAGGATAACAAGGACAGGCCATGGCGGCTGGTTGAGCGGGTTTTTGTAACGGAACGGATCGTGGAAGAAAAGCATGGTTTAATCTTTATTTATGTTGGGCGCAGGCAATAACGTGGCGGTTCCCGCCAGTCCATAAACTCCCAAAAGGAAGGTATGATGTTCAATCCCCCTGATCTCTCCCAGCCCGGCGCTTACTTTGACCTCAGGAAACGAGTCACTCACAGCCTGCAGTCTGCGAAGGTGGACGAGCGGGTCTTTGAGGCCGTGCAGCAGCTTTTTGAGCAGACCTTGAACTCCGAGCACATTGTCCTTGCCCGTAATGAAAAGGACCGGCTGCTGCGCCAGATCGTGAGATCGATCCTGACGGACATGCTCGCGAAAATGGGTCATGACCGCTAAGCAGAAGGAGAACACATGCGCAGAGTGACTGTCTTTAATTCCACCTCTCTGGACGGTTATTTTACGGACGCGAAGAACGATATGAGCTTTGTTGCGCACAATCCCGTCCCTGACCCGGAGTGGGATGCCTTTGTGGCGGGCAATGCCAGCGGCGGAGGGACCCTGCTGTTTGGCAGGCTCACCTACGAACTCATGGTCAAGTTTTGGCCCACGCCCCTCGCAGCACAGCAGATGCCGGTCGTGGCCGAGCGGATGAACAATCTTTCAAAGGTTGTGTTCTCCCGCACGCTGGATCAGGCAACATGGAACAACACCAGATTGGTGAAGGATGACCTGCCGGGTACGATCCGAAAAATGAAGAACGAATCCGGGACGGATATGGCTGTTCTCGGAAGCGGCAGCATCGTCTCTCAATTGTCACAGCATGGGCTGATCGACGAATATCAGGTCGTGGTCATTCCGGTGGTGCTCGGCCAGGGAAGAACCATGTTCCCCGATACGGGCGGAAAACTGCCCCTTAAGTTGGTGAAATCGCGTTCCTTTGCCAATGGAAATGTGCTGCTGTGCTATGAACCAAAGCCTTAACATCATAAACCATCAAAAGGGATGTATTGATATGACTACAAAACCAGAACCCCATATGATCAATGACCTGGCCGCCCTGGAAGCGCTCTTTGGCGAAGTGGGCGAGGTGTCCATTCGCAAGGAGGTTTCGTATCTGCATCCCTCCTATCAAGCCATGATCGCGGCCTCGCCCTTCACGGTCCTCGCCACTGTCGGGCCGGATGGCCTGGATGTTTCCCCGCGCGGAGATCCGCCCGGCTTCATGCACGTTCAGAATGAACACACCCTCTTAATGCCTGAACGCCAGGGAAACAACCGCATCGACAGCCTGCGCAACATCGTGGCCGATCCGCGCGTGGCGCTCTTCCTTCTGATCCCCGGAAACGGCGAAACGCTGCGGATCAATGGGCGCGCGCGCATCTCGACTTCCCCTGTGCTGCTTCAGCGCTTCGCGATGGGGGAGAAACTCCCGAAGTGTGTGCTCGTGATCTCGGTGGAAACCGTGTTTTTTCAATGCGCACGGGCGATCCATCGCTCCAAACTTTGGGAGGGACTGCCGGATGAGATACGAAAATCCGTGCCGACAGCGGGTTCCATCGTCGAGGCGTTGACGGATGCCGATATTGACGGGGCGGCTTATGACAGTGACCTGCCCGGCCGGATAAAATCCACTTTGTATTAAGGCTGCTGGAGCCTGAACGAATCCCAGACTTCCATGGCCGGCTTGGGGGTCCCGTCGAAATTCAACAGGCCGATGTAGGCAAAATTCCCGAGCATCTCCGCATCGTTGGGGTTGCCTCCGTTCTTTTGCATTTCCTTTGCGTACGAATCCAGATTGAAGTCACTCATTAAGGTATTGACCCAGAAAGCCAGCCGCGGCCCCAGTTGATCGTGGACCGCGTTCAGGTAGGCCACCTGGTCCGCGGGTGTGTTCTTGAGCTGGCGAAAGCTTTCCGTGGAGAATCCGCCCTCGGCAATCGCGAGCGGCTTCGAGGTCCGCGAAAGAAGCGGGGTGTAATAGTCGGTGGGAATGTCCGCGCCGGTGGGGAAGATAAAGTAGGGATAGGATGAGATCGCCCAGACATCCAGATTCGGCTCGAAGGCCTCGATCTGTTCCCAGTTGACGTCATACTTTTGGCGGTTGCCCTCCTCGGGCTGGGGGAACATGTTGTTCAGGTCGTCCCATTGAAAGGTGACGAAGACCTGCGTTTCCGGTGACTCGGCCTTGATCAGCGCATAGATCTCGTTATACAAACTGATGTAATTTTGCGCGTCCTCCGGGTAGGCATCCATGTAGGTGTTGATCTCGGAGGCCAGACCGAGATAGTGAGGGTGAAAACTGCGCACGACCCACAAGGCATAATTTCTGTACGCCGAGCGGACCTTCTCATTGGCAAAGCTCGCCTCCCAGCCTGCGGGCAGGCCGGCGAACTCGCGGCGGTTGAGCCCGTTCAGGGCATCAATGACAAAGACGTATTCCAGGTCATTCTGGCGCGTGAGCTTGACCTGGTTGATGATGTCGGTGCGGGTCTGGGATTCGCCATCCGCGCCGTTCACGAAATCCTCCCATTTTGTGTTCTGCTGGATCAACACGAAATCGCCGTGCCGGCCGATGTCCTTGAAGGTCTGGAAGACGCTCTCGAGGCTTGCCTCGGGCGGGGAGGGGAAGAAACCGTAGGCCGTTTGGGCCGAGTCAAATACAGAGACCTGCGGGGTCGGGGGAATCGAGGGAGTCCCGCTGCCGCAGGCCAGGCCCGTGATGATTAGAATGCACAGGAAAAGAAATATTCGCCGCATAAGCACCTCTTACCAATAATACAGGGAATGCGGGTGAAAAGTTGCCGGCTGGATCAGGAACTAGACGATCGTGTTCGCTTCGGATGGGGATGTGATTTTGGGAGTCGTATTGCGGCCAATGAAAAATGAGCTCGAGGCCATAAGGAGCCCGATCAGGGTCAGGGCGATACCCTGCCAGAGCACCGGACGCAGCAGGGCATTGAGCATGGCGGCTGCCAGGTCGCTGGCATAATCCAGAAGGATGGCTGGCAGGTAGGCCGGCATGCGATTCACAAGAATGCGTTCGAATAGCCTGCCGAAGATCGGCGCTCCGCTCCAGCTCATCAGGCTGGCGAGTCCGCCCGTGATGAAAAACGGAACTCCCCACCAGTTCAGCCAGCTCTTCAGCGATTTGACTGTGAAGAGGGTCATCAGGAGCAGAAAGGCCAGCGGCAGGATCGGGCTGAGACGCATGATCAGGCGCAGGGTCTGCAGGCGATCACGAGGATCGTTTTCAGCGGGTGCACTGACCAGGGTGAATGTATCCGGGATGGCGGCCGCCGTGAACTGCAACTGTCCCTGCACGACGGGGGTCAGCAGGGGGATCATCGCCTCGGGCGGATTACAAAACTGGATCTGGCTTTGGGTCAGCATGTCAACGGTCATTTGCCCGACCTGCAGCAAAGTGCAATCCGGCTGGGTCTTCAACAGGGAGAACACAGCCTGTACGCCGGTGTCCGTGACGATGCTTAGTTTGAGCGGGGTCAGCGAAAGTTGAACCGAGTCCGTCTTCATATTCAAATAATTAAAGGTCGAGCTCAAAATATCATCCCCCATGACCTGCAGGGTTTCAGGAGGCAGAAGGGTCCGGAAGAAGGCCTCCCAGGCCGCCTGACTCATTCCGCCGCCTGCGATCGGAAACTGGCCCGGACCTGTATTTCCGGTGGCCACCGCTTCCGCCATCACAGCCGGCAATCGGTTGTAAAAATCGTCCCGGGCAAAGGCCTTTTGATAGGTCGCGGCGGTGAAGCCTTTGCGGTCAAAATTGAAGAGGATCAGCGCGAAAACAGCGGTCAGGATGAACAGGATCGCGAAGATCGTGCCAATGATTTTTTTCAGGGTATCCATGGATGTTTCAATTGGATCAAGGCGCCAGGATCTCGATGTAATCCTGCGTCACCACTTCCGCATTCCCAACCCCGAGCAGGTTCAGCAATTCGCTGACCAGCTCCGCCTTCAAGTCCGCATCCTTGCGGCTCCAGGTACGGCTCTTGATCTCCAGGAAATAGCCCATATCCGGCTCCTTCAGTTGATCGAGGTTGATGAAGAATTCGGTTTCCTTGTATTTGATGTGCCAGCGCAGACGGTCCTTCTCAATCAAGATGACCTGCGCGGGTTTGAAATACTCACGATAGAAACGGGAGGTGTGTACTGCCGGGGCCAGGAAGCGGCTGCGTGAGAGCAGCACTTCATGGCTGATCTCATCCTCGCGCTGCTGGCCGAGCAGGGTCAGGCGCGAGCGCACATTTTCCACATCGCCTTTTTCGTTGATGAGATTGTCCTCGCGGAAGCGCAGGCGTCCCTGCGCAGGATCGTCGAACAGATAATACTCATCGTATTGATGATAATGTTTGTGCAGATTGATCTCGATCTCTGGTCGCTTCACCTTTTGGACCACCTGGTCCGGATCGGTCACCTTGACCTTGACCTGCACTTCGAAGGATTCCTGTTCCATCGAACCGCCCAGCGCGATCAACTTGGACAAGACGGATTGTTCGCGTTCGATCAGGAAGGCGTCGATCTTCAGCGCCAGGCTGCGCGCCTGTTCGAGAAGTTCCGCCTCGTTCAAGGTCAGGAGTTCATGAGCCCGCATCAACCATTTGCCATTGACCATGACATCGGTCACGTCGGTGGATTTCGAGGCGAAGACCAGCTGGGCATAGGCATTGTTCGGGTCACGCCGGAAGCGCGGTGAGTTGTGCACGGGCGAGGTGTCGACCAGGATCAGGTCGGCGCGCTTGCCTGCTTCGAGCGACCCGGTCAAATGTCCGATATGAAGCGCCTGTGCGCCCATGCGGGTGGCCATCAACAGGGCGGTGGCCGCAGGGACGACGGTCGGATCATTGCTGGAGGCTTTTGCCACAAAGGAGGCCAGGCGCACCTCCTCGAACATGTCGAGGTCGTTGTTCGAAGCCGGTCCGTCCGTGCCGATGCCCACATTGAGTCCGTTCTCGAGCATTTTTTGCACGGGCGCGAAACCGGAGGCGAGTTTTAAGTTCGAAGAAGGGTTGTGCGAAACGCCCGCATTGACGTGCTGGAGGGTCTTGATCTCGCCGATGTCGATGTGAACGCAGTGCGCCGCGATGACCTTGGCTTCAAGCACGCCCTGCTTTTTGATGTACGGCACTACCGGCATGCCCTGTTCATTGCGCATGGTCTCCACTTCGAAGGCGGTCTCGGAAATATGAATGTGCAAAGGCACATCGAATTCCCTGGCGAGTTCCGCGCAGGTGCGCAGGATCTCCGGTGTGGTGGAGTAGGGCGCGTGCGGAGCCACTGCCGGGACGATCAAGGGATGGTTCTTCCATTTCTTGATGAATTCGCGTGCCATGGCCAGGGAAACTTCGAAGGAGGGCGCATCCGGGGCGGGATATTTCATGATGCTCTGCCCGCACACGGCGCGCATGCCTGCGTCGGCGGTGGCCTGGGCAATATCGTCTTCGAAGAAATACATGTCATTGAAAGTGGTTACACCGCTTCGGATCTGCTCAGCACAGGCCAGCAGGGTGCCGAGGCGCACGAATTCCGGGGAGACAAATTCGCGTTCGACCGGCAGCATGTAACCCATCAACCATACATCCAGCCGCAGATCATCCGCCAGTCCGCGCAGCAGGGTCATTGGGACGTGTGTGTGGGCGTTGACGAGACCCGGCATAAGCACCTTGCCCCCGCAGTCAATGGTCTCTTTCCCGGAATATTCCTTTTTGATCTCCGCTTCAGGACCCACGGCAACGATCGCGTCACCCTTGACCGCCACCGCGCCGGGGTCATATTGATTCATTTTGCCGTCCATGGTCAGCACGATGGCGTTGGTGAGCAGGGTATCCACTTTTTGAGTCATTCAATCTCCTTAAATTAATGGGTTCTTTCGGGGTCGGACTTGAAGAAACAGCCCGGTAGCAATGATCTTATCGATCCCAATCTAACAGCACATCCAGTGCTTTTTTGTTTTCCTTCAAATCTGTATATTTGTGGGTGGACAGTTCCATGTCCACCGCAGTGGAACCCAATGACACGGCGTAATCTGCCAGCGTGCCGGTGAAAATGCAGCCGGTATCCATGGGAGGGAACGGATACCCCGTCACTTTGCCCAGTTGTTTTGCAAATTCAGTGGACCGTTCCTCCCAGGGTTCTCCGCCGGGAAATACTCCGAGAGCCGCGCTGTGATAGCTGATCAGGACTTCAATCTTGTGGGTTTGTAAAAACCCCATCAGGGCCTGGGTCTCCGGCTCGGAGCCAGGACCGGTGCCGCCCGTGGTCGGGCCGTAATTCCAGCATCCGTCGCGGTCCCAGTTTGCGGACCAGTTGGTGGGGAAGTTGCGGTTCAGATCCACGCCATGATCGTTGACCCGTCCGTCGATGCCGTGGTCACGCGCGTCGCCGTCCGGATTCAGGTTGCGCAGCACGTATAAGGTCACATCCTCAGGGATCACAGACGGGTTTTCATTGATGTATTTCATTAATTCATCCGCCAGCGCGATGGTATTCCACTCGTATCCGCCGTGGATGCCCGCCACGATCATGCGTTGTCTGGGTCCATTCCCAAATGTATACACTTCCAGAGGCCGGCCCGAAACCGAATACCCGATCCTGATTGGATGGATTCGCCCGTCCAGCACAAAGGGTGTGGGCGATTCAACCACGATCCGGGTCGACATCGGATTGGGCGTGATGGTCGGTAAAAATAATAATTGCGGCCAGGGTGTGAACGTGGCAGGCAGTGAAGCGGTGTTGATGGGCTGCGGATCATCCTGTCCGTGAGGTGCCGCCAAAACCGGCTGCAGCGCCCAGTATGCCACCAGCACGAGCGCAATGCCGCCCAACCCCGCGATGTTCAATATCCAGGCCAGGGACTCCCAGAAGGATTCCTTGCGTTTACGAGGTGCCGGCATTAATCCATTTCCTCGACGGTCATGCGCAGCCAGTTCAAGGTCAGATACATGGACCAGTGCGCCAGACTGCGGGGTGGCCCGCCATAGGTGATGCGGTGGGTTTTCTCGCCGCGGGGAGTGATCATTGCCATTTCAGCGGAACGATCTTCGGGATATACAGACACGCCCACGGCGATGTCTGCCTTTGAACTTTCCCGGGCGGACCGCAATGCCTCCATCAAGCCGGCAGGGGACAGGTCAGGCAGGGTAACAGTGTGCGGGATCTTGCGTGCCAGGATCCCGTTCAGGCCGGATTCGATGGTCGTCAGGGTCCAGCCGCGCTTTGCGATCAAATCCAAAGTAACGTCTTCCAGCCGGTCTTCATCCGCCCCAAAAACCACCTTCCCGAGTCTTTCTCGGACCTGTGACTCGATGGCCGCGATCATGTCATTGGCTTCACTTTCGCTTTTTGCCTTCGCGGCGATGCGTACATCCACAACCCCCGTATGTGCGGCCAGGCCAACGGTTGGGTTGCTGAGCATTTCCAGGTCCGCGATCTTTTCATCGATCATGCCTTCGCCCAGCCCAGCGCAATGCAGCACACGGACCTTGATGACTTCATTCAAATTAAATCTTTTTTGCAGGTAAGGGATGATGGATTCGTGCAGGATGTGTTCCATCTCATTCGGCACACCCGGCAGCGAGATGACTGCGTTGCGCTCCGTTTCGACGATGAAACAGGGCGCGGTCCCGACCGGATTTTGAATCCCCAGGGACCCTTTGGGCACATAGGCCTGCCGCTTTTGGTTTTCAGAGGGTTTGCGGCCGTAGCGCGCAATGGTCGCGACCACCTGTTCCCACAGGTCTTCGCGGAATTCGGTTTCCACGCCGGCCGCCTTTGCCACAGCCTCCCGGGTGGGATCGTCGATGGTGGGTCCCAGTCCGCCGGTCGTAATGACAATGTCCGCGCGCTGCATGGATTCGCGGATGGCACTTGCAATGCGTTCCTCGTTATCCCCGATGGTGATGGTGCGGTACAGGTCCACGCCGAGCCCGCGCAGGTTGCGCGCGATGTATCTGGTGTTGGTATCCACGATCTCGCCGAGCAAAATTTCCGTACCGATGGTGATGATCTCTGCTGATGTCATAGGTTGTCTCGCGTAATTTTTTATACCACATTGTACTCTTGAATCTGGCGCCCTTCCTCGAAGCGTTTCAGGTCAAGCATGGACACGTCCAGGCTTGAGAATTTTCCGTCCAGCATGTATTCGCTCATGAGTTTTCCGGAGACCGGTCCGTGCATGAAGCCGTGCCCGGAGAACCCCGTGCACACAAAAAAACCATTGACTTCCGTCCCGCCATAGATCGGGTGGGCATCCGGAGTCACCTCGTACAATCCGGCCCAGTGCGAAGCGCGCTGGGCCTTCTCCACCAAAGGCATTCTCTGGATGGCGGCCTCCAGGTTTATTAATTCAAAATTTTCGTCCACGCTTTGCACGAAACCGGGCTTTTCCTCCTGGTTGCTCATGCCGATCAGCAGTCCCTCGCCCTCGCGGTGAAAATAGAGCGAGCGCGCAAAATCGATGACGAATGGAAAATCAGCCGGGACTTCCTTCAATGGGCTGGTGGTGAACATCTGTCTGCGCAGGGGGATGACCGGGATGTGGACGCCGGCCATTTGTCCGATCTGACCCGACCAGGGTCCCGCCGCGTTCAGGATCATGCGCGTCTCGACCGGCCCCTGGCTGGTTTGCACACCTGCGACCCGTCCGCCCTTTAAGTCGACTCCCGTCACTTCCACATCTGTAAAGACCTGCACGCCCGATTTTTGCGCCGCGCTGACATACCCCATCACGACACTGTTCGGGTCGACTGTGCCATCTTTTTGATTAAAGGTCCCGCACAGGGCGTCCTTGAAATTCATGAATGGCAGCCTCCTGCGGACTTCCTCTGCGCTGAGAAGCTGTGTGGGTACGCCGAGACTGTTTTGCAGTTCCACATTGTGTTTGAAAATGGCGGCATCCTTTTCGTTTGTCGCCACGAGCAGGTATCCGCATTGACGATAGTTGATATCCTGCCCGATCTCGTGATTGAAGCGTTCGAGCATTGGAAGGCTTTCCTGGGAGAGTCGGATATTGATCGATGTGGAGAATTGATATCGCACCCCGCCGGCGCATCTCCCGGTCGCGCCCTGGCCGAGGAAATGTTCCTTTTCAAGCAGGACGATGTTTTTCACACCGTGTCTGGCGAGGTGGTAGGCGGCGCTGGCGCCCATGACGCCTCCGCCAATGATGATAATTTCCGCACGAGTAGGTAAATTCATAGGAGTTTATCAAAAACCCGTTTTCACGCCTGCGGCGGAAAACGGGTTTTTGATTGAAGGTTCCGGATTTTTGTTCTTTATTCCACGCCGAGATACGTCTTTTGAACCATGTCATTCTTCATCAGTTTGTCGGCCTGGTCTGCCAGCACAACTTCGCCGGTCTGCAGCACGTATCCGCGGTCGGCGATGGAGAGCGCCATGAGCGCGTTCTGTTCCACCAGCAAAATGGTGGTGCCCTCCTCGTTCAGCTTTTTGATGATCTCGAAGATCAATTCAACCAACAGAGGGGCAAGTCCCATGGAGGGTTCGTCCAACAGCAGGATCTTGGGCTTGGCCATCAAAGCCCGGCCCATGGCCAGCATTTGCTGTTCGCCGCCTGAGAGGGTCCCGCCCTTTTGACCAATGCGTTCCTTCAAACGGGGGAAGAGTGTGAAGACGTGATCCAGATCATCCTTGAGGGAGGTCAGGTCTTTGCGCACATAGGCGCCCATTTCCAGGTTCTCCATCACGGTCATGCGTGGGAAGATCATGCGGCCTTCCGGGCTTTGTGCGACACCCAGCGCCGAGATTTCATGGGCGGGCAGTTTGTGAAGTTCGGTTCCGTTGAAAACAACAGAACCGGATTTGGGTTTATTCAACCCCTGGATGGTGCGCAGGGTGGTGCTTTTGCCTGCGCCGTTCGAGCCGATCAGGGTGACGATCTCGCCGTCTCCCACCGTGAGGGAAATACCTTTTAGGGCGTGGATATTGCCGTAGTAAGTATGGACATCTTTTAATTCAAGCATCTTGTTCCTCGCCTCTTATTTGGTGGATGTTCCCTTGCCCAGATATGCTTCGATCACGCGTTCGTTCTTTTGAACCTCGGAGGGGGAGCCTTCCGCGATCTTCTCACCGTAATCCAGGACCGAGACGCGGTCCGAAATGGCCATGACCACGCGCATGTGATGTTCGATCAGCAGGATGGTCAGGTCGAGTTCCTTGCGCAGGCGCTGAATGAAATTGGTCAGGTCAATGGTTTCGTTCGGATTCATGCCGGCCGTGGGTTCATCCAGAAGCAAAAGCTTGGGCTTGGATGCGAGGGCGCGGGCGATTTCAAGCCGGCGCTGCAAACCGTAAGACAGGTTCTTTGCAGTTACTTCGGCATCGTCGCGGCGCAGGCCCACATATTCGAGCATGTCCAGCGCACGGGCACGGGCTTCCGCCTCTTCCTTCATCGTGGCGCGGGTGTGAAAGATCTGGCCGATCAGATTTGAGGTCAGACGGCAATGCTGGCCGACCAGCACATTTTCGATCGCTGACATGTTTGCGAACAGACGGATGTTTTGAAATGTGCGTGCAATACCGAGAGTAGTGATGTCATATGGATGCAGACCGAAAAGATCCTTTCCATCGAATTTCATGTCGCCGCTGGTCGGTGTGTATACACGGGTGATCGTGTTGAAGAAGGTGGTCTTTCCCGCACCATTGGGGCCGATCACGCTCGCGATCATGCCCTTTTCAATGTTGAAGTCCACTTTATTCACTGCGGTCAAGCCGCCGAAGGTCATCGTAATAGCTTTGGCTTCGAAGAGAGTCATGTCGGCCTCCTACCCTTTTTTCGCTTTGTTGGTTTTGGGAGTTTCGGCTTCGACGACGGGAGTCTCGTCCGGGTGCAGTTCGGCACGGACCTGCGCATTGGGCAGCAGGCCTTCCGGCCGGACGGCCATCATGATCACAAGGGTCAGGCCGAACAGGAGGAAACGGTACAGAATCGGATTCGCGTTGTCCTTTACAGCCAATTGCATAACCGGATCGCTGATCGAGGGAAGCACTGTGTGGGTCAACAGGGAGGCCAGGAAATCCTTGAGCGCAGGCAGGAACAGGCGGTCGGCGGTCATGATGACCAGGCCGCCCACGATTACGCCATTGATGTTGCCAATACCGCCCAGGATCACTACACACAGGATGATGATCGATGCACTGAAGTCGAACACGCTCGGGAAAATGCCTGCAATATAAGAGGCGTAGAACGCACCGGCAAAGCCGGAGAATGTCGCGCCCATGGCAAAGGCGGCCAGTTTTGTTCGGACTGGATTGATTCCCATCTGGGCAGCGGCGAGCTCATCCTCGCGAATCGCCATCCAGGCCCGGCCAAGGCGGCTGTCACGCAGACGGCGAATGATGAATACCGAGAGCAGAATGATCGCGATGATCAGGAAGTACCATGGGATGGGATTGCTGGATTGAAATTCATAATTGATGAAAGGAATGACCGGACGTCCGATGGGACTGATGCCTTTTTCGCCGGCTGTCAGATCTTCATGCTCTATGAGGGTGATGCAAGCCATTGTGGTTTTGGCGCCGAATAATTTGAACAGTCCAGGCAGGATCCAGCAGGTGAGCGGTTCCTTGATGGTGACATCGATCAGGTTTTTGAAGAGCACCGGAACGATCTCGCCAAATCCAAGGGTAACGATCGCGAGATAGTCACCGCGCAGGGGCAGTGTTGGGGCACCCAGCATAAATCCCCAGATGGCGGCCATTCCTGCGGCGATCCAGATCACCAGCCAAAAATTCATAAAAATACCGTGCTGGGGCGAGGAGAGAATGCCGGTGGTATATGCGCCGATCGCAAAGAAGGCTGCATATCCGAGGTCAAGCAGGCCTGCATAACCAACCACGATATTAAGTCCCAAGCCGAGGATGACAAAGATCAGGGCAAAAATGATCTGGGCCGTCCAGCGCAGAGCGGTGAGTTTGTCTACAAAAGGGAAGGCAATAATGAGCAGACCTAGAAGGATCATTTTCCATCGCTGCTCCTGTTTTTCAGGAAGTCCATGCAGGGAAGCCAGCAAGGTGGTGAACAGTACGGTGCCGAGGAACGCGATCAAATTGGCGTTGATGACGATCTTCTCCACGGCGGGACGTTTTCCGATTGCCTCCTGGACGAAATTATTCTGATATAGGCTGAGAAGTACCAGTATCGCACCTGCCACCAGCGCTGTGGGCAGGACGGATTTTGCAATTTCAAGGGGATTCTTGCGCTCCAATTTGCCGCTCAGTCCCATTCCAAGCCCAACCCCCATCAAGCTGCCGATCACAGCAACCGACCAGCCTCCAAAAAGAAAGGTGAGCAGTCCGCCAATAATGCCGAAGGTGATACCGGATCTGATATTTTTCATGAGAACACCTCTAGGCTTTTTGGCCCGTCTGTTCACCGAGCAAACCGGTGGGACGGAAAAGCAGGATAAGAACCAGGGTTGCGAATACAAGTGCATTGGTCCAGCGGGCATTTAAGTAGCCGTCACTGAAGGAAGCCAGTAACCCGATCAGGAATCCGCCCAGCATGCCCCCGGCAATATTGCCAATTCCGCCGAGGACGGCGGCTGTGAAGGATTGCAGGCCGGCGCGGAAACCCATGAACCACCAGGCTGTATTGTTGTATAAGCCGGCCATTAATCCGGCCGCGCCTGCAAGACCACCGCCAATCAGGAAGGTGGCTGTGATGACCCAGTCAATATCAATTCCGAGCATTTTGGCTGCATCGCGATTTTGCGCCGTGGCACGCATGGCCTTGCCAAGCCGGGTCCGTTGGACAAACAGATACAGTCCAACCATCAAAACCACGGCAAGAACAATAACCATTACATCTTTAATTGTGAGCCGCAGGGCAATTCCGGTTGATGCGAGAAGATTAACATCCCAGCCGAGGCTTGTAAAAAGGATACCAAGCATGTCTGGAAAGGATTTTTGAGAAGCGCCGCCGGTCGTTCCGAAGGAGGGCACAAGCCAGGCTTGGGCGGCCCACATGAGGCCGATATTTTCGATGATAAAAGACATGCCGATCGCGGAAATCAATGGAGCCAGCCGCGGGGCATTGCGCAGCCGCCGATAAGCGAGCCGTTCAATGGTCGCGTTGAGAACCGCGCAAAAAACGATGGCGACAATGAGCGCCAGGATAAGTCCGAAAACGATCTTGGCCGGGTCCTTACTTTCCAGGGTGCCGGTCAGTGAAAGCACTGTCAGGGATGTGAATACGCCGATCATGTACACATCGCCGTGTGCAAAATTGATCAACTCGATAATGCCATACACCATTGTATATCCCAGGGCAATGATGGCAATGATCGCGCCGTTGGAGATGCCGATGATCAGAAATTGAACCAACTGAAGCGGATTTGACTTGATGGAGGCATAAACAGCCGGAACGTCCAGGCCGACGATCGGCCCGATGAGGAAAACGATATAAAGGACAAGCGTGGCGATAGCGAATCGCCTCAGGTTAAATTTTTTCCTGGTGGTTTCCATGGTTCTTCCCTTTGCCTACCTGTCTGAAAAGGATGGGGGGCGGCATGAAATTGCCGCCCCCCGAACTTACGAGAGACTTATTTGAAGGTGCCGACGGAAACGTACGCACCATCTTTGACCTGATAGAAAGTCATATCGGTCAGGCTGGTGTCACCGTTTGCATCGAAGGACCAGGTGCCAAGGGCGCCGTCAAAATCTTTGATGGCGAACACGGCGCTGTTGATCGCGGCGCGGTCCGTGGGATCGCCACCGGCTGCGCAAACGTCTTCGATCGCCTTGAGGGCGACGCTCATGGTCTCATAGCCGTATACGGAGTAGGGCTCGGTCAAGGGACCAAACTTGGCTTCGTAATCGGTCTTGAATTGCTTGCCAGTAGCGGGAAGTTCCTCGAAAGGAACACCGGCGACGGAGGCGTAAACGCCAGCGGCCACGTCGGCGCCAGCGCCGTCAATGAAGGCCTGGGTCTGAATACCATCGGGGCCAACGAATTTAACACCTTCGTTGTCGCCCATGATTGCAACTTTGTCCTTCAAGAGCTGGGAGGCATTGTTGTCTACGACCATGCCAACATAGATGGCATCCGGAGCGGCGCCGCCATTGCTGGTGGAGATCTTGGTCATGAGGGCCTTGTAATCAGCGGCCTTGGGATCAATACCTTCGTGACCCACAACGGTCAAACCAATTTCCTTGGCGGTGGCTTCGAACACATCGGCGATGCCCTTGCCGTACAGTTCCTGATCGTCAAGGATGTATACGGTGGTGGCGCCAAGGGATTTCACGAAGTTGGCGGCAACCTTGCCCTGGATATCGTCAGCAGCGACTACGCGGCTGTAGTTGCGGATACCGGACGGATAGTAGGAATCGGTCACGCCGGGGAGATCCTTGTCCGCCTTGGTTAAACCAGGATTGGTGTTGGCGGGGGAGATCATGGTCAGGGGGCCGGCGGCGTTCAAAATCGGAATGGACAGCTTGGCTGCGCCGGAGTTGAAGGTGCCGAGATAGGCAACGATTGAGGAATCGGCTGCGGCTTTGTTGGCGTTTTCAGTTTCGACAGCGGGATCCCACTTGCCGAGAGCGGCAGAGGCATCATCCCAGGCTTCGTATTCGATGTCATAAGCACCACCGCAGGCCTTATAGTTGGCCTGTTCGAGGCGCAGCTGCATGGCGTTCACAATGGTCTGAGTCTGGGTGAGGGAGGAACCAGTCATGGGGAGGCTGGAGACGATCTTGAGGGTGCCCATCGAAGCAACAGGAGCTTCGGTACCGGCGGCGGGAGCCTCGGTCATTGCGGGTTCTTCTGTCATGGCTTCGGTCGCGGGGGTTCCGCAGGCGGCGAGCATCATGCTGGCGAGAACCAACACGGATAATAAAGCGAGCAAACGCTTGTTCATTTTTCTTACTCCTCCAAAATTTATATTAGGTGAATTCAACGTCCCGCGATGCGGGTATATAACCACCAGCAGACAATGCTTGCAATGTCAGCCTCACCTCCTTTTGGTCTGGATATTTGTATTTATAAATAAAGCCTGAAAACCCCGTTAAGATGGGTTTTCGAGGCTTTACTCTAAACCACTAAATAGAAGAGCCTTTCATTTTTATTAAGTGGTAATAATAAGGCGATTTTTGTTCTAGGTCAAGTGCTGTGTCTAGACTATTATGTGATTTCGAGCTTATTTTTTGTCGTTTGGCTTGTAAAGAAGCTGTTCCCGGATGCGAAGATCAGTATTGCGGATTTTCATGGCCAGGTCTGCGGCAAGGTTGTACATGAGGCGATAACCTAGTTGAGGATAGGTTTCACAAAGCATGATCAACTTATCCCTTTGAATGACCAGCAGGCGGGTGTCCTTTTGAGCCGCGCGGGCGGAGGCGGATCGAAGCCCCTCATCCACCAGGGCCACCTCGCCGAAGGATTGCCCCCTGCGCAGCCGTGCCACAGCAGTTTCCTTCTTCTCCGCATCCTGGGCTGTGCCGCGATTGATCAAAATATCCACTTCACCCTGTGCGATCACATAGAGTTCCTTGCTGCCGCTGTTCTCCTGAAAGATGACCTCGTCAGCATTGAAGGTGACCTCCTGACAAAGATTGCCGACAAGTTCCAACTGGGTTGGCGTGAATTGATAAAAGATATCACTTTGTTTTAAAAAATTAACCAGACTGTTCATGCTCTTCAGGTCCTTTTTGAAAGTGTAGCATACTCGTGGACGATGTGCAACGAATCATTTCTACGGGTAGGCTTGAGTCAGCCAGTCGAGCGGGTCCACCTGAATGCCGTTCACCCATAACTCCCAATGCAGGTGGGCGCCTGTCACCCGGCCGGTTCCCCCCACCAGGCCGATGACCTCATTTTGCTGAACCACCTGCCCCACCTGCACCTGAATTTGTGACTGATGCCAAAATCCGCTATACACCCCCCAGCCATGATCGATGATCGTGGCATTGCCGCGAACTGTGAGAGGGCCTGCAAAAACGACGATCCCTGAGGCGGGAGCTGTAATGGCAAGTCCATCTCCACCGCCAAAATCCAGGCCGGTATGCCACCAGTCAATTTTCAAGTCGGTGCCAATGCCGGTGTATTCCCGGCGGGTTCCATATCGCGAAGTGAAGTAGGTTGAATCTGCGTAGGCGATTGCCGGAGATATGAACTGGCCTTCCCAATATTTTGTTGCAGTCGAAGGTGCCGTGATTTCTTCCAGTTTTTTTTGTTCGGGCTCGGTGACAACCGGGTCGATCAAGGATGGGTCCACAGGCAGGCTTTCACCGGTCAGGTAATTGCCCGAGACGATCAATACGAGTTGCTCGTAGGATTGAACGCTTCCATCCGGCAGTGTTGCGTCCAGACGCAATGGATAGATCCCTGGATCCAACAAGGCGTATACTCCTTGCAGCGCAATTTGGGTTCCATCGCTGGATGGATAAAAATATAATTTATGGTCAATCAGGACTCCACTTAATGTCACGCCGGGAAGAGTCTTGACTTTGATCACGCTTGTGCCTCCTTGTTTGATGGGGAGGTCGCGTATGGTTGCACTGATAAAGGCTGAAGGCAGGCCGCTGGTGGTTTGCTCGTTATTTTCGCCTGGGGCGAACAGAGTGTCGCCCGGCAATCCATCCCAGGAACCTGACAGATCATTATAATGAGAGAGTATCCACGTATCTGAATTTTGCCTGACGGCCATTTCAAGCAAAGATTCGCCAGACTGGGGGGAAATCCTTTTGCTCAGGTTTTGCGCCCCGGACTGAGAAGGCACGATCATGCTGACGCCCACATAGAATTCACTGGGGCTGACGACATGATTTAACTTTTTGAACAATTGCTGTGGGACTTGCGTGCGCCGGATGAGGCTGCGGTATGAATCGCCGAAATTGATCACGTTGGTGTTCAATGTTCCGGTGATCCCATCCAGGCCGGGAATGACAAGCTGCTGACCGGCATCCAGTTGATTGGGATTGGTGATCCCGTTTGCGGACATCAAATCATTCAGTGAGACGCTAAAGCGCGCCGCGATCGATGAAAGGCTGTCGCCCGGCTGTACTACATAGATCGGCCCGGTCACATCCTGGGCATATGCGGAATGAAGAGGAAGTGAGAAATACAGGAGAAGAAGGATGATAAGGGGAAGACATTTGCGCATATTTTTTATTTTCGTTGGAAGGGGAGGGACAGCAGGTCGCTTAGCTGCTTTGGAGCAGCGTTATAGCTTTTTAAATTCCACCTTATCGCCTATATTGTAATTCTCCCGGCGATCCAGATGGATCTCAAGAGTATATTTTGCATCGGCCTTTGGGAAGTAGGCGGGATGCCAGGATTTTGCAATGACCTTGTCCACCACGGTCATTTCTGAATTGATCCAGAAAACGGCAAGGTCAAATGGTACGAAGAACATGTGGATGGAGGTGTCGAGGCGTGAATCCCGTTTTTCGACGAGCAGCAGGCCCTCGTCAGGAGCGAGGCGCCTGCGGAACATCAGGCCGCGCAGCCGGCATAGAAAAGAGTCACAATATCCGACGCTGGCCGGCTTGTCGATCGGTTTATTCAAATTTAGCACGTGAATGGGATCTGGCATGGGGATCTATGAAACAAGGCGGCCTGTCCGCCGCCCTGCCTTAAGGTGTTGTTTTGGGGCCGAGTATTTTTTCGACGCTGTTCAATAATTCCTGGGGGCCGAATGGCTTGGCGATATAATCATCGACCTTTGCAATGTGCAATCCGAGCACCTTGTCTATGTTTTGCGCCTTTGCGGTGACTACAATGACAGGGATGTTTCGGGTCGTTTCTTCCGCTTTCATTTGTTGGTATACTTCCCAGCCATCCATCTCAGGCATCATCAGATCCAGGAGAACGAGGTCGGGAATCAATTGACGGACGAGTTCCAGACCCTCCTTGCCGCCCGGAGCCCCGTGAACCTCAAAGCCCCGCCGTCCAAGAATAAGCCGAATAAGATCAATCATTTCCGGCTCATCCTCAATGCACACGATATGTTTGACAACTGTCTCTGCCATTTTTTTTCTTTCCTTAAAACAAGTTTACCATAAGAACGATATTCCCCATTCTGTCATCCGGGAGGCGGATCGATGAAAATTATTACATGGAATGTAAACGGTATCCGTGCTGCTCTGGGGAAAAACGCCCTCGATTGGGCCTTTGCGCGGCAGGCCGATATCTTGTGCCTGCAGGAGGTTAAGGCGCGGCCGGAGCAATTAAACGATATACAACGCTCCGCACTGAAACTGCCGTATGCATGGAATCCTGCCGAAAGACCCGGATATAGCAGTGTCGCGACTTTCTATAAAAACAAGCCGGATGAAATCAAAGCGGGAATGGGTGAACCCAAATTTGACGTGGAAGGCCGCGTCCTGCAAACCGTTCAGGCTGGTTTTCGTTTATTTAATATTTACTTTCCGAGCGGCACGCGCGGCCACGAACGCGTGGAATATAAACTTGATTTCTACGCTCATTTGCTTAAAGTGTGCAATATGCTTCATAAGAAAGGCGAAAAGCTTGTGTTGACCGGGGACTTCAACACGGCCCATCAACCGATCGACCTGAAAAATGCAAAACAAAATAAAAAAACCTCGGGTTTCCTGCCCGAGGAACGGGAGTGGGTGCAAAAATTCCTGGATCATGGATTTGTGGATGCCTTCCGCCATTTGCATCCGGAGAAGGTTCAATATACGTGGTGGAGCCAGGTGACGAACGCACGCGAGCGCGGCATCGGCTGGCGGCTCGATTATTTTCTGGTTTCAAAGGATTTGCTTCCGCGTGTGAAGGATGTGGTCATTCACGATGACATTAAAGGGTCAGACCACTGCCCTGTGGAGCTGATTCTCGATTGACAACTTGTTAATAAAAAAATCCCGCAGCTTTTCTGCGGGATTTTTTTATTAACTTTATTAGATGCCGGATATGGATGCTTGCTGAAACAACGGACCGAGAAGAAAGCGGATCACGTCCTCTGCGGAATAACTGGTTTTTCCTTCGCGGATGAATTGCCCGGCATTGACCAGATCGTCACCGGAAGTGATGATTGGCTGCTCGACATATCCATCCTTGCGGCGCTGGGGAAAGCCTGCGGTGGCGGTCAAATTGTTGCACAGGCAGGAGCGATTGGCGGTATCCTCGATTGCGCCGCCTTTTTTGACGAATGCGTCCACTGGTTCGGAAGCGCAGCGATAGCCGACCGAACCATCTTCCCTTTTATAGAGAATGCGGAGGAACCCGAGATCGCATATCCGGTTTCGCTCCCCGTAGGCCTGCGGATCGGAAAGGGTGCCATCCAATTGGGCAACTTTAAAGGGAAAGCCGGTGGGGGAAGCCAGTGGACTGGTGAATACCTGGGCTTCCTCGTCCAGCACTTTCCGGAGCATGCGTTGCTTCAGATCATCCCGCATGCCTGATTCATCACACAGGGAAAATGCGGTGCCAACCTGCACACCAGCTGCGCCGGCATCCAGTGCAGCCTGGACCTGTTTTGGATTGCCGTACCCACCTGCCAGCCAGAAAGGCAGGCCCAATAATTTCATCTTTTCAAGGTCCACTGTATCCTTCTCACCGTAGATGGGTTCGCCTTTTTCGTTCAGATTGACGGTTCCACGCGGCGGGGCGTTGTGACCCCCGGCAGTGGGGCCTTCGATCACAAATCCGTCCACAGGTCCTTCACTGCGTTTGATCAGTGCCTGCGCCAGTACGACTGACGAAATAATCGGCAGGAATTTTGGCCTCTTTAATTTTCCAACAAGTTTGGAAATTCCGGGGAAAACACTTTCCGGGTCGAAATGAATGCGATGATCGTCATCCTTGTCCGCACCGTGCACGTCCACGCGGTAGGAGACCGCTTCGTGGTTGCTTAACTTGTCCAGGATGCCGGCGACCTGTGTGGGAATGCCGGCGCCCATCAGAACAACGTCCACGCCTGCAAGCATGGCGCCGTACAATGAGGCCAGGTTCGGCATCTGAACTTTTTCCAGCAGGTTAATTCCCACGACGCCGGAATGCCCCTCCTTGGCCAGGTAGACTTCAACGAAATTGGCGATGGCGGTGATTTGATCCAGGAATTTGGGAGGCCGGATCGTGTATGCGACCGGAGTCTTGTAGGGGGCATCCGGAGATTTTCCGCCCGGGGTGTAGTACTTGTCGATGATGGCTTGGACAGGTTCGGGCAGGGAAAAATTCGCCAACGCGCGGCGTACATTTCCACTAAGGTCGCCGTCCATTAAACGGCTTGCCAGTACACGGCTGATCCCGGTACCGGATACCACTCCGAGCTGGCCCAGCTGGGAAACTGCCTTGGCCAGTTTCCAATCGGAAATTGCGACACCCATGCCGCCTTGAATTAATTTCGGTAGATTCATTATTACTCCAGATTGCTTTTTAAGCTTTGGGATAAACGAGGCGCGTCAATCCTTAAATTTCCAGTTGCCCTCTATGAGCCTCGAGGTGGAAGCAAGTTGTGAAAAAACAAGTCACTTAGGAGTAATTAACCCTAAGTGACTTGAATGGTTGCGAATACTGGGCTAGTTTACTTGTGTGGCCCGGATTTATCAAGCCAATTATGAGAAGTTATTCAGGGGTCACAGGGGTTATTTCATCCGGACGATCGAGATTTGTATCATCCCAGGAGGCCGGGTCATTAAGCGATTCCAAATGCGTGAATACCGTTACGCCCGGCAGGGCGCGCCGGATGTCCGCTTCGATGTTCTCCAGCAAGCGGTGACCGCGTTGAACGGTCCATTTGCCCGGGACGATCACGTGCAGCGAGACAAATCTCCGTGATCCCGATTGACGTGTGCGCAGGGCGTGGTATTGCACTTCATTTTTCATATGGGGCTGGATGGTGCTTCGGACCAGATCCTGTTCCTTCGTTGACAGGGCAGTGTCCATTAATCCCAAAGCGGAGAGGCGGACAATGCGCACCCCCGACCAGACAATGTTTGCCGCCACGAGAAAAGCCACAATTGGATCCAGGCGTTCCCAACCGGTCAGGGCCACCAACCCAACCCCGGCCAATACGCCGGCGGAGGTCCACACATCCGTCATTAAATGGTGGGCATTGGCCTCCAGCGTGATGGATTTATAGAGCTTGCTGGCTCGCAGCAGGATCATCGCCACGATCAAATTCACCGCGGATGCCGCAACAGATACTCCAAGTCCCAACCCGACCTGCTCAAGCGGCTTTGGGGTGATCAGCCTTGGGATGGCTGCGATGACAATGCTGACTGCGGCGATCAGGATCAGGGTCCCTTCGACTCCGCTCGAAAAATATTCCGCCTTGCTGTGGCCGTAGGCATGGTCTTCATCGGCCGGCCGGGCGGCAATGGTCAGCATGGCCAGCGCCATCAAGGCGCCGACGAGATTGACGATGGATTCCAGAGCATCCGAGAGCAAACCGACTGATCCGGTCAGAAAATAGGCAATGGTCTTGAGGGCAATTGTGGCCAATGCCGCGGCAATCGAGAGCCAGGCGAATCTGGTGAGAAAGGAACGGTCTGAAGTGAGGGGATTTGTCATGATTGGGCTGTATTGTACGCAAATTAGCCAGATTTGGTTAGTGATTTATATCATGCTTCGGGTGGATCCGACTGCGGGGGAGATTCGGCCCGATGGTTTTTTTGAACCGGAAATCGGCTAAAAAAGAGCCGTATTAGAGAATCATATAATATTTGCCCGGTACGCCTCATCTAGGGTGTGGGCTTGGTATAATCTAGCCGCAAGTCATATTTGGAGGATTCCGTGAATTCCCGCAGTCAATCAATTTTTGTGTACATCCTACTGTTCGTTGCCATTGGTGCAATGCTTTACATGGGCTTTCGCGAGAATGCCAACGTAAAAGAGCCGCTGACTATCAATGAAGTGGCCCAAGCTGTGCAGGAGGGCAAGGTCGCCAAGATTATTATCCAGAGCGACGATACCCTCAAAGTTGTTTACACCAATGGGACAGAAGAAGAAGGCGTTGAATCTCGTAAAGAGCCAAATGCAACCCTGGTGGATCAACTTACCAGTCTGGGCGTTACGACCGAGCAACTTGCCCCTGAACATGTCGTCATCGAAGTGCGTGCCCCTTCTGCCTGGGGCGGCCTGCTGAGTGGTGCCTTATATCTGCTGCCCATATTATTCATGGGTGGTGTGCTCTGGTTTATTTTCCGTCAGGCGCAGGGCAGCAATAATGCAGCCATGTCCTTCGGCAAGAGCCGGGCCCGCATGTTTAGCGGTGAGCATCCAACCGTCACATTTGCAGACGTAGCCGGCGCTGAGGAATCAAAACAGGAGCTTGAGGAGATCGTTGAATTTCTCAAGGAACCCCAGAAGTTCATTCAGTTGGGCGCGCGCATTCCGAAGGGCGTTCTGCTGGTCGGCCCTCCCGGAACCGGCAAAACCCTGTTGGCCAAGGCCGTATCCGGGGAAGCCGGTGTGCCGTTCTTCTCCATTTCAGGTTCTGAATTCGTTGAAATGTTCGTGGGTGTTGGTGCAAGCCGCGTTCGCGACCTCTTCGATCAGGCCAAGCGGCATTCGCCCTGCATCATCTTTATCGATGAGATCGACGCAGTCGGCCGCCAGCGTGGAGCCGGTTTGGGGGGTTCGCATGATGAGCGCGAGCAGACCCTTAACCAGATGCTGGTTGAAATGGATGGTTTCGGCACCGACACCAACGTGATCATCATTGCCGCCACCAACCGTCCCGATATTCTGGATCCGGCACTTTTGCGTCCCGGCCGTTTTGACCGCCGCGTGACGTTGGATCGCCCGGATGTGAAGGGCCGCGAAGCTATTTTGAAGGTCCATGTAAAGGGCAAGCCCCTCGATCCACAGGCTGACCTTGCTTCTGTTGCCCGCGGCACACCTGGTTTTGTAGGCGCTGATCTGGAAAACCTTGTCAACGAAGGCGCCATTTTGGCTGCCCGTCGCAACAAGAAATCCATCGGCCAGTCTGAACTTGAAGAAGCCATTGAACGCGTTGTGATGGGACCCGAACGCAAGTCCCGGCTCATCTCTGACGAAGAGAAGCGGATCATTGCCTACCATGAAGCTGGTCATGCGATCGTGGCCAATGCCATCGCTGAAGCCGACCCCGTGCAAAAGGTGACCATTGTGGGCCGTGGACAGGCCGGCGGCGTGACCTGGTTCCGTCCCGACGAAGACCGCATCCTTATGTCCCGCAAGAAGATGCTTGCCACGTTGGCTATGGCCCTGGGTGGCCGCGCTGCAGAGGAATTGATCTTTGATGATATTACCTCCGGGGCCTCCGGCGATATCGAACAGGTGACCCGTATGGCTCGTTCCATGGTCACCCGTCTGGGTATGAGCACCGAATTGGGCACCATGACCTATGGTCAAAAGGAGGAAATGATCTTCCTGGGCCGCGAGATCTCTGAACAGCGCGATTATTCAGAAGCAGTCGCTGAACAGATCGACCGCGAAGTCCGTAAGATCGTCGAGGAATCCTACAAACTTGCCAAGACCCTGGTCAAGAAATATCGCAAGCAGTTGGAAATTGTCGCCCAGAAATTGCTTGAAGTTGAATCGATTAACCGTGAAGAATTTGATAAGCTCTTCCCGGCGCCGGCTGGTAAGAAAAAGAGCGGCACTCCGCAGATCGCCTAAGAATAAAAAAAACGGACCTGGTTTTCCAGGTCCGTTTTTTTTTTATTTAATGTAATTCCGTTTACTTCGCGCCTTCCTTGTGCTGCCTGACCAGTTCCCGGCGCAGGATCTTCCCGACCGTAGTCTTGGGTAATTCTGTGCGGAATTCATAATGGGTCGGTACTTTATAAGGCGCGAGGTGTTCTTTGCAGAAAGCCTTTAGTTCCGCCTCGGTCAGGGTTTCGCCGGGTTTTACCACGACCCACGCTTTGACCGTCTCGCCGCGCTGCGGATCGGGGATGCCGCCCACGCCGACTTCCAGGACTTTGGGATGGTCCATGATGGCTTCCTCCACTTCGCGCGGCCAGACCTGGAACCCGCCCGGCTTGATAAGTTCCTTCTTACGGTCTACGATGTAAAAATAACCGTCCTCATCCATGCGGGCAATGTCTCCGGTGAATAGCCAGGTCCTGCCATCCTTCATTTGGCGAAGACTGTTGGCTGTTTCAGTGGGCATGTTGTGATAGCCCTTCATCACCTGTGGTCCGTTCACAATGATCTCGCCGATCTCACCCTGGGCAAGTTCCGTCTCGCCGTCGTCCAGGCTGATCAGTTTGACATCCACATCGGGAAGTGGCATGCCGATCGAGCCCACCTTGTTTTCCCCTTCAAGCGGATTGCAGTGGGTGGCGGTGGGCGCCTCGGAAAGGCCGTAGCCTTCAAAAACCTTGCCGCCCGTTAATTTTTCAAATTGTTCCTTGGTTTCGCGCATCAGTGGCGCGGATCCGGAGATGCATGCCTTAATGGAGGAAAGATTATATTTGCCCGCCTTCACATCAGGATGGTTGTTAATGCCATTATAAAGAAGGGGCACGCCGGGGAAGATGGTCGCCTTGAATTTACTGATATTGTCCAATACATCCTTCAAGTCACGGGCGTTCGGCACCATGACCATGCTTGCACCATTCGCCATGGCGAAGTTCATTCCCGCGACCATGCCATATACATGGAAAAGGGGAATTCCCATCAACACGACTTCCCTGCCTTGTTCCAGAGCCGGCATCCAGGATTTGATCTGGAGGGTGTTTGCCACCACATTCCGGTGCATGGCAACCGCGCCTTTTGGCACTCCGGTCGTCCCCCCGGAGTATTGGAAGAGGGCCGTGTCATCAGGGGACACTTCAATGCTCGGCCGGGGTGAATTGGCGTGCTTTTTGAGCAGGTCCTGCATCCAGAAATCACCGTCTGCCAGTGAGTCAACCCGATCGCCTTCCTTCTTCTCTTTTGCAAGCGTGAACAGAAATCGCAGGAAGGGCGGAAGCGTTTCCTTGATGTTGGTGACAATGATCCGCTTAAGCTTGGACCGTTCCCGGGCTGCCTTCAATTTGTCGTAGAAGCGGCTGAGCGTGAACATGATCTCGATATTGGCGTCATTTACCGGCATGATAATCTCATCCACCGGATAGGTGGGATTGACCGCCACGACCGCCCCGCCCGCCTTTAAGATGCCGTAATATGCGATCACAAATTGTGGTGTGTTGGGCATGAAGATCCCCACCCGGTCGCCCTTTTTCACCCCCATTTCGACCAGCGCGGCCGCCATATGATCGGTAAGAGCATTCATCTCACGGTATGAAATGACCGCACCCTTAAATATTGTACAGGCGCGGTCAGGATATTTCAGCGCGGCTTCTTCCAGAAAATGAAAAAGTGGCGCCTTGGGATATTCAATTGTCTGCGGTACACCTTTGTCGTAATGCGCGAGCCATGGACGATTATTCATAACTGCTCCTCCTTCATTGGTTAAACGAAGTATATACAATCGAGAATCAAAAGTCAACCAAACGGCGGATGGTTTTTTCGATCTCGGTTGTTACTCCATCCTTGACTTTAAACCAGATTATGCCTGCATCAGACTCCTTGAACCAGTTGGCCTGCCTGCGGACAAATATGCGGGTCGCGCGTCTCATCTCGACCTTGGCCTGCTCGATCGTCAATTCTCCTTGCACCACCCGGACGCATTCGCGATATCCAATGGCAGACATGCTCGGGAGGGCGGGGGAATACCCCCTGGCCAGCAGCCCTTTGACCTCTTCCACAAATCCATTACTAAACATCTGCTCGATACGTTCGTCCACGCGTTGATATAACTCGGCGCGTGGACGGGTCAGGCCAATGGTAATTAACTGATACGGCGAGTCGATTTGGCCGCGTTGTTCAGAGAATTTTCGCCCCGTCGAAAGAATAACCTCCAGAGCCCGAATGGTCCTTCTGACATTACGGCCATCGATCTTCTCTGCGGATTGGGGATCCAGAATGGAAAGTTTGTCGTGTAGCCAGTTAGTTCCTTTTTCCTCTTTCATCCTTTCCAACTCGCTGCGCAGTCGTTCGTCCGCGATTACCTCCGGCGGTTGCCATCCCTGGGTAACCGCGCGAATATATTGACCTGTTCCGCCAACTAGAAAGGGAAGCCTGCCGCGCATATGGATATCCGCGATAAATTCTTTCGCCTTCTCTTGAAAGACCGCCAGACTTAATGTCTCATCCGGATTGACGATATCGATCAGGTAATGCGGCACCCGACCCTGTTCCATTTGGGTGGGTTTGGCGGTACCAATATCCATGCCGCGATAAAAGAGGCGCGAATCTGCAGAGATAATTTCGCCATTTAATTTTTCCGCCAGTTGAATGGCGAGCTCGGTTTTCCCGACGGCAGTGGGTCCGACGATAAGGATAAGAGGTTTGGGCTGCATTGTATTGAAGGGATTACCTCTCCAGAGCAGAGTCCGCCGGATTCTCCGGATTGTAGTAAACGGTCACATTGGCACCGATTGGATAACGTGCCACGGTGGCCTGGGCCTGCCCTGTCACGCGGACATTTAAGAATTGTTCGCCCGCTTTTATGATCTGGTTTTGATAAGTCTGTCCTTTGACTTGGTATTGATAAACAACAACAGGATAGGTCGAGTGGCTTCTACCTGTTCTGCGCGATTGAACCGATGACATCAGAACTATGCCTGCCGTACTCGGCCAGACCTGGGCAAGCTGCCGCGCTGCGCCGCTTTGCTGATTTCGTCTGTAAAGCAGGTAGCCGATTCCGCCGAGCATGGCGATGGGGATCATGACACTGCAGACCACGGTGCCAAGGCTGGCAAAGAGCCCAAAACCGGTGATGATCCATTCAAAATTACCCATTGAAACCTCCTTTTTCACTAATAAATAATGATTGGCCAGCGCATGAAGATGTCATATCAAAATTGTTTCACGATTTATAATGTCATGACCTTTCTGGTAAACTTTCAAAATTCTGAAATAGATTTGTCCATTTTAACACCGAGGTGAGCAGGATTATGATCAATTGGCAGGAACTTACCATCGACATGTTCGTTGAGCAATTGCGTACGGTCTATCGCCGTACTTATGGGGAAGTGGATACGACCTTTGGCCGGATTGTGGTCTGGTGCGGCCGGCTGGTTCTTGAGAATATTTCGAACTCGGACGCGTTGTATCATGATATCGACCACACCATCATGGTTTCCCTGGCTGGGCAGGCCATCATCGAAGGTAAACACCTGCGCGAGGGAGGAGTAACTCCCCGTGATTGGATGCATTACATGATCGCGGTATTATGCCATGATATCGGATATGTTAAAGGGGTGTGCCGGAATGATACAAAGGACCACTTCGCCACCGGAGTGGGGGATGAATTGGTCTATATTTCCCCCGAAGGCACGGACGTGGCCTTGACCCCCTACCATGTCAATCGCAGCAAACTCTTTGTAAAGGAACGCTTCGGCGCGGGTCTGCTGGAGGATATGACGAAATTGCTGGACGCGGACCTGATCGCGTCCTATATCGAGATGACCCGCTTCCCCTCACCTCCCGGAGAGATATACAAAGATACCAAAGGACTGGGCGGGCTCGTGCGTGCGGCTGATTTTGTCGGCCAGCTGGGTGATCCGGATTATCTGCGCAAATCCCCGGCATTGTTCTATGAATTTCAGGAATTGGGGCTCAACGAAAAACTTGGCTACAAATTCCCGAATGACATGCGCAAGAATTATGCCTCCTTTTACTGGGAGAGCGTCAATGACTATATTAAGGATGCGCTTGTCTATTTGCGTTTAACCGAGGATGGAAAACAATGGATCGCAAACATGCACTCGCATGTGTTCGATGCGGAACATGGAGATGCCTGATTGACGTATTTTTACATTGGCCATTCCATAAAGTGTAAACAGCATCCCCTTCCGATCGGAAGGGGATGCTGTTTTAGTTGCTTCTTTAAGGTTTGCCTATTTTCGTTGGACTTGGAATTGCAGTTGGCCTGGAGGAAGTGGGCCGGGGGGCGGTGGGTACGGGCGTCGGCGGGGCGGCGATGATCTGGAGTCCTTGCAGGTCACCCAGGGCATGGCCGGTTGACTTTGCCACCCAGCACTTCATATTGAACTTGCTCCAGAGGATGTAATACCACTCATTGTCCTGGCTGGCACCGAGTATGTCAACCGTATCCCCGAGAGGTATGGCGGTTACATCGCTATAGATTGTACCCGGGCCTTTTCGGCAAAATGCATTCTTGTCAAACACAAATTGCGGCACAACGGATGTCGGAACCAGCGTTGGCACTTGTGAGGCCGGGGCTGCCGCGGCCACTGGCAGGAATTGATAATCCCAGCCAAAATCCTTGTCGGTCAGGGAAGTACCTGTGTCTACCGTTGCGTTTGCAAAGGCGTCTGAACCAGTCAGGCCTGAAGGGAATGTCCACTGACCGGGGATCAATATGCCATCGTTGGGCGGATTTAGTGCACGAACCGCAAGACAATAGCTTCCAAAGGCAAGGATTCCATCGAACTGATAAAGACCGTTCACATCTGTCAGCACACTTGCAACACTGGGTGTTGCACAACCGCCCCAATGCAGGTCCACTTGCACGCCGGCGATGCCCGGTTCTCCAGCTTCGCGAATTCCATTTGCCTGCAACACTCCACCGCCGATATCAATACAGCCTGCCGGCAGGGGACTCGGAAGGGGTCCATCGGGAACGGCGCATAGATCGTGCCAGACGATCCCGCTAATGGATGCGGAAGCAGGCGGACTTCCGCCCGGACCCCCGCAAGCCCCGCTTGCATCACGCACAAAACTGCGACTTGAAGAGAATGGCCCGAGTGTGGTCCCGCTGATCGGTGCGATGCGCCAGTAATAGGTTTGGCAATCAACCAAAGGGGAACCTGGCCCCCAGCGGGTGGATGGATTCCCTGTACCCCCGCTCAGGCTTGTGTCTGTGAACGTCGGGTCGACCGATAGATCCACGCGGTACCCCTCGGGTGAACAATCCTGTGGATAATCCCAGATCAGACTATCGGATGCCTCGTTGAAGCTTGCGCCATCGGCGGGTTCAAGCAGGGTGGGTGCCACCAATGATTCGGTTGCGCAGGTGGGGCCGGTGAAGAAATAATTTTTCCCTGTCGATGGACCAAGTGTGACCCCGTTAATTGGCGCAACTGACCATGCATATTCCTTGCCCGGCTCCAGAGACGCACCCGGGCTCCAACTGGTGGAAGGGTTACCCGTGCCGCCGCCAATATTATCTGTAAAGAACGGCCCGGTCTGCAGGGTAATCGCATATCCTTCAGGATTGCATGTTGGCGATGGATAACTCCAATGCAGAGTTGGACTCAGTGAATCCACTGTGCTCCACATGGCTGGGCTGATCAGGGAAACAGCCTGCAGGCTGTCCGTGGGGCAGGTGGGAATTGTGCATCCGCCCAGGCCCAACAGGATGAAGACGAATAAAAATATAAAGAAGCCATATCTTTTCATATATATTCTCCTTTTTAACCTGGGAGGAATTATCGCACCGAATTGTTTCAGGCTTACCCCCCTTTTTGTACGGGGTTCCCCTTCCAGGGTGATTGCCCGGACCGACAGGATCTTAAGCATAAAGATTTATTCAAATAAAAAGAGACACGGAATGTCGACCATGTCCCTTTTTATCAATTACTTGTCCGGTTTTCGATGGACTGTCAGCCAGCCCGTTTTTCCACAATCTGGACAGCGCTCATGCTTTCCTGGATTGCCGGCCGCCTTCCACCTTATTCCGCCCATTTCCCAGAAGGATCTTTCATGTTTACATTCCGCGCATCGCAGCATCCATGAACGCGATTCCATTTCCATCTCCTCCGCCAGTTTTTGGGGGAGAATCGCCTTGAGGAATCTTTGAATCCTGCTGTTTTCCATGTTCACTCAGTTGAATATTCGCGGATGGAATCGGTGGCTTCATCCAATTTTTCCACTTCCTCTTCACTCAGTTTCCAGCCTGCACCGCCGGCATTTTGTTCCGCCTGTTTTGCATTCTTTGCCCCCGGGATGGGAAGCGCGCCTTTGCAGATCAGCCAGTTTAATGAGACTTGCCCTGCGGATTTTCCGCCGTGGTTTTGACCGATCTCGGTTAACAACTTGATCACAGGCGGAAGTTTTTTAAGGAGTTCCATGGTTTGCGTGCCGGCACGTACACCGGGTGGGGGAGTTTCAAGAGAGTATTTCCCTGTCAGCAATCCTTTTTCCAGCGGGGAGTATGCGATCAGGCGAATGCCCAACTCCTTGCAGCGCGCAAGCGTGCCGTTTTTTTCCACTTCGCGGTTGAGCAGGCTGTAATGGACCTGGTTGGATGCCAGCGGAATTCCATGCTGGGCGAGGGTGGAATAAGCGCGCAGCATGTTTTTTTGGCCGAAGTTCGAAACCCCCACTGTGCGGGTCCAGCCGCGTTTTACACATTCGACCATGCCTTCCATCAGGGTCTCCGGGCTCATCGTAACAGCCGGCCAGTGAATCTGATAGAGATCCACCGCGTCGAGTCCCAGACGTTCCAGGCTTCCCTTCAAGGCACGGGGAATGAAACCCTTGGTGAACTTCCAGGGCCACGGGAAAAATTTTGTTGCCACCAGAATGGGCTGGTCAATTTCCTTTAAGAATCTCCCCAATAATCGCTCAGAATAGCCTGAGCCGTAAATTTCGGCAGTATCTACAAAGCGAACCCCCAGATTAAGTGATACATCGAAGGACTCACGGATTTCCTTGTCTGTGTACTCCTGGCCGTAAGCCCAAATGACCCGGTCCCCCCATTGCCACGCCCCCAGTCCCATTTCAATGGCGTGCAAAAATCTTGTTTCGTTGCTGACTTCTGTCACATTGCCTCCGCGTATCCGTTTACATTCTATCTTAAAAAATCACTTTCCCCAAAAAATCAGGTTACAATTCAGCCCGCTCAAAAATTGGAACTGATGGAACGCGAGACTCCACCCCGTTCGCGGATGGGGGTTTGGCGCTCCCTGAGTTCCGGGAGGTTCCCTCGAATGACCAATTCAAACATGCGGGATGTGGAACCCGTATCTGACCTCAGCCGGCGGCTGGGTCTGCCCTTTTCCAATTTATCCCTGCTGACGCGGGCTCTGACCCACCGCTCCTACGTCAACGAGAATCCCCTCGCGGTTGAGGATAATGAACGCCTCGAATTCCTCGGCGATGCAGTGTTGGATTTTATTGTGGGGGCCTGGGCCTACAACCGTTTCCCTGAAATGCCTGAAGGTGACCTGACCAAGATGCGCTCCGCCCTGGTCCGCAATGAACAGCTGGCAAAATTTGCGCGCAAACTGGATTTGGGCCATGCGCTTCGCCTCGGGCGTGGCGAGGCGGCCTCCGGCGGCCAGGACCGGGACAATTTGCTGGGCTCGGCTTTCGAGGCGCTGATCGGCGCCTTGTTTTTGGATGCAGGCCTCGGCAGGGTTGAAGCGTTCGTGCATCCAATCCTGGAGGAAGCGCGCGAATTCATCCTGACCGAGATCCACGACCCGAAGAGCAAATTGCAGGAGTGGGCGCAGTCTCAAAAATTGGGTTCACCGCGCTACCGCGTGCTGGGTACCAGTGGACCCGATCATGCCGTTGTCTTTGAGATGGTGGTGGAAATCGCCGGTGAGGTAAAGGGACATGGTTCCGGCACCAGCAAGAGTTATGCCGAACACGCAGCTGCCCAGGATGCGCTGAATACCTTAAATATCGTCTAGCCGGTCATCCATGCTCGAAAAAATCTGAATCGAAAATTGTAGATACACCATGCCTCTCCGTTTAAAATCACTTGAGTTACAGGGATATAAAACATTCGCCTCGCGGACTGTTTTTGAGTTTGCAAGCGGGATCACCGCCATTGTCGGACCGAACGGTTCCGGCAAGTCGAATATTGCCGATTCCCTGCGCTGGGTGCTCGGAGAACAATCCTACACGCTTTTGCGCGGCAAGAAAACGGAAGACATGATCTTCTCCGGCTCGGAGCATCGTGCGCGCGCCGGTATGGCGCAGGCCACCATTACCTTTGACAATACCGAGCAATGGCTGCCCGTGGACTTCTCCGAGGTGGCCATGATGCGCGTTGCCCATCGGGACGGCCACAACGATTATTTGATCAACGGCCAGCATGTGCGCTTGCGGGAGATGAACGAACTGCTCGCGCAGGCCGGCTTGAGCGAGCGGACTTACACGATCCTCGGCCAGGGGTTGGTGGACGCCTCCCTGGCTTTGAAAGCCGACGATCGCCGCCGTCTGTTTGAAGAAGCCGCAGGGGTGGGGTTGTATCGCGCCCGGCGTGATGATGCCCTCAAACGACTTGAGAATACCGAGCGTAATCTGGAACGCGTTCTGGATATCATGGCCGAACTCGAGCCGCGCATTAAGAGTTTGGAGCGCCAGGCCAAACGCGCCATTGACTTTGCGCGCGCGCAGGCCGATATGAAACTGCTCCTGCGCGAGTGGTATGGCTTTCACTGGCATCGTGCCCAGCGTGACCTGACCGACGTGCGTGAAACCTTGCGCGGACAGGAAACACGTGTGCGCGATTCGCGCAATACTCATGAAAAATCCCAGGAGGGTTTTGCCGCCTTCCGTGAACGGCTTTCGGGACTGCGCGCCCAGTTGAACAGCTGGCACCGCCAGTCTGCGGAATTGCATAGTCAGCGCGAAGCCATCAGCCGCGAACTGGCTGTTCTTGAAGAACGCCGCCGCTCCCTGACGAACACACAGGCTGCGATTCTTTCCGACCAGGAACATGCCATGGACGAACTGCATCTCGCCAATGAACGCTATGGCGAGGCCGGGAAGGATCTGGCACGGGTCCAGTTGGAATATGAGGAAGCCAAAACCCAGTTTGCTAATGCGCAGAATGCCCTGCAAACCCGCCAGACGGAGCGCACGGTTTTGGAAGAGCAGTTCGCCCACCTGCGGACCCAGATCGAGGAACTCAGCCAGCAGCGCGCGGAGAACAATGCCCGCCTGGATGAATTAAGATCCCGCATCGAATCGCAAACCCAAAAACTTGAACAAACCCGGGCCGCGATCGCGAACGGCGAGTCTGTTTCGGCAAGGGCCAAAGCCCAATTTGAAACGGCACGTAAGACCCGTGAACAGGCCAACCTTGCCTTGCAGGAAGCAGAAGATCAGGTGCTCAACAAAAAGAGTGAAGTGGAGCGCATTGAACGCGAACGCCGCGAAGCTCTCGAACAACGAACCCGGGAAGAATCGGATCATTCGCGTCTGAAGGCCCAGTTGGAAGTGCTTGAACAATCGGAACAATCTCTGGCCGGTTACGCAGAGGGTGCCCGTTATTTGTTGGACGCCGCCCGTCAGTCGAAACTTGGCGGCGCACGCGGCGCGCTCAGCGCGGCGCTGGATGTGCCAGCCCATCTTGAGACAGCCATTGCGGCTGCCCTCGGGGATACCCTTGACGCTGTCCTGCTGGATTCCAGCCAGCTCGAAGATGCCTTGAATTTGCTGGAAGCGGACGATGCCGGGCGTGCGGTGTTGCTGCCCCTCGATGAACGTGAAAACCCGTCTTTGCAGGCTCCAGGTGATACGGATTGCATCGGTGTGGCAGCGGACCTGGTCAACGCGCCGGAAGATCTGCGGGCCGCGGTGCGTTTGATGCTTGGCCACACCCTGGTTGCACGTGACCGAAATTCCGCCCGCCGTTTAATTAAGGAATTACCGACTCATGCGCGTGTGGTGACCCTGCGCGGGGAAGTCTTCCGCGGTGACGGACTTGTCATTGCCGGAAGGACCGCTTCCTCCTCCGCCCTGAGCCGGCCGCGCCAAAAACGCGAATTCGAATCCGCCCTGGCCGGACTCGTGGCCCTGCTGGCGGAGTCAAATGACCGCGTTGAAAGATTATCCAGCCAGCTCGCTGCTGCACAGTCGGAACTGGTTCAGGCCGAGACCGATGCGCGCGAAGCCCGCGTCAGGTTGGGGGAGACCCAGGAGACCGAGCAACAGGCAGGTCTGGAGTCTGAATCGACCCAGCGTCAGCTTGACTGGCAGAAAAGTCAGTTGAGCCAGTTGGAGGCCGAAGCGCAGGAGTCTGCCTCGATCCAGCAAAAATTAATCGAATCGCAGGCAGGTGTGGAGAACCGCTCCGCTGAAATACAAACTCAATTAAAGGAAACTTCCGGGCATTTGAATGGGGTCTCCGCCGACGAACTGCAGGAACAGGTATCCTATTGGAGTACGCGGGTTGCTGTCGCTGAACAAAGCCTGACCGGTGCGAATGCCAAAAAGGAGGAACGCGCGAAGGAGATCACGCGGCTTGATTCGCGGCGGGTTGAGTTGACCTCGCGTTTGCAGGAGGCCGAGGATTCCCTGACAGGTCTGGATCAGGAAAAAGCCAGACTGCGCGAGAATGAAACCAGCCTGCACAGTCAGATCGAAGCGATGCGCGTGTTGATCGAACCGGTGGAAAAGGATCTGGAAACCGCCGAGCAGGAGGAAAAACGCCTGCAGGAATTGGAGACCAACGCCCAGCGAGTTTTCGCCAACACCGAGCGTTCTTATGGACAGGTGCAGCTGGAGTTAATGCGCAAGCAGGAAGCACTGGACAACCTGCGCCAGAAGATCACCGATGATTTCGGTCTGGTCATGTTCGATTATGCCGCGGATGTCTCCGGCCCGGTGCCCCTGCCCTTGGATGGCATGGTGGAACAGCTGCCGATCGTGACCGAACTGGCCCCCGAAGTCGAGGAGCAGCTCGCACATCACCGCGCCCAACTGCGCCGCATGGGTCCCATCAATCCGGATGCGAAAATTGAATACGATCAGGAAAGTGAACGCTATGCCTTCATGAAGACCCAGGTTGAAGATCTGCGCAAGGCACAGGTGGACCTGAAACAGGTGGTTGCCGAGCTGGATGAGATCACCAAGAAGGAATTTATCCGCACTTTTGATGCGGTGGACAAACAGTTCCGTGAGACCTTTGTGCGGTTGTTCGGAGGCGGGTCCGCCCGCCTGGCCTTGACCGATCCGGAGAATCTGGTCGAGACCGGTATTGAGATTGAAGCGCGCCTGCCCGGGCGGCGTGAACAGGGCCTGGCCATGCTTTCCGGTGGTGAGAGAAGTTTGACCGCCATCGCCCTGGTATTTGCCCTGCTTAAGGTTTCGCCCACCCCGGTTTGCGTGATGGATGAAGTGGATGCCATGTTGGACGAAGCCAATGTGGGACGCTTCCGTGATCTGCTGGTGGATTTGAGCAAGGATACGCAGTTCATCATCATTACGCACAACCGCAACACCGTGCAGGCTGCAGATGTGATCTACGGGATCACCAAAGGCCGCGATTCCTCCAGCCAGGTCATCAGCCTGCGCCTTGACCAGGTGACGGATGATCTCCTGAAGAGGGGATAGGCAGCCTGCGAAGTTCAAAAATGAAAAACACCCGGCTCAATTTGAGCCGGGTGTTTTTCATTAAATATTTTATTGCAGTGCAGGTTACGGAGTGGCAGTTGCGTCAGCCGCACCCTGGGCATCCGCTTCAGCCTGTCGGGTCTGGGCCTGGATGGCCGATTCAGTCCCCAAAGTGGAGAAGTTGGGTTCGGTGGGGATGTGTTCCTTCCAGATATCAAAGGTCTCGACACCGTACTCGTCACGGGCGGCGGTCAGCCAATCGGTAAAGGCCTTGTCCTTGGCGGAATTGTACTGATCCGCGGTCAGGGGGCGATTCTGTTTTGCGATCAGCTGGATGATGTGGAATCCGTACTGGCTTTGTACAGGCGTGGTGGTGTAATCGCCGGGATTCTTCAAGGCGAAGGCGGCAGTTTCAAATTCAGGGACCATGGCGCCGGCACTAAACCAGCCCAGATCGCCGCCGTTTGCACCGGAACCCGTATCCGTGGACAGGGTCCTGGCCAATTCGGAAAAATCCGCGCCATTCTTTAACTTTTCAATCACAGCCAGAGCGGTGACTTCATCGGCCACCAGAATGTGACGAGCCCAGACCTGTTCAACCGTGGCTGGGACATCGGCAACAATCGCGGCTTTCAGTTTTTCCTGCAGGATCTGGATCTCGAACAACCTGCGGTAGTCATCTTCCTTGAAGCCCAGTTTGGTGATTCCCTGCTGGGCAGTCTTGAACTCACTCTGGAATCCCTCAAGCGTGTAGGGCGTGGCGGTGGGGAAGGGAGTTACCTCAGGTATCTCGGTTGCGATTTCTGTCGGTTCGAGCGTGACAGTCGGCGAAGGGGATGCTTCCGCAGTGGCAGCTTCCGGGGTGGCAGTGGCAGCCAGGGTTGCGGTCGGAAGCGGGGTCTTTGTCACGAATTTGAAGGCCTCGGCCGGGACCGGCGGGAAGACAACTTCGGTTGGCGTGGTTGTGGAAGTGGGTGTGCCGTTCGGGAAATATCCGAATGCGTCGTGCATCATTGTGTCGATCTCTTCATCGCTTGCAGTGATGCCGCGTTTGGCGGCTTCCTGCCGGATCAGTTCTTCGTTGATCAACTGGTCCAGAACGGCCTGCCCGATGCTCACAGGGGAATCGAGCGTGGTCTGGATCTGCTGGAGCTGGGAGCTCACATCCATGCCGAAGATCTGTGCGTATTGGGAATACTGGCCGAATTGTGCCAGCAGCTGCTGGCGCTGCATGCGCACCCGCGGCTCGAATTGATTGACAAGGATGTTGGTCTCTCCAACTTTTGCGACGGGACGCTTGAGTTGGAAGTAGTTGATGTCCAAATACCCGTACACCAGCAAAAGCACGACCGTGGTAAGAATGCCGATGAATGCATATAACACAATGCGGCTTTGCTGTTGTTCCCGTTGCAGGCGGGCAATGTGTTTCTTGGTGGTGGCAGCGGACTTTTTGCCCGGTTCGTTAGCCATGTAAAACTCCTTCATAAAAACAGCCGGTTTGACGGGCTGCAGTTTGATAACCTGTCTGGAATGGACAACCCCGACTCCCCGTGAAAAAGGGCCAAGGTCATTAATAGAATTTCGGGGCATGGAAAAGAGTCCCATGCCCCGTCTTTACTTGATCAGCGAATTAGGAGCGGCTGTCGTCGAGGGACTTGCCGCTGAAGGGCAGAAATGCCACATGGCGGGCCTGTTTGACGGCCGCAGCCACCACGCGCTGGTGTTTGGCGCAGGCGCCGGTCTGACGACGCGGGCGGATCTTGCCTTCTTCCGTGATGTATTTGCGAAGCAGGTCGGTCTTCTTGTAGTCGATGACCAGCAATTTGTCCGCGCAAAACTGACAAAACTTGGGTTTGGCGAAAAACCTGCGGTCACCACCGCCGCCTTCGCCGCCACCCGAATAACTACGTTCTTCACTCATGGTTTACTCCAAAAAAAACTAGAACGGAAATTCATCTTCCGCCATGGCAGAGCCATTATCGGCGGAGGCAGATTCGACTTCCTGGGAATGATTGTTTCCATCGCGCCGGTCGCCCAGCATCATCATCTCGTTTGCCACGATCTCCACGCTGGTGTGCTTTTGGCCTTCCTTGTCGTCCCAGCGCCGGGTTTGCAGACGCCCTTCGATGTACACCTGTTGGCCCTTGACGAGATACTGTTTGCAGATCTCCGCCAGGTTGCCCCAGGCCACTACATTGAACCATTCGGTTTCACTGTGCCGTTCCCCGTCTGCACTGTTCCACGAACGACTCACGGCGACTGAAAAGGTGGTCACAGGTTTCCCTGAAGGAGTGTAGCGCATCTCCGGGTCTTTTCCGAGATGCCCGATGATCTGAACTTTATTTAAGCCGCGGCTCATAAGAATTTCTCCTTGGTAAATAATTCCGGGCAACGCAACAATAAAGGAAACACTAACTATTCGCTACAGAAAGCATGTGACGGATGATCGGTTCTTGATAACGCAGATTGCGCTCAAGATCCGAAGTGGCAGACGGGTTCATGGTCATGTTCAACAACACGAACTGACCTTCGCGGTGCTTCTTGATGATGTAGGCCAGCTTGCGTCGGCCCCAAACATCAACCTTGTCTACCGTGCCGCCTGATTCACTGATCCAGCCTTTAACTTTTTCGAGCACACCGTTAAAAGCTGTCTCATCCAGATCAGGCTGGATCACACAAACCAATTCATAATTACGCATAGGGAAAACCTCCTTTCCATGGGTTTGTTCCTATCCAGGCCGTGGGCCAGTTGGGAACGGAAAGCACGTTATTAAGACGTACTATTTTAGCGGGCGAAGTTTACCACAAGAAGCCTGTCTTTGGGATGCGGAACCCGCCTCAGCCCTGACCTTGAAACTGCCTCCGTCCGAGGGTGCGTTATCTTAAATAGATCGGGTTGCTGTAGATCCATCCGCGCAGCCGGCCCAAATACCGGCGGTAGGCTTCGATGCGATAGACTCCGGGCTCCGAGGTGATATGCGTGCAGGAGAGTTGATTCTTCCAGGTCTGGATCAAAAGCCCGTCTTTGAATAAACGGATCTCGGCATGCGCGGGCAGCTTAGCCTGCAGGGTCACCCCGCCTTTTGCCGGGAGTTCATCGCCCATGATCGCATTTTTGTCCTTTCCCTGTCCGCTGAAATTGAATCCGCGGGTGGGGGCGGGCAGGTCGTACCCGACAAAACAATGCCCGGCCGCCATGGCTTCATAGATCAATTTCTTATCCCTGTTTGCTTCGCCGTTCAGGGGCTCGGAGGTCAGGACGTGTGTGTTCACAGTCCGGAAATGGAATTCGTAGGGAAAGATCACCCGGTGGATCGGTCCCAGGCTCATGTACAGGGCGTGCGCATCGGACCCGCCGATCGCCACCACCGGCCTGCCGAGTGCAAGCAGCTCATCCCATCTGGCGAGTGTCGAGGGAATGGGTTGGTGGGCTACAAGGGCGGGAAATAACGCATAAAAGGCGCCGTGCAACTTCGTCGGCACAATGGTTTTTAATTCGCTCAGCGCATTCCATAACTCGATGCCGGTAAAATTTTGAACCGACCAGTCCACCCAGGAGATATCCACCTCCCGGAATGCCGGGGCCTCGGGATCGTCCGGGTGTGCCAGAAAAGACAACCCGCCTGCGTCCCGCACCTGGTTGATGAGTTGCTGGGGGTTGTCTGCGAAAGTGGCCAGCTCCCGCCCGGTACCGAAGACCAGCAGATGATTCTTTTGCGGGTCGCATGCCTGGTCGTGGACCTCCTCTCCGACCAGCATCAGGATCTTTTTGGTCTTCTCCTTGTAATATCCTTCAAAACCCTGCACGAGGATATTGTGATCGGTGACGATGACCGCATCCACGCCCGCCGCGAAGGCGGCTCTGGCGATGTCCCGGTGGACTCCGCTTCCATCTGAATAGCGTGTATGCATGTGCAAATTAACAACAACTTCCGGCATGAATTCCTCGATGATATGCGATTCGTTCCAGTCTTGGGGATGAAAAAGATGAAAAATCGCCCGGATCAAACCCTTGTTGACGATTCACTTCTTGAACAGGTATAATCTATCCGCTAATTTCAAGGAGGCATATTGTATGGCTAAATTTTTGGATATTTCACTGATTATAACCTCAGTGGGTTTGATCCTCAGTGTGATCCTGCAAAGCAAGGGCGCAGGACTGGGTGGTCTGACCGGTGCGGACACGGGCGGCGTGTTCACGGCCCGCCGCGGCATCGAACGCATTCTTTTCTGGGTCACGATCGTACTCTGTGTGGTCTTCTTTGGTCTTGTGATCACCATCATCATTCTTGCACGCTAATCATCACGAGCCTGTAAAGGCCGCCGAACCTTTGCCCTTCCCATGGGCTGCGGCGGCCTTTCTTTATTTCCATACCTAAATTATGAAAAGATTACGCTGGCAGATTTTGGTTGTGGCGGTCACCCTGGTGATCGTAGCTTTGCTGTTGCTCAGCCAACAGCCGATCAGTGTTCCGGTCCTGCCGGAGGCTGCTCCGGGCGGGGTCTATACCGAAGCGCTGGTGGGATCCATGGGCCGGCTTAATCCCATGCTGGACTGGAACAACCCTGCGGACCGCGACATCAACCGCCTGCTCTTTAGCGGTCTGATGCGTTTCGATTCGCGCGGCCTGCCCGAACCGGACCTGGCCGAATCCTGGGGCGCCTCCTCTGATGGCATGCAGTACAACTTCACGATCAGACCCAACGCCCTCTGGCACGACGGTCAGCCCGTTACCACGGATGATGTAATCTTCACGATCGAAGTCATTAAAAGCTCCGGATCCCTTTTCCCTCAGGATATCAAGGATTTATGGTCCCAGATTGAAGTCAAGCGGCTCGATGACAAGACTCTTCAATTCAAATTGCCGGAACCATTCGCACCATTCCTGGATTACGTCACTTTCGGGATATTGCCAAAACACCTGCTGGAATCCGTCCCTGCCGACCAGCTTGCCAATGCGGATTTTAATCTTAAACCGGTTGGAACCGGGCCGTACAAATTTGACCGATTGCTCACCAGCGGCGGTCAGATCTCGGGAGTGGTCTTGGTTGTCAACAAGGATTATTACCTGCCAGCCCCATTCATTGAGCAGGTCGTTTTTCGTTTTTACCCGACTTCGGCCCTGGCATTTGACGCGTATCAGCAGGGTGAAGTGCTTGGAGTCAGCCGGTTGACCGCCGATATTTTACAGGCAGCCTTGATGGAGCCGAACCTGGCCGTATACGCCAGCCGTCTGCCTCAATTGGGACTGGTCTTCTTAAATCTGAATAATCCCACTGCGCCATTTCTGCAAAATGAAAAGGTGCGTCACGCTCTTTTGCTGGGCATCAACCGCAACCACATCGTTTCGAAAATTTTGCAGGGACAGGCCATTGTGGCTGACAGCCCCATCCTTCAAGGATCGTGGGCCTACTATAACGAGGTCGAGCATTTTGATTATGACCCGGACAAAGCGGCCTCCATATTAAAGGATGAAGGATATGTGATTCCCGCGGGTGGGGGGGATGTGCGCGCCAAGGACGGTCAATTCCTGACCTTTACCCTCGTACACCCTGATGATGCGGTTCACACTCAAATGGCCCAGGCAATTCAAGCGGACTGGGCCTTGATCGGTGTTCGGATCGAACTGCAGGCGGTGGCCTACGATTCCATGGTTAACGATTTCCTCACCCCGCGCAATTACCAGGCTGCACTCGCGGATTTGAACACGGCCCGCACGCCGGATCCGGATCCCTATCTGTTTTGGCATCAATCGGAAGCCACCGGCGGGCAGAATTATTCCCAATGGGACAATCGCACCGCCAGCGAATTCCTGGAAACGGCGCGCACGGCGGCTGACTTTGATACCCGCGCGCGTCTATATCGCAACTTCCAGGTTGTTTTCACCAAGGATATGCCATCCCTGCCTTTGTATTACCCTGCGTATTCCTATGGCGTGGATGCCCAGGTGCAGGGTGTGCAGGTCGCACCGATCCTGTATGATGTCAGTGACCGTCTGGCCCTGATCAACGAGTGGTACCTGGTCACGCGCCGCACCCTGGAACAAACCCAGGTCCCAACTATTCAACCCTGATCCACCATTTGAATATTGCAAATATTTGGATGATTCAAGGAGCAAATCGTGTCTGACGCAAACAAAGCCATTGAATATGCCCACAAAAATCACGGGCGGTTTACAAAGGAACTTTCTGAATTCCTGAAAATAGAATCCATATCCACCGATGATGCCTATAAACCGGAAGTGGAAAAGGCCGCAAATTGGGCGGCCGACCATTTGCGCGGCATCGGGATCGAGAATGTCAAGCTCCTGCCGACAGGCGGCCACCCGGTCGTTTACGGTGACTGGCTGAAGAAACCCGGCGCGCCGACGGTCTTGATTTACGGGCATTACGATGTGCAGCCTGTGGACCCGATTGAATTGTGGGAATCCTCCCCTTTTGAGGCGGTGGTCAAAGGCGATTATCTTTTTGCGCGCGGTTCCTCGGACATGAAGGGACAGGTGATGGCGACCTTGAATGCCGTCGAGTCCATCATGAGGACCGGCGACTTTCCGGTCAATTTGAAATTCCTGCTGGAAGGGGAGGAGGAGATCGGTTCCCTGAACATGGGCGGTTTTTTGCCGAAGCACAAGGATCTGTTCAAGGCTGATTTTTGTCTAAATCCGGATGCGGGTGCGATCTCCGCCGATGAACCAACCATCACCTTTGGTTTGCGTGGACTGGCTTATTTTGAAGTTCATGTGTCCGGCCCCGCCCGCGACCTGCACTCGGGGTTGTTCGGCGGTACGGTGCATAACCCGGCCCAGGCCCTGGCGGAATTAATTGCCGGGATGCACGACTCGAACGGCACCATCACCCTGCCCGGGTTTTATGATTCGGTGCGTCCCGTCACCGATCAGGAACGGGAAGCCACCGCCAAACTGCCCACAACACCTGAGAGTTATTTGGAGCAGACCGGCGTGCCTGCCTTGTGGGGCGAAAAGGAATACACCCCTGCCTTGCGCACGGGGTCACGCCCCACACTTGAAGTGAACGGATTGCTTTCCGGTTGGACGGGACCCGGCTCGAAGACCGTTTTGCCGGCCAGGGCCATGGCAAAGATCTCCTGCCGCCTTGTCCCGGATCAAGATCCGGCAGTGGTTCAAAAACAATTGATCCAGTACCTTGAAGAACACGCTCCCAAAACCATTATCTGGGAAGTGAAGCCCCTGCATGATAGTCCCTGGGCGATCACTGATATCAATACCAACGGTGTTCGTGCCATGGCAGCGGCCATGGAAACAGTTTGGGGCAGGAAACCCTTGTATCGCCGCGAAGGCGGATCGATCGGTGTCGTGGCCATGCTGCAAAATATTTGCGGCGTTGAATCCGGCCTCGTGGGGGGCGGCCTGCCTGATGACAACATCCACTCGCCCAATGAACGCATGCACCTGCCGACCTGGCACAAGAACATGGATGCATTTATCCATTTCTTTTTCAACATGAAATAAAAGGATTTAATGGAAGATAGAATTATTACCTATGGTGGACAGGCGGTTATCGAGGGCGTAATGATGCGCGGTCAAAAGGCATATGCCGTGGCCATGCGCGCTCCCGATGGCAGCATTGCGGTTCATACTGAAAAACTTGCCAATGTGTACCAGTCTGTGATCGCCAGGATACCCTTTTTGCGTGGATCCATTCTCTTGTGGGATGCCCTGGGCCTCGGCATGCGTGCCCTGACCCTTTCGGCGAATACCCAAACCGGAGAGGATGAAAAACTGGAAGGCCCGGCTCTTTATCTGACCCTCGGCCTGTCTCTGGCCATGGGGGTGGGACTCTTCTTTTTGCTGCCCGCCGGGCTTGGCGGCTGGGCTGAACATGTCCTGACGAAGAATGACCCTACATCAGGTTTGTGGATCGGGAATCTGCTCGAAGGCGTGCTGCGCCTGGTCTTTCTGATCGGATATATCTGGGGCATCAGCTTTATGCCGGATGTGAAACGTCTGTTTATGTATCATGGCGCCGAGCACAAGACCATCAATGCTTTTGAGGCCGGTGCGGAGTTGACTCCGGAGATCGTCGCAAATTATCCGATCGAGCATGCGCGCTGCGGCACAGCCTTCCTGTTGACCCTCGTTCTGCTTTCCATTTTGGTCTTCACCTTGCTGGGTCCGATGCCGATCTTATGGCGACTGGTCAGCCGGATCCTGTTCATCCCGATTCTCGCGGGGATCGCCCTCGAATATATCCGCTGGACTGCCAATCATTTGGACAACCCGATTGTTCAGCTCCTGATCAAACCGAATCTGGCTTTGCAGCACCTCACCACCCGCACCCCCGACCTGTCCATGCTGGAAGTGGCCATTCAATCCTTTCAATCCATGAGAAAGGCCGAGCAGGAAGCCGGTTAGATAGGATGATCGTAGAGAAAGAGACGGGAAATCGCCCGTCTCTTTTTACTTTAAATTCAGCCGGATTTGTTATCATCCTCCTTATGAAAAATTACCTTGATCAAGGTCTACGCAAATGGGGGCTGGTTGTTTTGATTATCCCTCTTGCGTTGGGGGCTTATTTTCTTTATACCCGGGGGCGCCCTGCGCCCATCCCATTGAAGGAAAAAATTGTGAGCGGGGTAACCTATCGCCGGATCGTGCGCTATCTACCGCACTCCATGGTTGCGCATGTCCTGGTCATTGACACGAAAAACACCCAGGGCCTTCGATTTATGGTCACGCCGCCCGATCATGTAGAGGGCGGTCCATTAAAAGCAAGGACAACCTCCCTGTTCCTGGAGGAATTTGGGGTTCAGGTGGCAATTAATGGGGACGGGTTCTTCCCCTGGTGGTCCCGCAGCCCGCTGGATTATTATCCGCATGTGGGCGACCCAGTGACTCCGAACGGGTACACGGCTTCGTTTGGAGATGCGTATGCGGATGGCCGGCAGGATATCGGCCAGGAACCAACGCTTTATATAAGCCGCAGAAATGAACTCACCTTTAATAACCCGCCCAACAGGGTCTTCCATGCGCTGTCAGGAGATAGAATGCTGATCGCCGGCGGGAATCTGATCCCTGACCTTGACAGCTCGACCCTTCACCCTCGAACTGCAATGGGCGTTAACCATAATGGCAGGTGGCTTTATCTTGTCGTAGTGGACGGTCGCCAGCCCTTCTACAGCATGGGTGCATCCTATAAGGAATTGGCGGACCTGCTGTTGGATCTGGGCGCCAGCTATGCCATGGCATTGGACGGAGGCGGCTCGTCCACGATGGTGCTTGAAGACGGGGACGGCCGGGCTGTGATCTTAAATTCGCCGATTGACAATTACATTCCCGGCCGGGAAAGGCCGGTGGCCGATCATTTTGGGGTGTTTTTTGACCGGTAAGGCCGAAAAGTAAAATCCCAACTGATGGTGTGAAAATATCATTCCAAATGCAACAAGGTTTCAGAATTGAAGCCCTGTTGCATTTTTTTTCTTCCGAATTCTGCCGCAATACTATTGCAATACCGCCGTAACCTAGCTGTAACGCAACAAACCTCATTCTGGTCATAAAATAATGCAGAAATAATTTTCGATTTAAATCCGGCAATGTATGCCAGCCTTGTCTGGCTTCCAAGTTGATATCCGGATGGGGCGGGATTTCATTTCGACAGCCGCTCTTAATTCGTAAGAATTTGACCCTGTTCATCGAGTTTACTTTCGTGAAGGAGAATGCAACAATGAAATCCAAGAACCTGCTCCGTATCCTGGTTGCCTTAAGCTTCTGTTTCAGCGTTTTTGGCGCCCAAATGGATGCCAAGGCGCAAACCGCCACTCCGCCCACCGTCACCGTCGTCACCCGCAGTTTGACGTATTGGGATGCGATCTATATCGGAAATGTAAGCTCCACCCGCTATGAGAACTGGCCGTTCGTATTTGCCAATCAATATGCATTCATCGTGACCGTTACAACCACCAGCGGAGACCTGGTGCCGCTGATCACCCTGTATAATGGCAGCAACAGTGTGCTGTTGACAGGGACCAATTCCATTACCAGCACCCAGCCCGCCGGGAATTATTCGATTCAAGTTCAGCCGGTTTCAGGAAGCGGTACTTATAGCCTGACGATCAGACAGATCCCGCCGACCGCCACGCCTTTACCGACCAACACACCCACCGCAACATCCACCCCCACGGTCACGAATACCCCCATCGCCACGAACACACCCACAGTGACCAATACTCCTGCGGCCACAAACACCCCCGCGAACACAGTGGCGCCAACCGCCACAAATACGAGCGGACCCACCGCCACGCCGACCATCACCTCCACCTCGACCACATCTGTGACGGCCACTCCAACCTCCGCATTCGTCACCATTTCATTCTCTCCAACAAGTGTGGTGGCAGGCAGCACCACCACGGGAACGGTTATCCTGAACAATGTTCCCGGTTCAGGCTTTGCCAGCGCGGAATTTACCTGTACATACAATGCCACGCAATTACAGATCAGCAACATTCTGGATGCGGGCCGTTTTGGGACAGATGCTGTCATGGTCGTGAACGGCCCGCAAAATGGAACGTTCATTGTCGCGATCGCGGGCAGCAACGGCAAAAAGGCAACAACCAGCGGACCCGCCTTTACTTTTTCCGCCAGGGGACTTGTGGCAGGGCAATCGGCTGTCAATTGTACGGTGCGGGTCTCCACCGGTAATCTTGTCCTGACCACCATTCCCTCCATTCCCACGAATCTGACGGTGACACCGTCCCAGGGCACTTTTACCGGACGGGTCATTGCCAGCAAACCGGTGACTGTTACGCTTTACAAGCCTGATAATTCAGTTGCAGGAACCGTGGCTGCAAATCCGGATGGAACCTTCAGCCTCTCGGTTCCTGCCGGGACCTATACGGCTGTTGCTTCAGCCGCGGGTTTCCTCAAGGCCCAGGGCGCTCCCGTCATCACCGCAGGAGTGACGACCACCTTCCAAACGATCACCCTGCCTGCGGGCGATATTGACGGCAACAATGTCATCGACCAATTCGACGCCTTGACGATCGGAATTAACTATAACGGTACAACGCCGGCCGCAGCAGACCTGAACAACGACGGCATCATCAATATTTTGGATATGGAATTGCTCGCGAAGAATTATCACCAGTCGGGCGCACTGGCCTGGCAATAATCAACGTGCTTTCAGTGAGGGCGTGATGAATCCATTGCGCCCTCACTTTGGAGTTTTAATGAAATATGCATCTGCATTAATTTTGTCGATCTTTACTGCTTTATTCGTGGTGTTTGCTGTTAACGCCCAATCCCCGGAGACCATTTGGATTCAGGCCAATACCACTGTCTATAAAACCGGGGAAACCGTGACAGCCACGGTCAATGCCAACTCGGCCACACCCATCCAGGGCTTTACAGCCCAGATTCGTTATGACCCCGCCTGCCTCCAGCCCGTAAATGCCACCAGCCCCATCCCGGGGATGAATGGTTTGGCTCTCCCGCAAACACCGGGTCTGGTGGATGCGTCATTTGCAAGCTCCTCGCCTCAAAGCGCGGTGGGAGTGCTGGCGGAGATCCGTTTCGTGGCGCTTCAAGGCTGTCAGACCAGCCTGTCACTTGAATCTGCCGCGCTGGTGACCCGCGATGCATCCGGGTTCGCGGCCCCCCTGCCGGGTGTGAATCTTGAGAACAAGGTCGTGGCCTTGAACATTGACAGTGCGGTCGGTGTCCCGCAGGCCACCCAGCCTTCCGCTTTGGATGGATCCGTGCTGCCGCTTGCCCCGGCGGTATCCCAGCCTCAACCCGCTCCGATCAACTGGCTCGCCATCGTATTGCTGTTTGTTCTTGTCGCTCTGGCCATTGCCACCGTCATTATTGTCTACAAATTGTCTCAAAAATGAACTGTCGTTGCTCGCCCTGACCGTGAAGATCCCTATCAAGAAGAAGATGACCATGAAACCTAAAAAAAATAATCAACCGGTTCGGATATTTGTTTTTCTGGCATTGATGGTCTCGGTCATCCTTTCGCCGGACACTGCCAGGGCGCTGGCAGGTCAATTTGCGCCCCCGCCGGTGGATATGTTCCAGCTGCCCTGGGAGCAGGGCGCCAGCTGGGTGGCATTTGACGGGTTTGACAACGGGACCCGCAGGTCCGAGACCAGCCCGCATTACTTTAAACTCGGCGGTGCCGTGGATTTTGCACCGCATGCCAACATGGTCATCGGCGAAAGCACGGCCAATGCCTGGGTGACCGCCGCCGCCGCGGGAACCGTCACCACCGTGACCAGCTGTTACATTATTATCGACCACGGTAACGGCTGGACCACCGAATACTGGCATCTGGCGAATATTCAAGTGGTGAACGCCCAGAAAGTCTATCGCAATCAGCGCCTGGGTGTGATCGCGGACAATGTCACCCAACAGGTCTGCCCTGGCAATGAACATCCCGGTCCGCATTTGCATTTTGTCATGCGGCCCAGCATGAAGGATACGGTTTTCTCCGGATGGACGATCAATTACAACGTGATCACCAACCTGACCACTTTTACGAAAAACGGCCAGACTGTGAACCGCGATCAACCGATCCTGAACATCCCCAACCTTCAAATTGTGCTGCGCGAACCCATCGTCTGGGACACGCTTTATACCGGCAGTATCGATCCCTACCGATATGAGCGCTGGCCGCTTCAGCTTCCCGCACAGACCAAGTTTGATGTGACCGTGGCACCGACCGCCACCGGCTTGATTCCCGTGATTCTGCTGCTGCGTTCCGATGGAAGCGAGATCATGCGCGCGAACGGCACCTTGAGCACCACCCAGCCCGCCGGATCGTATTTCATACAGATCAAACCGGATGCCGGCAGCGGGTTTTATACTTTGATCGCCCATCGGGACGTTGGAACGGCCACGCCCACTTCCACCGGGACCCTCGTGCCCACCAACACGCCCACACCGACCAGCACCTCAACCAACACGCCGGTGGTGACCAACACCTTCACACCGACCAATACGTTCACGAACACCCCCACGCGGACAAATACTCCGGTCGTGACGAATACCTTCACGCCGACCGGCACCCTGGTTCCGACCAATACGTTCACAAACACGCCCACACGGACCAACACCCCGGTCGTGACGAATACCTTCACGCCGACCGGCACCCTGGTTCCGACCAATACCTTCACGAATACCCCCACGCGGACCAATACTCCGATCGTGACCAATACATTTACAGCGACCAACACGGCCGTGATCACACAGACAACCGTTGTGACCAATACGCCCACGTCCACCAATACGGCCGTGATCACGAACACCCCTGTAATTAACGGGCCGTATGTACAAACCACCGCCAATCCGCTGACCCTGAATGTGGGCAGCACCGGCCTGGTCACTGTGACTTTGAATAATATTCCTGTCAACGGATATACCGGTACGGAATTCACCTGTACCTATAATCCGAGCCTGGCGGAGGTGAGCAATATCGTGGTCGCAGGTCTCTTTGGACCGGACCCCGTTTCCGGCGTCAATGGCCCGCAGGGCGGCACCTTCATTGTCGCGATCGCAGGCAGCAATGGCAGAAGAGCCCTGGGCGGCGGCGCGGCCTTTACCTTCAATGTCAGGGGACTCCAGGTTGGACAGATGGTCGTTCAGTGCACGGCCCGCACCTCGGATGGGACCAATGTCTTAACCAGCATTTTATCCATCCCCGGAAACCTGACCATTGTCGGGAACGCGCCCACAGTGACACCCATTCCAACCTCCACGACGCTGACCGGACAGGTGCTTGCCAGCAAACCGGTGACCATTACCCTATACCGGCAGGATAACTCGATCGCCGCCAGCGTGATCGCCAATCCGAACGGGACCTTCAGCCTGACCGCTCCCGGCGGGACCTATACCGTGGTCGCTTCGGCGTCCGGATTCCTGAATGCGCAGGGACCGGTCACCCTGGTGAACGGGGTGCCTGCCACCAAACCGACCGTCAGCCTGCCGGCCGGCGACATTGATAACAACGGTGTCATCAATCAGCTGGATGCGCTTACCATCGGCATCAACTACAACGGCACCGCGCCCGCTGCCGCAGACTTGAACAACGACGGCGTGATCAACGTGCTTGACCTCGGACTGCTGGCGCAAAACTATTTGAAATCCGGCGCGCTGGCCTGGTAGTGAGTTGAAGCATTAAAAAGACGGCCGCCGAAAGGCGGCCGTCTTTTTTGTTTAATAATTTAAGTGGCTAGAAGGCGATCTCGCCGATCTGTTCGAAGTTGATGTCGAACAAATCCTCGGCCCCGGTTTCCAATTCCGCGTCGGCGGCATCGCCTGCGCGCACGCCGCGGTTGCAGTACGATCTGTACGGACAGTAATTGCACTTCGAGACGTCATCCGTGAGCGGGAAGGAGGATGCGTTCCTGATCTCGCCGGCAAGCTTCATGAGCGCATCCATGTCCCGTTTGTATTGATCCGCTTTGTAGGGGAATCGGGCCGGCTCGGTTGGAAAATCCGCGAACCAGTAGATCATCTCGACCTGTTCAGGCGCAAAAGCTTTGCCGTTGTTGAAATGCGCCCCGGCCTGCACCAGCAGGGCGCGATAGACGCGCGTCTGCCAGCGGATCGCCAGCCAGTCGGTCTTCGGACGTTTGCGGTAGGTTTTCCAATCGTAAATGGTGACCTTGTCCTGATCCACTGCGATCAGGTCATATTTTGCGACCAGGCGAAAATCTCCCAGCGGCGCGGAAAGCGTGAATTCCGGGTACAGGCCTTTCAGGCCGCGCAGACCCGCCAGGTCTTTTGCATCCAGATAATGTCCCCACCAACGCTGCAGGTTTTCGGTGTTGGCAAGTTTGCCGACCTGTTCGGCGGGAATGCCGATCAGATGCTGCTGGACGAGACGGTGAAAATACTCGCCTTCCTTTTGATGCTTTTCGTTTTCCAGGGCGGGTTCGGTCTCAATGGCGGGATAAGCCAGCCGCTGTAAATAACGCAGCTCGAAGCGGCGCGGACAATCGTGATAATCCTGCAGGGAAGACTGGCTCAGGGTGGCGAGTTCGGGCATGACTATATTTTGCCACAGTTTTCAGTTATAATCCCGGCCATGATCTACGATTTTGCATCAGGCAAATCCCCGCTTGTGATCGGTGTGCGCGGCTTTGATTTCTCAGGGCTTCCTCGAATCGCGCCTGTACGCTGAAAGCCTGAGCTTTATTTCGCCACTTTCTTCCGCCGCAGGCCTGCCTGCGGCATTTTTATTTAAAGGTCAACATGAACCAACTTCAACTCGCAAACATCACTTTGGTCCTCGGAGCCAAACGCATTTTTGAAAATCTAAGCTGGGAGATCCAGGCCGGGCAAAAGATCGGCCTGATCGGCGCGAACGGCGCGGGAAAATCCTCGCTCTTCAAACTGATCGAAGGCGAACACTCGCCCGAATTGGGCGGGTCCATCACCCGCGCCCGGCTCATTACGACCGGATACCTGTCCCAGCAGCCCGAACTGGACCTGACGCTGACGGCTTTTGAAGCCGCGCTGGCGGGCAACCCGCGCGTGGCCGAGGTGCACGCGGAATTGGAACGCGTGGAGAACAGCCTGGGCGATCCCGAAGTCTATGGAGACGAACGCAAACTGCAAAGCGCGCTGGAGGTCCAGCATAAATTGATCGAGGAATATCACGCCCTGGGCGGTGACTCGTATCCCGGGCGCGTGCGCGGCCTGCTGCTCGGGCTGGGACTCGCCGAAGGTGAACTGGGCAAGCCGCTGTCGGTCCTGAGCGGGGGGCAGAAGAAACTGGTCGGCTTGGCGCGGCTGCTGCTCGTGCGTCCGGATATTTTGCTGCTGGACGAACCCGACAATCATCTCGACCTGCCGGGCAAGATGTTCCTGGAAAAACTCATCCGCGAATACGAAGGGACCGTGGTGCTGATCTCGCATGACCGCTACCTGCTGGATGCGGCCGTCACGCACATCGCCGAACTCGAGGACGGTAAATTATCCGTATTCGAAGGCGACTATTCCTCCTATATCGCGGACAAGGAAATGCGCATGGCGCGCCAGGAGGAATTGTTCCGCGCGCAAAAGCATGAGATCAACCGCCTCGAAGCCTCCATCAAACGCTACGCCATCTGGGGCAAGATCTACGACAACGAGGACTTTGCGCGCAAAGCCAAGTCCATGCAGAAGCGGCTGGACAAAATGGACAAGGTCGAGAAACCGATCCTGGAACGCAAACGCATGGAACTGCGTCTGAGCGGCTGGCGCGGTTCGAACAAGGTGCTGGAATTTTCCAACGTTTCGAAATCCTTCGGGTCCCGGCGGGTGCTTTCGGACCTGAATGAGACCATCTGGCACGGCGAACGGGTGGGGCTGATCGGCCCCAACGGCGCGGGCAAGTCTGTCCTGTTGCGCACGGTGCTCGGCACGGAAACCCCGGACACGGGCGAGGTCAAGATCGGACCGAGCATCTCGATCGGACATTATGCCCAGGAACATGAGACTCTGGATTTCAACCAGACCGTAGTGGACGCGGTCCGGTACGCGGGCGAGATGAGCGAGGGACGCGCCACGGCCTTCCTGCTGCACTATCTGTTCACCTATAAGCAGGTCTCGCAGAAGATCGGTGAACTCTCGGGCGGGGAGCGCAGCCGCTTGCAGCTGGCGCTGGTGGTACTCTCCGGCGCGAACTTCCTGCTGCTGGATGAACCCACCAACAACCTGGATATCGCCTCGGCCGAAGTGTTAGAGCAGGCGTTGGAAGAATTCGAAGGGACGGTGCTGGTGATCTCACATGACCGTTATTTCCTTGACCGGACCGTGGAGAGATTGTTGGTGCTTGAAGACGGACGATTGACAGGGCACTTTGGGGGCTACAGCGATTATCTGGAAATGAAGGGGAAGAAGTAGCAAACAGCGGACACGGTGATCTGTGTCCGCTGTTTGCTAGGCCTCCTATTTGCTTTATAATATCAACGGCGTGCAGTCTAATGCTGGCATTAATTTGGGGAATTAGATTCAGTGCGGCTTAACCGTAGTTGAGTTGCACTATGCAAAATAAACAAAGGGAAAATATGGTCAAAAATAATGTTAGTGGTCCTCAATTTGTGCAATACTTTCAGCCCGTAATTGACGCATTAATAGAACTTGGCGGGTCAGGTAGGCCTACTGAAGTAAAAGAACGCATTGCCGAAAGTTTAAATATTTCTGAAGATGAGCAAGAAGAACAAATTGCTAGCGGAATGTCAAGATTTAGCAATAAGGTTGACTGGGCAAGATTTTATTTGGTCAAAGCGGGTTTTATCGATTCGTCAACTCGCGGAATTTGGAATCTCACCGAAAAAGGCAGGAATATTAAGTTATTAAATGACGAAGCGCTTCAATTATTCCAGAATATCCATCAACAATTTTCTGTAGAAAGAAAAAAGCAAAAAGAAAAAAACTCAGTTCCATCTGAAAACAAAAACAATACTTCAGATGAATTGCCTGACGAAGAAAATGACCACCGAATTGTCCTATTGAAACTGCTGATGGAGATGCCTGCAGGTGGCTTTGAACGTTTATGTCAAAGATTGTTGCGTGAATCTGGCTTTGAAAGCGTAGTAGTCACTGGTAAAAGTGGTGATGGTGGATTGGACGGGCTTGGTATTTTACAAGTAAACCCATTTGTGAGTTTCAAAGTCTTATTTCAATGCAAAAGATACAGCGGAAGTGTCAGTCCATCACAAGTCAGAGATTTTCGTGGGGCGATGATGGGAAGAGCGGATAAAGGCATAATCCTTACTACTGGAACTTTTACATCTGAAGCAAAAAAAGAAGCAGTGCGAGATGGGGTTCCGCCAATAGAACTTGTTGATGGAGAAAAATTACTCGATATGTTTGAAACCCTTGAACTTGGTTTAAAGCCTAAGAAAGCCTACAATATCGACGAAAAATTCTTTGATGATTTTCGGTAAAACATAAAAGCCGCCGAAATAATCGTGCGCTTGCACTTCTGGCATTGGGACGCTTTGTATCGAGAATTTCGCGCAACGTGTCTTCGAGTTATTTCTCTGCTCCCTGGCAGAGTCCACGCCTGCGAGGGCGGGTCCACAAGGGCAAAATGTGGGGCTGACAAATGGGAAAATATTTTGGAGATTAAGGATCCTGCATGAATATAGAAAATGTTTCCTTTGGCATCAGCGATTGGTCACAAATAGAGGTAACTGAGCATAAAGGGGAAGCTGGAATGGCGTTTTGGCGTACACAGCAATTTGATAAAATCCGGGTTCGCATGGTTGAATATAGTCCCGGGTATCTTGCCAATCACTGGTGCTCGAAGGGGCATATATTGTTATGCCTGGAAGGTGAATTACATACTGAACTTGCCGATGGAAGGAAATTTTCACTGACCCCGGGGATGAGTTATCAAGTGGCTGATCATGCGGAGCCGCATCGTTCCTACACAACGACCGGGGTTAAACTCTTTATAGTGGATTAATGAGGCAACTAAAAGATTTGCGGGAATATGGTTTCTCCCGGGTCCACGGCCTCATCCGGCCCCGCCTCGGGGATTCTGCGCAAACGCAAATCGTTGGGCGCCTTGTCAGTTCGATCAAACATTGACATTATGGAGGGGATAACTTGATAACAATCAGACGAATCCAAATTGGCGAGGCTGCCCTTTACAGGCAGATCAGACTTGCAGCCTTGAAGGACGCACCGTACGCCTTTCAAACCACATACGATTCGGCATTTCAGCGTACTGATGAAATGTGGCGTGACAGGGTGGAGAGGACTGCACAGGGGATGGATGAAGCAATATTCCTGGCCTTTTCCGACGGCCTTCCGGTCGGCATCGCGGCGCTGATTCGGAGAAAGGATCAGGCCGAAGCAGGAGAACTGATGCAGGTCTGGGTTGAAGCTGAACATCGGGGCACAAGTGCCGCATGGGATTTGATGGATTCCATTTTTCAGTGGGCAAAGGGGAATCATTTTCGCAAGGTCATGGCTGGAGTTACAAAAGTCAATACCCGTGCGCTCAGGTTTTACACGCGGTATGGTTTCTCCAGGATGGAGGAGTCTGCACAAAGTGATCCCGACAGTGTATATTTGGTGAAAGAAATAACCCGGGATGCCTGAATCAATGCGAATCTGAGCCCAATAAAGCATGCATCGCCCTCCGCCCCAGCGTCATGGCCCAAAGGGTCAGTCCGCAAGGGCAAGCCGTTGGGCGGCAATTGGCAAGAAGACCTGACCTGTTTGGCTTTGAAGTTTTTATTCATGGAGAGAAAATGGACGCAGACCCCGTACCCACTAAACACAATGCAAACAAGCCTTACAGGTTGCCATTGGTATTATTGTGTTTTGGATTCGTCTGTGTTTGCATGGGTATTCTCTCGTTTGCCATGAACAATTTATTACTATCCTATTCCATTTTACTCCTGGGCGGCTCCGGGATCATATATGGATCCATCAAAATCCCCGCCTTTGGGTTTTTTCTTTTAACTTTTACAGGATGGATATTCCTTGGTCTTTATATCAATGATTTCATTGGTTCATTGGATTTTTTCGACAGTCCATATCTAAATAGACATTATGCTAAGGTCATTCCCGCTATGCTGGCTGTTCAGCTGATGGGCCTTGGTTTTGCCTATTTTCTGTATCGCAAGAACAAACGATCAGCAAGCTTGGGGATTATTTTAGCGTCAATACCTTATCTGCTTGGGTTTGTTCTGTTTGGCGGTTGTGTTGGTCCAGGATTGCCATTCCCCCTGTCTTTTATCCCTTGTTGATGTCACAGCTGAATATGAATGCTTTTTCTGCCTTGGCAGCAGGCACGAACTGCAAATCCCGCCCAACAAAGCATGTGCTGCCTCGCCGTAATAGTGCTTCCCTTAAATCAGACCATCATTTAATTTCTCCTGCCCCCCAAGTGGAGGAGGGCAACACTCCCCGTTCGATGGATGTGGATGGGGAGCATTTATCGTATGATGACATTGAATAACATATCACCCAAAAGGAGTGTAACATGAGCATATTTACTGATATCTTCAACAAAATTCTTGGAAAGGTCAAGGGTCTGGTCCCCGGTGCCAATACCGTATCAGATGTTAACCTGACTGTCGAGCTTGACAAACTGGCAAAAGGCAAAGGCCTTGAGTGGAAAACCTCTGTCGTTGATTTTTTGAAATTAATCGGCGCAAACAGCAGCCGGGAAAATCGGGATGCGCTGGCATTGGAGCTGGGTGTTGACGCCAGCTTTGAAAGTGGAAGCGCGGCGAAGAACGAAGCACTGCGAAAGGCGCTTTTCAAGAAGATTGCTGCAAACGGTGGAAATATTCCCGCTTCCCTTTTGGACTAGGAACAAGGATATTCCCTGCTTTTTCTGTTTCTTCAATAAAATCCCCGCCTTGTAAAGGCGGGGATTTCTCGTATTACCCCGGAATGGGATGCTGTTGTACTGCAAAGTTTTTGGGGGCAGGGTAAAATACAACTCATCAGAATATATATCTCCATGACCAAAATTGCCCAATACAGGGCTCCTAAACAGGTGAAATTCGCCGTCACACTTCACGTCAAGTATATTTATGACTTCGAGCTTTTTTCCGCCTTGGGATGCTGCGCAAACGCAAACCGTCAGGTCTTAAAAGTACAGAGAGGAGAACACAATGAGCAACCAACAGTTGGCGCCTGAGACGAAAGGTGTTACGGTGAAACTACTTGCAACGGTTGACCTTGGCCCTGAGATCGAAGGCATGGCCGGACGCCAGTTTCGAATGCGCATGGTCACCATCGAACCCGGAGGCGTCTTTGGCCCGATTCACGACCATAAAGACAGGCCAGGCATCGTGTATATACTGATGGGAACGATCACTGACCATCGAAATGGAGTCGCTACGGACTACGGGCCGGGAGTGGGCTGGCCCGAGGATAGGAACACCGTGCACTGGCTTGAGAACAGAGGCGCGATTCCGGCGGTGGAGATCTCGGTCGATATCGTCAGGGAAGAATAAGTCCAGTGTCCTGCTCCCAGGCAGAGTCCGCGCCGGCCAGTGCCATCCCGGAGATGCGACGCGAACGTAAACCGTCAGGTTGTTCCTTTCAAAGCACAGGTGACCCATGAAAATAAAGACACTTCTGACAATCATCCTGGCCGTTATTCCCGTTTCATGTTCACCGGCGCTTACGCCTGCGTCCACGCGGGCAGGCACCCCTGAGGCAGCGCCTGCCGCCGCTTCCACGCTTCCGTCAACGCTGACGCCTGTGCCGGCTTTGGCGCAATTGCAGGCGACGCCCATTGCCTTGTATACGCCCATCGAATTGTCACCCGCAGACAATGAAATCTATCAAAAAGCGTTAAGCGATATTCCCGTTTATCGTCAAGGGGATATTCGAATTAATATTCAGGATGAAAAAGGTGATCCGCTGACCGGGTATCAGGTCAAATACAGCCAGACCCGTCATGATTTTTTATTTGGAGGGGTCACCGAACCCTTCCACGCGACGGAGTTGAGGCAGGCTGGAATTAACGCGATGAGCGTTCAAATGTCCTATTATTGGATACAGCCTGAATACGGGAAATTTGATCTGGATTTTACAAATTACTGGCTGGGAATTGATGAGCTTCAAACCGGGAATATGACTGTAAGAGCACAGGGCCTTTACTGGTACGCCCCCGGGGAGGTGCCGCCCTTCTACGGAGACGTGGAGTTTGATGAATTTCAAAAAAGACTTTACGAACACATATCCGCCACTGTAAAAAGGTTTGCCCCGTCCGTTGATTATTGGGAGGCGGTCCTTGAACCCGATGCGGTGAAAAACAACCCCTTGAATTTAACAAAAGATCAATACTATCAGGCGATCGCCACCTCCATTAAGGCGATTCGCGAGAATGACCCGACCGCTTACGTGGAGGTCAATTTTGGAATTCCATGCGGCGGGTTCGACTGGCTTGATAGTTATCAAACCCTTCAGGATATGCTCGACAGGAACCTTGATTTCGACCTTGTCGGTTTGCAGTTTTACTATAACGCTTATATCGCGGCTGGAAATTATCAGATGCCCAGGATGTCTTTTAGCGAGATGAGCGCATGTTATGACAAATACGAGAGCCTGCTGACTCCGCGCGGGAAAAAAATAGTTGATTCTGAATTTACCGTCCCATCCGAGGCCCCTGCCGGTCAAACGGGATATTGGAATACTGCCTGGTCGGATGACACACAGGCGCAGTATTTGGACACCGCCTACACCATATTTTTTTCAAAGCCTTCGATCATGAGTTTGGTCTGGTGGAACACATTTGAACCTTCGCCCTTTGTTTATCACGGAGGTTTGATAAGAGATGATGGAACACCCAAAAAATCCTACTATGCCCTGCAGCGACTCATTGATGGCTGGACGACCGCCGGCACAGGCATCACGAATGAAAATGGAGCCATTGAATTCAGGGGTTTTGGCGGGGATTATCGACTTGAAATCATCAACCCGGCCAATGGCGAAAGTATGGCTGCCCAGGTCCATGTCACCGAACAGGATTCAACGAACGAAACCATCCAATTTACTCCCAACAATGGACTTTTGGAAAAGAAAGCGGGTCTGGAAAAGTTAGTGGCTTATTGGGAATCGAAATCAGAACAAGGCCGTGTGCAAAAAGGAAGGGATTATCTTGCTTTGGTAAATCACCACATCCAAAATTCCGAGTGGGCGCTTGCTGAACAAACTTTGGCGGCGGCTTTGGATGAGTTGTCCATCACTGCCGAAATCATTATTCCCAATAACCAATTAATTCCTGTTGGAAATCAGGGGAATGGATATGTGATGGAAAACGGAAGTGCTTTAATTTGGGGGGCAACCACTTTGCATTTTCCGCATGATTTTCCGGCCGGAACGGTTACAGTCGAAATTAAGGCGCACGCGCAGAACGAAAAAGGCGAGTCGCCAATCATGGTATCCGGTGTGGGTGCAAATTATTCGCAAGTGTGGAAGGTTGAAAATCCCCAATCGGAAATCTATTCATACACAGTTTCAACAACGGGCGATGAGCGGGATCTTACGATCCGCTTTCCTTATGACGGGCGCATCTATGACCGCATTGATATACAAAACGGCAATGGCGGCGAATTGAAACTTTATATTGATGGAGTAAGATTGATTATAAAAACAGCGGAAGTTCCGTAGGCCAAAGACAAACTGTCAAAGTGCGCGGTGCTTTCGCGGGATTTGCAGGCATTTTCCCGGTCCGCCCGCCGGCCGTCAGCGGGTATCGTTGGGCGGCCTGTCTGATTAAAATGTGAACAGGCTGTATTCTTTTTTATAACCTATGATAAGGAGAAAATAATCCATGGTGATCACTGTTCTGGAAGCCCAGGTTGCACCCGAAAAAGCAGCCGTGCTGGAGGCTGCGTACAAACAGGCGATTAAGTCCTTGGACGCTGGGATTGCGCAAACATTTCTTCTGCGCAGTTCAAAAGAGCCGGCACTATGGCAGATTGTTACGGTGTGGGAGAGCCGTGAAGCACTGGAAGCTATGCGACAATCAGGCGAAACACCTCGCGGTGTCCTGATATTTCAGACTGTGGGGGCTCAACCTGCCCTGTCTGTGTTTGGGGTGGCAGCCCATGCCCGGTCATCAGCCTAATAACAGATCGGCATGGTCCAGGTGGCGTGCGTGCCGGACTGGCCGCGTTCATCATTGTTCGGGAGCAGATCCGGAATGTTCAAATAATAAATCGCTCCGGGCTCGAAACATAACAGGAAGTTTTCACACCCTTTAAAAGGATGGAACTCATGCTTAACCCTTATCAATATTCAGACTCCTACGACGATCTTTTGAAACTGATGATCCGGAATGCACAGCAGGAGGAGATTGACCAGCGGATAGCGGAAATATTAAAGCAGTTCTTTGAAAAGGAATTGGGCAGGGAGAGCCGGGCGTTTTCACGCCCCGAAAGAAACCGTTTGTTTGGAGACGTTACGAAAGCGATATTAACAGATGTTCAGGGGAAAATCGGGGGGTAAAATGGAAAAAACAATATCCGGCGGCGGCTTTCCGAAAAGCACAGCCGCCTTTTATTGAATGACTGAATTCAAACCCTGGGGACCGATTTGTTTCGAAAGGAATATGGTTATGCAACGGAAGATACAATGGTTAAGTGTTGCCGGGCTTGCGGGAGTGATCATCCTTGCGGCCGTGTTTGTCCTCACCCGCAAACCTGCCTTCAAGGGCGTGGTAATTTCCCCGCCCCTGGCAGCCGCAGAAATCGAGTTGACAGACCACAACGGCAACCCCTTCAGATTGAGCGATCATCGCGGCGAGGTGGTGTTGCTTTATTTCGGTTATATTAACTGCCCTGATGATTGTCCCCTGACAACGGCGCATCTCAAATTGGCCCTTGAAGATCTTGGCGCACGTGCAAAGAAAGTACAGGTGGTTATGGTGAGTACCGATCCTGTCCGCGATACGCCGGCGGGATTGAAGGACTTCATGGCGCACTTTAACCCCGATTTTCTCGGGTTGACAGGGACTCAGGCGGAACTTGAAAAGGTCTGGGAGGATTATTGGGTGCACGTGGAAAACGGGGGCGAAACTCACGGCACCTCGATTTTTGTGATTGATCCTGCCGGAAATATACGGATATTGTTTTCGCCCGAATCCGAACCCGATGATATTTCCGCAGATGTAAATCTTTTGATAAAGGGAAAATAAAACCTTATGGCTGCTCAACTATTCCAATGTCCGTCCTGTGGCGCTCCTGTGATCCCCAAAGGCGCCACCGCAGTAATTAACTGTCCGTATTGCCATGCTTCCGTGGTGGTGCCGGAGGAGCTGCGGCAGACTTCAACTGCCGCAGGCTGGTCCACGCGTGTGTATGACGGTTTTATATCCAATCATAATGACTGGACGACCGGTAGCCAAAACAGCGAGTATTTTGCTCCGCTAAACCGGTCGATTGCGGAAGGACGTTATCGCTGGGAGGCCAGGGTAAACACCGCTTCCAGTATTTCAGCGGCCTGGTTAATGGGCTATCCAGTTTCCGATTTTCACCTGATCGCCAATTGCAAACACATACAGGGGAGCAGGGCAGGCAGTAGTGCGGGTGTGGTTTTCCGAATCCGGGACAACAACAACTACTATCATTTTCATGTCACCGATCACCAGTTTTTTGCGGTTTCAATGAAAAAAGACGGTCAATGGCTGACCATCGTGGAGTGGACAAGCTCCAACACGATCAAACCGAACGGTGTCAATCAGATGGAAGTCATCGCGCACGGGGGACATTTCACTTTTTTGATCAACGGGCGGATGGTCAGTGAAGTTGATAATGATCAATTCAGCGAAGGCCTGGTCGGCTTGGCTCTTGAAGGGTATACACCCGGAGAAGAAACGACTTTTGATTTTCTGGACATCACTCTGCGTGCGCCCTGATGCTTCCAAAGTCGTTGTGTGCCATGCCACGGTGGATTTGATGATTATCCCTCCCCGGCCGCGGCGTGACATTTCTGACAGGTTTGTTCGGTTTTCACTTTATTCAGAAACATAAGGTTGGCATCGTTGGTGATATCGTGGCTGGCGTGACAGTCCACGCAGCTCCCGGCATTTTTGGGATCAAGCGACTGCCATTGCGCCAAAAAGACATGAAAATGATTCTTGAAATCCTGTTTGGAAGCCAGGTCTGCGTGGCATTTCAGGCAGTTCACGTCGGGATAGGGTTCTTCGAGGGCCGCAGGCTGGGGATAATGTCCGCTGAAGTAGGAGATCAAGTCTGTGGACCCGGCCATGATCCCGCTATAGCGCCCGATCAGGCCGGGCCCGGTGTGACAGTCAATACAGCGCGCGGCATGTTTGGCGGCATGAAAACTCGCCAGGTCCGTGGAATGATCGACCGGGACGAGTGACCGGTTGAAGAAGGTCAGCTCGCCTTCCGTGTGACACGAGGCGCAAAATGAGTCGTGGTTTTCGAATTGCATGGCGGTGACCGGAATGGCCACGCCAAACACCAGAAAGGCCGCGATCACACCGATCGCAGTCCATTGAATTCGCCGATTCATCCATCTCTGCGGTTTTAACGGCCTTGTTGCTTTGCGGGCTTTTGCCATGGCAATTCTCCTGATTTTTTCCGGAGAGTATACGGTTCCAAGATGACTCTGCGATGAACAAAAACACCCATCCTGTTCAGGATGGGTGTTTTTGTTGTTTTATTTTTTATTCGTACCGGAAGCGCCATACTCCGATGCTGAAGAACAGGGCCGCGAAGCCGAGTAACACCCCCGTTTCCGGCAGGATCTGGGTCAGCCCGCCGCCGCGTAGAACAAGATCCAGCATGCCCTGCATGGCCCAGGTCGTGGGCAGGATTCGCACGATGCTTTGCACCACGGATGGAAAGAGCTCGATCGGATACCAGCATCCGCCCATCAAAGCCATGACCATGCCCATCATAATGCTCAAACCGCTGGCCTGGCCTTCGGTTTTGATGAAGGTGCCCATCGTGGTGCCGATCGCTCCGGCCGCAAGAGCGGCCGAAGTCAGCAGGACGAACAAGGCCACAGGCTCGCGTCCCCAGCCCAACCCCATGACAAAAATGCCGAACAGGATCAGGATGGACATTTGTACGAGCGCCATCAGCACCTGGCCGGAGATCGTGCCGAGCAGGTAGGTGGCTTTACGGGTGGGCGTGGTCAGGATGCGGCGCAGGGTCCCTTGTTGACGTTCATAAGCGAAGAGGGCCGAGATGCCAAACAATGGGATGAAGACCCATGTGATCAACTGGCCTGCGGATGAGCTGGCGCGCGGGTCATACTGGACCCGGTCCGGGGTCGTGCCTTCGATGATAGTTACCCGCTCCGGAGCATTATCCTGCAGGGTTTGGGCGGACTTCAAGGCCTCGTCAAAATAAGCCTGCCGTTCAGACTCTGATTCAAAGGTTCCGTTCTTTTCGGCTGCCTTGACAGCATTGTTGGCCGCATTGACCGCACTGCCGACTCTGCGGATGGCGGTTTGGACGGCGCGTTCAGCCACCGTGGCGTTGAGATTGTTGGGCTGCTGGCGGAAGTCCACCTGGGCCGTGCCGTTTTGAATGGCCTGCAGGTCCAGGTCTGCGGGGATGACCAGCACCACATTTGCGCGCCGTGCATCGAACTGGCTCTCCGCCTCGGCCAGCGTCAGCTCTTCGGGCCGCACTGCCGTGGACTTCTCCAACTCGGAGATGATATTTTGTGAAATGGGCGTATGAGCCTGGTCCACAACCACCAGGCGGATGCGGTTGTCATCCTCCCCGGAGGGAGTCCCGCCTGCCAGCAGGAAGGTAAAGACAATGGGCAGAATGATGAAGAACAGCAGCTCCGACGAACTCGCAAATCGGATGATCGCGTCCTTCCAGGCAATGGCGAATAATTTTTTCATTTCTGCACCAAATTCTTTTTGCCGAACATAAAGACCGAGACCAAAAACAAGATCATGCCCATTGCGAGCAGGGCAAGGATCGGTGTGGAAAGATCCGCCAATGTCCCGCCGAGAGCCAATGTGGTAAATCCGTCCAAGGCCCACGAATTGGGCGTGATCTTGCTGAAGGCCTGTACGGCGGCGGGCATTTGGTCCAGGCTGATGAAGCTGCCGCCCATGATGCCGAAGATCAACATGATGGCCGAGCCCACACTGCCGACCTGGGCCGGGGTGCGTGCCAGGGCCGTGATGAACATGCCCCAGCCTGTGGCTCCGAAGACGGCCGCGAGCACCAGCACCACCACACCGAATAGGTCACCCCATTTCAATTGAAAGAATAATGACGAGGCGCCGATCAGAATTAACATTTGTGCGGCTCCGGTCAGGAAGATTCCGAAGACTTTGCCTCCCAATATTTGAGATGGGCTGGTGGGGGAGATCAGCAGGCGCGGCAGGGTCCCCTGTGTTTTCTCGGCCAGGATGGAGCGTCCGCCGTAACTGACGGTGTATATTAGGAACATCAATGCCATTCCCGGCGCGAGATAGGCTAGGATGTCAAACTTTACCGCCTCGCCGTCCGCGGTGGATGAATTCATTTGGATCGCAAGCGCGTTGTCGGTTGTATGGGTCTGCAGGTTTTCAGACATGTGGGCAATGACTGTTGGGACTTGGTCAGGTGGGATTCGTCCGCTCATCAGCAGCTGTGTGATGGACACACTGCCGCTGATGAGATTCTCCTCAACGCGACTGAGGAACTCGTCCACGATGGCCTTGACGATGCCTGCACCCGTGGGCCGGGAGGGATTGGCATACACTTCGATCTTGACTGGATCTGCGGCGGCGGTTGTCAGGTTCGCACGATCGCCTGCCGCTGGAATGATCGAGCGGGTGAAGCCTTCCGGGATGATGACCACGGCTGCAGCCTTGTCCTGGTCAATTAACTGGCGGGCCGCTTCGGGGTCGGACGATGCGGTCGGTTCCATCAGATCGGCCAGTTCTGCCGAATGGAAAAGGTCTGCCAGCGCATTTCCCAATTGTTCGTTGTCCAGATTCACGATAATGACAGGGATGTCGGAAAGCCCGCTGCTGTTATTGCTAAAGCGGCCGGTGACCAGTCCCAGGCCGAGCGTGAGCACGAACGGCGCGGCCAGCATGAGGATCAGCGCGGCGCGGTCGCGAAAAGCGAGTCGCAGGTCTTTGATGCCGATCAGAAAGGTTTTTAACATGGGGTGCTCTTTTTCATCAGTCACGCAAGGCTCTGCCGGTAAGATGCAGGAATACCGCTTCGAGATTCGGTTCGCGAATATCGATCGAACGGATCTTGATGCCGCGTTCGTTGGCTTTGGTGACCACTGCCGCCAGAATGTCCTCGGCTTCGGCGCACACGATGGAGACTTCATGGTCAACGGCCTCGGCTTGTTGCACACCTTGAATGCCCTTGAGAGCTTTGGCAAGCGCTTCCGAGTCGTCGTTCTCGCCGACATGCAAAATCAGTGTTTCCGCCTGCCCGACCTGTTGGGTCAGTTCCTTTTGCGTGCCGATGGCGATCAATTCACCGTGGTCAATGATGCCGACACGGTTGGATAATTCCTCGGCTTCTTCCATATAGTGCGTGGTGTAGAGCAGGGTCATACCCTGCTGGTTGAGGTCCTTGACCGTATCCAAAATTGCGCGCCGCGATTGCGGGTCGATGCCGACAGTGGGCTCATCCATGAAAAGCACACGCGGTTTGTGCAACAGCCCCACGCCGATGTTAACGCGGCGCTTCATGCCGCCTGAATAGGTCTTGACCCGGTCCCTGGCCTTGTCGGTCAGGCCGATCTGCTCGAGGACTTCGTCCACACGCATGGTCAGGGACTTTCCGTTCAGGTTGTACATCTGGCCCCAGAAGATCAGGTTCTCGCGGGCGGTCAGATCTTCGTACAAGGCCAGGTCCTGTGGCACGACGCCGATCACGGCGCGTACAGCCATGGGGTCCGTGGTGATCGAATGTCCGCCGATGGTTGCGTCACCGGAGGTGGGTGAATATAGAGTGGAAAGCATGGAAATCGTTGTGGTCTTCCCTGCGCCGTTGGGGCCGAGCAGGCTGAAGATCTCCCCTTCCTCGATATTGAATGTGACGCCTTTGACGGCTTGAAAGCCACCGTAGTTTTTCGCGAGATGTTGAACTTGCACAATTGAGTTCATGATGTCTCCTGAATAATCGATATGCCATATACGAATCTGCGTGAAGCAGGTTGCTTATTTGAGCCGGTTGTATTGTCGAAGTAATTTTTGGACCTCGCCATGCGGCAGAGCCTTGATTTCCGTGTCGTTATGGCCTTTCATATCCTCGGCCGCGATCATTGCATTGATGATCGCCTCTTCCGTGGCCAGCACGGATGAGGATAACAACGGGTCAATATGATCGTTGGACAGCGCCTGAATGGTGGACAAGCCCATCGCGTCACCCACAGCCGCCTGCGGATTCGCTGTCGAAAACGCCAGAAAAATGTCACCGGAGCCGTTGCCGCCCAGGCTGCCGGTGCGCGCCATGCCCAGCGAGGCGCGTTTTGCCAGCCGTTTGAGTTGATGGGGCAGGACAGGCGCATCGGTGGCGATGATGACGATCAACGACCCGTCATCCTGTCTAAATGGATTTTCGCCGTTTGTGATGGGCGCTCCATCCAGTAAATGGCTTCCCACGGGCACGCCTGCGATCGTCAATTGATATCTTCTGCCAAAATTGCACTGCGCCAGAACGCCCACCGTCCAGCCGCCGAGTTTGACGGGAAGCTTGCGGGATGACGTTCCGGTGCCGCCTTTGAATTCGTAGCACAGCATGCCTGTCCCGCCGCCGACATTCCCTTCTTCAATGGCGCCATCCTTCGCCGAATCGAGGGCCTTCATTATATGGTGTTCCTTTACATGAAAACTGTTCATGTCATTCAGCCAGCCGTCCGCCGTTTCGGCGACGACAGGACAGGACCATCTTTGATAAAGCGCGCCGTTTTTCGCCTGCCATGCAATGATCGTATCGCGCACAATGCCCACGCTGTGTGTATTGGTGATCCCGATCGGTCCCTCGAGCAGGCCGCCTTCCTCAACCCACGCCGCACCTGTCATTTCGCCATTGCCATTGAAGGAATGCACGCCTGCATACACGGGCGTATGGTCCCTGCTTCCGTGCGGATGGATGATTGTTACCCCTGTACGGGCTGAGTGGCCTTCGATCACGGTGGCATATCCAACGGTCACACCGGAAACGTCCGTGATCGCGTTGAATGGCCCGGTGCCGCCTTCAAATGGGATTCCCAGGTCGCGTGCACGTAATTTTGTCATAAATTTTCCTTTGCGATCTTCACAAGTTGTCTGGCAATACTTTGCATGATTTCGTCGGGCACTCCGTCCAGGGCCTGCGACTGCACGCGCGTATCGATCTCGTCGTTCACGTAATCCACAACGATGAACTCATCGGCCATGGCGATCTCGGTCGAGAACCAGTCCAGTTTGCAGATGGAGGCGATGCGCTTCGTGATTTCCCTCAGCCTGCCCAGGCGGTACTGAGACTCTTCCTCTGCTGTGACAGGCGCGTAGATGTGTGTGTCGGTATCCCACCAGCACGGGTAGGTTTCCCCATTGGCATAAAAGACGCGGAACCATGCCGGTGCATCCTCGATCATGCATGGCGTAACATGTGCCTGGATCAAATATTTTTGTTCGGGGAATTCCATGCGTGCCTGCAATATTTCATCCCGGCTCGAAGCGCCAAGGATCACACCCTCACCGCCTCCGCCGTTGGATGGTTTGATCACGAAATTTTCCCCCAGGGGAGCCAGGTCGATTTCCGGAAGAACCGGTTGCTCCAGGAAGGGAGCCAACAGGATGGTGTATGGGGTGTGAAGTCCGGCATGGATCAGCTCAAGGTGCATGGTGGCCTTGTCTTCGGACCAGGCTGAGACTTCGGCGGGATTGATCCGCCGCGCGCCGAATTCCAAGGCCCAGCGCGGGATCGGGTCAAAAGTTGCTTCGCCCTGGCCGCGATGAAGCAGAGTTTTGAAAGTCAGTACTCCCTTGTAAAGTGCTGTGATCGATTCAAGCAGGTTGTCGGGTTTGATCTGCCAGAGGGTAATGCCTTCTTCCATGCAGGCCCGCTCGATCAGTCCTGCAAACGTGTCGTCGTATTCCCAATACCAGGGCAGGCATAAATCGTACCGCATGCAGGGATTATAAAGGAGCGGCCGTGAATTCGGGGTTTTGCCGCGGCATGTCCAATCACTGGTAAAATGGACGCACCAATTTTAAAAAAGGATGAAAAATGAGCAAAGATACAGTGCAGGACGGCCTGGTGGTTTCCATGGATTACACATTACGCGTGGACGGGGAGGTGCTCGATTCCTCCGATGACGCCGGCCCTTTGCAATTTCTTGCCGGGTATGAAAACATTGTACCCGGGCTGGAACGCGAAATGATCGGTATGAAGATCGGGGAAAGCAAGGATGTCGTTGTAGCCCCCGAAGACGGCTATGGCGAATTCGATGAGGAAGGTTTCATGGATGTGCCGCGCAGTGAACTTCCCAGCGACCTCGAGATCGAGGAGGGTCTGGAATTAAGCGTGACCGATGAGGAAGGACAGAATCAATATGCCCGCGTGGAGAGTGTCAGCGATGAAAGCGTGCGTCTCGATTTCAACCATCCGCTGGCCGGGGCCGAATTGCATTTCAGTGTGACCGTGGTGGCCCTGCGCGAACCCACCAAGGAGGAGCTTGAGCACGGGCACGTCCACGAAGAGGGACATCACCACTAGAATCAAAAAGCGGAAGCTTCAAGCTTCCGCTTTTTGATTTCGCCGGGTCCGATTTTGTTTTTGCCAGTTCAAGGCCTGCCGCAGGCCAAAACCGAAGATGACCAGGCCGAGGATCAGGCCGCCGAAGTTGGTGGTGAAATCGTAAACCAGTTCCCATTGACTGCCGAAAAGATATCCGAGACCGCCGTACAAGCCGATCCAGAGAGTCTCGCCTGCAATGTCGTAGATCATGAAGCGCGAGAATTTATATCCGCTGCCGCCCGCGATCAAATTTGTGGGAATGGCCAGTGCGGTCACCAGCCAGCGGGTGAGAAAGATCGCCGCTCCTGCTCGCTGCTGAAAGGAGACACGAGCACTCCGCCAGGCCGGGGACTTCCCAAACCTGTTTTGGACCGCATCTTTGGCATAATACCCCATGCCGAAGCTGAGCGTATCACCAAGCAGTGCGCCCGCGAGACCAATCAGGGCCGCGGTGGGCCAGTTCAAAATCCCCTGCTGACCAAATGCGCCGGCCGCGATCACCACCACCGAGGCGCCAATCGGCAGGCCGAGTGCCCCCAGAAACAGGATCAGTCCGATGAGCGGGTTGCCATAATTAATGACTTGTGTAAGAAGAAATTCTGACATGCTAGGGTGCGGGAACGCTTGGAGCAGAAATGGCTGTAGGGGCCGAAGCAGGTTGAGGCGCAGGTTGATGCGCGAGGATCGCCGACTTTACCTGCTCAATCACAAACCCGTCCGTATCGGGGTAGTATTCCCTGTTTAGGTCCACCAGGCTTTTGTCGCGGTTATTTTTCGGCGGAATGCCAAGCGCATCGAAGATGACTTCATCCGGCACTCGGTACATGCGGGAAATAAAAGGCACGGTCATCCAGTCACGGATCAATTCAACATCCGTTTCCACCTTTCCCGGCGGCGGGGGGTGATGGCCGTTGAATCTTCGGAGTGCATGCAATGCCCGCATCCCAAAGAAAATGGTGATCAACAGGCCGATCAGGACCAGGACGATGACGAGGATGCGTTGCTGTGTTTTTGACTTTGGAGGCATGGATTTCCTCTTCGTTACTCCTGCCATTCCAGTTCAAAATCGCCGATGAAAACCGTATCGCCTTCCTCAACGCCGGCTTCCCGCAGGGCCTTGTCCACGCCGAGTTTTTCCAGTAATTTTTGGAATCTGCGCAGGGAGCCTTCGTGCTCAAAATAGGTCATCTTTGCGGAGCGTTCGATGGCCACGCCGGTGACCCGCCAGTTGCCATCCTCTTCGCGCGTGATCGCAAACTGGTTCGGATCCACGTCAGGTTTGTACACGGGCAGGGATTCATCCAATTCCTGCACCGGGATTTCTGCGAGTCTTTGATGTGCGGCGATCAGCAGGTCCCGGGTATTGGTGCGGGCCATTGCGGAAAGCGTGAATAATTCGATCTTTTTCTTTTTAAAACCCGCCTTGATTTCATCCAGGCGTTCCTGTACATCGGGCTGGTCGATCTTGTTAAGGGCCACGATCTGGGGTTTGGTTGCCAGTTTGGGATCGAACAGGGCCAGTTCGCTGTTGATCTGGGTGTAATCTGCAAGCGGATCCTCCGACAGGCCGTCGACCATGTGGATCAGGACCCGTGTGCGCTGAATGTGACGCAGAAAATCATGGCCGAGTCCCGCGCCTTCCGCGGCGCCTTCGATCAGGCCGGGGATGTCGGCCATGACCACCGTGGTATCGTCGTCGATGTTGGCCACGCCCAGATTGGGCTCGAGTGTCGTGAATGGATAATCGCCGATCTTCGGTTTGGCGTTCGTCAGCGCTGCCAGCAAAGTGGATTTCCCGGCGTTGGGCAGGCCGATGATGCCGATATCAGCGATCAGTTTGAGTTCGAGTCGCAGCTTTTTTTCCTCATGTGGTTCGCCGCGTTCTGCCGTGCGGGGGGCTTGATTGCGAGAGGTCGCATAATGTTGATTGCCCAAACCGCCGCGCCCGCCTTTGCAGACCAGCAATTGCTGACCGGGGCTGGTCAGGTCTCCCAGAAGGGCGCCGGTTTCGGCATCGAAAATAACAGTACCCGGGGGAACGTAAATGACCAGATTCTTGCCGCCCCGACCGGTCATCTCCGAACCACCGCCTTTTTTACCGTCTTCGGCCATGAATTTTTCATTTTGTCGGAACGCAGAAAGGGTATTAAGCGTGGCCCTGACTTCAAAAATGACGTCGCCGCCTTTGCCGCCATCGCCTCCGTCCGGGCCGCCGAGCGGAACGAATTTCTCCCGGCGAAAATGCACCATGCCATCCCCGCCCTTGCCGGATCGTACGTGAATATTTACCTGATCTATGAACATGTTTATCTCTTCATCTCTTGGAAAGTCTCGATTTTCAATTATAGCCGTTTCGCAAACCGAGTATCCGCCCAAACAGGAAGGCTTCGGAGACCATGTTCGGTCTCCGAAGCCTTCAAGAACTCTTTCTCAGGCCGGGGTTTATTTGCTTAAATTCCACGCGGCGGGGAGTGCCAGTGCGGCCGCGATCAACTTGATAATATCACCGATTAGGAAGGGAACCAGGCCCAATGTGACCGCCTTTGCAAAACTGCCGAGTACAACGGCCAACCAGCTCACTCCACAGGCGTAGATGATGACTGTGCCGGCCAGGAAAGGCAGGAAGGAGGTCCGTACGCTTCTTTCCAGACCCCGTTCTGCCAGCAGGCCCATGGCATATGCGGCGGCGACGAAGCCGGCCAGATAACCGGCCGTGGCCCCGGTCAGCACACTGAGTCCATGAGCGCCGCCGGCGAAGACAGGCAGACCGAATGCACCCTCAACCAGATACAGTCCAAGGGCCGCCGCACCGCGTTTGGATCCCAGTGCAACGCCGACCAGCAACACCCCAAAGGTCTGACCGGTAATCGGTACAGGTGTAAAGGGCAGGGGGATCTCCACCTGGGCCAGGGCCGCAACAAAAAGCGATCCGAGCATGATCAGGAGAACATCACGCAGCCAGGAGGATGTGCGTGGAAAATAACGGGTGGATAAGGTGGGGGCAAGTGTGGTCATAAAAGGTTTCCTTTGTGGATGATTTTCTATAATTCTAAACGAATTTACAGACCTGATAAGTCAGGGATTGCCCGATTTTAAATTCTTGACACCATCTTTTTACGGGGGTATAACTATTTTGTAATCTGAATAGTCCTCGTTAGGCGAGGCGTCTGCAAAATACACAAGCCATTGTCCTGAAACGTCGAAAGACGCCAAAGGGTATACCAGGTGAGGTCGGCATAAGGCTTCACTCAATGTGGCTGGGACCGGGAACGATCCCTACGATATGCAGTGCTAAAGCTCAACCAGAGAGGCGGCGCGTTCAACGCAAGTTTTCCCTGCCTCCTGGTCAATTGACGGGAGGCTTTCATTTTACCAACATGTGGTGCACAAGCAAATCCAGACACATGCTGCAAGGAGGTTTTCGCATGGACGATGATAGTCATAAACAAATAATGTTCGAACGAGGGCATGATTTGCATCATCCGTTCCGTTTGCATTCCTCCGCGCAACCTTGGCTGGGCCGCTTCAGTCCGTGAACTGAACCGGGGCCGGCCAGGCCGGGGGAACGGTAGCAGATGTCGGGTACGTGTGAATCGCCTTTCGGTCAACTGGAGGCGATTTTTGTTTTCCCTCCAAAACAAAATTCTACGGAGGTACCCATGGCTTTCTTGAGCGAAATTCTCGGCCACATCATCACCGATTTTGATGGCAACTATGTTGGAAAACTGGAGGATCTGATCGCCCGCGAACTGGCGGATGCGACCCATCCGATCGTGGATGCGGTGGTCATCCAGGGCAAGAACAAAATCATCATCGCGCCCTATGCGCTGGTGATGGCCTTGTTCGCGCCCTCGATACCCCTGAAATGCCGGGCGGATGAGATCCCCGATTATCAACCCGCTGAAAACGATATTTTTCTTTCGCGCGATGTGCTCGATAAACAGATCATCGATACGAATGGGGCACGTGTCATTCGCGTAAACGATCTCGAACTGGTCCGCGTCAACGGGACCCTGTATGTCGGCAATGTCGACATCGGCATGCTGGGAATTTTGCGCCGTCTCGGCCTGGATAAGGCCACCCTGCGCATGTCCTCGATCCTGAAATTCCGCGCCCCGCAGGTTTTTATTTCGTGGGATGACGTCGAACTGCTGCGTCATGATCCCTTCATGCGCCTGCGTGTGCCGGTCGAAAGCATTTCCGAACTGCATCCTGCGGATGTGGCAGAGATCATCAGCGATATGAACAAACTCGAGAGCGGACAACTGCTGGAGGCGCTCAATATGGAGCAGCTAGCCGATACGCTCGAGGAGGTTGAAACCGAATTCCAGGCGGACCTGGTCGAAAACATGTCTGATGAAAAAGTGGCGGATCTGCTCGAAGAGATGGAGCCGGACGATGCGGCCGACCTGCTGGCTGAATTGCCTGAAAAGCGCAGCCGCGGATTGCTGGCCCTGATGAATAAGGAGGATTCGGACGATGTGCGCAAGCTGCTGTCGTATCCGGAAGACTCCGCCGGCGGCATTATGACCACCGAATACGCCTGTGTCCCGCCGAATGTTACCGCGGAGGAAGCCATCAAATATCTGCGGGAAACCGCCATCGACGCGGAAACCCTCTTTTATGTGTATGTCACTGACGAGCAGGATCACTTGAAGGGGGTCTTTTCCCTGAAGAACCTGATCTTTGCCAACCCCCAGGCGCGCGTCGAGGAGTTCATGGAGGACCGCGTCAAGAGCGTATCTTTGACGGACGAACAGGATGAAGTGGCACAGACCATTACAAAGTACGATCTGCTGGCCATCCCTGTGGTGGATGAACAGAATGTGATGCATGGCATCGTGACAGTCGACGATGCGCTGGACAAGATCATTCCGACGGCATGGAAGAAGCACCTGCCTCGTTTTTACCGTTAAAGGGAGGCAGACATGGAAAATCAGGTTTTCATTAACCGCAACCGGCGGTTCTTTTCCTCTGTATGGAAGAGATTGCTGCTCATTCTGGCCGTTTTTGGTCCGGCGACGATCACCGCCATGGCGGATAACGATGCGGGCGGGGTTGCCACGTATTCCATTGCAGGCGCGAAATTGGGATATCCGATCCTGTTCCTGCTGCCCATCATTACCTTATTGCTGGGCATCACACAGGAGATGGGAATGCGCCTGACCGTCATCACCCGGCGCGGGCTGGCGGACTTGATCCGTGAACGCTACGGAGTACGGGCCTCGATGTTCATGTTTGGGGCCCTTTTGTTTGCGAATATCGGCACGCTCATCACGGAACTTTCAGCCGTGAAGACCACCAGCACCATGTTCGGGGTGCCTCCCATTCCCGCGGTGATCGTGATCGTGGTGATCGCATTTGTGTTGATCACGCGCGGCAACTACAAGATCACCCAATCCATCATGCTCCTAGCCTGCGGGTTTTTCCTGGTGTATATCTTCTCTGCGATCAAGGCCAAACCAGACTGGTCTCTGGCGCTCTCCAACCTCGCCTACCCGCACGGTGTGGTCTTTACCCAAACCTATATAAAAGACTATCTCATTATTGGAATGGGTGTGTTGGGAACCACCATTACTCCCTGGGGGCAGTTCTTTATCAGCAGCTTTGCCTATGACAAGAAGATTGAAAAAGGGCAGGTTGCCTTGTCCCAACTGGAGACTTACTGGGGCGCCTTTCTGACCGACTTTTTCTCCTTTTTCATGATCGTGGCGACCGCAGCCACCTTGTTCGCCAATCACATCATTTTGGATTCGGGGGAGCGTGCCGCGCTGGCCATTGCCCCGTTTGCCGGAAAGATCGCCTCCCAGTTGTTTGCCGTCGGCATTCTCAATGCGGGTTTTATGGGTCTGGTGATTGTATCCCTGTCCACGGCCTATGCCTTTGCGGAATTTTTCGGTCTCTCAGGCAGCCTGGATGATACATTCAAGGAAAGCAAGACCTTCTACATTTTGTATATTGCACAATTGTTGATCGCCACCCTGTTCGTGATCCTGTCCAATGTCAGTTTGTTCCAGATCGCGCTGGTCACCCAGATCATCAATGCCGTGGCCCTGCCCCTTGTGTTCTATTATCTGATCAGCCTGACCAGCGACCATGACCTGATGGGGAGTTATGTCAATAACGCCTTCCAAAGGAATTTTGCAGTCATCAGTTCCATCGCCATCGTGATTGCCTCGATTTTTACGGTTGTCGCGGTCACGGCTGGATTGTGATGGAAAATCATGTTTTATTAATTCATTGAACAGAGAGGTTTAACAAATGGAAAATATCATCGAAAAGATCGATCTCGAAGGCTTGATCGAAGCACGTGACTTTAACACATTGCGCGAAGCGACAAGGAACTGGCCTGCTGGAAATCTGGCTGATCTGATGGAGCCGCTGTCGGCGGAGAAGGAGGCGGTTGTTTTCCGTCTGCTTTCCCGCGAACAGGCGGCCGATGTGTTCGCCTATCTGTCCCTCGAAAGACAGGAGGAGCTACTAAAGGCCATGGCACGCGAAGAGGTGGCCGGCATTCTGAATGCCATGTCACCGGATGACCGCACCTCGCTGTTGGAGGAGCTGCCTGCCAATGTGATCCAGCAGATGTTGAATCTGCTCTCATCCGAGGAGCGCACGGTTGCCTCGCAGCTGCTTGGCTATGACGAGGATTCGATCGGACGGTTGATGACGCCGGACTTTGTGCGCATCCGGCCGCACTGGACAATTGCCCAGGCACTCGATCATATCCGCCGCTATGGCAAGGACAGCGAAACCATGAGCATGGTCTATGTCATCGACGAAAACAATAAGTTGATCGATGACCTGCGAATTCGGCACATCCTGCTTGCGCCTCCGGAGACCCCGGTTTCGGATTTGATGGATTCCCGTTATATCTCCCTGAAGGCAACCGATCATCGTGAGAGCGCGGTCGAGGTCTTTAAGGATGCCGACCTGGTGGCTCTTCCTGTCACAGACATGGATAACTTCCTGATCGGCATCGTCACCGTGGATGACATCCTGGATGTGGCCGAGCAGGAGGCCACGGAGGATATTCAAAAAATGGGCGGTTCCGAAGCCCTGGATGAACCGTATATGAAGATCGCCATTTCCAAAATGGTGCAAAAGCGCGCCACCTGGTTGATTATTTTGTTTCTGAGCGAAATGCTCACCGCCACTGCAATGGGCCGCTTTGAGGATGAGATCGCAAAGGCTGTCGTGTTGTCAATTTTTGTCCCGCTGGTGATCTCCAGCGGTGGCAATTCCGGTTCCCAGGCTTCCACTTTGATCATTCGTGCCATGGCACTGGGCGAGGTGAAACTGCGCGACTGGTGGCTTGTGATGAAGCGCGAAATATTGTCCGGGTTGTCCCTGGGCAGCATTTTGGGAACCATCGGATTCATTCGGATTTCCACCTGGCATTACCTGTTCAACTCCTATGGGGAACACTGGTTCTTGCTGGCTGTGACCGTTGGTATTGCCCTGGTTGGGATCGTTTTATGGGGATCGCTGGCAGGTTCCATGCTGCCATTTTTCCTGCGCCGGATCGGTCTGGACCCGGCCACTTCCTCCGCGCCCTTTGTGGCCACCCTTGTGGATGTTTCGGGGTTGATCATCTATTTTTCTGTGGCAGGTTTTATTTTACACGGTACGCTTTTGTAATTTTGCGGGATAAAAAAGCCGGGTGATTTTTATCACCCGGCTTTAGATTCTTCCTTTTCTGATCCTTTACTTCTTCCGGCCGAACTTCTTCATTAATACATCTGTCAAAGTCGGTTGACCGATCTCCTGCAGTTCATATCGTACACGCTGGTGCGGTTTCTTGATCTTCATCACGCGGGAGAGGTCGATCGGGGTGCCGATGATGACCAGATCCACATCCGAGCGGTTGATCGTTGTTTCCAGGTCTTTGGTCTGTGCGTCGCCGTATCCCATCGCGGGCAGGATTGGGCCGGTCTTCGGATACTTCGCGTACGTCGCAGCAATGGACTTCACTGCAAACGGACGCGGGTCAACGATCTCCTTCGCGCCGAATCTGCGTGCGGCAACATAGCCCGCGCCATATGCCATCTCTCCATGTGTGAGTGTCGGGCCGTCCTCAATGACCAAGACGCGTTTGCCGCGAATCGCATCAGGATCATCCACGAAGAGGGGGGAAGCGGCTTCGATCTGTGTCGCCTTTGGATTCAGCTTGCGCAGGTTCTCACGCAATTTGATCACATTTTCCGCGTCGGCCGTGTCCACCTTGTTGATGACGAATACATCCGCCATGCGCACATTGGTCTCGCCGGGATAATACGTTGATTCGTGCCCGGTTCGATGCGGATCGGCCACGACAATTTGCAAATCAGGCACGTAGAACGGGAAGTCGTTGTTTCCGCCGTCCCATAAAACAATATCGGCTTCAGCCTCGGCTTTGCGAATGATCTTTTCATAATCCACGCCGGCATAAATGATCACACCGCTGTCGATGTGTGGTTCATATTCCTCGCGTTCCTCGATCGTGCATTTATAGCTGTCGAGATCCTTATAGCTTGCGTAACGCTGCACTTCCTGCGCGACGAGGTTTCCATATGGCATCGGATGACGGATGGCTGCGACTTTATAACCCATTTCCTTGAGGATCAGAGCCACACGCCTCGTGGTCTGACTTTTACCTGATCCCGTCCGAACGGCACTGATCGACACGACGGGTTTGGCGGACTTCACCTGGGTGTACCGCGTGCCCATCATGCGGAAGTCCGCGCCTGCGGCATTGACCATGGCGGCCTTGTGCATCACATATTCATGGGGCACATCGCTGTAGGAAAAGATCACCTGCTCCACGCCGTATTTTTTGATCAGGTCAAGCAATTCCTCTTCCGCGCGAATGGGAATCCCTTTTGGATACAGATTGCCTGCGAGTTCCTTGGGATACACGCGGCCTTCGATATCAGGGATTTGGGTTGCGGTAAATGCAACCACTTCATAATCCTTGTTTCCGCGGAAGAAGGTGTTGAAATTGTGGAAGTCGCGGCCTGCGGCTCCCATGATGAGGGTTTTGATCGGCATGGGAATCTCCTATCGTACGAACCGCACTGAGGACAGTGTCCGATGCGACCCGGTTTTGGTTTTGGGTCGCATCGTTTTTACCCAATACGGTCTCTTTGATTGAATTAAACAAGAAAACAGGCCGAAAGCATAGATAACTTTCAGCCTGTTTTTGGTATGACATATTGGTCAATGCGAACTGCGTTTTATGGGGGCGGTCAGGCAGTGGGTGGCGCCATACCCGTTGACCAGTTTGTTCAATTCCGCGCTCATCACCCGGAATCCGCGCCGCCGGAGTTCATGGTTGACACGCTCATTTTTGGATAGGGCCACGATCACGGTGTCATTGCCAAGGTTCAGCAGGTTGGTGGCGAAGTTGCGCTGCTCCTGCAGGCTCACTTCCATGATCTCAATGCCCTGGCCGACCAGAAAATCACGGAATCCCCCAAGTTCCTCGGTCATCACTTCACCATTTTTCATGGACAGGCGCAGAACGGTCCGGCGGTCCATTTCGTCACGGTTTGCCATGACTAGTTTTTTTCGAAGCGGGATCCAGAACATATCCAGATGCATCACGCTCATGTGATCCTCAATGGGGGCGGTAAACCTGCCTGCTTCTTCTGCGTGTTGTCGATTGATCACAGCCACAAGCTGGATATTGTGACTTTCCAGCGTGTCCCACAGCTTTTGACATAATTCCCTGACGGCACTTAACTCGGTTCGCGAACCCACGCCGATGTAGCAGGTATTCTCGAGGATTGCCATGTCGCCGCCTTCCAGGGCTCCGGAGGCGATCTCAACCAATGAGTTTCGGTAACCAAGTTCGATCAACGCCTCTTTGTAGACCCCCACCTCAGGCTTGCGGATATCCCATTTTAATTCCGAGAGGATGATCTTGTTTGCCAGCGTTTGGGATTGATCCCTTCCATAAAAGATGTTTGCCAGGGGAAGTGGCTTGGCCAGACTGAGGACATAGTTGATCCGGATCGTGGCGGTCTCACCGAAGGTTTCAAGATCCTCCTCGAGGATCCGGTCAATGTCTTTTTTGACTTGAAGATAGATGTCATCCAATGAACTTTCCACCCCGCTCCGGACAAGTTCTTCGGATTTTATCTTTTTGTAGGTTTGGTAATACTCGCCAGCCCTTTGCAGCAACCGGCTTTTTAGTTCCTTGATGGATTCCGGATGGGATGGAAAGAGATGACTATCCAGCAGATGCGCTGCCGCGTCCTTGGCCCGGATCACAGTGATGCCTTCCCTTTCGATCAGGGCCTGCAATCCCCTGAATTCCTCGCGGGCCTTGGATACTTCGTAATAACTGAAGAACAGGCTTTTTGATTTGGGCAGCAATTGCCCGAGCAGGGCCTCGATGCCCGGTTCGCCCCACACGAGAACTTCCTTCAAGGGGGCAATTTCACTGAATACCTGCACTTTCGGCTCAGTTTTTCTCTGCATGTCCATACCTCTAAAGGGGGTTGTGGGCTCGAAAGGCTACATCACATCAGGAGACTGGATATCGAGTAAACGCAGTGCGTTTTCAATGGTCTGTTTCGCCGCCATTACCAGTTGCAGGCGCGCATTGCGAGTCTTCTCGTCCGTGGTTTGCATGACGTTCACGGCATGGTAAAACGAATGAAAGGTATTCGCCAGATCATACGCATAGGAAGCCATCACAAGCGGACGGTATTCATTGGCTGCCTGCTCAACGGTTTGCGGGAAACGTGAAATTTGCTCGATCAGCTCGATCTCGTGTTTGGTCAATTCGTAATCGAAGTTTTGACTGTTTGCGGCTTTGAAAGACTGAATGTTGGCCTTCTTCAAAATTGAATTCGCCCGCACGTAGGCATTTTGAATGTAAGGCCCCGTCCGGCCGTCAAAAGATAACGCTTCGTTGATGTCAAAGACGATATGTTTGTTGTTATCCACCGCAAGCATGGAATAAACCAGCGCGCCCAGGCCAATTTGTGAGGCGATCTTCTGCCGTTCTTCCGCGGGGATATCCGCGCTCTTTTCCGTCTCCACCTGCAGGACACGTTTTATGGCTTCGTCATAGACTTCTTTGAACAGCGCCACGGTTCCGCGCCGCGCGGACATGGCGCCCTCCGGCAGGGTCACATAACCATACGATAGATGGTAACAATTGGACGCTTGTGGAAAACCCCACATTTCCAATATCTTGAATGCCTGTTCGAAGTGCAGGCTTTGGCGGAAATCAACCACATAGACCGAGCGGTCCACATGATATTGTTCGAACTTGACCTTGGCCAGGGCAAGGTCTTTTGTCAGATAAAGGGACGTTCCATCGCTGCGTAGAACCACAGCAGTGCGATATTTATCCTTGGTTAATCCGAGCTTCTCGTCGATTTTCACGATGACTGCGCCGCCATTGGGGCGCTCGTCGTCTGCGATGTTTTTCTGGATCAGCTCGTCGATGATTACCTTGGATGGTTCGTCCACTTCGCTTTCATAGAACCATACATCGATCTTGATGTCCAGAATGCCCAAAATATCGCGCAGTTCTTCCAAACTCCATTCGCGGGTTCTGTGCCACAATTCCCGTACGGTTGCGTCTCCCGCGTCCCATTTGCGATACATTTCACGCCGTTCGGCATCGTAGGCCTCGCGCTGGGCTGTCTGTTCGGGAGTCTCGTCTTCTTTTTTCTCCAGCATGGCAGTCGCTTCGACATAAAGCTTCGCCAGCCATTGACCGCGCTCATGTACTCCACTGGGTTCCTGCCCCTTGTAGAGTTTGTCGTAGATCCACATCACGGTGATGACGCCCAGTCCCAGGTCACCTGGGTAGGAGGCGCGGATCGTTTCAAAACCCGCAAATTCAACCAGGCGGGCGAGCACTTCACCCAGGATCGCATTGCGGGCGTGCCCGATGTGAAATGAATGGTGGGTGTTGGGCTGGGCATATTCGACCATGACCCGCTCATTTTTTTTCGTGCCCCGCCCAAAGTCCGGACCTGATGCGAGTACTTCCCCCACGACCCGGCTCGCGTAGGCGGCAGTTGAAAAATATAGATTGAGATATCCCTTAACCGCGTCGATGCGGCTGATCCCCTCCACGGTTCCAATCTGACCTTTGACCTGTTCGGCCATCTCCTGGGCCCTCAGGGGGACAGGTTTCCCGCTTTTTCCAGTTCGTGCTTCGTTGGCAGCGGTCTGGAAAAAGGAAGTGGCAAAACCCCATTCACCCGAGAAGGGGATGGGCTGCCATTTGAGTTCCGCCAGCGGAATGTCGTTTGCCGCGCAGAATTCCCTGATCTTTGTTTCGATGAGTTGTTGTTCTTTATTAAACATGATTTTCAGATTATAGACGGCTCTGCCGATTTGGGGGAGGTAACAAAAACGGGAGCGCCGGTTGATGGCGTTCCCGTTTCAAGTGTTCACGTAAATTGAAATTACGCTTCTTTCTTCTTGGCGGCTGCTTTCTTGGGAGCGGCAGCCTTTTTCTTCTTGGGTTCTTCGACCACGGGAGGGGCGGCAATAAATGCAGCAAGACGTTTCATTAAACGTCCCTTGCGGCGGGAGGCATTGTTTGGGTGAATTACGCCCTGTTCGGCGGCCCTGTCGAGGGTGCTGATCGCCTTCAATACGGCTTCTTTTGTATTGGGATCGTTTTCCACAAAAGCGGTGCGGGCAAGGTTTACAGCGGTGCGGGCAGCTCCGCGAAAGGTGCGATTGCGAACGCGGCGCTTCTCGTTCTGACGATTGCGTTTGATTTGGGACTTAATATTAGCCAAGGTTCTTCTCCAAAAATTACATATTCGTTCTTTACGACAGCGCTGTATTTTACATGAGGCGAGGGTATTTGTCCAGTAAATTCAAAAGCCCGTCCGGCTCCTTTGCGAGCCGGACGGGCTTTGTGTTCAACGACAGAGCCTAGTTTATGGGGGTAAAAGTGGCGGTCGGGAGGACTGTTCCAGCCCCGGGTGTGATGGGTGTGCTTGTAGGCGGGCGGGTGGGTGTGGCGGTAACCAGGTTCACGGGGATCACCAATAATTGTCCGACCTGAATGGCATTCGGATCGGTGATGCTGTTTTCCTTGATGATGGCTTCCTCGGTGCTGTTGAACTTGGATGCGATTCCGGCCAGTGTGTCACCGGCTTGAATGGTGTAATTTAGTTTGGTGCCGCGCGGTAGGTCTGATGGGATCGGGGTGGGGGTGGGCAGTTGCATGCCTGGATTGGGCAGGAGGATTACCTGGCCGGGGATAATATTTTGTGTGCTTGGGTCGATCCCAATCGGCATGCCTGTTTCCGGGGCGGTTCCACTATATGGATTGAGCAGCAGGATCAGGGCAATGCCGTCATCGCCGAGATTATATTTTTCCACGATCAATGCCAGGTAATCGCCATCCTGCACGGTGTAGGTAAAGGGCGACGAGAATGTTGCCGTTGGCGTGATCGTCGCTGTGGGGGTGACTGTGGGAGTCTCTGTGGGGGTGGAGGTATTCGTGGGTGTAAAGGTCAGCGTGGGTGTGGGGGTTTCCGTGGCGAACAGGGAATTAAGCGGCTTGCTGGGTCCCATCAGCCAGACAACGAGCAGAATCACGCCGCCCAGAACGAGCACTCCGGCAACGATGTAGACAATATTGGGCCCGCCCCGCATCTTGCGTTTTCGATACGCATTCAGACTGTTTGATGGGGAGGAGGAAATGGGAGGTCTGTTGTTCATGAATCGTTTCCTTTTGACAAAGCGCCTTATTAATGCAAATTTCCATCCAACGCAATGTAAAATAATTCTACCTGAAAAATGGAGGTTGTGCGCGGGGGTTTAACTGAAGAACGGGTTGATTTAATGAAAAAAGAGGCCGGGCTTGTTTGCCGGCCTCTTTTTTCATTTACTTCATATGGGCTTTAAGATATTTCCCGGTGTACGAGTCCTTGACCTTCATGATCTGTTCAGGGGTCCCTTCTGCAAGGATCTCCCCGCCGCGATCGCCGCCTTCCGGGCCAAGATCCACGATCCAATCCGCGACCTTGATGATATCCAGGTTGTGTTCGATGATCAGGACCGAATTGCCCGCATCCACCAGTCTTTGCAGTACTTCGATCAACTTGTGCACATCGGCGGCATGCAAACCCACCGAAGGTTCATCCAACACATACAGAGTGCGGCCTGTGGCCCGGCGCGACAATTCCTTGGAGAGTTTCACGCGCTGTGCTTCACCGCCGGACAGGGTGGTGGCCGGCTGGCCGACACGCACATATCCCAACCCCACCTCTTGGAGCAGTTTGAGTTTGTTCAGCATTTGCGGATAGTTCTGGAACTCTGTCAGGGCGTGATCCACGGTCATATCCAGGATGTCGGCGATGGAATATTTTTCATGGAAGAGCACCTGCAGTGTCTCACGGTTGAAGCGTTTGCCATAACAGACATCACAGGGCACATAGACATCGGGCAGGAACTGCATTTCGATGCGCAGTTCGCCCTGCCCCTGGCAGGCCTCGCAGCGCCCGCCGTGTACGTTGAAAGAAAAACGCCCCGGCTTGTATCCGCGGACCTTGCTTTCTGGGAGTTCGGCAAACAGCTTTCGGATCTCGTCGAACAACCCTGTGTAGGTCCCGGGGTTGGAGCGCGGTGTGCGGCCGATCGGAGACTGGTCAATGTTAATGATCTTGTCGAGGTGCTCCACCCCTTCGATCTTTTCATGCTCGCCCGCCATGGTCCGTGCGCCCATTAATTTGGCCGCGAGTTCGTTGTAAAGGATATCGCTCATCAAGGTGGACTTGCCTGATCCGGAGACGCCTGTCATACAGACCAGCTTCCCGAGCGGGATCGAGACGTTGATACCCTTCAGATTATTTGCCGTCGCATTGATGATTCTCAGCGACTTGCCATTTCCTTCGCGCCTCTTTTTCGGGACCTCGACCTGCTTGCGCCCCGATAAATATGCTCCAGTCAGTGATTTGGTATTTGCCAGGATCTGTTTCGGAGTACCTTCCGCGATGACCTGGCCGCCATGTTCCCCGGCCGCCGGACCCAGATCAATGACCCAGTCTGCTTCGCGAATCGTTTCATCGTCATGCTCAACGACCAGGACGGTGTTGCCAAGATCCCGCAGGCCTTTGAGAGTCTCCAGTAATCTGGCATTGTCACGCGGATGCAGCCCAATCGATGGTTCATCCAAAACGTACAGGACTCCCACCAGCCGCGAACCCACCTGGGTTGCCAGACGGATGCGCTGGGCCTCTCCACCGGAAAGGGTGGTTGCTGACCGGTTAAGGGTTAAATAGTTCAAACCAACATTAACAAGGAAATTAAGCCGTTCGTGGATTTCCTTGATTACCCGTTCGGCAATGGTTTTCTGCTTTGAGGTCAATGGCGAATTCTTGCCGGAGATTTTTTTCACCCACTCGAGGGTGGTGGATACCGGCCAGGAATTGGCTTCCACGATATTGACATTGTCCACCGTTACAGCCAGGGCGGCGGGATTGAGTCTCTTGCCTCCGCAGCTGGGGCAGGGGCGGTCGGACATGAACTCGGAAATCTTCTCACGCATCCATTCGGAATTGGTTTCGCGGTAGCGCCGTTCCAGGTTGGTGATTACACCTTCATAAGCCCGCGTAAATTTGAATTCGTTTCCATTGGTGTTCTTGTACACCATCTGGATTTGTTTTTCGCCCGTTCCATATAAGACCAGTTTGATCTGTTCCTTGGTCAGATCGCTGACCGGTTTATCCATGTCAATTTTAAATGCGCGGCACACGCCTTGCAGAGATTGCCAGTAATAACCGCCTTCTTCTTTTGGTCCCCACTCCATGCTGACGATTGCCCCTTCGTTCAGGGATAAATCCCGGTCCGGGATGATGCGTTCGGGGTCGATTTCCAGTTTTGAGCCCAGTCCCTGACAATCCGGACAGGCGCCTTGCGGAGTATTAAAGGAAAAAGTGCGTGGTTCCACTTCTGAGATGCTTACGCCGTGTTCCGGGCAGGCAAGATGTTCGGAGAATTGGATATCCTCCTTTTTGTCGACCAGGTTAACCGTGATATATCCCTCGCCGAATTTCAGGGAGGTTTCAATCGAATCGGTCAGGCGGGTGAGGGCCGCCCGTTTCTCTTCTTTTTCGCCTGAATGGGAGATCACGAGGCGGTCCACCACCGCTTCTATCGTATGCTGCTTGTAGCGGTCCAGTTCGATCTCGTCGTCCAGCGAGGAAACGGCCCCATCCACCCGAACACGGGTGAAGCCAGCCTTGCGGATCTCTTCGAAAACTGCTTGATACGTCCCTTTACGGGCCCGGACCAGGGGGGCCAGGATCAAAATACGCGAGCCCTCGGGGAGTTTTTCGATTTTGTCCACAATCTCTTCGGCCGATTGCTTGACCACTTCACGTCCGCAGATGGGGCAGTGGGGAATCCCGGCCCGCGCAAACAGCAGGCGCATATAATCGTAAATCTCAGTCACTGTGCCGACCGTTGAGCGCGGATTGTGCGAGGTGGATTTCTGGTCGATTGAAACCGCCGGGGAGAGACCGTCGATATAATCCACATCGGGCTTGTCCATCTGGCCGATGAATTGGCGGGCGTAGGCGGAGAGTGACTCCACATAGCGGCGTTGACCTTCGGCAAAGATGGTATCGAAGGCCAGGGATGACTTGCCGGAACCTGACAGGCCGGTTAAAACCACGAACTTATCCCGCGGAATTTCCACGGTGATGTTTTTCAGATTGTGGACGCGCGCGCCCACGACGCGAATGACGTTGGATGACATGGTTCTCCTGTTGGGAGTTTGTATTATAGCACATGTGTTCAGTAAATCAATAAATTGGGCATGTGATTCGCAATCCTTTATTATACTCAATGAAGGATTCAGGCTCTCTTCAAATCAACTGCTTTGGGATGTGGTTAATCGAATGCCTCTTACCGGTCAGGATGGGGAAACCCTCTCATGCAAGTGATTTGCGTGCGCATGTTATACTCGGTGCAACTTCTCAAATCCGGCGGTGTTATTTATACAAACCCCGCCGGTAAGGTTTTAAACTTGCCGGAACTGGAATATAACGAAGAAGAAATCCTTGCCCGCGCCTCCCAAGGTGACCGTGATGCCTTTGGTCAGCTTTATGAGCGCTATGTGGAACGCATCTTCAATTATGTGTATTACCGGACAGGCAATACACATGATGCGGAGGATCTCACTGCCCGTGTTTTCCAGCGGGCAATGAACCACATCAAGAACTATACCGATCGTGGAGTGCCCTTTTCGGCCTGGCTGTATCGGATCGCCCATAACCTGGTTGCGAACTGGCATCGTGACCGCAGCCGCAAGCAGGAAATTCCGCTGGATGACATGCCCATCCTGCCATCCAGGGGGGATCATCCAGAGAAAAACCTTGTCCGGTCGCAGGAGCAGGACTCTTTGTTAAGAATGATCCGCAAATTGCCCGGGGAACGGCAAAATTTATTGATCTTAAAGTTTGTGGAGAACATGTCCAACGCCGAAATCGGCGAGATTATGGGAAGAAGCGAAGGCGCTGTGAAGAGCCTTTACCATAGAACCCTTCTTGCGCTTCGCGATCAGCTGGAAGACCAAAATCTTAATCTTGAAGGAGACTAAAGCATGTTGAGAATTGTGACCGACGGCGCGGCCGACATCCTCCCGGAATGGCAAAAAGAATTTGGTATTGAGATGATTCCCGTCAACATCCTGTTTGGAGAAAAGTCGTACCTTCAGGGTGCTGAACTGGACAATGAAGGCTTCTACAAACTGGTGGATGAGACCAAACGCATCCCAAAGACCGCCCAGCCCTCCCCGCATCAATTCGTGGAGTTTTACCGCAAGGTTGCTCAAAAAGGGGACACGATTCTTTCCATCCACATTACTGCAAAGCTCTCGGGAACCTACGCTTCCGCCATTTCAGCCGCCGAGGAATTAAAGGGTGAGTTTAATGTCATCCCTGTTGACTCGGCCTGCGGTTCCCTTGGCATCGGTTTAATGTGCCGGGAAGCCCGAAAACTGGAACGGGCAGGTAAAACCGTGGATGAGATCGTCCGGTATTTGGAGGAGATCAAGGGGCAGGTCCGGGTCATCCTCACGTTGGATACTCTTGAGTATGCAAAGATGTCCGGCCGTGTGAAAACCCTGCAGGCCGCCCTGGCTTCCGTGCTTAATGTCAAACCGATCGCCATCCTCAGAAATGGTGATCTTAATATGGCGGAACGCGTCCGTACCCGCAAAGCTGCCCTAGAACGTGTAATCGAAATCGCCAAGGAAGAATATGGCGACAAACCCGTTTATCTGGCTGTCGTTCATGCCCGTGATCCCAAATCTGGCCAGGGCCTGCTTGAGGATGCCAAAAAATATTTCAACCATAAAGAGACCATGCTCAGCGAGTTGTCCATTTCCATCGCGGCAAATCTTGGGCCGGGCACGGTGGGGCTGATCGTTTACCCCGTGTAATCAAACAAGCAGGAAAGTATGACGAATAGAAAACCGACATTGACACCCCATGAAGAGCTGAATGCCCTTGAAGCGCATCTGGCCGGGACCTTGAAGCCGATCGCGCCTTCGAAGGAAATTGTTCAGCGCCTGCGCGACCGGATTCACATGCCCAATCGTGATGAGATCACCTTGCGCCTTACCGACTGGCGCAGGTTATTCTTTGTGTTTGGGGGTGTCATGTCGGGGATGCTTCTGCTGGTCACCCTTGCACGGGCATTTTACTACCTTGTGGGGCGCAGGAACGGCGGCGTGTAACCTGAAATTGACTTGATAAACTCTGAAGATTGCAAGTCTTCAGAGTTTATTTATTTAAAAGCCAGCTGCATAATAACCGGGATTCCGCAATGAGATCCGCTTCAATGGGCAGCCTGAATTCCTCGGTCACACGCACTGTCAAATGGTCGGCGACCAGTTTCAAGTCAGAGGGAAGAAGTGGATCCTCCTTAAGGAGATTCAGCAGGTCATAGGCGCTCGTGCTTGGGGCCGGCGTCCCTCTGCCCGTAAAATATTCCCGAAGGGCAATACCGGCAGCGCGTCTTGCACACACGCGCGCCTGTCCTTCGTTTCCTTTGGCGCGGGCCAGTGCGGCCCGGTCCAGTTCGGTTTGTATCTGTGTTTGCACATTCATGCGGGTCATTATACTTCGGCGTTATAATTTGAAAAAATTTAGGAGGCAGAGATGAAGACAAGGTGGATTCAAATTGTTGTTCTATCAAGCATGCTGCTTGCCGCTTGTGCGCCTGGGGTGGCTACGGATAATCCGTCAGCGGCCGCCCAGGGAAGCGGACCCACGACGGTGACAGGCACCGTCACATATACCAACTACTTTTTTACGGAAGGGGTTGCCGAACCCGTGGTGATCCTTGAAGATCAGGGCGGTTTTATTGACCGTGATCGCAAGTTCCTGATCCCGGTCGAATCCCAGGTCATCGCGGAGATCACCTCGGATTTTTATACCTCACCGTTTACTTACAGCCTTTCCCTGCCTGAAAAACCGAACGGCACCCTGCATGATGTGGATCATGACGGCAGGCAGGAGACCGGTGTCATGGTCTTTGCCGTGGCTTACTGGACCAATACATGGGGCGACCCATATCTTGAGCGCCGTGATCAGTTTGGCGGAGGCTGGTCGAGTGCGTACGCCTCCACCAAGGTCAGCGATGACCGTGATTCCTATCTTGAGGTATACGGCGGCAAATATCTTGTTTATGCACCGGATGACCAGCAGCAATTCCCTTCCGGGTTTGGCGACGACGCGAAATTGTTCACAGATGACGATCCGATCATGGATCTGCCCGCCGGCTGGTCGGTTGTCGATCTGGATCAATCGCCCTTTAAGCTTGACCGCTCGGAAAGCCCGACAGTCGAATTGTTTGAACCCGAAAGTTCCGCGATGGTGGACTTTTCGAAGCTTTCCTATACCGAAGCCTTTGACGGCATGGCCACGAAATTCAAAAACGAGTACGCCTTTACGGAATTAAAGAAGATCGATTGGGATGCGAAGATCGCCGAATTCCGTCCACGATTTGAAGCGGCAGATAAAAGCAAGGACAGCCATGCTTACGCCCTCGCCCTGCGTGACTTCCTCTGGTCCATTCCGGATACACATATAGGATTTGATCAAACCCTGCTTTCCGGTGACTTTCAAACAGATACGGCTGGCGGTCTGGGTTTTGCAATGCGCGAAACGGATGACGGAAAGATCATAGCCAATTTCATTCTGGATGGCGGTCCGGCGGCTCAGGCCGGCATGACGTGGGGGGCCGAGATCATTTCGTTTGATGGAGTGCCCGTCGCCGATGTGGTCGAAGCGACAGTGCCCTGGTCCTCCCCATTCAGCAACCCGGAGATCAAGCGTTTGCAGCAACTGCGCTATGCGACCCGCTTTAAACTGGATAAGGGCCAGGTGGTGGTCAAGTTCAAGAATGAGGGCGGCAGCGAACAAACCGAAACGTTGGATGTGGTGGATGAGTTCGACAGTTTCAGTTTTGCCTCCTTCCGCAGGGGTGAGTCTCCGACAGCCTTGCCGGTTGAGTTTGATGTCCTGCCCAGTGGATATGGATACATCAAGATCAGCAGCTTTCTGGATAACGATGTCCTGTCCATCCTGGTTTGGGAGCGTGCCATCAAGTATTTCAACGATAATGAAGTCCCCGGCGTGATCCTGGACATGCGGAACAATAGCGGCGGAAGCGGCTGGCTGGCCGATCAAATGGCTGCCTATTTCTTTGACAAGGAAACTGTGGTTGGAAATACCGCCCGATACAACAAAGGCAGTGGCGAGTTTTACATGGACCCGGGCGATGAGACCCTGATGTTGCCTCCCCGCAAGGAGCTTCAATACCATGGTCCCGTCGTGGTCATGGTTGGCCCCAATTGCGCCAGTGCCTGTGAGTTCTTCTCGTATGATATGACGATCAATGACCGTGCCACGATCGTTGGGCAGTATCCCAGTGAAGGCGCCGGCGGCAGTGTTGAAGATTTTATGATGCCGGAAGGCATCACTGTCCAGATTACCATTGGCCGCGCCGTGGACGCACAGGGAAATATTCACCTGGAAGGAAAGGGGGTTGTGCCGGATGTGCGCGTCCCGGTGACCGCTGATACGCTCCGCAGACTTGCGAATGGCGAAGATGTGATCCTGGAAGCCGCCGAGAAGGTTGTAAGCGAACCTCAGGGCGCTGGAGTGGCACCTTCTGGGGCCCCGGAGATTGCAAGTGCTGCGGCAGCCACATCCGCGTTGACTTCGGGGACAAGTTTCCTTGAGGATAAGGCCCGTGAAAAATATGAGAGTGCTGATTTCGGTGTCCCGGGTGTTCTCAATTACACAGTGCCTTTGACCGAATCAGAGGACCTGGTCTGGCTGTATGCCTGGTGTGCGACCACCACGGATATTCTCAACAAGAACTTCGAGAGTATCAATTTGAAATTCACCCTGGACGGCAAGGATGTGCCGCTGGATAAATTCAATACCGAAGACCTGGAAAACGGCGGGCAGCAATGCAGGTTGTTTTACACAGTCCTCGGAAACTGGCCGGGAGGTGAACATCATGTGGTTACCACTGCCACATTCAAAGCTTCCATCAATGACGGCAGCGCAGACTATGAACCGGGTGATTACACTCTGGATTACGGGGTGTTTGTCAAACCGTAGCTAAAAAGGAGACCGGCGATCGCCGGTCTCCTTTTTATTCAACAAACCTGTATTTGATCAGAGTCCAGACCGCCGCAAAGGCGTCCTGCAATTTGATCTTCTTCCCCTGCGTGTAATCCCGCGGATTAAAGGTGATTGGAACCTCGAAAATACGATATTTGCGTTTAAGTATTTTGGCTGTGAATTCAGGCTCAAAGTCAAAACTGTTGGCGTGTAGAACCATCCCATTGAGGATCTCACGCCGGAAGACCTTGTATCCCGTTTCCATGTCGGTCAGGATCGTGTTGTACAAAATGTTGGTCATCAAAGTCAACATTTTATTGGCCACCAGGTGCCAGAACATGGTAACCCGGTGGGCGCGGCCCAGAAAGCGGGAACCGTAGACCACATCGGCAAGACCCTCTTGAATGGGAGCAAGCAGCTGCGGAAAATCACGCGGGTCATATTCAAGATCCGCATCCTGGATGATGAGGATCTCGCCTTTGGCGGCAGCCATGCCCGTGCGGACAGCTGCACCCTTTCCCTTATTGTGCTCATGCAGGATGATTCGCACGCCCTTTTTCCCGTCCAGAGACGCCAATACGTCACGGGTGCCATCCTTTGAACCATCGTCCACCACAACGATCTCGTCGGCAAGTTTGGTATCCTGGACGCGTTTTAAAATGACCTGAATGCTCTCAACTTCATTGTAAACAGGGATGATGACTGATAGTTTCATAGGATCTGGATTATAAACGAAAAGAAGTATAATTAGTCCGTCTTTATAAAATTTTTTTGATGGTTGGAATGGTGGTGTATGACAAGACAAACGGGAAATTTTTCCGCTCCGGTCGGGGGGTTTTCCCCGCCGCAAATCAACAGCCTTGAAGAGACGGGTCTTTCCTCTCTTTGGCTGCAGGATCTGGTTCTTAAGGTCCTGTATTTTCGCGGTTATTTAACCGGTTTCAAGATCGCCGAAGAGATCGCCCTGCCTCTGGCGGGTGTGACTGATCAGCTTTTGACCACTCTGAAGCAGGAAAAATTCATAGAAGTGAAGTCCTCCCAGGGCGGCCTGGGCGAAGGTGCTTACACCTTCGGCATTACCAGTGCGGGGATTCTGCGTGCCCGTGAAGCCATGGAGCGCAGTCAATATGCGGGGCCGGCCCCCGTTCCGTTTGAAGTCTACAACGAGGCAATTCGCCGCCAGAAGAGTGGACGCCTGACAGTGACCACCCGTACCATGCGCCAGATCCTGTCCCAGTTGATTATTTCTGAAAACACTTTTCAACGTCTGGGGCCCGCGCTGAACTCCGGTTCGTCGATCTTCATGTACGGCCCGCCCGGGAACGGCAAAACCAGCATCGCCCGCGCCTTTGGCAATCTGGTGTTGAGCCAGAATATGTTTATCCCCTACGCCTTGTATTTGGACGGGCAGGTCATCAAGGTATATGATGCGGTCAGTCACAGCCTTGCACCCGATAATGAAGGCGGTGGTTCGGGTACAGGTTCCACCGGGAATTTGCGTTCCAATACCCGCCGGGACCCGCGCTGGGTCAAGATCCGCAGACCTTTCATTGTGGTCGGCGGCGAATTGACTTTGGAAGGCCTTGACCTTGTATTTGATGACACGACCAAATTCTATGAAGCCCCGTTTCAAGTCAAGGCGAACGGCGGAATTTTGTTGATCGACGACTTTGGCCGTCAGCAGGTGCGCCCGCGTGACCTGTTAAACCGCTGGATCGTGCCCCTTGAAAACCGTGTCGATTATCTCCGTCTGCACACCGGCCGCAAGGTGGAAGTCCCCTTCGATGTGCTGATCGTATTTTCCACCAACCTGCCTCCAAAAGATTTGGTGGACGAGGCTTTCCTGCGGCGCCTGCGTCACAAGATCGAGATTGGCGACCCCACCTTTGAGGAATATCGCGAAATCTTTAAACGGGTTGCCCAGGACAAGCGTGTTGAATATAACGATCAGGGACTGGCCTATCTCCTGCAGGAATGGTATATCAAACGAAATCGCAAACTGCGTGCATCCCACCCGCGTGATCTCTGCGATCAGATCATCGATATTTCCTCCTATCTGGCCGTCCCGCCGACCATGTCTCGTGAAATGATGGACCACGCCTGCAAGGCCTACTTTGTTGATATTTAATCGCTTCAAACCGATCCCGAGCCTGATTCCCGATGCTTGAAAATTTTCCCGTCCCAGTTGTTTTTGCCCACCGCGGCGATGCTGTCCACGCGCCGGAAAACACCCTGCCGTCGTTCCAACAGGCGCTTGCCAAAGGCGCGGACGGAGTCGAACTGGACGCAAAACTGACGGCGGATGGCCACGTGATCGTCATCCATGACTCCTCGGTGGACCGCACTACGGACGGTAGGGGCCGCGTGGCTTCCTTCCCGCTTGAGGCGATCCGCAGCCTGGATGCTGGAAAATGGTTTGATGAAAAATTTGCCGGGACAAAAGTGCCGCTGCTGGAGGAAGTCTTTGAAACAGTGGGGAAGGATGGATTGATCAACATCGAACTGACCAATTATTCCACGCCACGGGATGGTTTGGTATCAAAGGTCTGTGAATTGATTAAAAGACATAACAATCAGGGTCAGATCCTGTTTTCATCCTTTTTGCCATCGAATTTGCGGATTGCATCCCAAAAGACCCCCGAAATTCCACGCGGCTTGCTGGCCATGCCGGGCCTGGTGGGGCTTTGGGCGCGTTCCTTCGGTTTTATGTTCGGGGATTATCAGGCGTTGCATCCGCACATTTCCAATGCGAGCAGGGAACAGGTTCAGCGTGTCCATCGGATTCAACGCCGGGTTCACGTCTGGACGGCGAATTCGCCTGAGGAGTTCGCCCGCCTCAAAGAGTGGGGTGTGGATGGTCTTTTTACGGATGACCCACAAATGGCAGTGCGTGCGCTCGGGAGGGGCGGGTGAATTTGATCGAAGGCCGGCAGCAGGCTGGAGCGGGGAAAGAACCGAATATCCAAATGACGCCGTCCATTATGCGGCGTCCGTTTTATCTTAAAGGCAAGTTGTGTTATAAGGGGAAGCGATGCGATTGATCCGGACCTTATTTCTGTTGATTTTCATAACCGCACTGCTGGTACCTGCTCCGGTCCAGGCTCAGCCTTCCGAGTCCACATCGGCGGCTCAGGTGATTTTGAACTCGATGACCCCCGAGGAGCGGGTGGGTCAACTTTTTCTTGTCACCTTTTCCGGATCGGATACCGGGACCACTTCCCAGGTCCATGATCTGATCACACGTTTTCATGTGGGCGGAGTGATGCTGCTTGCCCAGAACAATAATTTTACGGCCGATACGATCTCACAAAGTCACGACTTGATCGGAGCGCTTCAAAGATTGGAATGGAATAATTCCGTCAATCCCGAACCGGATTCGATTACCGGCCTGATCACGGAAACAGCCTACATTCCGCTTTTTGTCGGTATTGCCCAGGAGGGGAATGGATATCCGACCGATCAAATATTGAGCGGCCTTACTCCGCTGCCCAGTGAAATGGCGATTGGTGCAACCTGGAACACCGATTATGCAAAACAAGTGGGGGAGGTTCGCGGCGCCGAACTTTCTGCGCTGGGGTTTAATATGTTTCTGGGTCCGTCCCTGGATGTTCTGGATGCACCCACTACATCCGGCGGAGACCTTGGCGAAAGAGTGTTCGGCGGTGATCCTTTCTGGGTGGGCGAAATGGGCAGTGCTTATGTGGCGGGCCTGCACTCCGGAAGCGGCAATAAGCTGCTGGTAATCGCAAAACATTTTCCGGGAGTTGGTGGTTCCGATCGCCTGCCGGAAGATGAAGTCTCCACGGTCCGCAAATCGATCGAGCAACTCAAGCAGATCGAGTTCGTACCCTTTTACAAGGTTACAGGCAATGCTGTGTCGAAAGAATCCACCGTGGATGGATTGCTGGTTTCACACATCCGGTATCAGGGATTTCAGGGAAATATCCGTGCCACCACCAAACCGATCAGCTTTGATCCCCAGGCTTTGAAGCAGATCCTGGCCTTGCCTCAATTTGCAGACTGGTATTCCAGCGGCGGGTTGGTGATCAGCGATGATCTCGGTACCCGGGCGGTCAGGGATTTTTACGAATCCGGCGGTGTGCCTTTCAGCGCCCGGACTGCTGCGCGGGATGCATTTCTGGCTGGAAACGACCTTGTATATCTTGGGAATATCAAATCCAACGATGCCCCCGATTCCTACACAACCACGAAACGCGTCATCGAATTCTTCGCTCAAAAATACCGTGAAGATCCGGCCTTTGCCCGGCGTGTGGATGAATCGGTGGTCCGTATATTGACCGTAAAGCTTGGACTCTATAAAACATTCATCCTGCCCAATGTTTTGATGTCCCCAAACCAACTGGATCAGATTGGGACTGCAACGGATTTGACCTTTGACGTGGCCCGCAATTCCGCAACATTGATCAGCCCGGAGTTGCAGGACCTTGCCTCTGTGATGCCTCTGCCGCCGCAGTCTGATGAACGGATGGTTTTTATTACGGATGCTGAGAATGTCCAGCAATGTGCCGAGTGCGCCCAGCAGCCATCCCTGGCGGTGGATGCGCTGCAACAGGCTGTCCTTCATCTTTACGGCCCGCAAAGCGGTAATCAAACCACCAACTTCAGGCTTTCCTCCTATGGGCTTCAAAATTTGGAGGCATTGCTGGATAACCTTGATGTTCCGTCCGTCGAGGAGGATATCAGTCGTGCCGACTGGGTGGTTATTTCCCTTGCGGATGCATCCCGGGGGCAGCCAGCTTTGATCAGCCGTTTCCTGCGTGAGCGCCCGGACCTCTTGCGTGAAAAGCGTGTGGTTTTGTTTTCGTTTGGTGCACCTTATTATTTTGATACCACCACCATTTCAAAATTCACGGCCTATTTTGCCCTATACAGCAAACAACCGCAGTTCGTGGATATCGCAGCCCGTTTGCTTTTTCAGGAATTGACCCCGGTCGGTGCATCCCCGGTTTCCATTCCGGGGATTGGATATGATCTGATCTCCATCATGGCCCCCGATCCCGAGCAGATCATTCCGCTCTTTCTGGACCTCGAACCTGTCGTGCAAGACCCGCAGGCCCTGGTCACGCCCGAACCGACTCCGATCCCGCTATTTCAAATCGGAGATACCATTGCAATTCGCACCGGTGTGATTAAAGACAATAATGGCCATTCTGTCCCGGATGGGACTCCGGTACAATTTTCGATGATGCTTACCGGGGAAGGCGGCGGGATTTTACAGCAGGCAGATGCGGTCACAACCCAGGGGGTGGCAAGAGCTGCTTTCGGGCTGGTTAACCCTGGACTGCTGGAAATCCGGGTGGTCAGCGAACCCGCCGTGATCTCCGAAGTTCTGCAATTGGATGTTTCGCAATCTGGGGCTGTGGCGGTTACGGTCGTGGTTCCGGAATTGACTCAATCCACGGAGCCGACACCTCAAGCCCCGGTTGTGGAAATTGTGAACAGATATGTTTCCCCTGAGGGTCATCCGCGTTTTCTGGGCTGGTTTCTTGCCATGTTATTTGTTGTTTTCAGCATATGGATCACGTATAGTACCGGCTCGCGTATTTCCGACCGCCGATCCTCGCTCCGTTGGGCGTTGGGCATTGCTCTCGGCGGCTTGCTTGCATACAACTATCTTGCCCTGGGATTGTTCGGCATCACAAACTGGCTTATCGCGAGCGGAATGTCCGGGGTGCTGGCATTTGTGTTTCTCGGGGAAATTGTCGGGTTGATTGCCGGCTGGGTCTGGTCACGGCAGTAGTAATGCATTCTTATTTCGTTTATGGACTGCGGCGGTTCAAAACGCTGCAGTTTTAAATTAAAATCGTCTCCACATAAAACATGTTATAAATAACCGCCACTTAATTTGACAAGGAGAACTTCATGACGGCACAGAAGAAGGCAGGCAGGGAAAAGCAACCCCCGATCCTGTTTAATAAAACCCAGGCGATCATCGGCAAGGTCAACAAGCTTCTGGGCGGCACCCTTGTGACTTATTTCAATAATCCGCGCGGGAGCGTTTGTCATGATGACGTGCTGGCCTTTTACGAACTTCTTGAAAAGATCGGACATCAGGAAAAGATCTATTTGTTTATCAAATCGAGTGGAGGGAATGGTCAGGCCTCCCTGCGTCTCGTCAACCTGCTGCGCCAGTATTGCAGGGAGGTGGTTGCCCTGGTCCCGTTGGAATGCGCCTCCGCTGCGACCATGATCGCCCTCGGGGCGAATGAAATCCATATGGGACCGATGGCTTATCTTACGCCGGTGGACACCTCCCTCACACATTCCCTTTCGCCTATTGATCGCGATAACGACCGGGTCAGTGTCAGCCTCGATGAACTGACGCAGGTGGTCCGCTTATGGCAGGCCCAAAACGGGGAAGCCAGGGAAAATCCCTATCAGGAATTGTTCCAACATGTTCATCCGCTGGTGATTGGCGCGGTTGATCGGGCCGAATCCCTGTCCATTATGTTGTGCAAGGAATTGCTGGCTTATCATATTGAAGATGACCAGATGCAGGACAGGATCGCAGGTGCGTTAAATGCAAAATATCCCTCGCATGGTTATCCGATCCTGTTTGAGGAAGCCCATCGGATTGGATTAAAGGTAAGTCATCTTTCCCCGGAGATCAATTCGCTTTTGCTTGAACTCAATGAACTGTATAGTGAGATGGGTCAGCGTGCCACCACGGATTTTGATGATACGCATGCGCATGGGAATGAGATCATTAATATTTGGGAGTCGACCGGCGTGCTTGTCTATTATCAGCAGGACAAGGATTGGTTTTACCGAACCGAGGAACGCCGTTGGATCTCGCTGAACGATATCAGCAGTTGGCGCAGGGTGGTGAGGATGGGGAACAAGGTCGAAAAGTCAATTTTGCATATTGCCTGATTTTTGGGAGTTTTATGAAAGGTTTTTGTAAACCCATTCAATTTGCAAAACCTGTACAAAACCTGTGCAATCTGATAGAATTTGAGGGTCAGATGATGGCAAAATCCGTATCTGCAAAGGTGCGGATTTTTTGATAAAACAAATTTTGGCAGGGAATTTATGACACAACACAATCAACTTAAGTTCAATGACCCCGCCCCCGATGTCAAAGTATTGGGGGTAAATGGAAAACCCGTGGCGCTATCCTCACTTTGGAAGAAAAGTGTGCTGGTGCTTGCATTCACCCGGCACTTTGGATGTCCGCAATGCAAGGAAATGGTGGATCAGCTGATCGATGCGCATCTGGCCCTGACCGGTAAAGGTTTGCAGCTTGCGATCGTTTCCCACGCTTCGCCGGAAGCCGCCAGGGAATTTTGTGAACTGCGTGCACCCAGCGCAATCTGTCTCGCAGACCCAAATCGGGAAGCCTATAGGGCGTTCGGTCTGTATCGTGGTACTGCCTGGCAGACCATGCTTTCCCCGCGAATTTGGATCTCAAATCGCCGCCTGGCGCGCCGGAAAGGTTATAAGCCAGGTCTGCCTCTTGAAGGCCAGGACGCCTACCAAATGTCAGGTACCTTTATCATAGGCCGGGACGGGCGAATTCGTCTTCCTTATTATTATGAAGATATCGCGGATCACCCACCTGTGGATCTGATTCTGCACGGAGTGATGGGCGTGGATTGGAAGAAGCCATTCAATTCCGACCCTGTAGTGTAATTTGAAATTCATGATGGATAAATAATAATATGAAAAGTTTTTTTCTTGCAACATATCTAGCGGTAAAGGAAGTGATCCGTAATAAAGGTCGTTTTTTGCTCGTGGCCCTTGTGATTGCGCTCATTACCCTGCTCGTTCTTTTTATTGCGGCCCTTGGGGAAGGGTTGGCCAACGGAAACCGCCAGTACGTCGCCAATCTGGACGCTCAACTGGTGGTTTTTCTTGAGAAATCGGACTATAGCATATCCGCCAGCCGGCTGGATACAAACACCGTAAAATCGGTTCGGCGCGTGGACGGGGTGGCGGATGCGGGTCCGATTTACACCTCCAACACCGAGATTGTTTCCCTGCCCGAGCCATTGAAGGTTTCTCTGCTCGGAGCGGAAGCCGGACGGCCCGGCATGCCTCCCATTCTCGAAGGCCGTGCCTTCCGCGGGGGGGAGGCGCGCGAAGCGGTCATGGACCGAAATGTGGCCCTGCGTTCAAATCTTCAGATCGGCGACATGATCCAGATCCGTTCCACACAGGGAACAAACGACGAATTCTTTGATTTGGAAATCGTCGGGTTGGTGGATGGTCAATCCTATTTCTTTCAGCCTACCATCTTTGTCCCTGCAGCCACCTGGGAAAAGATCCGGCCGCAATCCGAAGCCGAACTTGCCAGTGATACCCCGTACCCGAATATCGTTGCGGTTAAACTGGTGGATCCCGCACAGACCGACGCCATGTCCGTGCGGCTGGTCGACAAGGTCCCTAATATCGAGGTCGCAGACATTGCCACCACCATTAATACCATCCCCGGATATTCCGCCCAGCAGGGCACAGTACAAACACAGGGTGTGTTTACCCTGCTGATCGGCATCCTGGTCATCGGCGGTTTCTTCCAAATTCAGATCCTGCAAAAGGTCCCGCAAATCGGTGTCTTAAAAGCCATCGGGTCCTCCAATGCGGTGGTTGGGCTTTCCGCAGTAATTCAGATCATCGTTGTAACTGCACTTGGCGTTGGGATTGGCGGTACGATGACCTATCTCTTTTCCCTTGGATTTCCCCCAACCATTCCCTTGGTTTTTAACGGCACCCGATCCCTGTTCGCGGTGATTTTGTTGCTGTTGATCGGCCCATTCGGCGGCATGGTTTCGATCATCTATGCGGTACGTATTGAGCCGTTAAAGGCTCTAAGGTTGGGTTAAATACATGAGTAATATTGCACTTGAAGTTCGTGATTTGGTGAAGACCTTTGACCTGGATGGCACCACCATCAACGCCGTGGATGATGTTTCGTTTCAGGTGCGTTCCGGTGAATTTGTTGCCCTGGTAGGGCCCAGTGGATCAGGAAAAACGACCATGCTGTCGATCCTGGCTGCCCTTCTGACACCGACCAGCGGCCGGGTTTTGATCGACGGGGAGGACCTGGCGCAAATGAATGAAAAACGACGCGTCAAATTGCGCCGCGAAAAGATTGGTTTCACCTTTCAATCCAATAATCTGATTCCCTATCTGACGGCTCGCGAGAATGTGGAATTCATGCTGCGATTGAACAATACCCTTGATCGTACCGGTCGTGTGCGTTCGGATGAATTGCTTGCCCGCCTGGGATTATCCGACCGCCTGCATAACCTGCCCGCCCAGATGTCGGGCGGACAACAGCAGCGTGTTGCCATTGCCCGCGCGTTGATCCACAATCCAGCTGTGGTCTTGGCGGATGAACCCACTGCCTCCCTGGATACGGAACGCGCCTTTCAAGTGGTGGAGACATTTGCACATTTGATCCATGAGAAGGAACGTGCCGGCATCATGGTGACCCATGACCTGCGCATGTGCCAGTATGTGGACCGCGTTCTGCAGATGCAGGACGGGAAACTGGTCAGGGAATATAAATCCCGCAAGGAGATCAGGGAGTTGGCCCTCGGCGTGCTCGAACATTAAAGATTCAAGCAAAGATGATAAAAAAGAGACGCAGGGTTATAACCCTGCGTCTCTTTTTTAATTTTGTCGGGCATGAAAGAAGTTATCTAAAACTGGCCCGAAATTTTCGGGAATGTCTTCTTTCCAGGCCGCCCCGTCCACTGAATCGCCGGTAGGGAGGCCCTGGTCATCCAGTTTATAGTAGACCGGGATGGCTTCGACATTGAAATTTTTCCCATCCCCCCAGCCCCAATCATCCACATCCGCCCGGATCAAATATATCCCTTCGAATGCTTTCAGGGTTAATGGGTCGCCGGATTTAATACTTGCGTCAATCGCCTGACAGGGTGGGCACCAGGTTGCATCAAATTCAACAAATGGTGTCTGATGGAGGACCTTTGCCTTTTGTACCTCACCAGCAAGCTGTGTCAAAAGGTCGCCATCCTGTTTCTTGATTCTGCTGATGGTGAAGGTGGTTGTGGAGATCGCTTCTGGCTGTGGGGATGACGGTTGGGCGGAAGCAGGCACCGGTGAAGCGGGAGCGTCTCGCTGTCCAGTAACATAATTACAGGCGAGGAAAATCAAAGGGAAGAGGATCGTGATGGTTTTCTTTTTCATGTTTGCCTTACGGGATCAGGTTGTCGCCGGGAATTTGAATGGGAATGACCTTGCCTTCCACTGGCGGACGGCAGCCTCTTTCATTGCATGCCATGTAGGTGACAAGAACCCGGTCATTGAACCATTGATCTCCCTCCGGCAGGATGATCGGCAGACTCAGGGTGATCGCCCCGGGCGGATAGACCACCAGGTTCTTCGGCTCGAAATCCGGGATTTGTGAGGGAACACTTTCCAGCAGGTTCCCGCTTGTTTTGATGAGTGAGTCGCTTGCGATTTCGAGCAAGGTCGGCCTGCCCAGTCCATTCGCACCATTTTTGGGGATGTCTTTACTATAAAAGTGCAGGTCGGAAAGAAGCGGGATGAATGTGGCGGATAAAAAGATTTGGCCATCCCCTTTGTTTTCCAATTTGATTCCTACTTCCACAAAGTTTTCGCGGTAGGTGGCCAGCTGAATGGTTTCGCCCGGGCGGGGTCCGCTGGGCGATTGACATGCAGATGCGCCAATCAGAATGATCAGGGAGGATATAACCAGTGCGTTATATTTCATTGAGAATTGATCCAGATTTAGAAAAAAAACCGGCCCGCAAATCAGGCTGTCTTTAGGTTCAGCAGATTTTCCGTTTCAGTATAGTCATATAGCGCATGAGCGGCTTTGAAAAGATTTAATGCATCCTGTAAGTACCGGATTCGCGCCTCGCCATTGGAGTGTCGGCCGATCTCTCGCAAGGCGCTGGCCTCATCTCTCGGCATGGATAATTTTTGGGCTGCTGCGGCACTTGCCTGCCAGGTTCGGAGTGCCCGGGCGTGCCTGTCATCCATCCATTCGAACCAGCCAAGGTATAGAAGATAGCTTGGCTTCCCGAAGGGAAAGGTGCGCTGAAATTTCCGCAAGAGACCCAGTATGCTGGCTGCTGTTTTTCTGAATTCAGCCGGGCTGCGAAACCCTGGGACATCGAAAGGTTTACCCCTTTCCCGGGCCTCAAATATGATCTGGGCCAGCGGGCGCTCTCCCACGTGCAATGAATATAACTGTGGAGGCAGGGACTTGAGAATCGGCAGGCTTTTTGCACAATATTGAATGGCTTTTTCTTCAGCCTGTGTCCGCCAGAATGCCAGGGCGCGGATGCCGAATAGATGGGTCAGGTTGATGGGGGCACTGTCAAAGGATTCTTCATCCTGGGTGGCTTTCAGGGCATCTTCGAATTCACCACGCACCAAATTCAAAAGCGCAAACCCGTAGATGGTCCAGGTCAGATATAGATTGTTTCCCGATCCCTTCATCAGGGAATACAAATGATTGTATGGCTCATTACAAAGGGTGAAATCCCTGCCGCGTGCAAACTCCAGCCCGCCGAGAATGACATGGCTGTTGCCTTCCAGCATGCGATCGGCTGCGCGGCGGGAGAGGTCCCGCGCGGTATGCAGAGCTTGTGTGGCAGTCTCCCATTCGCCAACCCCTAATTTGTAGGTTCCGACTGCCAGCTGGGTCCAGATCTGGGAATGTGGATCATCCACCTGCGCAGAAGCCTCCAAGGCTTTTTGAGCGTAATGTTCGGCAAGCGCATGATTGGGAATGGTTCCGAGGATCGCGCTGGTCGTTCCCAGAGACCAAACCCGCGGTGGGGACATGCTGCCTCCACTCTCGGAAAGATTCAAACCTTTCAAGGCGTGATAGACCATCGAAAAAGTCTCAGAGTCAATGAAGCTGATGTAGGAGAGATTGGTATGATTTTGAGCGGCTTCCTGAAGCTCCCTGTCCTTTGTTTTATTCCTGCCGATAAAGAGGCCGGGAAATTGCCGGTGCAAACTTTGAATCGTAAATTGTAAAAGCAGTCCGGCCAGAATGGTCGGTGGGGTGCTGGCGGAGGAATACTTCAATACCTGTGTGGCCCTGCGAAAATATCCGCGGGCGCTTTCCAATTGTCCAAGACCCATGTGGGCTTCTCCAATGGAACGCAGCCAAAAGGCATGCCGAATGAGCGGGGTCTGCTCGTTATTCGCATTCTCGATCTTTTCGATGGCCTGCGTGAAGAATTGAATGGCTTCCCGGTATGCTCCGTTATGCAGGGCCAACAGTCCGGCTTTTTCAAAATACTCCAGGGCCTTTGGCCCAACCTCGGCCTGTTTCCAGTGATAGGCCAGGGCGGGGTAGTGGGTTGGCGCGTTCAATCCGAAGGCTTCTTCATACCACTCGGCAATGGCGCAATGCAGGGAGCGCCGTTGTGAAAAGAGCAGGAGGTTGTAGGCCACTTCCTGGGTGATGATATGTTTGAAAATGTAGGAAGTGTCTGGGTCCGGGGTGTCCAGAATGGTCAGTTCCTGTTTTTCGAGCTGGGTTAGGTAATCGGGCAGCGCGGATATTTCCGAACGGATGGGGTAGATCGCGGATAACTCCTGAAGGGCAAAGATGCGTCCGATGACCGAGGCAACTTTCAGGGTGAGTTGATGCGAGGGCGGCATTTTGTCGATGCGGCTGGTTATGACCCCTTCCAGGGAGCCGGGCAGGTTCAGTGCCTCCAAATTGCCGGCGGTTGGGGAGAGTCTGCATTCATGGTCGTGGATTTGCAGGACGCCGCTGTCCCTTAAGGCATAGACCAGTTCTTCGCTGTAGAAGGGATGTCCCTCTGCCTTGTTGCGAATGAAGCTGACCAGTTTTTCCGGAAGTTGGCGCACATTCAAACGCTGGCAGAGCAGGGTTTCAATATCGGTATTGCCCAGCGGTTCCAAATGCAGGAAGCGTGTGAACGGCAAATCCCGCAGGATGGTCAGCTCAAACGGCGGGGCGGCATTCATCGGGCGCATGGTCACCAGGATCAGAATGGGTCTGACCCTTTGAGCAACGAGGTTTAATAATGACCAGGAGCCGGAGTCCATCCAATGCACATCTTCGATCACAAGGGCTGTCGGTGACTTGACGGCCAGTTTTTCGAGCCGCTCCACGATCAGTTCATGCATGGCACTTGCGCGGGCTTCGCCCGTGATGTTTTTGGTCAGGTCATTTTCAGGCAGGTCAAAGGGCAGCAGAACATTGAGCAGCGGGGCGCGCTCCAGGAAGGAAGGGTCGTCCCGGATCGTTTTTTCAAATTGAACCTGTTGCTCCGAAGTATCCGCCTGCGGTTCGATCTCAAAGATCGTCGCGGCGATATTTTTCCAGACGTGATATGGCGTGCTTTGTTCGATGGATTCGCTTAACCCGATCAGGACATTCACATTCATGGCCGAAGCCTGACGGAAGGCCTCATCCACGAGTCGGGACTTACCCAGACCTGCTTCCCCTTCGATGATGATGGCCTTGCTTTCCTTTGTGACCAGGGCCCGCAACGCCTCCGCCAGTGCAAAGCGCTCCTCTTCGCGCCCAATCATGTCCGTCAGCGCGATCTTGCCCATGTCTTTCGCATGACGGGCCTGGGGAACGAAAACCGCCACGGGCTGGGCCTTGCCTCTTACGGCGATGGGAGTTAGAGCTGAAAAATTAATGCGGCTCCTGGCTGATTCGTACGTGGTTGTGTCGGTCAATATGGCGGCGGGTGAACCGTCCGGCAGGTTGAGTCCCAATGCGGATGAGCCCATTAAGCGCGCGGCCAGGTTGACCGCATCGCCGTTGATCGTGTATTCCCTTCTTTGTTCATTGCCGATCACGCCGCAAAACACGCGGCCGGTGGTAATGCCGATGAAACAATCCAATCCCATTTCCGTGATCGCATTCTTGATATCCTGGGCGGCCAGCACCCCGCGCAGCGGATCGTCCTCATGCGAAAAAGGCGGCAGACCGAACGCGGCCAGCAGAGACACCCCCTTTTCGTCCACGGTAATCTTGTTGACACTGCCTTCATACCGATAGATCGCTCCCTGCAAAACCTGGGCGACATTTTGAGCTGCGTTCGCTTCGATCCCGCGCGTCATTTCGGGAATATTGATGAAGAGACTTGTCACCCGGCGAAGTTCCGCCAACCAATCCGACTGGCCCGCGTCGATACGTTTGGCGATTGCTCCAGGGATGTAGGACCGAAGGGCAGGGATGCACTCTTCCTGCAGGTCAAATTTACTTTCCGCTTCGGGCGGGACCTGGATGTGGAGCCCGTTCAAGATCATGTGGCCGTCTTCAAGCGGACTTCCCGAAGCATATCCTTTGATCTTTTCCCAGGCTTCGGGAGAGATGCTGATCTGGCCCGGCTGCAATAATTTTTGTTTGCGTCCGACCTGCTCAATGGGTTCGCCGGTAATTAGAACTTCCCAGCGATTGAAGATGCCGCCCAATCCGGTCAGTGCGATCTCACCGGCGCAGATGGCGATGCGCGTGGACAGAGTGTGGTCTCCGGCGCGGAAATTCTCCAATTCCCTGCGGGCTTCCAATGCGGTATGGACCGCACGCAAGGTGGCCTTTTCCAGGTCGAGATCCTGCCAGATTACCAGCAGCGCGTCGCCGGCGAACTTGATCACATCCCCGTTGTATTTTCTTACGATCCGGATCCATTGCCCGTAAAAATTATTCAGAATGCCGGAAATATCCTCCGCGCCGGAAGGCCCACGGGCGGCGAAATTCTCGGTCAATGCGGTAAAGCCCGAGATGTCCACAAATAAAACAGCCGCCGTATACCTTTCGATAAAAGGTTTGGTTGGCGGCGTGGGATCATTCAAGATGCGGCGTTGCAGAATATCCGGAATGTAACTTTTCAGGGTGTCTATTTGGGAGGAGGCCATAAGATGAATTCTCAAGGAGATATGAGAATTTTCGAATTATATCAACAATACCCGATTTGAGGCTTCAACAACGGGTGATGAAAAAAGCACCTCCGGGGTTTCAGCCCTGGAGGTGCTTTTAGGTCAGCTTATGCGGTTTCCAGATACTTCGTGATCTCGTAATCGGTCACACGCAGGCGGAACTCATCCCATTCCTCCCATTTTGCGCGCATGTAGGCTTCGAACAAATAAGTGCCCAGTGCGGACTTCACCACTTCATCCTTTTCCAGCTCACCCAGGGATTCGGCCAGCGAACCGGGGAGTTCGGTTACGCCCAGCTTGGTACGCTCCTCCTTGTTAAGATGATACAGGTTGATGTTGTTCAACGGCTTGGGTGCAGCCAGTTTCCTGTCGATGCCGTCCAGGGCGGCGGCCAGCATGGCTGTGAACGCCAGATAGGGATTGCAGGAGGGATCCGGGAAGCGTAATTCCGCACGGACCGCTTTGTCGCGTCCCTCGGTGTAACGCGGAATACGGACCAAAGCCGAGCGGTTCTGCTGCGCCCAGCCAATATAGACCGGTGCTTCATATCCAGGGACCAAACGTTTATAAGAGTTCACGGTCGGGGCAACCACGCCTGCAAGGGCGCGGGCATGTTCCAACTGGCCGGCGATGAACGAGTAAGCCAGGGGCGAAAGATGGGCTGTATCGTTTGCATCAAAAAACAGATTTTGCCCCGTCTTGATGTCGAAGAGGGACTGGTGGCAGTGCATGCCGGAGCCGTTAATGCCAAAGACAGGCTTGGGCATGAAGGAAGCGGTCAAACCGTGCTGGGCGGCAATGGCTTTCACCGTGTACTTCAGGGTCAGCACATTATCGGCTGCCTTAAGCGCATCCGCGAAACGGAAATCGATCTCGTGCTGCCCCAGGGCCACTTCATGATGACCCACTTCCACATCAAGTCCCATGGCATCCAGGGCATCCATCAGTGCGGTGCGTACCACCACAGCTTCGTCAAAGGAGGAGAAATCAAAATACCCGCCCGTATCGTGGGGGACGGGATGCACGCCGTTGCCGTCGGAGGCTTTGAACAGAAAGAATTCGGGCTCGGGTCCGATGTTGAGCATCCAGCCGCGGTCGGCGATCTTCTTGAGAATGCGCTTCAATGCGCCGCGCGGATCGCCGTCGAAGGGTTCGCCGCCCGGGGTGAAAATATCGCAGAAGACGCGCGCGCGTTTTGAATCCGCCGAAGACCAGGGCAGCACGGCATACGTATCCGGGTCGATCTTCAGGCGCATATCACTTTCCTGAATACGGGCAAACCCCTCCACGGAGGAACCGTCGAACCAGGCGCCGTCCTTCAACACATCCTCGAGGTGCCGAACCGGCATGTCCACGCTTTTCACGGCGCCCATCACATCCGTGAACTGCAGCGAAATGAATTTGACATGATCCTCCTTCACACGCTTGACCAGATCTTTTCCGTCCATTTTCCTACTCTCCTTGTTGATATTTTTTGATTTGTGACTTCCTGCTTAAGTTGCGCTTTCCGCGCCGTCCTTCATTTCATACCTGACCTTTGGCCTGGTACTGTTGATGAAAACAACCGACCCGATGATCACCGCTGTCGCCAGCCAGATACGCGGCTCCAGCGCTTCATTCCCGAACAGAGTCCCGAGCAAAACCGCCACGACCGGATTGACGTAGGCATATGTCGATACCAGGGAGATCGGCGCATTTTGCAGCAGCCAGCCGTATGAGGCAAATCCGATCAGCGAGCCCACAAGGATGAGATATATTACCCCATATATCGAGCGCGTGGATACTGCCGCAACATCCCAGCCATGCAGTTCGCCGGAAATCAGGGAAATGATGAAAAGACTGAGGCTGCCCATGAGCATTTGCGCCCCTGTGTTCATCAAAGACGATTTGGGCAGGTCTGCGGACTTGCTGTACATCGAACCGGTGGCCCAGAACAAACAAGCACAGAGCAAAGCCGTTACTCCGAGGGGATTCAGCTTCATACCGCTTCCGGAAAACTCGGACGGACCGACCAGAATAAAGATTCCCGCAAATCCGATCAAGAGTCCCACGACACCCTGCCAGTTGGGTTTTACGCCGTTGGGTCGAATCGCTTCGCCAATGACCAGGAACATCGGCACAGTCGCGATAATGAGGGCTGCGATGCCGGAAGGGATGAATTGTTCCGCCCAGGCAACCAATCCATTGCCGCCCAGCAAAAGCAGGGTGCCGATGATTCCCGTTGAGATCCATTGTCTGCGCGTAGGCATGGAGTGGCCAGCAGTCTTTTGCCAGATCACAAGAATAAGGCCGGAGATCAGAAAGCGCACCCCCGCATGAAAAAATGGGGGGATGGTTTCAATGGCCACCTTGATGCCAAGATAGGTCGAACCCCAGACAATATATAAAGCGATCAATGCCAGCCAGATCTTTGATTTCATTTTTGTCCCTTTTATTTGTAAATTGTTTTCCCTGCACTTACTATGCAGGGAAAACATTGGAGATGCCGTATTCGCGGGCAAGTAATGCCTTTTTGCGGGCCAATCCATACCGGTAATTTCCAAATTCTCCGCTCTTGCGGATCACCCGATGACATGGAATTAGCACGGCAATCGGATTCTGCCCGACTGCTGTGCCGACCGCACGCAATGCGTTCGGGCTGCCGATGCGGGTGGCAATATTCTCATAAGTAGTTACCGAGCCTTCGGGGATGCCAAGCAATGCCTCCCACACTTTGATTTGAAAATTCGTGCCGCGCAGGTGAAGTTTGAGCGGCTGACTCTTTTTCTCGAAGGCCGGACCCGGTTCACGGTCAGGGAAGATGCGGGCAATCAGCGGGGCGGTGGCTTGATAGTCTTCGACCATGCTGGCCTGCCTCCAGTCCGCAACCAGGTTGTCGATTGCTTCTCCTTCACTGTTTTGAACAAATCCCAAATGACAGATTCCCCGCCCGGTTGTGGCGATCAAACATCTGCCGAGATAGGTTTGATGCAGACCATACTGGATCGTCACGCCAGCACCCCGGGATTTGTATTCACCAGGTGTGACCGCCTCGGTATTGATGAACAGGTCGTGCAGGCGGCCCAGGCTGGAGAGCCCGACCTGGTGCGTTGTCTCAAGCAGATTCTCGGAACGGGCAAGCAATTCCTTGGCGTGTTCCTTGGTCAGGAATTGCATGAAACGTTTCGGGCTGATGCCGGCCCAGCGGGTAAACAGGCGTTGAAAATGATACTCGCTTAAGCCAATGGCTGAGGCGATCTCGTCCAGTTCAGGCTGGCGGTGTACATTGTCTTCGATGTATTGGATGGCTTGTTCAATGCTTTGATAGTGCGCGGAAAGTTCAGGGTTGGGTTTCATAAGAGTCTCCTTTCGATGAGGAGATTGTATAGGCTGGACTTTCCGAAAGCGACCCGATTCTTGCTCATTTTCTGCCCGATCAAATTAGACAATATTATAAACGCAGTAGGGCAGCCGATTCGGAAGACTGGTCAGGTACATTTTGGTGATTGCTGTTGAACCTCTTTTTGGATATGATCGCTCCATATTTTACAGGAGGCAGGCATGACTTCCATACAGGATTATGTTGACATTGTAAAACAGGGCATTTCCAAAAAAGCCAAAGACGGCAGGCCCAAGAAAGTGGTGATCGTTGGGGCTGGCCTGACCGGTCTCGCCGCCGGCTATGAACTGCTCCAGGCCGGGCATGATGTACAGATCCTTGAGGCGCAGCACCGGATTGGCGGCAGAATTTATACCCTGCGCGAGCCTTTTGCGCCCGGATTATATGCAGAGGCGGGGGCAATGCGCATTCCGCGTGCGCACACCCTGACCATGGCCTATCTTGAAAAATTCGGATTAAAGACCATTGATTTTATGATGGGCAACCCGCAGGCTTATGTGCATGTTGGCGGGATAAAACGACGAATGGCCGAGGTGCAGGTCAACCCCGACTTGATGGGTTTTGAGACCTCTGCAAAGGAAAAAGGCAGGCTGGCGGGAGACATCTGGGATGAAGCCATCCGTCCCCTGGTTCAAAAGGTGGAAAAGGACGGCTGGGATGAGGTGATCGCGGAATACGATCAGTATTCGGTGCGTGAATTTCTCGAACTGAAGGGCTGGTCTGAAGGCATGATCGAAATGTTCGGATTGCTGAACAATCAGGAGTCGGTCATGAATTCGTCCTTCCTGGAATTGTTCCGCGAGGATGGCGGCAGCTATTATACGAACATGTGCCAGATCGTGGGCGGGATGGATCATCTTTCCCATGCTTTTCTTCCCGCACTGGCACCGCGCATCCGTTATGGAGCGAAGATGGTCGCCATCGATCAGACGCCTGACGAGGTGGTCGTTCATTACCACACACCGGCCGGCGGCTTTGACATCCGTGCAGAGTATGCGATCATCACGGTCCCTTTTCCCGTGCTGAGGCATGTGGAAGTGCTCCAGCCTTTCTCGCGGGCCAAACAACGCGCGATCCGGCAGCTGCACTACGACGCCTCCGCCAAGATATTCTTCCAGACGCGCCGGCGCTTTTGGGAAACGGACGAGGGCATTTACGGAGGCGGGACGGTTACCGATCTGGCCATCCGCAATTTATATTACACGAACTATGGCCAGGATACCGGGCGCGGTATTTTGCTGGCCAGCTACACCTGGTCCGAGGATGCCCAGCGTTGGGGGTCACTGTTACCGCATGAGCGCATCGAACAGGCGATCGAAAATGTGGCTGTCATCCATCCCCAGATCATGGATGAGTTTGAAGCCGGCGCCTCGCACATGTGGCACGATGACCCATATGCCGGAGGGGCGTTTGCCCTCTTCGATCCGGGTCAACAAAGCCTGCTCTATGACGATATCGTCAAGCCGGAAGGGCGGATCCATTTTGCGGGGGAACACGCCTCGCTGTATCACGCCTGGATCCAGGGAGCTTTTGAATCAGGTTTGCGTGCCGCACTGGCCGTTCATCAGGAGAAATAAAACATTCGTCCGCCAGGGATCATTTCCTCGGCGGACGAAAAATATGAGAGAGAGAAACCCCGCTTATGCCGTGTACCGCCAGGTTTTGAACCTGCTTTTGCAGGTGGGTCCCTACCTAGAAACGCCGCCTTGGCTCAGGCCTATCGCGTTATTTCTATTAAGTTAAGGACCCTTTTAATCGGTATTGGCTCAAAACGTGAAGGCGATATCACGAACACAGAAGGGCTGTGATTCTTATACCATAATCATGGGTGCAAGCATAGATATACATTAACCCGGGTGCAATGCGTATGGGCTTGGAATATTTGATTAAAATAAATAATTGTGCTACGCTTTACGGGTCTGGTAAAAATTTAATCGTACGGAGGAAAACATGGCAACCGTTCCCGGGATAGACGTCTCTTATTGGGATGCAGGCATTGACTGGCCAAAAGTGCGCGCGACAGGCCAGCGGTTTGTGGTCGCGAAAGCCACGGAAGGCATCACTTACAAGGACCCGACCTTTGACGATAACTGGCTGGGCGCGAAGTCGGCCGGGCTGCTGCGCGGAGCCTATCATTTCTTTCGCTGTAATGTGGACGCCAAAAAACAGGCGGATTACTTTATTGATTATGTTAAGTCCGTCAAGGATAATGGGGAACTGCCTCCCGTACTGGACCTTGAAACGAATGACGGCATTTCCAAGGAAAAGATCGTCCCCGCTGTGAAGGTCTGGCTGGACCGTGTGGAAGCCGTCTTTGGAAAAAAGCCGATTATTTATTCCGGACAATACTTCCTGCAGGATTATCTGGTCCAACCCGGCGGCGGCCCCCCCGCATGGGCCAAGGATTACCCTTTGTGGCTGGCCCAATATCCCAACCAGTACGTTGACGGAATGAAACCGGTCCTGCCGCGCGGTTGGTTTGCGTGGACGATCTGGCAATATAGCGACAAGGGCGTGGTCAATGGGATCAATGCCTCCGTGGATATGAACATCTTTAATGGCACTCTGGAGGAGTTGTATAAATTTGCCGGTGCGAATATTGTGGTGGAAAAGCCCAAGACCCACAAGGTTGCCACCGGTGACTCGTTCGAGACCATTGCCAACAAATACGGCGTTACGGTCCGGGAGCTCGTCTCGGCCAACCTGCAACTGCTTAAGGTCGGAGATACCTTGAACGTGCCTGTCGCTGTGGCCATCCCGCAGGAAACCGGATCAGGTTCCGGGTCCGCAGGCAGCGGGGGTACATCCTCCACACCGCCGCGAACTTATACCATCCAGGCTGGTGATAATCTAACCATCATCGCCGTGAAGTTCGGAACCACGGTGGCGGCCATCGCATCCGCGAACGACATCAAGAATATCAACAACATTAAAGTCGGGCAGGTGCTGAAGATCCCTTAATCGGGATCAAAAACCGGAGGTCATTCGACCTCCGGTTTTTGATTTAAGGATAAACCCGTTTGATCGTTCTCGGGAATGCGATCGCCTCACGGATGTGTTCAATCCCGCAGATCCAGGAGGTGACCCGTTCCGTGCCCATGCCGAAGCCGGAGTGGGGGACCGAGCCGTATTTGCGCAGTTCCAAATACCATTTGAAGGCATCCTCGGGCAGCTTTTCCTTGCGGATGCGTGCCAACAGCTTGTCGGGATCGCTCATGCGTTCGGAGCCGCCGCAGATCTCGCCATAACCTTCGGGCGCAAGCAGATCGACGGATTTGCAGACTTCGGGACGTCCCGGCCACGGTTCCATGTAAAAGGCCTTGACCGCGCTGGGATACCCGTAAACGAAAACGGGCTTGTCAAATTGACTGGTGATGGCCGTCTCGTGCGGTGCGCCAAAATCCATGCCCCATTCGAAGGCAAGCAGCGCCTTCTTTTCAGGATCAGTTTCCTTCTCGCGTAATTCTTCGATCATCTTGGCGGCATCATCATAGGAGATGCGCGGGAAGGGACCGACGATTTTTTCCAATTTGGAAAGGTCCCGCCCGAGGGATTTCAGCTCAGGCATACGGTCGCGCATGACACGCTGGACGATGTGCGTGAGCATCTGCTCCTCGACTTCCATCAGCCCATCCAGGTCACAGAAGGCGATCTCCGGTTCGAGCATCCAGAATTCGGTCAGGTGACGACGCGTCTTGGATTTTTCGGCGCGGAAGGTGGGCCCGAAACAATAGACTTTTCCGAACGCAAAGATATTCGCTTCGTTGTACAGTTGACCTGTTTGCGCGAGATAAGCTTTGCCTTCGTCAAAATATTCGGTTTCAAAAAGGGTGGTCGTGCCTTCGGCGGCGGCAGGCGTGAGAATGGGCGTGCTCATTTCGGCAAAGCCGTTGTTGTCGAGCCATTCGCGCGTTGCGGCCATGACCGTGGAGCGGATGCGCAGGATTGCCCATTGACTCTGCATGCGGATCCACAGGTGGCGGTTGTCGAGCGCAAAATCCACGCCGTGATCCTTAAGCGACATGGGATAATCCAGGCCCGCTTCCTGCACGATCTCGATCTGCTTGACACCGATCTCATATCCGCCGGGGATGCCGGGTGCGCGCTTGTCTTCGCGGACGGGGCCGGTGATGATGACGGAGGATTCCTGAGGCAGGCGTACGAGTTTATCGAAGATCTCGGGATCCAGATCGCCTTTGAAGGCCACGCACTGCACAAAACCCGAGCCGTCCCGCACCAGCAAAAAGACCAGTTTGCCCTTGTCGGTGCGGTTGTAGACCCAGCCCTTGATGGTCACTTCCTTTTCGACGTAATTTGAAATTTTTGAAACGCTAATGGTTTCAGCCATGAAATAATTCCTCGCTTGGTTTTGTTTGCGATTTTGATGTGTTGGAACTTATTATAGTATGAATCAATGCTACTTGATTAATATCAGGGAATATAGGCGCTAAAATCCTTTTGAAACCCTGCTTTATATTCTGCCGCCGTTTCGGCTGAATAGTTTTTATCAAGGATGTCCCATGCTTTTTCAGTTTGGCCCGAAACCAAATATGCTGAAACTAGGTCGTAAACATTGCATAATGGTACTTCGGCATTAGGGTTTTCTGCTTCGTATGAAATTAGGCTGTCTAAACCTCTCTGGATTATGGCAGCTAGAATCCCCTGGTTGTATTTGCTTGTCTTATTTACGTAACCTGATGCTGCGTTATATTCATATACAAAAGGGAAGTTAAGTATTTGGCAGTCACTAAATTGTGACCATATCCTTGCCTCACCAGTGAATTCCAAAGATTTATCGTTGTTCAAATCTACAAATTTTATTTCTCTTCGGCTTCCCGTCCGTAAAATTTCTTTCAGAGTGCTTCCAGCTTCAAAAACCCATACTACTACTTCTCCAGCTGCATTGCCAATACCAGAAATGACCACAATGTTAGGATAACCTCTTCCAGTTAAGTCGGTTCCTGTTTCCGCCCCCAAATAAATTGGTCCGCCCCAGATTTCAACTTGTTTCTCTCCAAGCGAAGAAATTGTTATAGAGCAAAATTCCTTTATAATTTCATCTTCTTTGCACCACTTCCGTACAACATACTTCCCAATATATAAATCGTGAGTTGAGATGTCGCTTTGACCAACAGGAATGTTGGGAGCAAATGAATCCAGCTCTACTGGTATGAGAGGAGTAGGATATCCAAATATTGTTTCTGGTGTTGAAGTTACCCATCTGTCTGGAAATAAAGTAGGTGTGTTTCCAGGAGATGGGATATTTGTTGAAACTGCGACAGAGGGAGTTGATGTTTTAGTAGTCATAGGTATGGGTGTAACGCCGCCACAGGCGCTGAGATAAATTGCAGACAAAAGAAAAGGGATTGCGCATTTTGTTTTCAAAGGAAACTCCAGGTTACTATCTCTTTTCTTCCCAAACCCGCACTGACAACTCCTTCGCCACATTCGGGTTCGCCTTGACTTTGGTTGAACGGATGACTTGGTATCTGGTTTATTTGCATCACCATTATATTTCATTATTTCAAACCATATTGATGAGTTATACTAGTAATGAATTCTTATCTATCCGCTACAAGAGGCCCCTAATGTCAAATCGTTATAAAATCCGTCAAAACCTGATCTCCATTGGAGACGACTTCTGGATCGAAAACGCCGAAGGCAAAAAAACCTTCAAAGTGGACGGCAAGGTCCTGCGCATCCGCAAGACGCTGGTCTTTGAAGATGCAAAGGGCACGAAACTGGCCCAGATCCAGGAGCGCCTGCTGACCATTCGAGATACGATGGTAATCGACGATGCAGACGGCAAGGAACTGGCCGTGATCAAAAAAGCGCTGATCGCCCCGCTGCGCGACCGCTGGACCGTCAAGGTCAGGAATGGGGAGGATCTGGACGTGCAGGGCAGTATCCTCGATCATGAATATACGATCAAGCAGGGCCGGACCCGGGTGGCTGAAGTCTCCAAGAAATGGTTCAGTTTTACCGACACCTATGGGGTGGAGATCGACCCCGGTCAGAACGAGATCCTCATTCTGGCGGTGGCGGTGGCCATTGACATGATGGCACATCCGGATCAGAAAAAAGGGAAAGACAGAAAAGCAAAATAAAACAAAAGAGCCTCCGAAAAGAGGCTCCCTTTTTTTGCCTATTTTCTTCTTTTTTCCATGGTCTTCACCAACAATTCCTTTGCAACATTCGGGTCCGCTTTGCCCTTGGTGGAACGGGCGACCTGTCCCATCAGCCATTGGACAATGGTCTCCTTGCCAGCAAGGTATTGTTCCACTTCCCCGGGATTATCGCTCAGGATCTTTTCAATGGCTTCCTGAATGAAGCCTGTATCTGAAACCTGCGCGAGATTTTTGGCTTTGACGATCTCTTGAGGGACGCCCCCGTTTTTGAGCATTTCGTTGAGCACGATCTTTCCCGAGTTGCCGCTGACGGTTTTATCTGTGACCATGTCAATGAGCTGCGCGAATTTTTCGGCGGGCAAGTCAATATTTTCCAAAGCCAATTCCGAGTCATTCATGTAGCGCATGAACTCACCCGCAATCCACGAGTGGATCGTTTTTGGGGAACTCCTGGATTTTGAAACGACCGCCTCAAAGTAATCCGCGAGGGGTTTTTCAGAGGTGAGCAGGATGGCTTCCTGCCGTTTCAGTTCATATTGTTCCATGAAACGACGGGTTTTTGCATCCGGCAATTCAGGCAATAGACTTTTGATCGAGGCGATCCACGCGGGCTCGAGTTGAAGAGGGGGCAGGTCCGGTTCGGGGAAGTAACGGTAATCGTGCGCATCCTCCTTGCCGCGCTGGGAAACGGTCACGCCGCGAGCTTCATCCCAGCCCAGGGTTTCCTGTACCACTTCACCGCCGGCTTCATAGACTTTAATTTGACGTTCGATCTCATACGCGGATGCGCGGGTCAGCGCTCGGAAACTGTTGAGGTTCTTGATCTCGGTTCTGGTTCTTAACTCGGAGCTGCCCGAAGGTCTGACGGAGATGTTCGCCTCAAAGCGCAGCACGCCCTTTTCCATGTCCCCGGAGTTGACCTCGAGATAACGCAGGATGGCGCGGATCCTGGTCGCGTACGAGAGTGCTGCCTCCACGTTTCGCATGTCCGGTTCGGAGACGATCTCAAGCAGCGGAACACCTGCGCGGTTGAAATCCACGAGGGCATGGTTCTTTTCATGTGTAAGTTTGGCGGTGTCCTCTTCGATATGCACGCGCCGAACAGTGACACGCTGTGGATTTTCGGTGTCACCCGGAATATCCAAATAGCCGTTGGATGCAATCGGGAGTTCGTATTGCGAGATCTGATATCCCTTGGGCAGATCGGGATAATAATAATTTTTGCGCGCGAAAGTATTGTGCGGGTTGATGGAGCAGTTCAAGGCCAGACCGACGAGCGCGGCAAGTTCCACGGCTTTTTTATTCACAACGGGCAGGGCACCGGGGAGGCCTGTGCAAACCGGGCAGATCAGGGTATTCGGCTCGGGGGCGGAACCATAATCCGCGGAACAACTGCAGAACATTTTGGAATTCGTTAGCAATTCAGCGTGGATTTCAAGTCCGATAACGGGTTCGTAGGTCTGAGTCATTTATTTACCTTAATGTACTTGCGGCCATGATTCTCTGAGCGATGACGAAGGGTCTCCAAGGTTGTTGTGGAGATTCATCCCTCCGCCCTGAATGACATCATTAAATTGGGGGTAACTGTTCATGCCAGTCGGTGACCTGTTGATAGGCATGACCGACCTGGAACAGGGTCTGTTCATCCAAATGCCTGCCAATCAGCTGCATCCCGACAGGCATGCCTTTGGAAAATCCGCAGGGCAGGGCTAACGCGGGAACGCCTGCCGGGTTGGTGGCGACGACATATATGTCAGAGAGATACATTTCGAGCGGGTCGTTTGTCTTTTCGCCGAGTTTGAAGGCGGTGGTGGGAGAGGTCGGGGCGAGCAGAATGTCCACGGAGGCCAGGGCAGTTTCAAAGTCACGGCGGAGAAGCGTGCGGACTTTTTGGGCCTTGAGATAATATGCGTCGTAATATCCGGAAGACAATGCGTATGCGCCAAGCATAATCCTGCGCTTGACCTCATCGCCGAATCCCTCGCGACGGGTCTGCAGGTAAATGTCGATCACGTCCCTGGCGTTTTCCGAAACGGAGAGGCCGAAGCGCGTGCCATCGAAGCGCGCAAGATTGGAACTGGCCTCGGCCATCAGCAAAAGATAGTAAACCGGCAGGGCGTATCGGGTGTTGGGCAGGGAAACCTCCCGGACCTTCATGCCAAGTGCTTCATAGGTTCGGATGGCTTCCTGAATGGACGACTCGACACCCGCTTCCATGCCGGACACAAAATATTCTTTTGGTATCCCGATGGTCATTCCTTTGACGGATTTATTCAGGTCCTGATGGTATTGCGGAACCGGTGAGTTGAACGTTGTGCTGTCGCGTTCGTCTTTACCTGCGATGGCTTCAAGCACAATCGCGCAGTCCTGAACATCGCGGGTCATGGGACCGATGCAATCGAAGGAGGAGACCAGCGAGATCAAGCCATAGCGCGAGACGCGGCCGTAGGTGGGCTTGATGCCGGTCACATTGCAAAAACCCGCAGGCATGCGGACCGATCCGCCCGTGTCCTCGCCCAACGAGAATGAGCAAAGGCTGGCAGACACGGCGGCGGCGGAACCTCCGCTTGATCCACCCGGCACGCGCTCAAGGTCCCACGGATTACGGGTGTCGACGAAAGCGGAATTTTCGCAGGAGGAACCCATGCCGAACTCGTCCATGTTGGTTTTTCCCATGAGCACGGCGCCTGCATCTGCAAGTTTGTTGACCACTGTGGCACTGTATTGCGGAACGTATTCCGCAAGGATTTTCGAGGAGCAGGTGGTGCGGACTCCGCGGGTGGAAATGCAGTCCTTGAGCGCGAAAGGAATGCCCGTCAGGGGGGTGATGTTTTCGCCGCTGGCGATGCGGTCATCCGCCTGCCTCGCTTGCTCGAGTGCCAGGTCATCGGTGATGGTGACATAGGAACTGATCTTCGGGTCGATTTCATAGGCGCGCCGAAGCATGGCCTGGGTCAGTTCCATGCTACTGATCTTTTTGTCAATGAGCAGCTGATGGATTTGATGAATTGGAAGGGTATGGAATTGACCGGTCATTCATCACCTAAAACGGTCGGCACTTTGAGATATCCACGTTCGGATCGGGGCGCATTTTTTAAAAATTCCTCGCGGCTCATGGATACTTTGGCCACGTCTTCACGCAGTACATTTGTGTTGGTGGTGATGTCCGAGGCGGGCGGGACGTTTTCCGTGTCCGCTTCGTTGAGCATGTCGAAGTAGTCAATGATGGTCGAGAATTGCCCGCTGAATTTTTGGGCTTCCTCTTCCGAGATTCCCAGCCGTACGAGGTGCGCCACATTCTTGACGGTTTTTGTGTCTATCGTTTGGGTCATGAGGTGCTCACAAATATTTGCCGTTCCGGGTCAGGTCAGATCAAGGATGCTGTCAAGTCCGCGATGCAGGCCGGTTAGGGTATGGACGTTGCGAATCGCGAGCAGGGCCCCATCCACATACGGCTGTGCACTGCTGCCCGAATCGTGACGAATGGTGAGTTTTTGATCGGGCATGCCGAAAATTATTTCCGCCGAGATGGTGTAACCGGGCAGGCGGACGGAATGCACCTGTGACCCTGTCAATGCCGCGCCGCGTGTCTGCACGGGACCCTGGACCTGGTCCAGGGGAATGGTCAATTCCGACGGCCGAATCCTGGAGAGCCGATATGCGAGTTCGCGCACGGTTCCGCTGGGTACGTCTTTTTTGTCATCATGGGCATAGTCAATGATCTCCCATTGGGGAATGAACCTGGCGGCAATTTCGGAAAATTTCTGCAATAAAACAACGGTCAGCGCGAAGTTTCCGACGGCCAGCACTCCGCGTTGGTGCTCCCCAGCCGATGTGGATATTTCTTCATAGTCGGCGTCTGTTAATCCGGATGTTCCGATCACCACATGCGCTTTATGCCGTAGTGCAGCCAGCACATTGGATTTTGCCATATTGGGCTTTGTGAACTCGAAGAATACATCACATGGGTGCGCTGCAAGGACCTCCTGCGCCGTTGCATACACCGGACAGTCCAGGCGCGGCTCTCCAAGCACATCTTGCAGAGCGCGTCCGGCATGTGTGCGGGAGACTGCAGACACAAGCGTTATATCATCGACCCGGGCCAAAGCATGGGCAACAGCTGAACCAGCCCATCCTGTCGCGCCGGCAAGACAAACACGGATGGTCATGTTCTTACTCAAACTTGATATGCAGTTCTTTCAACTGCCTCGGCTCGACACCGGAAGGCGCATCCGCCATCACATCGCGGCCGGCTTGATTCTTTGGAAAGGCGATTACTTCACGGATGTTGGGTTCGTCCGCGAGCAGCATGACCAGGCGGTCGATACCCGGGGCCATGCCGCCATGCGGAGGGGCGCCATATTCAAAGGCCTCAAGCATATGTCCAAACTTGGCTTGAATCACCTCGTCGGTCATCCCCAGCATTTGGAACATCTTCATTTGAATGTCGCGGCGGTGGATTCGGATCGAGCCTGAAGCCGTCTCATACCCATTGCAGACCATGTCATATGCGTCGGATAAGACTTCTCCCGGATCGGTGTCGAACTTGGGAAGGTCTTCCAACTTCGGCATGGTGAATGGATGATGCTCAGATTCCCAGGCTTGATTCTCTTCGTTCCAGGCGAAGAATGGAAAATCCACCACCCAGGCGAAAGCCATCATGTCTTTGTCGGCAAGGTCCAATTTATCGCGGAACCACAGGCGGAGACCGCCCAATACTTTATTGACCACAGCGCGCGCATCCGTTGCAAAGACGATCAGGTCGCCTTCCTTTGCACCCGTTTTGGATTTAAGAGACTCCACTTCTGCAGGTGTGACGAATTTGGAAGCGCTTCCTTTCACGCCTTCAGCTGTGATGGCCAGCGTAGGCATTCCTTTTGCCCCGAAAGATTTCGCCACTTCTGTGAGCGCATCCACTTCTTTGCGGGACATCTCCGCTGATTTCGGGGCGACGATGCATTTGATCACGCCACCAGTTTCCAGTGTGGATTGAAAGACGCGGAATTCGCTTTTGGCGAAAATGTCGTTGACTTCGATCAATTCCATCCCGAAACGCAGATCAGGTTTGTCAGACCCGTATTTTTCCAGTACTTCACGATACGAGAATTTTGGCCACGGCGATGAAAGCAATTTCTTGTGCGGCGCAACGGCAGGGATCATTTTGGTAAACAGGCCTTCAACCAGCGCCAGCACATCGTCACGATGAACAAAGGACATTTCAAGGTCAAGCTGCGTGAACTCCGGCTGGCGGTCTCCGCGCAGGTCTTCGTCCCGGAAGCAGCGCGCGATCTGAAAGTACTTGTCCATGCCTGCGACCATCAGCAGTTGTTTCACCTGTTGGGGCGACTGCGGCAGGGCGTAAAACTGACCCGGATAGATTCGGGAAGGGACCAGATAGTCGCGCGCGCCTTCAGGCGTCGCTTTAAACATGATCGGGGTTTCAATTTCAATGAAGCCTTGCTCGTCCAGATAGTCGCGCATGAACTTAATGACCTTGTGTCGCAGGACAAGATTGTGGGTCATGCGTTCGCGGCGCAAGTCAAGATAACGATATTTCAGGCGGGTGTTTTCGTCAGGGAGATCATTGTCCCCGCTGACCATAAATGGCAGGGTCTTTGCAGGATTTAAGACCTTCACTTCGCGGGCAATGATCTCGACCTCGCCTGTCGGCATTTTTGGATTTTTCATGCCCTCCGGGCGAAGTTGGACCAGTCCTTCGATCTGAAGAACCCACTCCATGCGGACGTTGGCCACCAGGTCAAGCGATTCCTTGGGCAGGTCCGGGTTGATCGTGACCTGTACAATTCCCATGCGGTCACGCAGGTCAAAAAACACAACCCCGCCATGGTCACGCCTGCGGTGGACCCATCCGGAGAGGGTGATCGTCTGCCCGGCATGAGCAGCCCGTAATTCTCCACAGGTATTCGTTCTATACATGGTATGCCTCCGTTTTAATTGTGTCATCCTGAGCGAAGTGAAGGATTCCGGCTTTTTGGGTCGTTCCGCTGTCTTAAATGACACGTGATATATAAAATAAATCGCCCTTCGCATGAGCGTCGGGCGATTTGATTTGACTTGTTCTATCCGTCAACCAGCAAAGCTTCGCCCAACGATACAGGGATCGTCATTATCATTATTATTGGCGAAGGAGTTGTTTATCATTGTGGCGCGATTATAGCACAAAGTTTTATTTTATTCATTTTCATCCGCTCCCGGATTTAATTGAAATTTGACCCGAATTCCCCTCGAAGACAATTGGGATTGACGCCCGTGTGCTCCCGCGGGTCCTCTTGAAAAATATCACGTAGGACAAATGGGTGATGTCGATTCAAGTTTCCTGCAAAGTAAATGTAAGGTTTGCGGGATTGGAATACTTTTCCTGTGATGGGAGCTGTTGTATATTTATTTTTGCAAATATCAATTCCGAAAACAGGAGAATCATATGAATTACCGATTGATGTTCATCTTAAATGCGGTTGTGGTCGCGGTGTTTGGCATCCTGCTATTAATCCTGCCGGATTTCACGCTTACCCAGCTGGGAATGGAAAAGTATATCTCCACTCTTTATATTGCCAGGTTCCTGGGAGGGGCCATGCTGGTTTCCGCGATCTTTATCTGGATCGCCAAGGAGATCAGCGATGAAGGGGTCCAAAAGAACATGGCGATTACGCTGCTGGTGGCTTCCCTGGCCGGCTTTGTCCTGATTGTCATGGGCGTGGCATCTTCCAGTGCGGTCATTCGCTCAAATGGCTGGGTCCTGCTTGTGATCTTCATTCTTTTCACCCTGGGATACGGTTATCTGCTTTCCGGTATCTCGATCGTTCCAAAAAACCGTCAATAATATCAACCCTCATTCAAAAAAGACACCCGGGTTTGGGTGTCTTTTTTGAATCCCTTCCGGTTTGCGACTCTCTTAAATATTGTGGAAATGCAAGGGCAGGTCATATAATGGGAATGGCGGATATCCCAATTAACCCAAAGGAGGTTCTTATGCCACAGGCAGGTCTTCACGGAATGGTTGGAATGGGGGTACGGAAATGGATCGGCGGGCGGGAATGGTTTTTGCTGGGTGCCATGCTGGGAAGTTTCGTCCCGGATATGGACAATCTGGGTGTGGCGATCGCCACGCTGACGAAGACGCCGACAGAGGGAATCCACCGCACGATGACGCACAGCATCTTTTTTATGCTCCTTGTGGTGGCTGCTTTCTATTTGATCGGCCGGTTGAGAAAGGATGTACGCTGGTATAACCTGGGACTCGGTTTGGGCCTCGGAATGCTGCTGCACGCCCTGTTGGACCTGGTGGTCTGGTTCAACGGCGTGGAATTATTCTGGCCGTTGGGGGGCGAGATCAATTTCTGGGCCAATACTGTGCCGCCGGAATGGTTCATGAAATTCATGGAACCAGCAGAATTCCTGTGTTTTGGCCTGTATTTGTGGATTTTAGGCGGTTGGGCGCGCAAACAAAATACGGATGGTGATTTCCAGGGAAAGCTTCGCATTTGGATGTGGCTGGAATTCGCATTATTTGCGGTCTTTACTCCTCTGGCTTATATCATGACCAGGGGGTACCTGACGGTCTTTGGAGCGTTGTACCTTTTCTCACTCTTCATGACCTTTTTCTTAACGAACCGGATGCGAAAGACAATCGAGACGGCGGCAGGACGGTAATCAGGAAATTCGCCGACAAATTTTCGACCCTCCGTGATTCGTCTTTATTTCATTGCGCGCCTTACCATTCAACCTGAAATACATGGCCAGCAGGCCCAGCTCAATCATCAGCAGCGGAATCAGACTTGTTGGACCCTGTAAATGCAGAAGTTGAATGCCACGATTATTCATCAACAATCGGTTCTCGTATCCACCGATAGGAATTTTCCGATTCCCCCGTCCGGTGCAACTTACTTGACTTCCACATCACGGAAAATATTTTTTTCCGCCCTTCCCATCCATTTGGGCAGGCATCCAATCCGGGTCGGTAAGGACGCGTCCTTTGATAACATCCTGATTTTGTATAATAGAACTCTTGCATAAGTTACAAGGCTTTTACATGTAAAACCTTTTTGAACCACTGAGACACGGAAACACCGAGAAAAAATAATTAAAAATTCCGTGGCTCGGTGTCTCCGTGGTTAGGATTTTTGACTTTTGCAAGAGGTCAAACCAAGGAGACGGATATGACTGAGATAAATGAACGAAATCAGAAGATCATTGACGAGTTTCGGGCCAATGACGGCAGGGTCGGCGGTTCGTTTGAGGGCAAAACCCTGCTTCTTTTACATACGAAGGGAGCCAGGAGCGGACAGGAACGGATTAATCCTGTGGCTTGCATCCGTGACGGTGACCGGCTGGCGGTGATCGCGTCCAAAGGCGGCGCGCCGACCCATCCCGATTGGTATTACAACGTGGTGGCGGATCCGCAGGTTACCGTTGAAGTTGGAACCGAGAAATTTCAAGCCCGCGCGGCGGTGGCTGAGGAACCCGAACGCACCCGGCTGTATAACAAAATGGTGGAAGTCATGCCGGGTTTCGAGGGATATCGTCAAAAGACGTCGCGTGTGATCCCGGTGATCGTCTTAACCCCGGTGAAGTAAAAGCCCGGTTGGTTTTACAAAAAAGAACAGTCCCCATTTTGGACTGTTCTTTTCATTCACTTTGTACCGCGGACCGCCCAGGCCCGGGCAACCAGTGGAATGGAACCGTCAGTGGCAAATGGCAGTCTTGTGCGGATCTTTTCACGTAGCGCGGTGCGGCGTTCCTCGCTGAGCGACATCGCATAGCTTGGCGCGGGCCCCTGACCGCCTAGAAATGGGGACCAGTAGTCGTTGAAATCACGGAAAACGGTGGGGACCTCGATCGGGCGCACTTCGACGTTCTTGAGCCCTGCTGATTCAAAAAGCTGACTTAATGCATCGGGCTGACAGATGGGAAAACGGCGGCCTTCGTCGAGTTCATCCGCTTTCGGGTCCAGCGCCGTGGCCGCGTCGAAGAAATGACGGATCATTTGCATCCGGTCCGCGTAATCCCAAACATAGGCTGCCACGACACCGCCTGAGCGTGTGGCGCGAGTCATCTCACTGACGGCGCGTTCAGGTTGAGGGATAAAGTTAAGCACGAGAGCCGATACAGCCGCGTCAAAACTTCCCGAGTCGACGTTCAAGGTCTCAGCATCCCCGACCTCAAATTTGACCCGGCTATCCGGAGTATGTTCCTTTGCGTGGGCGATGAAGCCTTCCGAACGATCAATGCCTTTAATGCTGGCCGGATTTGCCAATTGAAGGATGGTTTGGCTGAGTGCCCCGGTTCCACAACCGACATCCAGCCAGTGACTTTCGGCGGGGACTGCAAGCCAGTTCAGGAATTCTCGCGCCACCAGCCTGCTCCAGCGCCCGACATACGGTTCGTAGGCGTCGCCGCTGGCCCAGGAATCTTTTGGCTTGGAAGACTTTGAGCTTTCATTCATACGATACTCCTAAAGAGAACGACTCGATTTACTAAGATTATATGTTCATCTTTTTGAATACAAATGCTTACCAGTTGTCATTCTGATAATTTAGATTTTCGTTTTGAAACAATAATAAAAATGTGGCTAAAATCAAAAAAAAAGGTTGATTGAATATTTCGATTATTAGAAACCACCTGTTGAGAACGTTGGGCAAATTTTCAAGCAGTGAAATACTTATGTCATATTTATAGGCATAGCTTAATAAGTTAGGTAAAATGGAAAGCAATAGCAAATAAATGCTTTGAAGCCATCTTCTTTGATTCGAGCTTGCCACATAGAAAAAAAGTAATGCAGGCAAAAAACTGTAAGGTTTTAATCGCGGCATTAATAAGGTAAATATTATTATGGAAAAGCAAAATAAAAGTATCATGTTATTTTCGGATTGAACTCTTAACTTCATCCTTAGCCATATCAAATACAGAACACCTGCACCAATCGCAAACCCTATTATTGCCAGCGCGAAGTTGATTGTTATTATTTTATCAATGCCCAGGATGTTGAAAAGTAAAGATATAAACAAGGGATTCGTGAAATAGAAAGAATTGTATTCTTTGAATGCGGAATGCTGACCCGGAATAACTCCGAGAAGTTGCTTGAAGTACCACGGCATTAGGTTTAAGTTGAAAATTCCAGAAATCAAAAAAGGAAACAGAAAGCCAGCTAGGACCCAAGGGAAAACTTTCATCCTCTCCTTCTTTTGTTCGATAAAAAGGAAAAAGATCGGTAGATAAAGAACAGGCGTGATTTTTATACTGGCATTCAAGCCGAGCAAGAACATGGCCAGCGCATATTTCTTTTTGAAAAAAAGCGACGCGGAAAGGGAAAGGAGATACAACTCCACAACACTTATGTTTCCAGTATAAATTATCCATCCGAAACTGTATAATCCAGTAATACAAAGTACCGCCCCGTAGACCCAAGATTTTCCCCTTATCCAAATTTCAAGCGCAAATAATAAAATAAGTGAGTAATAAAATATGTACATTAGTTGAAAATTAAAACGTGAACATAATATGCGAAATCCATGGGCAAAAATGGGTAAATAATTCCAGGAAAAAACAGTCCCAAGTTCATTTGTGAGATATGGATTTCGACCATGTCGAATAGCCTGTCCGGCTAGACAAAAAATATTTGCGTCAAAGCCTCTGGTTTGGAGAAAATCTTTACTTAAAACAAACCAAAATGTCCAAATAGACATAGAAATTGCAAGGCAGTATATGAACTTTTCAATGATTTTTATTAAGGCATTCTTCATGTTATTTAATTGAATCATCTGTTATCCTTAAAGTAAATCCAATAACTTTTTAATATTTTCCTGCCAGCGCATCGACTCGCTCATCCGTCATCCCGCTTGGGGACGATGACGCCAGAGACAACTTTTATCCTCTGCCCTCCCAAAATCCCATTAGTTCTGATAATGCCAGACTCGGCGTCGCATCCCCCTGACGGCCTGAATTCCAGGTCACGATCAAATCCCTCTTCGCGCGCGTGATGCCCACGTACAACAGCCGCAGACGTTCCTTCACGTAGCCCAACCGCGAACGCATCGTGGCCGCACCTTCCTCATAGGCATCATACTCGCCCGTGGATTCGAGCGCGTTCAACTGCTCCAGCGCCTCGGCTTCCAGATTCAATCCGCCGCGAATGAACCACTTCTCCGAAATGAAGCGGTCATTGGGCATGTTCGAGGGGAAGTCATAATTATTGACCGACATCATATACACCCGGTCCCACTCCAGGCCCTTGGCCTTGTGCATGGTCGTGACCACGGCCTTACCGCGGTGACGGTCCGGATCGAAGCCCGAATCGTCAGACGAGAATCCAATGAAGCGCCGCTCGTTCTTCGCGATCACCGCCAGCTCTGAGGTCAACTCCGGCAGGCGCCAGTCCGAATGATCGTCCGCGGCCTGCCGCAGCACCAGCGCCAGTTTATGCGCCAGTGCCAGGTCCGAGGCTTCGCTGAACACATCCTGAGCCAGGGTCAGCACCAATTGATCGATGGGCAGCGTGACCGCCTGCAGCCATCTTTGAACATTGACTCGGAATTCATTTAATTCCTCGATGAGGTGCTCCGGTTCGGACTCAACCAAGGCTGCCAGCCAGTCATCGGTCTGATTCGGTGCGATGAATTTTTCCACTTCGCCCACGCGCCGAAGCAAAGCGGATGTCGTTGCGAGGCGTTCACTCTGTAATGTCGTTGCGAGACGGCGCTCTCCCGTCGAAGCAATCTCTTCATCTGTTGGGGATTGCTTCGTCGCATCCGCTCCTCGCAACGACATGTTGCCAACTCGCCAATCCCGCCGAAAGACTTCATAAGCCTTCGACAATTTGCGCGCGGACTGCGGGTCGGCCAGATAGGATAATAAATAGTTCAAAGAGCCAGCCGCCGCGCGCGTATTGGCCGTGGACGAGATCAGCTCGATGGCCTCCACGCCGCGCTTGCGCAGTGCCTCCACCACCTCCACGCCGCGCTGGTTGCGCGGAACAAGGACCGCGATGGTGGGTTTTTCCGCCTGCGGTGAATCGGCAAAGGAATCCAAATGGCTCTTCACTGACTTGACCACCGCCTCCAATTCCTCTTCGGGCGTGAACTTTTTGCTGATGAAGCGAATCCCTTCCGGGTTGTCCGGCGGGTTAACTGGCTCATAACCCGCGGGCACGGGTTGGATGTGGGGCAGGGACAGGGCGGTGCGGACCTTGGAGTCCGGGTGCGCGGTCATGACCCAGTCGATCAAATGATTCGCGAGCGCGATCACTGCGGGCTGCGACCGGCCCGACTCGGGCATATCCGCATTGGGATTGTTCTTTATAAAGTCACGCAGCAGGTCCGGGTCTGCGGTGGTGAAGGTCTCAAAGATGGCCTGGTTTGGGTCCCCGACACGCACCCAGTTGCCGTCCTCGCCGCTCATCAATCCCAGGATCTTCTGCTGGGTCAAACTTGAGTCCTGCGCTTCGTCTTCCAGAATATATGGATACCGAAAACGCAATCGCTCCAGATATTCCTCATCGTTTTGCAGCAAGGTTAACGCCAGGCGGATCAGGTCATCGAAGTCGACCGCGCCGCGATAGGCGAGCGCGCGTTGATAGTCCGCATAAATGCCCCAGCCGAGTTCGGCCAGAGGCAGCGGGGCGAAGGATGCGTCCAGTTTGGCACGCAGGCGTTCGGGAGTCAGGAGCCGGTCTTTGGCAGAGCGGATGAATGCCAGGGCCAGGGAGTCGACCAGATTGGGCAATTGCTGGCGGCGGACCCAGTCCCGTTTGGATTCATCCAGGGCCGGGTCGATATAGTCGTCCAGAAAATCGGGGTGGGCCGCCAGCCACGCATTAACCGCCTCGCGCCGGATGAATTCGGCTTCGCGTTCGTCGATGATGCTGAATTGATTTTCCAGCCCGACACTGGAGGGTTTCTCGCGCACGATGTCATGCGCCAGCCCGTGCAGGGTGCGCACGCGGTATTTGTACAGGGCCTGGACGGGATTCTCGAAGAAGCGTTTGATGCGCGCCTCGAAATTGTCCACAGCCGAGTTGACCAGCGTCACGATCAGCACTTCCTGCCCATCCTGCAGCTGGTCTGCATGAATGATCTGCGCCGCGAGCGCGGAGAGGATGTGGGTCTTGCCAGCACCCGGCACAGCGGCAATACCCAGCCGCCCGCCCGTGTAGCGGAGAATGTTTTGTTGGGAAGGGCGTGGGGAGAAATTATTCATAGTTTAGGTATATAAATGCAAGTACATGTTAGAAAGGTATTTCATCTTCGGGTTGGAACTCGTCAAAATCAGGTATAACATCTTCAAGTATAGAATCCTTTTCTTGCTGTTGAATTTCAGGTTCTTGAATAATTTTTATGGCTACTGGAACATCACAAGAAAATGCTGGTCCAAAAACAACTGCTTCTCCTTTTTTTAGAGTTGGAATAATATTGCTTATTTCATGCCCAGACGCAGTATCCAAATACTCTAATCCTGTTTTGTCAAAGCTTCTAAATGCAATAAAGTTTTCGCATTGCGACAGCGCACTTTTTGCCACGACCGCAGTTCTTTGAGAGATCAAAATTGTGTTTATTTCGTATTTTCTAATTTGCATCATCAAAGCGCCGAATTTTTGGGCGCTTTCTCTGCCCGGGTCTTTGTAATCTAACAAAGTTGGTTCGGGGACAAATTGATGTGCTTCCTCGACCAATACGGTTCTCAATTTTGGAACTCCTCGTTCATATTCATTTCGTGCAAACGTCGTAATGTCACTTAAGTACTTATACGCTTGAGTTATTGCCTCTTCAGGTCTTGGCTCTAATAAGGCAATTCCATTTACGCTAGTATCATGAGCAGGAGTATGTGGCTTGATTCCACGCTTTTTGTATTCTCCTGTTTGGTCCAGTATTGTAATGATTCGATTATTTGCCATTGCGTTTATCAACTTAATGGCAAAAGTAGTTTTTCCCATCTTAGTCATGCCAAGAATGGCTAAATGCCCCTCACATACTAATTTTTTATCAAGGTAAATAGGAATATCTGAACCGATGATATTTCCAAGCAACATCCATGATTGCGGTATTGTTATTTCTTCAGTTGCTGGTTTTAGATTGCTTCTGGTAACAGCATTTCCTGGCGTTGGTGACCAATGATACTGTTTAAGCCGCAATGTCTCTTTATCAAACACTCCTAATTGTTTTGCGTAAGCCTGAGTCTGTAGAAGTGAGCCGCCTTTCACGTCAAGTTTTTGAATTTTTGCTGTATGAATTTGATAAAGAATTTCAGTTTCGCCATGTTGAACTGAAACTACATTTCCAATTTCTAATGGTCGATTGGGTTGAAAAACAAGGTTTTCTTGACTTGAACCTTCATCAGCAATACCAAGAACATCTTCATTTGTTTGATTTAACATTTCATATGACACACTATGAGATCGTAAAAGTTTTTCGCACTCTTCTTGATTATCTAAATATATTTGTCCCCATACATCTTCAATTCTTTTAATACGAGAGATAATAACGCCTTTAGTCGTAAATTCCTTTGTGCGAAGAGTTACCCAAGAACCAGGATTAGGCAAATCTGTTGTTGAGACAATAATTCTAGAAGGCGCAATAGCGCCTTCGATAAAACAATCTTTAGTCTTTCTCATTTCCCAAATCTTCTGCCAATCAATTAAACCAAAGGCTATTAAAATTGCCCACGCAATCCCCATTACCCAAAGGGGTCTTTCTAATTTTGGATATGATTCGATTAATGAGAGCCAAAAAACTATTGAATAAATTCTTACCGCTGTAGCTTCAGTAGAAAAACTTTTCGCTGCCTTTGCCAATAAAGTATATTTCCCGTACTCTTTCCCGGTACCAAACAACGACGAAAATATTGCCAGAACAAACAAAATAATAAGAAGAATCGAGAACCCGTTCCAGGCGATTTGTGCAACGGTTTTGGGAGTTGTTAGATACAGCAAATAGCAAATGACAGTATTTCCTATAACATCTGCTGGACGGGAATAGAAAGGTTCAAGAATTTGGGAACTTATTATTACTGAAAATAAGCCAGCAGTAAACCATGTTGAAGCTGAATATAGCTCGCCAGTTGCGTAATATGTTGCTATAAGAAGAGCAATTAATTGAATAAATACAACCCCAAGTCTCCACCTAATATTCATTCGATACTCCTTATCGAAAAGTAACCAAGTACGTACAAGAGCAAATTTGCTGCTTAGCTGAGAAATTATTTATTTTTCTTATTTTACCGTCGTTATCCTCCGCTACTGTTAGTTCTCTTTCGGGTCTGACACAAGATCTTGTGAATTAATCACGGCCCAGGCGTGATCGTAGCGCAAGTCGTGCCGCAGCCGCCTGGGCAAACGCCTGAGCAGAAATAAACTTCGTTCCCGTCAATTGCGCACAATGGCGGTGTGCAAATGGCGGCCGGAGTGGCGCACACATATCCGCAGCCGTTGGGGCAATCTCCCTGCGGACAAAAAAGCGATTCATAAGGCCCACAGGCGGGCTGGGTGCACATCACTTGCGGAGCTTCGGTGGCAGCGGCAGGCGTCAGCGTAAAGTCCGCATTTAACCAGGGGCTGATGAGGAAGTTAACGTCAAGGGATTGGGTCACATAACCTTTGGCCTGTACTTCCAAATGGACCCGGTCTGTATCATGGAAAAAATTTTCCGGAAAAGTATATATACCGTCTTTTTCGGTGACGGTACTGGTGTTGCATAAGGAGGGTGAGGTATAGGACGAATGCCGGCAGGTGACTATCGCACCGGGAATGGGTAGTCCGGTGACAGAATCCGTGACCTTGCCGTGGATGGCACCCCACCCCAGGTCACCGACCAGGAAGGTTGGTGTTGCAAGAGGGGAGGATGATTCCGGGATGGGCGTTTTTTTGAAAGCCGGCAAATTACAAGCGCTTGCAAAGACCGGAATGAGAAGGGTCAGGAATAATAATATGATCTTGATGATTGCCTTCATAATGCTCCTTTCTTCATTGACCGGTTTGGAATGGGACTATTTCGGCATTCTCACGAACATGAGCATGGTGGATGGGAACTTGTCGGTCACGAGCAGGAATCCGTTTTGATCGAGCAAGGCCAGGCCTTCGATGTTGCGTGCGGTATCTCCGTCCAGTGACAATTGAACGGGGGCGGAGTCTGCCAGCGTGATCCCGTTCGGAGTGTACTTCATTTGAACCAGCCGTTCGACCTGGGCCTGTTGCGCATGGGTGGGTCCCTCACCGTATTTTGCAACCAGCGGATCGATCTTTGCGGTCTGGTCGATGTCACCGGGGAAAAAGTAATTGACGACCCAAAACGAGTCGCCTGAATCCGCGGCAGCATCTGTCACGCGGTATTCCAGGTTTGGGAAGGATATCGTGCCGCGTGGCTGCAGGTCAAAGTCGAAGGTGTGTGCGGCCGGGGCGGGATTCAAGCCGGCGCCGTTGAGCTCAAAGAAGGTCAGGATGGAATCGCCTTCGATCAGAATGGCCTCATCGCTGTGGTTGGCGGAAGGGAATGCCATGGGGATTTCAGTCACCCGGGAGGGGTCCAGGGTGATCGTGCTTGAGTCTGCGGAAATCGTACCAGAGACAAGGTAGCCGTGCATGTCCGTCCCTTCGCCCGCTTCGATCGTCAGAAAGACCTGGTCTCCGTTAAAGGCGATCGATTCATAACCCTGATAATTTGGTATGGACTCTTTCAGCCCGGGGGCGTTCAGGGAAACAAGAGCAGGTTCGAGCGGAGTCTGATGCGCACCATCCAGTGCGGAAAGAATGTCCGCTTTGGGAAGCGCGAACAAGGTGCCGTCGCCTTTGCCGAATCGTTCCGGATATTGCGGGAGCAGAATCAGGGTGTCGGCATGCCAGCCGAGGCCGGAGAGTTCCGCTTCGGCGGCGGCAATCGGTCCGGCCAGTTGAAGCTGGGTCACCGGTTGTTCCTGTGCATGGATGCGGTTTTGATTTTGCAAATAGTACCAGCCCGCGGCTGCGATCAGCAGGGCAAGCAGGGCAATGGGCAGCCAGTGACGATTCCTTGTTTCTGTTTCCAAGATGTTCTCCTAAAGCGATTTTCCCGTATGGATCAAGGACGGCCGGCGTTGAAGGACTGCGTTTATTTTGCCTGCCCGCTATCAATGTCGATCATCATCCCTGAAGTATCCACTGCCTCGAAGTCATTGCCCGTCAGCACATCCAGCAGGTGCAGCATGTCGTTGTCCCAGTGTTCATCCGGCGCGCCGCTGACATACCAGTTCGAGCCGTTGTCCGCGAGCACGATGCCGTAGGTTTTCATGGCCTGCAGGATCACCTGCATCTCCTGTGGAAAATTGGAAATATCGTAATCCGCCTTCAGCCGGAAGCGCGCGCCCATCGGCGGGATTCCGGTCTGCGCATCGGAAGTTAAATGACGGGCAGGCCAGATATAACCGGCTGTGTCCTCGGCCGTGAAGCGCAGGGCATGCTGGATGACCCCGGCGGCCACTTCATCGTACCGGACCAGTCCCGGCAGGATGGGTAGGCCGGCCGCATCCGCCGAGGTCCAATCCGCGGGACGCAAGGCGTTCGAGTTCAGGTCCCAGACCGCGCCGGAACCGCCGCTCCATAAACCATCTTCAAGACTGGCGTCATAGATCTCATACAGCTTGCAGTGGTCACTGTCCACAGTCAGAATGTGATGATCGGAACTCCACTCCTGGAGCGGATCATCCGAAAGCGGATAAGGCCCGGGATCGGATTCATCCGGATAATAGAACTCGATTCCATAATTCGGGACAGCGGATCCGGCCACGATATTAAAGGGAATCCCGATCGGGCCGCCGTCCCATTCCCCGGAACCGAAATCCATGTGAAACTCTTCGGTGGAGCCAATGCTCTCGATCCATGAATCAGACTGCGGGTGCGTTGGAAGCGTGTCAACGGGAGTGTTCCAAAAGTTGTCCGCTGGGAAGATCGGGCAGTTGGCCATAGCCGGTCCGCCTGATAAAGGAGATGGAATGGCTGTACTTTCCAGCACCTGGGCCTCGATTCTTTCCGGTTGAGTTGCAGGCACCGCGGACGGTCCCGCTCCGCAGGCGGAAAGGATGATCGTGAAAACGATGAGGGGTGCTGCTCTTCTAAGGTTCATGCTGCTCCTTTAAAGGCTGGGTCGTCTCGCGATGTTGTTTGACCAAGAGGGTAACCACGGCGATCATTATGAATATGGCTGACATTGGAAAGAGAATGGGATACCAAACCGGCTGAACCGAGCCCAGGAAGACGTAATACATGATCCCGGATCCAGCCTGAAACAACAGGGGAACGAACCAGTACGTGGGATAGTAAAAGGCGAACACAAGAGACAATGCGTCCGCCGGATAAAAATAACGGTCGTGCATTTTGGGGAGCACAAACGGGATGAGCGCGAAACCGGTCAATATGGACAAGAGCATGACCTTTTGATTGAGTTCATACTTCCTGCGGATGTAGATCACGGTCCACGATATGATCGAGATGGCGGCAATCACAGAGCCGATATTAATGGCGGTATTCCAATCCATGTAATAGGGCGGATAGATCACCAGGGAGTAAAAATTTGGCGCATTCATGGAGGGGGCGCCGAAGGCCTTTGCCTGTGCCAGATAGATCAGGAGCGCATCCATGAAGGGCATGCCTGCCAGTACGGCAGGAGTGATCATGATCAGATAGATCAGCGGCGGGATCAGAAAATAAAGCCACGGAATGCGCTTTTTAAAGGCCAGGATTCCCAGAAACGGGATCAGGAAGACACTCTGGGCCTTGATCGAAACCGCAATGCCGAACATGAGCATCGCGTAAAAAGGACGGCCGGTCAGCAGAAAAAATATGCAGAGCAGGAGAAAACTGGTGTACGGAGAGTCCACCTGGCCCCAATAAGTGCTGTTGACGAGGATCGTTGGCAGGAGCAAAAAAACCGCCGCGGCCAGATACGGCACATCGCCCTGCGAATATTTAAGCCGGATCAGTTTGTAAACCCCGAACGCACTCAGAAGGTCAAAAACTGTTGGAATAAGCTTAATGGCCATTAAAGGCGGGATGACGTTCCTGGTCAGTGTTGCCAGCCAGAGCAGGTAAAGATAAGGCGGTGTGTAGACCGAGTAATTATCGGCCATTTTTGATAGCCCTTGTGTTTCTATCTGGCTATACCATTGCAGATAAACATCTGTATCTGCATTTTCGTGCCGCAAACTGGCTGTTCTAATGAAAACCATGGCGGCGATAATCAGGAAAATGGAAATTCGTAGGGATTTATTGGTGTTCATGTCAACTCATGGATATAAAAGGATGGGGTTGATTCGATGGGTTAGTGGATGAGTTTTTGGAAAGCCTTTAACAACGTCCCGCGTTCTTCGTAGCCGGTCTCACTCAGGTCGGCCAGTCCCAGGAATAGTTTTTCGCGGCAGCGGCTTAACAACCCTCCAGCCAGGCGTGCCAGCGATTCGGTTTCCGCATTCACTTCATCCGAATCCACCCACAGCCGGCCGGATTCCCAATGACGGGAAAGCACATACGGGTGGGTCAGGGGCTGCGAGAGGCGCTGTACCCAGCCGTTCGAGCCGGGATCGAGCCAGAACTGCACCGCCACGGGATGGTTCATCATCAGGAAAGTGTGGGCCGGGGCGACCAGCACCGTTTCCTTGTTTTCCGTGCGCCACGATTCCAGATATTGGGCGGCGATCACCCCGTCCTCGAGCATGGCGATGTATTCCCGGCCGAGATCGAAGGATGGATTGTCCATATCCACATAGGAGGGCTCCATGGCATACCGGAACTTCTTGATCGATTCGATCAGGCTGGAGGCGATACGAACCGCATCCAAATTGCGGTGGAAGCCGTATTCCGGCTGGGAGAGGACCTCGCCGAATAATTTTCGCAGGAAGAAATCAAACGGCTGCGGGGTCGTTTCGCGGTAGGCACCCAGCCAGGCGCGCAGGTTTGTATATTTTTCACCGAGAACATAGGTGATTCGTTCCTGCATCCCGGGTTTGATCTCGTCAAAACCCGAAAGGCGCATGTCCCGTTGGCGATAAACGATCTCCGTCAATAATTGGGCGCGGATCAGATCTGTATCCAGCGCGAACATGAAGGCATGCGTCACATCAAACTTTGCAGGCTGTACATTCCAGTGCGGATGTGCGAGGGCGGCAAGGGTCAGCAGGGTCCGGCTGGCGGGTTCGTCACGCAAGGAGCGCGATGGGCGGTGCGAACGCCAGGGAATGCCGGCTTGCTCCAAACGGTTAATGATGGAGAAGCGCAGAGCGTCCGATAGATAGGGGGCCAGCACCACGATCTCGGAGGGGGGGATGCCTTTCTCTTCGACCAATATCCTGATCCGGGCCACAACTTCATCCAGCAGTTCGGGATAATAATGTCCCAGGATAAATTCCATTGAATCATTCGGAGCGGGGTTTTGTGGTTCCCGATGCGTAATTGCCGACACAAGAGTCTCGGAAAGCCGACTGATCCCTTCGGACGAGACGAAGCTTTCCACGAAATCCAATTTTTGATCGCAGGACCCGCTCAGGGCGTAACCGGTCACTGCATCGCCTCCGAGAAAGTAGCGATAACCCGCATCATTGTCGTGGATCAGCAAAGCCGAGTCGAAATCCGCCAGCCATTCGCCGATCATGTCATGCGCCCGCGGGGTGTCCTCTTCGACATTGTCATAGATGAGGTGGTGGTAGGTGTGCTTAAGGTGATCCTGCACCTGGCTTTGCGGCCAAAGAATGTTCGAGAAAATTTCAAGCTGCAGCGAAAAGTCGAGCAGATTGTGTTCCAGGCAGTACTCTCGAAAGAGGGAGGCGCATTCCTGGGCATCCTGATAGATGCGGCGCTGGACCGGGTCACCGAACCAGGCAGCATCCATGCGCGAGCCGATCTGGGTGTGCGGAAAACCGACTACGGCGGCTTTGTTCAAGTTATCGAGGATCTGGGAATACAAACGATTGCGGTCGATGGTCAGGGATTGAAAATATCCCAATTCCAATTTCGGCCGGACCAGATAAGCCATGTAATATTGTGCGGTTTCAAGAGTGAGAAAGACCGGAGGCTGTTCGGGATTTTTGAAGCCTGCCTGTTCAGCAGCCATCGGCCAGAACAGATCCACCATGCGGCGCGCAAGACCTCCTATGGTGGCCGAAGTCACCTCGCCGCCCGCGCGCCTTTGCGGACCATTGAGCAGTTCAAGGTACGGCTCCTGCATGGTGCGCTGCGGGGTGAGCATAAGGATCGAGTCTGCTGGAATGCCCTGCTCAAGCATGTAACGCAGGCGTTCAATGCCCACGGTCGTTTTCCCCGTTCCGGCGGGGCCGGAGACGAAGAGACGACGGTCAAGGGAAGATTCGATTACCTGGCGCTGGATCAGGCTGAGGCTGGTCATGATTCGAGGAGTTTGTCGATCAATTCAAATGTTTCTTGAAAAACACTTTGGCCCGCTTCCAGGCGTCATTTGCGGCTTCGGGAACGTAAACACCTGGATCGCTATCGCGGAAGAAGGCATGACCGGAATTGGGGTAGGTGATGACTTCATGCTCCACGCCGATTTCACCCAGCAAATTTTCGAATTCGGCGATCGTACCGGCCGGGATGGAGACATCTGCGTCGCCGAAAAACCCCAGCACGGGTGCCTTGAGACTGGTGCGCAATTGATCGAAAACCGTTTGCATGCCGCCACCGTAAAAGGTACAGACCGCGTCCACGGGGCGCTGCGTGCTGAGCGCAAGGGACATACGGCCGCCGAAACAAAATCCCACACTGCCTATTTTTCCATTGCAATCCGGGTGGGCCTTGAGAGCATCAAATATCGATGCGAGGTCTTTACCTGCGGTTGGTCCGTATTTTTGAACGAGTTTCGCCGCGGTATCGCCGTCGCCGAGCTTTGCTAGCTCACCATGGTAAAGATCGGGCGCGAAAGCCAGATAGCCCTCCTTTGCGAAACGATCTGCGATCGAGCGCGTCTGCCCGTCCAGCCCCCACCATTCCTGGATCACGATCACTGCCGGCCATGGTCCGCTGCCCTGCGGTCTTGCAAGATGCCCTTTTACGGAGCCGAGTTGAATGAGTTCGCTCATCAAATATTCTCCTTGTCAGCCTTGATGGTTCAGGATATACGAGTTGAAGGGGTTTGTCAATAAGGTTGTTGTTGGAATTAAAGTGTTGTATAGTTGGTTAGGTTCGCCCGGTCTGCCGGGCGAAAAATCAAAAATATTTTCAGGAGGTTTTTCATCATGCCCACACCCCTCAAGGCAGTTGCCACAGCCAAACCGGTTTCCTTTGTGAAGTTTTCGGATAAGTTGACGGGTTCGATTAACGACATCACCCGCATCATCGAGCAGCACAAGGAAATGATCGATTCGATCCAGGAGATCGCGCTTGAGCTGACCAGTTCGATCGGTTCGCTGCACACCCTTACAGTCAAGTATGCCCGTATTGCAAACCAGATCCTGGACGGTCTGCTTCCGATCTTGAAGAACCTCCCGATCATTCCGAAGAATATCATGCAGATGCTTGTCAACCTGGAGAGCATGACCCAAAAGATCATCGATAATGAGGCCGGCACAGCCAAGACCATCACGGATGTGCGCTCCGGCCTGCAGACCGGCGATGTGAACAAGATCCGCGGCCACGCTGGCCAGCTCCAGGCGGTCACGAAGACCCTGACCGGCATGTTGCCCAAATAACCCTCACAGGCTCCCCCGGTTTCCCAGCGGGGGAGCCTGTTTTGCGCCTCAGAATCGTTGACAGGTGCGCCCTGCCGCATGTATAATACCGTCCGCTAAATAACCCAGCTTCCCCACGGCTCGGCGTAGAGTGTAAGTTCTCCGCAGGGTCCGCGGCGAAGTGATGACTGGAGAAAAAAATAATGAGAATTGCAATCGTTGAAAGCGGCGGCAAGCAGTATCGCGCCGTTGAAGGGTCCACCATCGATGTGGATCGTCTGGCCTTTGAAGTAGGCAAGAAATTTGATTTTGAACGCGTTTTGTTGATGGCAGACGGCGACACCATCATGGTCGGTACTCCCACTGTGGGCGAGATCAAGGTTTCCGCCACCGTGGTGGAGCATGTAAAAGGCCCCAAGGTTACCTCTTTCAAATATCGCCCCAAGAAGCGCATCCGGGTCAAGGGTGGGCATCGCCATTTTTATACGAGACTGATGATTGAATTCATCGGCAAGGCGGGCGAGGAACGCAAGATCGCCAAGAAGGAAGCTCCAGTCAAGGTTGAAAAGGCTGAAGCAAAGGAAGAGCCCAAGGTCGCGAAGCAGGCCAAGGCTCCCGCAAAAGACGCGGAGAAGAAACCTGCCAGGAAGGCTGAAAAGGCCCCTGCAACAAAGAAATCAACAAGCACCAAATCAACTTCCAAGTCTTCAACCACCAAGAAGACGGATAAGAAGTAGGACTAGAGGTAGAAATGGCACATAAAACAGGTGGCGGATCAACCCGCAACGGCCGTGACAGCAATTCCCAACGCCTGGGTGTAAAGCGTTACGCCGGTCAATTTGTTCTTTCTGGAAATATTCTCGTCCGCCAGCGTGGCACCAAGATCAAGCCCGGTCTTAACGTGCTGGTTGGCAAGGACGATACCCTGTTCGCGATCGCGGATGGGGTTGTGATGTTCGATGTGGTCCATGGCCGCAAACGTGTGAATATCATCCCGGCTGAGGTGGAATAGCATGAAAGCTGAAATCCATCCCACCGTATACGACGCACAGGTGACCTGCGCCTCCTGCGGTAAGACCTGGGTAACCACGTCCACCAAAAAGGAATTGCGCATCGACGTGTGCTCGAACTGCCATCCCTTCTTTACCGGCGAATCGGCCCGTTTGATCGACATTGAAGGCCAGGTGGACCGCTTCTACAAGAAGCTTTCCGCCCGCCAGACCTATGTCGAAGAGCAGAAAGCCAAGGAAGAATCCCTGAGTTCCCCAGATCGCTCCATCGACGATCTCGATCTTGCCCCCCGTGCTGCAGATGCGCTCAAGAAGGTTGGCATCCTGACCATCGGACAGGTGCTTGCCAAGCTTGGCGAAGGCAATGCCGCCGTGCTTGAAATTGCCGGCTTTGGCCAATCGTCCCTTACCGCCACCAAGAAAAAGCTGCGCGCCATGGGTTTTGAAGTTCCGGAAATTCCGGATGCTCCAAAGGCTCCCAAGGCACCCAAAGCGGCCAAGGAACCCGAAGCGGAAGCGGCTGAATCAGGCGAATAGAATTTTCCCCCGAAGTTCTTTGTCAGGGAAAGAGTTCTCAGGTAAACTAGACAGGCAGATGCATCAAAGCATCTGCCTGTTTTCATAATCCCAATACGCCCTTTCCACTTGCGGGAGAGGGGGAGTTTCCGAATGAAGCATACACACGGTTCCATTGAAGTTGTTTGCGGTTCCATGTTCAGCGGGAAGACCGATGAATTGATCCGCAGGCTGGTGCGCGCCACCATTGCCAGGCAGAAAGTGCAGGTCTTTAAACCTTCCATCGATGTTCGGTATGAAGTGGAAAAAGTGGCTTCCCATGCGGGCTCCACTTTCGATGCCATCCCTGTCGAAAAGGCCGCAGAGATCCGCCAAAAACTCGACCCGGACACGACCGTGGTGGGGATTGACGAGGCCCAATTCTTTGATGCGGAAATCGTAACCGTTGCTCAGGAATTGGCGACCCGCGGTGTGCGCGTGATTGTGGCCGGGTTGGATACCGATTTTCGTGGCGAGCCATTTGGATCCATGCCCGTGCTGATGTCCGAGGCCGAGGATGTGGCGAAACTGCATGCGATCTGCATGGTCTGTGGAGACAATGCTTCGAGAACTCAAAGACTGGTCAACGGCAGGCCTGCCCGTTACAATGATCCCGTCGTCATTGTCGGCGCAGACGAATTGTATGAAGCACGCTGCAGGCTGCATCACGAAGTCCCGCGCTAGCCTGGTGAACCATGCAAAACTATAAAGACGTGCTCGCTGAGGTGTTGATCGATGCGGAAACTTTGCAGGCCCGTATCCGGGAGCTGGGAGCAAGGATTAGTGTGGATTATCCCGATGGGGACCTGCTTCTCATTTGTATTCTGCGTGGGGGGGTACCCTTTCTGGTCGATCTCAGCCGCTGTATCACGACTCCGCACATGATCGATTTCATGGCCGTCTCCTCCTATGGAATAGGAAAACGTGAATCGAGCGGCTCCGCGCGGGTCGCCCTGGACCTGCAGACGGATATCCGCTCCAAGAATGTCCTGCTCGTGGAGGATATTGTCGACAGCGGGCACACGATCTCTTCCGTTCTGCAGATGCTCGAAACCCGCCAGCCGAAATCCCTGAAAGTATGCACATTATTGGACAAACCCGAGCGTCGCGAAGCCGAGGTGCCAATTCATTATCTTGGCTTCTCGATCCCGAACAAGTTTGTTTTTGGATATGGTCTTGATCTGGACGAGTATTATCGCAATCTGCCCTTTGTTGGCGTTGTCGATCTCGATAAATATAAACCTGCTGCTTAGCTTATTCTTTTGTTCGGCGGTTCCATGCAGGAAGACGCATCCTCTCCCGCACAAAATCATTCACCCTATGCCGGCCGCTGGGTAGCCTGCGTCCGCGGGCGGATCGTGGCACAAGGCGGTACACCGGAGCAGGCCATGCGTGCTTCCCAGCACAGTCGATATAAGGAAAAACCAGAGATCATCTTCATGCCAGCCTCTTTTTTGCTCCCCCCCATTGTTCAAAAGATCATGGATGTTCTGCCTCCCGATCAGGAAATCCACCTGGTGGGCGGGGCGGTGCGCGACTTGTTGCTGTCCCGGCTCTCCCCGGACCTGGATTTTGCCGTCCCGTCGAACGGCATTGTCCTCGCTCGAAAAGTTGCCAACGCCCTCAACGCGGATTTTGTACCACTCGATACGGAGCGCGATACCGGGCGTGTAATATGTACAGATGATGCCGGTTCGCGTATTTTTCTTGATTTTGCGGTTTACCGCGGCATGGGAGAGGGTCGTGGCCTGGAAGAGGATTTGCGAGCTAGGGATTTCAGCATCAATGCCATTGCCTACAACCTGCGCGATGATACGATCTTTGACCCGTTGGAGGGCGGAAATGACCTCCGTACAAAAGTAATACGGGCCAGTTCGCCAACTTCCTTATCCGATGATCCTGTCCGGATCCTGCGGGCGGTCCGCCTGGCTGCGGCCCTTGGATTCAAAATAGAAAAAGATACCCGTGAGTTGATGAAGCAGGCTGTGGGTCGATTGGAAACGATTTCCCCGGAACGGCTCCGCGACGAAGTCTTTAAGATCCTGAATGGACCCAAGCCTGATACAGCCATCCGGGCTCTGGAAATGCTCGGCGTGCTTCCCCATCTCATGCCTGAATTGACTGCAATGAAGGGTGTACAGCAATCCGAACCGCACATGTACGAAGTGTGGACGCATTCCCTTGCCGTTCTGGACTATCTTGATCAAGTCCTCTCCGCCCTGCGGGTTGGCTATGATGCCGAGAAAACCAATGACATGTTTACCGGGCTGCTCACCTTGGGACTCGGACGGTATCGGGAGCAAATTGCAAATCATTTTACCCAAACCCTCAATATTGATCGCCCGATGCGTTCCCTGCTTTTTTTCGCGGCTCTGTATCACGACGTCAGCAAGCCGGAAACGCGGACAGTTGAGGAATCAGGACGAATCCGTTTCTTTGACCATGAGGTCAGGGGTGCTGAAGTCGCCGTGGACCGTGCGCGCGCCTTCAACCTTAGTAATGATGAAGTCGACAGGTTGCGCATTATCATTCGCAACCACATGCGCTTTCATTTTTTTGCAAACCGGTTGGAGAATGAAAAACAAACCCCTTCGCGGAAAGCCATCTACCGGTTCTTTCGGGACGTTGGGGAGGCGGGCGTGGATCTGGTCTTGCTCGCCCTGGCCGATGTGCGTGCCACGCGTGTTCATGCCTTAAGTATGGATACATGGAAAACCTATCTTGACGTGGCCCGTATCCTGCTTGAGAATTATTGGGAAAGGCCGGAGGAGGTTGTTGCACCGCCCCGTTTGTTGGACGGCAATGATTTAATGAACGAACTCGGCCTTCAACCCGGTCCCGACGTGGGCCGGCTACTGGAAAGTATCCGGGAGAATCAAGCTGCGGGAAAGATCGAAACAAGGGAACAGGCTCTGCATTTTGCACGCGTGGAATTAAAGAAAGGCATGCCGGGTGACCCATGAACACTGTATTTTTTGACCTGGAATCCCAAAACCTGTTTGAGGATGTCGGGGGCCGGGAGCATATCGATAAATTACGGGTGGCCTGCGGCGTCACCTGGTCTACTCAAAAAAAGGATTTTTCCATCTATTGGGAACGGGATGTCCCTGCTCTGATCGATGAATTAAGATCGGCGACAAAGGTTGTTGGATTTAATTTGCGGGGATTTGACTACCTGGTACTTCAGCCGTATGCACCGGAGGTGCGTTTCGCATCCATCCCGACCCTCGACCTGCTCTTCGATCTGCAGAAGATTCTTGGCTTTCGGGTCAGTCTGGACAGTATCGCGAGCGCGAGTCTCGGGGCCTCCAAAACTGCAGACGGAGTACAATCCGTCCAATGGTTCCGCTCCGGCGAGCTTGAAAGGGTGGCTGAATATTGCAAAGCCGATGTCGAGATCACCCGGCGGGTGTTTGAATTTGGCCGGGACAATGGACATATTTTCTATAAATCCCGGTTGGGCAGTAAATTAAAGGTGGAAGTAAAGTGGAAGTGAGACTTTGGAACTGAATTATGAAGGCTGATATGAGTGATATTGCAATCAATGGGATAAATCTGGCATACACCCGCCGTGGAACAGGGACTCCGCTTTTGCTGATCCACGGTTTTCCGCTCGACTCAAGCTCCTGGGATGAAGTGATTCCCTTTATGGAGGATCAGTTTGATCTGGTTATCCCGGATTTGCGCGGATTTGGCCGATCCACGACCATAAAATCCCCTTATACGATTTCAGACATGGCAGATGACCTTGCCGGCCTGTTGGACCATTTGGGCATCGAAAAAACAAACCTGGCCGGGCACTCCATGGGAGGATATGTGGCCCTGGCTTTTGCCAAAAAATATTCCCATCGGGTGGATGGCCTGGCGTTGGTCTCGTCCCAGGCCGCAGCGGATCCTGCTGATCGCAAGGAGGGTCGTTATAAAACCGCGGCAGAAGTGGCTGAGAAAGGTGTGAGCGTGGTCGTTGAATCCATGACTCCGAAGTTGTCCGCGAATACACGGGTACAGTCCATTGTGCGGGAAGTGATTTCAAGACAAAGTGTGGATGGAGTCGTGGGTGCTTTGAAGGCCATGGCCGAGCGTGAAGATACAAGCTCAATCCTGCCGTCTGGTACGTTTCGGGTGGTGCTGATTCACGGCGATGCGGACGTATTAATCCCGGCTGATCGTTCGAGGGAAATCAAAGCGGCCTCCCCTTCGGCAACCCTGGTGGAGTTGAAAAACGCCGGTCATATGCCGATGATGGAGTTTTTCAGGGAAACTGCTGAAATCCTGGGCATGATGGCTGGTTAATCAGTAGCTGGATTAACAAACGACCCCGCCATTCAAAATGGCGGGGTCGTTTGTTGTTTTATGAAGCTTCCAGATTAAGAAGGGTGAATGGTGGAGGTTAACGGACCGGTCTGTTTTAAGTTCAGGCTGTCCAAAGCTCCTGTATTTCGCCTTACCATCTTCCGGATATGTGCAACCAGAACACCGCTTGGCACAGGTTTCACCAGGAAATCGTCTGCTCCCGCATCCAGGACACTGGCGACCATGCGCGGGTCATTGATGGCCGAAAGGATTAGGATGGGCACATTGCTGAATTTGCGGATTGCCTTGCAAACCTGCCATCCATCCACGTCGGGCATCATCAGGTCAAGAAGGACAACACCGGGATTTTTTGTCTTTGCGGCGTTAATTCCATCCGCGCCCGTATTGGCTGTGATCACATCAAAACCGTGAGTTTTAAGCAACATGCTCATTAACTCTGTGATTGCAACATCATCATCGATTACTAAAATTGTTGTTGGCATAGTTTTTTCCGTAGCCAGATTATCTCTTATAAGTGCCTGGTTTGGACTTTGCAATGAGTTTACAGAATTGAAGGCCTCCAAACAGGGTTTTTCTATGTATTTTACGGATTGATATCTGAATATCTGATGATTTTTGTCATGTTATAATGCTGACTATTCTTGGTAAAATATTTCACAATCAAAATAAATTCTAATTCTTGTAGGAGGCTACAATGACGAAGTGGGTTTATCTGTATAATGAAGTGAAGGAAGCCGAGAAAGTTGCTGGTGGCTCATGGGATGCGGTTAAAGCTCTTGTGGGAGGAAAAGGTTCGGGATTGCTGGATATGACACGCGCGGGTGTGCCGGTTCCACCCTTTTTCACGGTAACGACAGAAGCATGTAACGCATATCAAAAGCTGGGGAAATTTCCCGCAGGTTTGTGGGAGCAGGAATTGAAGGCCTTAAAACAGGTTGAAAATAAGACAGGCAAGAAATTTGGTGATCCAAAGAATCCATTACTGGTTTCCTGTCGCTCCGGCGCGAAGTTTTCCATGCCGGGGATGATGGATACCGTGTTGAACCTGGGATTAACCGATCTCACCGCCGCCGGCATGGTCAAATTGACCGGCAATGCCAGGTTCGTGTACGACTCCTATCGGCGCCTGGTGGAGATGTTTGGCACAGTGGTATTGGGTATTCCGGACGAATCCTTCGAACAACCTCTGCATGAGTACAAGCATAAAAAAGGTTATAAACTCGATACCGAAATGAACGCTGAAGACTGGATGCAAATGGCCGAAGCCTTCAAGGCTGTGATTCGCAAGGAAAAGGGATTTGACTTCCCGCAGGATCCGTACAAGCAGTTGCAACTGGCCACCGAAGCAGTTTTCAAATCCTGGAATGGCAAACGCGCCATAGACTACCGGAATGCCACCGGGATTTCCCATAATCTCGGAACCGCGGTCAACATTCAAACGATGGCTTTTGGCAACATGGGGGATGACTCCGCCACCGGTGTGGCCTTTACGCGCAACCCATCCACGGGCGACAAAAAGATGATGGGTGATTTCCTGTTCAATGCCCAGGGCGAGGATGTGGTGGCCGGCATCCGCAATACCCATCCGGTTGAATCATTAAAAGAACGCATGCCCAAGGCATACGATGAATTTATGAAGATCGCTGCCCGCCTTGAAAAACATTACAAGGATATGCAGGATGTTGAATTCACGATCGAGCGCGGAAAACTGTGGATGTTGCAGACCCGCACCGGCAAGCGTACTGCCCAGGCTGCCGTCAAGCTTGCCGTGGACATGGCAAAGGAAGGGTTGATCACCAAGGACGAGGCTGTTGAACGGGTCACTCCTGAAAATGTGGATACGCTCCTTCACCCGCAGTTTGATAATGAAGCCAAGAAAAATGCGGAGCGGTCCGGCAAATTGATCGCCAGGGGGGTTAACGCTTCGCCCGGTGCTGCAGTAGGTCAGGTTTATTTTGATGCGGATACCGCTGAAAAAATGGCCAAAGAACAGAAACAAGACACCATCATGGTGCGTCCATTCACCAAACCGGACGATGTGCATGGCATGATCGCTTCGAAGGGTGTATTAACCAGTGAAGGCGGTGCAACCTCTCATGCGGCCGTGGTGGCCCGGCAGTTCGGAATTCCCTGCGTGGTTGGTGCTTCCGCGATCAAGATCGATCTCGACAAGCGCCTGATGAATGTCGGCGAAATTGTTATCAAGGAAGGCGAATGGATCTCGGTGGATGGAACGACGGGCAATATTTTTGCCGGCAAGATTCCTGTGACCATTCCTTCGATCGAGGAGCAGGTTGATTTGTTGACTTTGCTCACCTGGGCCGATGAAATTTGTTCGCGAAAAAACATTCGTTCCGCACCCAAGGGCTGGCCGACTCGCGGTTTACAAGTCTGGGCCAATGCGGATTATCCGAAGGATGCGCGGCGCGCCCGCTCCTATGGGGCGGTGGGTATCGGCCTTTGCCGGACCGAGCATATGTTCTTTGAACCCGAGCGCCTGCCCGTCGTTCAGGATATGATCCTTGCGGATTCCTCCGCTGGGCGAACGGCAGCTTTAGATAAATTACTTCCTCATCAGCGCAAGGATTTTGACGGACTCTTTGAAGCAATGGACGGATTCCCGGTGATCATTCGCCTGATCGACCCGCCTTTGCATGAGTTTATGCCGGATGAAGAAAAACTTCTTGAAGAGGTTGTCACCATGCGCGTCAAAGGCGAGACGGCAGGGTTGAAGGCCAAAGAGGACCTGCTCGAGTCTGTCAAGGGAATGCACGAATCGAATCCCATGATGGGCCTGCGTGGTGTCCGATTGAGCATCGTCATGCCGGAGATCGTCGAGATGCAGGTCCGCGCCATTTTTGAAGCTGCCGCGGACTGTACCCTGCGTGGAATCGTCGTGAAGCCGGAGGTCATGATCCCGCTTACCGGGACGGTCAAGGAACTGGACTGGATCCAGCCCCGTCTGGAGAGGATCGCCGCGGCAGTAATGAAGGAAAAGAAGATCCAATTTGAATATAAATTTGGATCCATGATCGAAATTCCGCGCGCGGCTGTCACGGCAGCGGATGTGGCCCGGGACGCCCAGTTCTTCTCCTTTGGAACGAACGACCTGACCCAGATGACTTACGGTTATTCCCGCGATGATGCCGAAAGAAACTTCCTGATTACCTATCAGGAACAGGGTATTCTTTTGAAGAATCCCTTCCAGACGATCGACCGCCATGGCGTGGGGACGCTGATGCAGTGGGCGATTGCTGAAGGCCGCAAGACCCGTCCTGACCTTGAAGTGGGGATTTGCGGAGAGCACGGCGGCGACCCGGATTCGATCGAATGGTGCCATATGATCGGCAACAACTACGTATCATGCTCGCCGTTCCGCGTGCCGATTGCGCGTCTGGCTGCTGCTCATGCCGCTTTGAAGCATCGTCCGGCGGCCGTAAAGAAGCCGGCTTCCCCGAAAGCGAAGGGTATCAGGGTGAAGGCGAAAATCTCAAAAGCCAAACCCGCCAAACGAAAATCCAGGAAATAGAAAAAAAGTCCCCGCTTGATCGGCGGGGACTTTTTTTTCATAAGAGCGCTTGCTTTTCGCCATACAAAGGTGATAATCTTGTTGTGAGGAGATTCGCATCATGAAAATTAATCGCCGGTTGATTTCATTTTTTACAATATTGTTCATCATCCTGGCATGTAATCTGCCAGGTCCCGGATCCGCTGTGCCAGTTCAGGCACCTCAACCGTTGGTGGCCACGCCGGAGGCATTCACTGCGGCCGAGCCTACTCAGCTGCCGCCAGAAATTCCAACCGTGGCCCATATTCTTTTTCCTGCCTCTGCTGCAAGTTCAAAATTATTTTATGATGTTGAGTCCTCCCTGACGGCGCCGGAAAAACGGGCTCCTTATGGCGATTCCTATGATATCAACCGCCTTGAACGCCCGTTCATGCAGGATATGACCTATGTGCCCGACCTTGATGTGGAAACCTTCAGTATCAACAAGGATGGCGACTGGTATTATGTGTCCATCCGACTGATCGGGAGCGACCCCAACAATTCCCTGGGCATTAATTATGGAGTGGAGTTGGATAAAAACCTGGATGGATTTGGCGACTATATCATCCTGGCCAGGCCCCCCTATACATCTGAATGGAGTGCGGAGTATGTACGTGTGTATGCCGACACCAATCATGATACGAGCGGGCTTTCCCCTGATCGATCGGATGCGCCAATCAAAACCAATGGCTATGACGCGCTGATCTTTGACGGCGGGCATGGGGTTGCGGATGACCCCGATCTGGCCTGGGTACGCATTAATGCCGGTGTCAATGCAACCGTTCAATTTGCCTTTAAAAGGAGCTGGGCCGGGAGCGTCTTTATGTTCGGCGTGCTGGCCGATGCCGGTCTAAAAGATGTATCCAGGCTGGATTACGTGGATCGGTTTACCGAGGCAGAAGCCGGTTCACCCATCAAAAATAAAAAGGTCTATCCATTAAAAGCCTTGTATGCCATTGATAATACCTGCCGGGAGGCTCAGGGCTTTGACGCACAGGGTTATGAGCCGATGCTTTGCCCGAGGGAAATTCCTCCGACGGATGTTCCCAACTGCACCGACCCTATACAATATACCGATCAATCCAGCTGCGAGGCAGCCAGATGCAGATGGGCGCGGAATGGAAGTGTGGTTGTGGCAGTTGTTTACTTTTGCACTTATCCGTGATCATGGCAGAAATTGCATGAAGACCTGATTCCCCAATAGCCGCCCGCGTTTGGTGAGCCTGAAGACCTCTGAATTTTCAGAGGTCTTTTTTTCGACAAGGCCGTCACGGATTAATTGGTTCATTTCCTTTGGATAGATGTCCGAAATCCCGCTTCCAAATCTTGACCTGAAATCTGATTCGGCAACACCAGCCAGTACCAGCCTGAGGTTGTTCAGCATATATTCGGAAATATCATCCTGCCGCGTCTGTTTATGCTGGTTGACAGCTGCCGGGGAAAGAGGAAAATCAAGCTTCGAGTTTTGCCCGTTGTTGAGACGGTCAATATACGTCTTGATTCGCAAGGCATTGGAATACCGGTAGCCGCTGGCGTATCCATGAGCGCCTGCGCCGAAGGCCAAATAGGGAAGACTTCGCCAGTATTGAAGATTATGCCTGCATGAGAAGGAAGACAGGCGGTCCGTGCCCGATTCTCCGTTTTCCAGGGCCCAGTTGGATATTTCATAATGGATGTACCCGTTATTTTTCAGAAATTCTTCTGCGTAGTCGTACATATCTGCAGCCAGATCCGGATCGGAGAGGGGCAGCAGACCCTTTGAGGACCATTTTCCAAAAGGCGTGCCATGTTCGAGGGTCAAAGCGTAGGCGGAGATGTGCTCGGGTTCCAATTCAACAATGCGTTGCAATGTGGTTTGCCAGGTTCGAAGGCTCTGCTCTGGCAGGCCATAGATGAGGTCAAGGTTGAGGTTGCCGAAGCCTGCTTTTCGGGCGGTGGATACGGCTTCGATGACGGTGAAGAAATCATGCTCACGTTCCAGCATGCGCAGCTCTTCCATATTGGCGGATTGCACGCCAAAGCTGATGCGATTGATGCCTGCTTTGCGAATGGCGGTTAACTTTTCGGGGGAGACGGTGCCCGGATTGGCTTCGATGCTGACCTCCGCGTCGGCGGTCAATGTGAAGGCTGCCCGCAAAGCATCCATGAGGGAAGCAAATTGCGGTCCGGAAAGAAGCGAGGGAGTCCCGCCGCCGAAGAATACCGTGTGGATGTTGGTCTGTCCGGAGCGGCCCCCGATGAATTCAATCTCCCGAATCAAAGCATTGACGTATGCGGGAATCGAATCCTCCTGACCCGCGTAGGTATTGAAGTCGCAGTAGGCGCAGCGATGTTTGCAGAACGGGATGTGGATATAGATCGAAGTGTCAGTTTTCATGGATTGGGCTTTGACGTGGGAGACCTATCATAAGGGCAAGCGGGCCAAGCAACAAGAGCCAAATGGCAATTGCCAGTCCGAAGCGATCGGCCAGAATGCCGACCAATAGTGGAAGGAGTTTTGCGATCGGTGTGGTGACCGATTCGATTGCCATGATGCTGGCGCTTTGACCGGGCAGCGTGGAATACAAACTTCCTTTCAGGATCGGATACCAGCCTGTGTTAAAAATATTGACGAAGATGATGGCGATAAGTTTTGGAACGAAACCTGACACTAGCAGGAAAACGGAAAAGGCAATTAATTCAAATGCGGCAGTCCTTCGCAGGAATTTCATGCTGTCAGGCTGGCGGTCAATGAAGGGAATGAAAAGAAAGTCGGTAAGCATGCCAAGCACGAGCCAAAGTGTGACGGCCAGCCCGGCCTGTGTGTCTGTGACACCGGCAACATCCACAAAATATAGGGCAAGGAAACCCAGGAAGACATCCAGCATCAGGTCGGAGAATTCGAGAAGAAGGAGCCAGCGCCAGACTTCGGCGCGCTTTAAAGCGAAAAGAGCGGAGCGGAATCCATCGAATACACTTGCGAAACTGGGCAGGTGGGAGATGGAACTGTTGTCGGGTGGAACAAGCCGAAATGCGGCAAGCAGGCATAAGGTCGAAACAGAGGCGAGCAGGGCGTAGGTCCCGCGCCAGCCAAGGCCAAAATAAACAAAGGCGCCGAGCAGAATCGGGCCGAAGACATTCCCGAGAGAACCCGCAGAGGTCCAGCGGGCCATGTTCTGTGCGTGGCGATCGGGGGCCGAGTCCATCAAGGTGGCCTGGGAAAGGCTGACAAAGGCGCCCGAGGCAGGAAAAAATATGATGAATGAGACCAGCAGCGGCACAAAACTGCGGCTGAGCGCTGTCAATGCCAGCGAGATCGCAAAAATGACTCCACCGCCCAGGATGAGCAGGCGCCGTTTCCAAACGTCGCCCAGGATGCCGAGAAACGGTTCAATAAAGGCCGCGATAATTCCGGGCACACTTAATAACAGACCGATCTGGGTGTAATTAAGAAGCAGGTCACGCCGGATCATTGGCCAGGCGGTTTCGCCAACCCCGAAGACCAATTCGTCGAGAAATTCGATCAGCAGATAAACGAAGCTCACTAGAGGGATTTAACCACATTTTCAGGATTTTTATCCCGATTTTACAACCTTTTCAAATCATTTATTCAAAGTCCCTTTGTATAATGATTATGACCTGCAGAGGGTGTGCAGTGATGATTTTGATTTACAGTCAGGATTTACATAAAAAATATTCACTGTCTCAAAAGATTGACACTCCGCCAGCCCATAGTATAAATGGTGTACACAGAGTCTGTTCGGAGACCGTTTCACTCGTTACACAGGGATACATCCTGCGGATCGTTTTGAAATGAAAAGTTGATGTCTTCGAGCGGGTTCTTTCATTTTTTAATCCTGGAGGTGTGAGTGAACGCGACTTTGAAATTGGGAGAGCATTTTATTTTCGATCTCTCCGACTGCAACCATGAGATTCTCATGGATAGCGAGCGGGCTTATTCGCTGTTTGCGCAAGCCGTGCGTGAGAGCGGTTTGACGGTTGTGGACGAAGGCTTTTACAAGTTCAGCCCGCATGGCTTTACCTGTTTTTTGCTTCTCTCAGAGTCGCATGCAAGTTTGCATGCATGGCCCGAACATAATTATTGCGCGATCGACCTGTTTACCTGTGCCATTGGCAAGGACATGATGCCCCTGCTGATGCGCATCAAGCAGGCCTTTGGTGCGGATGACTTCTCGATGCGCAAGCTCGACCGCGAAGCATCGGTTGAAACAAAAATGCCGATCGCAATCTAGGGGATCTGCAGTATGCCTGAAACGACCAAGCCCCCCCTTTACTGGATTGCCGATTACTTAACCCCCGATGATGTTTTGCATCATGCGATTCATAAAGTGATCCTTCATAAACATACCCAATTTCAAGAGATGTGGATTGTGGATTGCGGCACATATGGCAAAGGATTGATCCTGGATGGGATCTGGCAATCGTCCACCGGCGACGACTTTTTGTATCATGAAGCGCTGGTGCAGCCCGCCTGTGTCAATCAAGGCAACCCCAGGCGCGGATTGGTTCTCGGGGGCGGAGAAGGGGCAACCATCCGCGAGCTGTTGAAGTGGAAGAATATGGAACGCGTGGTCATGGTGGACCTGGACGGCGAGGTGGTTGAAGCCTGCCGTGAACATTTCCCCGAAATGCATCAGGGTGCGTTTGACGACCCGCGTGTTGAGCTGGTAATTCAGGATGCGGTGACCTACCTTGATTCATCTCCATCTGAATGGGATGTGATCATCTCGGACCTGACCGATCCGATTGAGTCCGGTCCGTCGTTTAAACTGTTCACCAAGGAGTATTTTGCAAAGGCGCAGAAGGCACTCCGGCCGGGGGGCTACTTCCTGCTGCAGGCGGGCCCTGTCTCGCCGCCTTCGATGGACATGCACATTCGCCTGGTATCCACGCTCAAAGCGGTATTCAAATATGTGCATTCGTATCACATCCATGTGCCCATGCTTGGGCATCCGTGGGGCTTTATCCTTGCGGGCGATTCACCCATCAATATCCGCCCCGAACCTGACGAAGTGGATAAGCTGCTTGCCGAAAAGACAAATGGCAAATTCAAGATGTTCGATGGAATTGCGCTGCTTGGGTTGATGCAGTCGCCCAAACATATCCGTGACGCGATCACAAAGGAAACCACTGTGTACACCCTTGAACACCCGCCTGTGTTTAGTACGCAGGAATTGCCCAAATGAGCATCTGGTTCACTGAGGAACTGCATCCCTATTATCGCAAGGGAATTCATATCAAAAAAATCCTTGCCGATGAACAGACTCAGTTTCAACACGTTCAATTTGTTGAAACTGAGTTTTTTGGCAAGGCCATGATCCTGGATGGCATCATCCAGCTCACCGAGCGCGATAATATGGGCTATCACGAGATGATCGTGCATGTACCCATGCTTGCAGTGGGCAAGCCGAAGCGGGTCCTGATCGTGGGCGGCGGCGATGGCGGTTCGTTGCAGCAGGTATTGCGATATCCCTCCGTCGAAGAAGCCGTTGTCTGTGAGTTGGATCAGCGGGTTGTCGATCTCTCACGCGAACACTTCGCCTCTTTTGGCGACCCGTGGGTTGACCCTCGTGCGAAACTGCTGGTGCGCGACGCTTTTGGGTTTCTCGAAGAAAACCCCGGCCAGTTCGATGTCATTATTTCGGACACCACCGACCCGATCGGTATGGCTGAGCGGTTGTTTTCGGATGAGTTTTACAGGCTGGCAGTGCGTGCTTTAACCCCCGGCGGGGCAGCGGCTACCCAATGTGAACAGCCTTTCTTTGATACCGACCTGATCAAAACCATCTATCAGGCTGCAAGGAAGCTGGTGAGGAATCCTGCTTATTATTATGCCAACATACCCACCTACCCAGGCGGCGGAATTGGCTTCATGTATGTCTCGGACACCCCGTGGGAAAAAGGATTGAATGCGCCTTTCCCACCCGGGTTGAATAATTACATCAACCCTGAAGTCCACAAGGCAGCTTTTGCCCTGCCGGAATTCTTCAGAAAAGAGTTATACGGATAAACAGGCCCCCAAATCAGTTGGATTTGGGGGCCTGTTTTTCTTGTGCCAGGCCGAACTCTGCCTGTAAAACCACAATAATCTCCTCAAAAATCCGTCCTTTTGGCATGTATTTGAAATTGAATTTCAGAGCTGGAAGCTGTATGATAATTAGGTGGAGAGGTGTTTCGGGGATTTACTCCACTTGGATCAAAAAAGGAGAGAAATATGGATCCTAAATCAAAAAATTTTTTTTCAATCGGATTACCCAGGCTGACCCTTGTTTTAATGGTGCTCTTGCAGCCTTTCACCACAAGATCTGTCTTTGCGGCAGGTCCCTTCACGCGGGCCTCCGTGGATTCAAGCGGGGCTCAGTCGAATGCGATTTCATATACCGGAAAGATCTCTGCCAATGGAAGGTATGTGGCCTTTGATTCGGAAGCGGGCAATCTCGTCAGTGGAGATACGAACGGATTAGGGGATGTCTTCCTGCGGGATCTTCAGTTGGGCACCACAGTGGCGGTCTCGGCGAACCCAAGCGGCAGCCTGCTTGGAGGTGGCGACCCTGCCATTTCCACCGACGGGCATTTTGTGGCATTTGATTCCGGGGCGACCAGCCTGGTTACAGGGGATACCAATAATTTCCAGGATGTTTTTGTGAAGGATACCCAGACTGGCGCCGTTTTCAGGGTTTCAGTAGGGACAGGGGCTGTGCAGTCAAATGGCGATTCAACCGCTGCCTCCATTTCCGGAGATGGGCGTTTTGTTGTTTTTTCCTCCTCCGCAACCAATCTTGTCGCTGGCGATACGAACGGCCTGGACGATATTTTTGTACATGACCGTCAGACCGGAATAACTGTCCGCGCATCGGCTGATTCAAGCGGGGTGGGCGCCAATGGCGCCTCTACCGGAGCGTCTATTTCTACGGACGGAAATTATGTGGTCTATTTCTCCAATGGGACCAACCTTGTGCCCGGAGATACGAACGGCAAGTCGGATGTCTTCGTTTACGCTCTTCAGACCGGTCAAACCACGAGAGTCTCCGTCAATTCAGCCGGTGTGCAGGGCGATCAGCTTGCCAGGGACCCATCCATTTCGGGTGACGGACGTTTTGTCACTTTTTCCTCCTATTCCAATAACCTGATGACTCAGGATACCTTTGGATATGAATATGTTTACATCCGTGACCGGCAGGCAGGCACCACCACGGTCGCGTCCGTGCAAAATGGAATTCCCATGATCGGCTGGGCGGAAAGCTCCGTCATTTCTTCAGACGGTCGCTATGTTGCATTCTCATATGACGATAAGGGCGATGGCATCGCAAAGAGATGGATCTATGTCCATGACCGCGTAACCAACGATACGGTATTGCCGACGGTCGGCGGGGAAAGCGATTCGGCTCCCTCAAGGCCCTCGATATCCGGAAATGGTCAGGCTCTGGTCTTTACCTCGGGTTCAACAACCCTGGTCTCAGGGGATACCAACGGAGTATGGGATATTTTTGTTGCACCGGTGACTTTTCCGGTCGATTTAATGCCGAGTGTGTCATCCGTGGCCAATGACTGTCCGGGTGGATGCACCGGGCCGGCGGATCAGGTCGTTCAATTTACGGTGAGTTTTTCAGAAGTGGTGACGGGAGTGGATGCGGCCGATTTTGTACTGGCTGCGGGTGGCGGCGTGACAGGTGCGGCCATCACCGGAGTGAGCGGGACGGGCAGCGCTTATATCGTTTCGGTCGATACCGGTACGGGAGACGGCACCCTGCGGCTGGATGTTGTGGATGATGATAGCATCAAGGATTCGACGCTCAATCCCCTGGGCGGCGCGGGAGCGGGAAATGGCGCCTTCAGCGGTCCGGTCTATATAGTGCATAAGAGCATTCCAGTGGTGACGGGTATCGTGCGGGTCGACCCGAATCCAGTCCTGGCGGATAGTGTCCATTACACCGTCAATTTCAATGAAATGGTGAGCGGGGTGGATGCGGGGGATTTCACACTGACCAGCACAGGCAGTGTCGCGGGAGCGGTTGTGGCAGGGGTCAGTGGAACGGACGGGGTCTACACAGTCACGGTGAATATTGGAACAGGGGATGGGACTCTGCGGCTGGATGTGGCGGATAACGATAGCATCGTGGACGTGGCGGGCAATCCCCTGGCAGGGGTGGGTGCAGGCAACGGCAATTTCACGACAGGGGAGACGTATCAGATCGAGAGGAATTCGCCGAGTGTGACGGGCATCGTGCGGGTGGATGTGAATCCCACCACGGCGGATGCGGTGCGATTTACTGTCACCCTTTCTGAAGCGGTCAGCGGGGTGGACATGGGCGACTTTGTGTTGAACACGGACAGCCTGACGGGCGTTTCGATCCTGGAGCTGGGCGGGTCAGGCAACATATACACGGTCACAGCCGGGACGGGCAATGGCAGTGGCAGCCTGCGGCTGGACCTGATCGACAATGACAGCATCGTGGATTCGGTTGGACATCCATTGGGCGGAGCGGGTACAGGCAATGGAAGCTTTACTGTTGGGGAAACTTATACACTCACACGAAATGCCGTCATCCCAATGAGCACAGACATCCGATCTACAGGGGCGCGGGACGGCTGGATTTCGGAAAGGAATGAGAATTCGAATACCGGCGGTGCCAAGAATACATCAGGGCTTGATTTAAAGGTGGGGGACGACTCCTCTGACCGTCAATTCCGGGCGATCCTGCACTTCCCAACATATTATCTGCCTGATGATGCCGTTGTCACGCAGGCGATCCTGATGATTAGAAAACAAAGAGTGGTTGGCACGGATCCCTTCACAACGCATCAAAATATCGCGATTGATATCCGGAAGGGGATCTTCAGCAGCAGCAATGTTTTGAGTTACTGGACCATGCAGTTGACGGATTTCCAGGCGCCCGCGGACATGTATACGGCGGGGGTGATCCAGAACAATCCGGTTGGAGACTGGTATTGGGCAGTGTTGGACAGCCGGGCGCTGCAGTTCATCAATCTGACGGATGTGACCCAGCTCCGGATTGAGTTCATATTGGATGACAATGACGATCTGGGGGAGGACACGATCCGCTTTTTCAGCGGAGATGCTCCGAACCAGACGGATCGTCCGCACCTGCAAATCGATTACTACGTTCCAAGGTGGTAGATATATAAAAAAACTCCGGGTTCGCAATGAACCCGGAGTTTTTTTATATCAACATTCTGATGGGATTTTCCAGGAACCCGGCCAGGGCCTGCATGAACTGGGCGGCTTCGGCTCCATCGCTAACGCGGTGGTCAACGGAGACCGTGGCTTTCATGCGCCAGCCTGTCTTGATCTGGCCGTTCTCGACCACAGGGACTTCCCGGGCGGAGCTGATCGCCAGGATTCCGGCTTCAGGCGGGTTGATGATGGCAATGAACTCTTCAACATCATACATGCCCAAATTAGAGGTGGAGAAGGTCGAGCCGTCCACATCCTCGGGTTTGACCTTGCCTTCACGGGCGCGGGCTGCCATGGCCTTGACTTCGCTGGAGATTTGGCGCAATGTCTTTTGATCGGCATCCTTGACGACCACGGTCATCAGCCCGCCGGGCACGGTGACCGCCACGCCGACGTTGACATGCCCGTACTGGATGATTTCGCTGCCCTTCAGGCTTGCGTTTAAATTCGGGAATTGCCTTAATGAAAGCGCCACGCCCTTAAGAATAAAATCATTGACCGAAACTTTTTCATTATCGGGCACCAGGGCATTGACCTGTTTGCGCGCGTCCATCAATGAATCCATTTTGAATTCGTGTGTGACGTAGAAATGCGGGATGGTGGTCTTGGATTCGACCAATCTGCGGCCGATAGCCTGGCGCAATTTGGTGGTTTGAACAACCTTGTCATCATGGGAAACAATCACGGTCGACGAAATCATGGGAGAGGTTGTCCGCTGAACGCCGCCCGCCAAGGCGGATTCGATGTCCTTGCGGACGATGCGTCCGCCGGGACCGCTGCCCCGCACATTGGACAGGTCCACCTTTTGATCGCGGGCGATCTTCTTCGCGAGCGGACTGGCTTTGACAGGACCGGATTGAACGGGAGAGGCTGCCGGTTGAATAGAAACAGCTGACGGCTGGGCTTGAACCGCAGGGGTCGAGTCGGATTTCGCTTCAGCTTTCGATGCTCCTGCAGCAGGTGCGTCCACTTTTTCACCGGCGGCTCCCACAATCGCGATCGGTGCGTTGACGGGCACCATCGTGCCCTGGTCCACCATTAATTGCAGAACAACGCCGCTGACAGAAGATTCAACTTCAACGGTGGCCTTGTCGGTTTCGATTTCAGCAAGCACGTCGCCTTTGTTGATGTTCTCACCGACCTGTTTCACCCAACGGACGAGCAGACCCTCGGCCATGTCAAAGCCGAGTTTGGGCATGGAAATTGTTTCAGCCATTATTTCAGAACCTCCTTGACCGCCGCAGTGATGTCGGCCACCTGGGGAAGCGCGGCCTGCTCGAGCGTGCGGTTATAGGGGAGAGGAACTTCCTTTTGTGCCACGCGGATGATGGGCGCATCGACATAATCGAAGGCCTCTTCATAAATGCGGCTGACGATCTCGGAGCCGACACCGTATGACTTCCAGCCTTCTTCGACGACCACGGCGCGATTGGTTTTCTTGAAAGATTCCAAAACGGGTTCCATGTCGAGCGGGCGCAGGGTGCGAAGATCGACAACTTCAACTTCAATGCCTTCCCTGGATAATTCCTCGGCCGCTTTCATGGATAGCTCAAGACCTTTGCAGTAGGTGACGATGGTAACGTCCTTGCCGGTGCGCTGGACCTTGGATTTGCCGATCGGGATGGTGTACTCACCCTCCGGCACCTCGCCGCGGACCTGGTACATGGTGGCATGTTCGATGAAAAGAATCGGGTCGTTCGACCGAATGGCTGATTTGAGCAATCCTTTGGCATCCTCCGGCGTTCCGGGGCTGACGACCTTCAGGCCGGGGAAATGTGCGAAGATGGCATCCGGAGTCTGTGAGTGGGTGGCTCCCAGTTGACGTCCGCCGCCACCAACCGCGCGAATCACCATCGGGAGGGTGAACTGTCCGCCGAACATGTAATGCAGTTTGGGAGCCTGGTTGACGATGTAGTCCATCGCGGAGAAACCAAAGTTGATGGTCATTAATTCCGCCACGGGGCGCTGGCCGACCATGGCCGCACCGATCGCGCCGCCGATGATGGCGTTTTCCGCAATGGGCGTATCTTTGACGCGTGCCGCGCCGTATTTATCGTAAAAACCCTTGGTGACGGCATATGTGCCGCCCCAAACACCGACCTCTTCGCCCATGATAAAAACAGCGGGGTCGCGGTCCATTTCTTCCATGAGAGCCTGCGAGATCGCCTCGCGCATTGTAATTTTTGCCATGTCTATTTCCTTGTCAAAATGTCATTGCGAGGAGGGTGTTTTTCCCGACGAAGCAATCTCAAATTTATGGGAGATTGCTTCGGGCGAAGAGCAAGTGCGCCCTCGCAACGACATAAATTTAATCCGCGTAAATATCCGAGTACAGCTCTTCCATTGCGGGTTCTGGGGAGGCTTCGGCGAATTCAACCGCCTTGGCGATTTCCTCGTCGGCGCGGGCCTCGATCTCGTCCAGTGCCTTGCGGGTTGTGACTTTTTTATCCAGCAACTGTTTATTGAAGATTCCGATCGGGTCGTTTTCCTGCCAATGCTTTACTTCCTCGGCTTTGCGGTATCGTTCGGGATCGCCCATGGAATGGCCGCGGAACCGATAGGTGTCGATCTCAAGCAGGAATGGTTGGGAGTTCTTGCGGACGAATTCGATCGCCTCCTTTGAGGCTTCATATACCTTCATTACATCCATGCCGTCGACCTGGCCGTTCTTCATGCCAAAACCTTCGGCCTTCTGCCGGATCTCGGTCACAGCGGAGGCGCGGTCCACTGCGGTGCCCATGCCGTATTGGTTGTTTTCGCAAACCCACAGCACCCTCAGCCCCCAGGTCTTGGCGATATTCAAGGCTTCGTGGAAATAACCGATATTGGTTGCGCCGTCGCCGAACATGCAGATGGTTACGTTATCATTGCCGGCATATTGGTCGCCGATCGCGAATCCGGAGGCGATGGGGAGATGTCCGCCGACGATGGCATGTCCGCCCCACATATTTTTGGAGGTGTCTGCCATGTGCATCGAGCCGCCTTTGCCTTTGGACATGCCCGTTGCCTTCCCGAGCAGTTCCGCCATCACCTCATTTGCGGAAATCCCGCAGTTGATTGCCACACCATGGTCGCGGTAGGCGGTGATCACACGGTCGCGCGGTTCACGTGCAGCGACCAGGCCCGTGGAAACGGCTTCCTGCCCGATATACAGGTGCATGAAACCGCCGATCTTGCCCTGCTGGTATAGCTCCGCGCCGCGTTCTTCGAGACGGCGGATCAAAACCATTTGGTGATACAAATCCAATTGCTGTTCTTTCTTCATTATTTGGCTGCTCCGTTAAAAAGACTGCAAAAAATAACACCAGAATGGCTCTGGCGTTGTGCTCTATAGGCAAACACGGCATTATATCAGAGAATTTTAGTCCATTTCCGGCTCAGGTGGACGCCTATTGGATGATTTCTCAGCCGTAAAAATTACGGCTCGTACTCTTCCTTTCCCCCCAAGTGGGCTAGGGATAATTCCGCTGATTGGGGGGTGACAGCAGGGAATTTGTACATTAAGATCATAAGGTATTCGTTTGGACCCACTCATATCTATCTTAAGGAGAATGATCATGAATCTTAAACTCACCCCGCCCAAGGAAATTACCTTCTGGATCGCCGTTGCTCTCGGTCTGCTTGGTTTGTTCAGTTTCCTCGGAGTTTTTGTCCTGCTCCCAATCGAGGCCTTTTGGCTGGTATTCATCGCCTTTGCCTTGCTCGTGGTCGCCCTTTTGGTTAAAGGACTTTAATCCTTTCCGAACAAACAAAAGCCATCCCGCACCTGGTGCGGGATGGCTTTTGTTTAAATTGAATGTAAAATAGCTGTATGGACTGGTTTCCAAATTCAAGACAGGCTCAAGCCCAAAAATGGATCAACCAGCTGGCAGATGACAGCCGGCGGGATTCTGCTACACTGGAGTTGATCAAACTCGGGACGGATGCAGTCCCGTCCTTGATCGAAGCGCTTCAGACTCAGGACCCGGGCCTGATTCCATATTGTCAGCAGATTCTTGTCCGGATCCCTTTAGCACTTCCGGAATTAATAAAGGCCCTCGCGAGCGCCCATCCGCTCATTCGTGGACGCGTGGCGGAGGTCCTCGGCATCCTCAAGGACAGCTCCGCAATTCCAGCTTTGCTCCTGGCGTTGAAAGGGGAGTATTTTACCGTCCGCTCCCGGTCCGCGCTTGCTTTGGGGAATATCGGAGATGCCAGGGTAATACCCGAACTTCTGCTCTTATTAAAAGACCCGGAAGCCGAAGTCCGTAGTGCGGCCTGCATTGCCCTTGGAAGTTTTGGCGACCCGTTGGCCTTTGATGAGATCGCGAATGTATTATTGGATGATGTGATGATCGAGGTGCGTCAGTCCGCTGCCCAGGCACTCGGGGACACCCGGCATCCTGCTGCGATCCCCCTCCTTATGGAAGCCCTGCGGGATTCGTTCTGGTGGTTTGAACGTGAACAGGCTGCCAGGATCCTGTTGACCTCGATTGAGAAGATGGGACCGGGAATCGTTGAACCCTTGATCGAGGCTCTCGGCGACAAGGAGGGTACGGTCCGTAAATTTGCCGCGATCGTTCTCGGGAATTTGGGTGATGTGCGCGCATTGGAAGAATTGGGCATGACTGTATATGACTTGCATCATGAGGTCAGCTCAGCTGCAGCAGAGGCGTTAACGAAATTCGGTTCAAAGTCTGTGGAAATCCTGCTTGAGGCTTTGAAACATCCTGAAGCAAGCATCCGCGGGTGCGCAATTGGTGCACTTGGCAGGATCCAGGATGCACGTGTGGCGCCTGTCTTGATCGAAATGCTGCAAGACCCCGAAAGATTGGTGCGGGTACAAGCGGTTCGGTCTCTTGGCGAACTGGGGGATCGGCGGGCGCTGCCTGCCCTTCAAGAGATCGCATCCAGCCGCGCGGACCGGGAATTGTCCGCTCTCGCGAAGCAGATTCTGGAATCCATAAAATAGTTCAGTGCACCCTGGACTTTAATGGATCAGTTTATCTCAAGTGCTTTTGTGATTGCGGGGGCGACGCCAGTCAAGTCGTGGATATCCTTTTGGAATTCGCGGCGAACTTTTTTATCCCCAAATAATAAAAGCGGAACATGGGCAGCGGTATGCTTTCTGGTGGACAGGTCCTCCATGTTGCCGTGGTCAGATGTGAGCAGGATAAGGTCATTTTCATCCTGCCAGGATTCCAGCAGGCCTTTGAGGACCCCGTCAAATCTTTCCAATTGGCGTACGGCAGATTCCATATCCTGTTTGTGACCGGCGTAATCACTGGCCCAATATTCAAAAAAGGCCAGATCAAACTGTCCGGCCAGAACGGCCAGTTTTCTGCCGGCTTCCTGAGGTTCAAAGAGGGGGGAATCGCTTAAGTTCATGAATTCGCGCCAGCCCTGTCCGGTGAAATCAGCGGACAGGGCGCGGCCGGCGTAAAAATCATCCTGGGTGAAAAGTGGCAGGCCGGCGTTGGTCAGCGCGAGCGGGATCGCGGAGTACAGCCGTTTGCCCGAATCGATCCCGTCAAAATAGCGGGCGGGGTAGGCATTTAACAAGGCGGCTTTTTTACCCGCCCTGACCGTTTTGGCAAAGATTGTTTTTCCATCCAGGTACACGGCGACTTCCGGGTTTGGTTTTGGACCGTAGTGATATCCCAACTCGGCCGGGATGTTGATTCCGGTTAGCAGCACACTTTGGCCGGTTGCGGATTGAGGCAGGCCTTTTACACCGAGATTGGGGTCCAGCGCGAGCAGGCTGGCGCGATCGCCTTCAAATGGCGCGCTCGAAAGGATAAGACTCTGCCCGCCAAGCAGGGATTGCAGGTAGGGCATTTGTGCCCGGATAAATGGGTTTTTTTCAGACTCGTTTTCACCGAGTCCAATGCCGTCCAGGAACAGAAAAAGGATTTTCATGGGAGGTGATTCCGGGAATCGAAGGATATCGTAGCTGTTGTGTTGTCGGCCGCATCCCTTACCCGGTCTTCTGATAAAGAAACCAGGCGGAGGGGCGCTCGCGTTTGTCGAATCCGTCTGTACGTGAGATCTGGGTCAGCCTGCGGGTCGGGATCATGTCCAGGTCCGACTGAACCAGCCCGGGCGCGGAAAGATCCGCATCGGGTTTGAAAAAACCGTACATTAACCAGAATCCGGCTGGGGCGAGGATACGTTCCAGTTGTGCCAGATATCCGGATTTGTTATCGACGCCGTGAAAGCAGCCAATATCGAGGGCAAGGTCAAATTGAGAATCGATCCTGAACCGGGTCACGTCGCCTGTCAGCAAACGGGCCTGGATATTTTCCCTCTTAAGTTTTCGTTTTGCGATCTGAATGGCACGTCCGGCAAAGTCAATCCCTGTGACCTGCCAGCCGGCCTTCGCAAGGCTGATCAGGTTCGTGCCCGTGCCACAGCCAAGGTCAATGGCGCGGCCGGCGGGATGGGACCGGATAAATTCAAATAACTCAGGCGGGGTGATGCCACTGTCCCAGGGCGGGGTGCGGAAATACCAGAAATTAAAAGAAAGCCGGCGCAGGAGGCTCATTTGAGCGAGTCGCGAACCCTTTGCGGATCGAATTCGCCGATCATGCGCCAGACTTCATTTCCCTGAGAGTCGAAGAAAATAAAGGTTGGGGTGAATTGAAAATTGTAAACCGGAGCGAGTTCCATGCCGACCGATTCCTGGATGTTTAAACGGATGATATGGATGGGAGCGCCAATGCTGACTTCGTTATTCAATTCCTTTTCGAGCTCGTCAACGACGGGCTTAATTTCGGTGCAGGTAATTCAGAAGGGGGATTGGAATTCGAGCAACACGGGCGTGCCGGCGCCGATCATGTCACGTACCATTTTGGCATCGTCCATCAGGGGTGTCTGACGGGGATGCAGAATGACCCAGGCAGTGATCAAACCGGCAAAGATCACGCCAAAGGCAAGGTAGTCATTCCATTTCGGCTTGTTGGACAGCAGGACCAGTCCCGCCACGATCAGCAGCCCCAATGCGATGAAGACAAAGGAATATTGGCGAAATATCAGGATCACAAAGACCTCTTGCGATTAATGGTTATCGATAAAGGGGATAGGCAGGCGCCTGAAAATGTCATACTTTGGAGGTGACGCATCACACTTTGACAATTCATTTGAGTTCTTTTACAATCATGCAACTTGCTACATATCCTACATCAATAGGAAGGCTAATCCCATGAAAGAGTATACCACCGAGTTTTTACGCAACGTCGCGCTGGTTTCACATGGAGGCGCGGGGAAAACAATGCTGGCAGAGTCGTTTTTACATGCTACCAAGGCGACCACGCGGCAGGGCAAGATCGAGGATGGCACAACGGTTTCGGATTATGATGACGAGGAACATCGTCGAAAGATCTCCATTTATGCAAGTGTCATTCCCATTGAACACCGGGATCATAAAATAAACGTCATTGATGCGCCGGGGTACACGGATTTTGTCGGGGAGACCGTCTCCGCCCTGAGTGTGGCGGACGGCGCGATCATTTTGGTGGACGCTGTCGCGGGCGTGGAAGTTGGAACAGAGCTGGCGTGGAAATACGCAGACGAGTTCAACCTTCCACGCTTTTTTGTTATTAATAAGATGGACCGCGACAATGCGAATTTTGATGAGGCTTATCTTGCCGTCGAGGCTTTTGTCAAGGCACATGGCAAGCGTGCGATCAAGGTCCATTTGCCGATCGGCGAAAAAGCCGCCTTCAAAGGCGTGGTGGATATCATCGGAATGAAATCCTATCTCGGCGATGGCAACGTCATTGGCGAGATCCCCGCAGAACTTAAGGAAGCGGCTGAAAAGGCCCATTTTGCCCTGGTCGAAGCGGCTGCCGAGGGCGAAGACGAATTGATGGAAAAATATCTGGAGAACGGTTCGCTCACAGACGCAGAGATGGTGCGCGGCCTGGAAGATGTGGTCTACGCCGGGGAATTTGTTCCGGTCTTTTGCGCGGCAGGCGGACATGAAGTGGGTGCGATTGCCCTGCTTAATGACATTATCGATCTCATGCCTTCCCCGTTGAATGCACCCAAACGTGTTGCCCAGGGAAAATCCGGGGAGGAAACCTTAAAGCCGTCCGATACAGAGCCTTTGGCGGCTTATGTCTGGAAGACCACCGCGGATCCCTTTGTCGGCAAGATGACTTATTTCCGGGTCTTTTCCGGTTCAATGCAGGCCGAAGGTCACATTTGGAATCAAAACAAGGGTGCGGAAGAGCGTGTCTCAGGGCTGCACTTCCAGCGCGGCAAGGAAGTGATCGCGGCGAAAGTGGTGCATGCCGGTGATATTGCCGCCGTTTCCAAACTTAATGTAACCGCCACAGGTGAGACTTTCTGTGACAAGGGCCATCCATTAACCATCGCAAAGCCAAAATATCCTGTTGCACTTTACCGGGTGGCGATCACTCCCAAGTCCCAGGCCGACGCTGCCAAGATCTCTCCCACACTGACCAAGTTGTGCGAAGAGGATATGACCCTGATCTGGCAGAACGATCCGATCACACACGAAACTGTCCTGCAGGGGATGGGGGACCAGCACATTGACGTGGCGCTTCATCGCGCACAGTCCAAGTTTCAGGTTGGGCTGGCCACGCATGAACCGCGCATTCCATATCGCGAGGGCATTACACGCAAAGCCACCGCTCAATACCGCCACAAGAAACAAAGCGGCGGTTCAGGTCAATTTGGCGAAGTGCATTTGCGCATTGAGCCCCTGCCTTCGGCTGATTTTGAATTTACCGATGAATTGGTCGGTATGAACCTTTCCAAATCCTACCTGCCTCCCATCGAAAAAGGTATTCGCGCCACGCTTGAACGCGGCGCCTTTGCCGGGTATCCGATGAGCAATGTGAAGGTGATCGTCTTTGACGGCAAGGAACATGAAGTCGATTCCAAACCGGTTGCTTTTGAAATCGCCGGCCGGGAGGCTTTTAAACTGGCCGTTCAGGATGCAGGGCCGGTGTTATTTGAGCCGATCATGAATGTGCGTGTCACCATCCCGGATGCGAATATGGGGGATGTGATGAGCGACATCAATACCCGCCGTGGACGCGTACAGGGCACGGACTCCGAACACGGCAGCACGGTCATTGTGGCGCATGTTCCCATGGCTGAAATGCTGCGCTATACCTCGCAGTTGCGTTCCATGACGGGCGGGCGGGGCTACTTCACAATGGAATTCGATCATTATGACACGGTTCCTTCCCACATCACCGGGCCGATCATCGAAGCTCATAAGAAGGAAATGGAAGCCAAGAAGGAAGAATAATCTGTTTTGGCGATCAAAAAAGGGCTTCACAGGTTTTTCCTGTGAAGCCCTTTTTGCAATTGGTTATATTGATTACTGGGAATTTCCAGCCAAAGGTTACCGACTCGCAGTAAAATCAATCCATGCCCATGGTTCGCTTCCCCGCCTTGATGAAATACTATGTTGACAACCAGAGCGAGTTTTCCGCAAGTGGTTCAACGGTTGCGGAACTTCTTGATGACATACTTGTACGTTATCCGGCGCTCAGACCCCATTTATTTGATGCAACCGGAGAACTGCGCAGGCATTTCAATATTTTTGTGAACGGTGCCCATATCCGCGATCTGGACGGATTAAATACCGTGTTGCAGGAAGAGGATCGGGTGATCCTGATGGCCAGCGCCGCGGGCGGATAATTTCATCATTGACAAATCAGGTAAGATACGTAAAATAACCAGCATCTATCATGCAAACCATGAAACCATTTAACTATTGCTTGTGTCTATGGCGGGGCTCGTAGCCACCGCCTGAGAATACCCTTCCGCAGTCAACGGAAATCAGACGGTTGGACGACCCCCGCTTGCGAATTGTGAAGCGTGTGGCGTTTGTTCGCCGTCTTTTTGTTTACCCGTTGACTGCTTTTGATTTAAGGATCGCCATGACTTTATTGGATATCAGATTGACCAGCTCGAACACAATCCCTTTGGATGGCCTGCCCTCCCATGTGGGTAATACCCCCCTGATTCCGCTTCGCCGCGTGACTTCGAACCTGCCTGCGCGTGTCAGGATCTTCGCCAAGGCCGAGTGGTTCAACCCTGGCGGCTCGATCAAGGATCGCCCTGCGCTGAACATCATTCAAACCGGCCTGATCAACGGGGATCTCGGCAGAGGAAAGCGTCTGTTGGACTCCACTTCCGGGAACATGGGCATCTCTTATGCCACCTTCGGGGCTGCTTTGGGAATCCCGGTGACACTTGCCGTCCCTGCCAGCGCCAGTCCTGAACGTTTGACTTTATTGCGTGCTCTTGGCGCCGAGGTTGTTCTTACCGATCCTTCCGAGGGCTCGGACGGCGCGATCCTCAAAGCCCGTGAACTTGCCGCCGAACGCCCGGACCTGTATTGGTATGCAAATCAATACAACAATCCTGCAAATTGGCAGGCCCATTATTTGTCCACTGGCCCGGAGATTGCCGCACAAACCAACGGGCAGGTGACTCACTTCATGGCGGGGCTCGGCACCTCCGGCACTTTGATGGGTACCGGAAAATTCCTGATTGAACAATTTCCACACGTTCAAATCCTGTCCATGCAGCCGGATGCCGCATTCCATGGACTTGAGGGATTGAAACATATGCCGTCTGCGATCAGGCCCGGGATCTATGATGAGTCGTTTGCGAGCGGCAACCTCGAGGTCCGCACCGAGGCGGCGCATGAGATGACGCTGCGCCTTGCCCGTGAGGAAGGCCTGTTCGTCGGCATCTCCGCCGGAGCGGCAGCCGTCGCAGCCCTGCAAATCGCAAGCCAATTGGATGAAGGCGTGGTTGTGACCGTGTTCCCTGACGCCGGTTACAAATATTTGAGCGATAAATCCTTGTGGGAGGGGAAGTAATGCTGTACGTATCCAATGATCTGATCGAAAAGATCAATTTGCATCTTGAAGAGGCCTACCCTGAGGAGGGGGCCGGATTCCTGATCGGCGGGGAAGGACAGGTGAAACAGATCCTGTCCCTTCCCAATGCGCGCGAGGACGATGCCCGCCATAATCGATTTTTGTTCACGCCTGAGGATTATCTCAAAGCTGAATTACAGGCAGACAGCCTTGGGTTGAGTTTGATTGGTGTGTTTCATTCGCACCCTGACTGTCCAAATATCCCCTCCGAGTATGACCGTGAATGGGCCCAGCCTTTCTTCTCCTATATCATCACCCGAGTTGACCAGGGAAGAGTGGTCAGTCACCGTTCCTGGCGCCTGGTCGAAGACCGGACGAAATACGAAGAAGAAGAAATAGAAATCATTTAATTTAGGAGATACACAATGAACGATATTGAACTCATCAAAGAGGATGTGTTGTTGGATTGTTCGGGTCTGCTGTGTCCGATGCCGATCGTGAAGACAACCAAGGCAATTAAAGAATTGCAGTCTGGTCAAATCCTTAAGATGATTGCCACGGATGCAGGCTCGCCCCCGGATATTGCAGCCTGGAGCCGCCAAACCGGAAATGAACTGCTTCTTTCGACGACTGAAAATGAAAAGTTTGTTTTCTTTTTGAAAAAGGCATAAAGGAAAGATACAATGTCTAAATCAAATCCGAATGCCCCGAAGCGGCTTGCTCTTATTTCCAGCAAGGGAACACTGGACTGGGCGTACCCGCCATTCATCCTTGCCAGCGCGGCCGGGGCGATGGGCTGGGAGGTGGGTATATTCTTTACCTTTTATGGTTTGACCCTGCTTAAGCCTGAATTGACCGCGGCAGTATCACCGCTTGGCAACCCCGCCATGCCGATGAAAATGCCTTTCGGCCCGGAAGGATTTCAAAATATCAATTGGACCATGCCGAATTTGCTCATGGCAAACGTGCCCGGTTTTGAAAGCCTGGCCACCAATTTGATGAAACAGACCTTCCATAACAAAGGTGTTGCCACCATTGAGGAATTGCGGGATGCCTGTCTTGATCTGGATGTGCGTCTGATCGGCTGCCAGATGACCATGGATGTCTTCGGCTTCAAAAAGAGCGATTTCATCCCGCAGGCTGAGATCGGCGGCGCGGCAACCTTCCTTGAATTTGCCGCCGATGCGGATGTACAATTGTTCATATAATCTTTTCACCACAAAGCGTCACGACACTTGCACCGTACGCAAGTGCAGGTGAGGTACACAAAGTTGCTTGGGTTTTCCTTTGTGATTCTTTGTGGTGAATAAAAAAACTAAATGAGAGAATAAACATGACAATCCTAAGAATTCCTACCCCGCTGCGTACCTACACCAGCGGTAAAAGCGAAGTGAATGTAAACGGAACCAAGATCTCGGAAGCGCTGGAAGATCTGACCGCCCAATTTCCAGCTATAAAACCACACTTGTTCAATGAAACCGGTCAATTGCGCCCGTTTGTGAACCTGTTTGTTGGCGAACACAATATTAAAGACTTGCAGGGGGTGGATACCCCCGTCAAGGACGGCGACAGAATTATGTTGATCCCATCCATTGCAGGTGGAAACCCCCTCTCCCAAAGGGAGAGGGGAGGGGTGAGGGCCAAATGATCGAAGAACTTTCTCATGACCAGATCCTGCGCTATTCGCGCCACCTGCTCATGCCCGAAGTGGGTTTGAGCGGACAGATCAAACTCAAGAGCTCTTCCGTGCTTGTCATCGGCACGGGCGGACTTGGTTCACCGGTTGCGCTCTATCTCGCCGCGGCCGGGATTGGCCGCATTGGCCTGGTGGATTACGACATTGTTGATTCATCCAACCTGCAGCGGCAGGTCATTCACGGCACTTCCACCGTGGGAAACTTGAAGGTGGAAAGCGCGCGTGACCGTCTGATGGATCTGAATCCCGATATTAAAATTGATGTTTATAACGAGCCCTACACTTCCGAAAATGCTTTGCGAATTGCGAAGGATTACGATGTCATCATCGATGGCACCGACAATTTCCCCACTCGTTATCTCACGAACGATGTGTGTGTATTTCTTGGCAAGCCCAACATCTACGGCTCCATCTTCCGCTTCGACGGGCAGGTGAGCGTTTTTTATGCCAAGGAAGGTCCCTGCTATCGCTGTCTTTTCCCAGAGCCGCCGCCGCCCGGACTTGTCCCTTCGTGCGCGGAGGGCGGAGTACTTGGTGTATTACCGGGCACCATAGGCACGCTGCAAGCTACTGAAGCCATCAAGGTTTTGCTCGGCATTGGCGAGCCGCTCATCGGCCGGCTGCTGTTGTACAACGCGCTCGACATGAGCTTTGACTTTGTCAAGCTCAAGAAAAATCCAAATTGCCGCGTCTGTGGTCCGAATGCCGATATCAAGGAATTGATCGATTATGAGGAATTTTGCGGCGTGCCCGGCCATCATGCGGATGATACCTCCGCGGGCGCGACCTGGGATATCACAGCCCAGGAATTGCGGGAACGCCTCGCACGTGACCCGGGGCTGCTTCTGCTTGACGTGCGTGAACCTCACGAATTGGAGATCGCTGCCATCAAAGGCGCAAAGAACATCCCCCTCGGGCAGGTTGCAGAGCGCATGTCCGAACTGGACTCCGCCGACGAAATGGTCGTCTTCTGCAAACGCGGTTCACGTTCTGCGCGAGCCATCGAGATCCTTGCCAGCGCAGGCTTTAAAAAGATGAAGAACCTCAAAGGCGGCATCAACGCCTGGGCCGAGGAAGTGGATAAGAGTTTGCCTTTGTATTAGCTTTTTCAATGGTTTGTTCCAGCCTGGACATCCGGAGTTTTCCACTTTATGGATAACCCGGATGTCTTTTTATTCGTAGGGTAAAATTGCTCCCAACCAAAGGAGAGCGAATGATCGAATTAACCGAATCAAAAGAGCGAAGAGTTTTTAACAATGTGCTCGGTGCGATGGGCAATACGCCCTTGGTCAAACTCGAACGCATCGGCCGGGATCTGCCGGTGCCGTTGTATGCCAAGCTGGAATTCATGAATCCCGGCGGCTCGGTCAAGGACCGGGTGGGGGCTTATATTGTTGAACAGGCTGAGAAACGGGGAGAGATCAAACCGGGTGGAACCATCGTGGAGGCAACGTCGGGAAACACGGGGGTTGGTCTCGCCATTGCGGCGGCCTTGAAGGGGTATAAAACCATCTTCGTGATGCCCGACAAAATGAGCAATGAAAAGATCCTCCTGCTGCGCGCTTATGGCGCAAAGGTGGTGATCACGCCCACAGCCGTTGGCCCCGATGACCCGCGTTCTTATTATGAGGTGGCAAAAAAATATGCCCGCGAGACGCCCAATGCGATTCTCGCGAATCAATATCACAATCCCGATAATCCGAAAACCCATGAGATGAGCACCGGCCCGGAACTTTGGGAGCAGACCGATGGCAGGCTGACCGATGTGATTATTGGCATCGGCACCGGAGGGACCATCTCCGGTGTGGGCCGTTATCTAAAATCAAAGAATCCAAACATCCAGATCGTGGGTGTGGATATTGAAGGGTCGATCCTGACTGAGATCTGGCAGAACAAGGGCAAGATTCCCGAGGGCGCCTATCCCAAGACGTATAAGGTGGAGGGCATCGGCGAGGATTTCCTGCCGTCGGCAATGGATATCAGCGTGGTGGATGCCATCGAACGGGCAGGTGACCGTGAGTCATTTTTGTGGGCGCGCCAGCTGGTTCGACAGGAGGGCATCTTTGCAGGCGGTTCGTCCGGGTCCGCGATTGCAGGGGCGATCAAATATTGCCGCAAACTCCCGGCCGGACGCATTCCCGTGGTCATCCTGCCCGATTCAGGCTCGCGTTATCTCTCGAAATTCTATGATGATAAATGGATGCGTGAGTTCGGTTTCCTTTCCATGGAATTCGGTGAAACGGCTCTGGGCGACCTGCTGATCGCCAAGCCCAATAAGGCTTTGATCACCGCGACGGTCGGCGATTCGATCCGCAAGGTGGTGTCCGTGATGCATCAGAATGCTGTCTCACAGATGCCGGTCGTTGGCACGGATGGAACCCTGGCGGGTTTGATCGAGGAAGTGGACCTGCTCAATCATATGCTCGATAAACATGAACACAGCAACGATGAAAAGATCGACGGCCTGGTGCAAAATGCAGGTGCGGTCTTCCCGCCCGAGACACCGCTCGAGGAGGCCATGCCTTCCCTGACCGCTGGATACGCCTTGATCGTTGTGGAGAACAGCAGGCCGGTGGGAATCCTGACCAAGATCGATGTGCTGGATTATGTGGCAGGCAAGATCTAGTCGGAAATATTCCCCCCTCTATTTATAGAACAAGTTTTCTGCTATAATTTCTACAAGATTGGCGCGCGCCGGTCAGAATTTAGCACATGGAGGCTGAGATGGATTTTAGTTCTATTAACTGGTTGGCTGTTTTATCCTGTGTTGTGGTCAGTATGATCAGTGGGAGCCTGTGGTTTGGCCCCAAAACCTTCTTTCCGATTTGGTGGAAGGCGATTGGCAAGACGGAAAAAGATACACCGGGCGGCAATAATATGGGATTGATGTGGGGCGGAACAGTCGCTGCCTCGGTTGTCCAGGCTGTATCCATGGCCTTTATGGTAAATGTCATGGGAAGCGGCATGTCCGGTGGAGTCACCATGGCTTCCGGTGCGATGACCGGGTTCATGCTATGGTTTGGTTTCGTCGCCGCGACAGGCATAACCAACAAGCTGTTTGCAGGTCAATTAAAAGCCTGGTTTCTGGAAACAGGCAATCATCTGATCAACTTCGTGCTTTTTGGTGCCATTTTAGGCGCGTGGCGCTAACCATTAATCAATTTCTGGAAATCCTGAAGAACCCCGCGTTCTTCAGGATTTTTTTATGAGTCGGGTATACTCGACCCATGCAACCGATCATTCGATTATATAACCCCGGGGATTTTGATGCCCTGACACGCCTGTGGTTCGACGCGCAAACCGTTGCCATGCCCAAACTGATGGAACGCATGAATTATCAATTCGATGACGCCTGTGAATTTTTTCGCCGCGTTGTGGTCACTGAAAACCAGGTCTGGGTCTACGAACAGGATGGCAGACCGCTCGGCTTTCTGGCCATTCAAGGTGATTTTATCGACCGTCTATATGTGGATCCCGCCCATCATCGTGAAGGGATCGGTCAGGCTTTGCTGATGAAGGCCCGTGAACTCCTGCCAAAACACATGTGGTTGTACACTCATGTTGCCAATAAAATGGCCCGTTCCTTCTATGAAAAGAACGGCTTTGTCGCTGAAAAATATGGGGTCAGTCCCGAACCTGAATCCGAGCCCGATGTGGAATACCATTGGCGGTCCAACCCTTTTCAAAAATAACCATGCGTCCGACCTATCTGGAAGTTAACCTTGCCCGGCTAAAGCAAAATCTGGAAAACATCCGCAATCATGTCCGTCCAGCCAAAGTTCTGGTGGTCTTAAAAGCCAATGCTTATGGCCACGGCGTGGACGGCGTAGCACCCTTTATCGCTCCTTTTGCCGATTACATCGGCGTTGCCATTGTGGAGGAGGGCGTTTACCTGCGCAAACTCGGGATCACGACTCCGATCCTGGTGATGGGCGGGACACTTTCCGAACAGCTGCCCGACTTTTTTGAATACGACTTAACCCTCGCCGCATCTTCCCTGGACCTGCTTACTGCTGCTGAACAACTGGCAGAATCAACCCGCAAGCGACTCAAGGTCCACCTGAAGATCGATACCGGTATGGAGCGCATCGGGGTTCGTGAATATGAAGCGGAGCCTCTGATCAGCAAATCGATATCGTGTAGCCACTTGGAGATGGAAGGAATATTTACGCACTTTGCGAATTCCGAAGTGACTTCCCTGCGTGAGACTGGCATTCCCATGACTCCCGCCTCTTTGCAGTTGGAACGATTTGAAGAAGTCCTATCCATTTATGAAAGGCTGAACGAACCGACCCCGGGAATCCGGCATACTGCGAATTCCGGTGCTACTCTGCTTCTGCCCCAGAGTTATTACGAGATGGTCAGACCCGGGGTATTGTTCTATGGGGTGTATCCGGCACGGAATATTGAAAGGACCATTGACGTAAAACCGGCGTTGACCTGGAGATCAAAGGTCGCCTATAGCAAGATTACCCAGCCCGGGCGGGGAGTCAGCTACGGGTCGTTGTGGCAGGCCGAAAGTCCGGCAAGAATCGTCACGATCCCATGCGGTTATGCCGACGGGTATTTTCGTCGCATGACGAATCAAGCCCGGGTAGTCATTAATGGAAAATCCTATCCTCAAGTTGGCCGGATTTGCATGGACCAGTTCATGGTCAATGCCGGCGGAGATGAGGTTAAAGCGGGGGATGAGGTTACTTTATTGGGGGACGGGATTTCCGCGGAGGACCTTGCTGATTGGACCGGTACGAATGAATATGAAGTAATGACCAATATCAGTGCCCGGGTTCCGCGTGTGTACGTGTAGGGCCGCTTTCCAGTTTGTCCGGCATGGGTGCGGTACAATAAATGCACCGATGCTTTCGTGTCTAACAGCAGGTTTTTCCGGCTGGAGAATTTTGTAAATTTAAATTGAGGTGTGAGTTGAATTCCAAATTAAAAGATTATCTGAATTTATTCGGAGTGGCGGGTGTCGTCATTGCCCTGGATCAATGGACCAAGTGGCTTGTACGTACGAATATTGAATTTGGATCGCAATGGCTGCCCGACGGGTTGAGCTGGCTTTCGCCCTATGCCCGTTTTGTCAACTGGCATAACAGCGGCGCGGCTTTTGGCATGTTCCAGAACGGCAACCTGGTGTTTACCGTACTGGCCATTGTTGTGATCGGCGCGATCATCTATTACTACCCGCAGGTTGAAGGCGCCGACTGGAGCTTGAAACTGGCCATGGGCCTGCAGCTCGGCGGCGCGGCTGGAAACCTGATCGACCGTCTGTTGGTGGGCAAGGTCACGGATTTTATTTCCATTGGGGTATTCCCTGTTTTTAACGTGGCTGATTCAAGCATCACCATCGGTGTTTGTGTGCTGCTGCTTGGGATCTGGATCAAGGAACAGCAGGAAAAAAAGAAGAAAGCCGACCAGCCCGGACTGGATGATGAACGATCGACGCATCAGGACAAGGCTGCCATTAATAGCGAGCAGTCGTGAGTGATCGCATTGAAAAGTTTTCGTACTCCGGTGAAAAAGCCGGACGCCTTGATAAATTCCTGGTAACCTGTTTGCCCGAATTTTCGCGGGCACGTTTGCAGGGATTGATCGACGAAGGCTTTGTTTTGATCAATGACGTTCCTGCCAGGAAATCCGGCCAGTCCATTGAATCAGGCACAGAGATCCAGGTGCGGATTCCGCCGCCTGTCCCGAGTGGACTGGTGGGCGAGGATATTCCCCTTGATATCATTTTTGAGAACGATGACCTGATCATCGTCAACAAGCCGGCTGGAATGGTGGTCCATCCTGCGGCGGGACACGATTCGGGCACCCTGGTCCACGCGGTGCTGGGTTATGACCCCGATATGGAAGGCATCGGCGGAGAAGAACGGCCGGGCCTGGTCCATCGATTGGACAAGGAAACCTCCGGGTTGATCGTGCTCGCAAAGAATGAACGGGCCCATCGCTGGCTGCAGGATCAGTTTCGCCTGCGGACCGTTGAAAAGACCTACCTGGCGCTCGTGGATGGCAAGCCGCCCACACCGACCGGCCGGGTGGAGGCTTCCATTGGCCGGGACCCAAGCCACAGAAAGAAAATGGCCATTGTGCCCGCCGGCAAGGGACGTGAATCGGTCAGTGAATATAAGACGCTCGAGTCCTTTAAGGATCATACGCTTTTGGAGTTCCATCCATTGACGGGCCGCACCCACCAGATCCGCTTACATTGCCAGTTTTTGGGCTGCCCGATCGTGGGGGATTCGATCTATGGAAGGAAAAGTCTGACGGCCGATATTGACAGGCATTTTTTACATGCGGCGAAATTAAAGATCATCCTGCCGAATGAAACCAAACCGCGCGTATTTGAAGCGGAATTGCCCGATGAGTTGAAGAAGGTCTTGGAAGAAGTTAATCGCTAACAGGAGAATTTATGGACTATGTGGACCTGCGCTCCGATACGGTCACCAAACCCACACCCGAAATGCGCGAGGCAATGGCCGAGGCTGAAGTGGGGGACGATGTATATATGGATGACCCCACCGTCAATAAATTACAGATTCGAGCTGCAGATCTGCTTGGCAAGGAAGACTCGCTGTTTGTGCCTTCCGGGACGATGGGAAATCTCCTGGCTTTGCTGGTCCACTGCCAGCGCGGGGATGAGGTGATCGTCGGTGATAAGTCTCATATTTACATGAACGAAGCAGGGGGGATGTCTGCGCTGGGCGGGATATATCCTCATCCAATCCGGAATCAACCGGATGGTTCCCTGTCGTTGGAGGAAATCCGTGCCTCCATTCAGACCGAGGACGTGCATCACACCATTACACGACTCATTTGCATCGAGAACACCCAGAACGTTTGCGGAGGTCTCCCGCTTTCCGTGGAATACACCCGGCAGGTGGGGAGAATCGCAAAAGATAACGGCCTTTATTTTCATATCGACGGTGCGCGGATATTCAATGCCGCCGCCGCCTTGAGCGTTCCGGCCAAAGACCTGGCTGCGCCCGCGGATTCGATCATGTTTTGTTTGAGCAAGGGGCTGGCCGCACCGGTCGGGTCGATGCTGGTGGGCAATCAAAAATTCATCGCCCGGGCGCGGCATTTGAGGAAGATGCTGGGCGGAGGCATGCGTCAGGCCGGCGTTCTGGCGGCGGCGGGGATGATCTCGCTGGAGAGAATGACCAGACGCCTGGGGGAGGATCATGCCAGGGCCAGAAAACTATCAGAGGGTCTGAAGCAGGTCACAGGTCTGGTTTTGGACCCGGGCTCTGCATCCACCAACATGGTTTATTTCAACCTCAAGGATGAAGTCCGATTAAGTGTGGATCAAATTGTGGATGAAATGAGAAAGCGCGGAATCCTGGTGGATTGGGCCGGCCCGCGCCGCTTTCGCCTTGTAACCCATTTTTGGGTGGACGATGCGGGAGTGGAAAAAACAGTCAGAGCCTTCTCAGAGATCTTGAAGTAATTTAATCCGAGTGCGCGGTTTCCCAGAACGCGGGAACGGGCTCAATTTGATCCCGCCCGCGTTCTTTGGCTATATACAATCGTTTGTCTGCAAAGTCGATTAGTTTGGAAGTGACATCGATCTCGTCTGGAAAAACCGCAATTCCCATGCTGACTGTGGGGGTGGGTATTTTTAGATGCGAATTATTTTGCAGTTTTAAAGTGCCCAGGGTTTCACGGATGCGCTGGGCCACCAGTGTGGCCTGTTGTCCGTTCGTGTTCGGGAGGGCTATGGCGAATTCCTCGCCGCCCCAGCGCCCAACCGAATCGGTGTTTTTGATATGGCTGCGGATGATGTCGCACAGACTGACCAACACTTCATCTCCGGTAAGGTGACCGAAGGAATCGTTGTATTGTTTGAAGTGATCGATATCCAGCATGATCAGGCTGATGGGCTGCTTTAAGGCCTGGCAGGTTTCCGCCTGTTCATTTAATTTTTCAATAAAATAGCCGTGGTTGTAAACGCGGGTATGGCTGTCGAGTCTGGCTTCCTGCGCCACCAGGGCGTGATGATAGGTATTGTCCAGGGCCAGGGCGGCGCGTTGTGCAATCGTGGAAAGCAGTTCCATGTCACTGCGGTCGAACGCATTGGGGCGATAGGAGCTGATCGCCATCAGTCCATCCACATGGGCGCCGCGCATGGGGACGCCCATCCATGAGAGGGAGGTCTTTTCCTTGCCAACGATCACCATTTCTACGTCGTCCAACTCGATCCCCAGCCTGAGATCGGGCAGAAAAAGCTCCTGCTGGTGGTTGATGACCCAGTTGGAAAGGGTGCCTTTTCTTTGCGTGCGCACATCTTGGAAAAATTCCCCGTCGTCGTAAAACAATTCCAGGCGAATCTCGTCGCCGTCAAGAATACCGATATAGTAAGTGTCGGCCTCGAGCGCGTTTTGAAATGCAGCGTTAAGCAGCGCGAAAACCTGTTTGGTCTCGAGCGTGGAGACGATCTGTCTGCTGAGCTCGTTGATGATCTCCAGTCTGTTAATTTGCTCCCGGGCGATCTTCTTCAATTGTTGAATGGTCTCGATCGCCATGATGGATGCAATGGTAAGGACCAGGTGGATGACCCATTGATGATCGGGAATGCTCCAGTCAAGGTGAAAGACAAAATGAATGGCAGTCGCGCTGAATACCAGAAAATAGGACGGCCCGCGGGTGGAGATCAGGGATGTGGCCATGGCTGAGATGATAATCAGGGTGTAGAGCATGTTGTCAATTTCATCCGGGATGAGAATCGACAGGATGCCGAGTGCCACACCTGAGATGAGCACATTGATCCATGAAAAATATTGTTTGTTGGGGGAGACCCGAAACAGATAGTAATAAAATGCAAGATACACGCTTCCCAGCACTCCAAAGAGAATGATGGTTATTCGGTGCAGCCTGTTTTCCGGGGGGAAATATACAAGGACGGAAGCGATCATCGCAAATAAAACGAAGGTGCCCGCCAGAATGGATGGCAGGATCGAGACCAAATTTTCCTGGGGTTTGAAGCCGCGGTGACCGCTTTTATTTTTCATTCATTATTCCAGATTGACCGGGTTGGATGAAGTCCCGGGAATCACTTTTTCGAATAATAGAACCATTTGAGGATCGAAGAGAACCCCGGACTGCTTGCGCAGGTATTCAATGGCGGCCGACATGGAAACCTTTTTTCTGTAAGGGCGGTCGCTGGTAAGGGCATCAAAGGCATCCACCACTGCGAAAATGCGGGCAAGCACCGGGATGTTTTCGCCGCTTAATCCATCCGGATATCCGGTCCCATCCCACCTTTCCTGATGATGACGAATGAGGGGGATTGTATCTTCGAGAAATGGGATACCGGATACGATCTTTGCTCCAATGTTCGGGTGCAGACGCATGACCTTCCATTCTTCCTCGCTCAAGGGTCCCGGTTTAAGCAGAATTGTATCGCTAATTCCGATTTTTCCAATGTCGTGTAGCAAAGATCCGCGCTCCAGTATCTTTAGTTGCGCTTGTGAATACCCAAGGGTCTCACCCAGTCTGGCCACAAGGTGACTGACCCTCAAACTGTGACCTTCCGTTTCGCGATCCCGCGCATCCAGTGCAGACATCAATGCCGCCAGGGTTTGATCGTAGGTTTCCTCCAATTTTTCATAGGCTGCCCTGATTTCGGCTGCCTGCCTGCGCGATTCGACCAACAGAAGTGAGCGTTCCAATGCGATGGCTGCCTGGTTTACCAGCGCCAGGAGGTCGCCTGGATTATGACTTTGATCTTCGGGCACATCCATCCAGATGGCCCCGTACTTCTGCACCGGTGTTTGTATTGGCAGGCAGGTTCGTGTAATTGATTGCCCCAAGGATATATGAATAAGCTGCCCGGAGGAGAACGTTTCATTGATCAGGTCCATCGGAGGCTTGTTCCGATGACCGTTCCCGTTGGAATCGATTTCCACCTGTGCGGTAATTTTCCCTTCGCGATCAAGCAAAATGATCCCGGTCGAAACGCTTTTTGTGAGCTTATGGGCGGTTTGGGCGATATCAGAAGCGGCATCTTCCAAATTCTCTGCCTGGATGATCTGGTTGCTCAATCGATACAGCAGGGAAGTGATCCTTAAGGATGTGCGAAGTTCCTGTTGCAGCCAGGTGCTTTCAAAGGCCCCGGCGGCCTGGATGGAAAGCAGTTCGGCGAGTGATTCGTCGTTTTCCGTAAAGAAAACCTCGTTTTGTTTTCCGAAGGCCAGGATGGCCCCGATGTTCATCCGATGCCAGCGGATCGGGATGACCATCATGCTTCGCAGCCCTGAATGATCCAAATTTAAATGTGAAGTGGCGGCATATTTTCTGATATCGCGAACACGGAATGGCTGGGCTGCATTAAACGCCATCTTGATCAATGCTTCAGAGTTTAGGGAGTTTCCCAGGGATTCCAGCAGGCCGGGCGCGTCGCCTGAAGAGGAACTTTGTGCGAAATTTCTTTCCTGTCCAAGCTGGATGCGAACATAGGTGAAACGGGCTTGAAGGATATCCCTGGCAATGGATGCCACTTCATTTGCGGTTGACTCCGGTTCCACCATGGAGGAAAGCTGGCTGCCTGTTTGAACGAGATCCATCAAGTGCCGATGATAGCCCGAACGCTCCCAGGCCCGGGTAAGTTCGGAAGTGACCATTTCCGCCAGGTTGATGTCAATGCTGCCAAATGCGCCCGGATTTTCGCTGTTGAGCACGAGGGTTCCGGTGGCGTGCCCATTAAAGATCAGGGGAACGATCACAGCCGATTGATTTTTCTCGTTCTCAAAGCGGATGTAATCCGCGTCCCTGCTGATGTCGTTGATGATCTGGGTTTTTCTCTGACGGATTGCCCGGCCGATCGCTCCGTCCGTAATACTTTGACGATAACCTGACGGGATCAGGCTGGTCTGCGGCCCGGCCGAGGCCAGGAGCATGAATTCCTTTTGATCCGAATCATAAACATACAGACTTGCTAGGGAGCAATTCAAGGCCCGCTCAAGGGTGTTCACGGCCAGTTGGGCAGCGACCGGCTGGTCCAGTTGATTCTCAAGCTGCTGGCTTAATTCCATGAAGTACACAAGCTGGGAGTTGCGCCTTTTTTCATTCTTTAATTGCCGCCCCAGCATCTCGATTTGATCCGCCTGCGCAGCCAGCCGCAGATGGATGGATTCGCGCGTAAGGGAAAACGGTCTCAGGTAACGGGCCAGTCTTTTTTTCCAGAGATTCAGGCCTGGCGTTTTTCCTTCCTGTTCTTCTTCTTCGACGTTCTCAAATTCATCCATCAGACCATGGATGGTCATAATGATCGTGGACACCTGGTAATAGATCACCAGGGAGATTAATACAAAAAACAAAAAAGCCGCCTGGCGTGTGGTGGCCCGGGTGGCCGCATCCCCGACGGAGGATTTGTCAATGACCAGGAGCAGGCCGCTTATAAAAATCAACTGCGTAACTTCGAGAGTTGCGGCGGTCAGGATCACCCTGTGACCGAGGATATCCCCTTCCGGCAGCTTTAATCTGTGCCAGGGTAAGGTGGCGCCAAGCAGGATCACAATGCTAATAAATGCCGGGGATACAAGATGGGCTGGGGTGGCTGCAGGAATGAAAACAATACACCAGGCTATCCAGGGCAGGGCGGGTGTGCGGTTAAGAAATTTTGATTGCTTTGAATTGGGGAAAATAAGGGCATATCCTGCCAGTGCGGCAGTCACCGCAAACAGGGTCAAGAGGGGGGTCTTATAAGGAAGAATGGCGGCGGGTAAACTTCCTTCGCTTGCGATGGCGAGATAAATCCCGCCAATCAGATTTACCATTGAAATGGCCAGTTTCAACAGGTCGAATTTAATAAATTGGTGGCCAGTCGGGATGAGGCGGGCCACTTGCATGACCAATGCAAAAAAAATGATCATGCCTTCCATGAAATAATTTGAATTCAGGTAGAGCAGGCTGAATGCAAGCAGGAGCAGGGTCGAAACCCACCCAAGTGGATCGGCACGTTTTTCATCGGCTGTCAGTACCATTCGAGCCTGTATTACGAGGGATACTGCGAACGAAACCATGCCCAGGCTGATCATCATCCAGGCCGGCAGGACCGTTCCAAGGATGTTTAACTGAACAGGAACCAGCAGCAGACTTGCGCCGGTCAATCCAAGGATCCCGGATGATAGTGCGTCCAGATCGTTGTCCGGTGGGTTTTTCATTGTCAATGAGGATAGCATAAGAAGTAATTTTTATCTACCTTTGAAAAGGGGCAATTGTGATTTCTGATATAATCTTCAAGCACAGGTAAATTTACAAAAAGTGATAAAGGTATGGTAAATGCAGAATTTTATTACCCTTGCTCAAATTGACGAAGTGGTTCAGGTGATCAGGAGACAGGTTTCCATTCAGCCTGTTGTGGGGATCATTCTCGGCTCGGGGCTTAACGATCTGGCTGATTCTGTCCAAAAGGCGGTCCGTATTTCCTACAGCGACCTGCCTGATTTTCCGGTATCCACTGTGCACGGACATGCAGGCCGTTTTGTGATCGGCGAGTTGGAGGGGAAACCTGTCCTGCTGATGCAGGGACGGATTCACTATTATGAAGGTTACACCATGGGGCAGGTGACCCTGCCCGTGAGAGTCATGCAGCGATTGGGTATCCCAAACCTGATCGTGACGAATGCAGCAGGCGGCGTGCACCCGGATTTTCAACCCGGTGATGTCATGCTCATCACAGATCAATTGAATTTAATGGGGATGTCCGGGTTGAATCCCCTCATGGGCCCCAACCTGGATGAAATTGGCACGCGTTTTCCCGATATGAGCCAGCCTTATGATCGTTCCTATTGCGACCTTGCCCGAAAAGCTGCCGGGGATAACAAGATCACCCTCCGCGAAGGTGTATACGCGGGCCTAAGCGGTCCCTCCTTTGAATCCCCTGCAGATCTTCGATTCCTGCGTTTGGCGGGCGCTGATGCGGTTGGCATGTCAACTGTCCCTGAAGTGATCATTGCACGCCATGGCAACATGCGCGTCCTTGGACTGTCAGGCATCAGTAACAAGGCCAACCTGGACGGATCCACGATTACCACGCACGAGGAAGTTATTGAAGCAGGCAAGGTGATTACACCCAAGGTCGAGAAGATCGTTCGCGGTGTCTTAAACGGGCTGTAATAAAGTTAAGAAATGGCAGAATTTTATAAATTCCTCATCTCTTATGAGGTGTTGATCTACATTGTGCTCGCAATTGGCGGCCTGTTCTCCTTTCGCTGGCTTTTGAATTCATGGCGTGAATGGCAGACGGCTGTATACAGTCTCGAGCGCCAATTTTCCTCCCGGCGTCTCGGTCAGTCCGCCTCCATATCCACTTTGATTGTGGTGGTATTTTGTTTTGTATTTTCGATGAGAAGCTTTGTCATCCCCATGCTGCCTGCTTCCGTGTTCATAGCAACACCGACTTTTGATTTTATTTCGACTCCCACCGGCACCCTCTCCGCGGAAATGATGACACAATTTGCGAATCTGCCCGCTCAGACCGCTGCCGCCAATACGACCGGGTGTACACCGGGCCAGATCGCTTTTAACTCGCCGGAACCGGGCGAGGAGATCAAAGGCACGATTGAAATTACAGGCACGGTCAACATACAAAATTTCGGGTTTTATAAATACGAAGTGGCCACTCAGGGAAGTGACACCTGGGCGACTATTGTTGCGGGTCGCACCATTGTCAACAACGGCTCCCTAGGCCGCTGGGATACCACTGCCCTGACTCCCGGCGATTACCAATTGCGTCTGGTGGTCACGGACAATCAGGGGGTTGCCCTGCCGCCCTGTGTTGTGCCTGTTCGCGTCGTTCCATTACAATAATCATCTGGAATCATTATGCCTGAAATACAACTTCGTCCCACTGTAGCAAGCGATCTTTCCCGTCTGATGGGTTTTGATCACTCCGTCACCAGCGAATCAGTCTGGCAGTTGGAGTTGCGCAGGGATGCCGGGCAGGTTTCCGCGGTGTTCCGTGAGGTCCGGCTGCCACGTTCCATCAATGTGTCTTATCCACATAACCCCTTTGCCCTGGCGGATGACTGGGTCAGACGATCCATGATGTATACGGCCTATATCGGCCAGGATCCGGCAGGATATATCAGCCTGCTTGAGCGTGGCTCGGATTCGGTCGTATGGGTAACCGACCTCGTGGTTAACGAAGTGAACCGGCGCAAAGGCGTGGGCAGCACTTTATTAACCGCGGCTCAGGACTGGGCGATCGCAAGATCTCACCGGCGATTGATCCTTGAAATGCCCTCCAAAAACCTGCCGGCCATTCGGATCGCGCAAAAATTCGGCTATGAGTTCTGCGGGTATAATGACCATTATTACTTAAATCAGGATGTCGCTTTATTCTTTGCCAAGGCATTAAAGTAGGACCGGCGCCGGCTCTGGCCGCATTGCCGTTAAATTTTTACCGGAAGGATTTTTATGAGTAACGGTTGGATGGATACGTTGTTGGCGGGGATACAAACGCTCAACCAGATCCTGACCGCGGGCATCGCGATTACGGCCTTTTCGCTTTTCCTGTACGCGCTTTCATTTAATTTGCGTGACAGGGTGGCCCGTTCGTTTGCGATCATTTTGCTGTGTGTTGTCATTGTGTTCACTGCAGAAGCATTACAGGACAAATCGATCACGATCAAAACGACCGATCTGTTGCTGCGATTGCAGTGGTTTGGAATCGTATTTCTCCCCGCCGCCTATTTGCATTTATCCGATGCCCTGCTTGTGACCGCCGGCCGGCCCTCCCGGGGCCGCAGGCGCTTTGCTGTGCGTGGGATGTATGGCGTCTCGGGGTTGTTCCTGACCCTGCTTGCCTTTGGATATTTACTTGGCCCGATCGTACCGGACGGCAAACCCGCCCCCCATTTGATGCGCACCATGTGGACCGAGGTGTTCACAATCTTTTATGTTGCGGCCATGGTGTGGGCCGGTATTAATTTTGCCCGTGCCTACCGCCTGATGCTGACTCGTTCGGGCCGGCGCCGCATGTTGTATCTAATGGCTGGCGCCACGGCCCCCGCCCTTGGCTCCTACCCTTATCTCTTATTCGGATACAGCCTTGCCGCCCAGCACCCCTTTTTCTTCTGGAGTGTGGCTACAGCGATCAACGTCCTGGTTGGCGCGCTGGTCATTATCATGGCCTATGCAGTTGCCTTCTTTGGCGTTTCCTGGCCTGACCGGGTCATTAAGAGCCGCTTGTTCAAATGGATCATGCGCGGGCCGGTGACCGCGTCTGTGGCTCTGGCCTTAATGACTGTTGTCCGCCGCGGTGGAGAATTCCTGGGTTCGCCCTATACCGCTTTTGTCCCTTTCATTGTGGTTGCGAGCATCCTCCTGATGGAACACTCGATCACATTTGCCGCCCCACTATGGGAGCGCTGGTTGTTCTTTGGACGTGATCGCAATGAACTGCAATTGCTTCAAAATATTGAAGAACGGCTGCTGACCCAAAGCGATCTTCAGCAATTTCTTGAGGCCATCCTGGCGGCCGTTCGCGATCATTTGCAATCCCCGTCTGCTTTTGTGGCGGCATTGGATGATGAAACGCTTTCCCCCATCGTCGTGGCCGGAAATCGCGGCATGTTGGATCAGGATGGTTTGACGGAGGCTCTTGAAAAGGTGAACGGCGATACGAGGCGGGAGTTCCAATGGGGAAATTTCTGGGTGCTGCCTTTACATCAACGCAAACGCGCAGATATGGACCAGGATGAATTGCCTCCCCTGTTGGGTTTGCTGGGTGTGGCGCGTCTGGAAAAACATCTGATGGAGCCGGAACAGCGGGATGCGTTGTGGTTGCTTGCGGACAGGGCGGCACTTGCCCTCGAAGATCGGCAACTTCAACAGCGTGTATTCCGTTCCCTAGCCGATCTGCAGCCCCAGGTGGAAATGATCCAGCGCATGCGCGCGGCCGGCCGGTACGACACAACGGTCAGCCTGCTGGCGGAGCCTTTGCCACAGGAGGCGGATCTGGCGAACTGGGTCAAGGATGCGCTGACTCATTATTGGGGCGGCCCCAAGCTGACCAATAACCCATTGATTAATTTACAAGTCGTGCGTGATCTTGCGGAAAAGGATGACGGGAATGTTTCCAACGCAGTACGTTCTTTGCTGCGTAAAGCCGTGGATCAGGTGAAACCGCGCGGAGATCGAAAATTCACCACGGAATGGATTCTGTTCAATATTCTGGAAATGAAATTTATCGAAGGCCGCAAGGTGCGGGATGTGGCTTCGAGATTGGCCATGTCTGAAGCGGACCTGTATCGCAAGCAGCGGGTTGCGGTGGAGGCTGTCGCCAAGGCGATCCTTGACATGGAAGTCAACCTTAAGGAATCCTAGTGATCGGGTGATTGATGCGTGCTTCCCGGTCCATCTCCGGGAAGACTGTCGCTTAAATTTTTATAGAGTATGGGAAGGAGGTCGGGATGATTGACCAAAAAGGCAAGCAGGAAAATCCGATGCCCGCCATCGACGAGGGCTGGTGGTCATCGGTGCTGGCGGAGGAGAATCGCTATTCGGCTCACTCCCCGGTTCGTAATGCGGGGGGCAGGCCTGAGGTCCGTGGTGGGGCGCAGCCTGCAGCTCGACATGCCGGGGTGGAGGAACCTGTTGAAAAGAAACATATTGCCAATTGGGAACAGGTCAAGGATCTGTACCTGCGGGACGAGATCGTCGATCTGACGGTCACCGGGCACAATCGCGGTGGTCTGCTTGTGGAGGGGGAGGGTCTGTACGGGTTTGTCCCATTCTCGCATTTACTTGACCTGGCCGGCAAGACCGAGAATATTGACCGGGACCATGACCTTGAAACCTATGTCGGCCGCTCGCTGAAATTAAAAGTCATCGAATGCGTTCCGGAAGATGGACGGGTGGTTTTCTCCGAACGGGCGGCGCAGTCGCAATCGGGCACGCGTGCGGAACTCTTCCATTCGCTTCAGCCCGGTCAGCACACGCAAGGTGTTGTGACCAACGTAACGGATTTCGGTGTTTTCGTTGACCTTGGCGGGGTGGAGGGACTGATCCATATCTCCGAGCTATCCTGGGGACGCGTATCCCACCCGGCTCAAATCGTAAAAGTGGGCAGCACCATCGAAGTGCAGGTCCTTGATCTCGCTCCTGAACGTTGCCGGGTTGCATTAAGCCTGAAACGCCTGCTTCAGAACCCGTGGCAGAATGCGCCTGTTGAATTTCCGGAGGGATCCATTCAGCCCGCAACCGTCACCAGCGTACTTTCCTATGGTGCCTTCGCAAAGTTGGACGCCGGCGTGGAAGGGCTCATCCATTCCAGTGAGATCCCGGATGTCGAGAGCAGGCCTATCAAGGAAATCCTGGTGGAAGGTCAGCGCATTCAAGTCAGAATCCTTCATCTGGATGTTGCTCATCAACGCATGGGTCTAAGCATGAGGCTTGAATAACTAACATGCCCGAAGCTCCGCGCATGACCCGCCGAAAATACGCTCACGCCGAACCGCCTTCCGTTCCACCAAACGACTGGCTGGAACGGCTTTCAAAGTTTAATCTGCAATTTGGACGGTTTCTGCGGGATGCGGCTGGCGTGATCTTGATCGCGTTTGCGGTCATGTCTCTGCTGGCCGTATGGAAGGTCACTGAAGGCGCCTTGATCACCCCCTTTGCCGACCGCCTTGTATTGTGGTTTGGTTGGGGCGGATTTCTGGTATTGATCGGAATTGGATATCTTGGGTATTCGCTTCTGCGCCGCGACGGGGCGGAGGTCCGATGGGGGAGAATCATCTCACTTGAGCTCGCCTCTCTTCTGACCCTGGGACTGCTTGCTGTTTTTGGAGGCAACGACCTGCTTCGGGCGGAGGCCGGCTGGGACGGGGGCCGGTTGGGCTGGGGCTTAAGTACCCTGGCATGGCAATCCATGGGAGCGGTTGGCGGCACTCTGGCCATCCTCCTTTTTTGGGTTCTCATGGTCATGACCGGTTTTGGGTTGTGGGAAAAGTTGGAAGCGTGGTTGCTGCATCTTGCCGGGGAGGCGCCGACTTTGGTGGTATCCACTCCTACCCCGGAGGCGGTCGAACATAAGGCGGTTTCGTCCGAAAAGGCAGCCGCGCCCAAAAAGAAGACCCAACCCCTGCCCGCCGAGTTCCGGACCTCTTTCAAATCAAAGGATAAGGATGAAAAACCGGTCAAGGCCCTGCCCCGTGGAGAGGATCTTCCGCCATTACAGATCCTGTTGGCCGAAACTTCCGTCCGTGCGGATGACCGGACGATTAATCAAACTGCCGGCCTGATCATGAAAACGCTGTCAGAGTTCGGCATCCCTGCAACGGTCATTGGTTACCGGGTTGGTCCCGCTGTGACTCAATTTGCGGTTCAACCTGGATTTATCAAAAGGCCGGGTTCAGACGAGGAAGATGCCCAGCAGATGAAGGTTCGCGTTGCTCAAATCGCATCTCTCGAGAAGGACATTGCCCTGGCTTTATCGGCCCAACGTTTGCGCATTGAGGCCCCGGTTCCTGGAAAACCCTACGTCGGCATCGAAGTGCCAAATACGCAAAGCTCCGTAGTTCGGTTAAAGACCCTGCTTGAATCCGAGGCCTTTTACAAGGTTGGTGCACCATTGGCCATTGCCATAGGGCGGGATGTGTCCGGCCAGCCCTTGATCGCCGACCTGGCCCGCATGCCTCACTTGTTGATTGCCGGGGCCACCGGTTCCGGCAAGTCGGTCTGCATCACCTCCATTGCTGCCTGCCTGGCCATGAACAATACCCCGGAAGACCTGCGCATGGTCATGATCGATTCCAAAATGGTGGAACTGATCCGTTTCAATGGATTGCCTCATTTGTATGGAAAAGTGGAAACCAATATCGAGCGCATCCTTGGCGTGCTGCGCTGGGTGGTGGTCGAAATGGAACACCGCTACCGATTATTGGAATCGGCCCATGCCCGCGATCTAACAACCTATAATCGAAAGGTCACCCGTAAGGCGGATGGGAGACCCCTTCCGCGCATCGTGGTGTTGATCGATGAACTGGCAGACCTGATGATGTCGGCCCCGGATGTCACAGAGCATAACCTGGTCCGTCTGGCGCAAATGGCACGTGCTACAGGCATTCACCTTGTGGTGGCCACGCAACGTCCGTCCACAGATGTGGTCACAGGTCTGATCAAGGCCAACTTCCCCGCCCGCCTGGCCTTTGCAGTCGCCTCCGGAATTGATAGCCGTGTCATTCTGGATTACACCGGCGCGGAGACTTTGCTGGGTCGTGGTGATATGCTCTTCTTAAATCCGGAAGTTGGCAATCCCATGCGCGCGCAGGGAGTTCTGATCACCGATATGGAGATTGAACGCATAATTTCGCATTGGCAGAAGAACAGTGATGTGCCTGTCGATGATGTTCCGCCGTGGGAAAAATTACTCCAGGAACCTGGTGAAGGCGAGGATGACGGACTGATCGAACAGGCTATTTCCATCGTGCGCACGAGTCAGCGCGCATCCGCATCTTTGTTGCAGCGCCGTTTACGGGTCGGATATCCGCGTGCAGCCCGGCTGCTGGACCAGCTTGAAGAAATGGGCGTGGTCGGACCGTCACAGGGCGGCGGCAAGGAGCGCGATGTGTTGATCAGTGAAGAAGACCTGATGGAAGAGGAAAAAACCGAGGAAGAATAGGCATCCGCAGGCATTGAACCATGAATTCAAAACAGACTTTTACCGATAGACTCAGGGTTATTTTTAAAGGCATTCTGGACCCGATCGGCGGTTTCCTGAACCGGATCGGATTGACTCCGAATGCGATCACCCTGCTTGGCCTGGCGGGCACTTCCGCCGGCGCGTATGTCATTTCGCAGGGTGAAATGACCAAAGGCGGCATCATCCTTTTCATTTCCGTCCTCGTGGATGCCCTGGATGGCACCATGGCGCGTCTGCGCGGCGAATCCAGTGACTTTGGCGGATTCGTCGATTCGGTCAGTGATCGGTATGCGGAATTCATCACCTTCGGCGGATTATTGTATTTTTTCCTGTCGCAGGGTGATTACCCTGGTGTTGCAGTGACATTTGCCGCCACCGCCGGTTCTGTACTGGTTTCTTATGTAAAGGCTCGCGCCGAGGGATTGGGCTTTACCGCCAAGGTGGGCATTCTTACCCGCGTTGAACGATATATTGTATTGATCCCGCTGTTGGTCTTTAATCAGCCATATCCTGCGGTTGTTTTGATCGCACTGCTGGGAAATATTACGGCAATTCAACGCATCCTTCATGTCCGCGCCCAGGGGCATGAACGCATGAGACTGGCCAGAGAGAAAAAAGAGTCCCTGAATTAACCCGATGGATGAAGGACTTTTACTTGGCCCATTACTTTTACGTTGGAACGGCCTTCTCCTTGCGTTAGGCATTTCTGCAGGTGCATGGCTTGCAGCGCGGGAGGCAAAACGCCGTTTTTACGACCCAACGATAATATATTATCTTTTTTTACCGCTTCTGTTTTGGGGGACTGTGGGCGCCCGTATTTGGTATATCCTGACTCCGCCTCTTTCTTCCAATCAGCTTGGTCTGACAACCCATTATTATCTTTCCCACCCGATTGACGCTGTGACGCTCTGGTTGGGAGGGTTTGGTATTCCAGGAGCCTGGTTGGGTGGAGGATTCGCCCTGCTGTTTTTTGCCCGCAGACATAAACTGTCTTTTTGGGAATGGTCCGATATTCTCGCTCCCGGCCTTGCGCTTGCACAGGCGATCGGCCGGCTGGGTAATTACTTCAATCAGGAAATATATGGATTGCCCACCCAGATGCCGTGGAAGATCTTTATTGACCCTCCCTATCGCCTTTCCGGGTACGAGAAGGTGAATTTCTTTCACCCTTTGTTCGCCTATGAAGTCGTGTTGAATTTCGTGAATATGGTTTTTCTTCTTTGGCTGGTGAATCGTTTTTCCGAAAAGCTCGCCAAAGGGAATGTTTTCCTGTCTTATCTGGGAGTCTATTCCCTGATACGCTTTTTCCTTGAATTCCTTCGCCTGGATGTGGCGCTTGTGTATGGGATTAATATCAACCAGGTGTTTTTTGGGGTTGTTTTCGTCTTTGCAGGTGCGGCCCTCTTCGTAAAACACCGCTCTGCACAGGAATTGTAAGGTCACTGTGAGGATGAAACCTGTGCGTGGGGAATAAAATAGGAAGGTTGTTTTTTGTACGTAAAAGGAACCTCATATGATAGAAACTCACGATCTGAGCAAGCAGTTTCATGACTTTATGGCTGTGGACGGTGTAAATCTCTCTGTTCCTTCCGGCCAGATTTTGGCTTTACTGGGTCAAAATGGGGCCGGAAAGACTACAACGGTCCGCATGTTGACCGCGTTGTTAAATCCTTCCCGAGGCTGGGCGCGTGTGGCTGGTTTTGATGTGGTTAAAAACGGGCATGACGTGCGCGCTTCGGTGGGCGTTCTGACCGAGCAGCACGGCTTGTACATGCGCATGACCGCCGTTGAATATCTGGATTTTTTTGGACAGGTGTACAGCTTATCGCCGAGTCTTCGCCAGGCGCGCAGTGATCATTTGCTGCAATATTTCGGCCTGACGGAAGCTTCCCGCCGCCGGATTGGGGAGTATTCAAAAGGGATGCGTCAAAAACTGGCCCTTGCACGTGCCATGATGCATGATCCGGGCGTCCTGCTGCTGGACGAGCCAACCTCCGCCATGGACCCGGAATCTGCGCGGCTGGTAAGGGACGAGATTGCCCGCCTGAAATCATCCAAACGAACGATCGTGATCTGCTCCCACAACCTGACCGAAGTGGAATCCCTGGCGGATCAAATTGCGATCATTTATCGCGGACGAATCCTGCTGCAAGGAACCCTGGAAGATCTCAAATACAAGGTTCTGGGTTCCCCGGAATATGAAATAAAGTTCACAGACGCTTGGGATTCGGGCAGACTGGAAATGCCTGAAGGTGTCGAACTGCTCTCGCAGGCTGCGGACAGTTTCAAGGTCCGTGTGAAGCGTCCGCAGGAGTCCAACCCGCAGTTGTTGAAGGCCTTGTATGCAAAGTCCGCGCCGGTGATGGCCATGCAGGAGGAGCCCCGGACGCTGGAGCAGGTTTATCTCAAGGTAATGGCGGAAGCAAAAGGACGTGAGCATGTTCAATAAACTAAAACCCGTCTGGCTTGTGGCCGGGCGTGAATTGAAGGATCAGTTCCGCGACTGGCGTGTGTTAACGCCGATGATCATCCTGGTTTTTTGTTTTCCGATCCTGATGAATGAATTTGCCAAGCAAACCGTGGATTTCCTTAATCAATACAGTGCAAATTTAATCCTGGAACGGCTGGTGCCATTCTCGATCATGATCATCGGATTTTTCCCCATTACCATTTCCCTGGTGGTGGCGCTGGAGGCCTTTGTGGGGGAGAAGGAGCGCGGGACGATCGAACCGATGCTAAGCGCTCCACTGGATAACTGGCAGTTGTATTTTGGAAAATTGCTGGTGGGTGTGATTACCCCGCTGGTTGCCAGTTATTTATCCATTGCATTTTATCTGGTCATGATCAGCCGCCAAAATCTGATTATGCCGCCTTTTATGGTCATGCTGCAATTATTCCTGCTGACCACGGCTCATGCGACCCTGATGGTGAGTGCGGCGATCGTGATCTCTGTGCAGTCCACATCCGTGAAGGCGGCGAATCTGCTGGCGTCCTTTATTGTGATCCCAGTGGCGATCCTGATGCAGGGCGAGGCGGTCATGCTTTTCTGGGGGAATGAGCAGGTTCTCTGGCTCGCGATTGCGGGGGTGATGATCATTTCCCTGCTGCTGATTCGGGTGGGTATTGCCCATTTCCAGCGGGAGTATTTGCTTGGCCGCGAGATCGACACCATCAATCTTAAGTGGTTATGGCTCACTTTCTGGAAAAATTTTCGGGGTGGGGCCAACTCCTTCCTGGAGTGGTATCGGTTTGTATTGAGCGCCGCCTTGCGCCGTATCGTTCCGGCTTTCCTTTTCATGGTTGCCATTGCCGGTTTCAGCATCTGGCTCGGTTACGATTGGATCATGGTCAATGTGTCACCGGTGATGGCCAAAGCGTCCCCGGAGGTGCTGGACAAGATCACCAATGCGGCACGTGAGATGCCAAGCCTGGCGGGCTTAAAGGATAATTTGAATGCGCCCTTCCTGTTCTTGAATAATACCCGTGCGGTCACATTGATCTTCCTTGCCGGTTTGTTTTCGTTCAGCGTTCTGGGCATTTTACTCTACATGGTCAACATCGGTTTGATTGGCGGCGTGTTTGCGGTCCTGCAGCTGCTCAGCGTTCAGATTCCCGGGATCCAGCCCTGGAGAATATTTCTTGCGGGAGTCGTGCCGCACGGGATATTTGAAATTCCGGCTTTGATGATCGGCAGTGCCGTTGTCCTATACATGGGAGTGGCCATTGTCACGCCGCAAACGGGCAGGTCCATGGGCGAGATCATTCTTGAATTACTGGCGGACTGGGCGAAGGTCTTTATCGGCCTGGTCGTGCCAATGCTGGGTGTGGCTGCCGTCATTGAAGCCTACATCACTCCAGCACTTCTCGCGGCAAATTTGATCAAGTAGGCGATATCCAAGCCAGATTATCTATTGCGGGCCTTGAAAATAGACTTTCAAGGCCCGTGTGTTATGACCGGGTTCCCAAAGCAGACAATGAAATTGTAGCTTTGCCTCCGGAATTATAGGATAAGATAGCCACATGCCCAAAGTAATCATTCTTGGTTCCTCCAACGCCATTCCCACTCGGGAAAGCGAAAATACCCACATGGTGGTCGTTGGCGGAGACCGTATGCTTCTGATCGATTCCGGCACCAATCCCATCCTGAGGCTGGAGGAGGCGGGGCTGGACTTCAACAATCTGACGGATCTGGTTCTGACCCATTTTCATCCCGACCACGCCTCCGGCATTCCGCTTTTACTGATGGATATGTGGCTGATGGGCAGGGAAAGGCCCCTGAATATTTACGGCCTGCATTACACCCTCGATCGGCTGGAAGGGTTGATGGGGTTTTACAACTGGTCCGAGTGGCCGAATTTTTTTCAGGTGGTCTTTCACAGAATACCCGCCCGGGAATTGACGCCGGTCCTGGAATGTTCGGATTTCAGCGTGCTTGCGTCCCCGGTCCATCATTTCATTCCGACCATCGGACTACGAATTGAGTTTATGAAAAGTCAGAAGACTCTGGCCTATTCCTGTGACACAGAACCGTGTGATGAGGTTGTGCGCCTGAGCGAAGGCGCGGATGTTTTGATCCATGAAGCCGCCGGTAAATCCGTGGGTCATTCCTCGGCGGAACAGGCCGGATCGATCGCACAACGGGCGGAGGTGGGAAAGCTATATTTGATCCATTATCCGACGGGCAAATACGCAAAGGGTGACCTGCTTGCGGAGGCCCGTTCGGCTTTTCCGGGAGACATTGCGCTGGCCAGAGATTTCATGGTTTTGGATTTTAGCAAAAGAATACCCCTCTCGCATTTTGCAAGAGGGGACAGGGGTGCGCGTTAATCTCTACCAGCCTAAAATATAGGGTTCCCATTCGCCATTCTCGGTCAGGTGCCGGCCGAAGATGTAGGCTGCATTGGTGGGGGGTTCCTTGGGAATATGGAGCAGGTGCATATGCGCCTCATCCACTTTGCGGCCGCCCTTGCGATGATTGCAATATGAGCAGGCCGCCACCAAATTCGTCCAGATATGTTTTCCACCCATATGCCGCGGGATGACATGATCCACAGTCAGAGTCCCGTCCCGCTTGCCGCAGTACTGGCAGGTATAATTGTCGCGTCTGAAGATTTCACGGCGCGATAATTTCACGTGCGGGCGTGGCCGGTGTACCTGGGATTCCAGTCGAATGACCGAGGGGCGCGGAAGCAGCTGTGAGATCGTGCGGATGTGTCCGCGGCCATTCACGATCATGTCGGCTTTGCCCGCCAGGAGCAGGCTGACAGCCCGTCGTGTTGAGCAGACATGGATCGGCTCAAAATTTGCATTAAGGACCAAAACTGGCTCATGCATCATGGCTCGTAATCTGCATGATTATACTGCCACTCAATTAAATTCGTCATCAGAGGATTCCGTCAATCCCTGCAGGAGTATTTTGAAATGAAAGTGATGATTTCAGGCGGTTCAGGTTTTCTGGGTCAGGCTCTGACCAAATCCCTGCTTGAGGATGGGCATAGGGTGTACATCCTCACCCGGGGTGCGCAAGTCATGCCTGGTGCGACTGCGGTCAAATGGGATGCCAAAACAACCGCCGGATGGGGGCATCTCGTCAATGAAATGGATGGGATCATTCATTTGAACGGGAAGACTCTGGCCTCCTGGCCGTGGACGGCGGCGACGAAACGCGCCTTCCATGATTCACGCGTCCTTCCCGGCCTGGCACTTGCCCAGGCGGTTCTCGAAGCGACTCAGCGCCCCGAGGTTTTTGTTCAACAATCCGGCATCAACTATTACGGACTGTCTGGCGATCTTGCGGATGAATCCACGCCTCCGGCGAGTGACTTCCTTGCCCAATTGGCTGTGCAATGGGAGAATGCGACCCGTTCCGTGGAAGATCTTGGGGTTCGGCGGGTGGTGATCCGTTCGGCGGTGGTGCTCAACAAAAAGGGCGGGTTGTTGCCTCTGATGGCATTACCTGCAAGATTATTCATGGGCGGGCCGATAGGCGATGGAAAATATTCCATGCCATGGGTCCATACCGCTGACTGGGTGGGTGCTGTTCGCCATTTGCTTGGGGATCCGAATGCGCGCGGAACGTATAATTTAATTGCGCCAAAGGCCACCTCCAGCGCCGAATTTTTCCGGGTTCTTGCGGCAGTTCTGCACCGCCCGTACTGGTTTCCGACTCCGGCTTTTCTATTGAGGACCTTTTTGGGGGAAATGAGCGTCCTGATCGTGGAAGGCAGGTTTTCCCAACCCAAACGGCTGGTCGAGTCGGGGTATCGGTTCCAATTCGAAGGTCCGCATGAAGCGTTGACCGATTTATTTGGATAGAAAATAAGGAGTAGTGATTTCATGAAGAAAGCGATCCTATTGTTGACTGTTATTCTCGCTGCTTGTTCCACGGCAACGCCGCCCCCCCCAGTGGTGCTGCCTGTGATGCTGGAGACCGATTCTGCATTTATTGACCCCTCCTACCCCACGGCGGAAGTGCAGTTGGCTGCCCCAAATCAAGCTGCTAATGGCATTGAAGTACGCATGCAAAGCGTTTCAGTGGAGGGCAAGAGTGTCAATGCGAATGTGTGTTTCACCCTGCCGGATGAATCCGACTGGTCGATCCTGTCTGCGAATTTGAATTACGGCGGCATCCTGGTGGAGGAATTTGGCACCACCCTGGTGAGTGTACAGGAACCTGCAAACGGGAGCACGGGCCTGCGTTGCGATACATTGACCTTCGTGGTGCCGCCTGATGCAGACCTCTCCAGTACGACGATCATGATCAATTCGATCGGAGCCATTCCGCGGGAAGGTGATTATTGTGCGTTGTACATGCCCAAGATCCAACAGTCCCTGCTGGAACGCGGGATCGGCATTGTGCTGGATTGCATGGACGTGAACGGAACACTGACCATGCAGATCCTGAGCATCCCCCCGGACATGTCGCAGGAACAGGCCGAGCAGATCGTATACAGCGACGAATTTTATACGGTCAAAGGTCCGTGGAGTTTTTCGTTCAATCTGGCGCAATAATATTCTTGTTGTATAATAGCCTCATGTTCGGCACAGGTTTTTCCCGCAATTCCTATTATTACACCAGCCAGTAATCATTTGCGATGGTGTGCTATGAACGCGCCCTCATCATCGCGGGCGCGTTTTTATTTGTCAATTCGCAGGGAGAGCGCCGGTTATCTTCCTGCTCAAGGAGAAGGCTATGAACATCGATGAACAGGTCGAATTATTGATGCAGGGTACGGAATACGGGGACGAGGCCCTAAAAAAGGCCATGACTGCGGAACTGCGTGAGCGGCTTTTAATTGCACAGAAGGAAAACAGGCCGTTGCGGGTGTACTGCGGATATGACCCCACCTCCACGGATTTGCACCTTGGTCATACCATTACGATGCGCAAGCTGCGGCAGTTTCAGGACCTTGGACATGAGGTCACCTTCCTGATCGGCAGTTATACCGCCCTGGTGGGAGATCCTTCGGACAAGAATAAAGCGCGTCCGATCCTGACCGAGGAGAAGGTCGCAGAAAATGCATTGACCTACACCGAGCAGGCCTTCCGCGTCCTTGACCGTGAGAAGACGAAGATTCGCTATAACGGGGAGTGGTTATCCAAACTAACCCTGGTGGACCTGATCCGTCTTGGTCAGAATTTCACCGTCCAGCAATTTCTGGCGCGGGATAACTTCTCGAACCGGCTGGAAAAAGGCGAGCCGATCTACATTCATGAGACATTTTACGCCTTGATGCAGGGCTATGACGCTGTCGCCATGGAAACCGATGTGCAAATCGGAGGTTCTGACCAGTTATTTAATATTATCGTGGCCGGGCGCAAATTGCAGGAGGCACTTGGGCAAAAGCCTCTGGTTGGGATCATCACAGCCATCCTGCCCGGCACGGACGGCGTGCAAAGGATGTCCAAGTCGACCGGTAATATTGTCCCGATCAATAACGGCGCCAATGACATGTTTGGAAAGTTAATGTCCGTTCCGGATTCCGCCATGAGTTTGTACATGCGCCTCGTGACTCGTTGGAGTCCGCATGAAATCGAACAGATCGAAAGGAACCTTGCCTCGGGTGCTTTACATCCCCGGGATGCAAAGATGAACATGGCCGGAGAGATCACCAGTATTTTTTATGGTGAAGGGGATGCCAAATCCGCCCGCGACAATTTCATTAAGACCTTTCAGCAGAAAGAGGTTCCCGATGAAATGCCGGAATTTGACCTTCAAACCGGTCAAACTGTTGTGGATGTGATTCTGGCAGCCCAGCTCGCTGAAAGCAAGAGCAAGGCTCGTTCCTTGATAGACCAAAAAGGTGTACGTCTGGATGGGGAGGTTCTTGAGCGTGGCGACGCACCCTTCCCTCATCCCGGTGTTTTGCAGGTCGGCAAGCGAAAGTTCCTGCGGGTAAAATAAAAACCTAAAAAATAGTGCCTAATCCATTGGATTAGGCACTATTTTTTCTTTCGGGGGGATTTGGCGGGTATTGCCGCCTGTTTGCCCTTCCTCTTGTCTTCTGGCTTTTTCTGGACCTGTATATCCATCATATTCAAAAAGATCATCACCAACTTCGGGTCAAAATGCGACCCGGCATGATCAAGAAGATACCTGGCGGCTTTTGTTTTGGTCCATGCCTTACGGTAGGGGCGGTCAGATAATAGCGCGTCCCATACGTCCACGATGGCGAAAATGCGTGCAGCAAGAGGAATCTCCTCACCTTTGAGTTTTTGCGGGTATCCTGTGCCGTCCCACCATTCATGATGCGAGTAGGGGATGTCAAGGGATGGACGCAGGAAAGAAATGGGGTAGAGCAGGTCAAAGGCATATTGCGGGTGTTTGCGCATTTCAACCCACTCCTCCTTGGTAAGAGGTCCCTTTTTGTGGAGGATTTCATCTGGAACGCCCATTTTCCCGATGTCGTGGAGCAGCACTCCGCGGCGCAGGGTGATCAGGTCGGTTTTGGAAAGCCCGATAAACCGTGCCAGGTCCATGGTCAGGTCAGTGACGCGATTCGTATGCCCATGGGTTTCCTTATCCCTCAATTCAAGTGCTTTTGCCCATCCAACCAGTGTCGTGTCGTATGCAAGGGACAGTTCCTGATTTGAAATTTGAAGGTTTTCAAACAACTTCGTATTCTCGATTGCCGCCGTGGCGTGGAGCGCAAAAGTATTTGCCAGGGTAGCTGCATTTGAGTCGAAGGCGCCGACCTTGAAACTGTCCAGGGTGATGTAACCGATAATATTGTCGTGTGCGATCAACGGAATTCCCATCCAGGCGCGGATGGGTTTGTCGCTGGCCCACTTTTCAAAACGCCCGTCCTTGGTGACATCATCGACTATATAAGGTTTTTTCAACTGATTTATGACCACCAGCAGCTTGTTGTTAGCCGGGTAAGTTCGATTTAAAATCAGGTCGTTGTTGTCAAATCCCTGGGCGGCGACAATTCTTACATAATCGTCCTCCAGAAGCATCATTGTTCCTGAATCGAATGAGACAACTTCCTGAAGTGTTGTCAGGATGGTCTCCAGGACGGTCTTGGGGTCAAGAGAGGATGTGATCGCTGTTGCTGCAGCGCGAAGGCTTTCTGCTTCCTGCCGGCGTCTTCGTTCAGCTTCGAATAAACGTGCATTTTCAATTGCAACGGCTGCCTGTTGGGCGAGACTGCTTAGGAATCCCAGTTCCGTCACCTTGAATTCCTTTTCGACGCCATTTCGCCAAACCACCAGCAGGCCGGTTAAATTGTCCTTTGAAAGAACAGAAGCCCCCATGATATGTTCATTGACCTCCATTTTTGTGCCTTTAATGATGATGGCACGGGGATCATTCATGGTGTTATTCACGATCTCCCCGGATTTTTGAAGGGCTATGCTTCCGAGAATGCCGACCCCGGTTTGGATGGGATCGCTCTTGATCTCTTCAGATTCGGCTCCAATGGCTGCAATGGCGTGCAGGTGTGAATTGTCCGGATCAGAAAGGTAGACTGCACTGGTTTCAGCTTTCAGCAATATCTTTGCATACATTGCGATGCGTTCAAGCACAATGTCCAATTGCAAAGTGGCCGATATGTCCCGGCCCACTTCAGCAATGGCGGCGGCTTCCTGCGCCCGTCGTATGGATTCCTGGAATAAATTCCCCGATTCGATCGAGATGGAAGCCTGGTGCGCAATACTGACGAGGAAATTCAGCTCAGCCTTGTCAAAGGGCCCGTTGGATTTCAATCTCCATACGTTAATTGCACCGATTGCCTCCCCGTGCAGGATTAAAGGCGCCGACATCATTGTGTCAGGACTGCTTTCCTTTTCGGGGGTGCCGGGTACGTTTACCCTGCGTGCATCCTTGGCCACTTCGTCCACGATTTCCGGCTTGCCGTTGGCAATCACATTGCCGGTGATGCCTTCCCCAAGTTTGATCGTATGCGATAGCAATTCTTTTTGATAGGCCCCTTTTGCAGAGACAATTTTAATGGTTTCTTTGTCGTCCTGGAGCAAATAAAATGCCACACTGGTTGCGTTAAGGAGGGTAAGTGTGCGTTTGGCGATCTTATTCAGCGCCGGAATGATCTCCTGGATGGTCGCGATTTCGTTTGCAATCTCCGCCAATGCCTCGATGATCTGGGATCGGTGGCTTTTTTCCTGTAACAAGCGCGCATTTTCGATGGCAATGCCGGCTTGATTTGCAAAAGTTTGCGCAAGTGCGACATGTTCTTTGTTAAAAAACCCGGGTGCCCGGCTGTCCAGGTTGAGACATCCAAGCAGAACACCTTGAGAAAACAAGGGGATCCCCATCCAGCTCCGGATATATTCCGAACCCTCGAATTTTTCAAAGCGGTCGTCGGCTTGTACGTCAGTGATCAGTACAGGCTGGTGAAGTTTGTCAACTCCATCCCATTTTTCAGGGTCGGTTTTATATTTTTTTCCGATCACATTATTTGAAACGTTGCGCCCTGCAACGATTTCGTAGTATCCATCCGGAGTGATTAACTCAATTGAAGCGCTGTCATATGTCACCAATTCCATCAGTGAATCAAAAATAATTTCAAAAAGCTTGTCAAGCTCAATCGAGGTTGTTAATGTCTCTGTGGCTTTGTGCAGGATTTCAGCCTGCTTTCGGCGGTGTTGTTCCGCCTCGAAAAGACGCAGTTTTTCGATTGCCGTTCCTAATCCTCCAGCGATTGTATTCAATAAGCGTTCATCTTCATCGTCAAACGCACTGGGTTGCCGGCTTTCCACATTAAAGACCCCAATGATGTGATTATGCACCCAGAATGGAACACATAGTTCGGATCGAATTCCGCCTGCAATCTGTATATAGCCCGGATCCTTTGTGACATCGTTGATCCGTATTGACTTTCCAGTTAATACGGATCTGCCAGTGATTCCCTCCGTAATGGGATAGCCGTCTTCCCAATTTTTGATGTCTGCGCCACGATAGGAAGGATGCGGTATTAAAATATCCTTTTTTTCATTTAAAAGCAGAATGCCGCAGACCTCGGAATAAATATTTGCTGTTATTCTGCTAACCTGTTCTATGATCTCGTCCTCGCTATTGCTTTGTACGCCGGCTACCGAAGTCGCATGCAGGACAGTGAGGGCCTTTAATTGGCGCTCCAATACTTTTTCCGCATTTTTTCGTTCGGTAATATCCTGGGCAAAGGCAATGACAACGTCCTGCCCAAAATAAGTCCCCTTGGTTAAGGATACGATTTTTGGGAATATCTGGCCGTTGTTGCGCATTCCCCAGAACTCGAATTCCTGCGGCACACCTGAAAACGCCAGTTCCAGACTTCTGGAGAGGTTCTTCATATCATTCATGTTTGGCGCACCCAAGATGTCAGGAGATTTTCCAATAAAGAATTCACGAGGATATCCGTACATAATACTGGCGCCATGGTTGACATCCAGGAACCGGCCGGACCGATCCTGAATGTATATGGCTTGGGAGACGCTATTGAAAAGGCCCCGATAACTTCCCTCGCTTGCTTTGATTGCTTCTTGAGCCTGTTTTTGGCTGGAAATATCGAGCAGTATTCCCTGCCAAAAAACAGGGGTTCCACTCTGATCGTGAATTAGATATGCATCCTCGCGCACCCACACATAGCTTCCGTCTTTTTTACGCAGACGATACTCTACCTGGAAAGGTTCTCCAGTCTCATTGGTGCGCTTATCCTCGGCAAGGATTCGGTTTTGGTCATCCGGATGAAGGCTGTTTTCCCAGAGATTCTTTCCGTTCATCCATTCGTCCTGGGTGTAACCGAGCAAATCCTCGATGCGCGGACTGATATATTGACTGATTTCCTCATTGTTAAAGTCATCCAGAAAGACCACACCTGGAAAACGTTCGATCAGACTTTTATATTTCTTTTCGCTTTCCTGCCTTGCCAATTCCGCTTGTTTCCGCTCCGTAATATCCTTTAGGAACCCTTCGATATACAAAGTATTATCAAGATCATCCTTCACCAGTCGTGCGTTGATGGAGGTCCAGATCGGCTCTCCATCTTTTCGAAGATTTTGAGCTTCATAGTTTTCCACAAACCCTTGAGCGACCAGACTGTCTATTAACTTTTTGCGGCTGTCGACACTGGAGTGAATTTGTTCGCTTATACTGGTCACATTGGCCAACATATCATCTGGGGATGTGTATCCATAAATACGCGCCATCTCGGGGTTTACATTGATAAATCGACCCTCCAGTGTAGACTGGAATATGCCTTCCACAGCATTCTCAAAAATATTTCGATATTTGTTTTCGGCATCAAGCAATGCTTTTTTTTGTTTGTCCAGCTGGGATTGGCGATATGCATTATTCAAAACAATCGGCAATTTATGCAGATAATCGCTTTGTTTGACCACATAATCGACCGCACCCGCCTTCAAGGCAGTGATCGCCACGTTGATATCTTCCTGATTTGTGATTAAAACGATCGCAGCAGACAGGTTTTTTTGAACTGCTCTATTAATGACATCCAGACCGGAGCCATCGGGCAGCCGGTAATCGCTCAATATGACATCGTATTCATTACCAAGCAATAATTCGAACGCTTCCGCTATTGTGGGGGCTGTTTGCAGGTTAAACCTAATGTCGCTGGATTCCAGTGACCGGTTTGTCAGCTCCACGTGAGCAGTGTCATCTTCGATATAAAGGACTTTTATCATCTTGTCAAATCAGAACTTCGGTTTCTCTTAAGTTGCCGGGTTTTTTAGCTATTATAGGACAATTCCTGGAATCCTGACCTTTGCGTTTTTGGTTGGTCTTTGAAAATAAAAAGCAAACCTTGATCGGTTTGCTTTTTGCAGAGGCGTCGAGGGGATTTGAACCCCTGATGAGGATTTTGCAGACCCTTGCCTTACCACTTGGCCACGACGCCGTATATACAATGAGGATTGCTGACTGAACCTGTTCCAATCTGCAACCCTCTATGTTTGAGCGGGCGATGGGATTCGAACCCACGACCTTCTCCTTGGCAAGGAGACGTACTACCACTGTACTACGCCCGCGTATTCTTGGCAAAAACTTCAGCCGAGAGTGCCGAGACCCAGGATCGAACTGGGGACACCGCGATTTTCAGTCGCGTGCTCTACCAACTGAGCTATCTCGGCAAATGTATTCTGTTGTTAAGCGTCCGTGATTTTACACGCACTTATAGAGATTGTCAAGAAAAGTGTTGAACAAACCGTCAGGGAATATCAGCCGGCATTCCTCTTATTGACTTTTTATGGGCATTTCGATATAATGTTAGGTCGCTGTCCAAAAGGGCAGTTAAAATTGTTTGTTTGGCCATCCAAAATAAAAGTCAGGAGAGAAGAATGGCATCTTCTTTGCCCCAAAAAAGTTACGCACGTATTCCCGTAAAGCTTGACCTTCCAAATTTAATTGAGGTCCAGCTTGATTCTTTTGAAAGACTAAAGAAGGAAGGCTTGGGTGATCTCTTTCATGAGATTTCCCCGATTGAGTCTTACAACAAGGGTATGAAACTCTTCTTCCCAAGCCGCAGCCCTGAATCGCAACAATGGGGTCTTAAGTATTGGTTTGGTGACCCCAAGCATAGCATTGAGGAATGCGTTGAGCGTGACTTGACTTATTCCAGTCCATTATATGTTTCCGTGCTGCTTGCAGGCCCGGATGTTCCCGAGCCGATCAAGCAGGATATATTTCTGGGTGATTTCCCTGAAATGACGGACAAGGGCACATTCATTATCAATGGCACCGAACGCGTCGTCGTTTCCCAGCTGATTCGCTCTCCAGGTGTTTATTTTGAGGCCCCCGCTGACCGGGCTACTGGCCGCTTACTTGCCATGGCAAAACTCATTCCCGACCGTGGCGCCTGGATGGAATTTGAAACACGCAAGTCCGATTATATTATCCTAAAATTTAACCGAAAACGTACGGTGCCGATCACCGTGTTTCTCCGTGCACTTGCAACTGTAAGTGACGGGCTTAAGGATTCTCCAATCAAGACCGGTTCTGATGAGGAGATTCTTTCCATCTTTAAAGAAGTGGACAATAATCCCGAACGTTTGTTCATGGCGTCCACCCTTAAGCAGGAGCCAGATTGGAGCGCTTCCAAGCAACCGATCGCTGAACAGGCATTAATCGAATTTTTCAAAAAGATGCGTCCGGGCGACCCTGCCACTCTTGATAATGCCCGGCAGTTCCTCGAAGAGCAGCTGTTCGATCAAAGGCATTATGATTTGGAGCGCGTTGGTCGTTATAAATTAAATCAAAAGCTGGATCTTAATATTCCCATTCCACACCGGACTGTTTCCAAGAATGACGTGATACGTCTGATTCGGCGCATGATCCAGATTAATAACGGCACTGAACGGCCGGATGATATCGATCATCTTGGCAACCGCCGCGTCAAGACGGTGGGGGAGTTGATCCAAAACAAACTCCGTATTGGCCTTCGCCGCATGGAACGCGTGATCAAGGAACGCATGTCCATCCGTGATCAGGAGCAACTCTCTCCCGTTACCTTGGTGAATATACGCCCGGTGGTGGCCGCCCTGCGTGAGTTTTTTGGCTCTTCCCAGTTGTCGCAATTTATGGATCAAACCAACCCTTTGGCTGAATTACGCCATAAGCGGACCATTTCTGCTTTAGGCCCAGGCGGTTTGCGCCGTGAGCGCGCAGGATTTGACGTTCGGGATGTTCATCACTCCCATTACGGACGAATTTGCCCCATTGAAACACCTGAAGGCCCGAACATTGGTTTGATCGGGCGCCTTGCTTCGTTTGCCCGCGTGAATGCTTATGGGTTTATCGAGACGCCATATCGAAAAGTGTACAAGACTCTCCCCGCGGACGATGAGCGGCTGGAAGGCCTGACTTTGCGTGAAGATATTTATGATCCCAAGTCGGAAGAATTACTTTTCAAAGCCGGATCAACCCTCGACAGCAAGGCATTAAAGAAACTCGCAAAACTTGGCAATGATGTCAACATCGTTCCGTTTGTTTCTGAAGAAATTGTGTTTCTGTCAGCCGATGCGGAAGATAAATATACAATTGCCCAGGCAAATGCCGTGTTGACCGCCAACAAGGAATTTTCACGCGAGCGTATTTCCTGTCGTTATCATTCCGGCTTTTTGTTCTCCAGTTCAGAGACCATCGACTATATGGATGTAGCCCCCCACCAGGTTGTTGGGATTAGCGCAGCTCTGATCCCATTCCTCGAGCATGATGACGCAAATCGTGCGCTCATGGGGTCGAACATGATGGCGCAGGCTGTTCCCTTGGTCCGCCCAGAGATTCCCCTTGTTTCCACTGGCATGGAAGGAAGTGCTGCCCTTGATTCTGGACAGGTTGTGGTGGCAGAAGCGGACGGTGAGGTTGTGTCGGTAACTGGATCAACCATAACGGTCAAGGAAAAAAGAACCGGAAACCGCGTTTACCAACTTCGCAAGTACCAGCGTTCCAATCAAAGCACCTGTATTGACCAGCGTCCGTCGGTGGTCAAAGGTCAATTAATTAAAGCAGGCGATATTATTGCCGATTCCTCCTCAACCGACAGTGGCCAGCTTGCCCTTGGGCAAAACGTTGTGGTGGCCTTCCTTTCCTGGGAAGGTGGTAATTTCGAGGATGCCATCCTGCTTTCCGAACGTCTGGTGCAGGAGGATCGGTTTACCTCTGTTCACATTGAAAAACATGAAGTCGAGGCTCGTGATACAAAACTTGGTCCTGAAGAAATTACGCGTGACATTCCCAATGTCGGGGATGATGCGATCAAGGATCTCGACGAAAATGGGATTATCCGTATCGGTGCGGAGGTTGGCCCGAACGATATTCTTGTAGGCAAGATCACTCCAAAAGGTGAAAAGGAACTCACTCCTGAGGAGCGCCTCTTACGTGCTATTTTTGGCGAAAAATCCAGGGATGTTAAGGATACTTCGCTTCGCATGCCCCATGGTGAACGCGGCAAAGTTGTCGACGTGAAGGTGTTTACCCGTGAAGACAACTCAGACCTGTCTGCAGGTGTCGATATGATGGTGCGCGTATCCGTTGCTCAACGACGCAAGATTACAGCCGGCGATAAAATGGCGGGACGGCATGGGAATAAGGGTGTGGTTTCCAAGGTTGTTCCCGTCGAAGATATGCCATATCTTGAAGACGGCACCCCGGTTGATTTGATTTTGAATCCTTTGGGTGTCCCTGGCCGTATGAACATTGGACAGGTACTTGAGGTGCATCTTGGATGGGCGGCAAAACGCATGGGATTCCGTGCAATTACTCCCGTGTTTGATGGAGCCACTGAGGAACAAATTGAGGCCGAACTTGCGCGGGCCTGGATCATGGATCAGGCATGGAAGGAATCGGCTGAACGAGCCTGGGAGTGGATCAAGGAAGAGGAATACGATTCAAACTCGATCGAGGACGATGATGAAGTTCGTCGCTTGTACCTTGAACATTGGCTCGGAAAGCGCAAATATGATGTCTATAATTTGGTGGAGGTAGATTATGCCCGTCATGCGGCCGCCAAGGAATGGTTGCGTGAAAAGGGTTATTCGAATCCCGAAGAGATTTTGCTTGATGATCGGGATGCCGCCAATCCTGACCCCGAGGTGGATAATCTTGCAGTGCATGCCTGCCTGCGGTTGTGGATGGAGTCAAACGGAGTTACACGGCGGGTGGCTGAGGACAAGGTTTATGATACGGCTCAGGAGCTGGCCAAGGAAAAGGGAATCCCGTTGCCCATTATTGGCAAGCAAACTCTGCGCGACGGAAAAACCGGTATTCCCTACGATCAGCCTGTAACAGTCGGTGTGATGACCATTCTTAAGCTTCATCATCTTGTGGAAGACAAGGTCCATGCCCGCTCCACAGGCCCATACAGCCTGGTGACCCAGCAGCCGTTGGGTGGCAAAGCTCAATTTGGCGGCCAACGATTCGGTGAAATGGAAGTGTGGGCCCTGGAAGCTTACGGCGCTGCCCACACATTGCAGGAAATGCTTACCGTTAAATCCGATGATGTTCAGGGACGGGTGAATACCTATGAGGCGATTGTGAAGGCGGAACCCATTGAAGAACCAAGCATTCCCGCGTCATTCCGTGTTCTCGTCAAGGAACTTCAATCGCTTGGCCTTGCAGTTGAGGCTATTAATGAAAGTGGAGACACCGTTAAATTTGGGAAGGATGAGGAGAAAACGCATCCGCCCAAACATGATACCGGCTTGCTAAGTTTGGGTGAAAACCAGGCCCGAAAGAAATAAAATTCACCATTGACTTGGCATATATGGCATGATAAAATAATCAGCCGTTGCCCAGAAAGCAAGAGTGGCTTTACCCCCGCTCGAAACATTTGGCAGCTACAAATGAGGCCATCAGAAAAAGATAATGATGGTCTCATTTCTTGCGAATAAACAATCGTATTTTTGAAACAATTTGTAATCGGAGGCGAATGTGCCGACAGTAAATCAAATGGTCCGCAAGGGTCGAAAAAACAATAAAACAAAAAGCAAGGCCCCAGCCCTGCAGTTCACATTGAACAGTTTCAAGCAGCGCCGGGTGCGTCAGGACAAGGGTGCCCCGCAGAAACGGGGTGTTTGCACTGTAGTGCGCACCATGACCCCCAAAAAACCGAATTCAGCCTTGCGCAAGATTGCTCGTGTACGTTTGACCAATGGAATTGAAGTCACTGCATATATTCCCGGTGAAGGTCATCAGTTGCAGGAGCACTCTGTGGTTTTAGTACGTGGAGGTCGTGTAAAGGATCTTCCAGGTGTACGTTACCATATTGTTCGAGGATCTCTCGATACAACCGGCGTCGCAAATCGTAAGCAGGGCCGTTCAAAATACGGCGCGAAGCGTCCGAAGTAATCTATAAATGGAGTATTAAAGCATGCGAAGAGCAAAACCTGAAAAGCGGGAAATCCTTCCCGATAGCCGTTTTAATAGCGTCAACCTGCAAACACTGGTGCAGCACGTGCTCAAGAGTGGCAAGAAGAGTACAGCTGTACGCCTGATTTATGGCGCGATGGATTTAATTAAAGAGCGGACGGAAAAGAATCCCCTTGATGTTTTTGATGGGGCCCTTAAGAATGTCGGTCCTGCGATGGAGGTCCGTCCTCGGCGTGTGGGTGGTGCCACATACCAGGTGCCAATGGAAGTTTCTTCCGACCGCCGCACAACTTTGGCGATTCGCTGGATTCTTTCGGCTGCCAATGATCGTTCAGGTAAATCCTTTTCAGACAAGCTTGCATCTGAACTTATCGATGCTTTTAACGAGACAGGTTCTGCAATTCGCAAGCGCGACGAAACACATAAAATGGCAGAGGCTAACCGGGCCTTCTCGCATTATCGCGTTTAATTTCTCAAAATAAATTTTAAGGAAGTAGTTGTATGGCACGCGTGCATCCGCTGGAAAAATATCGAAATATAGGCATTATTGCCCACATTGACGCCGGTAAAACGACAACGACCGAGCGTATTATGTTCTATACGGGCATGACCCATCGAATCGGGTCCGTTGATGATGGTACAACCGTAACGGACTGGATGGTTCAGGAACGTGAACGGGGTATCACCATTGTTTCTGCGGCTGTCTCAGCGGAGTGGAAGGGTTATCAAGTCAATATCATCGACACACCCGGACATATTGACTTTACTGCGGAAGTTCAGCGCTCATTGCGCGTTCTGGATGGCGGTGTGGTGGTCTTTGACGCAGTACAGGGTGTGGAGCCCCAATCGGAAACCGTGTGGCGCCAGGCTGATCGTTATGGCGTCCCCCGTATTTGTTTTGTTAATAAGATGGACCGTGTTGGCGCATCTTATGACCGCACGATCGAAACCATCATTGATCGTTTAGGTGCAAACCCAATTCCGATGCAAATCCCTATTGGTTTTGAATCAGGCTTCAAAGGTGTTGTCGATCTTCTTACAATGAAGGCCGTGGTTTGGGAGGATGATTTGGGGAAGGATCCTCATATTGTTGAAATCCCTGAAGATTTGAAACAGCAAGCAAAAGAAGCGCGCGCCAAAATGGTTGAAAAAATCGCCGAATTGGATGACGAGTTGACTTTGAAGTTCCTGGAAGCCCAGGAAATTGGCATTGATGAGCTCAAGCTTGCGCTTCGTAAAGGCGTGCTTGCCACCAAGGCCGCACCTGTGTTCTGTGGTTCTTCCTTAAAGAATAAAGGCGTCCAGGTTTTGTTGGATGCTGTCATAGATTATCTTCCTTCCCCGGCTGATAAGCCGGTAATTACTGTATCTGAACCAGGTGCTCCAGAAAATACGTTTGAGATCGCGGCAAAGGATGACGGCCCTCTGGGTGCCTTGGTTTTCAAGATTGTAACGGACCCGTATGTTGGCCGCCTTGCATATGTTCGTGTTTATTCAGGTGTTTTAAGCCAGGGACAAACCGTTCAAAATACTACCAAGAAGGGCAAAAAGGAACGCATTGGGCGCTTGATTCGTATGCATGCTGATCATCGCGAAGATGTTTCTGAAATACGATCGGGTGATATTGGTGCAGTCCTTGGTTTCAAGGATAGTTTTACTGGGGATACGCTTTGTGATACCAAGCCTCTTGTGCTTGAAAACATCTCCTTCCCTGAACCAGTGATTTCCATCGCCATAGAGCCAAAAAGCTCTGCTGATCAGGAAAAAATGGGGGAGGCTCTTCGCAAGCTTGCTGAAGAAGACCCAACTTTGCATGTAAACACCGATGAGGACTCAGGCCAGACCATTTTGCGCGGCATGGGCGAGTTGCATTTGGATATTATCGTTGATCGCCTGCTGCGCGAGTTTAGGGTTCAGGCAAATGTGGGCGCTCCCCGCGTTGCTTTCCGTGAGTCAATCACTAAACCTGTCAAGGAAGTCAACTATAAATATGCCAAGCAGTCCGGCGGCAAGGGTCAATATGGACATGTTGTTTTCTCAATGGAGCCCGGCGAACGCGGAAGCGGCATTGTTTTTGTGAATAAGATTGTTGGTGGTTCAATTCCCAAGGAATTCATCGGCCCAATTGAAAAAGGTGTCAAAGAGGCCTCTGACGGGGGCGTGCTGGCGGGATATCCGGTTGTCGACATTAAAGTAACACTGATCGATGGCTCGTTCCACGAAGTTGATTCTAATGAGATGGCCTTTAAAATGGCGGCAATTATGGGCTTCAAGGAAGGTGTTCAAAAGGGACACCCAATTCTTCTTGAGCCTATGATGAAGGTTGAAGTAGTTGTCCCGGAGGAATATCTCGGCGATGTTATGGGTCAGATCAATAGCCGCCGCGGATTAATTCAAGGCATGGAAGTTCGGCTTGGGAATGCCCAAGCGGTCAGGGCTATGGTCCCACTTGCGGAAATGTTTGGGTATGCGACGCAACTTCGCTCGGCAACGCAAGGGCGGGGTGTGTTTAACATGGAATTTGACCACTATGCGCCAGTCTCGCAATCCGTGGCGGAAGAAATATTAAAAGCGTAAATCGTTTTTTCATAATTCAAGGAGTTTCATTATGGCGAAGGTAAAATTTGACCGCAGTAAACCGCATTTGAATGTGGGGACCATGGGGCACATTGATCATGGCAAGACCACATTGACGGCGGCGATCACGAAGGTGGCAGGGCTGTCGGGGCAGGCGGATTTCCGGGCATAC
>JAIOOU010000002.1 GCA_021414245.1 Chloroflexota bacterium
AGCGGCGTTGATCGAGTCCTTGGCCATGCGGATCGCAAGCGGAGCGCGCCCGGCGACTTCTTCGGCAAGCGCAACTGCCTCCTCGAGATAACGATCCGCCGGGACCACCCGATTCACCAATCCAAATTGAAGCGCTTCGGAAGCGGACAGCGTGCGGTTGTTGAGGATCATTTCCATGGCGAGATGTTTGCCCAGCAGGCGCGCCAGGCGCTGGGTTCCGCCGCCGCCCGGGGTGATGCCGATGGTGACCTCCGGCTGGCCGAACTTCGCGGTTTCAGAGGCCACGATCATGTCACAGGAAATGGAAAATTCACAGCCGCCTCCCAGCGCCCAGCCGGATACCGCGGCAATGACGGGTTTTTTGATGCTGCGGATCCGGTCCCATAATTCGACCCGGCCCTGGTTGATCATTTCAAATGGCGAAAGTTCCGCCATCTCCTTGATGTCCGCGCCCGCGGCAAAGGCTTTTTCATTTCCGGTCACCACCATCGCGCCGACCCTCCCGTCCCCGTCAAAGGCGTCGAGCGCATCGAATAACTCAGTCAACATCAGGGTGTTGAATGCGTTCATTGCCTGCGGCCGATTTAGGGTCACGAGGCCGACCCTGCCGCGAATTTCTGTAAGAACCGTTGTGTAAGCCATGTTTCCTCCAGGGGTGTGGAACATCTTGCAATGCCCAGCCGCGAATTATAAAGGAAGATGTCCGCTGTTGTATAATTTGTAAAGTGGCGGCTTGATGATCCTTTCCGAATGGACCCGCGCTGTCCCGTTCATTCCTTCGTTCCAACTGGAGAATAACATGCAAATCCTATTAATGATCCATTCCATTGTCCGCTGGCTGATCGTGATCGCGGCCGTTGTCGCCATTGTCAAATTCGCGCTGGGCTGGTGGCGCGGCGGGGCCTTTGGAGCCATGGACCGCGGCCTCGCATCGGGCTTTAGCGGCCTGCTGGACCTTCAGGTCACACTCGGCCTCGTGTATTTCATCTGGAACGGCCTCGCCGACGAAGGCTTTCCGGCCTTCCGAATCGAGCATGCAGTCACCATGATCATCGCCGCGGGGGTTGCCCACCTGGGTGTCCTTTGGAAGAACGCGGATGACAAAACCCGTTTCCGCAATTCGTTGTTTATCGTGATCGATGTACTCATCATTGTTTTGATCGGCCTGACGTTCCTGCCCAGGGAGTAGCACAGCCCGCAGCTTAAGAGGGAATCGCCCCGATTATTTTATTCTCATAAAATATTAATTCATGATAAACTTCAGAAAATCCGCACTGCAACGCCCGCAGTGCCGCACAAGTGTCGTTCAGGCTGGACGTTGAAAAACTTGGAGAGAAGATGGAAAACAAGCTCTATGTAGGCAACCTGCCCTACGCCGCCACGGAAGAAGAGGTAAAAACCCACTTCAGCCAGGCCGGCACTGTCACCTCCGTTGCACTCATCATCGACAAGGCATCAGGCCGCGCAAAAGGCTTCGGCTTCGTGGAAATGTCCACAGCCGAGGAAGCCCAGAAGGCCATCAGCATGTTCAACGGTCAGGATTTCATGGGCCGGGCCATCACCGTCAACGTTGCCAAACCCCGCGAAGACAAGCCGCGCAATTTCGGCGATCGAAATCGCGGCGGCGGGTACAACCGGGACTAATAAAATTCCAGCCCTGAACCCAAGGAAAAATGAACAGCCCTGCATCTGCGGGGCTGTTATCATTCATGGATGAGACGATTGCTTTGGCTTGGCCCGATTCTTTTCGCCGTTGTGCTCGTCACGCTTACCGTTGTTAAATATGATTTCATGCGGAATCTCGGCTGGCATCCCCTGTACGCCCCAACCTTCGACTGGCCCAGTGGCCTGGCTCTTGGCAAATATGGCTTCGTCATGACCGCGGCCTTTGTCATCAGCGGATTCCTGATCAGCGCCCTGGCGTTGCGGCTCAAAGCGGACCTCAAGCCTGGTCCAGCTTCCCGAGCCGGTTCAACCCTTTTTATCCTGTCCGGCCTGGCCCTGGCCGGTCTGGCTTTCACAACAGATCCCACTCTGCGCACCCCTCCCGCGACCTGGCATGGCATCCTGCACGATCTATCCTTCGTTTTGCTGGGCCTGACTCTTTTCCCGGCCATGTTCGCACTGGGCCTCGCATTTCGCCAGGACGAAAAATGGCGCATCCTTTCGCATTTTACCTGGCTGACCCTTGGGCTCGCTGTCCCGGCCTTCATCTTAAAAGGCGCGGTGTTCTACGTTTTCCTGTTCTGTATCCTTGTATGGTGCGAAGTGCTCGCCATTCGGGTAAAATGACCAAAACCGAACAGGCGTCATGCTGCAGGGAACGAGTAAAATGATGGATTAATGTCATGACAGAACATGCTAAATTCGTTTTTTTGGGCATGATATACTTAATCCGTACTGTAAATCGAAACGAACAGGAAGTCATATGCGCCTCTCAAAGATCCTCCGTGCCGAACAGGAAAATATTAAACGGCTGATCGCCGTCCTTGGCAGCGCCTCTGTTGAAGTGAGAAGCAACAAACGGGCAAAGCCGAAACTCTTCCTCCTTGCTCATGAATTCATCAGCGGTTATATAGAGGAGGGCTTCTTCAAAAAGGAGGATCTGGTGATCAAGGTCCTGGAGGATGCCGGTTTTCCGCCCGACAAGGGACCGATCGGATATATGCGGTCGGATCAGGAGAAAAGCCGGGAGGCCAACGAAACTCTATTTAACGCCGCAAAACAATGGCAGGCGGGTGACGAGGCGGTACGTCTCGAAGTGGGCTGGGCTTCCAGCGAATGCACATCTTCATTACGCCAGCATCTGGAACGGCTCAAGACCCTGATCTTCCCCCTGATCGAACAGTCCACTTCCGTGGAGGAAGAGGACAGGCTTTCCGAGGCGATCGACAATCTGGTGATCGAGGGGAAACTCAAGGATGAAGCGGAAAAATACATCAAAATGCTCGCTGAACTTGAAGATGAATTAAGCGATTGGAAGTAACCTGCGGGCGCAAGTCACAAATATCCCGGGACCGGCAAAGCCGGTCCCTTTGTTTTTCGAAATCCCCGGTCCCGCTCAATCCCATCCGGCATCCGGATTATAATTTCCGCCACCAAACTCCACCACAAAAGGTTGTATATGAGACAACTTAACCGAACTACGATCCTGCTGGGCATTCTCGTTACACTTTCCGGGCTGGCCCTGCTTGCCTATATGGGATTTTACAACCGCTATTGGGGCGACGACTGGTGTTACAACCGCGACTTCAGGAACCTTGGTATTTGGAAAACGATGGGAACGTATTTTTCTACGGGCGATCAGGCCCACACCGGATATTCCACAAATCGGTACGGCTTAACCCTGCTGTCCGGATTGTTCTTCCTGCCAGGCGTGTTCGGCACGCAGATCGTGGCTTCAGTGATCATTGTTCTATGGCTGGCTTCCCTGATCTGGCTGCTCTCCAACCTTTCCAAAATGACCCAACCCGTCCCAAAAATCGTGATTCTTTGGGGCAGCGCCACGCTTCTATTTTTCAATCTTTTCATTTCCACCCAGCGCTTCCAGGTCCTGTACTGGCAGGCCGGGGTGCATTACAGCTTCAGCGCCATAACGGGGGTCATTATGATGAGCATAATCACATCCCAGATGATCCGGGCGCAGGAAAGTAAATGGATCAGATATCTGATCGCACCTTTGGCCTTCTGGGGCGGGGGACTCTCCGAAATCGGCAGCACGTATTTACTGGCGGGCATGCTTTTGACCCTGGCGGTTTTCCTGCTTCTAAAGCGAAAACAACCGGAGCAGGCAGCAAAAGCGCTTCCCACCCTGTGGACCGGCTTTGCCTTCCTCGTTTTGGCTGTGATCGTCCTGATCCTATCCCCGTCCAATTCCCGCTATGGAGATATGTCGGTACAACCGACGAGTTTATTGCTTGTACCCTTTCTCTCCTTTCGTTACGCGGTCGATTTCATGATCCAGTCTCTTAAGAGCCTGCCTGTTCCACACCTGGTGCTGATCTTTTTCTTTGTTTGTCTTGCCGCGATCTCCAATTTCATTTCACCCGGGACGTCCTCAGCGGATTTTCGGAAAACCACTTCCATGGCATTACTGGTATTGATCTTCATCTGGCTGTTGATCTCGGCCGTGCAGGCGCCGGGCGTGCGCTTTTACAGCGCGCCTCCCGATCCGCGCGGACAATCGCTTTCAAGATTCAGCATGCTGGCCGGTTTGGCAGGGATGGCCTGGCTGTATGGTCAATACTTGAGCAGCCGTCTGCAAAAAAACTGGTTGAACCTTCTGACCATTGCCGGGCTGTTGGTCTGCAGTGGGTATACTGCACGTTTGATCAGGGCAAATTACTCGGAGCTGCCGGGGTTTATTCACCGGGCGGAATTATGGGACCGGCGGGATGCGGACATCCAGCAGGCGAAGGCACAGGGTCAGCAACTGGTGGATGTCCTTGTGATCGACACCAAGGGGACCGGTGTGCAGGATATTATGAGATCGAAGGATATGGGGAAGGATTCCGTGGTCTCCTGCGGCAGTGAGTATTACGGCGTACCGGCAATCCGGGCCGTCAGTCCCTAGAAACCCGACACCCAATCCGGTTCCGAAAATCGTTGATGGAGGAGCAAATAAGTTCTACGCTTATTTGCTCCTCCATTTAATTTTGGGAAGTGACAAATGTCCATTGCCGAAAGATTATATATAATATACAATCCTGCCATTCTGGAGAGAGATTATGCAGGCCTTTGAACTCGCCGACCTTATTTCCAAACAAACCAACTCGAGCAAACTTTATCTCGAATTCCTCAAAGTCCCCGATCTGAGCATGGGGATGTACGTGCTGCCTGCTGGTGGAACCGATCCCCAGAGTCCGCATACAGAGGATGAAGTCTATTACGTGGTGAACGGCAAGGCGCAGATCAAAGTCGCAGACGAGGACCGCGCGGTGCAGGCAGGTTCGGTTGTGTATGTGGCAAAGAATGTGGAGCATCGCTTCCATTCGATTGAGGAACAGTTGGCAGTGCTAGTCTTCTTTGCACCAGCGGAATATTCGAATAAATAGTACAACATATATCGAGGAGAAGAAATGAAGGCTAAAAACGTTTTACTTTTGATTGTTCTTATGTTTTCTGCCTGTTCTCCTAAAACACTGGCTACTCCTATATCAACCGTAACACAGACACAAACTCCTGTTCCATCATTAACAAGCACAGGCACGCCAACGCTAACAGCAACTATTCCTCCCAGCCCAACTTCAACAAGGGTACCGCCGAACCCAAAGAATGTCTCTTATCAAGTTATCGGCGGTATCCCGCAATTTGAGGTTGATTCATATTTAAGAGGGATAACAATTATGCAGGAGTATCTTTGTACCATATATCAAATGTGTGAGTTCAAACCAATTACGCTTCTTATCGGAAACACTGGCAGAGGTTGTGGAGCAGACGATACTGTAGGCGGCACACGCATTTACATGCATGTGCAGGATTGTGGATTACCCAATCCCACAGAGCTACAATTAATCGGCGCGGCCGCCGGCGAATCTGCCATCGCCTATACCATCCAACAACAGGGCTGTATGACCAACACTGGGCGATTGAAAATCCCGCCCTATTGGTTTGAAGGTGCTAATGCGTATTACAGAGAGCATTCTCTAATATGGGCAGGTGAAACAGGTAACACACAAGGTCTTACGCCAGAAGAATGGATTTACAGGAGATATGTTCGTGAATCACCATTTTGGAATTTGGATCAACTTTTACAGATGGATGATCCTCCTCCCAATGAGAATAATCGTGTTAACTGGTGGCACAGGATAGTAGTGGGGTATGTCATGTTTGAGTATCTTGATCTGCATCCAGAGTTGATCACTGTCACCCCTGAACCAGGAGCTCCCAAACTTCTAGTAACACGTCTATGTAAAGCACTCATTCAGACCGGCTCACTTGATGGGGCATTCAAGATGATCGGCGTAGATCGGCAGGATTTATATGGCCGACTGGTTGAGTATATGGCTGCTGAATGTGCTACGTTAGATATCGTATGCGACGGCGAAGCAGAACCTTCAAGCATAGGTGGACGTATCTTGTTAAGTGCCTCTTTTCCACTGGGAGATTTTAGCGGATACATGTTGAACTATTGCCCGTCGAAGGGTGGTGATTGTTTTGAAAACATACCAATCCAATCGGACGGCACATTTTTTCAATTACTACCAACCGGATCATTTCAAATCAGTTTGCATCGTATTGCTGATGACATCCTGATAGGCTGGTATTCAAAAAGTGGGATGGTCACAAATCAGACGTGTGCCGATTCGATATATGTTGGTGAAAATAAAACCATAAAAATAGATTTTTATATCGCTCCAACCCAATGCACTAAATAATTCTTGCATTTTCAAAGGAATTTTTATGCTCCAACTCAAAAACACCCCATTTCATGAACGAACGTCCGCGTTGTGCCAGCCGCAAAACTGGCGCAAGTGGGCGGGATACTTCGTCGTCGGGTCGTATGAACACACGATCGACCGCGAGTATTGGGCCATCCGCAACTCGGCGGCGTTGATCGATGTCACACCTTTGATGAAGTACATCATCAAGGGACCTGATGCCGCACGCCTGCTGGACCGGGTCACCACACGGAACATCCAAAAGATGAGCGTGGGACAGGTTTACTACACCGGCTGGTGTGACGACGAAGGCAAGATGATCGATGACGGCACCGTCGCACGGCTTGATGAGACAACTTTCCGTTTGACAGCGGCGGAGCCGAACCTGCGCTGGCTGACGATGAACGCGGTCGGACTCGATGTGCAATTCGAAGACCAAACCGACAGGGTGGCATCGCTCAGTTTGCAGGGACCCAGCTCACGGTCCGTTTTGAAGCGCGTTTGTGAGTCCGATCTCGAAGGGTTGAAGTATTTCCGTCTGATGAAGAACAAACTGGGCGGGGCGGAAGTCACGATCTCGCGCACGGGCTACACCGGTGACCTCGGTTATGAAATTTGGATGGACGCGAAGGACGCGATCAAGGTCTGGGATGCGTTGATGGAGGCGGGCCAAGATTACGGTATTACGCCTGTGGGAATCCTCGCGCTCGATATGGCGCGTGTCGAAGCGGGACTGTTCATGCTCGATGTGGATTACACATCCGCAGGCCACGCCTGGATCGAATCACAGAAGTCGTCGCCGTTTGAGCTGGGGCTCGATTGGACCGTGGCACTCGATAAGCCCGGCTACTTCGTTGGACGCAAAGCACTGGAACGCGAGAAGAAGGAAGGCTCGGCGTGGAAGCTGGTGGGCATTGAAATCGATTGGGTCGGCATGGAGAAGTTGTATGCCGAGGTGGGCATGCCGCCGCAAATTCCCGGCACGGCAATCCGCGCCAGCATGCCGATTTTGGTTGGCAACGTGCAGGTGGGTTATGCGTCCACGGCTTCATGGTCGCCGCTATTAAAGAAATACATCGCACTCGCACATTTGCAAAAGCCATATTACGAACTCGGCACGGATGTGAGAATGGAAATCACCGTCGAACATCAGCGCAAGCACGCGCCCGCGAAAGTAGTCAAGCTGCCATTCTATGAGCCAGAGTGGAAAAAGAAATAATCAACCGCTAAGAGCGCTAAGAACGCAAAGATTTAAAAGGTTTTCTTCGCGACCTTCGCGTGCTTCGCGGTTCAAAAGGAATTATCCATGACACAAAACAATTACGACGCAATCATCATCGGCGGCGGGCATAACGGACTGGTTGCCGCCGCATACCTGGCACGCGCAGGCAAGAAAGTCGTGGTGCTCGAGCGCAGACATATGGTCGGCGGGGCGACCATCACCGAAGAGATCATTCCTGGATTCAAGTTCACCGAGTTCTCTTATGTGGTCAGCCTCTTGCGGCCTGAGATCATCCGTGACTTAAAACTTCCGCAGAATGGATTAAAGATCCTGCCGCTGCCCAGCACCTTCACCCCCATGGACAACGGCGATTACATCGCAGGCTGGGATGATCACGATACCACCCGCCGCGAGATCTATCGTCACTCGCCCAAGGATGCCGAAGCCTATGACGAATATGGCCGCCGCATGGCGCGTATTGCAAAAGCCATCAAGCCCATCCTGAGCATTCTGCCTCCCGACCCAACTTCGTTGAGCCCAAAAGATTTGATAGGCTTGCTCAAACTCGGTCAATTCGCCGCATCGCTGACCGAGAAGGAATTGTACGGCCTTGCGAAGATCATGACCCAGTCCGCGGCCGATATGCTCGAGGAATGGTTCGAGACCGATGCACTGCTCGGGACAAAATCCGCCAGCGGAATCATCGGCACGTTCCTCGGTCCGCGCTCACCGAGCACTGCGTATGTATTGCTGCATCACTACATGGGCGAAATTGACGGCGCCTTCCGCGCCTGGGGTTTTGCCAAAGGCGGCACTGGCGGAATTGCCGAGTCGATTGCAAGTTCGGCGCGCATGTTTGGGGCGGAGATCAGAGTCAACGCAAACGTGCAGCAGGTCATCGTTAAAGGCGGACGCGCGGTCGGAGTCGCGCTTGAAAATGGCGATGAGATTTACGCAAAGGCAGTTCTTTCCTCTGCCGATCCATTTGTTACATTCCTGAAACTGGTTGACCAAAAATATCTGCCCGATGAATTGGTTCACTCCATCCAAAAATTCCGCACGCGCGGTTCATCTGGCAAGGTCAACATCGCGTTGAGCGAACTTCCACGCTTCACTGCGCTGCCAGATGAACATGTATTGCATCGCGGCGCGGTCTCCATCAGCCCGAGCATCGATTACATCGAGCGCGCCTACGACGACGCGAAATATGGCCGCTTTGCGAAGGAGCCGTACGTGGACATGATCTTTCCCTCGATGATCGACCCCGACATGGCGCCGCCCGGAAAACACGTCATGTCGTGCTTCGTGCAGTACGCACCATATGACATCGAAGGCGGCTGGGACGACGCCAAGCGCGAAGCCTTTGGCGAGTCGGTCATTGCCACCATCGAGCGTTACGCGCCGAACATTCGCCGCGCCATCATCGGCAAACAGGTCATCACGCCCGTTGACATCGAAGCCATCACAGGCATCACCGGCGGTAACATCTTCCACGGCGAACTGCTGCTGCATCAACTATTCTTCATGCGCCCCGCCACCAAATGGTCGGGCTTTCGCACGCCCATCAACGGCTATTACCTGGCGGGCTCGGGCGCACATCCGGGCGGCGGCATCATGGGCGCGCCCGGTAAATTCGCCGCAGAACTTGCAATGAAGGACGGCATTTAATGAACAGCTACGACACCATCATCATCGGCGCGGGACACAACGGTCTGGTCGCCGCGGCCTATCTTGCAAAAAAGGGCAAAAAGGTTTTGGTTCTTGAACGACGCGATATCGTCGGCGGGCAGGTCGTGACTGAATCTTTCGGAGATGGCTTCAGCGTGGACTCCCTGCACGCAGGCGGGACTCTGCGCCCGGACATCATCAAAGACTTGAAGCTCGCCTCTTTCGGGCTCGGGGTTGATTCCATCCGAAAGCCCTTCATCTCCCTTCAAGCGGATTCAGATCCCCTCATCCTCGATGCAGACCCCGCCAAGGCCGCCGAATCCATCAAACGCTTCTCCGAAAAGGATGCCGCGGCCTGGCCCGATTTCATTGCCTTCATGGAGAAGACTTCAGTCTTTATTCATGCGGCCAATGAAACCATCATGCCGCGCCTGCCAAGGAACTTCAGCATCACGGAAGGTTATGGGCTGGCCGAACTCGGCCTTGACCTGCGCCTGATGGGCGGCACGGACATGATGCGCATCATCCGCGGCATCCCCATGACCGCCGACGAATTCGTCGATGAATGGTTCGAGTCCGATGTGGTCAAGGCCGCAGTGGCTTCCCTCGGCATCCACGGATTGACCCTCGGTGTGTTTGGCGCAGGCACCGGTTACGCCCTGATGCACAATTGGGCCAATCGCGGCGGCCTGTCACACCTCAGTGTGGAAGGGGGGATCGGAAAAATCAGTGAGGCACTGGCAGGCGCGGCCAAATCGTTCGGCGGCGAGATCCACACGAATGCAGAAGTAAAACAAATCCTCATCAAAGATATGCGTGCCACTGGTGTAGTGTTATCGAATGGCGAAGAGATCGCTGCAAGCAATGTCATCTCTGCCGCTGACCCGAAACACACTTTCCTATCACTCGTCGGCGCGATGGAACTGCCGCCTGAATTCGTGTGGAATGTCCAATCCATCAAGATGCGCGGCTCGGTTGCAAAAGTCCACTTGCTGACGGACGGCAAACACGGCATCCCCGAAGGGACCGTTGCTCTCGCACCGTCCATCAAATATTTGGAGAAAGCCTACGACGCTGCAAAGTATCACGGAATTTCCGAAAATCCCTACCTTGAAGTCACCACTTCCGGGGAAGTGGTTTCCATTCACTTCCAATTCGCTGCTTACAAATTGAAAGATGGTGATTGGAAATCGGAAGGCGCGAAAGTTGAGAAGATCGCAATTGATACGCTGGCCGAATATTTCCCCAATCTGAAATCGTCAATCCTAAATAAAAAGACCCTCACTCCTCTCGACCTTGAACAAACCTACGGCCTGACCGAAGGCGACCTGAATCATGGTCAGCTCATGCTCGACCAATTCATGTTCATGCGTCCCATCCCGGGCTGGTCCAACCATAAGACGCCCATCGATAATTTATATCTCTGCGGCAGCGGAGTCCACGGCGGGGGCGGAGTCAGTGGGGCGAGCGGACGGAATGTAGTCAAGGTTTTGAAGTAATAAATAGAAAAGGACCGGCGGGTTTTCCGCCGGTCCTTTTCTATTATGTTATATTTTCACCGATATGACACACACCACCTCACGTATTTTCAAAGTGACGGGAATCCTGCTCGTCATCGGCATCCTGATCGAGGTCCTGTACGACCCGATCTCGTCCGCGAAACACTCACTGAACATCATGGAACTTCAAAAACAGCTTCCCCTGGCACGTGCCCAATGGGAAGCGTCGGGAATCAGAGACTATACTTTTGAGATCGAAGGCAATGGCAGGTCCATCTGCGAGCCGTCCGCGGTCATTGAGGTCAGGAACGATGCAGTGGTCCGCGTGGAGACAAGGGATCCCCCCGGTCTGCCCCTTCCCCCTGAAAAATGGTCCGACCCGGGTTGGGGCGACGAGGTTTTCCTGTGCAATTACAACCACTTTACCATGACGCGCCTCTTTGACCTGGTGGAGAGCACCCTGCAGGATTTTCCTTCCTCAATCATGCAGGCGGATTTTGACCCGCAGTATGGATTCCTGACGAATTTCAGCTTTGGCATTTATGTCGGATACGGCCTGGTCCGGCCGCAGATCAGCGACTGCTGCAACATTTTCAGGATCAGGAATTTCAAGCCAATAAAATAACAGACGATACCGAAAACTGTCTGGGGGGTTTAACAGCAAAGTGGACCACGGCAGATGCCGTGGTCCACTTTCCACGAATAAGGGTTGCCGCAGTCTATTTAAAATATTTTCCCTGAATATCAGAAATGTCCAACAGGGTGTGATCATCCAGAATTCTGAAGAAATCATCGCCTGTAAAGATCTTTCCCCGGCCTTGTTGGAAGTAATCCTGAAGGAAGGCGTGAAAATCCTCATCCCCGATCCGTCCGCGCAGATCCCCGTAAAAATTCACACCGTTGAAATAAACCGACTGTTTGTAAACATCCTGGTTTTCGCTGTCGTAAATGGCGGCGTTTATTTTTCCCCGTGGACGGAAGAAATCCACCCGGTTCGCCCGCCAAAAGGAAACCAGGTCGGGATGGACGGCTTCGTAAAACATCTGCTCGGAATAGGTCGCAAGGGATTCATCCAGCCACGGCTCCAAAGCCGGGTCATTCCCCACCTGGTCCGCCCACCACTGATGCGCGGCTGCGTGAACGGAAACGTAGGTCAGGTAATTTGCCTGTGTTCCATCGTACTGCTGATAAAAGTTGCGGCTGACAAAGGACAACCCGGAAAATTCGCGGCTGTCGTTCAAATTCGCCTGCACGATCGAATACGTCGAACGGGGATACTGCCCAAATTGTTCCGAGAAATATTCGATGGCCTGTGCGCTGGTCCGCAGGGCAGCTTCGGCCGGTTTGCGATAGGCTGGCAGATAATAACTGGAAACGGTTGTTTCCCCCGCCTGCATGCTTAAGACTTCGAAATTGGGACTGATGGAAAAGGCGAAGGTACGCCCGTTTTCGAGAGTATAGCGGGTGAAGTCAACGATTCTTTCGGCACTGCCGCTTGCCGCAACCACCGGGGCGGTTTCCCGGCCGACAAAGAGCAGGTTGACGGTGTAGTCGGCAATGGGATAAACCAGCTGATCACCATACCACCAGGGATCATGCAAAACCCATTCACCGTCATGAAAGGGGACCACGAAGGGATACCAATTAATAAGATTGGCCTGCATGTCTGTGTACCCGAGCAGCGGCGCATTGATCGAGTCAAACTGGTTTAAATGGGGCAGGGTAAGGGTATAGCGAAGGGTCAATTGAAGCGCAGCATCAGGCTTGAGCGGGGACGGAAGCGGAATCTCCAGACGCTGTTTGTCGAGTGTGTAATCCGTCAACGGGAGGTTGTCCACCGTCAGGCGGTTAAGGGCAAAACAATCGGGGGTGAGGTTGGGCGCAACGGCCAGGATCAGGGAATCAAGCTGCAGGTCTGTGCGATTGGGATAGGTAATCGTCTCCTCAACGGTCAAAAAATGGCGGCCGTAATCCATGACCACATCAATATTGTATTTTTCCCGATCAGAGAAAAGTGTTGGTTCAGACGGAATGGCTGGCGAGGGGTCGGTGATCTGCGGAAGGGGGGATTCCAGGGCGGGCATCGGCAGCTGCTTGCCGCCCAAAGTTGCGCCCCCATGTGCCAGGTGACCTTGAAACAGGTTCAGGGTCATGGACAGGATCAGCACGAAATAAATATTCAACTGCCGTTGGATCATGCAATAGTTTTATCATGCAGGCAGAAAGGGCGAAACCGTATAAACTATCCCTTTGCATGGGGATAAAATGACCAGTTTTAAACCGCCCCGATCAGACCGCTATACGCTCAAAAACAGATCAGCGGTTCTTAAAGTAGGCCCGCACGATATCGGAATAATCCACATCGGCATGTCCGTCCAAAATACGGAAAAAATCATTTGCGGTCATGATCCTGCCCTGTCCCTGAAGATAGTAATCCTGCAGAAAAACCAGGAAGGTCTCATCCCCGATCCGTTCACGCAGGTCCTGCAGGAAGTGCGCCCCATTGAAGTAGACCGTGTTTTTATAGGTTTCATCATTTTGCCCTTCATAAACCGGGATATCGATATATCCCTTGGGCTCAAAGAAATCAATCCGCTTGGACCACCATAAGGGCAGCAGGTCGGGGTAAAGCGTTTCATAAAAAATGGATTCGGAATACGTGGTGAGTGACTCATCCAGCCAGGGCTCGAGCGCCTGGTCATTGGCGACCTGGTCGAACCACCACTGGTGTCCCGTTTCATGCACCGCAACAAAGGTCAGATAATCGTCGGGCCTGCCATCGTACAGGTCGTAAAAACTGCGGCTGTGAAAATACAGTCCGGAGAACTCCATGCTGTCCTTGAAATCCGCCATGACCATGGACAGTGTTTTATGCGGATAGGGTCCGAACTTTTGGGAGAAGATCTGCAGGGCCTGGGCACTGGCGTTCAGGGCGGCCAGGCCAGCCTGCTGGTAAATGGGCAGGTAATAGCTATACACGGTCACATCCCCAACCCGGGTGGAGGAAACCAGAAAATCACGGCTGGCCGAGATGGCAAAAGCACGCCCTTCACTCAAGGTGTAGTGTATGGACTCTCCATCCGATTCGGCAAATCCGCTGGCAGCCGTCACGGGTTGGTTGTCAGGGTCTGTATAGCGCAGATTCACTTCAAAGTCCGCGGCCGGATAGACAAGATACTCGCCATGCGACCAGGGTTCGTGGATCACCCAATCCCCGTTACTCCAGGGGACAATGTAGGGATACCAATTGACGAGGTTCATTTGAATATCGCCATAGCCAAAGATGCGCGCGCGCAGGGAATGCGCCTGATCGAGAAATGGCAAATTAAGTTTGTAGCTCAGGCTGATCGTCGCAACAGAATCAGGCGCGAGCGGATGCGAAGCGGGCAGGGGGACTTCCAGCCGGTGAGCATTTAGGCTGAAGTCCAAAACCGGGATATTGTCGGCTGAGAGTCCGTTCAGTACAAAGCATTTCGGCCACAGGTTGGGCGCAACCGCCAGCACCAATTTATCCAGGCTTCGGCCGGTATGATTCGGATATAGGATCGTTTCCTGCACATTGACCGTATGCAAATCATAGTCAATGCTTGTCTCCAGCGTATATTTTTCCCGTTCCGGAATCGAGGGGGATCGGGCCTCCGTTACAGGCGTTTCCGTCATCTGCCCGGCAGGCCGAGGGACAGCGGGTGGGGAAGTCGGGCTTCGGGTTGCTGGAAAATTACATGAGGTCAGCAATAGCAGCAGAACGAAAATGTTGCGGCACATGGATATATTTTATCCTTTTGTGTATAATCTTATTATCGCCTCGATAGTTCAATGGATAGAACAAGGCACTCCTAAGGCTTAGATGTAGGTCCGATTCCTACTCGGGGCACTATCCACATAATTTCTTAGATTACTGACAAATCTTTAATGGAACGCTAATATAAAAGACTTGCATTGCACCAGGCCTTGTAGTAATATCAAGTCGATGACAGCAAGGGTGCCCCCCTCACCCTTGCTGTCATCATTTAACAGACAAAACAAAGAGCCCCCGTCTACACAACGGGGGCTCTTTGTTTTGCAATCCTATTTTTTTGCCTTGATGGTCTGCCGTGCTGTTTGCAGCAACTCGTGCGCCGAGCGCAGGGTCCCTTCGCCGACTTCGCCCAGCATCTGCGAAAGCTCAAGCAGGCGGGACTCACCGTCCAAATGCTCGACCCGCGTCAGGGTGCGGCCCTTATCGACCAGTTTCTGAACCTGATAATGCTGGTCGCCAAAGACCGCCAGCTGGGGAAGATGGGTCACACAAAAGACCTGGTGCGACCGGGAAAGATTCCATAGTTTGTGGCCCACCACCATGCCAACACGCCCGCCAATGCCCTGGTCGATCTCATCGAAAATGAGGGAGGGCACCTCATCGGCGCGGGCCAGGACGTTCTTCAAACCAAGCATCAGGCGTGAGGTCTCACCGCCCGAGGCGATCTTGGCAAGTGGTTTGAGTCCTTCGCCGGGATTGGGTGCAACCAAAAACTCCACGCGATCAAAGCCATTCTGGTCAAAGGCAATGCGGGTGCCATCCGGCATGGGTGCCCCGTTGGCATCCGGCTTGGTCTGGAAGTCCACGCCAAAGGTGGCGGATGCCATCTTCAGGTCATCCAGTTCAATTTCAATGCCCTTGCCCATTTCAATCGCGGCGGATTTGCGTTTTTCGGTCAACGCACCGCCCTGCTTGGCAAGTTTCTCAAGCAGTTTGGCTTCTTCCATTTCCAGTTCATTAATGCGGTCGGCTGCGCCGGTAATGGTCTCCAGTTGCTTTCGGGCCTCGGCGCCATACACAATCACAGCCGGGACACTGCCCCCAAATTTGCGGACAAGCGAGTGGATCAGATCCAATCTCTCCTCCACCTCTTCGAGGCGTTTGGGATTGAACTCGATCTCCTCGAGATATGCACGCAGCCCGTGAATGACATCAGACATCGTATCCAGTAAAAGCTCGGCCTGGCCGGCCAGTTCCTCCTGGCCGGCATCTATTTTTGCGAGGGCAGCCAAAGCCTGCGCCGCCTGCCCAACCAGATCGGTGGCGGCGGGCATTTCCGGTGAACCTTCATCCAGCACAGACAGGGCCTCCTGTGCATTTTGAGCAAGCGATTCCGCATTGGCCAGACGGTCACGCTCCTTGCGCAATTCCTCATCCTCGCCGGGCTTCAATTTGGCAGATTCGATCTCCTCGGCCTGATACGTGAGCATTTCGATGCGGCGGTCGGCATCTGACTGCGCTTTTCGTAGCTCGGATAGTTCGCGGCGCAAATTCAACAACGAGTGATAGGTCTGACGGTAGTCGCCAAGGGGTCGGGCCACTTCAGCGTAGCGATCGAGCAGGCCCAGGTGTGCGCGCGGATCGAGGAGGGAAAGATGTTCGGCCTGTCCGTGGATGTCGATCAACAGCGCGCCAATCTCCTTCAGCAGGCCGACGTTAACCGTGCGGCCGTTGATACGAGCCACGCTGCGTCCCTCCTTGCGGACCTCGCGCATGAGCACCACATAATTGGGATCGTCCATCAATTCCTCACGGTTGAGGACGAAATGCACCGCTTCCTTTTCGGGACCCTTGAGTTGGAAGACCGCCTCAACAAAGGCGGCGTCTGAATCAGCGCGCACAAAGGTTGGGTCGGCCTTGCCGCCGATCAGCATCACCACAGCATCAAGGATGATGGATTTGCCCGCGCCCGTTTCACCCGTGAGGATGATCAGGCCCGAGTCAAAACGCAAATCAAGCTTGTCTATAATGGCAAAATTCTGGATGTGAAGTTCGGTAAGCATAGGTTATAACTGGATCCCTGCGAGCCGCGCATAGACTGTGGATGTCGCGACGACCGCGTAAATTCCAAGCATGATGATCGACAACATGCCGCCGGTAAAAAACAGAAACAAGGCAATCGGAACGGCGCCCGCCGCAACGCCGGCGGCGCAGGCAATGAACAGCCAGCGCGAACGGCGTTTTCCCGTCACCCGCAAGGCAATGTTGGAAAGATATACACCCGCACCACCCGCCACCGCAATTGAAACAAAGATCATGTAGAAACCGATAAAGGAGGCAACGAATCCCAGCAGGCCGCTGGCGATCAGGGACAGGATAAAGGTGGTCCCAAATCCGGTCAGATAATCGTACCAAAGTGCCGTATCGAATATTTTTTTATGCTGGTTGACGCATTCCCTGCACATGTATCCGGTCGGTGTACCGACCGCGCAGGAGGTGCAAATGTAACGTTCACAGCGTTTGCAGCGCAGGCTGGTCTCGCGGTCCGGGTGGACATAACAATAGGTTGCGGTTGAAATGGTTTGTGTCTCTGTCATCGTGGAAATCCTAGGGAGTTTTCATTCATATGGGCCGTGATATTTCGATAAAAATAACCGGGGTCACCGAAGCGGACAAATTGTGCAGTTACATCGGCGGCGGTCACATCCACGTGGTCATCCTCCATCAGGGGGGTGGGCGGCTGTCCGTCCACGCTAAGGACGGAGTTTTCGCTCTTGATCACAATACTGACCGAGGAGCCTTCCGATAAAACCACTGCGCGGTCCACGGAAAGGTGGGGAGCGATGGGGACCAGCAGGATATTTCGCAATTCAGGCGGCAGGATCGGCCCGCCCGCAGCCAGGGCGTAGGCCGTGGAACCGGTCGCGGTGGATGCGATCAAACCGTCCGCAACATAGCTGGTCAGCCGGCGCCCATCCACGGAGGCGGTCAAGCGCACGGGACGCAGATTTTGTCCGCGGGCGACAACCGCTTCATTCAGTGCATTGGAACTACCAAGTTTCTCGCCGGCACGAATATGTTCGGCACGCAGCATCATGCGGTTTTCGATCCAGGCTTCGCCATTAAATAATTTTTCAAAGTACTCGCGCCATTCCTTGCGGTCGATCTGGATCAGAAAACCCAGCCTGCCCAGGTTGACACCGAGAATGGGCACGCCGCACGGAGCGCATAAATGCCCGGCGCGCAAAACACTGCCGTCGCCACCGACTGCAATAAGCATATCAAACTCGTTTCTTTTCACCCGATTGCGAAGTTCCTCATCATATAAGGAGCCGCAGGGAGCGGGAATACCTCTCTCCTTCAGAAATTCGGATATGGCTTCGGCTTGAGCGAAGGCTTCCGGCATTTTTGTATATGCCGTCACAACAGGGTGCTCGGGGATGAAGGAGGCAGTCATGCTGAAATTATACCTTTTGTGTTGCCGCAATAACCCTGCCCTAGGCAAGGCTTTGATCACAAACCCTCTTGAAACCGCATTTGGCGCAGCGCCCGGCCTGTTCGTGCGAACGGGGCACATCCTTTTTGTATTCGTCATGTTTCATGTCCGCCAACAGGTCGATCAGGGACTCCTCCAGCTCGCGTGTATAGTCTATTGCAAAATCCCTGTTTTCGTAGTGGATAATGCCATAGGGCGGGCGGACCTTGTATGTCTTTTCCACCAGCAGACAGTAGGCAGCCAGCTGGTAAATATGTGAATCATAGGGGGCTTCCGGTGCGCGGCCGGATTTAACCTCCACGGGGATGATCTTCCCGTTTTGTTGCACAAGATAATCCGGTTTACCGGTCAGCCCCAGGGCCGTATAGAAAAGGGGTTTTTCCACCTTGCCCCATCCGCGCGTATCGGAATAGATGATACGCCCTCCTGGCAGACCGGCTTCCTTTCGCTGAGCCGAAGACTGGCGAAAGAAAAGAATGGCAAGAACAAGGAGGAAGAGGGCCAGGTAAAGATAAATCATTGCAGCGCTCGAATGAACCTAAATTTTTTCCACTATTCTGATCAATTTATTCAGCCTTGTATAATCCGAACCGGAAAGCTCATTGCTTCGTTTTTCAAGGACTTTGATGAATTCATGCTTGTTATTTTCGTTGACGGCAGGCAGGATTCTTTCCGCATGTTCCGGGACTTCCTTGTGGTGGCAGGTGGACAGGTCGTGCAACAAGTCGGGAAAGATCGATTTGGTGTATTCGGCGTTGGCTGCCGCGGTATAAGCAATGGCGGTCAGTGACTTGTCCACAAGGATATCGGAACCCGTTTCTTTGGCCTTCCGGATCACATCCAGATGCTTAAAAGTGAAATCCGGTTTCACCTTCGCGATCTCCGCCAGCGCGAACATCGCACCCTGGACCATGTTTTGGTGTCGGCTCTTCAACAACTTAATAAAGTCATCGCCATATTGCGTGACAAGATCCGGGTCAATGGCCGCGATCTCATACATGACATTCACACAATCGTTGTGGATGTTTTTGTTCTCGTTCCACATGTTTTTGGCGATCTCCTGAATGCCGGCCCTGTCATTGCGTGCGACGAGATCACGCGCCAGGTCGAGATTGGGCGTCCGGTCACGGCGGGTCTGTAAATAACCAAGGCGGTTCAATAAATCAGACATCTGTTTCCTAATGGAGAGGGTGGGAAGGATTGTTTACAGGATCTGTGCGGTACAAAACCCCACCAGCAGGAGAATCGCAGCGAGCAGCAGGATCAGGCCAAAGGTCCGCAAAAGAAGCGCGGACAGGGTCTTTCGTCCGTGTCGACGGTGGAGTTCGGTCCCGGCCGCCAGTTCCGCCTTATTTTCAGACTCGATGCCATCCTTGCGGTAGCGCCAGGCCCGGCGGCAATATAAATAACTTCCAATTTCAGAGGCGCGAATAACGGGCATGCGCCCAGTATAGCACAAATTTTCTAATTGGAACGGCCCCTGCTGTCGGCAAGTCAGTTATGATACACTACACGCGCAATCATTTTCCTTGTGGAGGAATCCATGGCAACACGTGAAACCTATTCAATTGAGATCGCCGGAATAAAACGCGAATTACGCCTGTTCGAGATCAAGCCCGGTCTGCGGATCGCGATCCTGAACATTCTGGGGGATACGGAGCTGGTACAGGCCTGCGCGCGGGAGCTCGGCAAAAAACTAAAGAAATTTGAATATGACCTGCTCGTGACCGCGGAAGCCAAGTCCATTCCCCTGGCGCATGCGCTTTCAGTGGAAACGAAAAAGCCCTACGTGATCCTGCGCAAGACTTATAAACCATACATGGGCGATGCGCTGAAAGCGGAAACCCTCTCGATCACCACCGGCCAGCCGCAGGTCTTGATCCTGGACGAAAAGGATCGTGAGCTGATCCAAAACAAGAAAGTCGTCATTTTGGACGATGTGATCAGCACCGGCTCCACCCTGCAGGGCATGCGCATGATCCTGGACAAGGCCAGCGCAAGCGTGGTTGCGGAGGCGGCCATTCTGACCGAAGGCGACCGGGCCGAGTGGATGCACATTCTTTCCCTCGGACATCTGCCTCTGTTCACCGATTAATTTTTCAACGAATTCAAAAAAGACCTTGAAACCGTTTCGGTTTCAAGGTCTTTTCATTGTTTTTATCAACCCTTCTTTTTGCACACGCTTCATTTTTTTGATCGCGATCTCGCGCTTCATGGCATCGCTGCGATTCGAGTGGAGTTCGAGATACACAAGCTTTACCGGACGGCGGGTGCTGGTGTATTTTGCGCCGCTGCCCTTGTTGTGCTGCTTCAAGCGTCTGTCAGGGTCCAGGGTCCAGCCGGTGTAATAGGTTCCGTCCGCGCACTCGAGAATATAACAATAACAGGTCATTTCCCGGGAGATCTTTTCTTGAACATGCCGCCGAACAATCTTTCGGAAAACGAGGGCATATCCAGGGCATCGCTGCGGGCTTCATTTTTCCAATCGGCAGTCAACCGCTCGCGCAGCCAGCGTTGACGTCCCTCCAGCGCGGATTCAAGCCGGTCTGCGACGCCATCATCGTCCCCTTTTTCAATATCATCACGCAGACCCTTCAAGGCGGCAATGGTCACATCCAGCGATCGGACAATGTTTACACGGTTCTGCAGGGCGGACATGCGCAACGAATCGATCTCATCCTGATAAGCCAGCCCGGCGGTCACGGCGGCATACGCGCGCCCGGCCATTTTACGGGTCTCCTGCCAGCCTGGCTGGTCAATGGTGGCATTCAACAGGGAGGCTGCCACCAGCTGCGGAAGCAAATGAGCCGTGGACATCAAACCGTCCGATTCGATCATGTCGCTGATCAAGGGCTCGGCACCCAGCAGGCGCACAAAGTCCATGGCCAGGACCATCGCTTCCTCGGTGGTCCCGGGAGGTGTGTCCACAAGAAAAAGGCTGTTCGCAAACAGATCAGGCCGGGCGGCGTCCAGACCGAATTGTAAATTATGCAAAGCTTCGGGATTCAGGGCCGGAACCAGTCCCACGTAGTAACATTCTTCGGGCAGCAATTCCTTGGCCAGTTTCGTGACCTCCGCCTTTACCGGCGAGGTATCCAAAACCACCGTGCCGGGTTTGAGATCGGAAGCGATCAACTGCAGCGTCTCGCGGACCTGGCTGACTGGAATGGACAATATCACCAGCCGCGCATCAGCCACAGCGCTCAGAAGATGGTGCTCCACCCTGTCAACGGCGCCTTTTTTCAAGGCTTCCTGTTCCACCGCCGATTTTTTATCGTGACCTACACGCAGAATGGCTTCCTTATGCGCCGCCAGAGACAACCCCATTGAAGCGCCAATTTGACCCAGGCCAATGATCGTGATTTGTACAGGCATGTTACCCTCGCAAGAGTTTGATGGCGCGATTATACTGCCATTACCCCGCCGTTTTGTGCTTTAAACGCCGAGAACCGCGGACGCCGACCGCGGTTCTCTTTGAAAGGAGGAGAAGAGAAATCACCTTACGACGCTAAATTTATCATGTTCATCCAAATACTACTTGACGCTTAACCTACGGCTGCCCTACGATTGTCCGACAATTAACAAGATTGCAAACGATTTTGGGCTTTTTTTCAAGGAAACCCGCCCGATGAAACTCTCGACACAAAAAATTTATCTAGGCAAACTGAACAACACGCCCCTGGGGGATTTGCGGTTCGCCGCCTCAGACCTGGGCCTGCTGGCCGTTGAATGGGCGGATTCCCAGCCCGAACTGGACCGTTACTTATTCCGCCTGAATCGACCGGTTGAAACAAACCAGAAGATCATCCAGGTATATGCAAAGGAGATCGGCGAATTCCTGAAGGGAAGCCGCCGCCACTTCTCTTTTGCGATCGATTGGTCCGTGTTGAATCCATTCCAGTTGAAAACCCTCAAGGCTGTTTACAAAATCCCATACGGCCAGACACGCACTTATGCAGAGATTGCCATGCAGATCGGGCACCCCAATGCCTATCGCGCGGTGGGACGTGCCAACGCCACCAACCCCCTGCCTCTCGTGATCCCGTGTCACCGCGTGATCGGAACAGATGGAAAATTGCATGGCTACGGCGGCGGGCAGGGACTGCCCACCAAGGAGTGGCTATTAAAATTGGAGCGTACCCATGTGTAACATGATAGACTTAAACACGTGAATATCCTCTCCCTACTTTTCTGGACCTTCATCAAAGTCAATCTGCTCAGCACCTCCGGCTCGGCTTCCACAGGCCTGCTGTACAACGAAGCCGTGGGACATTTTTTAACCGATGACCAGTTCGTGCAGGCTGTTGGACTGGCCACTCTCCTGCCCGGTAGTGACGCTTTACAGCTGGCCATGTTCGTCGGATATACTGTGGCGGGCATCCCAGGCGGCCTGGTATCCTTGTTCGCCGCCATTCTGCCGCCCACTGTTATCATGTTGGGCGTGGTCATGGTCCTGCACCGGATCAAACGCGAAGCCTGGATCAGCCGCTTCGTGGAAGGGTTGACGCCCGCCGTGGCGATCCTGATCCTGACCGTGGCCTGGAAAATATTCAGGGGAAGCGGGGATACCGATATTGGATGGCAGTCTCTTGTTCTTGGGGGTGCAGGGCTGGTCGCGTTGTTGTTTGAGGTACCTGCGCCTTTGGTGCTGCTTGCCTGCGGACTGATCGGGACATTTTTATTCAAATGAACTCATCCCTCCCTTCCCCCGAGGAACCGGTCGTCATTAAGGCGCAGTCGAAATTCAAGGTCGACATGCGTCTCTTTTGGATCTTCCTAAAAGTAAACCTGCTGACCACGGCCGGGCCCACTTCCGTTGGCCTTTTGTACAAGGAGACCGTCGGCACGATCCTGTCCGAGACTCAATTTGTCGAGGCGGTTGGGTTTTCAAACCTGGTCCCCGGCAGTGAAGCCCTCAAACTCGCCATGTTCATTGGGTATGCCTCCGGCGGCGTGCCGGGTTTGATCGCCGCCCTGCTGGGCGCAATCATCCCGCCCACCGTCATCATGCTTACGGTCGCATCCATTCTCGTCCGCTTTCAGGGACAGGATTGGATGAAGCATTTCATCAGGGGCATGAGTCCCGCGGTCGGCGTGCTGCTGGCACTGGTATCCTGGCAATTAATGCGGGCCGGAAGCCGGCAATCCTTCAAATGGCGAACCCTCCTGATTGCCATCCTGAGCTTTATCGCCCTCGTTATCTTCAAGATCCCCCCGCAATATGTTTTGATCTGTGCGGGTGTGGTCGGATTATTTCTCTTTCGGTAGATAAAATATGAAACCTGACCTATTAATCACAACCAACGGATTCAAAGGGACCTGGCCTTCGATCGAATATGGGGCCTGGCTGGCCTCGACTCTGGAAACGAAGATCACGCTTCTGGGCGTGACCGAGAATCTGAATCCTGCCGCGATCGACGATCACCATCCCCTCGAGGATGTCTTCGCACGTGCCGTCGGGTTGTTCCAGCAGCAGGGACTGGCCTACAACCTCGAGGTCCAGAATGGAAACGCGGAGGATGTCATCCCGCGCAAGGCAAAACAGGGAAACTTCATCACCGTGCTTGGCCCGTTGGGACGCCCCCAGATCCGCCGTTTGATCGCCGGAAGGTCCATCCGCCATTTGATGGAGGAGATCGACCAGCCCATCCTGTATGTACCCGAAGTGAGATTGCCATTAAATAAATTGTTGATCTGCATCGGAGGACTGGGGTATGAGGTGAACGCCGAACATATCGCGATGCAGGTGGCCATGAAAAGCCGTGCACAGATCACCCTGCTTCATATCGTCCCGCCTCTGGACCTGGATTACCCAACTTCGCGCACGATCAGCAGGAACTGGCAGCATTTGACGGAAACCGACACACCCGTCGGCCGCAGCCTGCGTCAGGCCCTGGAGATCGCAAAAAATGACGGACTGACCGCGGATGTAAAGTCCCGCCAGGGAAATGTGGTGGAAGAAATTCTCAATGAAATAAAAGAGGGAAGCTACGATCTGCTTTGCATGGGATCGCCATACAGCGTCAGTTCATTAAGGCAAATGTACTCTCCGAACGTCACGGCGGAAATTGCAGAAAGTGTGGCCTGCCCGGTCCTGACCGCAAGATATAAAAGGGAATAATGAAAATAAAAAGACCACGGTTCCTCACCGTGGTCTTTTTATTTTTTGTTTAAACCCCTGGCGTGTATTTCGCCTCCCACTCCGCAATGGCGGCGCGGATGGTCGCTTTGATGACTTCGTCAGGCACTTCGTCCACAGTTTGATACTTTTGCAAACCCACATACACTTCAACACCTCCCTGGAGCGATTCCTGCAACCGCAGGCCCTGTTTTGCCAGGGGGGTATCCATGATGCGCGCCTGTAAAACACTGTCGATCTGCTGTACGATGCTGAGCGACCCGAGTTTTTTCTCAGGTTCAGGTTTCATCGGCGAAAGGGAAACGGGCTGAATGGGACGTGATACCGGCTCCTGGGCGGAAGCACTTGGCGGCTGGGAAGGAACCGCGGCCGCCGGTTTGGGTGCAGGCTGTCCGGGCTGGGCCGCATCCAGCCACGGGCGAAAGACCGTGATCAATTCGATCAGGCGTTTTTTCTTTTCAGGAGACAGGGATCTGTCGGCAACCACCCCGTCGATCTCAACGATGAATCGTCCGCTTTCACTCTTGAGGCGCAACAATCCGGGATTATCCCGCCCGGTTTGGGAAGTGTCAGGGGCAAGTGCAAGTCTTCTTTCCATCTCACGCACTTTTATTTCCGCATTGGCTTCCGCGGACTGTATCTTTTTTTCGGTTCGGGCGTTGGAATCAAAAAATCCGATCGCCCAGCCGACCGCCATGCCAAGCAATAATCCGATCACAATGTAAAAAACTGGTGTGGGCGCAAAATCCATGATCACCTCAAGCGCTGACAGTTGGGGCACACATGCGTGCCGCGCTGGCCAACTGTGAGCTTTTGTATCTTCGAGCCACAAACCGGGCATGGCTCGCCTTCCCGGCCGTACACTCGAAAATAATTTTGAAAGTCGCCGCCGCGATACACCCAGTCTATGCTGGCCCCATTGCGGCGGATCCCCTCCCTTAGCACTGAACGAATCGCATCCCGCAAAACCTGCGCCTGCTTCCGGGTAACCCCGCTTGAATTTGCGAGCGGATGCAGCCTGGCGATATGCAGGCATTCATCGGTATAAATATTACCCAGACCCGAAAGAAAGGTCTGATCCAGCAGCAGCGGTTTTAATTGGCGTTTTCGAATGCGCAGATTCTCAAACAGCCAGTCCGCCGTAAAATCCTTTTCAAGCGGTTCGGGCCCCAATTTTCCCAGGACCGTCTCCGGGTCATCTGTTAACCATACGCGGCCAAACTTGCGGGTGTCGTTGAAGGCCAGACTGCTTTCCGCGCCCCCGCGGGAACGCAGGTGAAACACCACCCGGTCATGTTTTTCGGGCTTGATTTTACCTGTTCCCACGCGTAAATCGCCGCTCATTCGCAAATGTACAAGGAGATTGTAATTTTTCAGGCGGATCACAATGAATTTCGCCCGCCGCGAAACATCCAGAATCTCCTGTCCGGCAATTTGTTTTTTGAAGAGCGCGGGAGAGGGGCTGGCAAGCGTGCGGGTCCAGCGCAGATCAGCAAAGCTGATCACCCTGCCAACCACATCAGGTTTAATCGTGCGGGCAACTGTTTCCACTTCGGGGAGTTCAGGCATGGAGACAACTATATCAGATGCAGGATTTTAAGATCTTGACGCTTTATTCGTTGAACATCTCGCCCACGGAACGGCCTTCATGCGCCCGCTTAATGACTTCACCCAGGAGCGGGGCAATGGACAGGATGGTAATGCGGCCTTCCAGATACTTCATTTTTTCGGGGGTCAACGGAGCCGAATCCGTGGTGATAATATGCTTGATCGGCAGGGACCCCAGGCGCTCGGCCCCATTTTGGGAAAGGATGGCATGCACGAAAGCAAGGTACACATCGCGCGCTCCGTTTTGCCTGACCAGATTGACCGCCTGCGCAATGGATCCGCCCGTGTCCACCTCGTCATCCACGATGATCACATCCCGGTCGTTGACATCACCGATCAGGGTCACAGCCTCCGCCTTTGCATCATTCCCGTGCCTGCGTTTTTCGATGAATGCGATCGGCATATCCATGTCAGCGGCATAGTTGCGGCCTTTCTTGGCAAAGCCAAGATCCACGGACACCACCACCGGATCCTTCATGTCCGCACGCATGTTTTTATTGATATGTTCCACCAGCAGGTGGGAGGCGGTCAGTACATCTCCGGGGATGGAGAAAAAGCCCTGCACCTGGCCCGCATGCGGGTCAAGGGTCATGTAACGATCCGCACCTGCCACCTCGAGCATATCCGCCACCAGGCGCGCCGTGATCGGCACGCGCGGCTGGTCCTTTTTATCCGAACGTCCATAGCACAAATAAGGCACCACTGCCGTAATCCGCGCAGCGGAATCCAATCGCAGGGTCTGGATCATGATGAGAAGCTCCATCAAATTGCGATGGACAGGTGAGGAGGTGGTTTGGATGACATATACATCCTGCCCGCGGGCACTGCCGCTTAATTTAACGAAAAGGTTTTCGTTCGGGAATTCGATCACCTCGCGCCCGCTGACAGGCTGACCGAGATAATCCGCGATCTTTTGTCCCAACTCCGGGGAACCGGTGCCGGCAAAAAGTTTTATTCCGCCGTACACTTTCAAATCATGATTCACATGGTGCATTGGTTCATCCTTCTTTTATTTTTGCATCAACATCTTCACCGCTTCCCACGGCGAAAGTTCCCTTTGAACGATTCTCTCCAGCACATCCTCATACTGCTGTTGCGGGACAGTCTCCCGAAAGCGGCTCACCAGTGTCTCCCGGATCAGCGCATCCAGTTCGACCTCAAGCCTGGCCCGCTCGCGAATGGCCCAGCCGCCGCTTTGAGTTAAATGCGTCAGGTGCCTTGCAATCGCATCCGCCAGTTCCACAATCCCCCTGCCTTCCGTGGAAATCGTTCGCTGGATGGGGGGGATCCACAGGCCGGCTTCCACTTTATTTGCCGGAACAGACTCGCTCATGTACGTGCCATGATGCTTGAAGACCCGCTGGGCGGGGTGAGCCAGCTCAAGCATGGATTTCAAGGCCTTCTCCGCATTCTCCACGCCGGGACGGTCAGCCTTGTTAACCACCAGGATATCCGCGATCTCAAGAATGCCCGCCTTGATGGCCTGAATATCATCACCCAAACCGGGTGCTTCCACCACCAAAGTCGTGTGTGCAAGGCGCGCAACATCCACTTCGCTTTGGCCGGCGCCAACCGTCTCGATGATCACAATATCAAACCCGGCCGCATCGAACACCTGGGCCATGTTGGCAGTGGACTGGGCCAGACCGCCCAGAGAGCCGCGCGTTGCCATCGAACGGATGAACACGCCCGGGTCACCGGAAAGATCGCGCATGCGCACCCGGTCTCCCAGCACCGCACCACCCGTAAAGGGACTGGACGGGTCAACCGCCACAACGGCCACGCGTTTGCCGCTGGTCTTCCGGTAATGCAGGGTCAACTGATTTACCAGCGAAGATTTGCCCGTGCCGGGGGAACCCGTCACCCCGATCAAGTGTGCCCTGCCTGTATATGGGAACAACTCGATCAATGCAGCACGGCCTTCAGCTGAATCGTTTTCGACCTGCGTCAACAGGCGAGCCAGGGCAAGTCGGTCACCATCGAGAACGGATTGGGAATAAGTCATGAAATAGGTTTAATCCAGGGCGAAAAATACAGTAATAAAACAGGCCAACAACAAAACACAGAGTAGTTCATACTCTGTGTTTTTCATTTCATACTATCCCGCCAATGCCATTCTGACATCGCGGACAATATCCTCGGTGGATGCACCGGGCCCAAAGACCCCGGTCACCCCCATCTCCTTCAAGCGCTGCAAATCCTCATCGGGAATGATTCCACCCAGAAAGACCTTCACATGAGTCTGCCCGTTGGCTTTAAGCAGTTCCATCACGCGCGGGGTTAAGGCCATGTGAGCACCGGAAAGGATGGAAAGACCCACCACATCCACATCCTCCTGCAATGCCGCCTCGGCGATCATTTCAGGGGTCTGACGCAAACCGGTGTAGATCACTTCCATGCCGGCATCGCGCAAGGCACGCGCCACGACTTTGGCACCACGGTCATGACCGTCGAGGCCGGGTTTGGCAACCAGGACGCGAATTTTCTTTTCTGTCATTTTTCCTCCGAAGGATGAATGCCGGGATTATACTATGCCTGCCCGCATAAAAGAAAAAGCATGTGAAACTGATCTTCACATGCTCTCCAATAAACTATATGCCATCATCCTTGGGCGGCGCGGTGGGACCATAGTCCAGAACGGCACGCATCTGGGTGCCGCCTTCCGGCGGGCCGACGATCTTTTTATCTTCCATCATATCCACGATGCGGGAGGCGCGGGTATATCCAATGCGCAGCCTTCTTTGCAGCATGGATACGGAGGCGCGTCCCTCCTTGCGGATGATGTCCACAGCCTCGTCATACAGCGGGTCGCCCTCTGATTTCTTGCCTTCATCCCATAATTGTGTTTGTTTGAGCGGCACATTCGTTGGAACGGAGTCCGCCGGGGTGCCCGCGATCGCATAGGAACTTCCGCCGCCCGCCTGGGTGCGCCAATATTCCACCAGGTTTTGAATTTCATGATCTGAAACAAATACACCCTGCAGGCGCGCCGCCGCCGGTGCATCTGGGGCTTGATACAACATATCGCCGCGGCCAAGCAGTCTTTCCGCACCGGGCTGATCGAGAATGACACGACTGTCCGTATTGGAGGCCACCGCAAAGGCAATGCGGGCCGGGAAGTTGGCCTTGATCAGACCCGTCACCACATCCACGGAGGGGCGCTGGGTGGCGAGGATCATGTGAATACCTGTTGCACGCGATAATTGCGCCAGGCGGGTGATGGTTTTTTCAGTTTCATCGGGGGCGATCATCATCAGATCGGCCAGTTCGTCAATGATAACCACCAGGAATGGGAGTTTCTTCTGCCCCTGTAATTTCATCTTGGCGTTGTAATCGGTGATGTTTCTCGCGCCCACCTGTGCGAACATGTGATAGCGCTTGTCCATTTCACGGGTCATCCACTGCAGGGCGCCAATCACGCGGTCCATTTCCACCACCACGGGACCGAGCAAATGTGGAATGCCGTTGTAGCCGGTCAATTCGACGCGTTTGGGGTCAACCAGCACCAGACGCAGATCATCAGGCGTGTTGAATAGCAGCAGACAGGTCAGGATGGAATTGACACAGACGGATTTACCGGAGCCGGTGGTGCCCGCGATCAACATGTGCGGCATGCCTTCAAGGCTGGCGATGATGGGCAGACCCGCCACATCGCGGCCAAGGCCAAAATTCAACGGCTTGGTATTGCGCGTGTAGACTTCGCTTTCCAGGATATCGCGCAGGGCCACCATGGCCATCTCTTCGTTGGGCACTTCGATGCCGACATAACTATGGCCGGGGACCGGGGCCTGAATACGGATGCGCGGTGCGGCCAGCGCAAGGGCGAGATCATCGGATAAAGAGGCGATCTTGCTGACCCGCACCTTGGTACGCACTCCCCCGCGAGTCTCGAGGAAAAGCGGTTCCACGCCGAACTGTGTGATCGAGGGCCCACGGCTGATCGCAACGACCTGGGCGGGTGCGCCAAAGGATGCAAGCGTCTCTTCGATCAAACGTGCCCGTTGTTGGATAAATTCTTCATTGATGTTTGGGGTGCTGCCTGAGTCAAGGATGTCGCTGACGCTCGGTAATTTCCACTGAATGACCGCGGGCCCGCTTGTGGTGCGGGTGGGCTGGATTCCCTCGGCAAGCGGGTCCACAATCGGCATGCTGGAGGGATCGATCGGTGTAAATTCCGCTGTCGAAACAGCAGCAGGATCGAGGTCCTGCAAAGCATGAGCCGGGATGGGTTTGTTCATCCACGAACGCAACTTTGCAATCAGAGGGACAAGCCAGGAGAACAGCTCCTGCACAGGCTTATCCAACAGAATCGCGACCCCGATGACCAGCCATGCAAGCAGGGCGATCAGAGCGCCGCCGCCGCCAAGAGACGACCACAACAAACGCTGGAAAAGACCACCCAGCGCACCGCCGCCAATGCCGGTCAATGCCACTTTTTCGGCTGTATCCGCACTTGCAACGAAGGTATGGAGAACCGTCAGAAGCAGAATATAAAGAATGGCACTGCCGACCACCCGTTCAAGGGAAAGAGGGGGAATACGTTCGATCTTGCGAAAGACAAGCCACAGACCGAAGAAAAGCAAGCCGATGGGAAGGACATAAACGCCCCAGCCGAATATTTGCGACAGAAAAAAAATCGCCCCGCCGACCAGCGCGGACCGGTTGGCGGAGATCAGGCCCAACAGAATAATAATGCCGATGAAAGCAAGGATGATCCCGACCACATCCAGTTTGCGTTCGGGGGACAGTTTTTCCCACCAGGATGGCTCACGCACTTGAGGCGGCGGAGGTGGCGGCTGGGTCAACCTGCCCTTCATGGCCGGCTTGCCACGCACAAACTCACCCTTCCTCGGCGGCAGGGTTTTTCCTGCGGGCTTTGCACTTTTATTTGGGGGAGCGGTGGGTTTGAGAAGGGGCATAATGTCTGGAACAAGCCACCTGCAACGTAAGTACTACAGGTGTGTTTGATTCGGAATTTTTATTATAAGTAAAGCAAAATTATTATAGCACAAATGGTCTGTTTTCTTTAAGGTACAATTACAGGGTTATTTGCTTTCCATAGAAGATTTTTCCACATACCCACCCAGGGGAGCACACAGGGATCCCGAGAAAAACACTGCTGTTCTCTGTGTCGGCCGCCGGTTTTTAAGGACTCAACCTTGTTCGAAATATTATTTCTTGGCACATCCGCTTCCGCGCCTTCTGCAAAGCGCGGACTCTCAGGACAGATCGTTTCCCATAACGAACATCGTTTCCTTATCGACTGTGGCGAAGGCACCCAAAGACAGATCCTTCAATCCGGCATCGGCTTTAAACGCCTGACCCGGATCCTCTTAACGCACGGCCATCTTGACCATATACTCGGTTTGGGCGGACTGCTTTCCACATTCTTAAGATGGGAGGCCATTGAGGAACTTGAGATCCTGGGTGGACGCAGCACCCTGGACCGCGCACAAACACTTTTATTCGATGTGGTCCTGCGCGGCAACAAACCTCCCATGCCGCTCAAATTGACCGAAATCAAACCGGGCATCATTTTCGAAGAGGATGATTTTACAGTCACCGCATTTCCGGTCACACACCGCGGCCCGGATTGTTTGGGATATGTTTTCGAGGAAAAGGCCCGCCGTCCATTCCTCTCACGAAAAGCGGATGAACTTGGAGTCCCATTCGGGCCTGAACGCAAAACACTGGTCGAAGGCAATCAGATCGTCCTGCCGGACGGCAGGCGCATCACTCCAGACGATGTGCTGGGTCCGCCGGAAAAGGGCAGTAAACTCGTCGTGGTTGGAGATGCCGGCCGAACAGACAACCTGGTCGAGGTCTGCAGAGATGCGGATGGTCTGGTCATTGAATCCACTTATCTGGATGAAGAGGCCGATATGGCAAGGCAATTTTCGCACCTGACCGCCCGCATGGGAGCGGAACTTGCGATAAAAGCCGGGGTTAAGAAGCTAATTCTCACACATATCTCGCGTCGGTATCGTGAAAAGGAAGTGATCGCGGAAGCGCAATCCCTTTTCCAAAACACAGTGGTGGCACGCGACTTTGACACTTATCAAATCAAGAAAGAAATCGAACATGGATAATAAATTCACAATCGGGGTACTTACTTCCGGCGGCGACGCCCCCGGCATGAACGCAGCCATCCGGGCTGTGGTGCGCACCGCGCTGACCAACAATCTTAATGTCATCGGCATTCAACACGGATTTGAGGGTCTGATCAACGGCGAGTTCCATCCCATGGATGCCCGCTCCGTGGGGGGCATCCTGCAGCGCGGCGGAACCATTCTGCTTACCAGTCGCAGCAAACGTTTCATGGAACCCTCCGGGCAGCGGGACGCGATCCGCAAGATGAATGAAGCCGGCATTGATGCCCTGATCGTGATCGGCGGGGAGGGTTCGATGAACGGGGCAAACGCGCTTTCACAAAAAGGCATCAAGGTCATCGGCATTCCCGGCAGCATTGACAATGACATCTGGGGCACGAACATCGCCATTGGCACGGATACCGCCATGAACACCATCATGGAAGCCGTGGACAAACTGCGTGATACAGCCTCCTCCCATCAGCGCGCCTTTGTGATCGAAACGATGGGACGCAACAGCGGCTATCTTGCCGTGATGGCTGGAATCGTGTGTGGTGCGGAAATGGTGCTGATCCCCGAGGTCCCCGTGACCGGCGAGGAAGTCGCAGCCGCCGTTGAGGATGCCTATCAGCGCGGCAAGACCCATGCAATCATCATCAACGCGGAAGGTTCCGCGATTCGCACCACGGACCTGGTTGAAAAAATCGACACTCTCGACCTTGGTTTCAAAACCCGCATGACCATTCTCGGTCATATCCAGCGCGGCGGTTCGCCGACCGCCTATGACCGAATTCTGGCCTCGCGCATGGGCGTTAAGGCGGTGGAAGCCCTCGTCGAAGGCCAGCACGGGGTGATGACCGGTCTAAAAGGCAAGGGCATTGATTTCATTCCCCTTGCCGATGTGGTCAGCAACAAACGCAAGGTCAACATGGAGTACTATCACATGACGAAGGTGTTGGCGCGATAAGATAAAAAACAGGTGCGCCAAAGAACAGCCAGCCATTCATCATTGCTTCTTTACCAAAAAATCTTTGCTTGCAGACCGGGATCTACCTGATCGTCACCTGGATGACTGCCGTATCCACCCGTTGATCCGACCTGACCACCTGCAATTGCACGGCATACAAACCGCTCAGCCCTTTTGTATCCCACTCCGCCAGGACACCACTCTCGACAGGCGTGGCCACATCACTGCCCAGTTGAATCCATTGCTGGGGATTCAATCCCTTCCCGACCTGCACACGATAATATTCAAAATTATTTCCAGAGGCGGTGCCGACGATCTTCACCAGGCCGTTTACATCCGCAAATAATTCGGGCGCGGTGATGTTCGCGGCGGAATTTACAGGCGGTGCCTGAATGGCATCATAGGAAGCTGGAGGAATATCCAACCCGGCGCTCACAGCCCAATCGCGCGCATTCTCAGGGACGATCATATACACACGCTTTTCGATCAGTTCCGGCGGGGTGAATACCGTGGCCAGCAACCCTGTTTCCCGATTGACGGAGAATTCACGAAACAAATTATCCGCCTGGATCGGCTCGCTGCCGTTCAAAAAAACATCGCTGACCAGGTTCGGGCACTCGGAAGTCGGCAACATTCCTGAGGGATCACAAACCGTGATCGTGGAGATACCCTGCGGTGCGGTCCAGCCGTCGGCTGGCGAATTTCCGGATACGATCTGCATCAATGCGTTCCACAAGACTGCCGGGAAACGCACAGAGACCAATTCGTTTTCCGCATGCACGCCTGTCCACACGGCAACCACATGGGAAGGCGTATACCCCACCGCCCATGCATCCTGGCCGTTGACGGTCTGCCCCACCTTAACCCCTGCCGGCCTGCCGATCTCCAACGCATTCGACCGGCCAAGCGATGGCCAGCGCGCGGTCTCATCGCTCAAGATGCTGGTCATCAAATAGGCCAGTGCGGGTGTTACGACAGGTTTTGCCTGCGGCAGGCTCCAATCGAGCATCAGCGAATGATCCATCCCTTCGACCCGCAAAATCGTGACCGGCGAAAATTCATCCCCGACATTCTGCCCAAAATAAACACCCTGTTTTCCAAACACCCCATACGCGCCGGCAAGCTCCAGCATGGTCACATCCTGATTCAGGTCAACTCCAAAAGACGAGGCGATGCGGGTCACGTTCTCAATTCCCATTTGGGCCTTCAACGTTTCCACCGGCACCTGATAATCGTTCGCCAGTGCAACGCGCAAACGCATCGGGCCGTGAAAGATCCCGTCAAAGTTCTGGATGGTTCCATTGTCCGGGATATCCCAGGTCAGCGAGGCGGGACTCAAGCCCCGCGTGAATCCCGTCAAATAGACGAACGCATCCAGACTGGACCCGGAACTGTGTGCGGTCACGAGCGGAGTTTCCACCCCTTGTACCGTTTCTCCCACCACCGCCAGCACCTGGCCATTATCCGGGTTAAGAATCAGGGAACTCGCGGAGGAATCCGCAAGGGTCAGGCCCGGGGGCAGGGACGGCAGATAACGGGCGGAGTCGCATCCGTCAACTGACTCGGTCAAACCGGCCATGCGCGCCGCGTAAACTTCCGTCACACAGGCCGCCTGTTTTTGCAGGTCGTAATCCAGGGTGGTGATGATGTTTAATCCGCCGCGCTCGATCCGGTCGCGCGGGATTTGCGAGTCCAATTGGGACAGGACCATGTTGACGAAAGCCGGAGCAGGCGAGGACGGGGCGGGAGGCGCGGGTTGAATTACAGGAGTCTCCGCCAACGCAATCGCACTGGCTTCATCGCTCACCACACCAAGTCCGTTTAATATATAGATCACTTCCCGGCCCCGCAGCACGGCTTCCTGCGGCGCGTCCAACGGATTGAGCGCGGGGGTTTCACTCGTCGCTGCCAGGATTGCGGACTCGGCCAGGGTAAGCTGTTCGGCGGGTTTTCCAAAATAAAGCTGCGAGGCCGCCTCCACACCAAAGGCGTAATTCCCGAAATGCACGCTGTTGAGATACCACTCCACTACCTGGGTGCGGCCGAATTTCGCAGTGATCTGTGCAGCCAGAATACGCTCACGCAGGGCGCGTCGAAGCGAAGGTGGTTCGTTGTAAAGAATGAATTCACTAACCAGCTGCTGGGCAATGGTGGGATGCAGGTCGGGATGATCGAGTCCCTGGATCGCATATCCTGAATGGGACCAGAACTGCGGGTCCTGCACGGCAACGATGGATTCGATCAGGTTGGGCGGGATATGCTGGGGATTCTGTTCGTTGACTGGAATGTAGCGGCGCGGCACATTGGCGGGCGCAAAGGTGTACAACAATTGCAGCCCGGTGCGGTCATAGACATGCGTGGGTTCAAGCAGCAGACCATCCGGCGGATTGAACAGGCGCGGCAAAATTTCAACAGAGGGAAGGTCGCGGGTGATGTCCGCATAGGCAAAGGCTCCCAGCAGGATAAGCACACCCAGAACCAGGGACAACAACATTCCCACACTCAACAGAACTCCACGCAGACGGCTGGAGGAGATGCGTTGTTTTTCTAGACGCCGTTCGCGGCGGGAGCGCAGGATGGGGAGAGTGGAGGGCATGCCTCTATTTTAGCGTAGGTCGTGCCCGAAGCACGGCCGGCATTGGGAAGGCTTTAATCCTTCAGCAAATCGGCAAGGAAATCCATCAACCCGCCCTGTTCGGATTGTTCTTCCTTTTCAGCTTGTGTCTGAACGGGGACATCGCTTAACACCATGCCGTTCTGGCCGTTGATCAACACAAGATGCTCCCGGCCCTGAAACGGCAATTCGGTCATCCACACAGGCAGCAGGTTAAGTTTGAACGATTCCACCGCGAGGTTCGCTGAGGAGGTATGAACAATGTTCAGATCGCCGATCAGAAAGGGCAGTTCACGTTTGTATTTTGCATACGTCTGGCTGCGCGCATCCAGTGAGGCATCCGCCATGGGCACGTCATAAATTTCTGCGGGCCAGCTTGCCAGAAAGCGCGGATCATAGGGCCGGATGGCCTTCATATCATAGGTGGGGATCATCTTCAAAAATACTGCGGATGGTTTTCGGGAGGCGGGGAGCGGGAGATCATCCACCATGATGGGATACTGATCGGTCACGCGAACCACTTTTCTCTGGCCGCGCACCCCGAGGATCTCATCCTCTCTTTCGACCTTTTCCCCCGTATAGTCAATGGCGCCGCCGATATCAAAAGTCCACAAGGGCAGATACAAACCGCGCGGCAGGTCCACCTGCTTCTCGGGGATAATCTTGTTTCCCTCCACCCATTCGATCAGAAGCTTCACAGCACGCTTGTGGTCGAAGGCATGCGGGATGATCCCATCCGGCGCAAGCAGATCCCTTGTCTTTTCGAGGCTGACCACGTGCGGGGAGAAACAATACGCGCAGGAGGCGGAAAGCTGCTTCGGCGGCAGAATAAATTCCGCACCGCAGCCTTTGCAATGAAATACCTGTTCCTGGAGCGGCCTGCCATGTCCGCGGGCAGTGGCCATGGCAACGATAAAATCCTTTTCGCCTGCAGGCACAGCTGCCCCCACTGTTTGATCACGGGAACAATAATCGCAGACCAGGGTCTGTCCATCCGGCGCAAATGACATGCGCCCGCCGCATTTGGGGCACATGAATCTCTGCGCATCCGCATGACGTGAGCCCTGAGCGGCGGAAGTTAACTGATCGGGATTGATGACCTCATCCGATTTAAGTTTGCCGTCCAGGATGGCAAGGGCGCGGCGCGCCCGGGTATGCTGCATGTCCAGCGCGAGACAATTCTCCAGCGCCTTGCGCTTCTCTATGGGCGCAACTGTAACCTCGCCCATCCAAAACCAGGCTTCCGCCAGCACATCATGCGAACCCGACATATAAATGGCGCGGTCCAAATAGCGGCGCGCCGTATCATGATTCCCCGACTTCGCTTCAATAATTCCGGTTCGCAGCAGATCCCTGCCGTAATCTTCCATGGATGATTTTAGCAACGCAGGTTCTTGTCCGCGTTAATTCCTTTCCCCAAACATGGCTGGTTTTCTTACGATCGCATCCGTCATCCTTGCAACCCGCGCCATTTCCTTCACATCATGCACACGAATCACATCCGCTCCGCGCACAATACCCACTGCCACTGTGGCGGCCGTCCCCTCCACGCGCTGGTCCGCGGGCAAATCCAGAGTAAAACCGATGAATGATTTGCGGGAGGTTCCCAACAAAACCGGATACCCCAACTGACGGATCTCCGCCAACCGGTCGATCAGCTCCAGGTTTTGTTCGCGCGTCTTTCCAAAGCCGATGCCGGGGTCCAGAATAATATTTGACTCAGCAATTCCGGCCTTGCGCGCCAGGTCGACGCTGTTCATTAATTCAAGCTTTACATCCCCGATCAGGTCTGTATATTCCGCGCCTGTATAAGCCCCGCCCAGTTTCTCACGGACTTCCACACTGGCGGGATTGCTGCGATTATGCATCAGGATGACCGGTGTTTTATATTTTGCCGCCACAAACGCCAGTCCCTCGTCCGCCCGCAGCCCCCAGACATCGTTCACAATATGCGCGCCCGCCTTGATCGCCTCTTCGGCAACCTGCGCCTTGTATGTATCAATCGAAATAAGAGCATCGGGATAGTTTTTACTCAAGGCGTGAATGATGGGGATCACACGCTGCATCTCTTCATCCGCATTGACCGGTGCGGAACCGGGCCGGGTGGATTCACCGCCCACATCCAGAATGTCCGCGCCGGCAGCAAGAAATCCCCAGGCCTGCTGAAGAGAGGCGTCCACCGCATCCTCTTTTGAGAGCAACCCGTCTCCTGAAAAACTGTCGGGAGTCACATTCAAGATCCCCATCACATAAGTGCGGGAACCCCAATCGAATATGAAACTCCCGATTTGCAAGGAAGGTGATTTCATAACATTAACATCAGACCTGCATGTGTTGATGCAGGTCTGATACACCAATTCTAAATTTGATCCAGCGGACGCGCCAGCCAGGCTTCGGCTTCGTTGATATCCGTGAAGATCTTCATCGCGGAGGCCGCTTCAGGCAGGGAGCCTGCCGCCACTTTGCGAATCGCATCGGCCACGGATTGATCCGCCACCACCACCGCCACACGGATGTTTCGCGCGGAAGGATCACTGTTCGCATCCACCGCCATACGGACGGCTTTGTCTGGGATCTGCTTGACGGCCCGCAAATCGTACAGGTTTCGGGTCCGACGGTCTGCTTCGAGCAGGTGTGCCAGCGCAAACTCATGCCAATGGGCCAGGGTGGCGTCTGAAAGATCGCTGAATGTCAGTGTCATGCCGCCATCACCGCGACGGATCACAGAATAGCCGACATTGGCTGTCGGGGTCCAATTAAGGGGTTTTGATTCGGTCATGGGTTCTCTCCTGTTCGTTAAATATGATTATAACGCAGGCTGCAGGGTGTCGCACAAACGCCAAATCGATGTTTTCGAGCGGCGGACAACAGGCGCAGGCTAATTTTCCATTTCTCCAATCACGTGCTATAATGCGGTTCTCCCGGGCGCTTAGCTCAGTTGGTTAGAGCACCTCGTTTACACCGAGGGGGTCGGGGGTTCGAGTCCCTCAGCGCCCACAAGATCCCTCATCGCTGGGATTTTTTAATTCCCGACCATCCATCGTCCTAATTACCCAAAAAGGTCCCGTATAAACGGGACCTTTTTATTTTCATGGAAACCCTGCATGGACACTACGGATCATCGCAAGGGCTTTCTGTTCTCCAAAATGCCTGATCCTGCCGGCCATGCGGCAAAGCGGGTCTTTTATTTAATGAAATCGGAGATCAGTTGTTTGAAGCTGGGATGTTCGCGAATGGCATCCAGGTCTGGGTCATGCATGACCCAGTTGACATAAGTCTGCTTTTCCTCCAGGGCGATTCGAAGCAACTCAATTGCCTGATCTGAATTTCCACAGATCGCCTCCAGGCAGGCCTGATTGTATTCGCTCTCACTGTTGTATATGTTTTTCATAGCTTTACCTATATGTTTTTGAGCCAGTTCTTCGAGTCCCATTTTTCGGTAGTACCCACCGAGCGCGGCGTTCGCCAGGTTGTGGTCCGGATCAATTTCAATCACCTTTTGATAGGCCATGATCGCATCTTCATTGCGTCCCTCCGCGGCAAATACCAAAGCCAGATGGTGATGATAATAACCTTTGGCCGGGTCCGCGGAGATCGCCTGTTGATAGGCCAGGATCGCATCCTTGTACATGCCCGCTGACTTGTAGTGCGTGCCGAGAGTATCCCAGGCAACCGCGTTTCTCGGGTTGATCTGGACGACCCTCTTGAATTTCGAGATCTCGATCATGATCTCATTAAGTTCCTCTTCGCGGCTTTCGAAGGCCGGCTCGCTTGCCTGGCTGCGTTCATATTCGATCTGGGCCGCGGTCTTTTGTTCATCCTTTTTTTTGGAAAACCCCAACGTGGGCGCGGGTTTTTCCGGGGTGTTCAATTCGACTTGCAGAGAAAACTGTTCGTTGTATTCATATTTTCTGTTCCCGGGTGCCGGTTCGGCATCCGCAAATTCAAGATGACGGTATTCCGGTTCCTGCAGATCGGGATCTTCCCGCACATCGTCCGTCAATTCAACTTCGGGGATGGGCAGCCATCCTGCCAGGCTGTTCTCATCCGGCTGCGGAAAATACACTTCAGCGTCCTGATCCAAAACGCCATCGAGTTCCATTTCCCAGTCCGTGCCGGCCTCGGTCCATGTCTCTGTCGAGTCGATGTCCGTCGTGGCGGAGAGATCCGGTTGATATCCGGACCCATTGTCAGTTACGCCTGAAACGGTGACCGCATCCTGCGGGAACGATCCTTCCAGATCAGGCATTTCCGACACGATATCCACTTCCTGTGACGACGTTTCAAGGTCATCACTTGAAACCAGGCTGGAAATCTCCGGCAACACTTCGTCAGAGGCCGGATTATGCTTTTCCTCCAGTTCATCCGCAATCTGGTAAGCCAGCAGGGCCTCGTCATAATCCTTCAACTGCACATATACATTGCCGAGCTGGTTCCACATCATGGCTTTCTCCATGTCATCCGCCGACAATGCGATACTCTTTTGATACAGTTCAAGCGCCTTTTCGTACTCGCCTTGTTTCACAAAAGCCTGGGCCAGGTTGCTGTACGTCGTTCCCAGGCCGCCATCCAGTTCGATGGAACGTTGATAGGCCTCGGCCGCCTCGCGATAGGCGCCGGAGATCAAATACAGGTTACCCAGTTCATTCCATACTTCGTGTTCGCTCATTGTGGTCTCCTGCGCTAGGATGCATAGCTGGTTTTACTCTCCATGTAATAATTGCCGAGGAGGCTGAAGCGGGACTGCTGGGAAAGAGTGGCATTATCCGTGTCCAATTCGTCCGCACGCTGGTAGGCCGAGATCGCGTTATCGTAATCGTTCTGGCGGCGGTATACATTCCCGAGTCGATTCCATGAAATGGCCTTGTCCTTGTCGTTGGAGAACAGCTCAATGCTGCGTTGATACAGAAGCATTGCCTCGGCATAGCGTCCTTTCTGCACATAGACCAGGGCCAGGTTGCTGTATGGCCAGGCAAATTGGCGGTCGAGTTCGATCGATTTGCTGTATGCAATGATGGCATCTTCATACGCGCCCGAATTGAAATACACATTTCCAAGCTCATTCCAGACGTGCGCGTTTTTGGCGTCCGCTTCGATCTGCATATCACCGGCCAGGTCGATCTTGGCCAGCAGTTCAGCGGGAAGAAACGAGTCCTGCGCGGAATCGTTTTCAGCGGTGGAAATCCTGAATTGACCATGACTGTCGTTCAAATATTCTTCATAGGCTTCATTGGCGGGTGTTTCCTGTTCATCTGGGGGCGCCGCAAGTTCGGCTTCCGGCAACTCCACGGAAACATCTTCAACCTTTACTTCACTGCCAAGTTCATCGTGGGTTTCCTTCACCGGAAGGGAGGCCGCATCCGCCGTGTCGCTTTCCGTGCCGGCCACAAATAATGTGTCGGTAAAAGTCTCACTGGTATTTCGGGCGATCAGATGCAAGGCCTCATCCTGATCCACTTCAATCGTTTCTGCCGCAGGTGCATCAGAAGCTTCCGCAGCAACAGGTTCATCCACCAATTCCATCTCCACTTCAGGAGCGGGTTCTGACGCAACATTTTCAATTTCAACCGGAGCGGACAGTTCCTGCTCTGCGGTTTCAACTTCTCCGGTCACAACGGGCTGTTCTGCGACCGTTTCCGGCTCGGACTTAACTTCAACCGGAGTCTCGTCCTCAGACTCAGCCAGCACCTTGGCAATCACAGCTTCGACAATTTCCAGCACGGATCTCGGCGCTGCAACCGCCTCTTCGATCTTTTCAGCTTCGATCTGAACTGAGGGCTGCTGCTCATTGACGGATTCAGAGACCGGCGCTTCAGTCTGTTCTTCAAGAACGGCCTCGGCATCCAGGTCTTCTTCAGCAACAGCTTCCACTTGAAGTTCGGGAACAGCAACTTCTTCCGTGGCCGAGTCTGTTGAAGATTGCGAATCAACTTCCAGTTTGAGTCCGGATGCGGGTTCATTTTCCATGACTACAACCTGATTCGCATTGACCTGTGGTTCGGCAGCCGGTTCAGATTCCGCATCCACAGATAGATGGAAAATTTCAGCGACGAGCCCGTTTCCTTCCTGACCTTCCGCTTCGGCAGCCTCGATCACAACCGGTCCATCCGAAACATCATCCAACACATCCCGGAAGCCTGCATTTTCCGAATCCAATTTATCCGCCTGGGTGAACGCATCCATGGCAAGCGCATAATTATTAAGTTTACGGTATGCATTGCCAAGCCGGTTCCAGGCCACAGCCTTGTCCTTGTCGTCCTGAAGAAGGCCGATCCCTTTTTGATACAGGGGAATGGACTCTTCATATTTTCCCTGGCTGACAAGCGTGTGGGCAAGGTTGCTGAAGGCCCAGCCGGAATCCGGTGCAAGCTCGGTGGACCTTTGATAAGCCTCCGCGGCATTCTCAAAATCGTTCATTTGAAAATAAAGATTACCCAGCTCCTGCCAGTTCCTTGCATTGGCAGGGTCAAGGGCGATGGCATTTTGAAAGGCGGAAACGGCCTCGCGGTTGCGATCCTGTTTGTCAAAGACATTGCCCATTTTGATCCAGGGTGTGATGAAGCGGTCATTGAACTCGACCGTTTTTTCCTGATAGGCGACGACTGCGTTAAAAATCCTGCCTAATTCATCCCAAAAATCATACTTGCTCATTTCTACCTCCATTTGAAATTGATGGTCTTCGGATCTACGGATTTCCGTAACAATTGCTCAACAAACTGAAGCGCGCGCGCGTAAGGAGACTCACGCCTTCATCGGCCAGGATCATGGCCTGCTGATAAGCCTTGACCGCGGCATCGTGATTGTTCAACCTGCGATACACATTTCCAAGCCGGTTCAAGGCTGTGGATTTTTCCTTGTCATCCTGAAACAGTTCGATGCTTTTTTCGAGGAATTGAGCGGCCTCCGGGAAGCGGCCCTGAAAGGTCAGAATGCGTCCCATGTTGCTGTAGGCCGCGCCTGTTTCCGGCTCAAGTTCAATTGCCTTCAGGAAGGCACCGGCCGCTTCGTCAAAGGAGCGCGTCTTGAAAAACAATTCCCCAAGTTCATTCCAGGCCTGTGCAGTTTTCAGACCTTCATCCACTTGGGAATGGTCCGCCGTATCGCGCATGCCCGCCGTATCGGCATCCAATTCGGCCGCTTTTCGATAGGCAATGACCGCATTGCCATAGTCATTCATTCGGCGATACACATTTCCCAGTCCGTTCAGGGAGAGGGCTTTTTCCTTGTTGGAACTCAACAGTTCGACGCTTCTTTGATAAAGTAGGATCGCCTCCGTATATTGACCCTGGGTGAAATACACAAGCGCCAGGTTACTGTACGGCCAGCCGAAGGCGGGGTCGATCTGAATCGCCTTGTTGTAGGCGCGAATGGCCTCATCGAAATTTTCCTGTTTGAAATGAACATTGCCCTTCTCATTCCATACATGGGCGTTTGTGCTTTCGGCCTGGATGTCGATCATTTCCTCATCGAGGTTTATTTGCAGTGCAGGCCGAAGGCTGGCAGGCAATGGGTTTGCAGCTAAAGATTCTTGCATGACTACTCCTTTTTCCTTTTCGACAGCTTCATTAAGACCAGGGACATGGTCTTCTTCGGCGTCAGGCCTGGCATATGCCTGAACATCAGACGCTGGAGATTTGTTAATGCCGGTATTTAATGCGGGGTTGAAGATCCAGTAAGGGGAATCCGCTGTGATCGACTCTATGGTTTCGACTGGAAGTTCACAGTCCTGAACGGCTGCGGACCCGTTTTCATTCTGGAAGACACTGGTGTTTTCCAGGCCAGGTGAAAGTAGCGGGGTTTTTCCATGCTCCACCATATCTGCCATCTGGTAGGCGGCAACTGCGTCCTCGTATTCATTCAATTCCCGGTAAACATTCCCAAGCCGATTCCATGCAACTGCCTTGTCCCTGCTTTCACTCAGGAGTGCAATGCTCTTATAAAACAAGGGGATGCTTTCCCGGCCTTTCCCTTGCTGCGAATATGCAAAAGCCAGGTTGCTGAGCGCCAGACCGTCGCCATGATTGAATTCCAGGGCTTTCGAGAAGGCGTCCTGCGCCTCTCCCAGGGCTTTGAATTTCAAGTGGACCATGCCCATCTCATTCCAGACAGCACTATTCCTGCGATCAAGCATCAAGGCTCTTTGATAAGCCTTGATGGAATCACGGTAGCGGTCCTGGCGGTCAAAGAGCGCGCCCAGCCGCAGCCATGGGGTTATATAGTTTTGGTTGATCTTCACAGCTTCGTGATAGGCCTTGACGGCCTCATCAAATCTGCTCATGCCGGCATATACATCCCCAAGGCCGGTCCACGGATGTGCGAGCGATGGCATGGCCTGGATCGATTTGCGATAGGCAGCCACCGCATCATCCAGATACCCGATCTTTGAGTACACATTTCCAAGTCCATTCCAGCCGATCGGATCGGAGGGGTTGCATTCGACCGCTTTTTGATAGGCGACGATGGCCTCATCGTTCCGGTCGATCTTCAGACAGAGATTTCCGAGATTATTCCAGGCGAAAATCTGTTCGGGCGCAAGGCGAATGGCCTGCTTGTAAGCATCGATGGCTTCATCGAATCGATTCAGGCTGGTTTCCACCAGCGCAATGGCATTAAAACATTCCGCTTCAAACCAGTTATCCTGGATCTTGGATGCAATATCAAGCGCTTCCCGTAACTGCCCGCCGGCCTTTTCGTAATCCCCTTTGCGCCAGTTCAAAATCCCAAGGGTCAACAATAAATTCGCGCGGGAAAAACTGGCCTCCTCCTCTTCCGGAAGCTCGGTTAATAAAGTTTCCCGCAGGGAGATCTTTGCATCCGTATCACCCAGCAGGTCCGCGTACTCGCCGACTCCCTGCCAGGCCGATTCAAGAGTGCCTTGCAGGATGCGTTCGGCCTTGGGAGATTCGGAAAATTCGACAGCGCAATGGCGACGGACCCAAAAATCCGGGGCCAGATGAGCCAGGTCAAGGATTTCATTTTGGGTCAGCCAAAGGACCACCCGCAGCCGTTTTTCCGTAAACAATTCCTTCTGATAATTCAGGATCTCGTAAATGCTGGTGTCCTTGCCATGCCCCCAGCGAAGGCCATCGATAAAGAGCACCGCATCAGCGGTTTCATCCGCGCCATTCACAAATTCGACGATCTGAGCGGGATTTTCCCCTTTAATCTTCAGTGAGACCGTCTTGTGCCCCAGGTCAATCAAATGGTTTTCGATGGCGGTTTCCACATCCATGCGCACATATTCCGAACTGTAGGCAACAAGCAACACACAGGGACGCCGCCATTTAATGGCCAGTTCCAATTCCTGAACAAGAATTTCTATTCGTTCATCAAAGGACGACGTGCTCTGTTTAGTCATTTAACAATTTCCTCAGAACGGGATGAATGTCGCACCAGTTCTCTTCATCGCGATACTCCAGAAGAGCCAAAAGCTGCAGCAGCGGACGCAGCCGCTCCGTATATTCAAGCCGGTTGTTCTCACTGACCTTTCTCAGGAGTTTGATGTCGTCCTTGTCGAGAATGCGTCTGTATTCATTCCGGATCTCTGAGGCGGCCCACTCAATATCCGAGAGGTCCAAAACGGCCACTTTTCTTCTTCTGGCGCGCCCGATCGCAGTCCGCATGATGCGGGCAAGTTCGCGAAAGACACCGCCGCTATAGGTGACTGCAGCTTCCAGGGCTTGCGCATCAATCAGGTCCGGGCTCATTCTTTGATACACAAAATTCCTCAACGTCCTATATCCGTCTTCATGATGGACATTCGGTTCCATGGGGGGATGCAAGTAGATATTCGGCAGAAAAACCGCCTGATCACGAATTGAGTCAAATTCCTTGGCATAAAACAAGGCACTCGAAACGGTGTACACGATTGCGCAATTCGGCTGCATCATGATCTCCCGGCGTTCCTGGAATATGGCCCGGGCCTTTTCAAGATCCGGTTTGTCCATATCGTCGATCAAGATGAGGGGGATCAGGTGCTCACGGCTGTAAATCGCGGCTGCAATGTGATTGATGATGGCGATCAGCCCGGTGATGTCAGTTTCCACGACCTGTCTTAATTCGACGCGCGTGGCCGGTTCGAGTTTGATCTTTAACCCCGCATTGGCAAAAAAAGCATCAATCGAGGCGCCCATCTCAACATCCGAGCGGCCTTCCAGGACAGTGGAGATTTCCTTTTCCACCTTTCCCTTCCAACTGTGAAGTTCCTTCAGCAGCTGTTCCGGAAGTTCGCCGCCTTTTTTTCTATATTCACGGAACAGCCGTCCACCAATGGCGAGCAGCACATCCCGAAAATCAATGTCAAAAATATCAGCCTCTTCGCGAATGCTGAAATTGATCAACCAGTATTTTTTCTGGATCTCCGTGTTGCTCATTAAATGCAGAAGCTCGGTCGACTTGCCGCATCCGCGATGACCGGAGAAGAAGAATTTGGGAGGACGGTAGAAGGGCGCCAGCAACGCGTCGGTCAACTCGGCAATCGGATTGCCGGGCCGGTTAATGTAAAAGGGATTCGGTTTCCCGTTTTTCTCGGGTTTTAGCGGCAGGTCCAGTTCAAAATTCAACCAGGCTCTGTCCAGATCGGTCGCGATAATATAATCAAAATTTTTCATGATTTCCTCTACGATCGTTTCAATTCGGGAATGGCATGCTTTTTGTGCAGGTTACCCTGCTACAGAAACCGCTATTCCCTCCCGAATTGCATACAGGGCCGCCTGTGTACGGTTTGCAACATGAAGCTTGTTGAGGATGTTGCTGACATATTTGGCAATCGTCCGTTCATGGACCACCAGGGTGGCTGCGATTTCCTGGTTGCTCAAGCCCCGCGCGATCAAACGCAGCGCCTCCAGTTCACGGCGGGTCAACACCTGGGTGGTCTGCGCTGTCGGCGATGCATGATCGAATTCGTTGATCACCTTCATTGCGATTGACGGATGAATCGACGCCTGCCCGCAAGCCACATCGCGGATGGATTGAAGCAATTGGACGCGCGTGGTGTCCTTGAGCATGTACCCAAGGGCTCCGGCTTTGATTGCCTGGTAAACACGGTCGCTTTCCGCAAAGCTGGTCAGCACCAGGATCTTTGCCTCCTGGATGATCGTTCGCAAAATGGGAATGGTCGTCAGGCCATCCTGGCGCGGCATGACCATGTCCAGCAAAATCACATCCGGTTTGGTCCGACGGGCGATCTCAAGGGCTTGAATCCCATCCACGGCCTCACCCACCACCTCGATGTCGGGTTGAAATGACAGGATGGCAACAATACCCTCCCTCACGACATTTTGATCATCTACGACAAGGACTCGAATTTTTTTCATAGGTTGACCTGTTTCAGGAAACAATTTCTGAACTCCAATTCTTCTTTTATCTTGCCAAAATAATCAATTCTGAAAACCTGCCTGCATTCGCTTCCGCATCCGCCAGTTGTTCCTCCTGCTTTTTCCAAAACTCGGGCGACCAGGCTTCAAAATAACCTCCCTGACCGATCAGCATGACCCGATCATTTAAAGTTGCAAAATTTCGCAGGTCATCGGGAATTTCGACCTGACCGTCGCCATCCGCCCTGACTTCACATGCGGAGCCGAGTATCATTCGGAATAACATCCGGGCCAGAGGATCAGCAATATTTAATGCCCTGATGCCTTCATAGATCTCCCGGAATGCACCTGCTGTCAGGAACATCAGGTTGCGGTCAAAGCCCTGGGTGATATAAATCTCGCCGGAAAGCTGACCTCGAAAAGCGGACGGAAGCAGCAAACGATTTTGCTTATCCAGCGTGCAAACACTTTTTCCCAGAAACAATTTAAGCTCCCATGACCAGGTGGTTGTTATGCTTTACAATGCAATCATTATATAAATCAAGCTTCAACCCGTGAACCGCATAAACATGGTGTTTGCAGTTTTGGGCAGGAACAGAATAGTGCAGAGGACATGGTCACTAATGACCAGTTTGAATCAGGGGCACTTATGACCAATCCGACACGAATGTCATATGTTTATTAAGCTGGGGATATATCGATTTGGATTCAAATCAAGGGCTGAACAACGACCCGCACCCTGATTTGACAAAATTTCTTCCACACATCTGTGGAAAAATAAAAGAACCCGCTTGATTAATCAAGCGGGTTCGAGATCCATCAGGTTCGTTATTTTGTCTTTTTGTTTTTTGCCTTGGGTTCCATTAAGCCTTCACGGATCGCATACAAAGCCGCCTGGGTCCGGTTTGCAAGATGCAGCTTGTCGAGGATGCTGCTGACATATTTTGCGATCGTACGTTCATGCACCACCAGTTCGGCTGCAATTTCCTGGTTGCTCAGGCCTCTTGCAATCAGACGCAAGGTGTCCAATTCGCGCGGCGCAAGCGGGGAGGCAGTATACAACAACTGCTCGGGATGGTTTATTTCATGAATAACCTTCATCGCGATCGAGGGCTGGATCGAAGCCTGCCCATTGGAAACATCCCGAATCGCCTGGAGCAGCTGTGCACGGGTTGCATCCTTGAGCAAATATCCCAGCGCACCGAATTTTATGGCCTGATAAACCCGGTCGGATTCTGCAAAGCTGGTCAGAACCAGGATGCAGGTGTTGGGCAAAAGGTCCTTTATGATCGGAATGGTCGCGAGCCCATCCTGATTGGGCATCACCATATCCAAAAGAATGACATCCGGTTTGGATTTACGCGCCATCTGTACAGCCTGAACTCCATCCCGGGCATCACCCACCACTTCCAGATCGGGCTGCAGCGAAAGGATCGCGACAACCCCTTCGCGCACCACGCTTTCATCATCCACCACCAGAACACGTATCGGTTTTTTATCCATCATATGATTTTTACCGGCTTTACCATTTTTTCTTTGTGAACGCTGATGGTGATTTTTGTTCCATCTCCGGGTTTTGAACTGATCTTGATCTGCCCATCCACCTGATGCGTTCGCTCCTTCATATTTTGCAAGCCCAATCCGCCGATATCCGTTTTCCTTGCATCAAAACCGCATCCATCATCCACAATTTCCAGTATGACGGCCTGGTTTTTTTGCTTCAAGGTGACAAATACAGATTTTGCATTTGCATGCCGCAGGACATTATTCAGTGCCTCCTGTGCAATGAAATAAAGCGCGATCTCCTTGTCCTTGGAAAGTTCGATGTTTTCATCCGCCAGGAACTTGGCCTTGATATCGGCCCGGCCTTCAACGGCCGCAAGGCGGTGATGCAACACGGAAATCAAGCCGTCCTCTTCAATATCTATGGGTTGTATCTGAAATAAAAACAGGCGCATTTCCTTGACAGCCTGACGTGCATTCTCGCCAATTTTCGAAAGAATCTGTGATGGATCCACCTGCGAACCCGCCTCCAGGGCCGCCTGGGCGGCCTCCGTCAATGTCACCAACCCATACAGTTTCTGGCTGACCGAATCATGAAGGTCCCGCAACAGTCGTTGACGTTCTGACAGGGCAATAGCCAACTTTCGGCGCCGGTCATTATCAATCAGGGAGGCAATGTGGTCAGAGATGATCGTCAAACGAACGATCTCATCCAGGCTGTAGGCGGGTCTTTCCTTCCTGGTTAGGCACATAAAACCAAGATGTTTTTTCTCCTCACCGGTCTGAGAGATAAGCGGAATGGTCAGTAGACATTCGCAGTCAATATCCAGAATCGGCTGGGGGACGCGCGGGTCGCTTTTGACATCCTCAATTAAAAGAGATTGTTGAGTTTCAATGATTTCGGCAAACAGGGGGGATGTGGAGGTTAATACTGCAAGGTCCCTAATCGAATTTTGCGGAAATCCGAAATGGGTTTCGAGGACCATGCGGGGGCTGTCCCCTTTTTTGGAGGCTTCCTCCAACAAAAAAAACACGGCGCCCTGACTCCGGAATGGATAAACAATGTGGTAGATGGATTCGGTAAGGAAATCATTCAGGTGGAGGGAATTGCTTGCCGCACTCGAAATCGCGTTCAATAACACGAACATTTCATCCCGGGCACGCTGACGGGCATCCTGACCCATCTTCTGGTCTGTATTATCGCGCCAGACGATCAATCGTCCGAACAGATTTTTCCGCCGGTCATAAAGGGCTGAGATCCGTATATTCAGATACCGCCATCCATCATCGGACTTGATGCTTCGCTTCATTTGCAATTCGCGGTTTCCGTCGAAAATCTGCGCAAGGTTTGGCAGTTCCCCGAGCACGTAATTAACGGGCTTGCCATAAATCTCATTCCGCGAGAAGCCCATTATTTTTTCAGCGGCGGGATTGATATCCACAATGTTGTTTTTTGTATCCAACACGATCCAGCCCTCATCCATTCCTTCAACAACCAGGTCCCGGGTGACCGGAGTCGTCTCAATGGGATTGTGACTGAAGAAATTATAGGAAAACCCCAACCCGGCCAGGGTAAAGCCCGCAAGAGAAAGGTCCGTTCTGGAAAATGGGCTTGCCGCCACAATACTGAACAATTGTACAAGAAGCGGGCTGACGGCCCCGGCCAGCAGCGTCCACGAGCTCAGGAATAACACGCGCGGTTTCTGGATAAATGTGTTTATCAACAGCAGCACGCTTACGCTTACCAGGTTATAAACATATAACGTATTTGCCCGTGCCCAAAAACTGACGGCAATATCAGTTTCCAAAAGGGCCCGGCTTTCAAACAGGGTGTTATGCCATGGCTCCAGCCAAAATACGATCTGGGTAATAACCGGCATGACAGCAAGCAAAATTAATGTCGAGCGGTTTATCCAATCTGAATGATTTGTATAGGAAAGCGAAAATGTGAATTGGGCGGAAGCGGCGACCGTTATGCAAAATAACATAACAGCCATCAGGGCTTTGTTGGTGACAATGCCAGATTCCCCGTTATTAAGCAAATATGCCAGCGACCAGATCACCAGGGTGATGGATAGGATCAAAACACTGTTCGACCCCAGTTCCCTGGGCTTTCGATAAATCCCTGGGATCATTGCCAGGACAAGAACGATATTAATAAAGAAAACGACAAGTTCAAAATTCATCTTGTTTTTATCTTCCGCCACTAAGCAAAGTGATCGAGCATTTCAATTCCTATTGAAATCCCATTTTAATGCATTTTTGTAATGATATTGTAATATAAGCTGACAAATCTGCAAACTCAAATCCCCCATTTCCCATCTCTTTCAGTTCAATACATAAGACTTGGTAATAATATTTTTCACAAGCGGGCTAATAAACCGTCAACCTGCAACCGTGCAACAATGGAGTCCCCCAAAATAATATTTAGAATAGGATCACGAAACACATCATGCCTGGGAATTTTTCCGGTCATTAATGCGTTCTTCAACTCAGAGATGGCTTCTTCAAGATTTCCAAAGAGAAACTCCCTGCAAATTTTTGAATAAACAACCCGTTCTCCCTCCAGTTGAACAGCCTGTTCCAACTGCCTCTGCGCATCCTCCGGGAGTCCCATTTTGTTGTAACAGATTCCCAGCATTTCATGGAACTGCGTTGCCGCTGGAGTGTAATGAACTGATTTCTTAAGCAAGTCAACAGCTTCATCCAATTTCCCGAGCATAAAAAAGAGATATCCCAGGGAAAATAAAATTTCCACATTCTGGGAATCCAGTTTCAAGGCTTTGCCTGCCTGAACCACAGCAAGATAATTCTTTCCCAGAGCTGAAAGAACAACTGCCTGATTCATGTAAATCAAACCGTTTTTTGGGGCCTTATTTGTGATATCAGCATAGATATCATGCGCCTTCTGATAATCGCCTTTTTCATACAAAAGAATGGCCAACCCATTTAACAATTGTATCCGGAGGTCCAAAAATTCGTCCCTCTTCGCAAAGTCTGCAGCCCTGGACAGCTCTTCTTCCGCTTGGCGAACGTCCCCCGACAACCAGTGGAAATATCCCAGTGTATATAACAATTCGATCCGGGATGACAGCGATTCGAGGCCGGCCGGCAATTCCTCAAGCAATTGTCTTCTGGCATTGATCTTCTCTGCCAGGGTTCCAGAAAGAGAGTCCGGTTTTTTCATACCCCATAATAGAAGTCCCGACGGCGGGATCGCGTCCTTCGATTGATGTGTGCTTGAAAACTCAACCACACGATGACGAAACGCCCAGAAATCAGGGGCATATTTGGGTATTTTTACTTCTTCATTTTCTGTCAACCAAAATACCACTTTGATCTTATTCTCTATAAAAGTCTCACGATGTAGATTTAATGCCCGATATGCATTTCTACCGTCCTCTCCGCCGCCCTGGTCGATATTGGAAATAAAAAACACATTTTTTTCAAGATCTGCCCCAGCGTCAAGTACGGACCGGACCACATCGGGAGATTCGGCATTCACCTGTATCTCAATTATATTGATGCCGGTCTTTTGGAGTTTGTTTTTGAGGGCGTTTTCGGCCTTGCGCTGGCTGTGTTCTGATTTATGAATAGCCAACAAAATACTTGGCCTGCCCCATTTAATGGCCAGGGCAAGCTCTTCAAGTAAAGAGTCGATCATCTCTTCAAATTTATTTCTTGGAGGGGGCATGTTTTGACCGGTTTGGGAAAACCGCTTATTCCTGCTTATTCAGGAAATGGACGGCTTTGAGCGGGAGACGGCTTTTTGCATCCTCATCCATCTGGCTATAAAATTTAACCCATAAGGTGTACAGGCCTTCCATATCCACCAGCGTGATTCTTTTGAAAGATTCAGTGCCAATATGGTCCATGACATCCACCGTGAAGCCTCCGGTTGCCACGAACAGCCCGAAATCGGTGGAGCTTAATGTTGAAGAGAAGGCCTTCAGTCCTTCAAGGGTGACCGCCTGGCCTTTATGACTGACCTGGGTAAGAATGCGCAATCCCTTGGCGCCAATCGGATCAACATAGGCCACAATATCGATCGGGCCATGATCCCTTTCCGGCGGGGCCATCCAAGTGACGTGATACCCCATCGCCGCAACAAGATCAGCAACCAGTTTTTGAATCTCGATCCGCGAGGCCTCCTGCAGATAGTTTTGGATCAGAGTCCAGGATCTTTCCTCAGCCTCTTCAATGGCAATTTTGTATAAGGGATAGTTTTTCCTGCTTTCCTCGTACAAACGGATGGCCTCGGCATAAAGCTCCTCGATCTTTGGATACTTTCGGCAGGCCTGCCGGCCGGATTCAGTAAGGAACCAGCGCCCCTTGTCACTTTTCATCATCCACCCGGCCTTAACCAGGGGAATCGTCGCCAGCCGGACCATCTTTTCATACTTCGGCGTATTGGCGGAAGTGGAATAACCGAGTTCATACTCGGTCAGCTTTACAACATCAGGCAAAAGAGACAATACTTCCTTTGCCGGCATGCCTTCCTGCCTTGTCCACAGCAGTTCAAACACGCCGCGCAAAAGAACACTGATCCTGCCTAATGTAACATCCGCCATTTAGCTTATCCTGGGAATTTTGGAATTTGAGTGATCGGGTCGACAACAAGGGTGGATGGGAGGGATACCCCGTTTCAACTTGAAAAACGTTAACCTTGAATCAAATTTTACACCCATTATGGACGGCAGGGTATATCAACCCAAAAATTCCATGGTCTCAAAATACAGGTGTCCAAATCCCCGCCTGTCTCTTATAATCTCATCCATGATTCTTGTCACAGGAGCCACCGGATTTATCGGACGCACGCTGATCCGCCAGCTCTCCAGCCTTGGACATCCTGTTCGGGTGTTGATCCGCCCTTCCCCGCGCACGCCACGCCTGCCCAAAGGCGTATCAGTGGAGGTGGCGGTGGTATCCCTCGCCGATACCCGTGGTTTACGCGCCGCTTTGCGGGATGTGGATGTGGTGTTTCAACTCGCCAGCGCGGAAAATCAGGGCTCCCGCGGAGATCTTTTGACAGCGGATATTCAAGGCACGGCTAATCTTGTTGAGGCCGCAGCAGACGCCGGTGTGGACCGGATCCTGTATCTCAGTCATATCGGCGCGGCGCGCGCTTCGGGATATCCCGCTTTTAAAGCAAAGGGAATCGCCGAAGAACACATCCGCAATGGAAAAGTGCCATATACCATCATCCGAACCTCGCTGGTATATGGACCGGAAGATCATTTCACCAACAACCTTTCCCGGCTGATCCGTTCTTCGCTGGGGATCTTTCCAATCCAATCCGGCGGACGGACCGTGGTACAGCCTGTTTGGGTGGAGGACCTGGTGACCTGTATGTTGTGGGCCCTCGATAATAAAGAAACCTTGAACAAGGTCTATGAACTGGGCGGAAGTGAATTCTTTACCCTGCAACAGATCATCGAGACCATCATGGAGGTTACACACCATCGGCGTTTGCTGGTGCCCCTCTCCCCGATCACCCTGCGCGCGATAACGGTATTCCTCGAGGGCATTCTTCCCAATTTTCCAATTTCCTCCTTCTGGCTGGATTATTTTGCAGTAAACCGTACCTGCGCAGTTGATTCCATGCCGCGTAACTTTGGCTTGATGCCCGCGCGATTTACCTACCGTCTGGGTTATCTAATTCGGAAACCCTGGTATCAGCGTGCCTGGGATTTTCTGATGAAAAGAACAAAAGCCTTGCGGCCCCGATAAGCATGAAAAAATTTGGCATTCGTTTGATCGAGACCCCCGAAGAAATGACCCTTGTGGAGCAATTACAGCGGGATGTCTGGCCCGGCTCCGAAACAGATGTGGTGCCCCTGCACATGTTGATCACCGCCGTACATAATGGCGGCCTTGTGCTCGGCGCCTTCATGGATGAGAAGATCGTTGGTTTCATATTCGGCATTCCCGGATTGGAAACCACTTCGGACGGACCGAGAGCCAAACACTGCTCTCATATGATGGGTATTCATCCAGATCATCGGGACGGCGGAATCGGCTTTGCCCTTAAGCGGGCACAATGGCAGATGGTCCGGCATCAGGGCCTTGACCATATTACCTGGACCTATGATCCGCTGCTCAGCCGCAATGCCTACCTTAACATCGCGAAACTCGGCGCTGTGTGTACCACCTACCGCCGGGCTGAATATGGCGACATGCGCGACGGTCTCAACGCCGGGCTGCCCTCCGATCGCTTTCAAGTGGATTGGTGGATCAACACACGACGAGTGGAAAGAAGATTGGGAAAACGCTCCCGACCGACTTTGAAATTAGCTCATGTGGCCCGTTCCGGCCTGCGCCCTTTTTATCCGGTTCCCGTTTCGACCGATGGCCTGCCGCAACCGCCCGAACATGTCCCGCCCTTTGACGACCGCCTGCTGCTGGCCGAGATCCCGGGCGATTTCAGCGGTCTGAAAACAAGGGATTTCAGCCTGGCCCGTGATTGGCGCTTCTTCAGCCGTGAGCTCTTTGAGACCGCCTTTGCAAACCATTACATCATCACCGATTTTATTTTCGACGCAAATGAGGGCCGGCCGCGCGGATTGTATGTGCTGATCCACGGCGAGAGTACCCTGGATGAATTTGAATGACAGGATTAACGCATGAGACGCCCTTTCGGGCGTCTCAGCGGTTGGATGGAGAAGAGTACCTTCGTAAAACGTTATGTCGTTTGGGAACGACTACCTCCGCGTGGATGAGGAATTCTGTTCATTGCGACCCATGGCGGTCATGCCAACCGGGTGATAGGTTGGTTCCGGGTAATTGTTATAACCGGTAGTTGGAGCAGGGCGGGGCCTGGGTGCAGGACGGGGATAATTTTGACTGGGCAGGTTCGAGGTCCGGTTTTGAGCCGCAACCGCAGGCCGGGCGGCATTGGTCTGATGGGAACCCAGTCGTTGATGCGCATCTGCCAGGGAGAAGAGGCGTTCCCCTGCCACAGAAAAAGTGCCGATGATGAGAACGCGGATCAACCAAACCATGGCGGCGACAAAGATCGGTACGACCCGGGTCATGGCCGCTTGGCCGACGAGTGAACCGCCTTCTGCACTATGATTCAAAATGGCCACCGAAACGCCCCACCAGGTCAGCATGGCGTTAAAACCAGCCGCCAGGAACCAAGCCCCAAAGAGATACCAGACCTCGGCAGGCTCATCGCGGCCCTGTTCGGGGGTGAAAATACGGGCGATACCCGCAAAATCGATCCCGCAAAAGGCGATGGCAAGGATTGTGGACCATTGCATGCCGGCAAATTCTAAATTACCAAGCACATCCCTCAAGGCAAAGGAAGTCGTGCCAAAATTGAAGAGTTCGAAAGCCAGCAGGGCGCCAATCAGGATACTGCCAAAGATCGCACCCCGTTTCAGGGAGGCGGTTTTCAGAAAGGGAAGCAGTTTTAATTGAAGATTGAGAGAACGGTTCATGGGAAATCTCCTTTTTTGGAACCAGATGGGTCAACTGCACCTAATATAGAACACTTGTTCTATATTGTCAAGGGGGAAATTCATGGCAGGGACATACTATTCCCGGTCCAAGGGAAGATGCTCCATAAGTACCAAAAACATTACCAAATCCAGAAAGCTGGGTTATAAATACAAATCTTTATTAACAAGGACAAACTCATGAATTTACGCGATCTGCTGAGAATCACCAGCCGCACTTTCGCAATCGGGATCGAACGCCTGCCACGCATCCTGTGCGATGCTGCCACGATCGCCTATTTGCTCTTAAGAGTGTCCGACTATCTTGAAGACAACGAAGACATGCAGCCTGATGAGAAGATCAGATTGTTGAATTTATGGGTGAATATTCTCAGGGAGGAACAGCCGGTCGAGTCCCTTACCGGTCAGCTGACCCACGCCAACACCGAAAATCCCGACGCGATCGTCGCCCAGCATTCCATGGAAATATTAATGCACATGCATTCCCTGCCCTACGAAGTGCAGGAGATCATCGTTCATCATGTCATCAACAGCACCCAGGGCATGGCCCGCTGGGCCGGAAAGGGTTCCAACGTGAACGACGAGAAGGATCTCGACGATTACATGTTCGAAGTCGCGGGCAGGGTCGGTTATCTGGTCACCCAGTTGTTTGCCTGGTATTCCTTCACGATCCGCAACAAGCAGAAGGAGATCATGCCGCTGGCGCGGGAATTCGGCCTCGGGCTGCAGACCGTGAACGTGATCCGTGGGATGCGCGAGGATTTCGAACGGGGCTGGGTATATGTCCCCAAGAAATTTCTAACGGAGATGGGCCTCTCCAAGGAGCAGCTCTTCGATCCACAACATCGTGAACAGGCCCTCCAGGTCCTGGATATGATGACGGACAAGGCGGAGCGTCACCTCAGGCAGGCCCTGCAATATGTAAAATCTCTGCCCTGGTGGCAGCATGGCATCCGGCTCGGTTGCATCTTTCCACTGATGTTCGCCATTCGCACACTGGCTGTCTGCCGTCACAATGCGCAGGTCTTCGAGAGCGAAGCCAAGATGACCCGCAACGAGGTGAAAAAGATCGTCATGGATTCAACGCTGTGGGGCTGGTCCAACCTGTGGCTGGACCGCTATTATAAAGAATTGAATGTTATTGGAGAGTAAGCGAAATCAAAAGCGGACGCATTCAACGTCCGCTTTTGATTTAAGGCGTGACCACCGGAAGTTGGTCAATAGGAACTGAAAGCTGGACCAGGGTCGCATATACCCATGCGGTTTGACCTAGCTGGCCGGGGATCTGCACCTGTATCCATTGGTTATCCACTGTGCGCCCAAGGGCCGTCATGACGGCAGAAACTTCGATCAAGCCGGTTTCCAAAGCATTCAGATCTGGAGCACTTCTTAAATTTACTCGCGTTGGCCCGGGGTTTGTCACTATGAATCCGGAAGGAACAGCCGGCAATATGGTGGCCACATTAACTTCTGGTGTGACCGGCCTGGAAGTTAATGTGGCAGGAGCAACCAATGTAATGCCCAGCAGGCGGGCCATCTCAAGGTCGTATTGTCCATGCAGTTTGCGCGCCTGTGCAATACCTGTATTTACCTGTTCGATGGCGGTTGCATCTGAAGCATTCATAAAACCCATCAAGGTTTGTACAACCATTCCCATATGGGCAAGTTGAAAATTCTTGAGGTCCGTCAAACAGTCGGGCACGGACTGATCCTCGGCATCCCGCAGCACACGCTGCATTTCCGGGATGAGTTGGATCAACTGTGATTGAGGTGTGTTCGAGGCAAGCGCAGAATAATCATCAAACTCCCGGGTTAGTTTATTAACCTTTGCCACTTCAACCGGCAGATTCTCGGAAGAACACGGATCAGGTGTGAGCGTGAATATCGGAGCAATAGCTGTTGCGGTTGCTTTTCCTCCACATGCTGAAAGAACTATGCTTATCAGTAAAACCATCGGATAAATATTTTTCCTGGTCATATTCTTTTCCTTTTACAAAAAAGTGGGACGATGCAGCACACATCGTCCCACTAATTGCAGCACTCGCTTTAGATCACTTTTGGGCCAACACAAAGGTGCCGATATCGTTCACATAGGCTTCAAAATAACTTTTGCCGGTGACAGGATCATTTCGAATAAAGGGATTCTCAACTTCAACCCACGCAGTGCCATTCCAGAACAAGATGACAAGTTTGGAAACGTCTACCCCATCAGAGATCGTAAAGGAGATGGTGGCATAGCCGGTCAACTTGCCAAGCTTTTCACCGTTTCTGCTGACGGACGTGATGAAGCCAGATTGGAAGACAATTCCATCTGGTAATGGTTTTGAAAGATCTTCGTTCGTGCTGACATCAATCAGGCTGGCAGAATCATCGATCGGGCAGGGAAGGGTCAGACTGTTGCCATTCCCCAGGATCAATTTCGTGCCACCATAATGTTCACAGTCCAGCTCGATGGTCTGCCCGCTGGCGACAGGCACAAGATTGAGTGGCAATCCGGGAGTGTTTGTTTTCTTCTTCGCGCAATTGAATGGATTTACAACCAACGTATCACTAAAATCTAGGGGACCATCCGTATTTCCGGTCATGGCCACGCCATTCAGGGTCAAGACACCAGATGTACTCGCTTGAACTCCATATCCAAAGTTATCATTGAAGTTGCTACAGGTAATGTCAATATCCCCGCCACTATTAATGGTCACGCCGATTCCGGCGCCATTGAGGGTGCCGTTTCCATTGCCTGTGACATTATTTAGTGAAACCTTCCCCGCAGAGAATACTGCCAGTCCCATGCCGGAACAATCTCCATTGGAGCAGTTCCCGTTGAAATTGCTGTTGTTAATGACCGTATCCCCGCCAAGATTGATGATCATACCACCCGCGCCCTGATAAGGATCATTATAGAGCGTGCCGGTCCCATTGGCTGTCACCCCATTCAGTGTGACATTCCCGCCAAGGTCCAGTGCAACAAAGCCAAAGCCAAAGCCGCAATCCAGGCAATTTTCATTGAAGCTGCTGTCCTCGATGAAAATATTCCCGTTCTCGCTAAAAAAGAGTGCTCCGCCTCCCAGGTCGCCGACCCCATTGGCCTGGACCGTCGTCCCGGAAATGGAGACATCGCTGTTGGACCCTACCCACAAGCCGACGCTGGCATAGATGCCACTGCCTAAAAATTCAGGGGGGTTATATCCATTGCCCATGAAAGTATTTGTACCGTTCAACGTGATCGTCGCGAGGTTGGTGTTTAAGCAGGTAAAGCTGCCGAAAAAGTCGAGAAAACAATTGATTAGCTCCGCGCCGCCGCCGCCATTCCCATTGGCTGTGACATCCGTCAGGGTGATATCGCCGTTTGAATGCGCAATCAACCCCCTGCCTTCGGTAGCCTGTCCGTTGGAATTAAAACTGCTGTTCGAAATAAAGATATTCCCGGTAGTACAGCCACAGCTGTCATCGAAAACCGCGCCGGTTTCATAATTATCTTCAGCGATTACATCTGAAATGGTAATATCACCGCCGCTTTCCACAAAGAGACCGGTATCCCCATTTTCGCTGAAAGTGCCATCAGTAACGGTTACATCGCCTTCGGTTTCTATGTAGGCCCCATATTCGGTATCGGTGACATCCACATTCTCGAGATTAACATCCGCGGTGGTCCCGCCCAACGGATCAACATCTCCAATGTACAAACCCGCCCCGCCGTCAATGATGATATCCCTGAGCGTAAGCGAAGCCGGGAAACCATATGCACCCCAATCCCAAAATTCCAGATAATTACCAGAATCCAAGGTGAAAGTGGTCGTACCCACCACAGTGTTGTAATTGGCAGATGATGGATCAAAATCCCAGCCTCCCTGGAAAACCAGATCTCCCAGGCCGTTATCTCCATAGTCGAAAATAATACCCGCCTTATCTATCGAGGGGGTGACATAATCATATGCAACATAAATCGTGCCGTTGCCGGAATCTATTCCTGTGAAATTGGTCAGCTCTTCGATCAGCCCGCCGACACCATTGAAAGAGGAAAACTTGGCTGTACAGTAGGTTCCACCGGTTGGGTCATCAGCCGGGGTATATCCGTCCATGCACCATTGCGGATCCCCATTAACAAGAATATCCGCTGCCTCCTGACTGGCCAGGGACTGCACTTCTCCATTCTCATCCAACACAATCAAATCGGTTCCTTCCGGGACCTGCGCCAGGATATCGCCAACGCTGACATCTTCCGGTACGACAGGCTCCTGGGTCGGGATCTCCGTTGCAACCGGCTCCTGTGTGGGGGGCAGTGCCGGTTCTTCTGTCAGCGGAGGAGGCGTTGAATCATCCGCAAGCACATCGTGGGCCGTACTGAACAGGGAAAAGACGAACACGAAAACCACAGTTAGTGATAAAAAGATGTATGAATGTCTATTTTTCATAAATCCACTCCGGTCTGAAAATGAGGAATGCACTAGATTTATCGGACCAATAAGCCTATTTTACTCGGGTTTACATTAATCCTTATTCTTTAAGTAGCTGAAATTTCCTAAAAGGGGTTCCCCTAGGTAACCTTTGGCTTGACATAATTCAGCGGCTGAATTATGATTTATTGTTAATAAGGCCTATTGAACCACTAGGAGTTATAGACAAAGCATGAGACTTTCCAAACGCGGTGAGTACGGCCTGAGGGCCATGATCGCCTTGGCGGAACCCGCTGACAAAAGCGACGCCCCCCAGATGATGCAGATCAAGGAGATCGCCCTGCGCGAACAGATCTCCACCAAATTCCTTGAGCAGATCCTTCTGACGCTCAAAAATGCGGGTCTGCTTCACAGCAAGATGGGCGTCGGCGGCGGATACTACCTGGCCAGGTCTGCCAAAGAGATCACCCTCGGACAAATCTTCCGCGTGCTGGACGGCCCCGTGGCTCCCATCAAATGTGTGAGCCAGATGGCCTATGAGCCGTGCGGATGTCCCGACGAAGAGACCTGCGGCCTGCGCCTCGCCATGGGCGATGTGCGTAATGCGATTGCCGATATTCTGGATAACACCAGCCTGGCGGATGTGACCAAAAGACAGGGTGCGGTCCGCAAAAAACTCGGGATCAAATAGAATAATGAAACTGCGTAAAGGGGAGCGCATTTTTATTTATTCTAATTGTCTACTAGTACTATGGGATTTATATAATACAAACTAACTGGAGACAAATTATGAAAAAACAGTTTTTAACATGGGCCTCCGTATTTCTGGCTTTGGCCGTTGCTCTGTCCGCCTGCGGAACTGCAACTCCCGCGGCAACAGCCGCCTCTGAGTCTGATCCGGGAATTTCTGTCGAAGCCATGCAGGACACGCTGAGCGGCACCATTTCCGTCTCAGGCGCCTTCGCCCTCTATCCCATGATGACCGTCTGGGCGGATGAATTCCACAAGCTGCACCCGGATGTCGAGTTCGATGTACAGGGCGGCGGCGCCGGTAAAGGTATGACCGATACGATCGCCGGGGCCGTGGACATTGGCATGATCTCCCGCACCATCAAGGATGAAGAAACCGCCCAGGGCATCTTCTGGGTATCTGTCACCAAGGACGCAGTCTTCCCGATCATCAGCTCGGAAAACCCGGTCGCGGAACAGATCCTTGCCAAAGGCATTTCACAGGAGATCTTCAGCAAGATCTACATCACCGGTGAGATCACCACCTGGGGACAGGTGGTCGGCGACCCCGCCATCACGGATGAGATCCATGTATTCACCCGCTCCGACTCCGCCGGTGCCGCCGAACAGTGGGCCAAATTCGCCGGCGGAACAGCCCAGGAAGACTTGAAGGGGATTGGCGTCAACGGCGAGCCTTCCATCCTGGATACCGTCATCAAGGACCCGTTGGGAATTGGCTATGGCAACCTGAACAGCATCTTCGATCTATCCAATGGGAACATGGTCCCCGGCATCATCATTCCCCCGATTGATATTGACAAGAATGGTCAGGCGGATGCGGCTGAAATTTACAACGTCAAGGAAGACGCCTTCAATGCGGTGGCAAACGGCGCCTATCCATCCCCTCCCGCCCGTTTTGAGAACCTTGCCACTCTGGGTAAACCGGAAGGTTTGACCCTGGCCTTTATCGAATGGATCCTGACCGACGGCCAGCAATATCTTGAATCAGCCGGGTATGTGCCGCTCACCCCGGAACAACAAGCTGAATCACTTGCAAAACTCAAATGAGTCAAGTAGATCCAGGTAATTCCCCCCAACCCATACAGAAAGTGACAGGCCGGTTGACCCGGCCTGTCACCGCGTCCCGTGCCCGTCAAAATAATCTGGCCCAACGGACCTTTTTTATCTTCACCCTGCTGCCGGTCCTGCTGATCCTGATCGTCACCGTTGCCCTGCTGTTTCGTTCATGGCCGATCTTCAACGCCTATCCGTTAAAAGATTTGCTCTTCGGGCAGGTCTGGAAACCCAACGACGGGCTGTTTGGTTTCCGGCCCTTCATCCTGGGCACTTTCTGGGTCACTGCTGTCGGTGTGGTTCTGGCTGTGCCGGCCTGTATATTGGTTTCGATCTATCTGGCAGAATATGCCCATAACAAAACCCGCTCGATCGCAAAGCCTGTGCTGGACCTGCTGGCTGCGATCCCTCCGGTTGTCTACGGCGTCTGGGGGCTGCTGGCCATCGTGCCTTTTGTGGATAAAGTGCTCGCGCCTCTTTCGGGCCGTTGGCTGGACTCCGTTTCGATCTTTGCAGTCAATCAGCCGACAGGATTCGGAATCCTGTCGGCGGGCATCGTGCTGGCGGTCATGATCGCCCCATTGATCATCTCGGTCATGTTTGAGATCTTCTCCACCGTTCCCAATGACCTGCGCCACGCCTCCCTGGCCGTCGGTGCGACCCAATGGCAGACCATCCGCAATATCATCCTGCCGCAGGTGGGACCCGGCATCATCGCGGCGGTTGTGCTCGGGGCCTCACGCGCCCTTGGCGAAACCATCGCCGTTTTGATGGTGGTCGGCAATATCCCGCAGATCCCGACTTCGATCTTCGATTCGGCCTATCCCCTGCCGGCATTGATCGCCAACAATTACGGCGAGATGATGTCCATCCCCTTATACGATGCGGCCTTGTTAAGCGCCGCACTGGTTTTATTGGCCGTCATCCTGATCTTTAACATTCTTTCCATGCTGGTGATCCAGCGCATGTTGAGGCGAAAATGGGCTTCTTAAAGAAAAAACGCTGGCAAAGACGTCACCTGATGGAAGCATTTATGAAATTCATCATGCAGGTTTCTTTGGTGTTTGTGGCGGGCGCGCTGGGACTGATCCTGTGGATCATCGTTGTGCGCGGACTTCCGGCCCTCTCCTGGGACATGGTCACGAAAATCCCCGAGGGCGGATATTACATGGGCAAGGGCGGCGGCATTCTGAACGCGATCCTGGGCTCGCTGTATCTTGCATCCGGCGGGACCCTGCTGGCCATGCTTTTCAGCATCCCGATTGCCATGTATCTGAAAACCTATCTTGGGGATTCAAAATGGGGCCGGTATGTGCGCCTGTCGCTGGATGTGCTTTGGGGCATTCCTTCCATTGTATACGGCGCATTCGGATTCACCTTGATGATCGCGCTTGGAATCCGGGCTTCCTTACTGGCCGGCATTCTTGTCCTGGCCCTGATCGAACTGCCCATCATGACCCGCGCCATGGACGAGGTCATTCGCCGCATGCCCGTGGACCTGGAACATGCCGCGCTGGCCCTCGGTTCGACAAAATTCGAAGTGGCCCTGCGCGTGGTCACAAGGCAAATGCTGCCCGGCATCACCACGGCCATTTTGCTGGGCTTCGGCCGTGGAATTGGCGACGCAGCCTCGGTATTGTTCACCGCCGGATATACCGACCGCATTCCCACTTCCCTGATGCGCCCAACCGCTTCCTTACCCCTGGCGGTCTTCTTTCAACTCGGTTCGCCTTATCCCGAAGTGCAGCAGCGCGGATACGCCGCCGCATTAATTCTCACGGTCATTGTCCTGGCGGTCAGTCTCGGCTCACGCTGGCTGTCGGCCAGATTAAATAAATATACGATCAAGTAGGGATACAGTGACGCTGTGTCCCTGCAAGGAAAACAACATGGATGCTCATATTCAGGTAAAAAATCTTAATGTCCATTACGGTAAACAGCAGGCCTTGAAAAATATCAATATCGACATTCCCAAAAACCAGATCACGGTCATTATGGGACCCTCCGGCTGCGGCAAGACCACCCTGCTGAAGACCTTTAATCGGTTTCTCGAACTCACCGATGGCACCCAGATCACCGGCGAAGTGCTGTTGGATGGACAGAACATCTACGACCGCGACGTGGATGTGACCGAGGTGCGCAAGGTGGTGGGGCTTTTGGCGCAGCGCCCCTCGCCCCTGCCGATGTCGATTTACGACAACATCGCCTACGGCATGCACATTCATAAGATGAAAAGGGACCGCAAGGAATACAAGGCGGCCGTCCGGCATTATCTGGAGATCGCCGGCCTGTGGGAGGAAGTCCACAAGCGTTTGCATGACCCCGCCACCAGTTTGTCCATCGGCCAGCAGCAGCGCCTGTGCCTCGCCCGCGGACTGGCCGTCGAGCCGGAGATCATTCTGGGTGACGAACCCACTTCCGCGCTCGACCCGATCTCATCACAGAACATCGAAAGCCGCCTGTTGGACCTGAAGGATCAATACACCACCGTCATTGTGACCCACACCCTGCGCCAGGCCAAACGCCTCGCGGACTATGTCATCTACATGTACCTGGGTGAGGTCATCGAAGCGGGTCCCGCAAAGGAGGTCTTCTCCAACCCGCAGCACGAACGCACAAAGGCTTATCTGGAAGGGCAAATATAAGATGAGGCGGCCGAAAGGCCGTCTTTGCTTTGGGGTTATAATCTTCGATTATGAAACAAATTCGAATCTTCCTGCTGGCGCTGACCGTGCTGGCTTTCTTTTCCTCAGTCCACGCGCAAAGCGATGCCCCGCTGGTGGTGGTCATGACCGCGGACGGACCTGTCATGCCGGTCATGGAGGAATACATCAAGCGCGGCATCAAGAACGCCGAACAGCAGAATGCCGAGGCTTTGGTCATCCAGCTCAACACCCCCGGCGGCGACCTGGGCAGTACGGTTGAGATCATTCAAGCCATCCGCGCCAGCCGCGTACCCGTGGTGATGTACATCACCCCCAATGGTGCCATGGCCGGCAGCGCCGGCGCGATCATTTCAATGGCGGCGCACGTCATTGCGATGGCGCCCGAAGCCGTGATCGGCGCAGCCAGTCCCATTGACTCAAGCGGCAACGACCTGACCTCCACCCTCGATAAAAAGGTAAAGAACATCATCAAGGCCCAGATCCGTCCGCTGGTCACACCGCGCGGACCCAAGGCGCTGGCCCTGGCGGAAGCCATGATCGATGATGCCCAGGCGGCCACCGCCCAGGAAGCCAAACAGGTCGGCTTGATCGATTTCATTGCGAAAGACACCGATGATCTCCTGGCCCAGCTCGACGGGTTCAATGTGGAGACCGCCGCCGGCAGGCTCACCCTGCACACAAAGAATCCGGAAAAATCCCCGCTCAATGTCAGCTTTATCGAACAGTTGTTGTTCCTGCTCACCAATTCGAACATCGCCTTCCTTCTGCTCGCCATCGGCGTGCAGGCCATCCTGATCGAGATCTCGCATCCCGGCGGCTGGGCGGCGGGCTTCATCGGCGTGGTCTGTCTCACCCTGGCCATTTATGGCATGGGCGTGATGACTGTCAACTGGTTCGGCTTCATCTTCTTTATCATCGCCTTCGTGCTCTTCATCCTCGACATCAAGGCGCCCACGCACGGCGCGCTGACCACCGCAGGCGTGGCCTCCTTTATCACCGGCGCGCTGGTCCTGTTCAACTCGCCCGGCACGCCCGATTTCCAAAAGGTATCCGTCCCGCTGGTGGTCGGCATGGGCATCTTCCTCGGCATGATCTTCTTCGCCATTTTGCTGATCGCGATCCGGGCGCAGCACGCTCCGATCCAGATCGGGGCCGAGTCCATGCCCGGGAAAACAGGAACAGTTCGATCGTTCGACGGCGACGCGGGACAGGTCCAGTTGGGAAGCGAATTATGGAGCGCGGAGAAGGCGCCTGACTCGGAAAAGATCGGTAAGGGCGACCTGGTCGAAGTTGTCGAAGTTCGCGGATTGAGATTAATCATCAAAAAGAAGTAAGGGTGGATCGCGATCCGCCCCAACGCTTCAAAAAGGACCTTATGGCTGCCACCCCCACCAGAGACAGAGTCTCCACGCAAACAGAATCGCGCCCCCTGCGCCGCCCGGACTGGATCAAGGTCCGCGCGCCCTCGGGCGAAACCTTTGAACGCCTGCAGGTGCTGATGCGCTCGAAAGAGCTGCACACCGTCTGCGAGGAAGCCATGTGCCCGAACCTCGGCGAATGCTGGGGCAGCGGCACCGCGACATTTTTAATGCTCGGCGATGTCTGTACACGCACCTGCGCCTTCTGCGACATCAAGCACGGCAAGCCCGGCCTGCTGGATTGGGGCGAGGCCGAACGCGTGGCTCAGGCCGTGAAATCCATGGAGTTGAAACATGCCGTCATCACCTCCGTCAATCGCGATGAACGCCGCGACGGCGGTGCGCCAATCTTCGCCATGGTCATCCGCAGAATCCGCGAAGTGCTGCCTGGCTGCTCCATTGAAGTATTGATCCCCGATTTCAAAGGCTCGCTCGAAGCCCTGAAGATCGTGATGGACGCGCGCCCAGAGATCTTAAATCACAACGTGGAAACCGTTCCGCGTTTGTTCAAGACCGTCCAGCCGCAGGACAATTACGAATGGGCGGCTGCGACATTATCCAACGCCAAGAAACTCGACCCGGATGTGCTCACCAAATCCGGCATCATGCTCGGCCTGGGCGAGACCCTGGACGAGGTCAAGCAGGTCATGCGCGACCAGCGTTCGTGGGGCGTGGACATCCTGACCATTGGTCAGTACCTGCAGCCCAGCAAGAAGCACATGGTCATGGACCGCTACTACACCATGGAGGAATTCGCCGAACTCAAGGCTTTTGGCATGGAGATCGGTTTCAAGTGGGTCGAGTCGAATCCACTGGTGCGCTCCTCGTATCACGCGGCGGAACAGGTCCGCGCACTGAGCGTGGTGCACCGCAAACTTTATGGGATAAGTGAATAGTGGTCCGTTTCGCCGGATGCAATAAGAAAACAATGAAAAGCCCAGTGAATCCTGTCTTTATTTGCCTGGCCCTGTTGCTGGCATCGTGCCAGACAACGCCGACAATACAGCCCACAGAACCCCCCGGTCCATCCTCAACCCCAAAGTCCGCCATAACATCGTCAGCAACGCCTGATCCGCGTGCAAAATACGAGGGGGAGTGCGTATTTTGTTTTGTTGGAGGCAGCAACAAGTTTGAGCCGGTTTGGGATGCCGCCGCAAAAGGATTTACCTATCACAGTGATGACCCCAGGGAGATCATCACCCTGGATGAAAATTTCAGGGTTAATAAGGGCGAGAACATCACGTTTGAAAACAAAATTGTGTTAATAAAGCCGACTCGAAGAAAAGATATCGAGATTTTCGGCACACTGACCATAAGGAATTCCTATTTGATCTGGCAACAGACTGAATACCAGCAAAGCAGGCTGCGGGTCAAAAGAGGCGGTTCGCTGGTCATCACCGATTCCTTTTCCTTTCAAGGCAATCAATATTGGGTGAATTGGGAATTTGAAGATGGCTCCACAATTCAATACGATCATTTTATCGGCGATCCGTGGACATCCATACGCGGGTCCGTTAATTACACTGCAGCAAACCTTTCCACAGTCAAGGTTACCTTCTTCAACGACGTCCACGACAGCACAGTTAAAATATTAAACGCTCATCACGTTTGGTTTGAGCTGTATCCCGGCGAAGGGATACGCAGCATTACATTCCCCGCAAAGCGCCAATGGGCCAATTGGAGTATTAATGACCTTTGGCCCAACACAACCATAGAAGTAACTGATTCCTATATTTATGAAAGGGATATCAGCATAGGCAACAATACTCATATCACTGTTCAGGATGTTCCAAGCGGATTTAGTCTGGGATGGTCGGTCAATAAGGACAGTTCCGGCTATGTCAATTGCGAACTTAAAAATTTGGGGGAGCCGGGGAACGACCAGGGGGTCTTTTACGAGGATACAACCTGGGATTTGCCATGCAACAATTCATCGTTGACGGTAAAAAATTCACTCCTGCAAACAGCCTGGCCCGTCACCTCGGGATATGTCCATTTGAAGGTCTACAATTCAAATCTGGCTGATACAAGAAATTATGGCGGGAATGCCACAATGGAAATATACAACTCCTCCATCGGCATTGTGGCGGCTTATAATGGCGGGCTGGTTTATGTTGAAAACTCCACAATCAAGGATGCCATTGAAATAAAGGATCCTCATTCATTCATCTATGGCTATGGAGTTACCGGGGGGTTTGAAACCCTGGAATCTGATGGAGGCATATATACCGAATTGGATCAGGCGGGTCCTCCTTGGAAATAATAGCGGTGCACCATAACCAGTACGGGGCACCTTTGCCGGTGGTGAAGTAAAATGGATTTCCTGATCGGCACTTTAGACCGTCGTGATTTTTCAACTTTAGAAATGGAAAGGATGCGCAATGTTAAATCTAACCTCCGTCATGATCGGAACGAAGCAACTGAAGACCCTGTCCGCCTTCTACGAAAAGGTCATTGGCAAGCCCGCAGACATGGTCGATGCGGAAAACGGCTTCTTCGGCTGGCAGATCGGCAACGCCTTTTTGGGCGTATTGGAACATTCAGAAATGGGCGGCAATACCAAAGACGCCGGACGTCTGATCTTCAATTTCGAAACTCCGCAGGTTAAGGAAGAGTTTGAGCGAATCAAAGCCGCCGGCGCCAAAGTCGTCAAGGAACCCTATGAAATGGGACAGGGCTGGATCGCGACCCTGGCAGACCCGGATGGAAATTATTTTCAATTAATGACCCCGATGGGATAAGCCCTCGGCCGCCAGTCGGCGGTTGGGAATATATACGGTTCAGGATCTCCTGTGAAAATCCATTCATGGGAGATCTTTTATATTAAAGAGTACAGCCTGGGCGTATAATCCTTTTCGATAAAATCCCCGATAATATCCACCATCCAGGCAGGAGGGACCTTATTTTGAATTCAAGCACCAATTATCGCGGCGTCCTCGATCAAAGGCTGGTTCCTGCGCCGAATCGATTTATGGATGTACGCTCAAAGCTCAGGCATTTTGCCCTGGTCAACTACGCCCTGCCCAGGTCCCGGCTGGAAGCGCACATCCCGGCCGCTCATTTCAGGATTCCCGAGTTCATGATCGCGGGCAGGCCGCAGGCCCTCATGAGCGCGGTCCCCTTTTATGACGCGGACTTTCACTTTATCCACCTTCCCTTTGCAAAATTCAGTTTCGGGCAGACCAATTTCCGGGTGTACGTCATCGACAGGAGGACCGGCGAACACGCCGTCTGGTTCTTTGGGACCACACTCGGCTCGGTGGTCGTGTATTTTGCAAAAGGCGCATGGGGAATCCCCTGGCATCATGCCCGTTATCAAATCGAGTGCGATTACGATGGCCGGCTCAAACAATATGCGCGTTATCGTTATCAGATCAGGTCAACGTGGTGCAATGCGCGAGTCGACATTGAAGATACGGGCCTTCCCGCTCCCCTGCTGGAAGGCTTTAATACCCCCGACGAAATGAAGCTGATCCTGACCCATCCCGTGGATGGTTATTTTTATCGCTCGGACGGGCAGGTCGGTAAATATTCCGTCTGGCATGAAGAGATCCCTTTCACGACCGGCCGTGCAAAAGATCTGTACTTCAGTTTATATGAAGACCTGGGATTGCTCTCAAAAGAGGAGATGCAGAATCCCCACTCGGTCCTGATCTGCCCGCAGACCGAATTCAAGGTCCTGCTGCCTCCGAAATTGTATACCGGCGCGAAGGATGAGAATCCACTATAATTATTTCATGGATATCATTCGAACAGACCGCCTGCTCCTGCGCGAACTCACCACGCAGGATGCTGCATTCATCCTTGACCTGTATACCCAGCCCTCCTTCCTGCAATTTATCGGCGACCGCGGCCTTCGAAACCCGGACGACGCCCGTGACTTTATCTCAAAGAGAATGATCGACAGTTACCAGCGCCTCGGTTTTGGATTGTATCTGGTCCTGCTCAAGGAGGACGAAACTCCGATCGGGATCTGCGGGCTGATCAAAAGGGATGCATTGGAGGATGTGGATATCGGCTATGCCTTCCTGCCGCAATACTGGTCGAAAGGTTATGCGGTCGAGTCCGCCTCCGCCGTGCTGACCTATGCGCGCGACACACTTGGGATCAAACGCCTGGCAGCCATCACCCTGCCAGACAATCACAGCTCCATCCGCGTGCTTGAAAAGATCGGCTTGAAATACAAGGGGATGGTCAAGCTGCCCAATGAAGATATCGAGAATAAATTATTTGTTGCGGACCTGTAAGAAGCCGGTCCGTAAATCAAGGAAATCATCATGTCGATCACAAAACGTGCCGTGTCCCTGTTATTTATCATGCTTTTCACGCTTCAGTCCTGCCAGGCCATTCCGCGCTATTTCAAGGATGAGCGCCCGAATTTTCTGATCATCGTCACGGACGACCAGCGTTTCGACACCATGCAGTACATGCCGAACACGCAAAGCCTGATCTTTGACCAGGGTGTGACATTTTCACACGCATATATTACGACCCCCTTTTGCTGCCCCAGCCGCGCCAGCATTTTGACGGGCATGTACGCCCATAATCACGGCGTGCTGGTCAATGAAAACAAGCTCAATTTTCCCACCGTTGTGGAGGACCTGCATAAGAACGGGTATTACACGGGACTGGTTGGAAAATATTTGAACTCGTGGAACGGGGATGCCCGGCCTGAATTCGATTACTGGGTGTCGTTTTGGGGCGGCACGGTCCCAAGTTATTATGATCCGGACCTGAACGTAAACGGCAAATGGCAGAAATTTACCGGCTATATGACCTACCTCTTTAGAGATTATGTCATTGACTTTTTGGACAAGGCCACGCATCAAAGAAAACCCTTCCTGCTGGTCTTTGCACCGAACGCGCCGCATCCGCCCTACACGCCTGCGAAAGAGGACTCCGGTCTGTATACGGACCTGCCGCCCTTCCGCCCGCCCAGCTATAACGAAGCGGATATGTCCGACAAGCCCCTCTCCGTGGCCGGAAAAGCGCTGCTCACCGAAGAGGATATGTCCCAAATTGACAAGATCCGGCGCAGACAGATCCTGACCCTGGTGGCATTGGACCGCTCCATGGGAGAGATCCTGACAAAGCTGCAGGAAAGCGGAGAAATGGACAATACCGTCATTATGTTCATCTCCGATAACGGGAAACATTGGGGCGAGCACCGTTTGGAATCGAAGAGCACGGCATACGAGGAATCAGTGAAAGTCCCGTTTGCCATGCGTTACCCTGCCCTGATACCAACACCTTATGTGGAGGACAGGCTTGTTTCGAACATAGACATTGCGCCCACCATTTACGAACTGTCAGACACCCCCATCCCCGGGACCGTTGACGGGATGTCGATGGTCAAATTGCTGAGCGGGGCCGGAGATTGGCGCGACCATATCCTGCTGGAGGCCTGGCCCGACCGCGGTCACTGGACAGCGGTCCATACCGGGCAATACGTTTATATCGAGACCGATAATGACCTGTCCGAATTCTATGATCTTGCGGCCGACCCCTACCAGATGGATAATAGGATCAACGATCCCGGGTATCAATCCATCATCCAGGAATTGCAGGCGGACCTGCAAAAAGAAAAAGTCCCCCGCACAACAATTTCAGGAGAATGATAAAAAAAAAACAGACCGGCATATTGAATTGACCCCCTAAAAACGGACAGGAAAAGAAAGCACCTCATGAGATAATCTCACGGAGGTGCTTTTATGTCTGGAAGAAAAGGGATGTTGCATTATAGTGTAGAACGGAAGAGAGAGGCGGTGCGGCTGGTCGTGG
>JAIOOU010000003.1 GCA_021414245.1 Chloroflexota bacterium
GGCCATTGCCGCATTTGAAGCCGGAGAAGCCTCTGCAGTTGAAGTAAAAGCTACTTTGGCGGGCCGTATCCGTTCGATGCGCCCCAAAGGCAAGTTGACCTTTGCCCACATCGAAGATGGGACCGGCAAGGTGCAGTTGTTCTTCCGTGTGAATGAAGTGGGCGAGGCCCGCCTCGAATTCTTCAACAAGATGTTCGACCTCGGCGATTTCGTAGAGGTGGACGGGGCAATGATGCGCACTAAAGCCGGGGAAGTAACGCTTCATGTCCACGACTTCAAACTGCTCGCCAAATCGATCACTCCTCTCCCTGCTGACAAAGATGTGACTCAGGAAGACGGCACCGTCGTCCGTTACGCCACGTTGGAAGATCCCGAACTGCGTGCCCGTCAGCGTTATGCCGACCTGGCCGTAAACCCGGATGTCCGTGAGACCTTCCGCAAGCGCTCGAAATTGGTCAAGTCATTGCGCACCTTCCTGGATGAGCACGATTTTCTGGAAGTGGAAACACCCATCCTGCAGCCATTGTATGGCGGCGCTGCAGCCCGTCCGTTCACCACTCATCACAATGAGTTAAATCAGGATATGTATCTGCGTATTTCGTTTGAGCTGTATCTCAAACGTTTGCTGGTCGGGAATCTGGAACGCGTCTACGAGATCGGCCGTGACTTCCGCAACGAAGGCGTCTCCTTCAAACACAATCCTGAATTTACCCAGCTTGAATTCTATTGGGCCTACGCAGATTATCTGCAAGTCATGGAACTGACCGAGCAAATGGTGGCCTACGCCGCCGGGAAGGTGACCGGTTCCACGCAGGTCAAATTCGGTGATTACGAACTGGATTTCAAACCACCCTGGAAACGCGTCGAAATGCGCGCGGGCATTTTGGAGACCAGCGGCATTGACATTGCCGAATACAAAACCGCGGATGAGTTATTCAAAGCCATCCGGTCTAAGCACGGCAACAAGACCCCGGACCCCAAATCCACCCGCGGCAAGATGATCGATTTCCTGTTGGGCGAATTCCTCGAACCGACTCTGATCCAGCCGACTTTTCTGTATAACTATCCGCGTGACATTTCCCCGCTGGCCAAGTCCATTCCAGGTGACCCGCTCACCGTGGAACGCTTTGAAGGGTATGCCGCCGGCTTTGAATTGTGCAACGCCTTCACCGAATTGAACGACCCGCTGGACCAGGAACAGCGTTTCCTTGACATGGGACGTGATTACCGGGATGATGAAGAGGAGAAACAACCCCTGGATGAGGATTACCTGCGCGCCATGCGTTACGGCATGCCGCCCAACGGCGGCTTTGGCATGGGCGTGGACCGCCTCACGATGCTGCTTACAGACAAACATTCCATTCGCGAAGTCCTGCTGTTTCCCGCCCTTCGCAAGGAAGAATTCGGCGAATAAAATGGGTGGCACGGCATTGGCCGTGCCACTTTTGATTCACCACTGGGTCAAAATAGGTTAAGAGAAAAATCAACTTCCGGGAGAAAGAATGTCTTACACACAATTGAAAGAGCTTTGGGGATTTGACGATGCGGATCTGGGTGCAAACCGCATGGGGCAGTTGACCGGCAAACAAAGGAAATTTCTTGAAGGGGAGCATAAAACACAGCGTGGGGTGTTTTTGGGCGTGGGTGCCGTGATCGCGGGCCTGTTCTGTTGTCTTCCGGCGCTGTTGATCGCGCCCCGGGTGGTCCTGCCCATGCTGGTGAGCGGTGACTTTTCAAAGTTTCAGGAATGGATTCCGCTGGCGGCCATGGGCGGGTTTGGATTTGTCTTTTTGGGCATGGCCGTACTGACCGTGGGCGCCGTGGTCGGGATTTACCTCTTTCGCGCCGGTAAAAAAGCGGATATCTCCGTCAAGCGTGCAGGAGGCGTGGCTAAATATATCTGGGGGACAAAGCGGGTTCGCACCCCCACCAGCAGCACGAGTAAATATCATGATGTAAAAGTCCTCCACCTGATTCTTGGCGATAAAAAATTTGAAGTGGGGGAACCCTTGCAGGAACTCATCCGGGAGGATGAAACCTGGACGGTGTATTACACATCTGATCCCTTTAAATTTTTATCCGCGGAAAAGGGGTAAAGCATGACTTGGCCTAATGACGATACAATGAGTAAAGTATAGTTATGTAATTACAATAGACGGCCGCGAAATTTCGCGGCCGTCTATTGTAATTATTACGGCACACGTTTTAAGGTCACATTAATAGGTCCTTCGTTTGTGATGTCACGCCCCCCGGATGCGGGCAAATATATACCACAGTCGCCAGTTATCGTTCCGCCATCCTCTGTGATAGCTATCGTGTAAGAACCGCCACCTGTAAAAAAAAGACCCCCGCAAGTCTGCGAGCACGAAACCCCCCCTCCGTACGGGCCTCCCGAAAATAGCACTTCACCTTTGCAGCCTGGCCCCCCAGCTGATTCAAGCGTGAATTCATTTTCTAGTGAGTCTATTACGCCGGTTAATGTTGATAGTCCCCAAGTCCCCTCCACCGTGTAAGCCTGAGTCTTACACTTCTCAAGTTGATCCTTCATATATAGAAGTTCGGTGTCACTGAGTTTTTTCGTCATTTTATCTTTTAGTACATCCCAGAAACCAGATCGCGTCTGCGGCGGCGTGGAGATTTTTTCCAGGAGGGCTTTCGCGCAGGGTGAATCGGTAGTGGCGGATCCGCCCGGTTCGCCGGATTTCTCGCATTCTGTAGCCGCCTTTTCAAGAACCTCCTTAACCTTGTCAGCGAGTTCATCCCAAACTTGTCTCGAATATTCTTTCCGTTGGTCATCGGTCAAGCCTATATAAGATCGGGTATTCATCCATATCTGAAATGAAGCGATCTGGCTGTTCATTTCCGTACAATTTTCGGCATTATAAAAACCCTTGATGAGCTCAAAGGCTTTTGCCCTGACTGGGTCTTTCTCGCTGGTGATATTTTCGAGTGGAGCCAACTCATCATCTGTGGCATTTTCTGCCGCCCACTTTTGTTCCAATGCCGCGCCAGAATCAGTTGGGGCATGATCCTTGGCATATTGAGAAACGGAGTTGCCACTGGCTTGCCCAACTCCCTTTACCTTTAACTCCACTACCGGCATTCGAATAACGTGTTTAGGTTTTTGAAATGCCAGGCTGGCAAGATGTGCTCCCGTGGAAGGTAATATACCTGTCAATCCATTTTCTTCATCGGAAGGCTGCAGGTGAAACTCCTGACCATTTGCATCAAATGCATATCCGACGATCGCGAGATCTGGATTGACATCGATCGGAATGCCTATCGTCAAAATGGCTGCATCATTCAAAACAAGACCCTCTGGTTCCAAACGGACAGCGCCGAGCGTATCTCCATCCAGCGGCCAATCTTGAATTGATGTGACTGCCGTCATGCGGATTTCTGTGTCAGCAGACAACGCGCCTTGCGGAATCACCAATGTGTATTCCACTTTATTTGAGTCGATCAAAGACGCCGTTCCACCCTGAGGGCCTATCACGGTTGTCGTGGCATTCTTCTCGTCATACTCGGGTGTCACGGTTAATGGATTTGGCTCACGTTTGCCCGTGGTAATGCTGACTGTGCTTTTGCCGGCCGGGCCGGAATCTTTTATGACCTGCACCTGGTAGGTCAAATCGCCTTGTTCAGGTGCTGTCAAATCCTCATAGCTAGTAACCTCAGGCGGGAGTGAAGCAATGGTAAAAGAGTCACCCTTATCAATGCTCAACTCCAATATATATCCCGTTGCACCTTCAACAGCATCCCAGGTGAGCAGCACAACATCTGGGGCCGTCAGCACAGCAGTGAAGTTTTTGGGTCCGCCCCCAGAGACCAATCCGGTTATGAAACTGCATGAGATGGAAAAAACAATAAGCAAAACGAACAACCCGTGGATGGCTTTTGGCTTCATAATTCGCTCTCCTTTATTTCCATGCACTATAATCGCAATCAAAGTAAAATTCAATAAAACGATGGGTTATTGTGAAAATAAAAATAAGAATCCTTCGTGAGTTATTGAGTGAATTTTATGATCCAGGCCAATTAATTTTATATTCGATCAAATAACGAAGTTATATCTGCCAGTTAAAGGTGACCGATGAATTTTTTACCCGCCCAGGGTTTTGCACACGAGCTCGATAAGCAAGACCCTCTAAAATCCTATCGAGATCAATTCGTAATCGATGATCCTGGCCTTGTCTATTTCGATGGCAACTCGCTCGGACGTATGCCCAGGGTTGCTCAGGAAAAAGCAAAGCAGATCGTGGAAGAAGAGTGGGGCAGGGACCTGATCCGCGGCTGGAACAAAGGCTGGTGGGAGGCGCCCGCGCGTGTGGGGAACAAGATCGCAACGTTGATCGGCGCTGCTGTGGGACAGGTGCTCGTCAGTGACACCACCTCCATCAACTTGTATAAGCTTGTGATGGCCGCGCTGGCTCTCGGTCCGGAAAGGAAGCGCATTGTGACAGACACAATGAATTTCCCTTCGGATTTGTACATTCTTCAGGGTTGCGTCACACAATTGGGGAATCGGCACGAGATCGTTCGCATCGGTTCGAATGACAAGGAACTCACACCTGATCTGAATGCACTTGCGCAGGCGATCACCGAAGACACCGCCCTGGTCACGCTTTCGCATGTCCTTTTCAAAAGCGGCTATCTTTACGACATGAAAGCAGTCACGGAGCTGGCGCACCGTAAGGGCGCGCTCGTGCTTTGGGATCTGAGTCATTCCGTCGGCGCCCTGCCGATCACACTGGATGAATGCGGCGTTGACTTTGCAATTGGCTGTACGTATAAATATCTCAACGGCGGACCCGGTGCGCCGGCTTTTCTGTACGTTAATAAAAGTATTCAGGAAAGGTCGTCTTCGCCCATTTGGGGCTGGTGGGGACAGAACCGGCCCTTCGACTTCGGGCTCGATTACACACCCGCCCCCGGAGTGGCGCGTTTTCTGGCCGGCACCCAGCCGATGCTTTCCTTATTGACCATGGAAGCCGCCCTCGAGCCCCTCCTGCAGGCCGGCATGGACTCCATCCGCGCCAAATCCATTTTGCTGACGGAGTACGCTTCATTCCTAACTCAAAGCCTGCTGGCTCCCTTCGGGTTTTCCCTCGGCTCTCCAGTTGACTCCGCCCAACGCGGCTCGCATATCAGTATCCGCCACCCTGAAGGGTATCGCATCAACCGCGCGCTGATCGAAGAGATGAACGTCATCCCTGATTTCCGCGAGCCCGATAACATCCGCCTCGGCTTTGCTCCGTTGTACACTTCCTTTGTGGAAATTTGGGAAGGTTTTGACAGGATCAGGCGCGTGATGGAAGATAAAAAATACGAGAAATATCCAAAGCAGAAACTGGCTGTAACATAATTTAAAGCAGGAGAAAACCATGCGTCATTCAAATTTTTTGTTCATTCTACCCATATTATTAACTGCATGTTCTCCAGTGAATTCGCCGGCGAATTCAGGAAACGGGGAAATAACTGCCACGGTGATTATTAACCAGGAGCCAATAGGGTTTGGGGAGGCACCTAATTCAGGAGAGGTTAATTCTGATAGTTTTATTCCACCTTCAAAAGAAAATGCTAATATCAAATTGGGCGTAGAGTCGCCGATTCCCCCAGAACTTGCGAGTACAGTTAAGCAATATAAAGAAGCAATGAATGCAATAAAAGTGGAAGCAGCTGAGATTTGCGCTGTAGCTGTGAAGGATTTAATCCCTGTTTTTAAGTCTAACAATTTACTGGGAGATCAATATCGATGGACAATTGTGTTTGAAGCGGGAAATTACACATGCTGGTCTTCAACTTTAAGTAATGGGGTCATGGGTCAGTACCCTACATATTTTCACGCGAATAATGGAAAGATACGAACGTTGAGCAAAGCAGATGGTGTTGGATGGGAACGAATTGAAGGCGGTTGGATGGATTTTACTGATATATACCCAATCGTAGTTTTTGAAAACGGATATGTTAATCCAAACGGCGAGACTTTAAGTGTAATTTATGACGACATTACCCCATTTGGACAAGCAGTATCGGCTAAAGAAAATCCAATACCAAAAGCATCCATGGATAACTTAATTAAAGCTGGATACATTTGGAATGGCACTAGAGGAATATTAGAAGACCCAAATGGAGAACCTTTTTTGACCTTGAAAGGGGATAACTGGCTGGCAACAGACGGTATTGAGTTCGCGACCGAATCTTATAACCCACTTTCAGTAAATGGGGTGGATGATAAGGGTATGCCTGTATATGTAGTTAATTCGCGTGTCATTAAAGATAAAAATAGCAAAGAACATACTGAGTTATATGTAGAAAAAACTGGCGAATGGCGCAGCACTGTGGGGTATGAGCCAGGATCAACTACAGAGATTGATGTCATGAAATACAATCCAGTCACAATAGAAGATGTAGAGAGTGGTTTTTTACGCGAACTTAAGCTGTCTCAGCAATACAAATGGCCAGACAACGTAACTACGCCACAATACTATTTGGCGTTTGTTGCTGGGAGTCGGACAGGTGCGCTTGAACTTACAATATTTAGTGGTCTGAGAGGAGAAAATTCAGTAGAAGCATACGCGGATCGATTAGCTGCTGGAACTGGAAGTACACCGATTTTATCTCCAGATATGTATCGTATTCAATCTCCGACTGATCCAAACGTGTGGTTCCCCCTAGGTGTGGCGCTACAAAAAGGACCCAACGGTGAAGACTTTGTATTTACGGGTGCATACGGCATCCGATATATGGTGGTTGGAGATAGTGGGAATACGACCTTGGCATATGTAGGTCCAGGTCTAAGAACTACCTATTTGCTTGGGATGGATGGGAATACTTGTGAAGGAGCTAGTCTGAGAGATAATTATCAAGTTCAGGCAAATCTTGTGAAAGATGCATGCTTGGCTTTTATGCCACCTGGTGATCCAAAATGGGGGAGGGTAAGTTGGGATACAATTTTGCAAGGTGCGGATTTTGGAACTTATTGGCAATCTAAGCCTCTAGATATTGGTCTTTTATCATCGTATCAAGATGATGTTATAGTTGCTTATAATTGGTAACTGGCGCAAAATTTGGGAAGTAAATAAAGATTTATTAATTAGCTGTTGATTTTCTTATCATATTAATAAAGGCAAATCATGGAATCCAAACCGGACACGATAAAAATATCAACTATGCATAAAGAGGAAATTCTCGCCTCTCACGCGGACTTGATCGTGACTGTCAAAGGCTCGTCCATCGTGGGCGGGAATGAGGCGCTGAAGAAGGCCAGAGAGGTGAGTCAACTCGTGGAAGAATTAACCGGCTTTGGCGTTCCGGCTGGGAATGTCCATTTACAGGGGGTGCGGGTGGAAACTTCCAGCGGGGCACTGCTCAAATCGTCGAGTGCCAGCTATCGGTTAAGAGTCCGATGCGATGACCTTGATCAGATCGCCGGCCTGCTCGATATCATCACCTCCCAGAAGAATGCCGCCCTGGAACGTATCGATTGGAAATATCCGGAAGAGGAAGCCCGTGAACGGGGATTGGAATCCGCGCTTATGAAGGCCGGATCCAAGGCGGATAAGGTGGCTGCTGCCCTGGGAGTTAAACTGCTCGGGGTATATGACTTGATCGAAAATTCCTTCGATGAGGATGCCCCCGCCATGTTCCAGCCGCAGGCCAGGATGATGAAAAGCGGCGGTGCGCCGGCCGTGGAACCGAACCTGGGCATGGACATCCAGCATGGCAAAACCATCCATGTGAATGTGGACATCTGGTATAGAATCTCGGCTTTTTAAAATCTAGCACTTTTGTTCTAGTAATGATAAAATTTCTCCCTTCACAGGAGAGAATTTTATGACCCCAACCATTATTGTTGAAAAATTAAGCAAGACCTACCAGGTGCCCGAGCGCGAAGGCGGGTTCGGCGCGGCAGTCCGCAGTTTCTTTAAAAGAAAATACAAGGATGTGAAGGCTGTACAGGAGGTCAACTTCAGCATTGCCCAGGGCGAGGTCGTGGGCTTTCTCGGGCCGAACGGCGCCGGAAAAACGACCACGCTCAAAATGCTGTCCGGCCTGCTGCATCCGACCGGCGGAAAAGCCAGCGTGCTTGGATTCACGCCCTGGGAACTCAAGCCCGAATACCTGCGCGCCATGACCCTGGTCATGGGCCAGCGTAACCGTCTCTCGTGGGACATCCCGGCCGCGGATTCGTTTCTGCTGAACCAGGCCATTTATCGCATCCCGGATGATCAATACAAACAAACCTATAAGGAATTGGACGAACTGCTCGAACTGGAGCCGTTGATGAAAAAACCCGTGCGCAATCTCTCGCTGGGGGAGCGCATGAAATGCGAGATCGCGGCCGGCCTGCTGCACCGTCCGCGGGTGCTATTTTTGGATGAACCCACCATCGGTCTCGACATCACCGGCCAGGTGCGCATCCGCGAGTTCCTGCGAGAATACAACAAACGCACCGGCGCGACCATCCTGTTGACCAGTCACTACATGGCGGATGTGACCGCACTGTGCGAGCGGATCATCATTATCCACCAGGGCCAGCTCAAGTATGACGGCGGCATTACCGACCTCTCGCACAAGATCGCGCCCTTCAAGCTGATCGGCGTTATGCTGACCGATGCGGACTCGCACGACCTGAGCAAATACGGCACCCAGGTCCGGAATGAAGAGGATGCCGATAAGAAGTACATCCAGGTCAAGGCCGGGGATGTGACGCGCATCACCTCGCAGCTGCTGGCTGATCTGCCGGTCCACGACATCACCATCACCGATCCGCCCATCGAGGATGTCATCGAGCAGGCTTTTAACCAATAGCATTTATGTCGTTGTAAGGTCGAATGAACACCGCAACGACATGTTCACAGGAGTTTTCCATGTACCTCATCATCAAAAGACTCTGGCAGGTCAACTGGGCGGAACAATGGCAGTACCGCGCCAACCTGCTCATGTACCTGCTGTACTGGCTGGTCTCGCCCATCATTTATCTGGCGGTGTGGACCAGCATTGCCAACGCCAAGGGCAGTGTCAACGGATATACCGCCAACGACTTCATCACCTATTACCTGGTGCTGCTGATCTGTGACCAGGTCACCAGCAACATCGTCATCCACATCTTCGGATACAAGATCCAGGATGGTTCGCTTTCGGGCGAATTGATCAAACCGATCCACCCGGTGCTGACCAGCGTATTGATCAACAATATTGCCTTCAAGGTCCTGACCATCCTTGGGTTTATTCCGGTCTGGATCGTGCTGTTCTTTTTATTCCGCCCGGATTTCAGTCATGTGGCCTTGAGCGGCATCCTGTTATCCATCCCGGCCATGATCCTGGGTTTCCTGGTCAGTTATCTTCTCTCGGCGGCCATTACCGCCCTGGCCTTCTGGACCACGCGGGTTTACTCCATCCACGAGTTTTATTTTGCATTGATCCTGTTGTTCTCTGGCCAGTTCGTGCCGTTGCCGCTCATGCCGAAACTCGTACAGGATATCGCCCAATATCTGCCCTTCCAGTTGTTCATCTATTATCCGATTCAATTGATTCTCGGAAAACTATCCAGCGCACAGATCGTGCAGGGCTATGTCTCGGGTTTGGTCTGGCTTGGAGTTGCGGTTCTTCTATTTAACTGGATCTGGCGAAACGGCGTCAAACGCTATTCCGCGGTGGGGGCATAGACATGCACACCCTCAAACTGCTATCCTCCTTTTTCAAGGTCAACGTTCAAATGTCGCTGGCCTATCGTGCGGATACCATCGTCAATATTTTGCTGAACCTGATGTGGCTCGGCTGGGAACTGCTCAGCCTGAACATTATCTTCAGCAACACCTCCACCCTGGGCGGCTGGGGATTTGGCGAGTTGATCGCCCTGCTGGGCGTCTTTCGACTCGTCAACACCATAATGATGGCCATCATCTGGCCCAACACCGAAAAATTCAACCAAAGCATCCGTGACGGTTCGATGGACTACACCATCCTGCAGCCGGTCAACAGCATGTTCCTGGTCACCTTTTCGCGCATCACCGTCTGGCGCATCTGGGACTTGATCCTGGCCATTACCTTGATGGTGGTCGGGATCAATATGAGCGGCGACACAACCACCGCGCTTCATATCCTGACCTTCATGCTGCTTGCCACCACCGGCACGATCGTCATCTACAGCCTGTGGATCGTCCTGATCGCGCTGACCTTCTGGTTCACCAAATTCGACAACAACGTCACCATTCTGCATGCCCTGCTCGATTCGGGTCGTTATCCGGCAACCGTATATCCGGTCTGGCTGCGGATCATCGTGACGTTCATTGTCCCGATCGCCGTGGCCACCACGATCCCGTTGCAAGCCCTGCGGGGGGAGTTGAATTCCGGACAGGTGCTGGGTTTCTTCCTTGTGGGAGTGGTCAGCTTTCTGCTCGCCACCCGGGTCTGGAAGGCAGGTTTGAAGCGTTACAGCGGTGCAAGCAGTTAAGAATAAAGAAGGGCGACCTGTCAGGTCGCCCTTCTTTATTCTTCCACTTTTATTTTCTTCTTTTATCGACATACACCTGCACAGCCTCGAGGATGAAGCCGGCCAGTTTTGGATGGATCCTGTCAAAGCTGGCCTTGAAGCGCGGATCATCGTTGTATCCATGGGCCAGACCCAGCAACTGTTCGTCCTTTGGGATCCAGAAATACTCAATATGTTTCCGCCAGCGTTCCACGCAGGCCTGGGCGGCCGGTGACTCGGGACCCGCGGCGATCGCATCCACAAAACCCAGATAGACCGCATTGCCCTCGGTTCCGATTCGTTGTTTGTCCGCCTCCGTATAGGAATTCCATTTCTTGACGGAGGCCTTTACCGTGGCGGGATCGTATTTCTGTGCGATTTCCTGCTCATGCTCCGCCTGCTGCTCCTCGCTAAAAGCCTCGAATAATTGTTTGTTGCTCATTTCCTTTTCTCCTTTAATATGCATGATGGTGTTGTCCACTGTGGCCAGCAGGCGTTGCAGGCGCGCGGCCTGATTTTGCAGCGCCGCCTTGTGACTGTATAAGGCGCCCACCACATCGAAGTCACGGCGTCCCATGATCTTCTTGATATCTTCGAGCGGGAAATCCAGCTCACGATAGAACAGGATCTGCTGCAGCTTCAGCAAGGCCTCCTCCCCGTAATAGCGATAGCCATTTTCGCCGATCCGGGATGGCTTGAGGAGGCCGATATCGTCATAATGATGCAGGGTCCGTGGAGTGACGCCGGCCATTTTGGAAAGCTGCTTTACCGTCAACATGGCGCTACTATAAACCCTTACGTTACGTTAATGTCAAGGGTGCGCGGGCCGCAACTACAGGGGCGGATCTGGGCGTCGGGAAAGGATGAATCGCAGGTCGATCCTGTTGCCTGCGGCACTAGCTAAAGTGGGGAAGTGTGTGGTTTAATCCCTTTCATGGATATCCTTTACAGGGATGAGCAATTGCTTGTCATTAACAAACCGGCCGGCCTTTCCGTGCTTCCTGAAGGCTGGGAACCCGACGCGCCTTATATTGTCAAACAGCTTGAAGAGGACGTTGGAAAGATCTGGGTGGTTCACCGCCTGGACAAGTACACCAGCGGCGTGCTGGTGTTTGCGTTGACCGCGGAAGCCCACCGCGCGCTCAACATTCAATTCGAAAAGCATGAGACCGAAAAAGTCTATCGTGCCATCACGGTCGGCGCCCCGCCCTGGAAGGAACGGACCACGAAATTTCCCCTGCGGGTCAACGTGGGCCACAAGCACAGGACCATGGTGGATAACCGAAAAGGGGTTCCTTCAGAGACCCGATTCCGGGTGCTGAATTGGAATCAAGCCAGCTCGGATGACCTGTCCTTTGACGAGGATGTAAAAGGCATGGCCCTGGTGGAGGCCCGCCCGATGACCGGGCGTACGCATCAGATCCGTGTGCATGCGTATGCGCTCGGATATCCGTTGTTGGGCGATACGTTATACAGCTCGCCTGAGTCGGTTATTATTTCGCGCCCGGCCCTGCACGCCTACTCGTTGACGATCACCCATCCAGTCAGCGAGGAACGAGTCACCTTTACCGCGCCCTATCCTGAGGATTTTCGCTCGGCACTTTCCAGGTTGAAGCTATAAAAGAGATGAAAAAGTTTGACCGTCGCCGTACCATGATTTGGACGAAGCAGTAAATAATAAAAGTGGCCTCTTCTTTTGAAGAGGCCACTTTTATTATTATCAATCACGAGATCTTTCGGGCTTCCATATAGAAACGTTTTTCGCGCGCTTCGCCCATGGAAAATGTTTTTCTCGGCAGGGCGCCGTCCAGGATCACGGTTTTGAACAGTTCGGATTTGTGCATGCCGGCCAGATAAAAACCCGCGTTGCCGGGCTGCAGGGCCAGGCGCTCGACCACATCTTCGCCGTGTACATAATCGATTTTTTCCGCACCGCCTTCCTTCAGGAAGACATCCAGGAAGGATTGAATGGTTCCAACAGCCAGGTTGGATGACGGGTGTGCGATCTCGATCACGCCAAATCGTTTCCCGGCTCCCACCAGACCGATGGCCTGCTTCCCGCTTTCGGCTGAATCCACCCGTCGGATCATCTCCTCTCCGTCCGCAACTTCCGAATAACTGAAGTTGCCGCCGAAAGTCCGCTTAAGCTCGGCGAATAGATCCTTTCTGAGGTTGAACAGGACCCGGTGAATGGGTTCAAATTCCAGTCCGTCGTCGTGGACATTCTCGATCTCCACCAGCGCATAGCGCGCGGGATGGTCCATGCCGACCTGGGGTTTCATCTTTTCCCAAATGGCCTTTGCAGTGGCAAGCGAGTGATTGCCGTCGCCCATGGCAAAAAGCAGGACCGGTTTGTCGGCTCCGATGCCGTATTTGGCAGCGAAGGTTTTGGGGTCGGCCAGTCCGCGCAGGGCTTCGACCACCTGGTTTTCAAATTCGGAGTTGACGGCATACCCTGCCAGATGGCCGCTGTCGAGCATCAGGTCAAAATCATATAATTTTTCAAGTTTGGATTTTGCTGTGCTGAGCGGTTCAATAACGGTATGCTTTGGATCGTCGATCAGGACCAGGATGTGCGGAAGTTCCATGGCCGCGCCTTCCCGGATCTTGATGCGCGGAGGCAGCCGGTCCACAATCGTGCCTTCCGTGGCGCGGATCAGGCTGGAGGAACCCCTGGTGTAATCGTAGCGCTCCAGATCGAGGCAGAGGATGATGCCCTTGCGAGTCCGGCCGCTCACCGTGCGTTCCACGTAGATCAGTCCATCATGGGGCTGGAGGATGCCTTCTTCCATATATTTGCGCATGGCGGCCTGGATGTTTCGGATCCGTTCCTCACCCCCGGGTTTTTCAAGATGAACTTCCGGAAAGGTTAAGTTCAATGTGGAGGGTGCGTCGCCAACGATCTTTTCCACATCATGCCAGTATTCCGGCTCGGAGGTGAATTGGTCACAGGCGATCACGGCCCATTTCTTCAGGTCCGTGCCCTTGCGGGGCAGATGGACTTGTGGAATTTGAATACCAATATCGTTAATGATCTTCATAAGCTCCCTTTTCGATAAAGGCCTGCAAGGTTTTTAACCCTTGCAGACGAAATGACCGGTTATTTTCCGTTCTTTGAAAATGCGATCAACTTCTCGGCGACTTCCGCGCCGACACGTCCCTGGGCTTCCTTGGTGGCTGCGCCAATGTGCGGGGACCCGATCACATTATCGAGTTTGAGCAGTTTCCAGTCGGTGGGGGGTTCCTCGGCGAAGACATCCAGGGCGGCTCCGGCGACCTTGCCGCTGGTAAGGGCTTCATACAGGGCGTTCTCATCAATAATTCCGCCGCGCGCGCAATTAATGATCCGCACGCCTTTCTTCATCTTGGCAAATTGATCCTTGCCGATCATATTGGCGGACTCTTTGGTCTTGGGCAGATGCAGGCTGATGTAATCGGCCTGGGCGAACAGCTCATCCAGGGTCACCAGTTTGATCCCGGCGATCTCCTTAACGTACGGATCATAAGCCAGAACGGTCATGCCGAGGGCGCTGGCGCGTTTGGCAACTTCCTTGCCGATGTTTCCCACGCCTACGAGACCGAGGGTCTTCCCGCCGATCTCATCTCCTTCGAAGCTCTTTTTGTCCCATTTTTCTGCTTTCATGCTCGAAGCAGCCTTGTAGATCGAACGGGCGAGGGCAAACATATAGCCGATGGTCAGTTCGGCCACGGAGGCGGAACTTGCGAGCGGGGTGTTCATCACGGCAATGCCCTTGGACTTGGCGTACTCGTGATCGATGGTGTCGAGCCCGACACCACCGCGCACGATCACCTTCAGGTTGGGGCAGACGTCAATAAGAGGCTGCCTGACCTTGGTGCGCGAACGCACCACCATTCCGTCATAGGCGGGCAGAACATTGGGCAGTTCCTCGGGCGTGATATCGTCACGCACATCCACGGTCAGGCCCGCGGCGCGCATTTGTTCAATATATTCGTTCTCGGTCTTGTCGCAAATCAGGACTTTCATGAAAATTCTCCTTGGAACAGGGTGAAATTAATAACAGGAACCAAACCGGGCGGACCGGCTGATTCCTGTTTGAAAAGTTACTCTTATCACGAAGTCATTCTAACAACGACAAAAAACTTTGTCAACGACACTATGGAAGGAGGTCAGGTCAAAATCATGTCAATTGTTCTTGATGAATTGTCTGACAAACAGATATAATAGTTTGAAATCCGGGACCCTCGAGAGCTCTGAAAGGGGGCGAACATGGATCGAAACCGAAGCAGCTCAACGGTCAGGAAAGAACCGTATATTCATTTCACAGGAGTATCCCAAAATGTCTGATCTCAAACGCGCGCATAATTTCAACCCGGGTCCGGGTGTTTTACCATTGGAAGTCTTGCAGCAGGCCCAGTCTGAACTGCTTGATTTCAAAGGGACGGGCATGTCGGTCATGGAAATCAGTCATCGCTCAAAGGAATTTGAAGAGGTGATCCAGACCGCCGAAGCGGACCTGCGCGAATTGCTGGGCATCCCGGCGAACTACAAAGTGATGTTCCTGCAGGGCGGGGCCACCCTGCAATTTACGATGCTGCCGATGAATTTGCGCGCCAGCGGATCGGCAGATTATATTGTGACCGGTTCGTGGAGCAAGACGGCCATTAAGGAAGCTCAGAAACTTGGCACGGCCCGCATGGCTGCCAATACCGAGGCGGAGGGATTTAATTGCATTCCCGCCAAGCTCGACCTGGATCCCAAGGCGGCTTATCTGCACTTCACCTCCAACGAAACCATCCACGGCGTGGAATTTTTCAGCGAACCCACTCCTCCCAATGGCGTGCCGCTGGTTTGTGACACCTCATCCAATTTCATCAGCCGCCCGATCGACGTTTCGAAATATGCCCTTTTGTATGCCGGCGCGCAAAAGAATGCGGGTCCCTCCGGCGTAACCGTTGTGATCGTCCGCGACGACATGCTGGAACGCACCCCGGCAAACCTGCCTGTGATGCTGGATTACAAGACCCTGGCTGCGAGCGGCTCCCTGCACAATACGCCGCCAAGCTTTGCGATCTACATGGTGGGTCTGGTGTTCAAGTGGGCCAAGAAGCTCGGCGGTCTTGCTGCCGTCGAAAAGACCAACCGCATCAAGGCGGGATTGGTGTACGATGCCATTGACCAAAGCGGCGGTTTCTATCGCGGACATGCAAAGCCGGATGCGCGCTCGTTGATGAATGTTCCATTCCGTTTGCCTTCGGAGGAATTGGAGGATACATTCGCAAAGGAAGCCAAGAAGAACAACCTGATCGGCCTCAAGGGGCATCGGTCCGTGGGCGGCATGCGCGCATCCATCTACAATGCCATGGATGTAGCCGGAACTCAGGAATTGGTCAGATTCATGAAGGAATTCCAAAAGAAGAACGGTTAAATTCCGGAATTACAAAAAGGAAATAAAGTGCGCAGACTTGAATAGTCTGCGCACTTTTATTGACCTGATCGCATCGCCAAATGCGGCCGGGGTCTTTTGTGGTTATAATATCCGGATGGAATTTTTCTTTCCCGAAGACAATCTCACCCGGGCTGTTCCCGAAGAGACAAGGATCAGTTCGCTTTCCGCACAGGCTTATCCGGATGGCCGCCGGCTGCGGGTAAATCTGGAGATTACTCCCTTCCAAAAACGACCCTACATTGAAGTGGTTCTCCATGATTCCATTGGTACTGAAGTTGCGTCCACGAGCATCGTGGAACCCATGAGCTGGAAACTTGAGTTCACCATGCATATTCGCGGAGAACTTCATAACCCGTACGCCCTGCATGCCCGTTTATATTATCCCGACGGCCCGTCGAATGAACCGCTTTATTTTTCCTTCGATGTGGAACCGCCTCCACCTGACTCCGAAACTGATTCCGATTAATTGACATTTCCATGCCTGCATACCCCACAGCCTCACCGGTGAAATTTATTTATTCCGCATTGACGATCAGCCTGCTGCTCTTTGGCTGTTCCCAAAATGTACAAACGACGGACCTGCCTGGGAATACCCCTCAGCCGGAAGCCACCAGCACCCCGGCTGTCATTCGATATAGCGGGGAAGGCAACCTGATCTTTTTATCCATGGAAGAGAATGGGTATGCCCATCTTTTTGTCCAAAGCGATCAGCCGCAAGATCTGCCGCTGATCCGCATCACTGCCGGTGATTGGAACGACATTGCCCCCTCCCTCAGCCCGGATCGCACCCAGATTGCCTTTGCCTCGGATCGTAACGGATACTGGGATCTGTACACCCTGGATCTGGCAACCGCTGAAGTGACCCAGATCACGCATACTCCCGAATATGACTCCGCGCCTTCCTGGTCGCCAGATGGGCAATGGCTGGTCTTTGAGACTTATATCAACGACAACCTGGAGATATCAGTTGTATCGGTCAAGGACCGGTCTCAACCGATCATTCCTGTTACTCAAAACCCCGCATCCGATCACTCTCCAGTCTGGGCACCGGATGGCAGGCACATTGCCTTCATCTCCTCTCGTGGCGGTGAAAGTGACGACGTGTGGCTTGCCAATCTCGACTTGACAGGCGAAGACCGTTACCGTGACCTGAGCAATACACCCTACGCATCGGAAAATCATCCGGTCTGGAATTTTGACGGCTCCCAGTTGTTATGGGCATCCACCTCCCAGGCGGTCGGTTTTAGCGGACTTTTTATCTGGGATGTAACCGCCCCGGACAGGGCAGCCCGCTGGATCGGGGATGGCAGTTGGGGCGTCTGGAACGAAACCGCCCAACAAGTTGTGGCGGTCACGATCGGTGCAAATCAACAATATCTTTCCTCTTACGATATTAAAGGGAATTTGCTCCTGCCGCCCACGCCTCTGAAAGGACGCATCCGTGGACTGGCCTGGGGTCTGGCCAAACTGCCCAACCCGCTTCCGAATTCATTTGACCAGGCTGCAGTGGTCACGCCGGCGCCGTTATGGTCCCCGGCCATCACCCCGGGGCCCGAAGTGCCCAATCAACGCTGGTATGTGGTCGACATCCCGGATGTGCAGGCACCCTACCCGCAATTGCACGACCTGATCGATGATTCCTTCCTCGCGCTTCGGCAGCGGATGATCGTTGAAACAGGCTGGGATGTACTGGCCAGCATTGAGAATGCCTTTGTTCCCCTTACCACCAGTCTCGAACCGGGTCTTGAAGAGGACTGGCTGTATACAGGCCGCGCCTTTGCGATCAACACCCTGATGACGGATGCGGGCTGGCTGGTGGCTTTGCGTGAGGATATCGGAGCGCAAACTTACTGGCGGGTCTATGTCCGTGCAAATGTTCAGGATGGCTCGCTTGGCGAGCCGATCCACAACGAACCGTGGAACCTGAGTGCGCGCTATGAACTCGATCCCAACACCTATGAACAAGGCGGAAAATATGCGCCCGTTCCTTCCGGATATTGGGTGGACATCACCGCCCTGGCAGCAGCCTACAATTGGGAGCGCCTTCCGGCTCTCCCGAATTGGCGTACCTATTATGCGGGCAGCCGTTTCACGGAGTTTGCCCTGACCAATGGGCTGACATGGTATGCAGCCATGCGGGAACTGTATCCGCCGGAGGCTCTGATCACGCCTACGCGTGTCCTTCCGCCTTCGCTGACACCCACCCAAACCGCCTCGGCGACCTCCACCAGAAGGCCCACGCGTACACCCCGCCCAACTTTTACTCCGAGCATGACGCGCACACCCAGCTCCACTCCAACGCCCACTTTCACACCCACCCTTACGCCAACGCCTCCAACGATCATCCCGCCGTAGGAAAGAACTTCCAGATTGATGATTGCATGAAATTCAAATATTCCCTTTCCGCCATCTTATCGATGTTCATTGTCTCTTCCTGCGCCGGTGCAGTTGGGGTAATCAACCCAACGCCAGTGGTGGCTGAAGCGGCCGGGCAGACCCAGGTCCCGATCGAAGCGATGGAAGTTACTCCCTCGCCTGTTCCTTTTCAGTTTAATCTTCCCACACCGGGTGCAGAACCTGTCTCCGGCTGGCGCCCGCCCTTGTATCCCATCCCCTGGGCTGTATCTTCGCACGATCATTTTTATTTTGCGCGCCCGATCAGCGCGGACAATGTCAACTGGCCGCTGGCTGAATATCGGTATGGGGGTGTGTTCTTTGCACCGAATATTGTCCATACCGGCGTGGACATTGACGCTCCGGAAGGGACCCCCATCCTCGCCGCGGGACCCGGAACGGTTGTTTCATCGGATTGGGGATTGTATACCGAAGCGCCTGGAAATCAGAATGACCCTTATGGAATGGCAGTGGTGGTCCGGCATGATTTTGGCTATCGGGATCAGGCTCTGTTTACGATCTATGCCCACATGAGCAAGCTGCTTGCCGTGGTGGGTTCTCATGTGGACACAGGCGATGTGCTGGGTCTGGTCGGTGCCACGGGTGCGACCACCGGCCCTCATTTACACTTTGAAGTACGGGTGGGCAAAAATACCTTTTACAACACCTCCAATCCCGAGCTATGGATGACCCCGCCCCAGGGTTGGGGAATCCTGGTGGGGAGGATGACGGATGAAAAGGGTGACCTCCTCAACCAGCTTTTGGTTAAAGTGCAGTTGATCAATTCGAAGTCCCCGCTTCGTACGGTAAAAACTTATGGCATGGGAGCGGTCAATTCGGACCCGTATTATCATGAGAACCTTGTGCTCAGTGATCTGCCGGCCGGGATTTATAAGGTCTCCCTGTCCTATAAACCGGAGGATAGCGATACTGCCGCGGAGAATGAAACCTGGGTGGAAATCTTCCCTGGGCAGGTCAGTTACATTACCTTTCAAGGCGGGATCGGGTTCAATGTGATCCGTCCGCCGGCGCCCACTTTGGAGTTGGTGCCTAGAGGGCTGCCTCTCACCCCGACTTCTCTCCCTTGACTTACTGAACATCTGTGCTATACTCTCGCAACACACATTTCAACCTATTACACCTGTATTGGAGAATATACCCATGGCACGAAAAACCACCCGCGCAACAGAAACACCCGAAAAAACTCAAAATATCGATAATGCCAAACGTGCAGTCCTCGACAAGGCTGTTGGCGATATCTTAAAACGGTATGGCGACGGCTCGATCATGCGCCTTGGTGAAGCTCACGGCATGGTGACTGAGGTCATCCCGACCGGGTCTCTTTCGCTGGATATAGCCCTTGGCGTCGGCGGCATTCCGCGCGGACGTGTGATTGAGATCTACGGACCTGAATCTTCCGGTAAAACCACCCTTTGTCAGCACATCGTTGCGGAGGCTCAAAAGATGGGCGGTACGGCCGCATTCATCGATATGGAACACGCACTTGATCCGGCTTATGCTGCCAAGGTGGGTGTGGATATTGACAATCTGCTTGTTTCCCAGCCGGATACCGGTGAACAGGCCCTTGAGATCGCTGAAACCCTTGTGCGCTCCGGCGCAGTGGACGTTGTGGTGATCGACTCGGTTGCCGCGCTCGTTCCCCGCTCCGAGATCGAAGGCGACATGGGCGATGCCACCATGGGTGTGCAGGCCCGCCTGATGTCCCAGGCCCTCCGAAAGCTTTCCGGCGCCATCAACCAGACCAAAACTTCGGTCATCTTCACCAATCAACTTCGCCAGAAGATCGGCGTCATGTTCGGGAATCCTGAGACCACCACCGGCGGCCAGGCCCTTAAGTTCTATGCCTCCGTTCGTCTGGATGTACGCCGCATTCAATCCATCAAGGTCGGCGAGGAAGTGATCGGCAACCGCACCCGTATCAAGGTTGTCAAGAACAAACTCGCGGCGCCCTTCCGCACCGCCGAGTTCGACATCATGTTCAACGAAGGCATTTCCAAATCCGGGGATGTGCTCGATCTGGCCACCAAGTTCGAAGTCCTCACCAAACGCGGCGCTTTTTTCTCCTATGGCGATGTCCGCATCGGCCAGGGCCGCGAGAACGCCAAGGATTACCTGCGCGCCAATCCGGATATGATGAACGAGATCGAAGGCATCATCCGTCAGAAGGCCCTGAGTGGAGAGATCGCCCTTCCGCTCGATCTGGGTGCTGAGAGCGGCGTCGAAGATGCCGGTGTTGTGGCCGAAGAAATATAGGAAATAACCAGCCAATTTAAAGTCACAGAAATTTATTTCTGTGACTTTATGGTTTAATAAGGACATGCTTCGCATCCGACGTAGTCCCAGCCTGCTCATCGCTCAACTGGCTTTTCTTTTCCTCGGGGCTTGCACACCCCAAACGCCGCCCACGCCTTTTCGCCCGCCCACGCAGCCCCAGCCCACATCCATTCTGGCCACCACGACCCCGATCCCGGTTTTATACACTCCAGTTCCGACTGCAACCCCAACGGCCACGCTGGCGGGTCCGTGCTTGAATGATCTGGATTTTTTGCAGGATGTTACCGTTCCAGACAATACCATCGTCTCCTTTGGCTCCACCATCGACAAGCAATGGCTTGTCCAGAACAGCGGCACCTGCAACTGGGATTCGACCTATCGCTTGAAATGGATCGGCGGGGACCCGTTCGGCGCCGTCCAGGAACAAATTTTGTATCCCGCCCGCGCCGGGACCCAGACCACTCTGCATGTGATCTTTGTCGCTCCGGTGGTGGAGGGAACCTATGAAAGCTCGTGGCAGGCTTTCGGTCCGGATGGAACTGCATTTGGCGATCCGATCTATATGAAAGTGATCGTGCAGTAGATATATTTCCTGGACCCAGATCATGAAAACTGTGCGGGCATATTTAAGGCGCGCCGGTCTTTTACGCGCCGCCATTCTTTGTTTGCTGGTCTTGCCTGTCAAATGCAGTGATAAAACCGGCTCAGCGGATTGTTTTCGAGTCCTGTTTATTGGGGATAGCTGCGCGTTGGTAAATGACCTTCCCGGTATTTTTGCGAAACTTGCTGCGTCGGGACGCCTGGTTCGCCACTCTTGCAAGCGGTCCGCACTTGAAAATTTGGCAGAAGGATGGCGGTCATCCAGCAGAAGAGGGGAGACCTGCCTTGCGGCCTGTGTTTTTTATGCCGTCTTTTTTTCACGAAAGCCCGCAGGGCCTGTCGTATACTCGAGAATTATTGGCTGAACCATCCCTGTTCGATGAGCTTGAACGACTCACCAAACAGGGATTTGAACGGTATATGAAGGATGAATATTCCTGAACCTGGAATTTAATTAACGCTCATGAATCCAAAAGTGCGCCAGAGTCCCCGCATCATCTTATGGCCGAAATCCGGTTCAAGGAATTGATTTGGACAAGACCCCGGAATGACTGCGATCCCGTTGGCCCTGCACATTTCCACTGCAGCAGGGGAGACGCTGGTCATGCCAGCGGCCAGGCCGGGCTTGGTGCCCATCATGCAGTGCATCCAGACATGTTTGATACCCAGTTCGACACATTGGGCAATAATCTGTTCGGTGACTTTCGGGCTGGTTAACATGAACACCGCATCAGGCTTTTCCGGCAGGGATTTAAGATCCGCGTAACACGGGGCCCCGTCAAATACGGGGATGTGCGGGTTGACTGCATAGACCTGGTATCCGGCATCCTTGAATTTTTTGTAATTCAAATTACATCCGGTCTCGCGCCGGTCGGATACACCCACAATGGCGATTCTTTTTTGAGCAAGAAAATCCTGAACAAGATTGTCGAGTTTTGACATAAGATATCTCCTATATAAACGAAACCGGAGCCTCGAGGTTCCGGTTTGACTGACTTGAAATCCTTTGCATGAAATTCATGGACATTAAATGGAATTATACGGGGTATGCCTGCACTAATAAAGATGATGAATATCACTTATGCTTCCACCCTAAGGGATTGCCCGCCATATTTGAACACCGGCAGGCAGGGGCGGAATGGGCAGTTTTCCATCGTGTACCGTACAGGTCCTGCCAGTCAATAGTTCGCGAAAGACTATGCCATCCGGGACCGCACCCTGTCGAACGGGTAGGCCAGCCGGTGAATATTCAGCAGGGCCGCGATTTCCGATCACAATCAGCTGATCATCGTCGGCATCGCGCAAATAGGCCAAGATATTTTCTTCAGCCACCAAGACTTGAAACCCCCCGTCGATCAAGGCCGGGGATGTGCGGCGCAACCGGACCAAGGTTTGGTAAAAAGACCGCAAGTCTGTATCCCATTGATCTGATTTCCAGATCATGCAGTTGCGAGCCTCAAGTGCATCCTTTCCGCGCATGCCGATCTCGTCACCGTAATAGATGCAGGGCACGCCCACGTAGGTCAGCAGGAGGGCTACTGCCAGACGGTTAAGGGCCTGATCATGATCGAGGGTATCCAGAATGCGGGGCAGGTCATGCGAGCCCAGCAGGTTGAACTGCTGACGCGCGATCACCCAGGGGATGGCTGCCCGGCTGGCCTGCCACGAATTCACCAGGGCTTGCGCGGACCAGGGCACAGCCGACCTGACGGTGCGAGGTTCGCCGTGCTGGTTGACTTCAAAACCATGCAGCCAGAACTTGACCGGATTTGTGAATCCAAAGTAATTCATACTGGCGTCCAGTTGATCACCCTGCAGCTGCGGGCTGCTGTCAAAGAAATTTTCGCCCAGCAAATAAGCGGACGGGTTGACCTCTTTCACAGCCTGTCGAATGCCCGCCCATACTTCAGTCTCCAATTGATCCCGGCCATGCCGGGCCAGCATGTTGGCTACATCCACACGCCAGCCGTCCGCGGCAAAGGGGGTTTTTAACCAGTGGCGAAAAACAGCCTTCGGGCCGGCATAAATGGTTTCGCGCAGGCTTGCACTGCGATAATTAAGTTTTGGCAGGCTTCGCACTCCAAGCCAGGATTCGTAATCATGCGGATGTTGATGAAAGGTGAAAAAGTCTGCGGTGGGAGAAGCGGGGTTCTCCAGTGCGGATTTGAACCACGGATGTTCGACACCGCAGTGGTTGGGCACAATATCAATAATAAAGCGCATTCTGCGCCGGGATGTTGCATGGCGCAGGGAAATCAGGGCGGCATCTCCGCCCAGGTGCGGATCGACGCTGAAATAATCGACGACATCATAGCGGTGATTGCTGTAGGCTGTAAAAATCGGATTGAGATAGATTGCATTGATTCCCAGATCGGCCATGTAATCAAGGCGTTGTTCCACCCCGGGGAGGTCGCCTCCATAGAATTCAACCATGGCTTCCGGCCAGGTGCTCTGTTTTTCCCCCCAATCCCTTGATCGTGAGAACTGACCTTGATATTTAAATTCGCCCGTTTGCACACTGCTCGAGGGATCTCCGTTTGCAAAACGATCAGGAAAGATCTGGTAAAAAACGCTTTCGTGAACCCATGCCGGGGCGTCGTATTCCGCCAGCAGTCGAAAATCTTCCGCATCCGTGGGCACGTGGCGATGAACGCCGGACCCGTTGTACCACCAGACCCCATCTTTGGCGAAAATCAGGAATCGATAAGACATGACGGGCATACTGAGGTGCAATCTGGCCTGCCACCAAATGCAGACCGGGGAGGTGGAGGTGCTTTCGATTTGCATCTCGGTAAAAAACTGTTCCCCGTCGGGACAGGTGCGGAGCAGGATCCGCTCAATAGGGGCATCCACTGCGGTCCGCAGCTGAATGCTGACCTCATCCCCCAATTTCATTTCCGTGCCTGTGGCGGGACGCACATAGCGGCTGGAGCCATCGTGATGAACGGAGTCCGTGTAATCAGGGTTCATATTGGAGAATATCCTTTTCCTTGGGATTGCCCGGCGGCAATGTCATTAATCGTCGAACCGATCCGTGCCCGGACTCGATATGTAGCGCTTCACCCTGCGCTTCAAACTGTGTTGCCGTTTTGACATTCCTTCTCTCGAAAACACAGCCAGGCGGATAATGGATGTGGAGAGAAGAGACTGCAGAGCGGTAGTATAACGAAGAATGGTCTTGGATTTCAAGCCGATGCTGTATGATATTTTTCTAACGAACTTCTTACTGTCATATTAAAAGACCCGGTATAAAATACCGTCGAAAAAATTTGTTCGCCGTTATCCCGTACTCGCGCATGCCATGGGATAATAGGTCAGTTCATTTTAATCCAGGAGACACCCATGACCGATGCAAGCCAAGCCGCCCAGCAATTCTCATTCAAAGCAGAAACCAAACAACTGCTGAATATCCTGATCCATTCCCTGTACAAGGACCGCGAAGTCTTCCTGCGTGAACTCCTGTCGAATGCATCCGATGCCTTGAACCGGCTGCGTTTTGAAATGGTCACCAACCGGAAGATCCTCGACCCGGACAGCGAACTGCGCATCCACATCCGGGTGGATAAGGAAGCGCGCATGCTCATCATTCAGGATACCGGCATCGGCATGACCCGCGATGAGATGATCGAAAATCTCGGCACGATTGCCCAATCCGGGGCGCGTAAATTTCTGGATGCCACCCGGGACCAGAAAGTGGATGTTGCAAAGGTCATCGGTCAATTTGGAGTCGGTTTTTATTCTGTTTTCATGGTGGCGGAATGGGTGCGGGTAACCTCGCATTCCTTTGATCCTGAGGCGGAGGCGGTCAGCTGGCATGCGACCGGGGATGACAACTATCAAATCGAACGCGCCGAAATGAATGAGCGCGGGACAAGGATCGAGATCAGGCTCAAGGAGGATGCGGCCGAGTTCGCCGAGGAATTCCGCTTGAAGAACATCATTCACAAACACTCGGATTACATTGGCTTTCCCATTTTCATGGGTGAGGGCAAGGAAGCCGTCAACAGGCAGACCTCCCTCTGGCGGACTTCCCGTCAGGAGGTGACCGGGGAGCAATATAGGGAATTTTATCGCCAGACCACCCTGGATTTTGAAGATCCCTTGATGCATATACACATGGTCACGGATGCCCCGGTCCAGTTATATGCCTTGTTATATATTCCGGCTAAATTGGAGCGCGGTGTATTCTCGCTTCGAAAGGACGACGGCCTGAAACTATACACCCGCAACATCCTGATCGACGAGTACAACAAGGATTTGCTGCCCGACTACCTGCGTTTTGTGCAGGGCGTGGTGGACTCTGAAGACCTGCCGCTTAACGTTTCCCGCGAAACCGTACAATCGAGTGGACTGATGACGCGTCTCAGGAAAGTTCTGAGCAATCAGGTTATTAAAGAACTGGAGAATCTCGCAAAGAACGACACGGAAAAATACCAGACATTTTGGCGGGAGTTTGGTGTTTATCTGAAACAGGGCATCGCCTCCAACCCGGCGGATGCGGAGACCATCACCCCGCTTTTGCGTTTCAAGACCAATCTGGCCCCCGAAACATGGTCCTCGCTGGATCAATATGTTTCGCGTCTGCCGGACGGCCAAAAAGTCATTTATTATATTGTCGGTGAGGATTCGAAATCGATCTTGCGCAGCCCACATTTGGATTATTTCCATTCACAGGGAACAGAAGTGTTGCTGCTGACCGATCCCATGGATTCGTTTATGTTGATGGGCCTTCACAAATACCAGGATTATGAACTCAAGAATGTCGCCCAGGCTGATGTGAATGTGACCCGAAAACCAAAAGATGAACCTGAAGTGGAAAAGATCGCGGAGGCGGATTTTCAATCCCTGGTGGAACTCTTCAAGAAAACCCTCGACGAGCGGGTGGTTGACGTCCGTGCGAGTAACCGGCTTTATCAATCCGTGGCGCGCCTGACCGATGCGGATGCCAATGCCAACCCGGAGTTGCAGCGGGTCTACAAGTATCTGGGACGGGAATATGAAATCCCCAAAAAGGTGTTGGAATTGAACCCGGCACACGTCATTTTGAAGAAATTGTTGAAATTGGAAAGCGGATCGGATCTGCAGAATATCGTGATCGAGCAGATCTATGACAGCGCTCTTTTGGTCGAAGGTATCCACCCTGACCCGTCGAGCATGGCGCCGCGAGTCCAGCAGATCATTGAGGCGGCCCTGTCCCGGCAAAATCAGAAAAACGAATAATTATTCAAAAAGGAAAAGACGCCTGAAGAATATTCTTCAGGCGTCTTTTCTTGTGGGCTAATGTTGGAGTTTATTTGGGGCCGATATAAGTACAATCACATTTGCAGGCGTTTTTGTTCCACTGACAGCTGTAATCCACGGGCTGGTTGAGAATACAAGCGCCGATCTGCAGTGTGGTGGCGGTACAAGCCTGGGGTGAGCTCGGTGGAATCAAGCTGTCGCACAAGCCGGGCTCATCGCCTTTGGGTTGGAAACCAACTGCCATGCGGCAGGAGTTATCGATCTCCGCAACCTCTTTGGTAGGATAATAATATTCAAGAGCTTTATCTGCGGCGCCGGCCTGTTCATGAGTGAAGTGATCGCTGAGGTCGAACAATGCAGGATCGATGAGTGAATGTCCGGCCCACATGTTGATCAAGTATTTTTCCGGGTTGCCAAGGACCGAACGTTTGACTGAAAATTCAACCGTGTTTGGGTCGTTTGGCGAAATACGCACCCAGGCGGAATCCGGATCATTTCCCTTGCCCTGATCGAAGACCAGGGTTTCAAACCCGTCGCTTTTGACCGAGGTATCCTTGTCGGTTAACATCGCAAGTTCCAGCCCGACATCATCATTGGTATCTTCATAGACCTGGACACCATTTACGGTCCAGTCTGTGGATGCGGGAGCGGAGGCGATTACCAGCCAGTCGCCTTTGCCGTCCACAATGTTTCCAGGCTGGGCGATATCGAGTTCAAGAGCATACTTTCCGCTCAAGGCGTTGTTCGCATCCACTCCGTGGAGGGTCATTGTTCCATAGATCCAGGTGTCGTCCTGGAAGACGAGGGTGTCCACGATGTCGAGCTCGGGGAAGTAGACATCCATGGCAGTTGAATTGAAAGGGCGTTCAAAGCGCTCAAAGGTGAAACGATCCCCGCCGGCTGAGGTCTTTTTCGCGGCTGTTGTGGAGGAATCATAGTCACCGGCATGGCTGCTTCTCTCAGCGGGCAAACTGATAGGCAGGGTTTGATGCTGGATTGACTCTGACGGTGCAGGCGCGGATGTGGCGTCTGTGGCGGGGGCCTCGGTGGAACTTCCACCGGGAGCGCCGCAGGCCAGGATCAAAACAATGAGCATGGACATGGCAAGTGCAGTTCGAACCTTTGTTGATTTCATAATCTCTCCTAAAATAAATTTATGTAGACTGATTCTATGCAATTCCGATAAAACGATAATTGAACAAAGGTACTAATTGTGTGAATTAGTACCTTTGTCCGGAAAAGCCGTGTTATTTTCCCAATTTCTTTTTTAATGCTTCGGTCAGGGCCGGGACCACCTGGAACAGATCGCCCACCACGCCGTAGCGCGCGGCTTTGAAGATCGGTGCGTCGGCATCCTTATTGATGGCCACAATGACTTTGGCGTTTCTCATACCGACCAAATGCTGGATTGCGCCCGAGATGCCGCAGGCGATATATAGATCAGGGGAGACAACCTTGCCCGTCTGCCCGACCTGATGGGAGTAGGGGATGTAACCGCCGTCCACAGCGGCGCGCGAGGCGCCGACTGCGCCTCCGAGCAATTGCGCCAGCTCTGTGACCAATGCGAAACCCTGCTGGGCACGCCAGATCTCAGCCTGCTTTTCATCCATGCCGGCCGGAGGGGTTAAGGACGGGTTGTTTGAAACCCCACGACCACCGGAGACGATGATACCGGCATCGCCCAGGTTGACCGCGCTTTCGGAAGCCGAGTAGCCTTCCACGCTGGATTTTCCTTCGCCTTTTGCTTCAACTTTTGTGATGCTGCCGCTCTTGCTCGCTTCACGATTCGGTTTCGGGAAGGCTCGTCCACGAATGGTGACCATGACCGGCCTGCCGGAACAAACCGTCTTTTCCAGGAGCTTGCCTTCGTAAATGGGACGGGTCGCAACAAATGAATCGCCGTTCGCTTCCAGACCTGATACATCGGTCAGCACGCCTGTGTTCAAGTCCATGGCAGACATGGCTGCCATTTCACGCGTGCGCGCTGTCGTCGGAAACAGGATCAGGCCCGGGTTTTGGGAAGAAGCGAGCGCGGAGAGAGTCGAGGCATACGTCTCAGCGCGGTAATCTTTCAGTGAGGCATCATCCGCAACGAGAACTTCATCCGCGCCAAATTCCAAAGCAGTTTTGGCCACATCACCGGCTTTGGGTCCAAAGACAAGTGCAACTGCCGATCCGAAACTTTTTGCAAGGCCAAGTGCCTCCCAGGAGGCGGGCTGCACTTCACCGTTGAAATGGTCGATATAAACAAAGGTCTTCATAGCACCTTCTCCGCAAGGATCTTCCCTGCAAGTTTTTCGGCGATCTCGGCCGGGCTGTCGCCCGTGATCATTTCAACGGCTGTTTCGCGGCTTGGCGGATTGGTCAATTCGCTGCGTGTGATGATGGGTGCGGGCGCGCTCGCGCCGATATCGCTTAACGACCAGACGGGAATGGCTGCTTTTGAGGCCTTACGGATGCCCATAAACGACGGGTAACGCGGTTCTCCAATGCTTTGCACGACGCTGAGCACGGCGGGCAGATTCGCCTTGACGGATTGCCTGCCCTCTTCGATTACCCGTTCCACTTGCACGCTTCCACCGTTGACCTTGATGCTGCCAGCCAGGCCAAGCATCGGCCACCCGAGGACACGGGCGGTCTGTGCGGGGGTGAGGCCAGCGCCATTGTCGAGAGTCTGGCGGCCAAAAATGATCATGTCCGCGCCGGCTTTTTGAATGGCTGCGGCCAGTATGCGTGCGGCGCCGGCGGTATCCAGATTCTCCAGAGCCGCATCCGAGACGAGGATGGCTTCATCCGCACCCATGGCGAGTGCATGTTTGAGCGCTTCCTTCGCGGACTCAGGTCCCACGCACAATGCGGTGACTGTGCTGCCGCTAATGGCTTCCTTTTGCTGAAGCGCACCTTCGACGGCGTACTCGTCGAACGGGTTGATGACCAGCGGCGCGTCCCCCCACGATACCTGCCCGCCCTCGGCCTTGACCTTTGCCTCCGAGTCGGGTACCTGCTTGATGCATGCGATGATTTTCAAGACTTAATCTCCATTCTGGTTTGATTTATTCTTTTCCCAAAAAATATCTGCGGCATGTTATTTGCAGCTCAGCCCCTGAAGATTGATTGTGAGGGCTGTTTCGTGCTTCACGTCGACCGCAATTATATCTGCACAAGCTGCATCCGGGACCAATCCATTTTTTGTATACCAGCCCAGGTTTTTTGCCCCGGGAGAATTGATGCTGATTTTGTATTTGCCCACGGTCAGCAGGGTGGAAAAGGTCCCATCGGATGAAACCGGTATCCCCGGCAGGCACTGGTTGGATTGAATGCCGCAAAATGTAACCATGAGATCGTTGAATTTTTGCGTGCTGTCTGATGCGACGAGCAACCCGGTGGCGATTATGGAAACTCCCGATGTGGATGATTCCATGACGGATGGGGTCGTGAGAGCAGGAGAGTCAGCGGCAGCAGGTGCCGGGCAAGAAGAGGGTCTTAAATCAACAGTAAAGTTAATTTCCTTATCATCAACCAGAATGGAATCTGAACAGGTCCCATCAGGAACCAATCCGTTTTTGGCGTACCATCCAATTCCCTCACCATCTTTCGAATGGTTGACGCTTATTCTGTAGATACCCGGGTCCAGATAGGTTAAAAATGTGCCCTGATTGGAGATCGGGACCCCCGGCAGGCATTCTGCAATCTTTGAGTTGCAAAAGCTGAGAATATAATCACTGTATTTCTGGTTTGAATTGGCCAAAGTCACCATTCCATGTATGGCTATCATCCCGGCGGGTATTGGAGTTGGTGTCGGAGTTACATACGTTTCCTGATACCCGGTAAACAGCTTGTAAAAATCATTTTTACTGATACCGAATGCTTCTTTGAATGATTGGTCAACCGATTTTCCAGAGCTTATATTTTCACAAACGTTGCGCAGGGAGAGTTCCCCGGAAGGCGCCAGGGATACCAGTTTGATGGTGGCCAGGAGCGCAATATCGTCAAGTCGACCTGAAGATCCGCGTTCGTATGAAGCAAGCTTGTCTGTGCTCGTGCCGGCAAGTGCCACCGAAATCAATTGCCTGTAATCATTTTCTGTGACATAGCCGCCCTGTTTCAGGGAATTAATGGAAATATATTGGGCGATTCCCTCGTTGAGCCAATTTCCCAGCGGTTGATCATGGATTGTCAGGCAGCCAAGTGAACTTTGCCAGGCATGAACATATTCATGCGCGCCGGCATTTACATGATTATCTGTGTTATCCCAATAACTTGAGCTTCCAATATTCCAGCTTGAATGCTTGACATCAAAGAATGGACGCGGTCCCGATTCCGCAAGGCCGGTACAACAGGAACCGTCGTTGCCATTTCCGGTGGCGACGATTTTTACCATAAATTGTGGCATGCTGGGATTGATGTCACCGCCCAGGAAGTCACGTAAATAAGCGCGGGCCAAATCTATCCCGGTTTTTATCTCTGCTTCATCGTTGCCTGGAACGTCAGAAGCGATATCGAAAAAAAACGAGCCTGGTTCAAAAGTCGCAGTCGGTGTGATTGTGGGTGAAAATGTCAATGCGGGTTGAAGCGTGGCGGTTCCTGTCGCTGTTGGAATAGCCTCTGAAGACTGACCAGCCGTCGCCATGCCGGGTGCACAGCTTGATAGCAGGGTCGCACAAAGGAAGAGGATGCGCTTCATTGATTTATCTTGCCCAATTATAGATAGCCGAGGCAAAGCTTCCATTTTTCAGAGTGATATTCACAGAGTAGTCATTGCTTGGCGCGGACGGGGGAATGATGACATAAAGAATATTTCCATCTGCCGCCAGCAGGAAATTCTTTGGATGGTCAACGAGCTTGTTCAATTCAGACCCGGCAGTTGGCAGGTCAATTCCAGTTATCTCAAAACCGTACACGATTTCCCGATCTTGCAGGCTGGTAGGGAGTGACTCCTTAGCCAACCTGCCAAGGCAATGAATTAACAAGCCATTATTATTGGATGATTCTTTTACGCAACCCTCTCCGATTCTAGTGGAATTGTCCGGAGTGGGAGTAAAAGTTGGTCCGGCTGTGGGTGTGGGCGGCACGGGAACATAAAAATCCACCGTGAGTTGTTTGTCGCCAGGAAACGTAAAATTAACTTCGCAATTCCCCTGTGTCTGTTCAGAAACTGACACGAGAAGTAGAAGCTGATCCTGCGATCCCCCCGTACCCGTTCCTGTAATTTCACAGTTTGATTTTATTTTCCAATCATCATACGAAGTAATAATGGAAGGAATACGGAATACATAATCTTTATTGGGTTTTCGGCCGAGACACTTAACACGACTATCTGACTGCTTGAGACACAGGCTGGTATCCATAACGATTTCCTGTCTGTTCCGCATCCCTTCAAATTTGGTATAGAAATCCGCAACAGATAATCCGAATGCGGAAGTAAAAGCATCACGCCACGACTTTCCCGATCCAATTTCTGTGTAGTATTGAATGAGCGATTTTTCGCCTTGCGGGGCGATTTGAATCAGATAATCAACGGCCCAGGGAGCAAGCGACCAGAATTTTGGCTGGCCCGAGAAATTTCCACCCTCAGTTTCTTTCAAGAGTGCGCCATCTTTTGCGTCCTCCTTCCACCAACCAATCGCGTTGGTTTGATAAGAACAGCCGTTTAATCCATCCGCCCTTTGGAAGCCCATCACTTCCGCTGATCCTTCCCTAAGCCATTCCGGTCCGAAATCAACTTGCGGTCCACTTACTCCATGAAGGACAAGCCTGCTTTGGACGGTGTGGAACATTTCATGAGCGACATTTTTTGCCTTGTAACAAAGATTTCGGGAATCTTTCCATTCGGGGGTTCCGGAGCTAACCACAATGATATCTTTTGCGGCAAAATTGCCCCCGCCTCCATTGACCCAATCCTGAACGAACTTGGATTTGCTATATGTGGGGACATCATAGCGTATTGCCGGGTAGATTAGATCGATGTATTGTTTAATGTCTGAGAAGGTGTATATTGTAAGTGTGCCAAGATCGGTATATTGTGAATAATAGGCGTAGGCTGTTTGGGCAACCTGCTCCTGTAACAATCTTCCATTAATTGGCACATCGTCTTGGTATACATATGTAATGGGTAAAGGTGTTGTGGTGGGGACCGAAGTCGAGGTCGGCTTGGGTGTTGCAGACGGAATTACGGTTGATGTTTGCGAGGGAGTGATGGTTGGCAAAGGTGTCGCATTTGCGCAGCTTGTCAGTAGTAAAGATATAAGCAGGATCAGGCTGAAATGTTTCATTTCCACTCCAACTATTTTGCCGCAAATGTCGTTATTAACAATACGTCCGCAGTTATCACTCCTGCGATTCCGATCAGACTGAAAATCTTCTGCCCAATTTCCCAGCTTTTTCTGTTTTCCAGACGTTTCAAAAAGAAGTCCTTGAAGGGATAAGGCGTCTTCTCGTTGGTCAGGCTGTTGTGCAAATCTTTATAATACTCATCCGTTTTAAACCAAAGCTTGTAGCTGTTCGAGAGGAACATCAAACTGAAGAGCAGGAAGAGAAGCACGAAGCTAAAGGGAGGTTTTTGAAAGTTGGACATGAGGTGACCGCCACGCAGGAAAACCTTTGTGGCTTTTATGTTGGATTTATTTTTTATCGAAAACTTGTAAAGCTGATCAGTTTTCCCGTCCTTAGGTCCAGCTCACAGGCGTGGCTGTTCAGTGTGTAGGCGGAGAAGGTGTCGCCATCTTCATTCAGTTTCACCCTGGTGAAAAAAGTGTTCGGATCCGGTTTTTCCGCCCTCCAAATGATCTTGCCGTCCTGGCCGACCAAATATAGATTGGTTTCATTGCGCGGAAACCCGTGGGAATTTTCCAGTACGATGGTGCCGGCGTTCACCTGGATCGTTTTGTCAATTGTCGTGTAGAGAGGGGCAACACTCATGTATTTTTCCTGTCCTTGCCAATGTGAAAATTTTCCCTCATTATACCCGCCGTTAAAACAAAAAGCCCGGCGCATCTTCTTTTGCGTCGGGCTAGGGGATTTGGGGGTCATCCATCATTTGTGCTGGACTCCCATGTTGCTCAGTTCGTCCGGATTGTACTGGGCGACGAATAGGTCGGCGCCGGCCAGGGCGAACAGGAACAGAACGGCTGCAATGACTGCGAACATATGGCAACTCCTTTCTTTGATATAAAATATAACCACTTTGACGCTGAAAAGATACATCCCCTGACAGTACTGTAATGGGTTTGCTTTTCGGTTTTGCAAAGTTCAAAAATAGACGTTGTGGCATCCGATTTGTTCCTGACAGGACGGGATGAATTGACAAAACAAGGGTTTGAGATAAAATACAACCCGCACGAACAACAAGCCGGAGTGGCGGAATTGGCAGACGCGCTACGTTCAGGGCGTAGTGAGCTTACGCTCATGAGGGTTCAAATCCCTCCTTCGGCACAAAAAATACCCGCAAATATTTGCGGGTATTTTTTAATTTATCCGGTGGTTTTCATGCCAGAAAAGGACGGGGAAATGGTATAATTGCACTAACAAATGTGGCTTCTTTCATCTAATGCAGACACGAAGTTTTCCCCCATCTTCGTGTCTTTTTATGCCAATTTACAGCATTTTTCCCTATTTAAGGATACTTTATGGCCGAAGAGAACATGATCGCTGGAAACATCGAAAATATTGACATCGACGCGCAGATGCGGTCGGCATATCTGGATTACGCCATGAGCGTGATCGTGGCACGCGCCTTGCCGGATGCCCGGGACGGCCTAAAACCGGTCCACAGACGGATTCTTTTCGCCATGCATGAACTTGGGATGCGGTCGAATGCAGCCTACAAGAAATCCGCCCGTATCGTGGGTGAAGTATTGGGTAAATATCATCCGCATGGTGACTCGGCGGTCTACGAATCCATGGCGCGCATGGCACAGGATTTTTCCATGCGTTATCTGCTGGTCGACGGCCAGGGGAACTTCGGTTCCGTGGACGGGGACGCTCCCGCTGCCATGCGTTATACCGAGGCGCGTTTGCAAAAAATGGCCGAGGAAATGCTGGCTGATCTTGAAAAAGACACGGTCGATTTCGGGCCTAACTTCGATGATTCGCTTCAGGAGCCGCTGGTTCTGCCGGCCCGGCTGCCCAACCTTCTGTTAAACGGTTCATCCGGCATCGCCGTGGGCATGTCCACCAATATCCCGCCGCAGAACCTGCGTGAATTGGTCGGTGCGATCAACCATCTTATAGACAACTACGACACGATTGGGGATGTCACCGTTGAAGACTTGATGAAATTCGTGCTCGGACCCGATTTCCCGACCGGCGGCATGATCGTCGGCATGGACGGGATTCTTTCGGCCTATGGAACAGGCCGGGGCCGTATCGTGATGCGCGGGATCGCCCATATCGAAGAATCCAAGCCCGGGCGTTTTCAGATCAATATAACGGAAATTCCCTATCAGGTGAACAAGTCCACCTTGATCGAACGGATCGCAGAACTGGTCCGCGACGACAAGATCGATCAGATCTCGGACCTCAGGGATGAGTCCGACCAGCGCGGCATGAGTATCATCATTGAGTTGAAACGCGGCGCCCAGCCAAAGAAGGTTCTGAACCAGCTTTATAAATATACGGCCTTGCAATCTACTTTTGGTGTGCAAATGCTCGCTCTTGTGGACGGGGAGCCGCGCACTCTGCCGCTCAAACGCATGCTGCAAATCTTCATCGAGCATCGCCAGAATGTCATCGAACGCCGGTCGAAGTTTGAACTGGCCAAGGCGCAGGCGCGTTTGCATATCCTCGACGGATATTTGACGGCACTGACCAACATCGAAGCGATCATCAAAACCATCCGTGAAGCAGAGGATGCGGATGTTGCCAAGACCAACCTGATGAAGCGTTTCAAGTTAAGCGATCTGCAGGCCCAGGCCATTTTGGACATGCAGTTGCGCAGGCTTGCAGCCCTGGAACGCTGGAAGATCGAGGAGGAACACAAACAGGTCCGCTCCACGATCGACTACCTCGAAGACTTGCTTGCCAATCCGAAGAAGATCCTGGCACTGATCAAGTCGGACCTGGTTGAGCTGGCTGAAAAATACGGGGATGATCGCCGAACCCGCATTGCAGCGGAAGCCCAGGAGAACATCCATGAAGAGGATCTGGTCGCTGATGAGGCTGTGCTGATCAGTCTGACCGCTCGTGGATATATCAAACGCATGGCCTCCTCCGCCTTCCGCCTGCAAAGCCGGGGTGGCAGGGGTGTAATGGGACACACCACCAAGGATGAAGACGAAGTGGTCATGCTCATTCCGGCCCGCAGTCTGAATACGATGCTGTTTTTCACGGACAAAGGAAAAGTCTACTCCGAGAAGATCTATCAAATCCCGGATTCAGACCGTGCCACCAAAGGCATCCCCCTGGTCAATGTCCTTTCACTGGAACCCAATGAAAAAGTGACCGCTGCCATGGCCGTGGGGGATTTCTCCTCGCATGGTTTCTGCGTATTGATGACTTCCCGCGGCAGGATCAAACGGGTCAACATGGAGGAGTTCGCTTCTGTGCGTCCGTCTGGGTTGATCGCGATGACTTTGGAAGAAGGTGACGAACTTGGCTGGGCCCGCTCGACTTCGGGCAAGGATGAGATCATCATTGTGACCGAAAATGGCCAGGCCTTGCGCTTCTCGGAAGCCAAGGTGCGTGCCATGGGACGTCAGGCCGCAGGGGTGCAGGGAATCCGGCTTGCCAAGGAGGACGTTGTCACCAGCATGGACGTGGTCGAAAAGGACGGTGCACTTTTGATCGTCACCGCCAGAGGTTTCGGCAAACAGACTCCCTTGAATGATTACACTCCCAAGGGCCGCGCAACGGGCGGCGTCTCTACCATCGATCAAAAGGCCTTGAAGGAAGTCGGCAAGATCGTGGCCGCCCGGGTGGTGCAGAAGGCCGATGACCTGACCATCATGACCGCCAACGGCGTCACCCTGCGCTTGAAGGTAAAGGAAGTCAAGCAATCCAGCCGGGCCACGAAAGGCGTCCATCTCATCAAACCGCAGGAGGGGGATTCGGTGGCTTCTGTGGCCCGCATCTCGGCTGAGGATTTAAAGAAAGTCGGCGCGCAAAATAACGAGGGCGGCGAAAAACAGGATGAGCAGCCCTCCCTGGTGTAACAGAATGGAAACAAAACAGGTGAGGCATCATGCCTCACCTGTTTTTATTTAATTAATTTTGGACTGTTAAATCGCGATTTTGCCCGTCACCAGCAGCAACATGGTGCCGAGCAGGCAAACCGTGATCGTCAGCATAAAGACGATCACAAATCTTTGGGGTGCCGTCATGCCCAGGAATCGCTTCGACTTTGTACCGGAATAGGACGGGCTGCTGGTCCCTGCAGCGGGTTGAAATTTGGCTTCCTCTTCATAGAACGGACTGGCGGCGGCATCTTCACGGAGATTATCAAACATGGTCACCTCAACTTTTCAAAAGTATATCACGCTGTTGGCCGGAGGCCGACATCTCCAAACCGGATGATTATGGATTTGTCCCCGCCATCCTTCAGGCGCAAACTGCCATCCGGTTCAAGTCCAAGCAATTCGCCCGTGATAGGGGGCTCGCTTCCTGTGCGGACCTGGACCTGCTCGCCGCGAAAAGACAGCCTCTCCTCCCAGGCATTGATCAGGTCTTCGCTCCCCATACGTTCCCGCCAATCAATGAGGGCGCTTAAGATATTCAAAAGAATTTTCTCCCGGGCCGGAGGTTCCATGCCGAGGGCATCTTCAAGGCTGGTGGCGGGAAATTGCAGTGACTCCGCCGGCGGGATAGAGCCTTTAAGCACATTAATTCCCATCCCAATCACAAGCGAATCTGCTTCATCGCCCGACCAGACGGTCTCAATCAAAATTCCGGCTGTTTTTTTGCCATCAATCAAAATATCATTCGGCCATTTGATGCGGGGAACGAGGCCAAGCCCCGAACAGGAGTCTGCGATTGAAAGTGCAGCCAGTCCTACGGTCCGGGAGAGATGCGGGCGCAGAGCCGCACCGGGATGCAGGATTAAGCTGAAGGCCAGGGCGCTTCCCTTGGGAGTAAACCATTTTCGGTCAAGCCGGCCGCGGCCCTGTGTCTGTTCATCCGCGACCACCAGGGACAGGTCCGGGGCGCCGGCGGCTGCCCAAGCCAATGCCTCATCATTGGTTGACCCGATGGAGTCAAAATAACGCAGATCGCCTAGGCTGAGTTTTGCCAGCGTTTTTCGAATAGTGCTGTGGTTCATCAGGTTTATGGCCTCTCGGGCCATAATATATTATTGCACAATATCGTAGGGATTAATATTCTTGCCGCCCACGCGAATTTCAAAGTGCAAATGGGCGCCGAAGGAGTTGCCGGTATTGCCGGAGTAGCCGATCAGTGTGCCCTGGCCCACGGATTGGCAGGGACTGACATTGATCTGGCTTAAGTGGGCGTAGACCGTCACATAACCGTTCCCGTGATCGATCTGCACGACATTTCCGTACCCATAGTTATAGCCTCCCTGGGCCATGGTCACAACGCCCGAACCTGCTGCGTATACATTGGAACCTTCCGGGGCGGTGATATCAATGCCGAGATGTCCGGGGCCGTAGCCATTTCCAGAAAGGCTGTGCGCATCCGCCGGCCAGCCAAAACCGGAAGCCACAGGTCCTCCGCCACAGGCATTGCCGCCAAAGTCGGAGGTGCCCGTGCTGCCGTTATTGCTGCGCGAAGCGGTGGTCAGGTCGGCCTCCCAGTTGCGAAGTTCGCGCGAACCGCCGGGGATCATCACCAGCGCTCCCGGGGCGATCTTGGGATCGGTCAGATCCACATTATTACCCGGGAAGTTAATGATCTCGTCCGCGGATGTATCAAATTTATCCGCGACGGATTCGAAAGTGTCGCCGTCCTTCCATTCATAATACAGGCCATCGACCGGGGGAATGGTCAACTCCATGCCGGGTTTCAAGTTGTGCGGGTTATCCTCGAGTTGTTTGTTGACGTACAGAATGGTTTCGGATTTTATCTTGAATTCATCCGCGATGCTGAGCATGGCATCGCCGCGCGAAACCCGATAGGTGACCGGATTGTAACGCGGCCGTTCAGGGATGATCGTCTTTAGATCCAATTTACGCAGGATGAAGGACATCCCGTCTCCACCCGATCCCTGGGCTGGTACCTCAGCTTGAGGCAGACCGGTATCGGAAGCTTCGCTTGTGGCCTGGGCGGATGGAGATGCCCCGGCGGCATGGGAATTCTTATAAAGCAGGGTCGAGATGAGCAATCCTGCCACGATCACCGCGGTGCAAGCCCAGCTGATGAGCGTGAAACGGTCGACTTTTGCCGACCCGGCTGGAACAGGGTCATTAATTACCGGGGTAGGCTTTTGGCCGCTTTTCCGTTTTTCGGCAAGGCTGGCAAGAAAGGACCGTATGGTATCGAATATTTTATTCATTCTTGATTTGACGCGTTTATTTCAGGGAATGTTCCTTGATAGGCGCGTCCTTAGGCATCCTTGGTCAGGTTCTCGAGAAATTCTATATTGTTTTTTGCACGTTCCATGCGGGTGATAATGGCTTCCGTGGCCACGGACAGGTCCATACCGGCACCCTGGGGCGGGGCGGAGATCATTTGAATGAACATGCGGCGCATGAGCCAGACGCGCTGCAGGAGGTCTGGTCCCAGCAGGAGGTCTTCGCGGCGGGTGGAGGAGCGTTCGATGTCCACAGCCGGGAAAATACGGCGTTCCTGAAGTTTACGGGAAAGGATCAATTCCATATTGCCCGTTCCTTTGAATTCTTCATAAACAACGTCATCAAGGCGGGAGCCGGTATCCACCAGACAGGTGGCGATGATGGTGAGCGAGCCGCCATCTTCCACGTTACGTGCTGCGCCAAAGAATCGTTTGGGTGGGTAAAGCGCGGAGGGATCCATACCGCCGGAGAGGGTGCGCCCGGAGGGGTTAACCACCAGATTGTAGGCGCGGGCGAGGCGGGTGATCGAGTCCATTAAGATCACCACATGACGGCCAATTTCGACCAGTCTCTTGGCACGTTCGAGGGCAAGTTCGGCCGTGCGAACATGGGCGGTAACCGGTTCGTCAAAGGTGGAGGCGACCACTTCCGCATCAACGGACCGGTCCATGTCGGTCACTTCTTCGGGGCGTTCACCGATCAGTGCAATGATCAGGTGAACATCCGGGTATTTGGTTGAGATCGAATTGGCAATTTGCTTGAGGATCGTGGTCTTGCCCGCCTTGGGAGGGGAAACGATTAATCCGCGCTGGCCGCGGCCGATGGGTGCGATCAAATTGATGAGACGGGGGGCCAGGGTATCGTGTTCAATTTCCAGGTCAAATCTTTTTTCTGGGAAAATGGGGGTGAGATTTTCAAAGACCACCCGGCGTGAACTGCTTGCTTCAGGCTCCAGGCCGTTGATGGATTCCACTTTCAAGAGGCCAAAGTGCCTTTCACTCTCGCGCGGCGGGCGGACCTGTCCGATCACAAGGTCTCCGGCGCGCAGGTCGTATTTTCTTAACTGTGCCTGCGAAACATACACATCCTGGTCGCTGATCCGGTAATTGGTGGCCCTCAGGAAACCGATGCCTTCGCTCATGATCTCGAGAATGCCGCCGCGCAATTCGATGCCTTCCTTTTGCGCCTCTGCTTCGCGGATCATCATCGCGAGCGATTCCTTCTTCATACGGTTGTAGTTTGGAATGTTGAGGTTTTTTGCCATGCCGCGAAGTTTTGACAGCGGTTCGTTCTCTAGTTCAAGGATTTTCATGTTTTGTTTTCTCTTGGGGAATGGGATATGGATGCAAAAAAACCAGTGGACCATGAAGATGGACTGGCGGTTTTCCTTAAGAAGTTGTTGATGAAGCAGGGGTTTCGGTCAAGGTTCTCGTTGCGCTTTCCGCACGCGATGAAGGCAGGGTGCGTACGGCTTGTCTAAATTGGTTGTCAAATTACCGGGGAAGTGAAAATATTATAGCACTCAAACTAGGATGGTGCAAGTTGGGGCATGAAAAAATATTTTAACATCAATCTTGATCATGCGGGTGTACAAAGCAGTTGCGGGATTGGTAGCGGGGTTTCAATATGTTGCATTTATGCCTCTTGCAGGTCAAGCACTGTCTTGATGAACTGCAGGATAAGTATTACAATATTTCCTATTTGTATAGACAACTTGTATTTTTCCCTGACTTGTGCTATTAACAATAGAGATTAAATTCATAGATAAGGTTGATCCATGCATCGCGAGCGAGTTTCTGAAAATGTATTTTGGTTCCAAAGTGAAGTATACGCCCAGGTCACTGCTGGTGTGATCGTTGGTCCGCAATGGGCAGTGGTGATCGACACCCTGGCTTTGCCGGAGGAAACCCTCGGAATGCGCGAGTTTATCGAGCACGAATTGGGGGTGCAGGTCCGATATGTGATCAATACCCATTATCATGCGGATCATACCTGGGGGAATTGCTTTTTCCCCGGCGCAACCGTCATAGGCCATGCAAAATGCAGGGATTGGTTGATCGAGTTTGGCATCCCGTCCCTGGAAGGCGCCCGCAAGCAGGACCCAAACCTGCGTCAGGTCAAGATCGTTCCGCCGCATATGACATTTGCCTCCGGCGAACTGACCATGCGCGTGGGCAAGAAGAATCTGGTATTCTCCCAAACCTTTGGGCATAGCGGGGATGGCATTTCGGTTCTGGTGGAGGAGGATCGTGTATTGTTTGCCGGCGATGCGTTCATGCCCCTGCCTTATATTGTGGATGGGGATGTGGATGACATGCTCAATTCAGTCAAGCGGATCGGGCGCATGGGTCTGGAGAACATCATCCAGGGCCACGGCGACATCATCCTGCGCGGTGAAATCGATGCTGCTGTAAAAGAGAATTTGAATTATTTGAACAACATTAAAAAGGCCGTTAAATCCGCCGGGAAACGAAAGAATGTGGATGAATATCTTGAAACGATTCACATTGAAGATTGCGGAAAGAGCCGTGTTCATCTCGGCGGGCTGGCCATCACACTTCATGAACGCAATTTGAGGGCCTTATATCGCCAGATGCATGGTGAGTAAAATCAAGCAAGGCCGGTTCACAGGAATGCGGGCTGTCCTTTGGAGTCCGGCGACTCCAGTCGCCGGACTTTATTTTAGGAGTCTCAGCAAGAGTCTTTCATGACTGCATATACCAATATCGGTTTGGGATTGCCGCCGTTTCAGCAGGGCGGCTTGGATTCGCTTTGCGGCCTGTACAGCATCATCAACGCCGAGCGGTTCATTAATCATTCCTCCGATGAAGAGACCCAGCAATTATTCAATGACCTTATTCATTATCTCTCCCGCCGCGGTTTGTTGACCAAGTTCCTGATCGGCGGCATCATTCATACCGAGATGCTTGTGATTTTGAACAAGGTGGTGGGCAAGAAGCGCATCTCCAATGTGAGCATTCCCTGGCGCGGTGTCATGAACCCGGATCTGACGAACTTTTGGAAATCCATGCAGCGCTTTTTGGACGGTACGCCTGGACGCGCCATCATTCTGGGCCTGCAGGGGTATCACGATCACTGGACGGTGATTGATAAGATTACCAGCCGTTCGATCATCCTGTACGACTCGGCCTTGATCAAACGCCTGCCGCGCTCATCCTGCACCACGGTCTACGCCACCTGGAAGCGCAAACACCTGCTCCTGCCGGCCCAGACCTATTTTCTTTCCAATGAAGTACTGGATATCAGCCAGTACGATTACTAATGACATCCATGAAAACAAAAAGTGATGATTTTTCCAGGTTTGCAAAAGAGGAATACTGTTACCTGACCACCAAAGGGCGGGTGACCGGCAGGCCGCATGAGATCGAGATCTGGTTTGGCATGTGGGAAAATACGATGTACCTGCTGTCCGGCGGTGGAATGGAATCGGACTGGGTACGGAACCTGCTTGTAAACCCGGAGGTGGCGGTGCGGATCGCAAAACAGACCTTCCTTGGGACAGCGCGCATCGTCAGGAATATCCGGGAGGAATCCCTGGCCCGTCCGATGCTGGCCGCTAAATATCAGGGATGGAAGGACGGTCAGGAACTTAGCGAATGGGCACGGGATGCCCTTGTGGTGGGGATTGAGCTGAAGATCAAGACTTTGAACTCTTAAAGATTCTGCAATCGGTAGCGACTCCTGTTTTGAAAAGGATTAGGACCTTTGGTTATCTTTTCCCATACGAATTCCGATTAAAATCCAGTCTTACCTGTGTCACTCTGAGGGAGCGTTCTCTGTGACCAAAGAGTCTTGCATTTCAGAAGCAGAAACCCTTGGCTGTATTGCAAAAATGAAGTGCAAGGCTCGCGATCTCCCAAAATGATATGGAATAAATAAGGAGAAGTGAATATGGGCGTCATGATGCAAACATTCCATTGGGATTGTCCACGCGAAGACAAAAAGGAATTCCAGTGGTGGAATTATATTAATGAGAAGGTTCCTTCCCTGGCAAAGGCGGGCTTTACCTCCTTGTGGCTGCCTCCGATCCATAAGGCGGCCAATCTGTTCGGTCCCTCGATGGGATATGACCCGTACGATTATTATGACCTGGGTGAGTTTGACCAGAAAGGCACGGTCCCGACCTGGTTTGGAATGCGCAAGGAGCTGGAGTCGCTTATTGAAAGCGCACACAGGCACCGGTTAAGCGTGATCGCGGACATTGTCATCAACCACAACTCCGGCGCGGATGCCCAGGAGGTGAATCCCATCACCGGCCAGTCGCGCTGGACGGTCTTCAATCCCAAAAGCGAAAAATTTCCGCGCAATTGGGAATCCTTTCACCCCAGCATGTATGAATCATGGGACGAAATGACCTTTGGCGACATGCCCGATCTTTCACACCGCAATCCGTACGTGTATGCGGAGATCCTCAAACTCATGCGCTGGCTGATCGAGCAGGTCGGCTTTGACGGGTTCCGCTACGATTTCGTCAAAGGTTATGGCGCAAACACCATTACTGCCATTCAGGAATACCGGTACATGCGCGGCGGCAGACCCGTTGTTCCCTACGGCGTTGCTGAATTTTGGGATTCGGCCACCAACACCCTGAACTGGGTCAACTCCGCGAATTTCTCCAATTCCAATCCGGTGGATGCCTTTGATTTTCCGCTGCGCGAATTGCTCAAAGGCCTGTGCGATCAATACGGGTTCAGTTTGAAGAGTCTGGTGAACGGCGAGTCGATCCTGAAAGCCCAGCCGCAAAGCACGGTGACCTTTGTGGAGAATCACGACCTGCGCGATGAAGGCCGCCCCATCACAAACGATAAGCTCCTGGCATATTCCTATATCATGACGCATGAAGGCTTCCCGTGTGTTTTTTGGAAGGATTACTATAATTTCAATCTGGCCCTTGAAGATACACCCAATGGGATCACTGCATTGGTGGGCGTCCATGAAAAATACGCCGCCGGTTCCACCGCCACTTTATATCTGGATGACAATCTCTACATCATGCAGCGCGGCGGGTACGGCGGCCAGCCCGGGCTGATCTATGTTTTGAACAATCGCGGCGACATCTGGCAGGGTCAGTGGGTCACGACTCAATGGAGGGACGCTTCCTTTCGACCCGTAGCCTGGTGGGGTAAAAATGAGCTTTCCCGCCCCGACGATCAATCCACCGGTCCCGATGGGCGCGGACAGTTCTTCGCGCCCGCAAGAGGGTTTGCCGTGTACGCATTGAAATAGAATCAAGGAAAATGGAATTCATGGGAAACATCCACGAACAATTATGCGCCCTGCTCGATAAGGAAGGCGCCGCCTACCGCGTGCTCGATCATGAAGCTGAAGGCCGCACTGAATTCATCACAAAGATCCGCGGTAACCGCATCGAACAGGCCATCAAGTCCATGGTCGTGCAGGTGCGCATGACCAAAAAGGAAAATCTGTATTACCTTGCCAATGTCCCCGGGGATTGCCGGGTGGACTTCGATGCCATCAAGGCTTATTTCAAGGCTGACAGCATCGGCATGGCTCCCCGCGAAAAGGCGGAAATGCTGACAGGTTGTGTGATCGGCTCGATCCCGCCCTTTTCGTTCAATGCCAGACTCGGGGTTCTGGCGGACCTGCGCATTAAAGAAAATGAGGAAGTCGTGTTCAATGCGGGCAGTCTGGAAAAATCCATTTTCATGAAAATGGAGGATTATTTTCGGATCGTGAACCCGCAGGTGGCGCAGATCGCCCTGCGTGGTTAAGAGATTATCTAACTTTGGAGGTAAAGGATGCAAACAGGAAACCAATTTTATCAGCCGGGCAATACTGGGATGAAACGCCCCAGACTGGGATGCACATTTGCGCTGCTGCCGATTGCCGCCATCATCCTGGCCATGGTGGGCGGGTGGTATCTATATTCAAGCTGGACCTTTTACAGCCAGGGTGTGGAAGTGCAGGGTACCGTGGTTCGACTGGAATCCTCCTCTTCCTCCGAGGGCGGCACAACATACTCCCCGGTCTTTAGTTACACTGTGGACGGCCGGCAGTACGAATACGAAAGCGTGAATTCATCATATCCCCCCGCCAATAAGGTCGGCGATGTCGAGACCCTGCTTTATGTTCCCGACCGGCCGGACAAGGCCCGCCAGAACAGTTTTTGGGAGTTGTGGCTGTTGCCCCTCATTCTGTGTCCGGTTTCCATTCTGATGCTGGCGCTGTCGATTTTTATCCCGTTGTTGACGCGGGTGATGCCATCTCGATAAACTTGTGGTCCTCACATTTTATGTGGGGACCAATTTTATTAAATCCCAAGACCAAGCCTGTTTCAGTTGATTTTATCCACCGGTGGATTCCATCGGCGGTTCCTCTTCATCGAGCTCAAGAGGAGGTTCGGATCCATGCTGTTCCTGTTCTGCTGCGGCCTCAGCCGCTTCGCCTGCCAGATGAACTCCTTCCTCTTCAGGTGAGATTTCCTTTTCAATCCCTTCCTCGCTGATACTCACTTCAGATTCGCGATTCTGCGTTTCGGATTTTAATTCAACCTCTTTTTCCTCGACCTGCTCTTCAACTTCCTGTTCCGTCTCCGCTTCTCCCACCTCGATTTCCTTTTCCTCTATCTCCAGCTCATCCTGCTCGTTTTTCTTTTCATCCGGTTCAGATTCAGGCTCCTCTTCTTTTTCAGATTCAATGTCTTCTTTCTCGTTTATATTTTCTTCCTCATCCTGCTCTTCGTCATCAGATTCCTGCTCTTTTATTTCCTCGCGTTCCTTTTCAATGACGTTCCCTTCCTTGTCAACTTCGGTTTCTTCCGCATCCTGCTCCATACCCTCCTCTTCGGTTTCAGCTCCTCCGGTGATCACGTCTCCATTATCTTGTCGAATGGGCCTGCCCGTTTTTTCCGAAAGCGGACGTGGTTGGTGTCCCGGAGGAACCCGCCCCGAGGACTTATAATCCAGCCGACCCTTTTGTTCCTTTTCAACGAGTTCCGGGTCGTCGGCTAGGATTTCGCCTTTGGATTCCCGTGCTTTCAAGATGAACTGCAGTTCCGACCATTTTCTGGTCACTTCCTCCTGCAGTTCGGGCATTCTTTTTCTGAATAGTTCCATCATCCGGGCATACCGGACGTATACTTCAGGCTGATGCCCTTCAGATTGCTGCAATTCCTGATGGATCGTGTTCAACAGCGCAAGCGCTTCCATGGCAGTCAGGTCCTGTGACTCCAGAAGTTGTTGAAAAAGAAGGATCTTGTCGGACGTGTCGGAATTGTGGAACAGATCGGTATGCCGGGCTGAAATTGGCATGGAAACTCCTTGATCGGCAGCTGCGGATGGCGGAAAGTATAATTTTCAATGATTAAAATAAAATGCGAGGACTCTTATGGATTTGAAATTATCTGGCATGACAGCCATTGTCACCGGTGCAAGCCGCGGGATCGGAAGGTCCATTGCCCGGGCCTTGTCCGCCGAAGGGGTGAAGTTGACACTTGTAGCCCGCTCTTCCATGGAGGAGTTTGCCGCATCTCTCCCGACCGAAAGCCTGCCCCTGTCCATTGACCTGCGGCAGGCTGATTCCGCCTCCCGCGTGGTGGAGGCTGCCCTCGAAAGATTCGGCACGCTTGATCTTCTGGTAAACAATGCCGGTGCCACCCAGCGGGGTGACTTTCTTTCCCTCACCGATGAAGAGTGGGAGGACGGTTTTGCCCTGAAATTCCACGGCGCCATGCGGCTGTGCCGTGCCTCCTGGCCCCACCTAAGGAAGAGCCGGGGCGGAATCATCAATATCATCGGCATCGGTGGGCGTACGGGCAGTGCAGAGTTCGCCATTGGAGGCTCGGTCAATGCGGCCTTGATGAACCTGACAAAGGTCCTGGCCGATCGCGGGGTCATCGACGGTGTACGGGTCAATGCGGTTAATCCCGGTTCGATCGCGACTGAGCGCCTGCGGGCCCGGATCAATAAGCTCGCAGCTGAAGGTCAAATGAATGCGGAAGAGGCGGCCATCCAAATGGCGGAAAAAATGAAGATCGCCCGCTTTGGGGAGCCTGACGAAATCGCCCGCGTGGTTGCCTTCCTTGCTTCTTCACAAGCCTCGTACATTCAAGGTGCCATTCTGGATGTAGATGGGGGAGCCACGCGAACCATCTGAATAATTATTACGAATTGGAGGCCAAATGTACGAACATCATAAACAACCCCTGGCCAAGCGCGCGGTCTTTGCCAAGCGCCTGGCTTTGAATGGATTCGCGGGCTTGATCCTGCTCATGTTTTCCCTGGGAATTGGCATGGCAGGCTATCATTTTCTGGAAAACCTTTCATGGATCGATTCCCTCCTGAATGCCTCCATGATCCTCGGGGGAATGGGGCCTGTCGCACCTTTGCAGACGATTTCCGGGAAATTATTTGCTTCGTTCTATGCCTTATATTCAGGGGTGGTTTTGCTGGCCGCGGTGGGCATTCTCGCTGCGCCCATTTTTCACCGGTTCATGCATCGTTTTCACCTGGCGGAAGACAAATAAGATCTGTTCTATTCTATTCTTTTGTGATCAACCTGACCTGATTGTCATAAAAGAAATAATCCCAGGCCCAGTTGAACATCACGATGATGCGGTTGCGAAAACCGATGATGCGGTAAATGTGCAGGAAGACCCAAATGACCCAGGCGATAAACCCGCTGAAGGAGATGCCGAAGATCCTGGCCACGGCAGCATTCCGTCCGATCGTGGCAAGCAGGCCGGGGTCCTTGTAACGAAATGTTTCCGGGGGTTTTTGAGCAAGCATGCGGCGGATATTCCTTGCGGTCAGCACTCCCTGCTGGATGGCCACTGTGGAGATCATCGGCAGAGCCTGACCGTTCTCCTCGAGGAAGGCGGCGTCCCCGATCACAAAAGTTTCGGGGTGGCCGGGCAGCTGCAAGGTCGGTTCGATGCGGATCCTTCCAGCGCTGGCTTTGTCCACGCGGAGTCCGTCGACAATTTCAGTGGCCTTGATTCCCGCGGTCCAGATCACGGTTTGTGTTTCGATCCGGCTGCCGTCTGCAAGTGTCACGAATTGACCGTTGTAACTTTCCAGTTTTGCATTCAAGCGAATATCCACGTGTTTTCTTGTCAGCAGCCTGGCTGTGGCTTTGCGTAGTTCATCGGGGTAGGAACTGATCAGACTGGGGCCGGCTTCCAGAAGGATCACGCGCGCATCCCCCAGAACCAGGCGCGGGTAGTCCTTCACCATCACATGCGAGATCAACTCCGCCAATGCCCCGGCGGTTTCCACGCCCGTGGGTCCGCCGCCGACGATCACAAAAGTAAGCAGAGCCTTGCGCTTTTCCGGATCTCCCTCATGGCTGGCCTGTTCGAACATGCCCAGCAGGTGATTTCTGGTTTTGACCGCGGTCTCGAGATCCTTGAGCTGGAATCCATCCTTTTCAATGGCATCAAAACCAAAGAAGTTGGTGCGCCCACCGACCGCCAGCACAAGATAATCGTAGGCCATGATCGAACCGTTCAGCTTGACATATTTTTCCTCGAAATTGATGGCACTGACTTCACCCATTTGGAAGGTGAGATTCCTTTGGTTGCGAAAGATTGTCCGTACGGGCTGGGCGATCTGCGAGGGGAGCAGACCGGCTATGGCGACCTGATACAGGAGTGGCTGAAAAAGGTGGTGATTGTTTTTGTCGATCAGGGTAATGCGAACGGGCGCGCCGGCAAGTCCGCGGGCGGTTTCCAGGCCGGCGAAGCCTGCGCCAATGATAAGAATGTGGGGGAGATGGTTTGTGTTCATGGCTGCCTCTCTAAATAGTGATTTATTTCACTATTATTATACCCATTCTTATCTTATTTGTAAAGTATTTCACAATTGCAATTATTAAAACAAAACCACTCTTGTAAGAGCGGTTTTGTCAAAGGATGGAGGGCCTGATTGTTTCTACCAAAACATGAACTGGTCCATCCCCAAACCGGCAAGATCCAATGGAATGCCAAGCAGCCTGGCCAGCAGACCCACCAGCCCCCAAAAAGCCCTTCCGAAGGATGGAACCTGCCAAAGCAAAATGATAACCACCCAGGAGAGCAGTCCCTGTGTTTGGGCAAGTTTCATGCGAATATCCATTGAGAGGAAGGGTTCGATCGCGCCGAAGCCATCGAAAGGTGGCAGTGGAATTAGATTCAGGACGACTGCGGAAATCTGCAGGAAGGCAAGAAAGGTCAATCCAGGCCAGATGCCTGAAGCGCTGACGGGTGCAAAGCGCAGGATCAGGCCGAGGATTAAAGCCAGAAGCGCATTGGAGAATGGCCCGGCAAGCGAAACAGCAGTTTCCCATTCCCGGCTGCGCAATCTCCAGCGTTCAATATACACTGCGCCGCCGGGCAGACCGATCCCGCCCATCATCAAAAAGATCAACGGCATCAACAGCGAATAAACGGGATGTGTATATTTAAGCGGATTGAAGGTTAGATAACCCTTGTCCTTGACGGTGAAGTCGCCGCCGTAGTAAGCCACAAGCGCATGCGAAAATTCATGCAGGCAGAGCGAAAAGATCCAGCCAATCAGAACAATAAAAAATGTCATTTGAAATTTTCCAATTCCCTGTGCATGATCTCAACGGGGAAATCCATGCCGTGTGCGGGATATATTCGCTGGATGCCCATTGGCAGGATTTTTCTCCAACTTTCCACCACCATGCGGATGTCGTCTGCAAGGACCGGCAGGCCGGGAGTCAGGCGCAGGAACCAGGCATTCATGGCCATGTCGCCGACAAAGGCATCGCCTGAATCAAGAAGTATGCTGGAATGTCCCATCGAGTGACCGGGTGTGTACACCACCCTGCCGGGAATGCCATATTCGGCCAGGGAAAGACCGCTGTCATCCAGCACCCGATCCACTTTTATTTTTGGCAGATGGGGGTGAATTAAAAATTTGGAAGCCCGGGACATCATACGGCCGTAGGCAGTCGCCCCAGCCGGAAAAGGCGGTTCGCCGCTCTCGACCATGAACTGGTCCCGCACGTGAACAGCGATCTGCGCTCCGGTCATTTCGCGGATGGCGCTTAAGTTTGTGATGTGATCCCAATGTCCGTGTGTGAGCAGGATCAGGTCAATCTGTTTTGGATCCACATTCAGCTCTTTCATGCGGCTGACAAAGGCAGGCAGGCCGCCCCAGGCACCGGCGTCGATCAGAATCGTGCGTTCGCCGCGCAGTAAAAAGCAATTACAAATGCCGACAGGGATTCGGTCAAAAGTGAAAGCCATTATTTTTCATATCCATGTGGATGAGATTTGTGCCACTCCCATGCGCTGGATAGAATTTCCTGCATGTTGGTGTGAGTGGGTTTCCAGCCGAGTTCTTTCATGATTCGCTTGGGGGACGCGACCAGTCGAGCAGAGTCGCCGGGCCGGCGCGGCGCTTCCACGGCAGGAATGGCGTGACCTGTAACCTGTCTGGCTGTTTCAATCACTTCCCGAACAGAGAAGCCGCTGCCGCTGCCGAGGTTATAGATCATGCGATCCTTTGATTCCAGAGCCTCCAGGGCCAGAATATGAGCGGAGGCCAGATCCGCAATATGGATGTAATCACGGATGCATGTGCCGTCCGGGGTGGGGTAGTCGGTGCCGAAGATGGTTGCGGATTCGGCCTGGCCTAATGCAATTTGCAGGACACGCGGGATCAAATGCGATTCCGGTTGATGCGCCTCTCCACGGCCGGGCAGGGCTCCACAAGCGTTGAAATAGCGAAGCGCGGCAAAATGCAGACCGTGGATGCTACGATACCATTCTAGGGCCTGTTCGGTCATTAATTTTGTCTGGCCGTACACATTGGTCGGGCCAAGGAGAGAATCTTCGGTCAGTGGACTTTCGCTGGATTGATAGACTGCGGCTGTCGAGGAAAAGACGAGCTTTTTCACACCGGTTTGAACAGCGGCTTCCATTAACTTCAGGGAATTGCTGAAATTATTACGAAAGAATTTGCCGGGGTCCTTCATGCTTTCGCCGGCTTCGATAAAGGCGGCGAAGTGCAGGACAGCTTCGATCCGCCTGTTGTTAAGCACCTCCGCCAGGGCGTGGGTGTCATCGAGATTAGCGTGTACAAATTCGGCGCCCTGCGGAACGGCAGCGCGATGGCCGGTGACCAGTGAATCAAAAACCGTTACCGAATGGCCGGCGTGGATGAGTGCTTCGGCTGTGGCTGAACCGATATAACCTGCACCCCCTGTTACCAGAATATTCATGAGGTTCTCCTGAAAAATGAATACGAAATTATATCTTATTGTTCTATTGGTTCCTGCCAGCCCTGTACATACCAAAGCAGATATTCCTGCACGTGCCTGCCCCAATAATCTTCCGTGTGATCCCCGGCATAGAGATGAAAGCTGTGAATATAGTCATTTCGGGTAAGGATCTGCTCAAAGGAGGTGATGCTGGCCAGTTCGGAATCTGCATCGCCCACATCCAGCCATAACCGGGGACGCGATTCCTGGGGGAGATTTTGGATGATCTTCTCGATGTAAGGCGCATCCTCATTGAAGACACCCGGGGAATGCAGCCCGAGCGAGCCAAACAGTTCAGGGTTTGCAAACCCGAGCTCGATGGCCCAACCGCCGCCGCGGGAGAGGCCGCCCAGCGAGCGGTGGGCGCGATCCGCGATCGTGCGGTAGCGGATGTCCACATTTGGGACGACATCCAGGATAAAGCGGTTTCCAAAGGCCGCACCGGCTTTAAGGTTCCAGTAGCGGTCATCCGGAAAGACGACAATAAAAGCGGACGCCTCCCCGGAATGGATCAACTGGTCCGCAATTTGGGGAACGCCAAGCCTGATCCATTGATCGTCTGCATAGGTCTGACCGTGGAGCAGGTACAGGACGGGATAACGCAGGTCCGTGGACTGCTCGTAACAGGGAGGCAGGTAGATCAAAAATTCCTGCGGAGGATTTGAAGTTGCGATCACATCCTGTTTGACGGTGCCCGGCTCACTCAAACAGGCGAGCGGGGTGGCCGTCGGGGTGGTCGTGGCGGTCGGTACAGGGCTTGGGGTAAAGGTAATTGTGGCTGTTAAAGTGGGAAGGGGCGGGGTTTGGGTTGGGACATTTCCTTTTGTCGTGGAGCATGCCGAAGGTCCGCAGAGAAGCGAAAAAATAGTCATGAAGAGAATAGCTTGACGGGGGCTCATCCTTCGCATTATACTCGGCCAGTTCATTTCATCGGGGCGTGGCGCAGTCCGGCTAGCGCGCTTGCTTTGGGAGCAAGAGGTCGGAGGTTCGAATCCTCTCGCCCCGACAAATGGACCGGTGCATATCCTGATAGAAATAGACTCAGAGACACGGAGACACGGAGTTATTCTCCGCGGGACGTGTCTCTATGATTTAACCCGTGTGTGTTAAAATTGGCAGGAGGATATTTCATGGCAAAAAAAATTGATGGCGTGATCGAGGCTGTCCGCTATAAGAACGGGCAGATTTTGATGGTACGTGCATATGAACGGCGGGGAGCCACCTTTTCAGACCGGGTCCTGTTGGACCGCAAGACTCTTTTGGATCGCGTGAAAAAGGGAATGCAATTCGTGATCGGCAGCCGCGAGGAATTGCTGGCGAGCACGTTCAAGACTGGGAGAACGGTCCGGCTTGTGACCCAGGACGACCGTGAGCTGCTTGCCACCTCTGGAGGGGCAACTCGCGATGAGCTGGAGGAAGCGCCGGCTTTCTAAGTAAAACCCATGAAAATCATTGATAAGACTCCATTACAGGACGCCAACGGCAATATCAGTTTGATCGCCCGTGTTCAAGGAACCTTGAAATACGGGTTCAGCTGGTATGGGGAACTGCAAGCCCAGAAGATTGTGATCGGCCAGCTTGACCGGTACATCGAGAAGGGTTTTGTGATGATCCGGAATTTCACCCTGCCAAACAGCGAGATCGTCATTCCGATGATCCTGATCGGCGCGGGCGGCATTTGGGTTATTTACGCCACTCCATTAACCGGTTTTTATGAAGCCAAGGGGGATCAGTGGAATGTGGTCGGCAATGGCAAGTCCCAACCAGCCCCGATCAATCTGTTGACCCGCCTTTCCCAATTAACCCGGGTGCTGCAAAAGTACGTTGAACTTCAAAAGATAAAATTATCCTCTCCGATTGAACCGGTTCTGATCCTGACCGACCCGGAGGCCCATGTGGATTCCATGCGTCCGCTGGCCCGTGTGGTCATGAGCGATGCGTTGCAGCAATTTGCCGCTTCGGTCCGGCAGGCCCGCCCGATTTGGAGAGTGGAATTTATTCATGAACTGGCCGACCGTTTGATCGACCCCCAGCCGCGCGAGGAATTAAAAGCCCCCGCACCCGAGCAGGTCGAACAATCGGTCTCAAGAGCCCAGGCCATTTTTAATTCCAATGAGACCACTCCGCCATTTGACAACAGTGAGTTGGGCTTTGCCTTTGATGAAGGGCAGGAGGCCCTGCCTGTCCCTGAAAACCTGCGCGAGCCGAATCCCGCCCGGCCCCTGCCGCGTCCAAAGACCGCCAAAGGTGGTTTCATGGGCATGAGCAGAACACAGGTTACCCTGCTGGCCGGCATGTTGATCGTTGAATGCTGCATTGTTGCCGGCTTCGGCATCTTCATGTACATCAATCCCTGATTTCAATTGAACACTCCATTATTGTCCATCATCATACCGGCTTATAACGAGGAAAGCCGACTTTCTCGAACGTTGGAGAGGATCTTCGCATTCCTCGATTCCCAGGCTTATTCATCTGAGGTCCTGGTGATCGAAAACGGAAGCTCGGATCGGACCCTCGAACTTGCCCGCGAATTTGCAGCCCGAAATCCAAACCTGATCGTGATTCATGAAGAACAGCGCGGCAAGGGCAATGCCGTCCGGCGCGGCATGCTGGAAGCCCATGGGGAATACAGATTTATCTGTGACGCTGATCTTTCGATGCCGATCGAGGAAGTGAACAAGTTCTTTCCGCCCGTGCTTGATCATTTTGACCTGGCCATTGGCTCCCGTGAAGCACCGGGTGCCATTCGTTACAACGAACCCTTCTATCGCCATTGGGGCGGGCGGGCGATCAACCTGGTGATCCGAATGTTGATCCTGCCGGGCCTTGAGGATACCCAATGCGGGTTTAAGTGCTTTCGAGCGGAAGTGGCGGAAAACCTGTTCCGCAGGCAGACCCTCACTGGATGGTCCTTTGATATCGAACTGCTATATATTGCCCGCAGACAAAAACTGCGTATCGTGGAAATCCCGATCCAGTGGTATTTTGGCGCAGACAGCAAGGTAAGCGCCGTCCGGGATGCCTTGCGAATGATCGGGGATATCTTTCGCATTCACGGTAATGCCTTGCGCGGAAGATATGATTCCAGGCCCTGACCTTTCATACGAAAGGAAACTCTGGCCTGCTTATCAATTTGTCGCGGGAATGGACGAGGCGGGACGCGGAGCGCTGGCTGGCCCGGTCTGTGTTGGGGCGGTGATCCTGCCGGGGGATGACCCGGCTCTTCTACGAACCTTGAGCGGGGTCCACGACTCCAAACTATTGACCTCCCGCAGGCGTGAAGAACTGGTCCCATTGATCAAGCAGACGGTGCTCAGTTGGGGGGTCGGATTTGCCACGGCCCAGGAGATCGACGCTCTGGGGATCGTCCCCGCCAATCGGCTGGCCGCCGGCCGTGCGATCGAAATGCTTTCCTGCTTTCCCCAATATCTTCTGACTGATTTTCGTCTTGAACTCCCTGAACTGGATGTTTCGCAGACGGCTCTGGTCAAAGGCGACCAGAAATCGCTGAGCATTGCCACAGCCTCAATTCTTGCCAAGACCGCCCGGGACCAACATATGCGCGAACGGGATCAGGAATTTCCGGAATACGGATTCTCCCGTCACAAAGGATATGGAACTTCATTTCATAGAATGAGAACCCTGGCCCTGGGGTTCTCCCCCATCCACCGCAAAACATTTAAAGTAAAAGAAAGCGGACATTTCTAGTGTCCGCTTTCTTTTACTTTTTCAGCATGCCGCCGCTTAGTTTGCTTTCCGGTTTATTCGACCGCCAGGCATAATATCCCACCCCGGCCCCGCCCAGAAGAAGCAGGACCCCGATAATTCCCAGCAGGGGGGTGGTTGAACCGCCGGAATCGTTTGCTCCCGGGTCCGCCACCACATCCTTGGATTGGATCCCGAATGGGACAATGGCGATATCGCCGGCCTTTACGTTAAGAGCATAATTGAGATCAGTGGTTGGATTGTAATTATCCGGAATACCCATGGTAATGTTATAACTGCCCTCCGGGATATCCGAGAAACAAACGCCTTGAAATGCGGTCGGGTCGGCCGGAATGGTGGTATCCAGCGCGGCGGAATACTCACCGTTGTTTTCCGTCAAACTGACTGCGCCTCCAGCCACCGCAGGTTCGGTCTCCTCACGCAGTGAATTGCCGTTGATGTCATCGAAGAGTAACACACACACTTCGGTGGTGCCGGAAAGCGGCGTGGGGGTGATGGTGGGAGGAGCCAGGGTTGGGGAAGGCCCGGCTGTGGGAGTCCCCGCGATGGAGACGATCCCGACCAGCAACTCCTGCCCAACCACCAGGGTGCAGTTTTCATCCAGTTTGGAATTTAACTGCCGCAGCTGTTCGACCGTGATGGAATTTTTTGCTGCGACCACGAAACAACTATCACCTGGCTGTACAACGTAAAGAATACGGCCATCCAGGCCGGGGGTGGGAGAGGGGACTTGTTGCTGGGTATTAGGCGCTGCATTGGCGGGCAGCCACATCCCAACCAGAAGCAGGCCCACCAAAATAATCAAAATAAAGAAACGTTTTGGATTCATCCCTGAAATTATATCAGGATTTGTTGAACCTTATTTTCACGGCTTGCATGAAGGCTTTTCGGTATAAAATAAAGAAGTCCTTGGGAAAGCAGGATGGAGTCTGTATGAACATACTGATAAAAAACGGCACATTGATTACCGCCTCGGAGACCTTTCAGGCGGATATGATGATCGAAGGCGAAAAAATTGCCCGCATCGGACTTAATCTCGAGGCTGGCGCTGCACGAGTGATCGACGCCTCCGGACGGTTGATCATGCCGGGCGGCGTGGACCCGCATGTGCATCTGGACCTGCCCATGTTCGATACGGTTTCCTCCGACGACCATTATACAGGTCACAAGGCGGCTGCCTTTGGCGGGACCACCACAGCCATGGACTTTGTCGTTTTGGAAAATGAAGGCTTTGCCCATTCCGTGGACCTGTGGATGAAGAAGGCTGAAAAAGCCGCGATCGATTATTCCTTTCACATGAATCTTACGCAATTCAACGACCGGATCGCCAGGGAGATCCCGTCCCTGATGGAAATGGGAATCCAGACCCTGAAGGTCTTTACCGCCTACAATAACCGCCTGCGTCTGGAGGATGGCAATATTTTCAAGGCGATGCAGATCGCGAAAAACAACGGCATGCTGATTATGGCGCATTGTGAGAATGGAGACGTGGTCGACACCCTTGTTCAACAGGCCCTGGCCCAGGGTCATACAGAGCCGGTCTGGCATGCGTGGACCCGGCCTGCCTGGGGTGCGGTCGATGCCACTTTGCGGGTGGCAGGTATGGCCGCGGATGCGGATGCGCCGGTCTACATCGTGCACATGAACGCCGGGGGCGAAGTCGACATGCTTGAGTATGCACGCGAACGCGGAGTCAAAGTGATGGGGGAGACCTGTCCGCAGTATTTATTTTTTACGGAAGATTCACTGGAACGCGAGGACGGTGCGAAATGGATCTGCTCGCCGCCCATGCGCAAGGAACAGGACAACGTGCGTTTATGGCAGGGCCTGCATGACGGAACTCTGCAAACCATTGGCACAGACCACTGCCCGTTCTTCTTTGACGGCACCCGGCCGATCATGTATGAAGGCCGGGAGGTCAGGATCGCCGGCAAGGAGTTGGGTAAATATAATTTCACAAAGATCCCCAACGGCCTGCCGGGAATCCAGGATCGCCTGCCCATCCTGTGGACCTACGGTGTGCAGACCGGTCAGATCACGGCCAACCAATTTGTGGCCTACACTTCCACCAATCCCGCCAAGATTTTTGGATTGTATCCGCGCAAAGGTGCGTTAATCCCCGGCGCCGATGCGGACATCGTCATTTGGGATCCGGAGAAGAGCATGAAATACGGAGTGGCCCATTCCCATCAACGTACGGATTACAATCTGTTCGAAGGCTGGGATATAAAGGGGTATCCGGAAAAGGTCCTTTTGCGGGGCAAGTTGATCGTCGACGATGGGCAATGGCTCGGTAAAAGCGGCGATGGCCAATTTCTGAAAAGAAGCGAAGGCGAAGTTTTATAATAAACCCGCCGGCCGGGTGGTCTTGAACCACCGGCGGGAATCCATTGAAAGCATTCATTTAAAGGTAAACATGACAACAAAAAAACCAGTAATTCATTGTGACGCCCTCGTTGTTCATTGCATGGATTATCGCCTGCAGAAATTCATTCAACCGTGGATCACGGTCCGCTTCGGATATGACAACTTTGACATCATCTCGCTTGCCGGAGCAGTTCATGATTACGAGATGGTCCTGAAATACGTTCAACTCGCGGTTAACATCCACAACATTTACACGGTCTGCCTCATCAACCATGAAGACTGCCGAGCTTACGGCCGCGATGGAACCTACAAACGCCACAGGCACGACCTCATGGATTCGCAAAAGAAAATCAAGGCTTTGTTCCCCGATCTGAAAGTGGAAACGTTCTTTCTGCATTTGGATGGTACATTCGAGCCGATCTCGTGAAAGATATTCTTATTAAATGGTTCATGGCCATCAATGCCTTCCTTATCCGCATTTCAGGCGGCAGGATAGGCACGCAGTTGGGCACACAGACCGTCCTGGTCCTGAATACAATGGGACGAAAATCAGGCCAGCCGCGCAGTATTCCGATTGCATATTTTTTCCACGAAGGGAAATATCTCATCGTGGAATCCAATTGGGGCAAGGACAATCATGCCGATTGGTATTTCAACCTGCAGAAAAATCCACAGGCCAGCCTGGAGGTAAAAGGCAGGACCATTCAGGTCGCGGCCCGCTTCGCGGAAGGGCAGGAGTATGCCGGTTTGTGGAAATATGTCACTCTAAAACACCCGCCGTATTTGAAATATCAAAAGATGACCAAGAGAATGATCCCCATCGTGATCTTTGAATCTGCTGATAATTGAAAGGGAAATGGATGCAAGTAACTGGCGATTCATTATGATAAAATAACTGCCAACCAACAAAGGACGCCTTGGGGGAGCATGAGCCTTTGGATTATCTATTTATTTTGGAGTACAAATTATGCCAAGAAGAAATCTTGCTCGTCTGTATAAAGACGAGTTCGCCGGGTATTCACTCGCCAAATTCCAGCAGGACCTGCTGGCTGGTTTAACCGTCGCTGCCGTTGCGCTTCCGCTCGCGCTGGCCTTCGGGGTTGCTTCGGGTGCCTCGGCTGCAGCGGGCCTGGTGACTGCCATTCTGGCAGGTCTCATCATGGGTTTGCTGGGCGGCTCCCCTTACCAGATCAGCGGCCCCACCGGAGCAATGTCTGCAGTCTTGATCGTGCTGGTCACGCGTTATGGATTGGAAGGCATCTGGGTCGCAGGCCTCTTTTCGGGTCTGCTTTTGCTTTTCATCGGCATCATGCGCCTGGGCCGCTTCATCGCTTTCATTCCCGCACCCGTCATCAGCGGCTTCACATCGGGCATTGCGCTCATCATCTTCATTGGCCAGATCGATAATTTTCTGGGTGTCAAAACTGCCGCCACTGAAACAGCAGCTCAAAAATTCATCGGATATTTTCAAGGCGGATTTGCACCCGAAGTGCACACCATCATTCTTGCCCTTGTTGTGATCGTAACAATGTTCTTCTGGCCCGTAAAATGGAATGCCCGCTTCCCGGCTTCTCTTCTGGGAATCATCCTTGCCACGCTTCTTAATTGGACCTTGAACTGGCCGGTCACAATGATCGGAGCCATCCCTCAAACATTGATCCTCGAACAGCGTCTCAGCCTGTTCAACATCCCCTGGTCAAATTTCTCGGAATTCATCGCCCCCACGTTGACCATTACCGCGCTGGGTGCAGTGGAATCCCTCTTATCCGGAGCAGTCGGCTCGAATATGACGGGTGTACGTCTGCAGGCAAATCAGGAGCTGATTGCACAGGGCATCGGCAACATGATGATCCCCTTCTTTGGCGGAGTGCCTGCCACGGCGGCGATCGCACGTTCCAGTGTGGGCATCAAATCGGGCGGGCGGACCCGCCTGGTCAGCATTGTTCATGCAGTTGGATTACTGCTTTCCATGTTCCTGCTCGCGCCCTTCATGGCGCGCATTCCACTGGCTGCCCTGGCCGGTGTATTGATGGTCACTGCCATCCGCATGAACGAGTGGGCCGCGATCAAATTCATTTTTGGGAAGCGCTTTAAGACGGATATGATCGCCTTTACCATCACCATGCTGGCAACCATTGTGCTTGACCTTACCCAGGCCATTCTGATCGGTTCTTTTCTTGCAGGCGCAGTCTTCCTCAACAAGATCGCCAGCATCGACATTGCCGTCCAGGATGTGGATGTCAAACGTTTGCGGGAGAGGGGAATCAAAACCGAGGGAAAATGCAAACATGTGCGCGTGGCATTTCTGACGGGTCCGCTCTTCTTTGCGGCCACGGGTCAATTTAATGAGGCATTTGCAAATCTGGGAGATACCCATGCGCTGATCCTGTCCATGCGCGGTGTATCGTTGATCGACACGGCGGGACTTGAAACCATACACCGCTTATATGAAAGACTGCATAAACAGGGCGGCACACTTATGTTCGCCGGTATTCACGATAATGCCAGGCAGATGATGGAACGCGGCGGTCTTATCCATGTGATCGGGGAGAATAATTTCTTTTGGTCCAGCGATCAGGCCATTGTTGAAGCGGAGAGGCGGGGATGCAAGTTCTGCAAGACCCGGGAAAAGCATGAGATGGAAAGAAAATAATCGGTTAAATCACGAAGCCCGGTCCTTCAAAAGTTCTTTTACTCTCGGGAAATCCCGATAGTAGCCGCGATAGCTCTCCGGCAGCATGGCAGCGATCCTGCACATCATTTCGTCCGTGGCTTCGTTCATGGCCTGGTCACGCCCCTTGCCTTTGGGAATTTCAACAGTATACAGATCCCCGGCGACAACCTTGATCTTTGAGCGGCGAAAGCGTTTCAAATTGGCCAGCACGCCTGCATCCTCTGTGCCTGTCAGGGCCACGGGCAGGACGGGATATCCGCTTTTGCTGGCGAGAAAAGCCGCACCCATCTTGCCCTTCCGCATGGATGCAGTTTTGGAACGCGTGCCTTCCGGGGCAATGACCATGAGTCCGCCCTCTTGCATGCGGGCAAGGATCTCGCGCAGGGCGGCAAAGTCTGCCTCAAAACGGTTAAGCCAGATCGCATTCGCGGCTCTCCCGATCGCGCCGAACAGGGGATGGTCCCTGTATTTCTCGGCAACTGCCATGATGATATCCTCTCTGTCGAGAATATGAAGCAGGACAGCCGTATCGAGCCGCCCCAGATGATTCGCAACAACCAGCACATTGCCCCTGGGAAGCCTTTCCATTCCCACCACTTCCACATCGGCGATGACATGCATGATAAAGCGTACGATCGAGCGCAATGTTTTATATTTCATGGGCGGTATTGTAACAATAAAACCTTTTTTATTGAGGTTTTTCAGCCGGCTGGATGATGAAAAAACAGCGGTTAGGCACCGCTGTTGAGATATTCCTTGAGTTTTGGATGTTCCGCATAATAACCGCGATTTCGTTCAGGGAGCATCATGGCGATCCGGCACATGATCTCGTCGGTGTAGTCCTGCAAAATCTCTTCACGATTCTCCCTTGGAAAGGGGGGAAGTACAAAGGATTTTCCGGCCACCAGTTTGATATGTGTGCGGCGCAGACGTTTAAGATTGCCGATTAAAAGACGATCCTCCGTTCCAATAATGGCCACCGGAACAATTTCCCAACCCATTTTGGAGGCGAGATAGGCCACGCCCGGTTTGCCTTGGGCCATTTTTTCATCCCTCGCGCGCGTCCCCTCCGGCGCGATGACCAGGGTTTGCCCCTCCTCCATGCGTTTGATCATCTCCCGCATGGCTTTGAGATCGGGCTTGAAGCGGTCAACGAAAATTAAATTCAAATGCCGGCCCAGCCATCTCCAGAGCGGATTTTCCTTCCATTTTTCGGCAACCGGAATAAAAAGGTTCCAGTTGTCCAGAGCATAAAAGGCCATGGGTACGTCCAAAAATCCGAGGTGGTTGACGGCGATCACAAAGCCGCCTTTTTCAGGCAGGTTTTCGTATCCGCTCGGTTCGATCACGGTGATCAGTTTTAGAACGGCAGGAATCAGCCAGCGCAGGAATTTTTTCATGAGTTAATTTTACACGGTTTTAAAAACGGGTGCTTTGCGTAAAAAAAGCCCTGTGCCAACAGGGCTTTTTATTTTTTCTTCCACTGAAATTTCCTACATTCCATAGGTATTGAACATCTTCAAAAAGATATCGAAATCCGCGGGGGACATCTCGGTGATTTTAAAACCGACGTTATAGGTTCCGGGATCAAGCGGATCGGCCTGACACCAGGTGGCCATGGCCGAAAAAACAAGGAAACTCTTGTCTGAAATTTCGTTGGTTTGATCGATCCTCAGCCTGAGATTTACATTGACGGGGATGGGTTGTTTGCTGTCCAGTTTAAATCCACCCGAGCTGATGTCCGAGATGTGGCCCACCAGTTTGCCGGAGATCTCATCCATGACACGCATGTAATAGGAAAAATTTTTTCTGGATAACTTTCGTCTTTCGCCTACCATTTGAACCTCCTGTCAGTAATGATAAGTCCACTTATTATATATCAGAAGTCAGGCGAACTGTCCACTTCAACTATTTTGTAATATATGTGTCAGGATGGTGGCTCCCGAACCGCCAATGTTCTGGGCCATGCCGATCGCGGCACCGTCCACCTGGGTTTTGCCGCATTCGCCGCGCAATTGCTGGACGACCTCCACCAGTTGATACATGCCGGTTGCGCCGACCGGGTGGCCCCGGGCTTTTAACCCGCCGCGGGTGCATACGGGCACACGGCCCTGAATGCCGATCTCGTTATCGAGGGCCAGCCGTACCCCCTGGCCTCTCTCCGCAAACCCACTGGCTTCCAGGGAAAGCGCTGCCATGATGGAAAAGGCGTCATGCAATTCAAACACATCGATGTCGGCAGGAGAAAGGCCGGCCATTTCATAAGCCCTTTTGGAGGATTCGTAGGCGGCTTTCAGGAATAGGGGATCATTGCGTGAATGGACTGCGATCGTATCCGTGGAGGCGGCCGAGGCGGCGACCAGGATGCGCGGCTTGCGCTGGACCTTTTCGGCCGGGACGATGACCATTGCGGCAGCCCCGTCACCGATTGGGGAGGCATCCAGCAAATTGATGGGCGTCGCGATCATGGACGATTTTTCGAATTTTTCAACACTGATCTTTTCATGCAGGCGCGCGTAGGGATTGTGCATGGCATTCGCGTGCGCGTTGATGGAGAAAGGCGCAAAATCCTCATGTTTCCAACCGAACTCGTGCATATAGCGTCGCATGACCAGGGCGTTGATACCCACGAACGAAATTCCCTGTTCCACTTCGTAGTCGGCGTCGGCGGCGGTCGCCAGGGAGGCGGTTACATCACGCCCGGCCTTGTCCGTCATTTTTTCAACACCCACCACCAGCGCAGATTCAACGTCGCCGGAGGCAACAGCCATCAGTCCGGCACGAAACGCGGCAGCCCCGGAGCCGCAGGCGGCCTCGATCTTTACGGCCTCCTGTTTCCATAAGCCGATCCAGTCTGCAAAAAAAGTCCCAAGCTGATTCTGCCCGTTGGCGATGGACGAGAGCATGTTTCCCACAAATAACGAGTCGACCTTGTCGACGCCGGCGTCCTGCATGGCGGCAAAGGCTGCATCGCCGCCGATCTCGCGCAGGGACCTTTCCCAATGCTCCCCGATCTTTGTTTGACCTATTCCAAGAATGGCTACTTTTCTCATATGGGTAATTTTACCCGTTCCATCTATCAGGGACTATCACTTTTCGGGAAACACCAGACCCATGCGATATGCACTGAGCCGTTTTATACAGCCAAGCTCCCCGGCTGCTTCGATGAGCGCAAGCTGCCAGTCATTAAGAGACATTTCGATGCGCCGACCCGGGCTAGCCTGCTGTATCGAGGCAAGAACAAACTGCATGAACTTCGCGGCCATTCCCGAATAGGCCGGGTCGAGTACAAAACCTGCATAGTTCACCCCGCCCGGGCGTATCCGAACCGAGTGGAAGGCGACACCCGCCGCTTTTCCATCGGGTGTGCCCAATAGCATGCGTGAATTTCTTGTGCCGCCCGTGATTTCAAACAGTTTGGAAAAAATACGCAGGAAAACCGGCGTTTTAAATTTTCGTTCCGAAATCGGCTCAAATTGTTTTACTTTTTCCGGGGTGGTGCGAATCGCCAGTTCGTAGCGGACCCGCCAGTTGGAATCTGACAGGGGCGTTGCAGACCACCCGTCGGGCAGGGAGGGCAGCGCGATTTTCATATCAGGTGCATCGTACTGGATTTCGCTTGCGTAGGGAATAAAGCCAAGCTCCTTGTACAAGTTGAAGGCGGGTAAATTCTCCTCGATTACTTCCAGCAAGGACAACTTTGCTTTTCGTTCGCGCAAGGTCGACAGGGTGGCATCCACGAGTTTACGGGCGATCCTCTGGCGGCGATAGGCAGGCAGCACGGTGACGTTGGCGATCATCCATTCACCCTGCCTGCCCGGTGGACTCATATAATTGACCAGCCCGACCGGATTGCCATCCTGCTCGAAAATATATCCATTCATGATGTTCCGCAAGGAGGGCGAGAGGATTTGCATTAAACGCATCAAGGGCCAGATGCGTTTAATGCCGCGGATGCGGTCGATCATTCCCGCTTTTTCATCCTCCTGAACACTCCAGGCTGGATTTTCGGGATATTGAAATCCATCCATGATGAGCGAATTCATGAGGTCAAGGTCATTGGGCAGCTTAAAGGGGCGTATGGTCATGACTTGATTTTACTCCAATGGGAACCATGTCCATTGCGGGATCGTTGATTTCTTGCTATGCTTCAGGAAAAGGAGATTGATATGCCAAGACGTATTTTAATATTTACTGTACTGGTGGCTTTGCTGGTTTACGGTTGTTCCTCCTCCGGGGCTGAATCGGTCAAATCCAGCCTTCCGGCCCTGGAAGGGGGTTGGACGATCCAGATGAATCATTCGGGCGGCATTATGGGGTTGTCCCGCTCAATCGATATTTCGTCGACGGGGAAGTATCTGATTTTGGATGAGCGTGCCGGCAAAAGTGTCACCGGTCAACTTGCTGGGGATGAGCTGTCCCAATTAATGGAAATTGTGGCGACCTCTGAATATCGCACCAAAGATTCGCAGTTACCCTCCGCCTGCGCGGACTGTTTCATTTACGATCTTGAAATTGCCGGCAGCAGGGGGAACTTCAAGGTCCAGCTGGACGATGTTTCCCTCCCGGATTCGGGCATGGAGCCTTTGGTTACCCTTTTACGGAATTGGATGGATGCGGCCTTGAAATAACCTCGAATGAAATTCTTGAAAATATGTTCATTCGCATATGAATAAATTGCAAATCTGACAATTGGTTTTAATGTACCCGCCTGGAATCCGTTGTATGATAATGACAGAAACAGGAAAGGAGGTTGCGATCGATACACCACCTGAAACACACAAAAACGGAAAGGTCGAAACGCACTGACCTGGTCCAGGTCATGCCTGAGTACCAGACGTTCTCCAAACGATAGGAAGGTTGCTGAATCGTTCCTTTCCCAACATAGAGAAAGTGTGACGGACGGGTAGACTCCCGTCCGTCTTTTTATTAAATGGCTTTGAGCGCCTGACGCATGCGGTTAAGTCCCAGCCCAAGCAGTTTGCGTGAGGTCCCGAAATTCAATCGGATATGACCTTCCCCGCTTTTTCCGAATATCCCGCCTTCGCTTGCAGCCACCCTTGCATTCTTCAGGAAGAATTCGAAGGGCGATCCCTTTATACTGGTCTGCGTGAAATCAAGCCAGCCCAGATAGGTTGCTTGCGGAATCGTCAGCCGGACATCCGGCATAAATTCAGTGACATACTCCACAAGGAAATCCCGGTTTCCACTGAGATAGCGGCGCAGATCCTTTAGCCAGCCGTCACAAGCCCCGGAGAAGGCGGTCCTTGCCGCAAACAGGCCCATGCTGCCGACATGTAATCGCAAATGGCTGACTTCCTTTTCGTAGCGTTCGCGCAGCTTCTTGTCTGGTATGATCGCAAATCCGCAGAACAGCCCGGGGATATTGAAGGTTTTGGACGGGGCGACCAGCGTAATTGTATGCTTTGCGATTTCTGAGGATAGTTTTGCCATGGGGGTGAACTTGTTGTCATCCAGCAGCAGCTCGGAATGGATCTCATCCGAAACGATCAGTACATTGTTGCGGATGCACAATTCCGCCATGCGCAGCAGGTCCTTTTGGGGGAAGATCATGCCGAGCGGATTATGCGGATTGCACAGCAGGAACATGCCTGCTTTACGGACCTGTTTCTCAAAAATATCCCAATCGATCTCGTAGCTCAGGATGTTTCCATGTACATGTTTGACAAAGGGTGCGTCATATTGTGGAACGCCGGCATTGTTTTTTACTTCATGAAATTCGTTGTAAACAGGTGTTTGCACGAGCACGCCCCGTTTCGGGGTACAGGCGATGCGGGCTGCAACACTAAATCCGCTGACGATCCCCGTCACTGCCACGACCGCTTCGGGCTTGACCTTCCAGCCGTATAGCTTGTCCATGCGTGCGGCGACAGTTTGCTTCAAAGCCATTGACGGCAGTTCGTAGCCGAGCACACCGTGATCGACAGCCTGATGAAGTGTGTTCAGGATCGGTTTGGGGGCGGGGAAATCCATGTCCGCCACCCACATGGGAAGCACATCCTTTGGATACCACATCCATTTGTTCAGGTTCTTGGGATTGCGTCGGTTTGGAACAAGGTTGAAATTTGTCACTATGGCCTCTTTTTTTATGAGATGACCGCGAACTTCCGGGTCAGGTCTGCGTTGGGATTGGGCGGGGAGAGCAATTCTACGCGACCAGATACTTTAATTCGCCTGGGACGTACTCCTAAAATTGACCAGATTTAATGACTAGATTTTACTACCTTCCTTTCATTGACTTTGTAGAACAATCATTCTAGAATTAAGAAGATCGATTTACAGGAGTTTTTATGAAATTCATTCTGGTACTTCCCATCGCCAGATCCCGCACCGAGGTATGGAAGGCTTTTGAAAATCCGGAATATATGAAGAATTGGCAGCCGACCCTGGTAAAACACGAGGTCCTTGAGGGCAGGCAGGGACAGCCGGGAGCCGTCTCCAGGCTCACCTATTTGGAGGGTGCGCGGGAATTTTCCCTCACGGAAAAAATAATTTTTCGGGCCGAGCCCGACCGTTTTGACGGCATCTATGAGAATGACTTTGCTGAGGACAGCATTTGCAATACTTTTATTGCAAGCGGCGAAAATGAAACCATCTGGAAGGCCCAGGTGGAGTATCGATTCAAGACTCTCCTGATGAAGATCGTTGGTCCGTTAATGAAAAAGAATTTTGTCGCGCGGACCGAAAGGGACATGGCCCGATTCAAGGAATTTGTGGAAAAAGGGTAGGGGAGGCAAAGCTGCCTGGGCCGATATGCTGATGAGGCTGTATCAGGGATCGGCGTGGAAAGATCCGCGATAAAGCTTCGATGGTCAGTTTCAGGCCGGAAATATGACAGTATAATGAATCCATGAAACAGGGAACATTCGAAAAAGAGATCTTTATCCAGTCAGATGTTCGGACGGTGGTTGGCGTGGTTGCCAATTACAACCAGCATCACAGGATCCATCCCTTGATCATCAAAGTGGAACAGGCGCGCGAAGCCCCGCCTGGAGTGCAGCGTTTTTTCATCACCGACCAGTTAAAATGGGGACCGTTCAAATTCAAAATCCGCTATCGCGCGGACATTCTTGCCGTGACACAGGATACCGTCCATACCCAGGCATATCAATCTCCGAATACCCATGTGGAAAACAGGACGAAAGTGACGGCTGTGCAGGGCGGGGTTAACCTGCATGAAACCATCACCCTCAAAGCGCCGGATTTACTCTTCAAATATGCATTTAGCCAGGCCCAGACCGCTCATCAGGAGCTGCTCGAACGCATCAAGAAGTTTGTAGAATCCCTCTAAATATTGCCTGCCGGCAGCGGGATTGGTGATAGAATAATCAAAAAAGCCCTGACGGGCTTTTTCACTGCAGGCATTAAATGCAAGGACACACACCCTTAAATGAAATATAATTTCCCCCTATTCTGGCGCTCGCTTTATCGTTCCTTCTTCGACTCAAAAAATACCACGGCCCGCCTGACCCGAAAGCGCTTTATCTTCCTTGCACTTTTTTGCATAGTCTGGCCAGTTGGCATGCTCATCCACTGGTTCTGCTTCTGGCTGGATGACATTTTCTTCCCCGACTATAAGAATCACCCCATTGAAAAACCGCTCTTTATTCTTGGCAACCTGCGCAGCGGATCCACCTTCCTGCACCGCCTGCTTTCCCGCGATACGGAAACCTTCACCAGCCTGACCACCTGGGACATCTATCTAACCCCCTCGGTCATTCAAAAGAAATTCACCCGCTTCATTGCGGGTATCGATAGAAAATATTTCGGCAATGTTTTGCACCGGTTGCTGTTTGCCTTTGATCGCCGCACCCTCGGCACGATCAAGATCCATCCCATTTCCTTCTTCCAACCTGAAGAGGATGAAAACATTCACCTGCATATTTGGGACGGGTATTTCGTCACCTTCCTTTTTCCCTTCATGGATGAGATGCCGAACTACCAGCATTTCGACGAGGCTCTCAGTCCCGAACATAAGCGCCGCATCATGACCTTTTATAAATCCATGCTGCAGCGTCACATGTATGTAACCGGCAAGAAATACTTTGTCGCAAAGAATCCCGCATTTAGCGCGAAGATCGAAACCGTTGTTGAATTCTTCCCGGATGCCCGCATTGTCTATCTTGCCCGCAACCCGCTGGATATGCTGCCCTCCACGATCTCCTGGATAAACTATTCACGCCGTATTTTTACAGACCCGAAACCGGGATTTCATTATGTGGACGAGATCGTGGATATGACCCGACACTGGTATTCCCATCCACTTCAATATATCGACGCGCATCCTTCCCCCCGGCACCTGATTCTGAAATACGATGATCTGATTCAGCGACCCGAGCATGTCATTCGCGCATTTTACGAGCAATTTGGCTATCCGGATAAGCCCGGCCTGCCCATTATCATTGACCAGGCGGTCAAGGAGACATTGACCTTCAACAGCGACCACGCCTATTCCTACGAGGAAATGGGATTTAGCCGCGAACAGATCGTGGAGATGTATGCAGACGTGTTCAAGCGCTTTGACTTTGATACCAGGGAAGCGGAAGTGGTTTCGAGTGTGAATGCCGTTAGATAGATCCGGTTTAAATCAATTAAAAATCGGCGTGCAGACGACTTTTTCGAAGTCACCTGCACGCCGATTTTGATTTATATCCTCCCGCTATTTAGCTTTCCTTACCGCCTTTCCTTTCACAGCGGTCTTCTTTGCGGTCGTTTTTGCGGGCTTTACAACTTTTCGGACGGGTTTCTTGGTGATAGTTTTTGAAACTGATTTTGCAGCCGGCTTTTTGGTTGCAGCTTTGGACGCCACGGGGCCCTTGCTGAGGATTGCGGCGGGCGCAGTGCTTTGTGGAACACTTTTGGCCTTGGTCCCGACCGATTTAATATGATATTCATTTTCCCAATTCTCTGCCATGGCCAGCTGCAACCTGCCGTAGCGGACCAGCAGCATGACAACACCGGCGACCGCCATCAACAGCGAGACGGCCATGGAATAGGTTACAAAGGAATTGCCTATAAGGGGCTGGTCCGGACGGAAAAATTCAATGAAGGCCCGCGCCAGGCCCGCGAAGACCAGCCAGATGGAAAACACCGCGCCGGGCTTCATTTTTTCAGCATATTGGCGGGAGACCCAGATCAACAACAAGGCCAGGAGTATATTCAGGATCATTTCATAGAGAAAAGTTGGGTGAAAGCGGGTAGTCTCCACTGGAAATTTGCCAAGGTCGGCATATTGAGCCAGGCGGTGCTGCGCATCGATCGAAATGCCCCAGGGGAGTTTGGTGGGTTGTCCATACAGTTCCTGATTGATGTAGTTGGCGGGCCGGGCCAATGCCTGGCCAATGAAGATCGCCGGGGCGATCGAATCGAGAAACAGCCAGATATCCATCCCGTTTTGCTTGAGGAAATAATACAGAGCCACTCCGCCAAACAACAAACCACCAAAGAAGTGCAATCCGCCTTCCCAAATATACAGGATCTTAATTGGGTTCTCGATGTAATAAGTCCCGCCCCCAAGCATGCTATTGACCACGTACCATAACCGGGCCCCGATAATGCCCACTGGCAGGATCCAGACCAGGCCGTCCCAGATGCTTTCCCCGTTTTCGCCGCGCCGATTAACTTCTCTTTCCGCAATCAATGTACCGACCACGGCACCCAACATGACCAGGACCCCGTACCAGCGAAGGGTGATTGGCCACCCCAGAATATTAAATTGGAAAATTATTGGATTTATCATGGTTTACCTCTGAATTTAAGATTTGAGGATTATATCATTCAAACAGAATAAGGATTTTTGTTCAAATCCGGGTCGGATAATTAAAGTCCATAAATAATTGGACAAGAGCTGTAATAAATAATTCGCAGGATAACATAAAATAAAAGACATTTGTCATTTTGCAAAGTGATTAACGCCACATCAAAAAATTGCTGGATATTCTTACAATAGCCGTAAACATTGACCGACATACTCAATATTAGGATGCCATGTTAAGAATTAACCGTCAAACCGATTACGCAGTGAGAGTCGTCCTCGCCCTCGCCAAAAAGACCCCCGGATCGCGGGTGTCTTCATCCGAGATTGGGCGGGAAATGTTGATCCCGCCGGCTCTCCTTCAGCGTATTGTTGCCGAACTGGCGGGCGGAGGCTTTCTGCATACCCAGGCCGGGCGTGACGGGGGAATTGCCCTTGCCCACACCCCGGACCAGATCACGCTTCTTCAAGTGGTGGAGCACTTTGAAGGAGAACTGTATCTTTCCGATTGCGTTCTAAAACCGGGGGAGTGCCCGTTCGACACCCGCTGTCCGGTTCATTGTCAGTGGATCCGATTAAAAAACCTGCTTCGCAACGAAATGTCCCGGATCACTTTTGAACAACTGGTCGACGAGGCCCGCGTTATTGAGACCAATATCAAAGCAAGCCGTTCCCGCGCTTCAATTCCTGTGGATGAGCTGTTTCCCGTTACTGTATCCGAGTCGGCTGATTAGTGCCTTTGCGGTGCCAATCAAGAAAATTAGGTTTGAAAGGAGAAATTGCCGAAATACATTCAATTTAAGCTGTAACAACGTCACAATCAAGAATTTCATCATCCCTTTTGGAGCATAAAATTATGGACCCAGTCATACTTTCTCGATTGCAATTTGGTCTGACGACCATCTACCACTGGCTTTTCGTCCCGTTGACTTTGGGATTGGGCTGGTATGTGGCATTTTTTCAAACCCGTTATTATCAAACCAAGGACGAAACCTGGCGCAAAATGGCCAAGTTTTGGGGCAAGTTGTTCCTGATCAACTTTGCCATTGGCGTGGTGACGGGCATCGTTCAGGAATTCCAGTTCGGCATGAATTGGAGCGAGTACAGCCGTTATGTGGGCGATATTTTCGGCGCCCCTCTGGCCGTCGAGGCTTTGATGGCTTTCTTCATGGAATCAACCTTCCTGGGCATTTGGATTTTCGGCGAAGGCAGGGTCCCTGAAAAAGTTCACCTTGCATCGATCTGGCTGGCTGCCATCGGTTCAAATCTCTCGGCTCTATGGATCCTGCTGGCAAACGGTTTCATGCAGGCCCCTCCCGCTGCTTCCTATGTTTTCAATGAAGCCAAGGGCCGTCTCGAATTGGTCAATTTCTTTGCCTTGATCGGAAACCCCAAGGGCTGGATCTTCTTCTGGCACACCATCTCCGATGGTCTGGCCATGGCGGCCTTCCTCATTCTCGCTGTGAGTGCCTACCATATCATCCGCAAACAAAATGTGGAGTTTTTCAAACTGTCATTTCAAATTGCTTCGGTGGTTGGCCTGGTTGCCAGTATCCTGATCTTCCTGGGCGGCCATACCATGGGTCAGTACATGCGCGAAGTTCAACCTATGAAATTGGCTTCGATCGAAGCGATCTGGGAAACAGAACAGCCGGCTTCCTTCTCCCTGCTCACCATTGGAGACCTGTCCGGTAAAAAGGAAGTCTGGTCGGTCCGTATTCCTGCGGCCATGAGTTTCCTGGCCTGCAATAATTTCACCTGTGAAGTCAAGGGCGTCAATGAACTTCAGGCCCAGTACGAGCAGCAGTTTGGTCCTGGTGATTACATTCCGTTGATGGTGGTCACGTATTGGACCTTCCGCATCATGATGGCGTTCGGTTTTGTGATGATGGGGGTTACGGCATTCTTCGTTTGGTCCAATGCCCGAGGTGATATTACCAGCGCAAAATGGATGAAGTGGGTGCCTTCTATGCTGGTTCTGCCGTATCTGGCCAACGCCAGCGGCTGGATCCTGACCGAAATGGGACGTCAACCCTGGATCGTGTACGGCCTTCTCAAAGTTCAGGATGCGGTCTCCCCGAACCTGACCCCGGTTGACCTGCTCATCTCCCTGATCGGTTATACGGTTGTTTACGGCTCCCTGGCTGTTTCCATGGTGTACTTGATGAAGAAGTATGCCATTGCCGGCCCGGACGCTGCCATGCATGAATCTGTGGATGCCGTTCCCGCGCTTGTCGGCTCACAAGATTGATCGCGGAGGAATAACATGTCTTACGAATTTCTGCAAATTCTCTGGTTTATTTTGATCGCTGTACTCTGGATCGGGTTCTTCTTTCTGGAGGGCTTTGATTTCGGGGTGGGGATGCTTTTGCCCTTCCTCGGGAAAAAAGATGAGGAACGCCGCGCCATCATTAACACGATCGGTTCCGTGTGGGACGGCAATGAGGTCTGGCTGCTGACAGCAGGCGGCGCGACCTTCGCCGCCTTCCCTGAATGGTATGCCACCATGTTCAGCGGCTTCTATCTGGCCCTGTTCCTGTTGCTGGTTGGCTTGATCCTGCGCGGGATTTCCTTTGAATACCGCTCGAAGGATTCCGCTCCCGCCTGGCGCAACCGCTTTGACTGGATGATTGCGATCGGTTCCTTTCTGTCGGCCCTTTTGCTTGGCGCTGCCTTCGCAAATCTTGCCCGCGGCGTTCCGATCAATGCCGACAAAATGTTCACCGGCAACTTGTTCACTCTCCTCAATCCGTATGGATTACTGGGTGGTGTAACCACCGTAGCCATCTTCCTTTTGCATGGCGCCAATTTCCTTGGCCTCAAGCTTGAGGGTGAAATGCGGGACCGGGTCAACACCGCGGCGAAGAAGATCTGGGCCGTGACCTCCGTCCTGTATATTCTGTTGGGTGTATTCACTTATGTCGGGGGCTTTTGGGCCCGTGGTGTCATTAACCCGGGAATTGTCCCGATCGCGGCTGTGACCGTCCTTCTGTTGACCAGGTACTTCCTCAATCGAAAGATGGAAGGCTGGGCTTTTATCATGGTTGCGCTGAACATCGTGCTGACCCAGGTGACCTTCTTTACCATGACCTTCCCGAATGTCATGCTCTCCACCACCAATCCCGATTGGTCCCTCACAATTTATAATGCCTCATCCTCCCAATACACCCTGACGGTCATGTCCATTGTGGCCTTGATCTTTGTGCCGATCGTGCTCGCCTATCAGGGCTGGACTTATTACATGTTCCGCAAACGAATCAGCACCGATAAAAAGACCCTCGTTTACTAAACCGTTTCGTTCGTATAATTGGAAGGTTGACAATGTTATGTTCAACCTTCCAATTTTTTAACTTCAGATCTGAAACTTTATCCCATGCATCGTAGACTCCTGCAGCTTACCCGTGACACCCGCTCTGCCTTGACCTTAACGGTTCTTTCCGGATTTTTAGCCGGTCTGTTGACCATTTGGCAGGCCTGGCTCTTCAGCAGCTCGGTTAATCAGGTTTTCCTGTTGGGTAAAACACTCCCACAAGTGACCGGCCTCCTGACCCTTATGCTGGCGGCCATTGCCGGGCGCGCCCTGCTTGCATGGGTTAACGAAGTCTCGGCCAACGCCGTTGCAGTTCGGATTAAAACGGATTTGCGGGATCGTCTCTTCGCGCACATTCTCAAATTGGGACCAGCCTACACACGCGAACAACGCACCGGGGAATTAACCGCTGCCGCAGTCGAGGGAATCGAAGCCCTGGATGCGTATTTCAGCCAGTATCTTCCCCAATTGGTGATCACAGCACTTGTTCCTTTATCCATTCTGGTCTTTGTTTTTCCCATTGATTTACTTTCAGGTTTCATATTTTTGATCACAGCGCCCTTGATCCCCTTTTTTATGATCATGATCGGCAGGGGTGCCGAAGCTGTCACCAAACGCCAGTACGAGACGCTGCGTTTGCTGAGCGCCCATTTTCTGGACAGCCTGCAGGGCCTGACCACTTTGAAGATATTCGGCCAATCGAAGGCGCAGACCCGCACCATTGCCCAGGTCAGCGATAGATTTCGTGATACAACGTTAAGCGTGCTGCGGGTCACCTTTCTTTCCGCGCTTGCGCTTGAATTGCTGGCCACTCTTAGCACTGCCGTGATTGCCGTGGAGATCGGTTTTCGCCTTCTGTACGCCAAAATGGAATTCCAGCCCGCCCTCTTTTTGCTGGTGCTGGCGCCCGAGTTTTATATGCCCCTGCGCGCACTGGGCGCACGCTTCCACGCCGGCATGTCAGGTACGACCGCGGCCAGGAGGATCTATGAGATTCTGGATACTCCAATTGGTGAAGTTCAATCCTTGGAAACCGAAAAGGGATTTCAGGGCGGTGAAGTATCGAAAGTGGAAATATCGGACCTGACCTTTATTTATCCCAACGAAATGACCCCCGCACTGGATCACATTGATCTAACCATCCAGCGTGGCCAGCAAATTGCCCTCGTTGGAAAAACCGGTGCGGGGAAATCCACACTGGTCAATTTATTGCTTGGCTTTATTTATCCAACTGCCGGCCGGATAACCACTCAATACGAGACCGGAGATAAACAACTTTTTGCATATGATCTGCCGCCTTTCCGAAGCCAGATTGCATGGGTTCCGCAAAGCCCTCATCTTTTTCACGATACCATTGCGGCAAACATTCGCCTTGGCAAGGCGGATGCAACCTTGGATGAGATCATTGTTGCTGCGCAAGCCGCCCACCTGCATGAATTTATTGAATCCCTGCCGCAAAAATACGAAACTCCCATCGGCGAAGGCGGAGCGCGCCTTTCCAGCGGACAGGCCCAGCGGCTGGCCCTTGCGCGCGCCTTCCTGAAAGATGCCCCGATCCTGATCCTTGATGAGCCAACTTCGAGCCTGGACCCTGAGACCGAATCTCTCCTGGAAGACTCCACCCGCAGATTGATGCAGGGCCGAACCACTCTCACCATCGCCCATCGTCTCAACACCGTCTTTCAATCCGACAGAATCATTGTCCTGGAGGAAGGCCGCATCATCGAACAGGGTACGCATGACGAACTTCTCGCGAAGAAAGGCATGTACGCGGGCATGGTGCAGACCTATGTGGAAGTTGAGGCCGCCAATAATATTGGCCGGCCCGCAACATCAGACGGCCGCTCCCCAGTTTTTGAAAATGCATCTTTAAGCAATGTGCAGCCGATGGTCGAGGGCCGGGAATTAAAAATTCTTCCCCGGCTTTTATCTTTTCTGGAAGGCAATTGGGGCAGGGTGGCTCTTTCGGTTCTGATCGGTTCGGCCACCATCGGTTCGAGTGTGGCGCTGATGGGGACTTCCGCATGGTTAATCTCCACAGCAGCCCTGCATCCTTCCGTGGCGGACCTGGGGGTCTCGGTGGTCGGAGTGCGTTTCTTTGGAATTACGCGCGGCATCTTCCGCTATCTGGAGCGCCTTGTTTCGCATGATGTCACCTTTCGACTGCTCTCCCGTCTGCGGGTCTGGTTCTATGAAAAACTTGAACCGCTCGCACCCGCCTGCTTGATGGAGTTTCGCGCCGGAGACCTGCTGGCCCGTATCATCGGGGATGTGGAGACCCTGGAAAATTTCTACGTTCGGGTCGTCTCGCCGCCCTTGACTGCCGTGGTCGTGGGCATTTTCACTTCGATATTTCTCGGATCTTTCCACCCGGTCCTTGCTCCTGTTTTTCTGATCTTTTTTCTCAGCCTCGGCCTGATTCTGCCTGTCATCGCGCAGGTGATCAGCCGGCGTCCTGCCGCGCAGGCCATCACCCTGCGGGGAGATTTGCACACCCGTCTTGTGGACGGCATTCAAGGCATGGCGGACCTGCTGGCTTACAACCGTTCGGATGAAAGCCTGGGTCAGATCGCATCGATCGGTTCCCATTACAGCGACGCTCAACACAGAATGGCGCGGGTGACGGGAATCCATGCCGGTCTTTCCACCTTGTTGACCAACCTGGGCTTGTGGACGATCCTCTTTTTATGCATTCCGAACGTGACGGATGGCAGTCTGGCTGGGCCGATGCTGGCTTCGTTAACCCTCCTGACATTTGCTTCCTTCGAAGCTGTTACCCCGCTTCCTCTTGCCGCTCAAATGTGGAATTCCTCGCGCGAGGCGGCTAAACGACTATTCGAAGTGGTGGATACGGAACCTGCGGTCAAAGACCGGCCCTCTGCAGTCAACCTTCCCGTCACAATGAATGATGATCGGTTGAATATTATCAACCTGTCATTTATTTATCCGGGTCAGTCCATCCCGGCATTGAAAAACATCAGTTTCAATCTGCAGCCGGAAAGGTCGATTGCGATTGTCGGGCCAAGCGGCGCGGGAAAATCCACGCTGGCAAGTTTGTTCCTGCGATTCTGGGATTATCGTTCCGGGGAGATTCGTTTGGGCGCTGAGTCGCTCAAGACGCTGGAGCAGGATGAAGTCCGCGCGCGAATCGGTCTGGTCTCACAGAATGCCTATTTCTTCAACACATCTGTCTTCGAGAATTTGCGTTTTGCCCGCCGGCGGGTCACAAGGGAACAGGTTGAGGCCGCAGCGCAGGCCGCCCGGATCCATGATTTTATTATGGGACTGCCCAAGGGATATGACACGATGATCGGCGAACAGGGACTGCGGCTGTCGGGAGGGGAACGTCAGCGGCTGGCCATTGCGCGGGCCATCATCAAGGATGCTCCGATTCTGATTTTGGACGAACCCACTGCCAACCTCGACGCATTGACCGAGAGGGAGGTGCTTGAAACCCTGTTTGCCTTGATGAAAAGAAAAACGTCCCTGCTCATTACACACCGGCTGGCCGGCATGGAAAACATGGACGAGATTTTGGTGATGGATCACGGGCAAATTGTCGAACGGGGGAAGCATGCGGATTTGATCCGGCAGGGTGGTTTGTACCGGCGTTTGTGGACGTATCAGAATCGTATTCTTGATTAACGGTCTGCCATTGGATTTATTTTCGGTCAGCGATTGCACTTAAAGGCTGAGAAGGCCTCTTCGGTTTTTTCAACGCCAATGGAGGATTCCAAGCTCTCCCAAACCGTACACACCCCCCTGCGGACACGTACATCTTCGGCCAGGGCCCGGGCAGAGAGGTCCTTTGCTTTTTCAATATCCCCCGTTAACGCATTGGCCTCGATAAAGACCAGCCATTCATTCTGGTCATCCGGTTTGTATCCAAGCGAGATGGCTTCATTGCCGAGGGAAACCGCTTTTTGATAATCGTTGGCTTGCAGGGCAAGTCCCGCTCTTGTAAAGTAATAACACCAATCATGCTCTGCTTCTGAAAAGAACATTGGCGTTGCCGGGGGGCTGGCGTTCGTAATGATACGCCCTGGATCGGAAAGGGGAATGGCGCCAGTTAATACGCTGGGAAGTTTGGCGTAGATTTCCATGTCCCCGTGGGCCGGGTCCAATACCCGTAAACATCCGTTCCTGGACATATAGATAACCAATGCTTCGGATGTGGAACTGCTGAATGTCACGGTCCGGTAGGGATAAGTGATGCGGAGGCCCGGTTCAAAGGCCGGCAGGGTGGGGCCGCCGATTCTTTTTTCCGTGTATAAAAGAATGTAGGGCAGGTCGGCGCGGGTATATTCAGGGGCGTACATCCAATTGATGGGGGCGGTAAACGAAAGATCGGTCTCGTAGTCGATCGGCATCTGGTCGGTTAATAACACTGTATCCGGTTTAAGGCCGGGTATGCGCCATGTCATCTGCCAGTAGATATCCCTTTGTTTTTCCCAGTCACGGCGGAAGATGTTGGCGTTGAAGAATTGCTGACCGATGCCCAGTGCAAGGATGGCCGCAAAAAGGAACGTTTTTATGCGCATGCTTTTTAAGAAAAATTCGATCAAGCCGATCAGGAACAGGCTCCCGCCGATCATCATTGAGATCATGAATCTGTCGTAGGAGGATTGCAGGGTCAGCGGCAGGCCCGCAGCAAAGGATGGCAGTCTCCCGAGCAGAATGCCAAGGAATCCGATGATCAGAAGGGGAGTCGAAAAAGGCCCATCTTCATCCACCTGTGTTTGAAGGATGGTTTTAAGATAAGGGAGTAGAACTGCAAAGGAAAGCCCGGCCAATCCCAGGGTCAGGAGGGAAGCGGGCGCGGACAGGGAGGTGAAGGTCAGGGTCAGAACTTGAATCCAAACGTAGAAGCCTGCCTTCCACAAGGCATCCAGTGTTCCCGCGAGAATTGTTGAAAACGTCAGGGAATGTGCGGCGGTGACTTCGTAGGAGGTGTAGGGACCGAATTTGTAATAATAGACCAGCCAGGCGGCATTCAGGATCCAGACCAATAAATACGGCCACCAGGTTTTGAAAGTTCGAATGAATCTTTCGGCCTGGCTTCCTTGAACCAGGAAAAATATAAAGAGAAAGCGCAGTCCTTCCAGGCCAAAAAAATATTCGGTCGGAAAGATGCCGCACAACTGCAGCAGCAAGGCAATAATGAGTGGAGGCAGGGGTTTTTCCGCACGCAACGCCTTGAATGTGAATCCAAAGGACAGCAGGTAGAAAATAAAGGGTATGAGTTCCTGGTTGATGTGGGTCAGCGCGACCCAGTGCTGGCTGTATCCGGGAAAGACCAGGATTAAAAGCGATGCCATTAACGCGATCCGTGGACGGGTCGGCCAGATCTGCCGGAACATCCACCAGGCCGAGAGCCCAAGCAGGAATCGGATGGCGAGGGCAAAGATCTGCCAATACAACGGAACAGGCGGGATCAGGCTGGTGGTAAGGTAAAAGATCGGTCCCAGGAAGGGACGAAACGGTGCAAATGCGGGCAGAAACTCGGCGGGGCCAAGGAATTTTGCGATCCAGGCGAAGGGCCAATCATCCCAATAGAATCCGGTCGAGGGAAGCAGCAGGCCATAAGACAGGAGGGTCAGTGCGGCGAAAAAAAAGGGGATCGATTTTTGGGATGATAGGAAACGACGCATTGAAGGGATTATAACCAATAAAAAAACCAGCGGACTCAGCCCGCTGGTTGCGAACGGGATCAGGATTATTTTGACACGGCGAAGATGTGAATGGGCTGCTGTTTGCCCTTGAACAGCACCTCGCCCAGGGATTCCAGCTGGTAGGCATCCGACAAACCCTCGCGGGTGTGCATGTCGATCAGAAGCGGGCGCAGCGCGGTTTTGGTGTGATTTTCGATGCGCGCCGCCAGGTTGACCGTGTCGCCGATGCAGGTGTAGGTGGCGCGGCTTTGCGTGCCGGTGTACCCCGCGATCATTTCCCCGGAGGCAATGCCGATGCCGATATGGATGCGCATCCTGTTCTGCGCGGACTGCTGTTCATTGAACACCTTGAGCTGCTCCAGCATTTCGAGGCCGGCACGGACTGCGCGTTCGCAATGATCCTCCTGGAACATCGGGGCGCCGAAGACCGCCATCAGTCCGTCGCCCACCATCTGATTAACGGTCCCGCCGTGATTGTTGATGGCGTCGAACATCAATCCGAAATATCCGTTGAGCAATTCGATGGTGTCGGACGGGTCCTGGCTTTCCGCGATCGTGGTGAAGGAACGGATGTCCGCAAACATGACGGTCGCATTCACATGTTTGCCGCCCAGGGAAAACCCGGTGCGCAGCAATTCCTCGGCCACTTCCTTGGTGGCGAAGGTCCTGAACAACTTGCGCTGTTCATCGCGCAGCCGTTTTTTTTCCAGGCTGGCATTGACCCGCGCGCGCAGCAGAATGGGGTTGACCGGTTTCGTCAAATAATCCTCCGCGCCCAGTTCGACACACTTGACGACCGCATCCAATTCCTCCATGGCGGAGGTCATGATGATCGGGATCTGCCGCAGGCCGAAGTCGTTCAGGCAGGCTTCCAGCACCTGAAACCCGTCCATTTCCGGCATTTCAATATCCAGCAGCACCAGGTCAAAGGTCTGGGTGCGGATCTTCTCCAGCCCCTCCCGGCCGTTTTCGGCGGTCTCCACGAAATGTCCCTGCTGCTCGAGACTGCGCGAGAGCACCATGCGATTTACCTTGTTGTCATCAACGACCAGCAGTCGGGCAGGTTCAATGGATACGGCCATTTTGAATTCCTTTTCAAAAGATTTTATTTTAAAGCCCGCAATTGACTCTCGACCCGGCGGTACGCATCCTGCATGACCTCGAGGCGGGTGCCGATCTCGAGATTATTCTCGCGGGCCATGCCTTCCAGTTCCTTGGCGAGCGCAGACAGTTCCATCGCTCCAAAGGTCGCGGCATTGGACTTCAAGGAATGTGCCGCACGGCGGAAGGTCTCGGCATCCCCGGTCATTCGGGCGGAATTCATCTGGGTAAAGAGATTGGGCGCATCATCGAGGAAGGCATCAATCAATTCAGCGATATAGTCAGCGCCGGTGGCGTCTTTGAGTTCTTGGAAGGTGTTCAGATCCAGTGTTGACATTCGTTTTCCATTCCTGTTCGATTCTATTTTGGCGCTTTCAGCAGCGCATCCACCAGTTCATTCACGCGGATGGGTTTGGTGAGGTAATCGCTCATGCCGGCGGCGATGCACATTTCGCGGTCGCCCTGCATGGCATTGGCGGTCAGCCCGATCACATACGGGTGGGTATCCGGCCATCTCGCCACGATCTGGCGCGTGGCCTCGAGTCCATCCATGTCGGGCATCTGCACATCCATCAGGATCACATCATAGGTCTGGCGTTCGACCGATTCGATGGCCTCGATGCCGTTTGACGCAATATCTGCACGATAGCCCATCTGTTGCAGCAGGCGCACGGCCAGTTTTTGATTGACGGCGTTGTCTTCGGCCAGCAATATCCTCAACGGGTGTTGGGCCGCCATTTCGGGATCAAGCCTGACGCGCTCTTCCGCAGGTTTTACATCCTGCGCTTTTTCGGCATCGAAGATGGCCGCCAGGGTATCGAACAATTGGGATTGTTTGATGGGCTTGGTGAGATAGGCGCTGAAGAGGTTTGCATTATCACCGACCTCCCGGCGGCCGAGGGAGCTGAACAGCACCAGCGGCATTTTTTTATTCATCTGGCGGATCTGTGTGGCCAGTTCCAGGCCGTCCATTTCGGGCATGTGCATGTCGACAATCGCAAGATCAAATTTCCCGCCGTTCCTCATCCATTCGAGCGCCTCCAGCGGGGATTCAGTGTCACGCGTGGACATGCCCCATTTGGCGGTTTGCAGGTTAAGAATGCGCCGGTTGGTGGCATTGTCGTCCACGATCAAGAGATGCCGGCCCTGCAACTCTGGCTGGACTCCCAGATGTTCACGCTGTTTGGCTGCAGGCAGATCGGCGAGCGGGGCGATCACTGTGAAAACAAAAGTGGAGCCGTTGCCCAGACCTTCACTTTCGGCCCACATTTCCCCGCCCATTAATTCGCTCAGGCGTTTACTGATGGCCAGACCAAGACCGGTTCCGCCGTATTTACGTGTCGTGGATGAATCGGCCTGCGAGAAGGACTGGAACAAACGACTCATGCCCTCCGCGCTCAAACCGATTCCGGTATCCCGAACTGAGAAGGTAAGCTTTACTTCGTTGTTTCCGATCGGTTGGGAAATGGTGGTCAGCACCACCTCGCCTTTTTCGGTGAACTTCACAGCGTTGCTTAGCAGGTTCAACATGATCTGGCGCAGGCGGGTCACGTCCCCGCTGATCGCGGCCGGAACGTCCCCTTCAAAAATATAGGCGGTGTCGAGCCCTTTTTCGGAGGCTCGCGCAGACACCAGGTCCAGTGCGGATTCGACGCATTCACGCAGATCAAACGGCTGGGATTCGATGTCCATCCGGTCCGCTTCGATCTTGGAGAAATCCAGAATGTCATTGATGATGGTCAGCAGGGAATCACCCGAGTTGCGGATGGTCTCGGCGTAGTCGCGTTGTTCATTGTTGAGATCCGTGTCAAGCAGCAATCCGCTCATGCCGATGACGGCGTTCATGGGCGTGCGGATCTCGTGGCTCATGGTGGCGAGGAAGGAACTCTTGGCTTCATTGGCCGCCTCGGCCAGGGCGCGTGCCTGTTGGGCCTCATCGAATAATCGTGAATTTTCAATGGCGATCGCAGCCTGACGGCCCAGACCGACCAGGAAATCCAGGTCAATGGAGGAGAAATTCCCCTGGGTGCGGTCCTTGTAAACGGAAAGCGTACCGATGGTGCGGTTGCTGGCGATGAGCGGAGCCACCATCATGGTTTCAGGCGTATCCTCCTGATCGGGCGTGCCGACCACATGCACACCGCGCGGGTCCAGTTCCACATTATCGATCACTTCAGCGATCCCCGATTGGGCAATGCTGCCGGTGATGCCCTCGCCAAGGATAAGTGGATCGGCTGCATTTTCCTCCGCATACATGCCGAGTGCAAGAGCAGTTTGCAGGGTCTTCCCATCGGGTTCCACCAGCCGTAGAATGGTGTCGCGCGCATTGAAAAGCTTGTGAACATTTTCAACCACGCTTTTCACCACATTGTGCATATCGAGCGTGGCGGAAAGCTCGCGGCCGACATTGGCGATGGTCGCCATTTGGCTTGCGTTGCGCTGCGTTTCCGCGTGCAGTTGTGCGGTGTGGATGGCGGAACCAGCATTCGCAGCGATGGTGGTCAGCAGACGCAGGTCATCCTTGTTGAAGACATCCTCCGCAGTGGTGCTCTGCACACTCAAGACCCCGATGGTATCCCTGCCCGATTTGACCGGCACTCCCAGATACGAAAGCGCCTCCCTGCCCACCAATGTGGTGCCAAGTTCCCTGCGGCGGGTCTTGATATCCTTGTTGAGAAGCAGGGGTTCGCCGGTTTGAATGATCTTGCTCGTCAATCCTTCCCCAAGTTTAAGCGTTGTGAAATGCTCGCCGACCTGGAAGGGGAAATAAATGAGGTCTGTCTGTCGATCCAGCAGGGCCACATAGGCAATATCCGCCTTGAAGATCTCGCGCATCTGACTCCCGATGAGCTGGATCATACTGTCCATTTCAGTTTCCGCCACCAAAGCCTGACTGACCATGCTGATCGCGGAGAGTTCGTGGGCGTGCTGTTCAGTCTCCTTGAGCAGGCGCTGGGTCTCGTCGAAGAGCCGCGCATTTTCGAGAGCCACACCCATGCTGGATGCGACCGTGGTGAGCAGGCGGATATCCGCCTCGTTGTAGGCGTTCTCCCGTTCGTAATTTTCGATGACGATATTTCCCAGCATTCGGTCGCTTCCCAGAATTGGGATGTACGCGGCAGATTTACTTGTATCGGTCCCTGGAACTGCGATCACGTCCATTTTCGCCGCTTCGGCCAGTGTATTAATAATGATCGGTTTTCGTGTCAGCACCAGCTTTTCCCATGTTTTGGAGCGCGGCGGTGCGCTGGGTATGGTTAATCGTTCCCCGTGCTCGTATTCATACAAATAATGAATGAGATTTGCCGCAGGGTCATACCAACGGATGCCGATCTCGCCGGTTCTGAGCACCTCACGCAATTTATCGCCCACCAGATCAATAATGGTTTGAAAATCCAGTTCGGCGGCCAGGCCTTGTTGAATGCTGTTGATGACCGACAGCTCCGCGGCGCGATCCTCGGTCACCTTGAGCAGGCGCTGGGTTTCGTCGAAGAGCCGCGCATTTTCCAAAGCCACGCCCATGCTGGAAGCCAGGGTGCTGAGCAGGCGCGCATCCGATTCTGCAAATGCATTCTGTTGATATGCCTGCACGCTGACCACACCTGCCACGAAATCTCCCAGGGCGATCGGCACCCCCAGATAGGATTGTGATTCCTCCCCTTCATCATAGATTCCACCCAGGTCAAGCTGTTCCTGCATGGTATTGGCGATCAAAACCTGATTGGTCAGGATGACCCGGGAGGTAATGCCTTCGCCCAGAGTCACTCCGGTCTGACCAATTCGGTTTCCGCGGTCCAGATAATAGGGAAAATCAATGATGTTCGCGTGCTCGGGGTTGCGAATGGCGATGTACACGACCTCGGTGTTGAAGATGTCGCGGACCTTGTCTCCGACCAGGTCGTAAATGGCCTTCATTTCAAGTTTTGAGGCCAGACCCTGCTGCACGCTATTAATGATCGACAATTCAGCGGCGCGGTCCTCGGTCACCTTGAGCAGGCGCTGGGTTTCGTCGAAGAGACGCGCGTTTTCAAGCGCCACACTCATGGAGGAAACCACTGTTTGCAGCAGGCGCACATCTGATTCGCTAAAGGCGTTTTCTTTTTCGTAGTTGCTGATGCCCACCATTCCTATGACGTTTCCATTGCTGGTAATGGGCAGGGCCACGAAACTTTTTTCCATTTGTGTGCCGGGAAGAATGTTGGAACCTACTTTTGCCATGAAGCCAGGCAGGTCTTCGTTTACCACCAACATCTCTTTCGTTTCAAACACGTATTTGGACATCCCTGCAAAGTTGCTTGGCTCAAGCATGATGCGATTGCCATTGTCCTTCACGTACGGGTAATACACTTTGTTGTTGGGAATGTCGAACAGGCGGATGTCGATGTCGTGGGTGTGCAGCACTTCGCCCAATTTCTCGCCGATCAGATCATAGATGGCTTGCATCTCCAGTTTGGATGCCAGTCCATCCTGCACGCTGTTGATGATGGCAAGCTCCGCGGCGCGCTGCTGCTCGGCATTGAAGAGGCGTGCATTTTCAAGTGCAATGCCCATGCTGCCGGCCAGTGTTTGCAGCAGGCGCACATCCGACTCTCTGAAGGCGTTCTCACGCCCCATGTTTTGGAGGCTGAAATATCCGTTGACCCTTTCGCCGCTGCCGTAGGGAACATAGATCATGGATTTAGGGAAGCTGGTTCCTTCAACATTCACCAAACCATATTGTTTGGCTTTTTCCATGGCATTCTCATTGATGAGAACCGGCTCGCCTGTGGAAATGACGTGTTTGATCAGTACGCTAAATGGTAAGGCCTCTTGATCAATGACGCGCTGACCTTCCTCCCAAATATAAGGCACAGTGGCAGTTTGCTTTTCATGGTCGAAGGAGGCGATGATCATTGAATCCGCACTAAACATCTTGCGGATCTCATCCCCGACCAGATCGTAAATGGACTGCATATCCAACTTGTCTGCCAGACCCCGTTGAACATTGTTGATGATGGCAAGTTCGGCAGCCCGGTCTTCGGTGATCTTCAGCAGGCGCTGGGTCTCATCGAAGAGACGGGCATTTTCGAGCGCCACGCTCATGCTGTTGGCGAGCGTTTGCAGCAGGCGCACATCGCTTTCACTAAAGGCATGTTCTTCCATGCTCGCGAGATTGATCAATCCACGCGCCTGCTCGCCTGTTACCAGCGGGACAAACACCACCGATTTTTCGGATTCGGTTCCGGGCAGGGTAAAACTGCCGTACTTTTTTTCTTCTTCCAATAGGTTTTCGTTAATAACCACCGTTTCGCGGCTACGAAGAACATGGTGGGTAAAGCCCTGCTCTCTGTAGGGTTGAGGCTCAATGAAGAGACGTTCTCCCTTTTCGTACATATACGGATAATGGGTCATGTTCGTCTGCGGATCTTGAATACGGATGTTCATGTCCGTATTGTGGAAGATTTCGCGGATCTTGTCACCGACCGCATCATAGATGCCCTGAATGTTGAGTTCGGCGGCGAGGGCGGCCTGCACACTGTTGATGATCGCCAACTCCGCGTTGCGCTCTTCGGTGATCTTGAGCAGGCGCTGGGTCTCGTCGAAGAGACGCGCGTTTTCGAGCGCGGTCCCCAACGAGGCGGCGATGGTGGTCAACAGACGCAGTTCAGATTCGCCGTAGGCGTTTTCGCGCTCGTAATTTTCAATTTGCAAAGAGCCGATCAAATGGTCACTGCTGATGATGGGAACGCTGATCATGGATTTACTTTGATCGGTTCCAGGCAGTGTGGTTCCGCCTGTTCTGGACTGAATTTCGGCAGTATTCCCGATAATCGGTTGACGGTCCTTTAGAAACAAGTCGAAAGTTTCGCCAGGATTTGGGGGTTGTGGTGCAATGTTCAGCCGTTGTCCGTGTTCGTATTCGTAAAGGAAGTGAACCAGGTTTGTTCTTTCTTCATACCAACGGATCCCGAAATCATCTGTATTGAACACCCGGCGCAATTTGTCGCCAACCAGATCCACAATGGCCTGGAAGTCCAACTCGGCGGCGAGTCCCTGCTGGATGGAGTTGATGATCTGCAACTCGGCGACGCGTTCCTGTTCGGCTTTGAAGGAAACCGCGTTTTGCAACGCCACGCTCATGGATGCGGCGAGCGTTTCAAGCAGACGGACATGCGATTCTGTATATACGGTCTTGCCTTCCACATCCTGCAGGGTGAGATATATCCTTTCGCTTGCCTCTTTTTTGTGCGGAACAGGAACGAGCAACATGGATTTGGGAAGTTCACCGCTTGGAATTTTATAATCTTTGAATTGCGCCGCAAATTTGGCGAAATCCTCATTAAAAACGAAGGTCTTATCCGCCTTAACTGTGTATTCATACAAGCCGTTCATGGGGACGGTGAGCGGCTCTGTGGATTTTTGACCTTTCTCGAAGGAATATACGATGGTCATTGTCCGCGCCGTTAGATCGGCAGAATAGATCGACACGTCCTGATAATCGAAGATCTCACGCAGTTTTTCGCCGATGGCGTCGTATATCCCCTGAATATCCAACTCAGCCGCAAGCGCGCCTTGTACCGCATTGATGATGGCAAGTTCCGCCACGCGCTCCTGCTCGGCTTCAAAGAGCCGCGCGTTCTGAATGGCAACGCCCATGTTGGCAGAGAGAGTTTGCAGCAGGCTGAGATTATCTTCGGTGAAAAAATATGATTTGTAATTGCTTATACTCACCACTCCTAAAACTTTTTCGCCGATCACAATGGGCACATACATCCCGGATTCCGCAATAATGCCACTGCCTTGTATCATGAGTTCGGGAGCAAGATACGCGCCGTGTGCCTGCCCTTCCCTGGCTGTCCCTATCAAAAGCGGTTTTCGCGTTTGGATGACTTTGGTGGTTACCCCTTTGCCAAGAGGAAATGGTTCAAGGTAATCAACATATCCGCCTTCACCTTCGTCGTATTCATACAGCGTATGAATCATGTTCGTTCGCGTATTCAACAACATGATCGACACGCCAGTGGCGTGAAATATATCGCGGACTTTATCACCCACGATCTTTGTGACCGTTTTGACATCCAGGGTTTTCGCCATGGCTTCGCCCACAGAGTTGAGGATGGCGAGTTCATCCACACGTTGATTTAGTTCTTCGGTTCGTTCTTCGACCTTGCGCTCGAGTCCTTCGAGCAGACCCGCATTATCCAAAGCGACCGCGCCTTGATTTGCCAACATGCCGAGCATGTCGCGGTCGGTGTTGTCGAAGGAGCCGTAGAGCGAGTCCATGTCTACGTAGAGGTAGCCGAGGATTTGGTTTTGGGCGATGAGCGGGGCAACGATTCGGCTGAGACCAGACTTCTTGGGAAGGATCAGTTGCACCGTCCGCGTGAGGCGGGCTTGGGCGAGGTGTTTGCTGATGGATTTGAGAATGGTTGTGGCGTTCTCTCCGCGCGGGAGCAGGGATTCCGCTACTACTGGTTTACCATCGTTTTCGAGGATCAACAGCACGCGTTCGCCGCCGATCAATTCGGTGGCTTCTTCCACGATGAAGGTTTGAATTTCACCAACAGTGTGAAGGGCATTTAAGCGCAAGCCCGTATCTGCCAGACGTTTGAACGGCTCGCGGATGTTTGACTCAATGGCAAGATGCGGCATCACCGGCGTATAGCGGGAAGTGCTTTCGTCATTGCGTTTCTTCCACTCTTTTGCCCAATACTGCAACAACTCTCGGTTTTCAGTTACTTTGTTCAGCAGGTTGCGGCGCAAGCCCTCGTCGCGCACATTCTCAATACTTTCAAGCACAAATTCATACGCCTTGTCGAGGGCGGCGCGGGCTTCTTTTGTTTTCTTATTGGCGAGCAGGGCTTGCGTGTGTCGCCACCAAATGGCTTGAGACGTAAAACCATCGGGTCGGGCGAACGATTGGGCGCGGTGCATTTCGGTTGCCCGCGTGGTGGCTTTCAGGGCATTCACAAATTCCTTGTTCGCCAGATACATTTTGCCCAGTTCGGTTAATTGGGGAAGTTCACGCCCAAGTTTGTGTTTCTGAACGAGCTTCAAGGATGATTTCGACTTGCGGATCGCGGTCTGGATGTCGCCCTCGGCAAAATAAAGATCTGCCCAGGTTGCATCAACGTTCGAGTCCATGTTTGGGTCACCCAAAGCCGGTACCAATTCGCTGAACTCTTGAATGTGAGCGCGGGCGGATTCAAAATCTCCCATTGAAACTTCCACACCTGCAAGATTACCTAGTGCATAGACCAAAGAGACTTTGGCGCCGATCTTGCGGTTCAATTCGACACCTTCTCTTTGCAGCCTAGCCGTATGCGGATACAAGCCCAATTCCTGATATGCAAGTGCCAGGTTGCCCGTGGCGACTTGCCTACGATCCACATACCCAGCCTTTTCAAAGGCTTCTACGGCTTGTTGGCGAACTTGAATGGATTTTGCTAGATCCACTTCCGATAGACCGATGGCGTTCAAGGCATTGCCCATGCCATATTGATCACCCGCCCGTTGGCACAGATCGAACGAGGTCAATGCTGCACGGCGGGCTTCTTCTATTTGACGGAGTTGGTCATACCCATTGGATAATGCCCAATAGGCGCGTCCTGTCCCGGAGATATCGCCATTGGTCTGAAAGAGGTCAATGGCTTTTTGTGCGCTCGTCACGGCTTCTTCGTTTTGTTGTGTACGGAATTGCGCTTCGCTCAGGCGGAAGAGGGCGAGGGCACGTTGAGGCGCATCGCGATGCGCCCGTATTACCGCGGTGGTTGCTGATTTGACTGCAGATTTCAGACCCCCCGTCCGCATTTGGACGAGGGCGAGGCGGTTCAAGGCTTGCGCCTCCAATTGACGATTGGTCTTTGCCAATTTTGCCATTGTCTTGGCGTCTTTCATCGCAAGGTCGAGTTTGCCGATGGCGATATAGGATTCGGCGCGCAGGTCGAGCAGAGACATTTGATCGCCAATTTTTATTTTCGGCGTGGATAGTGCCCCTGTCGCTGAATCAATCGCCGCCGCGTGCTGACCCGTCCACGCGAGTTCGTGCACGTGGGATACTGAATCCCCCGAAGAATTTATGATGATGGATGATTTCCTTGAAGTCTTCCTTTTATCCGCCCTTTTGGCTTTTGCTTTCACAGAATTAATGGCTTTACGTACGGTTGATGACTTGTCTGTCATAGCCGTGCTCCTCGATCTTCTGATTAAATTTGTTGGAGTTTACAGGTCGGAATAGCTTATGTCAATGGGTGGGCGGGGGAAAGTGCACCACAGCACGATTACATCATTGCAAGGAGATTCCTGGCCGGTGTCTGGATGACCAGGTCGCAGCCGGGCCAGACTGCGTCCACGCCCGCCGCTTTCGCCCTGATCGCTGATTCGCGCACTTCAGCTTCATTTCCCCGATACAGGGATTCGACGGGGTCAAGGTTTCCAAACAGCAGGGTATCCTTGAATGCAGCACGCGCCGCCGCGGGATCCACCGTCTGATCGATCGAAATTGCGTCCGCACCGGACTGTGGAAGCAAATGCAGCGAAGCGGTCACATTCCCGCAGACCGACAAAACGCACGGCCCCGGCAAATTCTCAATTAATCGTGCTTCCGCGGGCAAAACGAATTGTTCATATTTGACCGGCCCAATAAAACCCGGTGACCCGCCCATATCGTGAATGGTAATAAAGTCCGCGCCGGCATTTCTGTAAGCCGTGCCGACTTCTGCCAGGAAGGCGCCAAGAAGAAGAAGAGCATCCGCGACGGCCTGCGGCTCTTTTTTCATTTCAATGAATAGATTTCTTGCGTTGCACAAATACAAAAGCAGAGTGTACGGTCCCGGGATCAGGCCGGAAATGACCGCTTCACTGCCGATCTCTCTTTTTACCAGACCGATCGCTTCACAGATCAAGGGAATGCGTCCGTTTGAAATTCCGCCCCGGAGTGGGCGAATTTCCTTTGTCGATTCAAAGAGCGCCTTCCGCACCTGTGGAAACTGCAGTTCGCCGTCCTCGTAGAAATTCAGCTCCGCTCCCAATGCCTCCGCCGGGGCGCACAGATCCAGGGGCAGGGTTGCGGAGGGCATGCCTGTCAACTTGAAGGTGCTGGCCGCTGCTGCCGCCATTTTTTGCGCATCCTTATGAATCTCGTGCAAAGATAGTCCTTCATGCTCCAATCCTTCAGCAGTGACATGAATTAGCCCGCTGAATGCAGGCTGGTCTTCGATTTTCATGCCAGATAGAAGCTGTAAGATACTTTCGCGCATATTTTTTAGTGTCAGGGGCCGGATACCTGGCCCCTGTATGTCAAATCTTTACAGCCTTCACGATCGCTGCAATATGCTCCGGTGTGTTCCCGCAGCATCCGCCGACAACTTTTGCGCCCAACTCAACATACTTCCTTGCATAGGTGGCCATGTCTTCAGGACTCATATCATACACGCCCTGCTCGGTCTCGATATCCATGTGCGGGACACCCGCATTTGGTTTGACCCACAGCGGAAAATTCGGCGCGGTTGCAGCGTATTCCCTGACCACGGCTTCCATGTTTTCGAGGGTTGTTCCGCAATTTGCGCCCACCAGGGTCGCGCCCATTTCACTATAATGCTTCATCACATCCTTGGGTTTCACGCCCATCATGGTGCGTGTGCCGCGGTCATAGCTGAAGGAAACAACCATGGGAAGTTCGGTAACCGAACGGGCGCCTTCAAAGGCGGCGGTCGTCTCTTCGAAGGAGAACATCGTCTCGATCAACAACAGGTCCACTCCGCCTTCGGCCAATGCCTTGGCCTGTTCGGCAAACATGGCCTTGACCTCCTCCGGCTCAAGCGGACCGTAGGGTTTGAGGATCGCACCGACCGGCCCCATTGAGCCGGCCACCAGTCCGTTGTTGAGCGCGGCGGCCTTGCGTGCGATCTCGGCTGCACGCATATTTACCTCCGGGGTTCGATCCTGATATTTTGAATCCTTCATGCGGATGCGCGTGCCGCCGAAGGTGCAGGTCAGGATGATGTCAGAACCCGCTTCTGCAAAGGAACGGGCCAGTTTCAAAAGCGTATCCGGATCGTCAATGATCAGGTCTTCCGGTGGTTTGCCGGGCTTGAGTCCCATTTTCTGCAAATTCGACCCCGTTGCCCCGTCCGCAACAAGAATTTCCCCGCCCTTGAGTCTTTCCAAAAATTTGTTCATGTATCCTCCAGAAATATTAACTGCGAAGCGCACAAGGTAAATTTTTTCTTTTGGTCTTTCTTTGCGTACCTCGTATCCTTTGCGGTTAAGGATTTTTATTTGCTCATAAAATTCTTCGCCATCGGGTCCGCCACCCGATTTGGAATCAGGTGTGCAATGTGCGGGAACGGCTCGCTCATGTGCGGAAAACTCGTCGCGAGCATGAACTGATTTTGGAACTCGGGGTCGGTCGGCAGTTCAAAGCGCTCCACGGTGCGCGCCACGGATTCGATTTCCCTGCGTTTTTCAACATTCAACAAGGCAATCCGGGCCCCGTCCCCGGCGGCGTTCCCGACCGCGTATACATGATCCAGTGCACAATCGGGGATCAGCCCGATCAGCATGGCCTTTTCCTTGTCGATGAAACTTCCAAAACCGCCCGCCAAAATCACCTTGTCCGGATCCTGCAGACCAAACCGCTTCAACAGCGTACGCGCCGCAGTGAACAGCGCCGCCTTGGCCAATTGTATCTGTCTTACGTCCTGCTGGGTCATGGGGATGTCCCGGCCGATGGAGGTTTCCCCAGCCCAGGCAACCACATACTCCCAGCCGCTCTCGCCCTTTCGGATGCGGTTCGAAGTTAACCCTTGCCTGAACTTGCCGCGAGAGTCCACGATCCCGGCCCGGAACAATTCCGCCACCCCGTCGATGATCGCAGACCCGCAGATTCCCTTGACCTTGCCCTTGAATTCAGCATGATCGGTATTCCAACCGTCCACACCGATGACCTTGTATTTCGGCTCAAGAGTGGTTTCGTCAATCGAGATACGTTCCATCGCACCCGGTGCGGCGCGCATTCCATACTCCACATGTGCGCCTTCCAGCGCCGGCCCCGTCGGTGTGGATGTGCAAACCAGCCGTTTGCGGTTCCCCAGAACAAGTTCGGCGTTCGTACCCACGTCGATCAACAGCCAATTCTCATCCTGCTTGTGAGGTTCTTCCGCGACGATCATCGCACTCGTATCCGCGCCCACAAATGAAGCGATGGTCGGCAGCACATGGATATTGCCTGCCGGATTGATGTGAAACCCAAGTTCACGCGCCTTCACATCCACGGATTTATGGATTGTCGGGACAAAGGGTGCAAGCCCCAGATCCTTGGGGTGTAAATTCAAGAGCAGGTGATGCATGGTCGAGTTGCCGACCAGAACCATCTCAAGAATATCCTCGATTTTGATCTTTGCAGTCTTTGCGGCTTGTTTTAGTAATTTGTTCAGCGTGGCAATGATGGCCTTGTGTAATTTCTCCAGCCCATCCGGGTGCTCGATCGTGTATTGAATGCGGGACATGACATCCTCGCCATACACAATCTGTGGATTCATCTCCGATTCCGCAGCCAGCATTTCGCCGGTGCGCAGGTTGCACAGATACAGGGCCACGGTCGTTGAACCGATATCCACCGCCGCCCCGTAACTCTCTTCGTGATACCCTGGCTGCACGCTGATGACTTCCTTATCCTGCCAGACCGAAACGGTCACATTCCATTTTGCTTCCCGCAGGGTGGAGGATAAGGTCTTCAGGCAGGTGTAATCCACCGTGAAATCGAACCAGCGCGGCAGGTTCTCCTCGCCGCGCCGGACCAGTCCCATCGAGGTTTCGAGTCCCTTGGCGAGGCGCTCCCAATCCGCAATGGGGCGCTCCAGGTTGGGCGCGCTCATCGTGACCAGGTATTTGCGGATCGAAGGCTTGATCTCGATCGCGCGGCTGCTGGCGCTCTTGCGCACGATCTGTTTGTTCCCGCGGCTTTCCTCGGGCACATTGATCAACACATCGCCAAGCACCTTGCACTGACAGGAGAGGCGTACCTGTCCCACTTCCCAGCCCTTATCCTTTAACAGTCTGGGCCTGCGGGCGAAATAGGCGGCTTCCTCGGGGGAAACAGGCGAGAGGTTCTCACGCCTGGAGTCGATGTTGTACTTCTCGAAGCGGCCTTCTTCTATTAAAACCATGCACTTGCCGCAGGTGGCATTCTCTGCGCAAATGGACTCGATCTCCACGCCCAGGTCACGGGCGGCGGAACGGATCGACTGGCCTTCCTCCACTTGTCCACGGCTGCCGGAGGGTTGCAGGATGATGTTGTGTTTGATTGTCATGTTGTTTTTTTACTTCCGGGGGCGCAGGGACCGCGAGGAATTAAGCCTTGCCTGTTTCGTGTTAATGGGTTTCGGCGCTTTGCCGCCTGGGTATCTCTATCTTTGCAAATTCAATTTCCAGTTCAGCCAGAAGCGCATCGGCGACTTCCTCGGGGGAACCGTCGCGTTCCACCCACGGTCCGCGTTTGTATTGCGCGGCATATTCGCTCGTGCCTGTCAGCCCTTCGGCCATCGCATACGAGTCGATCGCATTTTGGATCTTCTGGGAGAGTTGTTTCTTGATGGTTTTGCCGTCCCCTTCCACGGTAATGGAGGAAGGGATATGTTTCCAGTAAAAGATTCGGTATTTTGCCATGCAGGTTCCTCGGAAAATTATATATAATTTTTGCAAGGGGATTTTACGGGATGAATGGCTGTGGGTCAATACAAAAACTCAGGTTGCATCCGCCGCGGCAAGCGCATTTCCAGCCAGCCAGCCGGTGGTCCACGAGGACTGGAAATTGAATCCGCCGGTGATGCCGTCGATGTCAAGCACTTCCCCGGCAAAAAAGAGGTCTTTCACAATGCGGCTTTGCATGCTTTTGAAATCCACTTCGTTCAAATTCACGCCGCCGCAGGTGACGAACTCCTCCTTGAACTGGCCTTTGCCTTCAATGGTGAATTCACCGGCGGTTAATTCACCGGCAAGTTTTCGCAATTCAACTTTTGAGACATCCCCCCAGTTCTTATCGCCGATGAATTGGGTGAGCTGCTTCCATAAACGGATGGGAATCTGTGAAAAGGCGGGTTGTGCACTGACCTTCCTGCGTGCGTTTTCATGCCAGTCCTTGCTGTGCTGTAATACTTCAAGGGCAGCGTCCAGCTTGTAGTCTCCGAGCCAGTTGACCGTTAAGAAGGAGCGGTATTTCCTTCCGAATAAAATCCGTGCGCCCCAGGCGGAGAGTCTCAGCACGGCCGGGCCGCTTAATCCCCAATGGGTGATGAGCATCGGACCGGATTGGGAGAGCGAATCGATGTGGAGGGTTACGTTTTCAACCGACAGTCCGGCCAGTCCGGCGATGCGGGGATCCTTGATGTTGAACGTGAACAGGGAGGGCACGGCTTCCTCGATGGAATGCCCAAGCGACCTGACGATCTCGCGCGTTTTGGAGTCGCTGCCGGTGGCGATCAATAATTTATCCGTTTGGATGGAAAGAACCTTCGCTTCTTTCATGACCTCGAGCCTGAATCCGCCCTGTGGATTTTTTTCCACGTTCAGCAGACTCGTGCCCAAATGAACCTTCACCCCGGCATTTTTCGCTGCTTCACGCAGACAGTTGGCGATGGTCTCCGATGAATCGGTGACCGGGAACATGCGGTTGTCCGCTTCGGTTTTCAACTTTACGCCATGCTCCTCGAACCATTTGACCGTATCGGCCGGTTGAAAGCGGGTGAACGCACCGCGCAAGGCCATGCCTCCGCGCGGGTAATAGGTGATCAACTGGGCCGGGTCGAAACAGGCGTGGGTTACGTTACAGCGACCGCCGCCGGAGATGAGCACCTTGCCAAGGGTCTGGCTTGCTTTTTCCAGGATGAGCACGCGCAGATCTGGATTTATTTCCGCACAGCGAATGGCCGCGAAGAATCCCGCAGGTCCGCCGCCGGCCACGATCACATCCCAGTTTGATTGGTTTGATTTTGACATGACAACTGAATCCCCCTGGCAGTATACACTACAATTTTTACATGCTCATCGCGCGCAGTCTGCCGGAGAGGCTGCGCAAAACGGCCACGGAGACTTCCGGCCTTTCACGCAGGATGCCCATGAAGGTCAGACCGTCGATCGCCAGCATGCGGACATCGCTGAGCGTGTGCAGGGTGGCAAAGCGCGGCACGGAATCGATGATGGCCATCTCACCGATGAAATCCCCGGGGCCGCGTTCGGCCAATACTTTTTCGTGACTGTCGGAGGTTCGCACCACCTGGACCCGCCCCTCCACGATCACGAACATTACATTGCCTTCATCCCCTTGATTGAAAATATTCGTGTTCTGGGGATACCACTGTTCGTGGGCGATCTCCGCCACCCGCTTTAGATCCTCGGGAGAAAGTCCGCCGAAGATGGGAATCTCACGCAGGAGCAGAATACGTTCAAGGATGGAAATGGTGTTCAGGGTATCCATATTTACCTCGTCAAAATGGGCCAGTGATTTTTGAACGGCTTCCTGAAGGAGCGCGTCCGGTTCCGCTGTTAATTCCTTTAACTGGGGAGTCAACCCGTGCAGCTCTAGCTCGGGGATGGCACAGACCGCCAGGACACGAGTCCACGGGTCTGTACTTTTTAATAAGCTTTCGATGGCGGCTGAAGGATCGGAACGGAGAGGCTCCTCCTCCAACAGGCTGACGATGTTTTTGGCCAGCTGTTTATCGCCAATCGTGTCCAGAGCCTCCAGGGCGGCGGCGCGATTTTCCGGATTGGATCCATGCATGCTTTTGCGGACCAGATCCATGGATTGCATGTCTCCAAACAGGCCGATGGTCTTGATCACACGGCCTTCGCTGATTGAACAACAGGTGCGCAGTTGGTCGCGCAGGAAGATGGTGCACCGGCCGGCCGGCGGCAGGCTGGCCAGTTGATTTCGCAAGGTACGCGCTCGTTCGATCTCACGCATGGCAAACTGTCTCAGTGGACCGAGTGATTTGGGATTGCCGGGTGCAAGCGCATCCAGAGCTGAATCTATGGCGGGATTCTCTGTTTTGAAAATTGCAAGAACCAGTGGGCGGCTATCCTGTCCGCGTTGGCGCAGGACCTGCGCGGCAGCTTGACGAACCGTCTCGTTCGCATCGTTCAGGTGGGAGATCAGGGTTTCGTTGATGGCACCTGCCTTCAAACCTGCCAGTGCAAAAATTGCGGCACGTCGAATGGCGGGGGAGCCATCGTTGAGAGAATTCTCCAAAAGCCGCATGTCGAAGGAGCTCTTCATATAAGTTGTTGTATCCGCGATGATCTTCAAGGCCGATAAACGGATCTGGAGTTCACTGGATTTCAACCAGCGGGTCAGATAAGACGCGGATTCTTCCTCGGAGCCCAGAATGATAAGCGTGGCGGCTGCCTGCAATTGCACGCTGACGGCAGGATCGTCCTTCATTACACTGCTGATATTTTCAATCAAGCTGGCGGAGGGACTGGGATGTAATTGCGAGACGACCATCAAGGCTTTTTCACGGACTTGTTCTTCGGGATCTTTCAGAAGGGCAATGATCGATTCCAACTCAAAAGATGCCTGCAAATTTCCAAGGGCGGCAATGGCCGAGGTCCGCACCGCAGCTTCCGGGTCCGAAAGGAGGCGTGATAGGGCCGGGATGGCTGAAGAGGCCTGCATCTTCCCGAGTATTTCCGCGGCCAATTGGCGGGTGGTCGGCCTGGAGTCCTGCAAGCCGTGTATGACGACATTTAATGCAGAAGCATCCGGTTGAAATCCGTGGAAGGAGGTTTCGTTGGAGCTGAAGACTTCAAGGCGGCCCGCGCGCAGAGCATCCACCAGGGCCTGGGCATAAGCGGTCCGCATCCGCCAGACGAATACTCCGCAGATCACGGCGATCAATGTGCCCATTAAAAATATTTGTTGGACGGTCAGGAGTTTGTCTGCAATGATCAGAAGCACACCTGAGATCATCACGCCCAATTGGGAGGGGACTCCGCTGTCGAAGGCCTGGACCTGCCCGCGTTTTTGCGAAGGAATGATATTGAACATCGCATTCCAGGCTGTTCCGGACACACCGGCCAGCACAACCAACTGCACAAAGCGGGCAACCGCCGCACCGCCCAGGTCATAGTGCAATGTGAATACGACGAAACAAAGAATATAGGCCAGGGGCATGAGAAAGATGCTGTTGATGATTCCAAGCCTGGTATAGATGCGATTGGCCAGAAAGAGGGAAACCAGAAAGGTGGCCGCGGTCGTGACGCTGTTGAACAGCCCGAGGAAACCGGCCACGCCTGCCTCATCAGGATAGGATGCGGTGATGACTTTATTGAAGGGAAACGCCACCGAGAAAAAGAGCACCGAAAATAAAATGGAGGAAAAGGCCACCAGGCGCAGCAGAGGTGAGCTGCGCACATAATCAAATCCGCCGCGAAGATCCTCCCACAAGGTGTTTTTACTCTGAGTGGCCCTGTTTTTTGGAAAATGGGAGGCTGCAATTGTGCGGATCAGATAAAAGGCGACAGCCAACAGGACCGCATACAGAATGAACAGATTATCGGTGCCAAGAAGTTTGGCTGCGACCCCGGTCAGTGCATTTCCGATCACGCTGCCCAGGATGCCGGCGCTGGTGAAGAGCGGGAAGAGTCGTTTGGCTTGGCGCGCATCACAGACCTCGCCGGCCAAATTCCAGACGATGGCCCCCAGGATGCCGCCCATGCCTGTGACCGTCAGCCAAATGGCTGGATATAAAAATGGATAGGATAATAAAATGGCAAGACGTTCGATGACCAGCAGGACCGCGAAAGCAGTGATGATCCACGGGAAGAATTGACCTTTGTCAAACCGGCTCAGACCGGTGGAATAGGCCATCGTAATGCATATGGTCAGCAGGCCGGCCGCGATATACATGACCGGCAGATACTCCACGCCAAAGCGCAACAGGAAAAGCGCCGATGCGGCATTGTCTCCGAGTCCCTGGCCGGCCTGGATACAGGCGAAGAGAAATGCCACCAGCAGGACCAGGCGGCCCTCTTCTGGCCGGACTTTCAGCACGGATAAAAGACGTTTTCGCATGATAAATTTTAACGCATCAATTTGCGGACCCCGGGCTTGTCCAGGAACGAATCTTTGAGTCTACTGTTGAGGTGGATTTCGGCATGTTTCCGATCGGCAGCCTCGTACGGTTTGGAATTCGTCCGGTCGCAACTTCAATCCGCTCCATGGTTTACATGAATTTGGATCAAATCATATTCTAGCATAATTGAATTTCTGGTTGGAAAGACCCTGAAAGGTAAGGATGATCCCTCTACAAGTTCTGACAGGAGAAGATGGGTGTTGTTGGGCAGACCGGGATGAATTATTGCGAATAAAGTGGAGTATACTGAAATTAGCAGGTAAAACCGCCTGCGGTTGTAAGAATCATTTCTGCCAGGTGCGTTACATATCCCACCCAAAGTAACATTCCGCGGCGATCCCAGCACCACTCGCATACGCGAGATGACTCCCATAACCCAATTACATTATTAATACGGCCGGTATGTAGTATGAAGAAGGATCACGATACCTGATCCAGCCTCGTTCTGGCGGTATGCAAGAATCGAAGGGATGACCCATGTTCGATAGTATTCTCGTCCCGTTGGACGGCTCTCAATTATCCGAGTGTGTTCTGCCGCATATGGTTGCCATTGCAAAGCCATTTAATGCGGAGGTTACTCTGTTGCGGGTGCTTGAAAAAACCCAAGCCGGCGCATCCGCTCAATTGTTCGACCTGGTTAATTGGCAGATCAATAGAACAAGGTCCATGCTTTATTTGGAAAAGACCAAAAGCTCCCTTCAGGAAATAAGCCCGCATACACAAACGGCAGTCATAGAGGGTCTGGTTGCCGAAAGTATTACAGAGTATGCACAGACCCATGGAATGAAACTTATCGTTTTGAGCAGTCATGGCAGGAACGGGCTGACCCAGTGGGGTATTAGCAGCATCACGCAAAAAATCATTCTTGGCATAAAAACATCCGTGCTAATCGTGAGGGCCCACCAGCATGAATTCCATGCTGGTGAACCTGGCGGCGTGCTGGCTTACCGGCGTATCCTGCTTCCCCTGGATGGCTCGCAGCGGGCGGAAAATGTTTTGCCGATCATCACAAAACTTGCACAGTTCCATAATTCCCGGATTCACATTGTCCAGGTGATACAGACTCCCGAAATGGCGCGTCAAATGCCGCCGACACTTGAAGATATGGATTTGTCCAGCCGCGTGGTGATGCGAAACCAGGAAGAGGCCGGGCGTTACCTTGAACAGGTGAAATCCCGTTCGTTTTTGGAAGGTGTTGCAGTTCAAACCCATCTGATCAAAAGTGATAATGCGGCAGTGTCACTGCACAAACTTGTGGAGCAGGAACAGATCGATATGGTCGGGCTAAGTGCACACGGGTATTCCGGGAATCACTTGTGGCCGTATGGCGGCATGGTAAATAACTTTATTCTGTATGGAAAGGTCCCGCTTTTGATCGTGCAGGATCTGCCCGTCAGGCAGGAATCACCGCCTGTCCCTGAAATGCTGACCGATGAACGGATAGAGCGTTAACTCATGCAAATTGTTCCGCAGGTCGTTTCGGCTGAACCAGCCAATCCGGAGATGGATTTAAGATTGAGGGAATTTGCACATCAACTGGCAGGCTCACATTTTACTGAAATAGCCGATCCTCCAAAAAGGACCCTGTTGGATTTCCTGCCGGGCTTTGACCTGTCCCTGCGCAATGCCAATGCGGTTTTTAAGGCCGTTCCATCGATGGATCTGCCGGTTTCCCGGGCTGCCGAATGGATGCTGGATAATTTTTACATTATCAAGCAAACGTTTCGTCAGATCGGGGAGGATCTTCCCGGTGGATTCTTTGAGCAGTTGCCCAGATTGGCCGGAACATCGTTACAGGGAAGCCCTCGCATATTTGCACTGGCCTGGGAATGGATAGGTTACTGCCAGGGCCAGATCGATCTGACCCTGTTTGAATCTTTCGTGCAGGATTACCAGGAGGTTCAGCCCCTCACCATTGGGGAACTCTGGGCTTTGCCTGTCATGCTTCGGATTGGAATATTGGAGCGCCTGGTCTATGCCGCTGCAGAGCTCACTAGGACGGTTCCACCAAACGGATTGAGTGAGATCCCGGCCCGGTTCGCCTCCGCTTCCTCACTGACCAGTGATTCGATTGTCGCCAACTGTTTTCTCAGTTTGCGTTTCCTCTTCTCCACAGATTGGAAGGATTTCTTTGAAAAAACCAGTCTGGTGGAACAGATATTGCGCCAGGATCCAGCCGGGATTTATTCAGACATGGATTTTCAGACTCGCAACAATTATCGCAGTGTGATCGAGGAAGTCGCACGCCATTCAAAATTCAGTGAAGAACAAGTGGCTCTTGAGGCTCTGAAATTATCCCGCAAGGCGGATCAAAAACCGCGGAAACGCATCAGGCATATTGGTTATTACCTGTTGGATTTAGGCAGGGCAGATCTTGAAAAAAAAGCCGGTTATCAGCCGGGATTTATGGTCCGCGTACGCCGGGCACTTCTTGCATTTCCGACTCAAGTATATCTGGGCAGCATATTATCCCTCTCGTTGATTTTTGTTTCGGCCATCTTCGGTTATGCGGCTCTTTCAGGCGGCTCAATATCCCAGCTCATGATTGTGTCAGTGCTAGGATTTGGGCTCGCTTTGGAGGCAGCCATTGCTCTCGTTCACTGGAATGTGACCCATGGTATCAAACCGCAAAGTTTGCCGCGCCTGGATTTTTCGAAAGGCATTCCTTCGGGCAACCGTACCATGGTGGTTGTTCCAACCCTGCTTGAAAGCCCGGCTGAGCTGAATCATCTTCTGCAGGAATTGGAGCTTTATTATCTATCCAATCCCGATCCGCAATTGACCTATGCCTTGCTGACCGATTTTGGCGATGCGCCGGAACGGCAGATGCCGCAAGATGAAGAACTCTTGTCCCTTGCCATCTCCGGGATTGAAAATCTAAATAAGAAATACAAACAGGCGATGCCATTTTATTTGTTTCACCGCAGGCGCCAGTGGAATCCATCAGAAGGGGTCTGGATGGGATGGGAGCGCAAGCGCGGCAAGCTTGCGGATTTCAATCGGCTGCTGCTTAACCTGGGCGAGACCCCATATACGAGTCAGGTGGGGGAGGCGGGCGTCCTCTCCTCCGTTAAATACGTGATCACACTCGATGCAGACACCTCCCTGCCTCAGGGCAGTGCCAATCGTTTGATTGCCACTCTGGCGCACCCGCTTAATCACGCCGAGTTTTCCGCAGATGGCCGTTCGGTTGTTGCCGGCTATACCGTGCTCCAGCCGCGTGTCGCGATCAAACCGACCAGCGCAAACCGCTCCATCTTCTCGCAGATATTTGCGGGTAATAGCGGGTTTGATCTATACTCCTTTGCCGTTTCCGATGTGTACCAGGATCTGTTTGGGGAGGGCAGTTATGTTGGCAAAGGAATTTATGATGTTGCAGCCTTTGAACGCAGCCTCTCAGGACAGGTCCGCCAGAATACTCTCTTGAGCCATGACCTGTTTGAAGGAATTTATGGGCGCGCAGCCCTTGTCACTGATATTGTTTTATATGAAGAATATCCCTGGCGTTATCCGGTTTATGCACGGCGGTTACGTCGTTGGATTCGGGGGGATTGGCAATTATTGCCCTGGCTGTTCCCCATTGTCCGGGTTGAAAGCGGAACCGCCCTGAATCGGTTATCCATCATTAACAGATGGAAGGTCTTTGATAACTTAAGGCGGAGTCTGGTGCCGCCAACCTTATTGACCCTCATGGCAGCAGGCTGGTTGGTTTTACCCGGCTCACCATTGATCTGGACTTTATTGGTACTTCTGCCTTCCGGATTGCCAATTATGGCGCAAACAATACGCCAGGTGAGGGAAAACAGCAGACGTCTATCCTTCATGCAAATTCTCAAGTCTTCCCAGCTTCCATTGTTCCGCTGGGGACTTTCCATCATTTTTCTTCCTTATGAAGCGTTGCTGATGCTTGGCGCCATTGGGACAACCCTTGGTCGCATTTTGATTGCACGCAGGAATCTCCTGCAATGGACCACGGCTGCCAATACCGCGCGTTCGTTTGGATTAAATGCACATTATGAAACCTGGGGGGAAATGTCCGGGTCCTTGGTATTGACGGCACTCCTGGGGTTGGCAATTGTGCTTTTCCATTCAGCCACTCTTTGGGTTGCCTTTCCGCTTCTATTTTTTTGGATGATCGCTCCACAAATCGCCTATTGGATCAGCAGGCCCGCGAAGCATGTCACGCCGCCGCTTTCGGAAATGCAACGAAGGAAGATAAACCGTTTGGCAAGGCGAACCTGGGCGTTTTTTGAGCAATTTGCCGGCCCCGATGACCATTGGCTGCCCCCCGATCATTTCCAGGAGACGCCGCGCGGGAATGTGGCTCATTACACCACTCCCACGAATATAGGTCTGTTTTTGGTATCCACATTGTCGGCCTATGAAATGGGTTATATAGGCTTGTTTGAACTGGCGGTCCGTTTGCGCTCGACCTTTGAAAGCATAAGCAAGTTGGAGCATTACCGCGGACACCTGTTGAATTGGTATGACTCGCAAACCCTGACAGCCCTGCCCCCGCGTTATATTTCAACAGTGGATAGCGGTAATCTGGCGGCGAGCCTGATCACCCTGCGGCAGGGCTGCCTTGAACTGCTTAAGACCGGACCTCTGCTCGGAGAGGAGCAATGGCAGGGTTTGCTGGTCATCCTGGATATTTTGCAGGAGGCTCTGCAATCCATCGAGAAAAACGATCCCTTTGTCTATACTGAATCATTTGCGGTTGAATTAACCAATATTTATGAACGGATTCATTTTGCTCAAAACAAACCTGAGGTGTGGATTGAGACTCTCGCATGGCTCTCAGGGGAAGGTTGGAAAAACGTTTCGCATCGTTTGCTGGAACTGCTTGAGAGTCATGCGAACCTCCGTTCAGAATCCCTGACCGAGTTACAGACCTATCTTGATCTGCTGCATCATCATTTGCAGGATATGCAGCGCAATCTGGATTTGTTCGCTCCCTGGCTCAGCCGTCTGGAAGAGGTGCCTTCCGATTTTATTCAATCCAAGGGCTGGCAGGAATTTCGCGACGGTCTGCCCGCCGCCATCCCAACTTTGGGAGAGGCAGTAGCCACCTATCGATGCATCCAAAATGAATTGCAGTTTTTCAGCGCGCAGCTTAAGGATGCATCCGGCCGGGAATGGTGCCGGAAATTGATGGACGATTTATCCTCCGCACACATGACGGTCCGGCCTCTGCAGATCGCATTTCAGGGCCTGGCTGATCTGGCAAACTCCGCGGTTACCGAGATGGATTTCCGTTTTCTATTTAATGAGCGTCGTCAGGTATTTCACATTGGGTATAACGCCAGTACCGAAAAACTCGATCCAAGTTTTTATGATCTACTCGCATCGGAGGCGCGTATAGCCAGTCTGGTGGCGATCGCGAAGGGCGATGTTCCGCAAAGTCACTGGCAGCATCTTGGCCGGCCGGTGACCCTGGTGAACGGCAAACAGGTATTGCTTTCATGGAGTGGCACCATGTTCGAATACTTAATGCCGACCCTGTTCACCAAAAACTATGACGGAACTTTTCTTTCTGATAGTTGCTATGCCGCACTCGAAGCGCAGCTGGATTATGGAGATGCGAAGGAGGTGCCTTGGGGAATCTCGGAATCAGGTTACTTTGCCTTCGATATGAATTTGAACTACCAATATCAGGCTTTTGGCGTTCCGGATTTGGGATATAAACGCACCCTTCCCGAGGATCTGGTGATCGCCCCCTATGCTTCACTTCTGGGGCTTTCCTTGCAGCCGCGGCAGGTTCTCGATAACATGGATCATCTGGAACGGCTAAAAATGATCGGGCGTTTTGGATTTTATGAGGCAATCGACTATACCAAAACACGCCTGTTGGAAGGTCAGACGCATGTTATTGTGAAATCCTATATGGCGCATCATCAGGGCATGATCCTGATGGCGGCCTGTAATTACCTGTCGGGCGATGTGATGGTACGGCGTTTTCATGCCGATGAACGCATTCAAAGTGTTGAGTTGCTGCTACAGGAAAAGGTCCCGCAAAACCCGCCTCTTGAATATCCGCATCTTGATGAACCGGCGGAGATGCCTGAGGCAGTGCGAGCGGTCAGCATCGAGCCGTGGCAGGTACCCGTGGATAGCCCCATTCCGCAGGCGCATGTTCTTTCCTTTGGAGACGCCAGCCTGTTGATCACCAACGCCGGAGGCGGCTTCAGTCAATGGCGAGACGTGGCCCTTACGCGCTGGCATGCCGATGCGACGCTTGATCAGTGGGGGACATGGATTTATGTGCAGGATTGCGGCAGCGGCGCCCTCTGGTCTGCGACCTGCCAGCCGATTGGATGCCTGCCGGAAAAACAGGATGTCAAATTTTATCCGCACAAAGTTGAATTCCAGCGTTCAGATCATGGGATTTCCCTGCGCACAGGAATTACCATAAGCACAGATGGCGTTGAAATTCGACGGGTCAACATCCTTAATGAGAGCGATCGTCCGCGGCGGTTGAAGCTGACCAGTTATGGGGAAGTTGTGCTGGCTGCCCAGGCGGCGGACCGGCGCCATCCTGCATTCAACAAACTTTTTATAGAAAGCGAGTATCTCCCGAGGGAAAATGCGCTCCTGTTCCAACGCCGTTCCCGTTCTGCAGATGAAAAACCGGTGGTGATGATCCATGCGCTGATCATTGAGGCCGGCCGAAAGGTGACAGGCGAATATGAAACGGACCGGGCTTCTTTTTTGGGGAGGTCGCAGACCATGCATTCACCGCAGGCCCTGCAAAATCCAAACGTTCACCCTGCCCATGCGCTCGTCGCCAACCATGGCAGTACGCTCGACCCGATCCTGTCCCTGGGGCAGGAGGTCAACCTCAAGCCGCACGCAAAAACCAGGGTCACTTTTTTGACGCTGGCGGCATCCACGCGCGCGGAGGCCTTGGAAAAGCTTTCCCGATACGAATCCGGCGAATCGATTCATCGCGCCTTTGATGATGCGCGTGCATCCGCCGAACGGGAACTTCTCAAGCTCGGAATGAACGCAGCTTCCATCGAAAACATTCAACGCCTGTACTCGGCACTCATTTACCCGGTGGGAACGTTGAGGGCCGAGCCGCATATTCTTGCGCAGAATGGGAGGGGGCAGCCTGATCTTTGGGCATTCGGCATTTCAGGAGATTTCCCCATTTTGCTCCTGCGTGTCAGGGATGGTGAATCGCCTCTTCTGCGGGAAGCGTTGCAGGCCTTTCTGTACTGGCGCGCCCGGAAGGTAAGCGTCAACCTGGTTGTTTTGAACGACCAGGATACCGGTTATGCACTCGACCTGCATTATGCGATCCAGCGTCAAATCCGGAGCATGGGTGCCGATGTTTCTTTGAATCAGCGGGATGGCATCTTTGTGCTTCGAACCGATCAACTCCAGCAGGCCGATCGGGTTTTGTTTGAAACTGTGGCCGGAGTGATACTGGATGAACGGCGAGGCACCCTGGCTGAGCATGCCCTGCGTTTGACGGTTCAACCGACACGCCTGCCGCAATTCGCAGCTTCACTTTCTTCACAACATGATCTGGAAGCCACATCTCAACTTCAAGCTCCGGATCACCTGGTCATGGATAACGGCCTGGGAGGATTCAGCAGCGACGGGAGGGAATATGTCATTCACCTCCAGCCGGGACAGCATACGCCACGTCCCTGGATCAATGTGATATCCAATCCACAGTTGGGATTTCTGGTCTCCGAAGCTGGCTTAGGGAGCACTTGGTCCAAAAACAGCGGGGAAAATCGATTAACGCCCTGGCGGAATGACCCTGTCACGGATATGCCGGGTGAGGCAATCTACCTGCGGGATGAGGAAACCAGCGTGGTCTGGTCTCCTACGCCAATGCCGGCAGGGGAGGATCACATGCATATCATCCGCCACGGTGCAGGTTATTCAGTTTTTGAAAGTCAAAGCCACGGACTGAGCCAAAGACTGCGTTTGTTTGTTGCGCCCCAGGAGTCTGTTAAAGTTGCCCATCTGCGTTTGCAAAATCTTTGGGAACGGCCGCGCAGGATCACAGTGACTTATTATGCTGAATGGGTGCTCGGCACGACACGTGACACCCATCAGGCCCATATCATGCCTGAGTTTGTTCCGGATAGGAATGCCCTGCTTGCCACCAATTCATTCAATGGCGAGTTCGGCGGGAGGGTGGCATTTCTGGCTGGCAGTAAAAAGCCGCACAGCGTGACCACCGACCGGACCGAATTTTTGGGACGCATGGGAAGCATGCGTGCCCCGGCTGCCCTGGACAGGATTGGATTGGCAAGTGCTGTCAATGCAGGCCTCGATCCCTGTGCGGTCATGCAATTGCATGTTGATCTGGCGCCCGGCGCAATTGAGGAGGTCTTTTTCCTGATCGGTCAGGGGGCGGATCGGGCTGAGAGTCTCGCTTTAATCGGACAGATTCAGACTGCGGAGCAGGTGGAAGCGGTCTGGCGGGCTGTCCAGTTGCAATGGGATGAAATCCTAGATGCCATCACTGTGGAAACGCCAGATCCCGGGATGGATTTGATGCTCAACCGCTGGATGCTTTATCAAACTCTCTCCTGCCGTTTATGGGGCCGAACTGCGTTATACCAATCCAGCGGAGCTTTTGGTTTTCGTGACCAACTCCAGGATGCCATGGCATTATTACATTCCCGTCCTGATATTGTTCGTGCACAAATAATAGAGTCGGCCAGACACCAATTCGAAGAGGGCGACGTGCTGCATTGGTGGAATCCGCCGGCCGGACGCGGGGTGCGCACCCGTTTTTCAGATGATTTATTATGGCTGCCCTTTGTGACCGCGGAGTATGTTGCCTCGACAGGCGACTCATCCATTTTGGCAGAGAGCGTTCCATTTCTGAAAGGGGAAGCCCTTAAACCCGGTGAGATGGAACGATATGCGAAATTTGAAACAGGGGACAACTCCTTTACCCTATATGAACATTGTCGAAGGGCCCTGGAAAAAGGGGTAACCCGGGGCAGCCATGGCCTTCCGTTGATGGGCGGCGGCGATTGGAACGATGGTATGAACCGGGTGGGAATGAACGGACAGGGCGAGAGCGTCTGGCTGGGCTGGTTCCTGCTGAGTACACTACGGAACTTCACTCCCTTGGTATTGTTAATGGCTGGAGATCCGGCATCGTATCTTGTGCAGGCAGAGCAGCTCGAACAAGCTCTCGAGGCTCACGCATGGGATGGTGACTGGTATTTGCGGGCATTCTATGACGATGGCTCGCGGCTGGGGTCGCACCTCAATCATGAATGTCAAATTGATTCGATTGCTCAATCATGGGCGGTCCTGTCCGGCGCCGCAAACCCAACCCGGGCTGCGCAAGCAATGGAATCTGTATATACGCGGTTGGTGAATCAAGCCGGGCAAATCATCCTGCTGTTTACACCGCCGTTCGATCGGTCACTTCGCGACCCTGGTTACATTAAAGGATATCCGCCGGGAGTCCGGGAAAACGGCGGGCAATATACGCATGCGGCCATTTGGTCCGCCTGGGCCTTTGCGAGATTGGGGCAGGGCGATCGCGCCTGGGAATTGTTCCGGATGTTAAATCCCATTAACCATGCCGATACACCCGCGAAAGTGGAACGATACAAGGTGGAGCCTTATGTGATTGCCGCTGATATTTACAGTGTAGCTCCACATATTGGCATGGGAGGATGGACCTGGTATACCGGTTCCGCGGGCTGGATGTATCGACTGGGTATGGAAGGCATCCTGGGAATCACAAGGATGGGCACATCGCTTCAGATTCAGCCTTGCATCCCAAGTCACTGGCCTGGCTTCAAGGTCGATTATCGTTTTGGTCATACCCATTACAGGATCGCTGTGGAGAATCCACGCCGCCTCAATCGAGGGATGCAACATATTTTCCTGGATGGGGAAATCCTGACGGGTCCGCTGCTTCAGCTGGTGGATGACGGTCAACCGCATGAGGTGCGGGTTATCCTGGAATAGGCATTGCGGGTATCATCTTGTTTCACCAGGTGAGGAGTTATCGTTGAGTGTCCTCCCCTGCACTTTTGGACTCAACAGAAGGAAGCATGTATGGTCGGGAATCCTGATAAAAAAGTGGTTGAACCAGGTGAAACGCAGTATCGGGAGATTTTTAATGCTGCCGATGATGGGTTGGTCATTCTTGACCTGGAGACAAGCCTGGTGGTTGAGGCCAATTCCGCTGCTTACCGCATGCATGGATATACCGGTGACCAGTTCATCGGTATGGAGTTCATGACTTTCATTCACCCGGAAAGCCAGCATGTTTTCAATGAGTCGATTCGCATATTTCAATCGGATGGAGTCTTTGACCTCCGCGCTTTGCACATTCGCCGGGATGGGTCCAGTTTTTATGCGGAATGGCGCGGGACCGCCTTCGAATATCAAGGACAGCCCTGCCTGCTTGGGATCGTGCGGGATGTCAGCAACAGGATCCAGATCGAACAACGGCTTGGGAAGCGGGTGGAGATCCGCACGCATGAACAGGCCACACTTTTGGAGATCTCCCATACTCTGGCTTCCACATTGGAACTCCAGCCGGGGCTGATCCTGGATCAACTACGTAAGATCATTGAGTACGATTACGGCGGGCTTTTCGCCCTGGAGGAATCCACGCTGGTGACCCTGGCAATACGCGGGGCACCCCATCTGGAGCATCTCGCGCCGATTCGCATTCCATTGAACACACCCGAGACTCTGGCGGCCCTGTTCAACCAGCATCAACCCATCCGGATCGCCAATATATGGAGTGAAACCACCCAGGCACAATTTTTGCGTTTCCTTATCAATGATGACGCTTCTGTTTTATTGGTGGGAATGCAATCCTGGATGTGGGTCCCACTGGCGGTCAAAGGCCGCATCATCGGGGGGATCGGTGTGGCGCACAGGCAGCAGAATTACTTTACATCCCATCTTGCGGATCTGGCGCTTAGTGTGGCCAACCAGGCAGCCATCACCATGATCAATGCGGAATTATACGGACACGCACAGGAACTCGCGGTCCTGGAGGAGCGGCAGCGTCTGGCGCGCAACCTGCATGATGCGGTTAATCAATCGCTTTTTTCTGCCGGTCTGATCGCCGAGGTTTTGCCGCGCCTGTGGGCACGCGATTCAGAAGCCGCGCAGCAATCGCTTGAAGATTTGCGGCGCCTCACCCGCGGGGCGATGGCTGAAATGCGGGCTCTCCTGGCTGAATTGCGGCCCTCAACCCTGACCGATTCGAGCCTCAGTGATTTACTGCGCCTGCTGGGAAACGCCTTCTCCGGGCGTACCAATATCCCGGTTAACGTGGATATTATGGGTGAATTCTTTCTTCCGGCGGAAGTACAGGTCGCTTTTTATCGGATATGTCAGGAAGGGCTCAATAACATCGCCAAGCATGCCAGGCCCAGCCGGGTTGAGATAGGCCTGAAACAGATCGCAGATGAGATCGAAATGCGGATTTGTGACGATGGAGTGGGTTTTGATACCCAAAAAATAGTCTCGGGCCATTATGGCTTAAGTATGATGCGTGAACGTGCCGAGGCTGCCGGCGCAGTTTTCGTGGCAGTCAGCCAGTCTGGTCAAGGTACCGAACTTTTGATCCGCTGGACAAAATCGCCAGCCAAGGAGTCCAAATGAAAACCTCTTCATCCAAACCGATTCGAGTTTTAATCGTTGACGATCACACGATGGTACGCAGGGGCCTGGCAACATTTTTCAAGGTCTTTGATGACCTGCAGCTGACGGGTGAGGCTGACAGTGGCGCGGCCGCCATCAAGCTTTGCGGCGAGACCCTGCCGGATGTGATTCTGATGGACATGGTCATGCCGGATATGGACGGTGCAGCTGCAACCCGCATTATTCGTCAAAAATTCCCGCAGGTGCAGGTGATCGCGTTGACCAGTTTCAAGGAGGGGGACCTGATCAAGAAAGCTCTCGAAGCCGGGGCCATTGGATACCTGCTCAAGGATGTTTCGGCCGATGATCTGGTTCGGGCCATTCGTGCGGCTCATTCCGGCCGTGCCACCCTTTCTCCAGATGTCGCGCAGGCATTGGTTGAGACAACGAACCGGCCCCCAACTCCCGGCTTGGACCTTACAGAGCGGGAGCGGGAAGTTCTTTCGTTGATGGTCGAAGGTTTGAATAATACCCAGATTGCGGGAAGGCTGACTGTCAGCCCGTCCACCATCAAATCCCATGTCAGCAATGTCCTGTCGAAATTGGGAGTTGCCAGCCGCACGGAAGCCGTCACCCTGGCGCTTCGCAATCAAATTGTTTCCTGATCGTTTCTCCCCCGGGTGGGGGAGACCACACCTCCCCAGCCAGCGGATGCGGTTAGGGAGGTGTTTTTATATTATTAGAAGGGAGAAATATATCCAGCCACTTTAATGGAGATCACATAATGCCTCTCCGCGCGACCCGATATTTTAAATTGGGCCCATCATCGCACTGATCGCTTTTGTCATGTCTGGCGACCGTGAACGTTGTCTTGAAGCCGGTATGACGAATACTTGAGCAAACCTGTGAAATTCAAGGAACTGAGCCGGATGCTGGAAAAGTTCTTGAATTCACTAACGTAGATTTGATGAGCCTTGCCCGGAAGATAACCTCCGGCAGGTTCCGCTAAAAAATGGAGAAATGACGCATGCGAAAACCTGGCACAGTTAAAGCAAGAACCCAATTGCCCAAGTCGCCCACCGGTATTCAGGGGTTGGATGAGATTACCGGAGGCGGTTTGCCCAAAGGCCGGCCGACATTGATCTGCGGCGGTGCCGGCTGTGGAAAGACTCTGCTGGCCATGGAGTTTTTGGTGCGCGGCGCAACCCAATTTAACGAACCGGGTGTCTTCATGGCTTTTGAAGAAACCGCCAGAGACCTGACAAAAAACGTTGCCTCGCTTGGGTTTAACCTGAAGGATCTGGCCGCTCAAAAAAAGATCGTCCTGGATTTTGTTTATTTCGACGGCGATGAAATTGAGCAGGCGGGTGAGTATGACCTGGAGGGATTATTCATTCGATTGGGCCATGCTATTGATTCGATCGGCGCCAAACGGGTCGTTCTGGATACCATTGAATCCTTATTCTCCGGTTTGCCCAATCCGGGAATTCTGCGGGCGGAGATACGCCGTCTGTTTCGATGGTTGAAAGACAGGGATGTAACTGCCATCATCACCGGTGAACGGGGGGATGGCGCCCTGACGCGTCAGGGATTGGAAGAATATGTCTCAGACTGCGTCATCGTGCTGGATCACCGGGTCAGCGACCAGGTCTCTTCGAGGCGGTTACGGGTGGTCAAATATCGTGGTTCGACCCATGGTACGAACGAATATCCCTTTTTGATCGATGAGGATGGAATATCGGTCCTTCCGGTCACTTCGCTCGGCTTGCAGCAGATTGCCTCTTCCGAGCGGGTGCCCACCGGGGTTGGGCGATTGGATGCCATGCTGGGTGGCGCAGGTTATTTTCGCGGCAGCAGTGTGCTGGTTTCCGGGACAGCGGGTACGGGCAAGACCAGTCTGGCCGCCCATTTTGCGGCGGCGGCCTGCCGGCGCGGCGAACGCGCCCTTTATATTGCCTTCGAGGAATCACCGAGCCAGATCATGCGGAACATGCTCTCGATCGGGATCGATCTGGAACCCTGGGTTCAGAAAGGCCTCTTGCGATTCCAGGCGAACCGGCCGACATTTGCGGGCCTTGAAATGCATTTAACGACGATCCATAAGGCGATCAAGGCTTTTAAGCCGCAAGTAGTGATCGTGGACCCGTTGACCAGCTTTATCAGCGGAGGCATCGAGACCGAGGTCAAGGCGATGATAATGCGTCTGGTGGATCTCCTGAAGATGAATGAAACCACAAGCCTGTTCACCAGTTTGAGTTTGAGCGGCGGCGCGCTTGAACAGACCCAGGTCGCCATCGCTTCCCTCGTGGACACGTGGCTGCTCCTGCGCGATATTGAGATCGGCGGCGAACGGAACCGCGGCATGTATATCCTGAAATCTCGCGGGATGGCACACTCGAATCAAATTCGTGAGTTCCTGCTGACAGCCCAGGGAGTGGAATTGCGCGATGTGTACGTGGGCCCGAGCGGTGTCTTGACCGGGTCAGCGCGGATGGTGCAGGAGGCGCAGGAACAGGCTGCACTGATGACGCGGAATCAGGAAGTGGAACGCCGGCAGATCGAACTGGAACGCAAGCGGACCACCCTGGAAGCACAGGTCCTCGCCCTGCGTGCCGAGTTTGCAGTGCAGGAAATTGCATCGATGAAGATCATCGGTCAGGAGCAGGCTGAAGATGCGCAGCTGGCCCAGGAACGAACCGATATGGGTCTGAGCCGCAAGGCGGATACGACTCCCTATAAGCAAAAAGGAACCTCGAAATGAGACAGAATCCGATGAAGGCGGAACTGTCTGCACCAGCTCCAGCAAAGGAGGAACGCCAATCACACATTCTGCGCCTGTATATCGCAGGACAGACCCCCAAGTCAATGTCCGCCTTTTCAAATCTTAAAAAGATCTGTGAAGATTATCTCCCGGGCCGTTACCAGATCCAGGTGGTGGATCTGGTCATCAACCCGCAAATGGCCCGCGAAGATCAAATTCTCGCCATCCCAACCCTGGTACGGAAACTGCCGTTGCCGGAATGCAAGATCATTGGCGATCTCTCGAATACTGAACGGGTGCTGATCGGTTTGGGCCTGCTTCCCCGAAAATAATCACAAATCACATGGCCGGCATCTCTGATTTAGCGGACTACAGGAAACCTTAAAGATTTGACAGGAAAGTTTATGGACCTGAAAACTGTAAATATCCCTCAAAAACCGATTCTTTCTGAAATCGAGGAATTGCGGGCCCAGTTGAGTGAGGCTGAGGAGACTTTGCGCGCCATTTATAGCGGTGAAGTCGACGCCCTGATCGTATCCGACGCGGCTGGCGAGAAGATCTTCAAGCTAAAACAGGCGGAAGATGCCCTGGCAGAATCCGTGGCCAGATTCTGCCATTCCTATCGGGCTGCCTGGACGGAAGAGCGGATACGTCAATATTTTTTTGACTCGTCAGGGACGCACTTCGATCCGCAGGTGGTGAATGCATTTATGAAGATCGCCGGGTAAATCTAGCGCTCCCCCGAGTGGCGGAGATGAACCCTCCCCGGTTGATTGATGTGGCTGGATATGTTCCATCCTATAATCATAGATAAATCAGGAGAAATAATGCCAAACAATAAATCAAAAGAAGCAAAAGCCAGGAATTCGAACAAGGGAAAATCTGCCAGGGAAGAGCACGCTCAGGAATCAGGCGGGGGGGAGGGTCATGGCAATGGTGGGGAACACCAGAAACACGACCATGAATTCAAGCAAGCTCGCGGCACTTCCAATCCATTCGGCGGGTTAAAGAATATCGGCGGCAAAGACTTAAAAGATGGATGCTTTCCGAAGTTGTTTATGCTATTCCTGCCGATCATGGCAGTTGGAACATTCCTGTTCATCAAATCCATTGCAAGTTAACCAAAAGGAGCATTTCATGTCAGTTGCAAAAATTTCCGAAATTACAGCATCCTCCCCGACGAGTTTTGATGATGCGATAAAAATTGGCCTCGCACGTGCCAACACCACCTTGAAAAATCTAAGATCTGCATGGATCCAGGATCAACAGGTGAAATTGAATTCTGATGGACAGATCAAGGAATACCGTGTCCGTCTAAAGATCACCTTTGTTCTGGAAGAGTAAACAAGCAAATTGATGTTTGGGCGGCTTTTTCATGTGGGATGGAGCCGCCCTTTCGTTGTTCCATATCAGGAGAAGAAAATGATCGACTTCATTTCATGGATCATCGTTGGAGCTTTGATCGGCTGGGTGGCCAGTCTGATTATGAAAACCAACAGTCGGCAGGGGTTGATCGCCGATATTATTGTGGGGATCGTCGGCGCTTTGGTGGCCGGTTATTTCCTGAGCCCGTTGTTTGGCGTCAGCACCATTAATGAGGGCGACTTCAGCATCCCGGCCCTTTTGGTGTCGCTTGGCGGTGCGGTTATTTTACTGGCCATCTCCAAATTATTCCGCAATGTTGGCGGATTTATTGTGATTCTCATCATTGCCCTGGCCGTTTATGTCTATGTGAGCTGCTGGCCGATGGAGTCGACATCATTGTTTTGTGCCGGCATCAGAGCCCTGCCCTTTCTAAGATAATCCGGATCGTTTCGGGTTACTCGTCATTCTCCCCCAAGTGGCGGAGAGGAACACTCCCCGGACGCGGGATGTGCACAGGGAGTGTTCACTGTAGGATAAGTATATGACCCGCGTTTATATAGCCGATTCCAAGTCTGAAGAACGCACCGCCCTTCGCCTCCTTCTGCTCGACCTAAAGATGGAAGTTGTAGGCGAAGCTGCCGATTGGTTCACCACCCTGGCCAAGGCTCCCGGGAGCCGGCTGGACATGCTTCTGGTGGAATGGGAATTGTTGCCGGTCAATAACGGGATACAGGCACTGACTAAATTACGTGTGGCCTGTCCCAATACGATCGTGGTCGTTCTGATCAGCCACCTGGATGCACGTGAGCAGGCTGCGCTTTCCGCCGGTGCTGATGCATTTATCAGCAAAGGGGAGACCCCGGAACGTGTGGCCGAACGATTGCGCGCCGTGGTGGCCGGCATGCCCATCAAATGATGCCAAAACTGAGGGAAGGAACTGACAATTCCTGCGATGCAACCCAGGTTACAACTTGAAATGATCCGGAGGAATAAACCATGAATAAGGATATTGTTGAAGGCAAGTGGAAGCAAATGCGCGGCGAGACCAAGGCCTGGTGGGGCAAACTCACCGATGATGACCTGGATCGGGCTGCAGGCAAGTTCGAAGTCCTGGCCGGACTGCTTCAGGAAAAATATGGCTACAGCCGCGAAGTTGCCGCCAATGAAATTGACAAGCGCGTGACGGAATATGAGGCCGGCTTGAAAAAGAAGACCACCCCCACTCCCGCGAAATAAAGCGCGTGAGGCCGGAACCCCTTCTCTCCTAAGGATGGGGCTCCGGCCAACAAAACGCGGATTTCTACACTTTTTAAGTCACTTAATAGGAGAATTAAAATGAACCTGCTTATTTACCTGATCGTTGCTGCAGTCATCGGATGGGCGGCTACCGAAATCATGCATGATCGTTCGAATCTGCTGATGAATATCATCATCGCAGTGGTGGGAGCTTTTCTTGCCGGCTATTTCCTCAGTCCCATTTTCCATGTCGGAACCATCAATGATGCCTTTACCATCCCTACGATGTTGGTGACCCTGCTTGGATCGATCATCCTCCTGGCAGTCGTTAATCTCTTGCAAAGAGGACGCGGCTAGGCGGAACCGGCTTCCTGCTTGTGAAAACCAGTCAGGCTGCCCCGGTATGGCCTGGTTGAAAACAATTCCAGACAGCCAGACTTTGTAATTTCGATTATCAATAGAAAGAAGGACATTATGTCAAACGACAATAGAGTATCAGAAGTAAGAACGTCTCAAAGCGAGCCGGAACGGGAACAACGTATCTTCAGTTTCAAGGCCACGCAGTTGGTCTGGCTGTTATTCGGAATCCTCGAGGCTTTGATCGCACTGCGAATCGGCCTCATGCTGATCGGGGCCAATCCCAACAGCCCGATCGTTGCCTTGATCTATGGGATTACCTACCTGTTCCTTTTCCCGTTTGCCGGCCTGGTGGGTTCCCCAACAGCCGGTAACATGGTGCTTGAGGTTTCATCCATGTTCGCCATGGTGATCTATGGTTTGATCGCATGGGCAGTTGAAAGAACCGTATGGCTTGCCTTTTACCGGCCGCGCGGTTCGACGGTTGCCGTCACCGAAACATCGACAAGCGAAAACCATACGACGCGCTAATCCAGAGATACGGAAATGGAAAATTCCGGACCTGAATACCCAGACAAAACCCGGAAATCGGACAACCCTCCATTGAATTCCAATCCTTTGGAGGGCATTCTGAAGTGGTTTGCCAGCCTCCTTCGATTAACGGAGGCTGAACAGGAGGAAGCCGGCATCTACCGCGGTGACCCAAACTTTAACGGAAAGGAGAATATTAATGACCAATGAAGATTTTAACTCCCGTAATTCCGGCAGCAATGTTGTGGGAATTCTGGCGGGCCTGTTGATCGGTGGCCTGGCAGGGGCGATCACGATGCTTTTGATGGCGCCTCGATCCGGTGAAGATACCCGATCACAGATCCAGGAAAAAGGCATTGAATTACGCGATCGAACCGTTGGTATCGTGGAAGACGCCATGGCCCAGGTTCGTCTGGACAGGAATAAGTTCACCATGAGCGGGCGCAGGAAGGCGAAGGAATTACTTCACCAGGGCCAGGAATTAATGGTCGAACAGTTGGATCGCGTTTCAGAAGCGGCGCAAGCCGGGAAAAAGGCAATCCAAAGTTCCTAGGTTCGAATAGCGAATTTTCTGGTGCAGGAGCTGCCAGGTTTTGGGATCGTTTGGGCGCTGTAATTTACATCCGCGGCGTTAATGTGACGGACTAACTAATGGAGAATAAAAATGAATACTCATAATTTGAAATGGATCTTGCTTGGTATTTTCTTGATCATCACCGGCCTTGGCCTGTTGGGTGTGGGGCTTGGCGGTGTGTTGAGCATCATCGCGGGAATTTGCGCCTTGATTGCCGGCATTCTGTTTGTGATCAACCGCTAGGTTGAAGTTTGTTGGAGCACAGCTTCCCAAAGGAAGCTGTGCTCTTTATTAATTGACTCAACCCGGGTGTTCAAGCCAGACTGAAATTGCAGGGCTCGACCGTGGCTGTTTGGAGAGAGTAGCTCTTGTTCGAAGTAATCATTCTGCTGTTGACTTTGCAATGGTCGGTCAGTTTTTTTGGACGGTCCAGTTTCCGTGCTCTGCACTCGGGCGGTTTTATCTATCTGCTATCTGTCCTGATTGTGGCCATGATTTTTATGAAATTTACAGCCTTGTGACAGCCTGCCTTTCCAGTCGTTTTGCGTAAGCATTGTTTCATCTATGAAGTGCAAATTTGGCTGGTCAACGATCCGAGCATCAGATGCGCAATTTTTTTAAAGAGTAAATTCGCCTCAGTGAATATATCTATCCCGGTTTTGGGAGCATACTCTTCACTGAAAGATTTGGTAATGTGATCCCTGCCAACCAGAATAAAAGGAGATAATACATATGCTACCGATCGGTGACGACGACAGTTCAAGCAGAACCACTCCGCTGGTTACCTACGCTTTGATTGCCATGAATGTGCTGTTCTTCCTGGTGGAAATGGGCGGCGGCGACGCTTTTATCATGAAATGGGCCTTTCTCCCAGCCCGTTTCATGGCCAACCCCGCAGCCGATTTTCCGACCCTCTTTTCCTCGATGTTCATGCACGCCGGGTGGCTCCATCTTGGGGGCAATATGCTTTATCTTTGGATCTTCGGCAACAATGTAGAGGACCGTTTTGGACATGGCATGTTCGTGATCTTTTACCTGCTTTGCGGTTTGGGAGCCACATTTGCCCAGTTGCTGTTCAGCACGGGATCCAATGTGCCGAACCTCGGCGCATCCGGGGCAATTGCCGGAGTTTTGGGCGCCTATATTTTGATGTTCCCGCAAGGACGGGTGCGGGTATTGCAGGGTCAACAGATAATTCAAATGCCCGCTCTGATCGTGATCGGCTTTTGGATTATTTTACAGCTTTTCAGCGGCATCGGCTCCATATCCACGTCTGCGGAAACAGGCGGAGTCGCCTATATGGCTCATGTCGGCGGATTCGTGGCCGGATTTCTACTGGCCTTTTTGTTTGGGGGCCGTTCTCAGGGACGGCTGGCCAGGTAGATCTCCATCAGTAAAAACGATTTGCCTGATTATGACAATGTTTTTCTTTCCCGGGTCCCTGCTGGTCTTCAGCAGGAGAAAAACTATTAGAATCCCTGGACATGACAGCCCGGGGACAGTCATGCACGGAACGCCCTGGTGAAATATGACCCTTCCATCTGCGATACAACCTTATGACTGGACTTTCCGACGGGTCGTGTGGGCGACTCTTGTGTTCACATCCGTGCTGATCGGGTTTGGTCTTTTTTACCGGTTTTACCAGGTGATATTCATCTTGTTTATCGCCATCATGATGGGAACCGTAATCAGACCACCCGTTTCCTGGCTCTACGAACGGGGCCTCCCGAGGGCGGCCGGGATCCTGCTTGTTTATCTGCTTCTATTTCTTTTGATGATCGGTTTTCTTTTATTGTTGTTTCCTATGATTCTGGAGCAAGGTGCAACCATTACCGTTGCGGTGCCGGATTATTATCAAAGTTTGAGAGAGTGGCTGGCAAAATCCAATGATCTATTCCTCAATCAACTCCTGGCCAGATTCCTTCCCGTAACCCTGGCCGGATTGAAACCGATTCAACAAACCGGTCCGCAAATGATTGCTTCCGCCGAGCAGGCATTGGGTTATTTGAGTAGTGCTGTCCGGACGGTTTTCATTATTATTGTGACGCTGGTTCTATCCTTTTATTGGACCCTGGATGGACCGCGCGTGATTAAGTCATTTCTGCTTCTGGTTCCTCAATCCCGGCGGGAAAGTACAGCCGAGCTCATAATGGAAATGGAATCCAGACTGGGTTTCTACATCGCGGGTCAGGCCACCCTGTGCTTGGTCATTGGAATTCTGGCGCTGGTCGCTTATCTGATGATCGGTCTTCCGAATGCTCTGGTCCTGGCGCTGATCGCAGCTGTATTGGAGGCGGTTCCGATGATTGGGCCGATCCTTGGCGCCTTTCCGGCAGCGCTGGCAGCCCTCGCGATTTCACCGGACAAGTTGATCTGGGTATTTTTCTCCACCATCGTCATCCAACAGTTGGAAAACAGCCTGCTGGTTCCGCGTGTGATGAGGAGGGCAGTGGGCGTGAATCCATTCGTTACCTTGGTGGCTATTTTTGCATTCAGCTCCCTCTTTGGCCTTGCCGGTGCCTTCATGGCAATTCCAATGGCTGCCATTATTCAGCTTGCCCTTAATCATTTTGTCTTTCATCCGGCGGTTGCGGAACCGGATAACTCGCCCGGGCGTGATTTTGCGAGCAGGTTACGTTATGAAGCGCAGGATCTTGTGCAGGATTTGCGCAAGCAGGCACGGGTCGCGAAAGGCGGCCCGGAGCTAAGGATCAAACAGATCGATCGTGTAATGGATGAGATCGAGTCCATTGTCACCGACCTGGATGTTCTCCTGAATGAAAACAACCCGCTGGAGGAATCGTGACAAAACAGCTGTTTATCTTTGCAACAGCGATCATGACCACACTCCTGGCGATGGCAGCCCTATGGCAGTTCCGCATGGCTGCCGGTTACGTTCTCATTTCGCTTGCTTGTGCAGCCGCAGTCCGCCCGGTGATCCTGTTTTTGGCAGGACGAAGTTTTGCAAAGCGGCTGATCCTGCTGATATTTTTTGCCATCGGCCTTGGGGGGCTGGGCTTTTTGATTTACCTGGCCGCCAAATCTGCGGCTGGTGAGGTTCAGCAGTTGGCGCAGGCATTATCGACGCAGGCGGCCTGGAACCTTCCGGCGTGGCTGGCAGGCAGTTCGCTTGAAAAAACGCTGGCGGCATGGGTTCCAACACCTGGCAGGATCTTTGAGATGGTAATCACCGGAGAACAAGGACAGCTTGTTCTCCCGGCAGTATTTAATCTTACACAGGGACTCGGCGGCATTTTAAGCGGTACACTCCTTGTTTTCTTTTTAAGCATTTATTGGAGCCTTAACCAAATTCACTTTGAAAGACTTTGGCTCTCGCTACTTTCATCTGATCAACGCAGACAGGCACGGGACATATGGCGCGCGATCGAGCTTGACCTGGGGGCCTATATTCGAAGTGAGATCATTCAAAGCCTCCTGGCAGCCCTGCTTTTGGGCCTCGGGTATTGGATGCTCGGATCCCCCTACCCGGCGCTGCTGGCGTTGATCGGTGCCCTGGCTTGGCTGGTTCCGGTTGTCGGGATCTTTCTGGCTGTTTTCCCTCCGATCTTCATGGGAATGTTGACAGGCCTACAGGTAAGTATTTTCACAACAATCTATACGGTCATCGTCCTCGCGGGGCTTCAGGTTTGGCTTGAGCCCCGCCTGTTTAGACGAAAATGGGACAATCCTGTTTTGACCCTCGTAATTCTTCTGGCCCTTGCAGATGCCTTTGGCCTTCCTGGTATTTTAATTGCGCCGCCCTTGTCAGCAATTTGCCAGATTGTATGGTCTTTCCAGTTCAGCAACCGCATGGCTTCCGGGGCTGCCACACGGATATCTGACCTTAAGGAACGGCAAACAGGATTATGGGTTGCGATTGGAGAGATGGACTCGGAGCCTCCGCCATCCCTCATCTCTGGAATGGAACGTCTCACCCATTTGCTTGAGAAAGCGGAACCCATTCTCCCCGTGACCGACCCACTTAAAACCATTGGCGGACTTCCATCTCCATAGCGAAAAAGGCCAGGCTTTTTTCGGCCTCTGAAAGGATTGATTCAATAATTTCCTGCGTTCGACCATGCGGACCTTTGACCCTGCGATCATGCATTGGTCTCCCCCGACCGGCGTAGATAAATACTCCCTGACCGATGGATGTGGTTGGGGAGTATTTTATCTATGATTGATTCGTACGTCCGGTACTTGACGGTCGTTGTTTTGATGGGATCATAAGGAAGAAGAAATCAAAAGGAGATCGAAGATGAGAATGAAAAGAGCTTATTTTACATATGCCGTGGTGTTTCTGGTATTACTGGCGTCCTGTTCGGCCTTACGCCCAACACCCGAAACCACCCAGGCTGCGCCGACCAAAACGGTGCAGCCGGCGACGGGCATAGAATATCGTTTCGTTACGGATAAATTGTTGCTTCCAACGACGCCGGGTCAATCACGGGAATATGCATTGGATGTGGATGGGGATGCACAGGGCCATGCCGACAACCTGTTTGGTACCCTGCTGACATTGCTGGCTTCTGCAGCTCCTCAGGTTGATTTACAAGAAACTGTTGACCAAGCCCTCGAATCTGGTCAGATCGTCTCGCTGCATCAGGTAAAAGAGGATAACCCTCTGGATGACCCAAGCGTTTCATGGACGATATTTCAAGGGCAAAAATCCCAAACCCCGCCCAAATTCGACGGTACTGACAAGTTCATGCTCAATGCCGACTATCCCGTAAACCTGCCCATCGTTGGCTCCCTCACAAATGGGCACTTTACAGGAGGGCCAGGGAGTGCGCAAATACAAATTTACCTTTTGGGGCAAATGATCGATATCAATTTGATTGGGGTCCGGCTTGAAGCAGACTTCAGCGTGCACGGTTGCGCCAATGGCAAAATGGGGGGTGGGGTGACGATCGTCGAATTTCAGGAAAAACTTCTCCCTGCGATCGCCGAAGGTCTTAATCAGATCATTAAGAGCGACCCGTCCGCGGCGAAGACCCTGCTTTCCGCCTTTGATACGGATCAAAGCGGGACCATTTCCGTTCAGGAACTTGAAACCAATGCGATTTTGATGATCGCAGCTTCACCCGATCTCGATCTTCAGGATGCATCCGGAAAATTTAATCCCGGCCAGGATGGAGTGAAAGATTCCTATTCAGTGGGACTGGGCTTTTCGTGCGTCGCCGCCAGATTTGCCGTACCGGGAGACTAATCCCGTCCTTGTTCATCTCCCCCAAGTGGTGGGGATGAACACTCCCCGGCCGATGGATGCGGCCTGGGGGGCTTGGATGTATGATGAATTTAGAACGAATACATCAAAAAAGGAGAAATCTTATGCTTACCTGGATCATCGTAATTCTGCTCATACTCTGGTTGCTCGGCTATTTCGGCCCGAATGTATTTTCGGGCATACCCCGGAGCGGCAACGCTCTGCACGTGTTGCTGGTCATCGTGGTCATCCTCATCATCCTGAGATTGCTGGGAATCGCCTAGGTCCACGCCCACACGCCAGAAAGGGAAGGGCGTCCAATTCGGACGCCCTTCCTGTAAATTTGAATGAAATGGAGGTTTTCAATGTTATACACAATTGTGATCGTACTGATTGTCCTGTTTGTAATCGGCTATTTAAGATAGACAGCATGCACCTGCCTAGGTGTCTTGAAGGAGAAATCAATGAAGAAGTGTAGGGAAGTTATGACGAAAAATCCGGTTTGCTGCCAGCCGAACGATACTGCGGCTGAAGCGGCTAAGTTGATGTTGAAAAATAACATCGGTTCGGTCCCTGTTGTTGAGAATGAACAAACCAAAAAGCTTCTTGGGATCGTGACGGATCGCGATCTGGCCTTGAAGGTCGTGGCGGAAGGGCTGGATGCCAAGTCCACAGTCGTGTATGTGGTAATGACTGGCAAGGTTGTGACCTGCCTGGCCGAAGATGATGTGCAAAAGGCATTGGACGCCATGGCACAGCATCAATTACGACGCATCCCCGTTGTGAATGACAAAAATGAAGTTGTGGGCATCATTTCCCAGGCGGATGTCGCTACCCGCGTGGATCAACCTGAAAAAACAGCCTTTATGGTTAAGGAAGTCTCGCAATCCAGTGCGGGGTAACGAAAAGAACAATGAGCAGGAATCGCCGCTTTTCAGCATTATTGGTTTTGATATTGGCATTACTGCTGCCCTCGGCATGTGATGGAATGACGGTGACTCCTTACCCAGTCCAGGAGGGTATGGTATTGGCTTCACCAGCACAGTCAGATCTGTATTGTGAGGCTTGTGCCCAGGCCACGCTGGCTGTCGCGATGACCCAGGAGAAGAGCAATGCTGATGCGCTTGCAGCCGCCACGGCTGAGATCGAGCGTGCCCATGCACAGTCGACATTAAACTCAGCCAATGCGACCTTGAGCGGGGCACTTACCCAGGAACAGGAAAATTCCAATATCCTTGCCGCCCAGATCGCAGCGACCTCCCAGATTGAACGTGCGAATGCCCAGGCTACCCTCAACTCAGCCGGTTCAACTCAAATTGCCGCGATGACCCAGGATCAGTATGATCTCCAGCTTGCACAGGCGGCAGGAACGCAGACTGCCCTGGCCATGATGACCCAGCAGAAAGAAAACAATCTCGCCGCAAGCACCCAAACTGCAATTGCTGACGGGATTGCAACACAAACTCAGGCTGCAGCAGCGACGTCCCAATGGTATGAAGACCAGGTTCGCAAGCGCGATGAACAAAGGCAGGGACCCATTGCTTTTCTTTGGATGTGGTGTTTTCCTGCTTTTCTGGTGTTGTTCGCCGGTCTGATACTCTGGGGGTTGTGGCGCTGGATCCGGACTGAGAAAGCCGTTCAACCGGTTCTGGACAATCCCGAGCCTCTTCACCATCATGATAATTCGCTGCCGCGAATCGAAACCGATATTGTTGATAGTCCGTATCAGCTTATGGAACCGGATGACCAGGTTGATGATTGGATGGACGAAGTGAAACGCAAGCTGCTGGGCAGTGATAATGAGGATAAGCATGACAATACAGCCCTTTGACCCCGATCGGTTCATTCAGAAGACAAGACGGATGAGGATCCAGGTGTCAGCTGTTCTCTCCAAATGGGGGCTGCTTCCCAGATTTAAACGCTGGCGCCTGACGCAGGATCCCGCCACCGGAATGATCGTTTTATTTGGCGTGCTTAATAATAAGTATATTGCGGCGCACACTTCAATTCCATTTGGCAATTACTTCGATCCGCGCCTGTTACATGATCTTGCAAATGAGCTCCAGGTACAGGTCGTTTCCTGCAATAGTGACGGCCTGCGATATGCCTTTATTCTGGATCGAGGTCAGTTCGATAAACTGCCGACTCACATCGATTTTCCTCATGTTGACGATGGCAAACTATTGGTCAGGATTGTTTATGCGGAAGCCCCTCCACCTGCTCCACTTGTCCAGGTGGAAAACACCGTCCCGGATGACCGGGCATTTGCCCGAAAAGTTGCCGGCGCCTTTCTTAAGATTTTTGATGACATAAAGCTAAAAGATGATGCGGTCTTGAGTCTGTCGGCCCAGGTCCCGCCCGAGGTGGTTGTGATCGATGAAGACGAATTCTCCAAACGCGTGGCGGAACATGAGGTCAATCGGCAGAGGGTGAAACGGGTCAGCCGGCTCCTGAATGAAAAAAAAGAGTAATTTAAGGCAGGGAAATAAAAATAGCAGGCAAAATGTCAGCGTCCTGGATTAAAGGTCTTGTGCAGGGGATTCCCGAGGAAAAATGAGTTTGAAATTGGCTCTGCTTTTTATTACCATGGATTTACTAACGATCGCGGTTTATCCATTTGTGTTTATATACGGAAAGCTGCGCAAACTGTCAAAACCTCGCAACAAGGTTGCCGGGATAAATGTCCCGATACCTCTTTCCAGTTCTCCAGTTGGTGATTGAATGGAAAGAGCGGATTGTGGAAGGTAGGGTTTCGATGCGGATTCAAAAAATAAATTTCCGGGACCAAAAAGCTATCTGTGTTTTTCCCACTGAAAGAGTTGAATTGGAGCAGGCCATTGTTGGGTTGGAACTGGCGGATCGGTATCCTGTTATTGTTTTAATTGGTGGAGTGATTGCTCCTCAATACGCAGGGGCCACGTGGAAGGCTATCCAGATAATATCGAGGCTTGCAGAAGACTTGAAAGCCCTAGTTGTTTGCGGTGGGACCGCCATGGGGGTGATGACTGAAATTGGGCGGGCCCGGTCGCAGAATCATTATGCTTTTCCACTGCTGGGGATGGCTCCCGAGGAATTGGTTACCTGGCCTGATGGCCCACGCGGCACGAGATTCTTATGGTGGGGTGTCAAACGCTGGCAGTTGGAACCGCATCACACACATTTTATTCTGGTGCCGGGAAGGCAATTTGGGGATGAATCCCCCTGGATCGCAGATGCAGCCGGCATTCTTTCCAAGGGACATCGTTCCGTAACGATCCTGATCAATGGGGGCGAAATCTCACGAGGTGATGTTCAATTGAGCCTGGAGAAAGGACGTCCGGTCATTGCAATGGGGCACACTGGACGCCTGGCCGATGAATTTTCAAGACAAACCCATCGGCATAAATTGGTCACAGTTGTTTCAGCGACAGCCGAGCAAAGGATCGTTGATGTGGTCAGCGCCTCATTATTGGAAAGAGAGTAGGCCCTCAAGATTTGCTGCCTCTCAGTCATCCCTGACCAGCCTGGAGTGAATATCCATGAATGCAAAAAATCAAAATCATCGCTCTTTATTAAAGAGCATTGCACATCGTGTCATGATTGAACGCGGCATGTTGCCTGATTTTTCAAGTGAAACGCTTGCCGAACTTGAAAAACTTTCGAAACAGACGGCGGGAGATGACTCTGCTGGTATTCGAGACCTAAGGAACATGCTTTGGTGTTCCATCGACAATAATGATTCGCGGGACCTGGATCAATTGACCGCGGCTGAGATCCTGCCGTCAAGCAGGGTGAAGATTCTTGTTGCCATCGCTGATGTGGCTTCCCTGATCGCCAAAGGATCGGCAATCGATCTGCATGCACGCAATAACACCACCTCGGTTTATACCGCGGCGGAGATCTTCCCGATGCTGCCCGAAAAGGTTTCGACTGATATGACCTCGCTGAATTTTGGGGAGGACCGCCGGGCGGTCATTGTTGAAATGCTTGTTGGCCCTGACGGCACTGTCCAGGATTCTGACATCTACGAAGCCTGGGTGCATAATTACGCAAAGTTGGCATATCCGGTTGTGGCGGCCTGGCTCGAAAATACACAGGCGGCCCCGGAAGCGATTGCAGCAATCAGCGGGCTTGCAGAGAATTTACGGCTCCAGGACCGGATGGCTCAAAACATGAAGAATTTGAGGCATATTCAGGGAGCGTTGAGCCTGGAAACCATTGAGGCCAGGCCCATATTCGATGGCGATCAAATTCGTTTGCTTGAGATCGAAGAGAAGAATCGGGCCAAAGAGATTATAGAAAATTTCATGATTGCAGTGAATGGTGTGACGGCGCGTTATCTTTCGGCTAAAAAATTCCCCTCGATTCGGCGGGTGGTCCGCATTCCCAAACGCTGGGATCGGATCGTCAAGATTGCTGCTGATCTCAATTTTTCCCTTCCCGAAACTCCGGACTCGAAGGCATTGGATGAATTTCTCGTTAAGCAAAAATCTGTGGATGCCGTACGTTTCCCGGACCTGTCCCTGACGGTGATCAAGCTCCTGGGGGCAGGTGAATATATAGCAGAACTTCCAGGTGGGGAAGTTCCCGGTCACTTTGGCCTGGCGGTCAAAGATTATTCCCACTCAACAGCCCCCAATCGCAGATATCCTGACCTGCTGACCCAGCGTCTGTTAAAAGCCGCCCTGGAAGGAAAAGCTATACCATATACCAAGGACGAGTTGGATGTTCTGGCAACTCACTGCACGCAGGCGGAGGACTCGGCCAACAAAATTGAACGCCAGGTTGGAAAATCCGCTGCAGCACTTGTGCTTGAAGACCGCATCGGAGAGCAGTTTGATTCAGTTGTCACCGGTGCATCTGAAAAAGGGACATGGGTTCGGCTGTTCAGCATGCCGGTGGAGGGCAGGCTCTCAAATGGATTTGAAGGTTTGGATGTGGGTGAAACGGTCCGGGTCATGCTGACCTCCGTGGATGTTCAGAAGGGGTTTATTGATTTCAAGAAGGTCAGCTTTTCCAGGAAATGATGTTCAAAAAATGATGTGAGAAAAAGGATGAAACATATGAGTCAAAAGGCAGGTTTATGGATCGACCATCGCAAGGCTGTGATTATGCTTGTGTCCGAAGATGGTGAGGAATTGAAGACAATAGACTCCAGCATGGAGAAACGGGTTCGTTTTTCGGGAGGCGATGGTTCGGAGGATGGCTCGTCTGAGGATGTGCGTGACCGAAAATTTGGAAACCATCTCAACAACTATTATGATGAAGTAATTGCAGTTGTGCGAAATGCCAGTGCGATCTTGATCTTCGGGCCGGGAGAGGCCAAGATGGAATTGGATAAACGCCTTGAACATGCCGGGTTAAAAAAACATGTGTTACCCCTGGAGACTGTTGACAAAATGACTGAGCAACAGATCTCATCAAAGGTCCGTGAGCATTTCTCAATAAAAAACGCTGGAAGAGTCTGACAAGACTTTTCACCTCTTCATTTGCAGTGTATATTTGCAGTGGACATTGAATCGAAGACAGTGCCTCATGCCGGCAACAAAAAGCCCCGGAATTCCGGGGCTTTTTGTTTTGTTTAGAAGGTTAGGCAGTAACCGCCGGGCGGAATTTATACCCGTATACGATCAGGCCGCGTTCATCACCGTCGTTGCGCATTTTGCGGGTGACCATTTCGACGGGCATGCCGATCTCAATGGGTTGTTCACCCACGTCGGTCAACTGGGCGGTCAACATGGGGCCTTCCTCAAGTTTTACGATGGCCACCGTGTAGGGGGCGTTCGCGTCGAAGCCAGCCGGGGCCTCATAAACGGTCGTAAAGGAGTAAACTTCGCCCTTACCGCTGAAGGCAAATTGCTCTTTTGCTTCGTCACCGCAATTGGGGCAGACATCGCGGGGCGGGAAGATCTTGTATTCGCAGTGCGGACAAACCTCGCCGACCAGTCCGTATCGTTGTTTTTTGAGGCGCCAGTGTCTTGGGATTTCCATTTGGTTAGTTCCTTTCTATGAGTCTAATTCTATCCCGTGCACCTATCAAAGACTATCAGGCTTAAAACAAGAGACCGCCGGCAGAAACCTGCCGGCGGTCTGGACAAATTCGGACCTACTTACTACTCCTTTTCGGTCAGGTAGTGGAGCAGAACCAGCCCGAGGCCGAGAAAAAGCGGGACGAAGCCGCCCAGCATCCACGGTCCGAGATGAAGCGGGTAATTTTGACCTGAATCAAATCCGATCGGATAGAGTCCCAGCGAAAGCGCAAATCCAAGCGCGGAAATGGCAATTCCCCAACGAAGCAGGCCTTTTCCCGGTCTCACCTCGGGGCGGGTCAGGCCCTTTTCCGCAAGGGCAATCGTTTCCTTGTAGCTCATATAACGCATGAAGGCCAGGAACCCAAAGATGATGGCAAGTGCGGCAACACTGCCAAGGCAGGGGAATATGTCGTTCATGAAAATTCCTTTCGGATCAATAACAGGGCGTGGTCCAATTCCACGCCCTGTTATTTTACTTGATGACCGCGATGTTGATGCCTCCGCTATTGGTCTGGACGGTCAGTTGTTCGCCTCCGCCGTTGATGCTTCCCGCGATCCGGTCCTTCTCCGAATTGGAACTTCCGTTGGTGGTGACCGTGATGGGCAGGTCGGAACTGATGTCTCCAAAATCGGTGCTGAGATCCACCGAGAGCTGGCTGTCTGCCGGCAGGCTGAGATCGATGCCGCCAAAATCGGACTTGATCAGGTGCGGGCCCAGCCCGAGCGAGCCGCTGAATTCAACGGTGCCGCTGTTGGTCTTCAGGTCCAGGGTGACGGACTCGGCATTCTCGATGCTGATGCCTCCGAAATCCGTATGGGCCTTGAGTTTGCCTTTTGCACCTTTTACGGTGATCGAGCCGCTGTTGGTGTGCAGATCATAGGAGCCGGACATGGCCTGTTCGAGATCGATCTCACCAAAGTCGTTGTTCACCTTGATTTCACGGGTGATCGTCAGCCGGCTCAGCGAAACCTTGCCGCTGTTGGTTTCAACGGTGAGCGAAACCCCGGAACCGTTCTCGTATTTGATGTCGCCGAAATCGGATTTTGTGAATACCTCTCCGGCGGCCCGGACGTCGTTCAGTTTGATCGTTCCGCTGTTGGATTGCGCCTTGATATTTTTGGCATTGACCTTTTCGAGGGTGACCGAGCCGAAATCCGTGTGCAGGTCAACCTCTTCGCTGCCGGCCTTGACCGAAGTTGCGCTGATCTTGCCGCTGCTGCTGTCCACCGACAACCCGCCTTCGAGGTTTTCAACGTTCACGTCGCCAAAGTCATTTGCGATGACCGCGTTTCCTTTAATGTCCGAGACGTTCACTTCGCCGAAGCTGGTGTCCACGTCCACGCTGGCGGCATTCGGGACCGTGACGATGAAATCGACGGTGTTGATGTTGTTGCTTATGTTCATGGACTTCGGCAGTTCATATTTAAGGGTAATGGCATTGCCGTTCTGTTCGACGGTGTATTGGATGCCTTTCACCTCCTCGTCTGCGCGGGCCTGGGTTGAATCGTAGGCAGTCTTGACTACCTTGACCGTCACCGTCTGCACATCCGCACCCGTGACGGTGACATCGCCGGCATCGTCGGCTACTTTCAAGGTAATCGCCTCCTCTGCATCCACTTTGAGGGTTTTGCTCTCCTCCAATACGGAGGAGATGTTCCGCCTGTCGAACGGGTTGTTGACGGCGAAGCCGTTGGCAAAATAGATCACCGATCCGATGCCAACGCACACCAGAACCAGTGCGGCCACCAAAAGGGTTATTACAACAGGTCTTTTCATTTTCGTTCTCCTTGTTTACAAATTGCCGCTTAATGCGGTAGGATATTCCACTACCTTTGACAGGCTGGAAGCGAAAAAGTTTCACCTTTTCCCGATCCGGAAAAGGCAGGCCCGGGGTGAAACTTTTTTCTGTTTTCCCTGTCTAACCCTGTAGAGAACCCATGTCAGCCACGGAAACCACCCTCATCCAGCGCGCGCAGAAAGGCGATCATGACGCCTTTTCCGCGTTGGTCGATGCACATCAGCGTTATATCTACAATCTTGCCCTGCGCGTCGTCAAGGACGAGAACGAGGCCCTTGACCTGACGCAGGAAACGTTCGTCCGCGCCTGGACAGCCCTGCCCAATTTCAAAGGTCAGTCCCAATTCCGCACCTGGCTCTATCGCATCGTTACCAACCTGTGCTACAACCGTCTGCCCAACCTGCGTCGCTCGCTTAATGACCTTGGGGATGATGTGCTGGAATACCTGCCTGAAACCGACTCCGGATTTGAGGACCCTGCCCGGGAATTCGAATCCAATGAAACCAGAAGTCAGGTGGAGCAGGCCATGCAGGATCTGGACGAAAATTACCGGCTGCTGCTGACTCTGCGCTATCAGAACGAACTCTCCTATGAGGAGATCGCATCGACTCTTAACCTGCCGCTGGGTACTGTTAAAACCGGCATTTTTCGTGCGAAGGCACAACTGCGAAACACGCTTGCCACCCTGGAGGACTCATGGATAACCGTTTAACCCCGGAAAAAGTAGATGCGCTTTTGGAGGATGCATTGAAAAACCAGCCGCTGGCCCCGATGCCGCGCAGCATCACTTCGAATGTGATGGCCCGCATCCAGAAAGATGCCCGCCCGGTCCTTGTGACCTGGAATGACTTTGCTTTAAGTCTGGTCATTGCACTAAGTATCGGCGCGGTTTTCTTTGCCCTCCAAAACCTGCCCCCGGTCCTGGTGGCAAAACTTCGCATGCAGGGCATCCTTTTCTATCACGACCTTCTGGTGAATGGCCGAACCCTGATTCCCGCCATCCTGTTTGGCCTCTCCGCCCTGCTGGCCGCATGGACCATTCCCTACTTGCGAAGGGAATACATGAAATCCTGAAGTAATGTTCCCTTTGCCGGATAGGGGGCAAGACCGGACCGGTAATCCATAATATAATCACCTCCTGTTGAGGTGGTCGTCCCTTCATGAAAATCCTGTTGATCAATCAAGCATTCGTCTCTCCGGATGAGCCCGGGCATACCCGTCATTTTGAAATGGCCCAATATTTACGCAGCCGCGGACATGAACTGGTCATCGTTGCCAGTGACCTGAATTACCAGACCGGACAGCGCACCGTCGAGCGGACCGGTCCCTTTGCCGAACAGATCATCGACGGAGTGAGAATCCTGCGGGCGTACATTTACCCTGCCCTGCATCGCAGTTATTTTTGGCGCATTATTTCATTTTTCAGCTTTATGTTCAGTTCCGTGTGGACGGCCCTCTCTGTAAAAAACGCCGATCTTATTATGGGAACGACGCCTCCCATCTTTCAAGCCGTCTCTGCCTGGTTCGTAGCGCTGATCCGGCGCAAACCCTTTTTGCTTGAAGTGCGTGATCTGTGGCCTGAATTCGGGGTCAGCATGGGGGTCCTCAAAAACCCGCTCATCATCGCCCTGGCGCGCTGGCTTGAGAATTTCCTGTATGCGCGTGCCACACACATCCTGGTCAATTCACCGGCCTACCGGGAATACATGCTGAAAAAAGGCGTGCCCGCTGAAAAGGTCACCTATATTCCCTATGGAACCGATGTCGACATGTTCAACCCTGGCGTGGACGGCTTTTCCATTCGTAGAAAACTTAACCTCGAAAATGAATTCATCGTGTTGTATGCAGGCGCCCTCGGTCAGGCCAATGACATCGATACCGTCCTGCGGGCCGCGGAACGATTGAACGGCGAATCCAAAATCCGCATCGTGCTTTTTGGGGACGGCAAGGAACGCTCCCGTCTGGAATCCGAAGCCAGGCGCATGCAACTCAACAACTTGATCTTCGCAGGAGTCTGTCCCAAAAAGGAGATGCCGCTCGTCATCTCGTCCGCGGACCTGTGCCTGGCCATCCTGCAGGATGTGCCCATGTTCCGCACCACCTATCCGAACAAGGTTTTTGACTACATGGCCTCTGCCCGCGCCACTTTGCTCGTGATCGACGGCGTGGTCCGCGAAGTGATCGAAGCCTCTGCTGGGGGGGTGTTTGTTCCTCCCGGCGATGATGAACAGCTTGCCCGAACCATTCTCGAGCTTTCGAAAGACCCGCAGCGCGTAAAACAAATGGGATTAAATGCCCGTGATTATTTGGTGAAACATCTGGACCGCCGCGATAAACTCAACGAAACCCTGGCCTTGTTGGAAAGACTGGTGCGGCCATGAAAGTCTTTGTAACCGGAGCGACCGGGTTCACGGGTACATACGTCGTTCCTCTATTATTGGAGGCCGGATACGAAGTCCGCTGTCTGTATCGCGAGACCAGCGACCGCTCGCATCTTTCCCAACCCGAAATTGAGTGGGTCCTCGGAGATGTATCCAAGCCTGAGGCATTGGCTTCCGCCATGCAGGGGACGGATGCCCTTGTCAACATAGCTTCGCTTGGCTTTGGTCACGCAGACTCGATTATTCGTGCGGCGCACAAGGCTGGCGTCCAGCGCGCGGTCTTTATCAGTACAACTGCCATCTTTACGCGGCTGAATGCAGGCAGCAGGAAAGTGCGCCTTGCCGCTGAACTTGCCATTGAGACCAGCGGGCTGACATATACGATCTTGCGTCCCACCATGATCTATGGCAGTGACGGGGATCGCAACATGTGCCGCCTGATCCGCTGGCTGCGGATTTTGCCCTTTTTTCCGGTTTTTGGAGATGGGCAATATCTTCAACAGCCGATCTTTGTGGGTGACCTGGCTCAGGCCGTCGTAAGCAGCCTGGGGTCGGATAAAACCAGCCGCAAAAGTTACAACCTCGCCGGTCGCGAGGCGCTTAGCTACGATCAGGTCATCGACACCATCGCAAGGCAATTGAAGAAATGTATTTGGAAGATACACGTCCCTGCCGGACCGGTAATCGCCATGTTAAGTTTTCTTGAGCGGTTTCATATCCCATCTCCGATCAAAGCCGAGCAGGTCCTGCGCCTGAACGAGAACAAGAATTTTTCTTATGAGGAAGCACGCATGGATTTTGGTTTTCAACCTTGTTCCTTTTCTGATGGCATCAAATTGGAACTGGACCAGATAATGGGGTATTAATCATGCCATGGATCGCATTTATTTCCCTGGCCATCCTGTCCTACCTTGGGGTTTATTGGATCCGTCGCTATGCCGAAAAGCGCCAGCTGTTGGACCATCCCAATGAGCGCAGTTCGCATTCCACGCCCACGCCGCGCGGCGGAGGGCTGGCGATCGTGCTGCTCGTTTTGGGAACCGGCCTGTGGTCCGCGAGGGAAGCGGGGCTTAATCAAAGCCTGGTGTATCTCGGCTGCGGGACCGTCATTGCCTGGCTGGGCTGGCGTGACGATGTCCATTCGCTTTCTCCGCGGACCCGGTTTGTAGCCCAGGGCATTGCTGCGGCCGTGTCTATTTTGGGGATGGGATATTTCAAATCCGTCACCATTCCCTTGTTTGGCGTGCTGCATCTCGGTGTCATCGGAATCGTGATCACCTTTTTTTGGATCGTCGGCCTGACCAACGCATATAACTTTATGGACGGCATTGACGGCATTGCGGGCGGCGTGGCTTTGAGCGCCGGCCTCGGCTGGACCTGGCTTTCCTCTGCGAGCGGCCATTGGGGAAATTCGTTTGTCTTCTGGATCGCTCTTTCGATCAGCGCGGCCAGTCTGGGATTTCTTGGCCACAACTGGCCGCCGGCCCGGATCTTTATGGGCGACGTGGCCAGCACTTTTCTTGGTTACAGTTTTGCCGTCCTGCCCCTGCTGTCCGCGGACAAGGGCGGGGATGCCCTCATGCTCGGCACCCTCTTGATGTGGGTCTTCATTATGGATGCCGGGGTTACTTTCATCCGCCGCGCACTCAAACGTGAAAAAATTTTTTCCGCGCATCGCACGCACCTCTATCAACGCCTGGTCATCGGTGGATACAGTCATGCAGCAGTCAGCTCCCTGTTCATCTTGTTAACCCTGCTTGCAGGCATGCTTTCGTATCTGTGGGCGCGCGGCAGTGCGATCGCCCCGGCCTTTATCTTTTTGGGACTTCCGCTGATCTGGATTCTCCTGTCTGTTCACGCTTCCCGGCTAAAGAATGTTGACTAAACTCCGGACCCTCGCTTCGCTCTTCCGGCAGGCTGGTTTTCGCTGGTCGATATTTCGCGCCGCTTACGCTTTTCGCCTGCGCACGGGATGGATCCGTTTGCAGCTGCCGGCGTATAAATGGACAGATCGTCCGCTCCAAACCTGGCTCCGGAAGGATATTCCATCGACGCCGAAATCGTATCTGGAGTGGCGCAGGGAAAATGCTCCTGCATTTTTCTTCAAGGAAGCCAGCCTGCCGAAACAGGTCCCTTGGGATAAACAAACCGCCATCGACGAGGCCGGGCGGATTCTTTCCGGTGAGATCAAATACTTTGCCCATGAGTTTCAAACGACAGGCTTTCCTCCTGTGTGGTCCATGGATCCTGTCTCGGGGTTGGGATTGCCTGAAAATCAGTACTGGTCCACGCTCTCCCATGATGGGGCGGTGGACATTAAGTTTATTTGGGAGGCCAGCCGCTTTGGCATGGTCTATCCATTGGTCCGCGCCTATGCAGCCACAAAAGATGAAAAATATGCCCGGGCTTTTTGGAAATTGATCCTCGATTGGGCCGAACATAACCAGCCCAACACCGGTCCCAACTGGATGGATGGTCAGGAGATCGCCCTGCGCCTGATGGCCTGGAGCTTTGGCTTTTATGCATTTCTGGATTCCCCTTCCACAAAACCTGAATATGTTTCTCAATTTGTAACGATGGTCGCCGCCCAGGCACAGCGGATTTACCGGAACCTTGGCTATGCCATTTCCACCCAAAGTAATCACACCATCAGCGAAGCCTTCGGACTGTGGCTGACGGGCACACTTTTTCCTGAATTGAATGGGTCGGATGGATATCTTTCGGTGGGACGCAAGCTTCTGGAAGGCGAAGCTGTCAGGCAGCTCTTTCCGGATGGCAGTTACTCGATGTATTCGCTTAACTATCATCGCTTCGTACTGCAGACCTATTTTTATGTCATGCGATTGGGGGAGCTGAACCATTCCAAATTTCCGGAGTCTGTATATCGTGTAGCCACTTCGTCGATTGCCTACCTTTCTCAATTGATCGATCCGCAAACCGGTCAAATGCCGGTGTATGGCTCCAATGACGGCGCGCTTGTCCTGCCCCTCAATGATTGCGATTTCACCGACTACCGTCCGCTCCTGCAGCTTGGCTCTTTTATAACGAACAGAAGGAGAATTTTTGAACCCGGTCCATGGGATGAGGATTTATTCTGGCTGTGTGGTCCACAGTCATTACAAGATGATGTCGAGAAATCGGTGCAAGCTGACCGGGGGTTTTCAGATGGGGGAATCTATGTTTTGCACGGACCACAATCCAAAGTTGTCATCCGCTGCACGGATTTTCGGTCGCGTCCTTCACACGCCGACCAGCTTCACGTGGACCTGTGGTGGCAGGGCCACAACATTGCCTGTGATGCTGGAACTTATCTTTACAGCGGCTCCGGTCCCTGGCGCAATGGGCTGGCCCACACAGACGTCCACAATACTGTATCCGTTGATTCAAATGATCAGATGAGCATGGTCAGTCGTTTCACCTGGATAAATTGGGCGCAGGGGAATGTCCTTCAACAGGCCGAAGATCTCTGGCGGGGGGAACACGACGGATACCGCCGATTATCCGACCCGGTGACTCATAAGCGGACCATTCACAAGCTTGGGAATGACCGCTGGCTGGTGATTGACCATTTGCATGGCGCGCAGCCGCATCATTACGCGCTTCATTGGCTGCTTAACGATTTCCCTTATATAAAAAACGGGAACAGTATTTATTTATGGCCGGAGACGGGGAAATATAAGGTTCAGATGGGATTGGTGGAAGGGGAGTCCACTTTCTCGCTGGTTCGCGCCGACCCCAACTCCACCCGCGGCTGGCGTTCGCGATATTACGGTCACAAAGAGCCCGCCATTTCTGCCATGCTCGAGGCGGATCGACCCAATGCCTGTTTCTGGACCTTCTTCGGGTTTGAATCCGATTTGATCGGAATGGAAGGAAAGATGTTGACAGTTAAGTCACCGGGAATGAATTCATCCATTGATCTCGCTGCATCAGACCTGAATACCCCTCTCTAGGAGGGGTGCTTTTTTATTTTAGCCGGCTATACTCGCGAATCATGAGAAACATCCTGATAATCCTTGTTCTGACTTGTCTGTTATCGGCCTGTGCCACGTCAGCGCCCATCTCTGTTCCAAAGGTCGAAGTTGGGCCTCTGGCAGGCGAGTGGCTGGGCGGCTTTATTCAGGACGATGGAACGGCCGTTTCTCTGCTCGTTGATTTTGACGACGGCAGGGGTGTCTTAAAGATCCAACCTTTCACGAAATCATGGGATCTGGCGGACCTGGTTCAGGATGGAGGCAGTGTCGCCTTTGTCTTGATTGGAAAATTGGCGGATCCGTTTGAACAAATTCAGTTTGAAGGTGATTTTTCCGGCACCGGACTTGCCGGCAAACTGACCTGGAACGATGATTCCCATGAAGTTGAATTTATCAGGCTTGCGCCGATGGATTCCGCTCTGCTGGAAAAATATGTTGGCGTATATCGTTTTGACTCCGGTCGCACGGTCAGCGTGTTGCTTTGCCCAAGCTACAATGACGCCCGGCGGGAATATTTCCCGCCGGGCTTGATGTTCACTGACCTGGCGACTGGCGATTCGCGTGGACTGTATTCTCTGGAAGATTACACCTTTGGCATTGGGTCGGCGCGTGTATTGGCCTACCCCTTGGAAAAAGAACGTATCCGGTTCACAATGGATGCTGCGGGCGAAGTCACTGGGCTGGAGTCAATGATTGCGAATGATGCGGCAAAGATGGAGACAGCATCCCGAATCAATTATTCTGTGGAGGATGTTAAATTCACCAGCGCGGATGGAGCCGTGATGGCAGGCTTGCTTACCTCGCCTGAAACTTCCGGTCCTCACCCGGCGTTCATGATGCTGCACGGTTCCGAGCCCGGGATTAAGGACGGATTTGGCCAGCAAATACTGGCTCATTATATGATCAGCCATGGGATCGCCCTCTTGACCTATGACAAACGCGGAGTGGGTGATTCGAATGGCGTTTACCGCGAAAGCGCAGACGCCGCCAATATAAAACTGATCGCTTTGGATGCTGTGGCCGGGACGGACTATCTTTCCACGCGACCGGAGGTGGACCCTGATCGGATCGGTTTGATCGGCGGCAGCCAGGCGGGCTGGGTGATTCCGGTTGCAGCTGCACAATCAACTCAGGTGGATTTCTTTGTGATATTTTCAGGTCCGGTTGTTTCCACTGCCCAGGAGGACCATTTCAGTACGGTCACCAATGACGGCGAGTCGGCTGTAGTGTACGATGCCGAAAAACTTGACCAGGCCTTGCGTGGCATGAATCCTTCCGGCATAGCCTTCATTCCTGGCATCAATGACCTGACCCAGCCCGGTCTGTGGTTGTGGGGCAGTGTCGATAAAAATGTGCCAGCCACGGTCAGTGCGGAGAATCTGCAAACCTTGATCGATGCCGGGAAGAGCAATTTTACTTACGTGATGCTTCCGAATGGCGATCACAATCTAAATGAGTCCGCGCATGGATATTTTGCGGAGATACCCTATGCGCCCCGGGTGCTTTATTTTTCAGCGTTGACTGGTTGGTTAAAGGAAAACGGCATCATTCCTGTGGAATGATGCCGTGCGTTTTTTTTTCGATTAAAGTGCCATCAGTACGTGACTGACGGCCGTGGAGGCCGGCCCGCCAAGGGACTGAATGAGCCCGTACTTTGCGTTGGCGATCTGGTTCGCTTCCGCCTGACCCCGTAACTGGGTGACCGCTTCTGCGGCTTGATACACGCCGGAAGCGCCGCCCGGGAATCCGCGGGCCTTCATGCCGCCCATGGTGGCACACGGGATGCGCCCCTTCAACCCAATGGAACCGTCTTCGGCCAGCTTCCAGCCTTTGCCTTTGATCGCGAATCCGACAGCCTCGAGGGACAAGGCGGCGTAAATGCTAAAGATATCGTGATATTCAAAGAAGCTGACCTGGTCCAGGATGATCCCGGCTTGTTTCATGGCCCAGCCGGCCGAAGTCTGGGCGGTATCAAAGTACAGCATATCCTTGCGGTCATGCAGGGCGAGCGTGTCTGACGAGGCTGCCGAGCCGGCGATCTTCACGAGCTGATTCGGAAAATTGGACGGGAGCAGCTCGCGGCGGGTCAGAACCAGCGCGGCAGCGCCATCCGCATTGGGGGCCACATCAAACAGATTGACTGGGTCGCTGACCATTTCCGCTTTGGAGTAGGTCTCCGGTTTGATCGCTTTTCTGAACATCGCGTTTTTATTGGCAACGCCGTTGGCATGCGCCGTCAATGCGAAGTTGGCCAGCCCGTGCGCCGGGACATTGTGTTCGTGCATGTAGCGCTTCATCAGCAACGCGGCCTGGGCGGTGGTGGTCATGCCCTGCACGGCTTCGAAATCCGAATCGCTGGTGGTGGAGACAGCCTCCTCCACTTCCGGGCCGACCTTGTCGGTGAATTTCTCGATCCCGACCACCAGGGCTACATCCACCATGCCGCTGGCGACGGCGAGATAACCCTGGCGCAAGGCTGCGCCGCCCGAAGCGCCCGCCGCTTCGACGGTCGCGGCTTCGATACCGGTCAGACCGGCGTAGTCCGCGATGAGCGCGCCAAGATGCGCCTGATTGGAAAGGTTTGGCGCGAACATGTTGCCCACGTAAAGGGCCTGGGGATTTAACCCGCCAGCGTCATGCTGCGCGGCCTGGATGGCGCGCAGCGCAAGATCGCGCAGGCTGATATCCCAATGTTCGCCGACCTGAGTTTGACCGATCCCTGCGATTACCACGTCTGTCATGTGTTGTCCTTGTTATCGTTGCGGCCATTTAAAAGAACGGCCCGGTTATTTTGCTGCAAAAAGGAAGCTGGTTTTTTCACGGGCGGGTTCCTGCAGGATAATACGGGCCGGGCCGATCAGCGTCCATGAGCTGTTTACGGGCGGCTTCATGAGCAGGGTCACAGGGTATTGAACCGCGGCCGGGATGGTGACAAATGCGGTTCCGGACTCATCGGTCCGCCCCCCGAATTGCGCGCCGCCTTCCAGCTGAACAATGAATATTGCGTCCTTCAGAGGTGTATCCGCTGGGTCGAGCTGACCGTTTCCATTTGCGTCCACAAAGGCATATCCCGAGAAATAACTGTCGGCCACAGACGCGGCGGTTGGTGTGGACGTGAAAGCATTACAACCGGTCATGACCAGCGTCCATGTGAACAGAAAGCAGAGGTTTCGGTTCATTGAGTTATGGATTCCCTTTATTTCATCGCCAATTTGCCGCGATAGCGGACATAGGTTGCATAATCGATCTCGGTGCGCCTTGCGATGTACTCCTGGGTCTTCACGGCCAGTCCCTGGCGTGCGGTGACTTTGTCGGTGACGAGAATGTCAAAGGCGTCTGAGCCGGCCCCGGAGCCGAAGGAGACGCACAGGATCCTGTCACCGGGCTGAGCCACATCCAGAGTCGCAGTCAGGCCGATCATGGCCGCGCCTGCATAGGTATTCCCGATCGTGTGGACCAGGAGTCCCGGCGCGATCTGTTCGGCGGAAAATCCAAGCTGGCCCGCGACGCGCTGCGGGAATTTTGTATTGGGCTGGTGGAAGACGGCCCACTGGTAATCTTTTGCGGTGGTGCCGCTGGCTTCCATCAAATGTGTGGCAGCTTCGGTGATGTGCTTGAAGTAGGCGGGCTCGCCCGTGAAGCGCATGCCGTGCTCGGGATACTTTTGATATTCACGCCGCCAGAAATCAGGAGTATCGGTCACGTAGGAATATGAGGAGTTGATGACCGCCAGTGACTCTTCGGCGGGTCCGATGATGTACGCGCCGCCGCCCGCGCCCGCGGTATATTCGAGTGCGTCGCCAGGCTTTCCTTGCGCGGTATCCATGCCGATGGCCATGGCGTAATGCGCCATGCCGGAGCCGACCATTCCCATCGCGGCCACCATCGCTTCGGTGCCGGCCTTGCAGGCGAATTCAAAATCTGCACCTTGCGTGTTGGGGACCGCTCCGATCGCTTCCGCAACCACGGTGGAAGTTGGTTTGACCGCATACGGGTGAGACTCGGACCCGACCCAGACCGCGCGCAGTTCGTGCGGATCAATTTGAGCACGCAGCATGGCATTACGTGCCGCCTCGATCGACATGGTGATCACGTCTTCATCGAGACCGGGCACGGCCTTCTCTTTGATGGGAAGTCCGCTGGTCTTACCGGTCCATACGCGCGCGACCTCCTTCGCGGGCAGACGATAGCGCGGCACATACGCGCCGTATCCGACAATGCCGACGGGCTTGTTCGGTTTGAGGAGGGTGGGGGAGTGTTGATGGGTGGGGGTTGTCATAAGTTTCCTTATTGAACACTATTTTGAAGGATCAAAGATTTCGCCAAAGTTAGCACTAGGTATTCCATTAGACCAATGCATTCTGCCGACAGAAACACCTAAACCTTTGCATACTTCTTTAATTGCTGGTTCATATACCTTTGGAAAGTCTGAACCGACTAAAACTGCTTTTAATGCACCTTCGATGCTTACATATTCTTCCGATTTGCTGTCACTATGTAGGAGCCATCTATACTCTGATTCATTTTCCCAGTCAGGGAATTTTGTTAGGAAATACTCATTATGATGCTCAAAGAGAAATTTCCTGATCCCGTTTGTTAATCCGAGATCGATAATATCGGAATAATCGATGGGTCTTGTCACTGCTGCATTATAATTTTTATAACTAACCGGACCATGAAATATCTTACACCGGTCTTTTAGCGAAGATACAATATTGGAATGAAGTATCTTTCCGTCAAATATCAAACAAACTCCTGAATGGTTGTCCGCATATTGTGCCCACATTCTAGGGCGATTCCAACCATGTTGGAATCTCGGCATGATTTCGTTTTTCATTAAAGATTTATACTTCCGTTTAGGTAAATGCTGAGTCATGCACAGCACTTTCCATTCTTCTTTTGATATTCTATAAACCTCTTCGCTCTCAGGAAACGGGTACGAATCTCTTGGTTTGTAATTCTCCGGATATATAATCGCAAATGATCTCCATTTAGACTCTTTGGGATCATTGGTAAGACCCAACTGCCCAAGTCTTATTTGCCTTTTAAATAGGATTTTTTCTAGAGCCGTATCTTTTTTTGTGTAATGACAGAGTTCTCTAGGTATCATTTTGCCTTTATATCTATCTAAACTTTGACTTCAATCCAGCCTGCCTGTTCAAATCCGGGTCATCACTACGAAATCAATTCCTTCAAGATTTCCTCCGCTCTGGTCACCCTTATGGCTTTTTCCGCCACCATCTGTGCGGCGACTCTCTCGATCTGGTCGCCTTTGGCTCCGGCGGCCAGCGCGATCTGCCGGGCATGCAGGGTCATGTGTCCGCGCTGGATGCCTTCCGTGGCGAGGGCGCGCAGGGCGGCCATATTTTGAGCCAATCCCACGCAGGCGACGATCTCGGCCAGTTCAGCGGCGGTCGTGATGCCCATCATCTTTACCGCGGCTTGTGCAGCCGGATGGACCTTGGTCGCGCCGCCCACAATTCCTACGGCCATCGGAATCTCGATCGTGCCGACTAAATTTCCGTTCGCATCCTTGCCCCAGGTGGACAGGGAGGTATATCTGCCCGAGCGCGCAGCATAGGCATGCGCGCCCGCCTCGATGGCGCGCCAGTCATTGCCGGTGGCAAGCACCACCGCGTCCACGCCGTTCATGATGCCTTTGTTGTGGGTCGCAGCCCGGTACGGGTCACTGGCCGCGAAGGCATACGCGGCGATGATGCCATCGCGCACGGTCTCGCCTTTGAAGGTTTCGAAGCCAACCGTCAATTCGTTGACCGGAACCGTGCAGCGCGCCCGCGCCATGCGCCGGTCTGAAAGATTGGAGAGGATGCGCAAGTGCACTTTTCCGCCCGTGATGGCCTCGATCTGCGGCGCGAGCCTTTCACAGGCAGTGTTGACCGCGTTCGCGCCCATCGCATCGCGCACGTCATAGATGAGATGTACGACCAGGAACGGTCCGATGGGGGAGTCCTCGATCAGACGAATCTCCAGGTCCCTGGCACCGCCTCCCATCATGCGCAGAGTTGATTCCGCCCGATCGGCATTGGCCAGCAGTTCGGCCTTGTGCTCATACAGTTTTAAACGTGCCTCGTCCATGTTGACCACATTAATGAGCTGCATCTGTCCGATCATCAGGGATTCGGTGGTGGTGGCGGTGAATCCGCCGCCCGCCCGGACCAGTTTTGCCATGAACGACACCCCAGCCACAATGGAGGGTTCCTCGACTACAAAGGGAATGAGCACGTCCCGTCCGTTGATCATGAAATTCAACCCGACCCCGATCGGGAGCGAATACATTCCGACCACATTTTCGATCATGTGGTCCGCTGTTTCAGCGGAAAGTCCGCCCGTGGTAAACGGAAGCAGGTCTTCGGGAGTCAGAGGCGAGGCGTCCACCAACTTTGCGCGCCTCTCCTCGAGGGTCAGGTTGTAAAATCCGGAAATGCGGGAATTGGTCATTTGTTGGTCCAAGTGTAGTTTGAGTGCTCTTTCAAATTCTATCAAAATGCCGTGGATTGATTATAATGTCTGCGAGGTATCTTTGATATGTTGTTGACCCGTGAACAATTACAGGAAAGACTGTTTGCCCTCCATCGCGCAAGCCTGGAATTGGTGAAGGATGTGTCCCTTGAACCCCTGCTCGAGAAGATCGCATCCACGGCCTGTGAACAGGCCGGTGCACAATATGCCGCCCTGGGTGTTCTGGACGACGAAGGCAAACTCAAGCAATTTATCACGGTTGGGATGACGGAATCCCAGATTAAAAGGATCTCCCACCCTCCGACCGGGTTGGGGTTGCTGGGCGAATTGATGGACGCGGTGGATCCCCTGCGCATTCCCGTGATCGCAGACCATCCCCGTTCCGTCGGATTTCCAGCATACCATCCCAAAATGGTCTCCTTTTTGGGAGTGCCGATCCGTACCGGGGATAAACAACTGGGCCAGATCTATCTGACCGAAAAAAAGGATGCGCCTGAATTCACCGCGGATGATGAAATGATCATCCAAATGCTGGCTGCTTACGCCGCCACGGCCATCACGAATGCGCGCTTGTATGAACATATGAAGGAACGCGACCTGGCCCTTACCCGCCGCAATGTGGATATGGGGCTGTTGAACGGCATCGCATCCACCCTGACCTCGAGTCTGGAACTCGACGAGATCCTCAACAAAACGCTCGGACTGGTTATGAACTATATGAAGGTCGAGGCAGGCGATATCTTCCTCCTGGAGGAGGATAAGGTCACGCTTCGCATGGTTTTGCACCGCGGCCAGGCTGCGGAAGCCTTCTGGACCCGGAATATATTCAGTGTGGGCGAGGGGTACCCGGGAATTGTTGCCAAGACCCGCCAGCCCATGATCGGGACACATCTTGAAAATGACGCGAATTTTCAGCGTGATGCGGTGGTCAAGGCGGGATTCCAGCAAATTGCCTGTATTCCACTCGTGGCAGGCGAAAGCCTGATGGGGGTGATGAGTGTCGTCACGCGTGCAGTCGAGCCTTTTGATGAAAGAAGCATTCAACTGCTCACGGCGGTAGGAACCTGGGCCGGGCTGGCCATTGAAAATGCACGCCTGCACTCGGATGCGCGCCGGCTTGCAGTTCTTGAGGAACGTGATCGCATCGGCATGGACCTGCACGACGGCATTATTCAGTCCATTTACGGGGTTGGATTGTCTCTGGAAGGCGCAAAGCTGAACCTGGATGGAGATCCGGCCGCAGCCAAGGAGCGGATTCACAAGGCCATAGACGGATTAAACCAGGCGATTCGCGATATCCGCGCTTATATTCTTGATTTGCGCCCGCGTCAGCTTGGAAATGAAGGCTTAATGAGCGGAATCAAACGGCTGATCGCTGAATATCGTGCCCATACCTTCTCGGATGTGAATTTTACGGGTCCGGATGAACTCAAAGACCTGCCTCATACCCAGTCTTTGGCCCTTTTTCACATCTGTCAGGAGGCATTGGCAAACGCAGCCAAGCATGCCAAGGCAAAAAATGTGCAGATCGCAGTGTGGTACACGGATGAACGGGCCCTGCTTGAAATCAAAGATGACGGCACAGGCTTTGACATGGAGAAGATACATACTTCGATCGGCCATGGACTCGCAAACATGCAGACACGTGCGCATGCAGTGGGTGGTGATATTGATATTTCATCCAGTGTGCAAGAGGGAACAACCATTTTTGTATGGGTTCCGCGCGCGATCAAACACTGAATCGCATGAATCGATGAATCATTGCTGAATGAATCACAGGAATTCGTGTTTCACGAATGGCAATTCGAAAAAGTTATCCACAGGCATTTTTTAAGATAGATATGTGTCATCCGGCCTGAAAAAGCCCCGGATACCCATATATGGGGGGTTGGGGGGTGGTTATGGTTGTGCTTGGCTGAAACGCCTGTTCTATTCGAAAGCCCATTAACGATTGATTACGAGTTGATTCTTTAACATAGGGTAACCTTAATAAAACAAATCTTTTTAACTTCACGTAGGTCTAACGCCTGTTATCTATTGAAAGTATCTGCTAGAATGTAAGCACGCTGATATAAAGGATATGTGTCTCATGTATCCGAAGTCCCTGAAGGAAAATTTTTAACAACACTGCATATCAAGTCCCTAAGCCGCAGGATCATGGCGGGCTAGTTAATGCACTCTACATCTCACTCTTAGGATCTTATATGAACGCTGAGCAGGCTTGGCAATCAGTTCTCGCACAACTTCAAATGGAAATGCCGCGCGCCTCCTTCGATACCTGGGTGCGCGATACCCGTCCCCTGGCGTATGAAAATGGGATCATTACCGTTGGAGTCCGCAATGCATATGCGCGCGACTGGCTGGAAAGCAGGCTGTCAAGCACCGTCAGCCGGTTATTGATCGGAATCCTGAACTCAAATGTCTCGGTTGAGTTCATCGTAACCCAGGCTGACGAGAACGAATCAATTTCGGACCCCGAATCTGCTCCGGCTTCGATCGAAATCACCTCTCCCGAGCCAAAAGCGCGCCATGTGACGTTGAATCCGCGCTATACCTTTGATACCTATGTGGTGGGTTCAGGCAATCGCCTTGCCCATGCCGCCTGTCAGGCTGTTGCAGAGAAGCCGGCTCGTGCCTATAACCCTCTTTTCCTCTATGGAGGCGTGGGTTTGGGTAAGACCCACCTCCTGCACGCCATTGGAAACGCCTGTCACGCCAGCGGACTGAATGTTTTGTATGTTTCCTCCGAGGAATTCACGAATGACATGATCACCGCCATTCGTACCCACACCACCCAGGCTTTCCGCGAAAAATACCGTTCGGCGGACGTGTTGCTGGTCGACGATATCCAGTTCATTGCCGGCAAGGAGTCGACGCAGGAGGAATTCTTCCACACCTTCAACACCCTGCATGGACAGGACAAACAGATCATTGTTTCGTCCGACCGACCTCCTAAGTCCCTGGTGACCCTTGAGGAACGTCTGCGCTCCCGCTTTGAGTGGGGTTTAAGCGCAGACATTCAGGCGCCCGATTTTGAAACGCGCCTTGCCATTCTGCGCTCCAAGGCGGAGCGGACAGGCCGGCACATCTCCGATGATATTCTGGAGAGCATCGCCAAACGCGTACAGTCCAATATTCGTGAACTGGAAGGTGCCCTCAACCGAATTATTGCCTTTGCGGACCTGAGCGGTTCCGCCCTGACCCCCAGCCTGGTGGAAGTGGCCCTATCGGATCTTTTGCCTTCGCGCGGCGATATCGAGCCGGCCCGCGTGGTCGACCTGGTGGCTCGCAAGTTCAACCTGACGGTTGAAAAGTTGCTCGGCCGCGACCGCACCAAGGATGTGGCTTTCCCCCGCCAGATCGCCATGTATTTGCTGCGCGAGGAAACCAATTACTCCTTCCCGCAGATCGGCGAAGTCCTCGGCGGACGTGATCATTCAACGGTCATGTACGCCATCGAAAAAATTGCGGACCAGATCAAACACGATGATCGGTTGCAACGGGACATCGTCTCGCTCAAGCAGCAGATCAACGGTCAGGCCGCGACCGCCTAATGCCCCAATGAATGAAAACAGCCCTGAAGATTTCAGGGCTGTTTTTTTTTGAAGGTGGGGAATAGCTATCTTCTGTCATTCTGGAGATGTTTTCCTTTATCCTGAATGATACAACATCAGGTTTGGTACTTACGGGATTTTCATGTTCAATCCGGCATCAGGGGTGCCGCGCCACATTTCGATCCTCCGGAAGGATTCAACATAGCCAAGTTTATATAACGCGGGCAGGTGCGGGTCGTTGACCTGGACATTCTCGATCTGCGTATCGAGCCGGGGGTATTGCGAATACAAATGCGATAGCAGGGCGAAAGCCACCGTGGCAGGGTCCCCCTTTTCAGTTTTGAACGCGAAGCGGGTCAGGGAGAATTTCTGGCGTTGATAGACCAGCCAGCCGCGGCTGCCATCCGCCAGTGTAAGCCGGATCCCGGAAACTTCGTTCGCATTGACCAGGGATTCGGATTGGTTGGTCCAGGGCTGGGTTCCGCGATCATGTCCAACCAGGACAAGACAGGTGGCCCGGTCGAGTCGTTCTGCATCTGCAATGACCGGCTCCGGGGCCAACAGGTTGGGCGATCGTCTCATCACGAGCAGTTCCCCGATCTCCTGAAATCCCAACTTTAGGAACAATTGATGCGCGGGAACATTGTTCTTGATGACCTCCAACATAATAAAATCCCTTTGCAGCGAAGCCGCCTGTTCAATCAATCCTTCCATCAAGGCTTTGCCCACGCCGCCGCGCCGGGTATTGGGAAGCACGCCCAAACGGGTGATCCAAGCCCGTTTCTTTCGGACCCCCAGCATGGCCACACCCAACATCTCTTCTTCATTCTGGCTGGTGGCCACCAGGGAATGTTCCAGGTCCACATCATAGATGCGGACATATTCCGCCAGGCGGGCTGCATTCATGGGCATGGGGACCATGTAGTCCACCCGCGTCTGGTTATAAATGGCTGTCAACTGGTCCAGGCTGTATCGGCTGGCTGGGAGAAGTGTTATGGACTGACTCATGGATCAGCTTTTTAAAAAGGACGCGACCTGGGCGGCAAAATCTTTGACTTTCACGATCGGTTTGCTGATGTAACCATTACAGCCGTAGCTGTCCACCATTTGTTTTGCGGTTTCGTGGGGCCAGGCGGTAAAGGCGATGATCGGCGTGGAATCCAGCACGCGTTCGGCCCGCAGCCAGCCGGCCAGGGTCTGACCGTCGTAATCGGGCAGGCCGAGGTCAAGCAGGATCAGGTCGGGAAGGTGGGCCAGAGCCAGGCGCAGGCCGCTTTCCGCGTCGGCAGCATGTACAACTTCATACTCGCGCGGGGCCAGGGCTTTTCGCACCAGGGCAACATTATCGGGGATATCTTCGATCAACAGGATTTTTGTCATGGGTTTCTTGTCCGAATGGATATTTTGAGACGGTTTCCTGGGACCGAGTATAGCATGCGCCCCGGCTTGTTTGTTGTATAATTTTCCCGCTGCATCAACCCTGAAAAGGAGGAAAGCCCAATGTCGAACACAGTGGTCCGCCCCTATATCACAAAAGATGAACCGTTCGGCCCGATCGACTCGATCGATATTGATTCCAAGGACTTGGAAGCGCTGGAACTCCTTTTTGAACCGCACAACTGGATCTATAAGAATCTAAGACATCGTCCGTCCATTATTATCGGACGGCGCGGCTCCGGCAAGACCTCCTATTTGCGGAGTGTGTTCTTCGACAAAAAATACGACTATTACACGGAGATTCGCACGGCCCGCGTGCTCAGCCAGGTGGCGAAGGTCATCCAGAGGATGTCGAAGGAGGCTTTTTTCCCGGAGATGGTCTCGGAGCTGTGGGAAATGGTGATCTGGATCGGTGTCTTTTCCGAGATTCGCAAGAATTCCCTGCTGCCGTCCGATGACCTGTATGCGGTCAATGCCTACCTTGACATGTTGAACATTCGCGGCCGGGAGAATGTGGACAGCGTGCTTTCCCATCTTGCCACGCAGCTGGATGAAACCATGGACCGCAACCCCAACGGTGGGGCCACGGAGATCATGAAGGAATTCGACCGCAGCAAGTTCGAACATGTCCGCTCGGTGGTGATGCAAAGCTTTGAACACTCCAAAAAGAAGTTCGTGGTCCTGATGGATTCGCTGGACGACTTTCAGCTGGATATTGATTCGGTTTCCCATTCCATGCAGGGGCTCTTGAAGCTGGTCGGGTCCATGAACAAGCCGCGCGATATTGTGGACATCCGTTTCTGTCTGCCGGCCGAGGTCTATCACCGCTTCATCAAGATCTCCTCCAACCCGAACAAGGATTTTCGGCGCGCGCTCAAACTTCAATGGACGGCCGGGGAACTGATCCTGATCGGCGCCCAACGCTTGAAGTTCTATCTTGAGATTTATTATCCGGACCTGCTGAAGGCCATCCAGCCCCTGGATGTGACCAAACGAACGGATGCCTTAAGACTCTTTCAGGCGGTCCTTCCTGAAAGGATTACGAATCAGGCCGGGTTTCAGGAAGATACGATGTCTTATGTCCTACGGCACACTCAATTGTTGCCCAGGCATTTTCTTATGCTCCTGAATTCGATCTTCAAAAGCAATGGATCAACCCAGAAGTTGAATCCCTTTCCAATTGGTCAGGAGCGCATTGTCAACGGGATCCGCATGGTGGAGGACCTGATCGTTGGCGAGATCTTTGTGGCCTTCAAATTAATTTATCCCACTGCAGGTGAGACCTGCCGCCGCAGCCTGCCCGAGCTGGGGCATAAATTCACGATGGGGGACCTCCACCGCGTTTTTACCCGGCATGGCAAGGCCGTCTTTGAAAATGATAATCTTTTCGATTTTCAACGCATGCTGCTCGAGATCGGCGCCATTGGCAGGGTCATCCCCGGCAAGGAAAAGGATGTGTATATCAAGGGAAATTTTGAATACACCATCTCGCATGAACTGGCACTCAGCCAGGATGATGAACTGTGTGTTCACCCGCTGTTCTCGGGTATCTTTCATGGGAATGGCAGAGAACGTCCGGTTTATCCGTATGGGAGTGTTTTGGAAGACGAGGATTACCGGGATCATGATGATTAGAGATGGTTGTGAACAGGCCCGATCAGTGGATCGGGCCTGTTCTTTTTATGCCATAACAGATTAAAGATGCTACAATGAATTAGGAACGCGTGCCCGATTATTGGGGAATCTGCGGTGCAGCCGTTTCATGGTTTCAAAAAGGAGCTCACCTTGAAAAGAAGAAATCCATTGCTGGCCGGCCTGTTCAATGTGCTGGTGCCCGGGTCGCATTATCTGTATGTGCGAAATGACTGGAGAAAGTTCATCCTGTTCCTGATTGCGGGTGTTGCTGCCATTGGTGCATCGATCCTCGTTGGGAATACGATCCAAAACATGAAGGTCTATACCCTTTCCCAGGGATTATGCACCGGTATTCTGTTATCCATCGTTCTTGGAGTGCTGTTCTATAACGGCCTGACGGATGCCTCCTCTCACAATAGCGGAACAGACAGTGCGGCCCACTATAAGACCATGCGGGAAGGCAGCCGGGTTGCGAGACTCGAAGTGCTCAACAAACAGCGCGCAGAGGGTTTGATCTCGGATGAGGAGTACATGGAGTCAAAAAAAGAGATCGAGGCCGGGAGAAAGTAAGCCGCCCATCAGGCCGAAAGGAGGAATGGCCTGGCTGGTGAGGATGTGACATGTTTACATTTACATCCTGATATTTTGACTGCCTGCATTGAAAAAACGAATCTCTCCCTTGACACATCCCGCCCTCCGTCATAGAATAGCGCCCAATACCATACATAAAACGCTGACGAGGACGAGTACACTTCAAAGCGATTACCAGAGAGCCGGGCGGAAGTTCTGAAAGCAAGGCAAAAGCGCAGAAGTGGAATGGACCTCCGAGTTGAAAGGATGAACGCACCAGGTGCAAGTATTCCAATTCGGGTGCTCCCGTTACAGAGCAAGGGTATAACCACAAAGCGTGGCGTACCTGAAAAAGTGAAGCTGGTTTCTTTCCCCTGTTGCATCACGACAGGGATTTTTTGTTAAAAGACAGCTTAAGCCTGGGTGGCACCACGGGAGTCCCCTCTCGTCCCTTTGGACGGAGGGGACTCTTTTAATTCTTCGTGCAGGACATTTACCGCGAGGAGCGCAAAGAGTGGCAGGAAACCCAGTTGTCTTTCTTAGCGACCTTCGCGAGCTTGGCGGTTCAAAAGGAGAAATTATGCTGCTTGAATCAACCACAGTCCAAACCATCATCCGCGAGATATCCGCGGACCTTGAGACCCCCGTCAGTTTGTATCTCAAGCTGCGCGGCAACGGCCCATCCTTTTTATTGGAATCCGTAGAAGGCGGGGAACGCATCGCGCGCTATTCATTTATCGGCGTGCAGCCCAGGGCGGAATATATTCTGCGCGACGGCCAGATTGAGATCGGGGAAAACGGTGAAACCCGAATTGTTCAACTCGATCAGCCCGACCCGACGATCTTTTTGCAAAATGAGATCAGCCGCTTTCCCGCCGTCCGCCTGCCGAATGCGCCGCGTTTTACGGGCGGGCTGGTGGGCTATCTCGGATACGAATCTGTTCGTTATTTTGAACCAACTCTAAAGTCAAAAATGAAGCGTGCAGATATTCCAGATGGAATTTATTTGCTGGCCGATACCATCGTCGCATTTGATCATGCGCGCCGCACCATCTTCCTGATTGCAAATGTTTTGGATGGGGATACACAAGCCGCCGAAGACAAGCTTGATTCAATTGCGGCACGAATTCATGAACCTTTGCCTGCTGCCCAAAAAATAAATGTAAAGCCATCGAAGGTCAGGGCCAGCCATACGCAGGGGACTTATGAAGACATGGTGCGCGCCGCCAAGGAGCACATTGCCGCGGGCGACATATTTCAAGTGGTGCTATCCCAGCGTTTTTCGCGCGAAACGAATGTCGAACCTTTCGATGTCTATCGCGCTGTGCGACGTCTTAACCCTTCGCCGTACATGTTCTTTTTTGATTTCGGACTTGTGGACGATGAACCGCTTTATATTGTTGGATCGTCGCCCGAGATGTTCGTGCGTTTGGAGGGAAGAACCGCTTCACTCCGACCGATCGCCGGGACGCGCCCCCGGGGAGCAAATGCGGAGGCTGACGCATCGCTTGCCAAAGACCTGCTCGCCGACTCGAAGGAACGCGCGGAGCATGTCATGCTGGTGGACCTCGGCCGCAACGATCTGGGCCGTGTCTGTGAATATGGCACGATTAAAGTTTCTGACTTTTTCAGCGTTGAAAAATATTCACACGTCATGCACATCGTCTCCCACGTCGAAGGGATTCTGCGCCCCGAACTGACCGCCTTCGATCTGGTCCGTGCAGCCTTCCCCGCCGGGACCGTCAGCGGCGCGCCGAAGGTCCGCGCGATGGAAATCATCGCCGAGCTGGAACCCAACGCGCGCAACGCTTATGCAGGCATGATCGGCTACTTTGGCTTCGACGGCGCCATGGATACCTGTCTTGCCATCCGCACCATGGTCGGGCGCGGGAATACGGTCAGCGTGCAGGCGGGCGCGGGTATCGTAGCCGATTCGGACCCGTCCACGGAGTATCAAGAGACGGTGAATAAAGCGAGTGCGATGTTGAGGGCGATAGACGCAGCGGAATCAAATTCATAGAAACCTGGGTGGTCGAGTAGCCCGAGGCGACAGCCGAGGGCGTATCGAGACCACCAGTTGATGAAATACTTTCAATAATAAGAATTGCTTTTGTCACTGTTGGTCTCGGTACGGGCGAGAAAAACACTCGCCCTACTCGACCAACGGATTTTGGAAAAAGAAAGGATTACCCATGACAAACAAGCCCCGCCTTCTCACCGGTGACCGTCCCACAGGGCGCCTGCACCTTGGTCATTATGTCGGCTCGCTGCGCAATCGCGTGCGCCTGCAGCATCAATATGATTCCTTCTTCATCATTGCCGATCTGCATACCATGACCACCAAACCCGAGCCGCAGTACATCAGGGAGATTCCCAATTTCATCCGCGAAATCGTTCTGGATTATCTCGCCGTTGGCATTGACCCGAATGTCAGTACCATTTTTGTGCAATCTGCGATTCCAGAGACTTATGAATTGAATCTGCTCTTTGAAATGCTGGTCACTGTGCCGCGGCTCGAACGAATGCCCACTCTCAAAGACATGGCACGCGACGCCCACATTGACTCCATGCCGTTTGGTCTGCTTGGTTATCCCGTCCTGCAGGCCGTGGATATTTTGCTGCCGCGCGCGAATGTTGTTCCGGTTGGACGCGACAACCAATCGCATGTGGAACTCGCCCGTGAAATGGCGCGCAGGTTTAATAATCTTTATGGCGCTGAAGTTTTCCCCGAACCAGAGCCCATCATCGGCGAAGTCCCCATGCTCGTCGGCACGGACGGACAAAGCAAGATGTCCAAGTCCCTTGGCAATGCCATCTATTTATCCGATGATGCAAAGACCGTCGAGGAAAAAGTCAAGGGCATGTATACCGACCCCAAACGCCTGCGCGCCACGGACCCGGGCACTGTGGAAGGGAATCCCGTTTTCATCTATCACGACGCGTTCAACCCCTCCTACGCCGAAGTGGATGATCTCAAGGAACGCTATCGCAAGGGACAGGTCGGCGATGTAGAGGTGAAGGGGAAGCTGGCCAAAGCCATCAACACCTTCCTCGAGCCCTTCCGCGAAAAACGCGCATATTACCTTGCGCATCCCACCATCCCGCGCGATGTCCTCGCCAACGGTATCCGAAGCATGCAAGCCGAAGCCAAAGAGACCATGAAGCTCGTCCGCGATGTCACGGGCTTATCGTATTCCCTCGACCTCTTTGCTGATGAAGTCGATATCTTTGGAAATGAAGAATGATAGGTCGTTGCGAGCAGGGTGCTCTTCCCGACGAAGCAACCTCCTCATAACTGGAGATTGCTTCGGGCACACCTGCCCTGGCGAGCGTTGCCAGGGCAAAACAAAAACGCCCTCGCAACGACATTGGAAACGGAGAACCTCATGTTAGCTCTAATAGATAATTATGATTCTTTTACCTACAACCTCGTGCAATATCTCGGCGAACTTGGCGCGGATATTCGCGTCTTCCGCAACGATCAAATTTCATTGAACGAATTGATCGCTCTCAAGCCGGACCACCTTGTCATCTCCCCAGGTCCGGGCGAACCCATCAAAGATGGCGGCGTATCTCCCGAAGCCATCAAGCACTTCACGGGCAAGATTCCCGTGCTCGGTGTCTGTCTCGGGCATCAATGTCTCGGTGCCGTTTATGGCGGCAAAGTGGATCGTGCCCCACGCCTTATGCACGGCAAGACTTCCCCCGTCACGCACAACGGACAGGGGGTCTTCAAAGATATTCCTTCGCCGTTTGATGCGATGCGCTATCACTCGCTCGTGGTCTATGAGCCCATTCCCGTTGAATTGGAGATCGTTGCACAGACATCCGAAGGCGAGATCATGGCCCTTAAGCACAAACAGCATCCGACGTATGGCGTGCAATTTCATCCTGAGTCCATTCTCACCGAGCACGGTAAACAATTGCTCAGGAATTTCCTTGAAATCAGGATTGCTCCGCCGCCATCCACTGAACCGATCCTGCTCAAGCCATTCATCGCCAAGGCGATCAACCGCGCCGACCTGACCGTTGAAGAAGCCGAAGAGGCCATGAATGTCATCATGACCGGTCAGGCCACGCCTGCACAGATTGGCTCTTATCTGACTGCGTTACGCATGAAAGGAGAGACCATTCCTGAGGTCACAGGTTCTGTGCGTGCGATGCGTTCCGCTGCGGTCAAGGTAAAACTTGCCAATCCGCGCGAACGCGTTTACGACATTGTCGGCACAGGCGGCGATGGCGCACACACTTTTAATATTTCCACAGCCGCGGCATTTATCCTGGCTGGTACAGGGCGCAAGGTGGCCAAGCATGGTAATCGTGCCCAATCCTCCCATTGTGGTTCCGCAGATGTACTCTCGGCGCTGGGGGTCAGTCTCGATCTCACACCCGAGCAAATCGCCCACGCCATCGATACCATTGGCATTGGGTTTATGTTTGCCGCAAAATTTCACCCTGCCATGAAATATGCCATCGGTCCGCGCAAGGAGATCGGTCAACGCACCATCTTCAATGTCCTCGGGCCGCTCACCAACCCCGCAGGCGCGAACATTCAGCTCACGGGCGTTTATGCTGCCGCCCTCACCGAGCCGCTCGCCAATGTTCTCAAGGAACTTGGCTCTCGCGCCGCGCTCATCATCTACGGCGCGGGCGGCACTGATGAACTCAACACCACGGGCATCAATCGCATCAGTCAGCTCAGGGATGGCGCGGTCAGTACCTACGATCTTGATCCCACCGAATTCGGTTTCCCTCTTGCCACGATGGAAGATTTACGCGGCGGCACGCCCGACGAATCCGCGGCGATGATGAGAGAGATTCTGAGCGGCAAGCTCAAAGGCGCGCGCCGCGACTCCATTCTGCTCAACGCCGCTGGCGCTCTCGCCGCCGAAACTGGTGATTTCAAGTCCGCGCTTGTGGAAGTCACCGCTTCACTAGACAGTGGCGCAGCCTTCGCCAAACTCAACGCCCTCGTTGAGTACTCAAAATCCGTTTCGTAAGGGCACAACGCCGCTGGCCTCCATATCAATACAACATGACAAACATTCTCGAAAAAATCATCGCACAAAAGAAATTGGAAATTGCGGCGCTCGACGCCTCAGCATTACGCCACGCCGCAGAGCAGAGTCCTGCACCCAGAGATTTTCTTGCTGCCATAAAGCGCCGCCGCTTCGCCCCCCGCCCAAGCCTGATCGCTGAACTAAAAAGAGCCTCTCCTTCCAAGGGGATTCTCGCCCCGCACCTCGACCTCTTCCAAGTAGCCGATATCTACACCCAAAACGGTGCCGCCGCCATCAGTGTCCTCACCGATGAAAAATTCTTCATGGGCAAACTCGAAACCCTTCACGATTTACGTTTCACTCATCACTCCACCTTGCCCCTTCTTCGCAAAGACTTTACCATCGACGAAACCCAAATCTACGAAGCCCGAGCCAACGGCGCCGACGCCATCCTCCTCATCGCCGCCGTGCTGACCGATGACAGGCACTTCGCCGACCTGCATGCCTGCGTCCTGGATCTGGGGTTGACCGCCTTGATTGAAGTCCACGACGAAGCCGAAACCGAGCGAGCCTTGAAGTTGAAAGATGTAAAACTAATCGGAATCAATAACCGCAATCTCGCCACCTTCGAGATTGCGGTTGCCACAACAGAACGCCTCCGCCCGATGATCTCACCTGAGATCGCCGTCGTCGCCGAAAGCGGTATCTTCACTGCGTTCGATGTTGACCGCCTGGCAAATATAAATATTGATGCGATCCTGGTCGGCGAAGCATTGGTCACTTCAGAAGATATCCCTGCGAAAGTAAGAGAGTTGGCCGGTGCATAGCATGTCGTTGCGAGGAGGGAGTTCTTCCCTACGAAGCAATCTCCAGTTAAACGGAGATTGCTTCGGGCAAAGATCAAGAGCGCCCTCGCAACGACATGGTTAAGAGAGATTATGACAATCATAAAAATCTGCGGAATCAAGACCTTGAAAGATGCCTTCGCCGCCATTGATGCAGGCGCGGATTATTTGGGATTCAATTTCTATCCCGGGAGCGTCCGTTTTATTGAGAAAGAAACTTGTGCGGAAATAACATCCATTTTGAAGAAAGAACACCCGCAAATAAAACTTGTTGGCGTCTTTGTGAATTCATCAGTGGATGAAGTGAAGGATATTTTGGAAGCTTGTTCACTGGATTTGGCTCAACTCCACGGCGATGAAACATATGAGATATTTGCTCAACTTGAGCCGAACGTGTTCAGGGCTTTTCGCGGAATTCCATCTGATGTCATAGGTTATGAGCGTAGTGAAGCACCAGCTTTCTTGGTGGATGCGGCGGTCAAAGGTGTCTACGGCGGGAGCGGCGTTACAGCAAATTGGTCCGCGGCAACGGAGTTGGCGAAGAAGTATCCGTTGTTATTGGCAGGCGGGCTAACTCCAGAGAATGTCGCAGACGCGGTGCGGCAGGTGAAGCCCTGGGGGGTGGATGTTGCCTCCGGCGTTGAATCAGCCCCGGGCGAGAAAGATGCGATTAAGATGTCCGCGTTTGTAAAAGCGGTTCGAGAAGTCGAAAATCGAAAGTAGGAAACAGAAATCATGTCAACTTTATTACCTCCCAAGTTTGGACCGTATGGGGGACAGTTTGTCCCCGAAACATTGATGCCTGCATTGATCGAGTTGGAGAAGGCATTTGTGGATGCACAAAAAGATAAGGGATTCAGGAAAGAATTCGAAGGATTGCTTGCATCTTTCGTTGGCAGGCCTACTCCGTTAACTTATGCAAAAAGATTGTCGGAACAATTAGGCGGCGCGCAAATTTATTTGAAGCGTGAAGACCTCGCGCATACCGGCGCACATAAAATCAATAACGCATTGGGCCAGGCCTTGCTGGTGAAGCGGATGGGAAAGAAGCGCGTCGTTGCCGAGACGGGGGCAGGGCAGCACGGCGTGGCATCCGCCACTGCTGCGGCATTGCTCGGACTCGAATGCGTGGTGTACATGGGCTCGGTGGATATTACGCGGCAGGAACCGAATGTCTTCCGTATGAAGTTGCTCGGAGCGGAAGTGCGCCCTGTTGAGTCGGGTACGAAGACATTGAAGGATGCCATCAACGAAGCCATCCGCGATTGGGTGACGAATGTTGGCGATACGCATTATTTGCTCGGCTCGGCGTTGGGGCCTCATCCATACCCAACCATCGTGCGTGAGTTTCAATCGGTGATTGGCATTGAAGCGCGTGAACAAATGTTGCGCGATGTGGGGCGTTTGCCTGATACAGTTATTGCGTGTGTGGGCGGCGGGTCAAACGCCATCGGCGTCTTCAGCGGATTTGTGGACGATGAACACGTTGAGCTGGTCGGCGTCGAGGCAGGTGGTGCTGGAATTGAAACAGGTAGGCACGCGGCGAGATTCGGCGATGCGGCCGGGGCGCGCGTGGGTGTCATTCATGGTACGCGCACCTACGTTTTGCAGGATGAAGATGGACAAATTGCGGAGACACATTCCGTTTCAGCGGGATTGGATTACGCGGCGGTTGGTCCCGAGCATGCCATGATGCGCGATAGCGAACGCGCATTTTACACATCCGCAACAGATACGGAAGCGTTGAGCGCTTTCCAAATGTTGTGCCATACCGAAGGGATTATCCCCGCGCTTGAGTCATCTCATGCCGTGGCGGAAGTTATCAAGCGCGCGCCGAAGATGCGAAAAGATCAGGTGATTCTGGTTAATCTTTCGGGACGCGGGGATAAGGATCTGAATACGGTTATCACGGAATTGGGGCAAAACCTTTAACCACAAAGGGCACGAAGGTCATGAAGTTGGTAAAGTAATGATTGTGGTTTTGTGTTTTAGGACATTGTGAATGATGGACTAAAAGAAGTCAATATATTGCGCCCTGTATTAAATCTTTGTGCTCTTTGTGTTCTTCGTGGTTAAGCCCTTTTCAAAGGAATTATTATGAACAGAATCGAAATCGCATTCCAAAACAAGCCGATCTTCATGCCGTATTTTCCCTTGGGCTATCCCGACTTGGAGACTTCCATCGACGTGATCGAGGTGCTCGCCAACAACGGCGCGGATTTGATCGAAGTGGGCTTGTCCTTCTCCGATCCACTGGCGGATGGACCGGTAATTCAAAAGGCAACGCAAGTTGCGCTGGAACATGGCATCACGATCAGGAAGTCACTCACGGCGATTGCAGAACTGCGCAAACGCGGCGTGACCATCCCGTTGATTTTGATGGGCTATTTCAATCCCATGCTCGCGTATGGACTGGAGAAGTTCGTCAAAGATGCACGCGAAGCAGGGGTGGATGGGTTTATCATTCCCGATCTTCCCCTGGAGGAAGCGGCGGAATTTCAAGCCCTGGTGGGGGATATGCCTCTCATCCAAATGCTTGCGCCGACTTCGCCGAATGAGCGCATGGAAACCATTGCGCGAAACGCAAGGGGCTTTATTTATCTTGTATCGGTCACTGGTGTAACAGGAGCACGCACATCCATTTCAGAGGGTCTCGCGGATTTGATCGCCCGCGTGCGTGAGCACACGTCCGTGCCTGTGTGCGTGGGTTTTGGAATTGGTACACCTGAACAAGCCAAAGAAGTTGGTGAAATGGCGGATGGAGTCATTGTGGGAACTGCTTGTGTGCGGACGATTGGTGGAAGTGAAAATCCAGTAGAGACGGCAAAAGAGTTTGCAAAGAGTTTTAAGGATGAAATGGCAAACTAAATAAAACAGAATGAAATAGTAGCTGTTCAATACATTAAAGTCTTTCACCTATCGAAACCTTTGGAGGAGTAACTATGAAAAAAATTCTTTTCCCCATTCTAGCCTTGATTCTTGTTGCCTGTGCAACATCGCAGGTGACAACTACTTCGGAAGTAATAGCTAGTTTACCGCCATCTACTATGACTATTGTGCCTACTCCAACTTTGAATCCACAGTTTGTCTTTTTGCAAGAACAAATTGCGGATTCAGGTAACCGCTTTGCCCTTTTGCCTGATGGAACAATTCAAGAGACAACATTAGAAGGTATAAAAATAATTCCAGGAATATCAGTGGATAATGAAGGACAAATTAGGTTAATGGTGAATGGGGAAGAAGTTGTGCTCTCTTTAGCTGATATGAACTTAAATGAGATAGATGGTATCAAAATTAAAGGATTTACTTATGATGAACATACTAATGAATGGGCAAAGACTAAGTTTCAAGTAAATGATGACTACAAAAATTTTCTTGAATGTTATGTTCCACCTGAAGCGATATTGGATAAAAGTTACGTTGAATACCTAAAAACGCTCGATTGGCCGGATTTTGATCTAGCGAGCTTGAAGTTTCAGGTAATGGTTAAAGCTGGTAACAATAACCAATATGAAAATTTGACGTACGATTTTTACACCGCGCCTAACTATCCTGACCCAAAGACAAGACCATTTCAAAGAAAAGTATTTTGCCACACAATATACAACGAAACATTCTATGGCGTTGTGCCGACGCGTTATTATAGCAATGGAGTGAATCCTCAAGATTATCCTTGGGTAATCGGATTGATATATTTAGGACCAGTGGGCGAAGGGGAATCATCAGTGGCTGGTAAACAATCTTTTATGAATACGTATGTCGAGGAGATGAATTTCCCTGTATATAAAATGACAAACCTCTTATTTCCGCCTGGATTCACCCCAATTCCAGACCCATTGCCAACAGCAATATTCGAAAAATATCCAGACATGCAAGCTCGTTTCGATGCATTTATTGCTGGCGATCCTACATCGCTTGATGGGATAGCATTGCCAGTTGAAGATATAAGTCTTGGAAAATATTACAAGTAATTTTTTAAGTAAGTTGAAAATTACAAATCCTCGCGTTGGACTCCATTGAATCCTAAAATAAAGTCCGTGCCATAAGCTTTGCTTGGCGTTTGAAATCCAATTTTGTAATCCGAAGATAAAATGCGTTTCATCATTTCCACGGAAGTTAGCGCGGTCAGATGATACGCTTCGGGGGTGCGTAATTTTGCACGGACCGTTTGCTTTCCGTCTGTCACCTCGGCGATCAACAGGCTAAAGCCGTTTTCATTTTGTTTTCGCGAAGGACCCGGTGCAAAAAACTTTCCGATCAGCCACTTGATGAAATCCCTGGCCCAGCGGGTGTACAGGATCGGGCCGACGAAGCGGGTCAGGCGCATCAGGTTGACCATGACGGCTGGGAAGCTCATGTACACGGTCACGTTGGGAATGCCGGTGCTGTGATAAGCCGTGCTGACATCGCCCCAGCCCATCGAGATCAGTCGCGAAGGTCCGCGGCCAAAGTCCACATACTTGCTGTCCCACACATTCGGCACACTGATGATCTTCCCGTCGCGGCGGATGCGTCCCTGCCGCTGGCTGTTCTCAATTCCAGAGCGGGCCGTACCGCGCGAGACTCCGCCGCCGATGCTTTTTATAAACAACTCAAGATGGGTCGCGCCGGACAGTTTGCCTGCCGCATAGGCGATCAAGCAATCCGATGGAACGACATCGAATCCGCCGCCGGGCAGCAGCATAATGCCGGCGCGCTGCGCGTCGCCGTCCATGGCGGCCAGGGCCTCGAAGCCTTCGATCTCGCCGCTGATGTCGACGTAATGGCGCTTCGTGCGGAGGCAGGCCTCCGCCATCTGGCGGTAGGTCAACACGAAGGGACCTGCGCAGTGCAGAACCGCAACCACTTCCATCAAGGCCGCATCCAGTGCAGCGCTGTCGCTGATTGGAAATGCACGATACTCCAGGTTGTATTTTTCCGCCTGGCTGCGCAGCTGTTCCTCATCCCGTCCAGCCAGCAAAGGCCGCAACCCCTCCTTCACAGCCTGTTCAACGATCAGTTTTCCCGTATATCCATAAGAACCGTAAATCAGAAAATTTTTCAAACTCGCTCCGTCCATGCCGGGCTGGCATATTTTTCCTTGACCAATTCTTCTGCTCTTTCAGATTCAGACCTGGATAGTTCCCCGCGCTGAAAGTGGATTTCCAGCTGCGCTTCAAATCCCCGGACGAAGGCCTGGGCGGCAGTTTCCCAATCAGTTGCCATCCCCAGAATGGACTCAATCGTCGTTGCCCGCGCCAGCAATCGTTGCGCGGCGTGTTCTCTTGCAGCCTCATCCCTGAATACCAAAGCCTGACAGATGCGCGCCAGGTCACCCGTCAAAGGAAGCGAACCATGCTGCAATACACCTTCCTTCCTACGGGCCTGTGCTGAACCAATCAGTTTTTTTTCATTGACTGTGATCTCATAGGTGGACGGTACTTCAAAGCAGACAGGATTTAGGTTTTGCGTGGCGGGTTCGTCCGATGGAACACGTTCCTTCATCTCGACCGGCAGGCCCAGATCATGAAGCGCGAACAGCAAAGCCTGGGCAATCCGGTTATAGGATTCCAGAACGCCGCCCGCAAGAACGGGTTCCTCCGCACTGCCCGTGACTGAATATGTCAATTCATCCGAATGCAGGATCGCCCTCCCGCCCGTCACACGCCGGACAACCTCCCAGCCGCGGGCTTTCACCCGTTCCATGTCCACATCTGAAAAGGACTGTGCATGGCCCAGCGACAGACAGGCAGGTTCCCAGGCATATAAACGCAGGGTCGGTTGTGAATCGCCCCGATGAATATGCTCGAGGATGGATTCGTCCACGGCCATGTTCCAGGCACCGCGCGCGGGGGGAGTATGGAGAAGTCGCCAGGATTGGGTCATGGATCAGGCGGAAATTGGATTGAGTTCTTTCATGACCTGTTTGATCACCTTGTCATTCATTTCTTCGAGGGGAGGCTTGACCGCCCAGTGTGGCATGTCATGTTGCCGATGCAGAAGCGCCTTCAAGACCGGTGGAAATGGCACGTATTTTTCCAGGATTTTTCGTTGCATTGAAACCCGTGCCTGGATTTCAGAGGGATCCCCGCCATTCATGCAGGTATCCCAGATGTCGCGCAGGTCGTGGGAAAACAAATTGGCGAGGGCAGTGATGGCGCCCTGTGCCATGTTCTGGAGAGCGTGATGAAAATCCGAATCGGTGCCGTTCAAGACGAGCAGGTCCCTGCCGAAGCGTTGACCCACCGCAACGGTGAAGGCTTCATCGTGGGAGGAATCCTTGATCCCTGCAAATTGAACGGGGAAGGCGTCCTTCAAACGGGCCAGCAGGTCCAATGAAAAACCAACACCGGATGTGCCCGGGATGTGATAACCGAGCACATGTCCCCTGGCGGGAACGGCTTTTGTGATCAGCTCACTGAACCATTGGTACAGACCTTCATCCGTTGCCTTTCGAAAGTAATAGGGCGGCAGGACAACCACTCCATCATAGCCAAGGTCAAAAGAGAGTTTGGTCAGCTCGATGCTTTCGGAGAGACTGGGTGTGCCGGTGCCTGCCAGTAATTTGAAACCCGGTAATTGCTGGCGGTAAACACGCGCCGAGCGCAGAAAGGTTTCGCGTTCCTTGGGGGAGAAGGAGGGCCCTTCTCCAGTGGTGCCGAAGAGCAGTGCGCCGTGACATCCCCGGGAGGCGAGAAAGCGCAGGAGAACGGGAACAGCTTCCAGGTCAAGGGTTGAATCGTGCTTGAGGGGAGTTACTGCCGCGGCGTAGACCCCGGCCAGGGGATGCAGGTCAGTCATGAGGGTTACTTCTTTTTCTTTCTTTTGACGAATTTTTTCGCGGCTTCATGAGGAGGCAACAACGGCTCGCCTTTTTCCTTAACCAAATAATGCTGATGGTCGAGGGTCCAAAGATACAAGTCGGCTTCGGTCCTGTTGGGGAAATCCTTCAAGATGTCGCTCTTGCGGATAACTTCCACGATGGGCATGTACACAGTATCGTACCAGTGCGCCACCGCCTCCTCCTCGGAGATGTCCCGTTTCAAGTCCAGCCCCATGAAATACAGGTGTACCGCGATATGCTCGAGCATGCGTTCAAAGCCGTCCGGGATGGTCGTTTTGATGTTTGCCTCAGGGCGGAGATTGTCGAGGGCTGTGCGTTCCAGAAAGCGGACTTTTGTGCCGAGGATCTCCAGGTCTTCAGGTTTGATGTCTGGTGTGATGTTTACGCGGGTGGCGCATTCGCGGATCTCTGCGTCGATGAATTCCTGTCCCTTCTCGCGGGCGACCGAAACGCGGTGATGACCGTCAACCACGAAATAAACCTCGCCGACCTTGTAAAGGACCACCGGAGGCAGGTTGACATCCTGATAAAAGGCGCGATCAACTTTTTGCCAGCGGCTGGCAAGTTGGTCCTCCTTGGGAAGGAAGGCCCGGTCGAATTCATGATACCGGTTCAGACTCCCAGCGATCTGATTCACACGAATGGTTTTCACGCCCCGATAGATCGGACCGCCGATATGCAATTTTTCCTTGATCTCATCATAGGAGAGCAGGGTCGTGGCATGCTGGCCGGAGAGCACGGCCATGGCCTGGTTGATAAAGGATTTGAAGCGCGCCTTGCCAAAATCGGCGCGTACACGGGAATCTAATTCGTCAGACATTTAATGACTCACTTCTAATGCTTTGTAGGGGTATACATTGATGATTCTGGTCAGGCCCACGTTGGTTTCGACGTTTTCGAGGTTCCTTCTATATACGTGCATGTGACCGTGGAAATGGTATCTGGGCTGGGAAATCCGGATCAGCCAGTTAAGTGCCTTCAATCCAACATGGGCACGGTCCGTATCGTCGTGAATGCCGTAGGGCGGCGAATGGCTGATCAGAATATCCAGGGCACGGCCATACTGAAGCCGGTTCAGCAGCAGGCGGGGCAGCATGCTGAATGCCCGTACATAGGCCTCTGACTGCGAGTACTGGTTAATTCCATCCGGCCGGTAACGGATGCATCCACCGAACCCGCCGATCAGGAATTTATTGTGGCGGACAATTTTCAGGTCCAGGTTGACCCCGCCTTCGGCATGAGCTTCCTTTTTGGTCAGGTCGAACCTTGGGTCATGGTTTCCGGGCACGTAGAACATACGCACATTGATGATCGTCACCAGGTATTCCAGATATTCGTAGGAAAGGTCCCCGCAGCCGAGAATCAGTTCAGCCCCCTGAAAATGCCCGCTGGAGGAAAGGGTGTACAGGCGTTCCAAAACCTGGTCGCTGACCGCTAGGATCTTCACAGGATTGTATTTTGCCGTAGAACCGGTTTCCTAGCAAGCGGATTTTCCCATCAAATTGCAACTGTTTGGCATTTGCAAATCCATACACTGGGCACTATAATTCATTAATTAGAAGTTAATAGGAGCCTCCGCTGGAAACCAAAAACATTTCTTCCATGGATTCGGGAGAGGATAACTCAGCTTCCCGTCAGCAACTCTCATCCGGGATCACTCTTGTCGACCGTTACACCATTCAGGATGTGATCGGGGTTGGCGGCATGGGGTCTGTTTATCGCGCCAGGGACCTGCATTTTCCCAATGTGGTCAAACTGGTCGCGGTAAAGGAAATGATCAACCTTGCCCCGGATCCGCTCATTCGCCAGACCATCGTGCAGAATTTTGAGCGCGAAGCCAACATGCTTGCCACGCTCAATCATCCTGCGATTCCGCGCATTTATGATTATTTCACCCAGAACGATCATTCCTACCTGGTCCTGGAATTTGTCCATGGGAAGGACCTCGAAACGGTGATCAGCGATGCCAACGGTTTCCTTCCGGAGGATCAGGTCATCAGCTGGGCCATCCAGCTTTGTGACGTGCTGGCCTATCTCCATGGACACAAACCGGATCCGATTATATTTCGCGACATGAAACCCTCCAATGTGATGATTAATCATAATGGGGATGTGGTTCTGGTCGATTTCGGGATTGCCAAGACCTTTCAAACCGGCCAGAAGGGGACCATGATCGGAACCGAAGGATATTCGCCGCCCGAACAATACCGCGGTGAAGCCACTCCAATTGCCGATATTTATTCCCTCGGGGCGGCCCTGCATCATGCCATTACACGCCGTGATCCGAGACTCGAGCCTCCGTTCTCGTTTGCGGAACGCCCCATTCGGCGGATCAATCCCAACATTTCGGCCGAATTTGAGGCTGTGGTTAATACAGCCCTCCAATACAACCCATCAGATCGTTTTACCAGCGCCACGGCAATGAAGGATGCCTTGATGAATGTTGCGCGCAAGACCGGCACACTTTCAAAGATCACCTCCGCGCTGCCCGCCTCGAGTGCGGGCGTGAAGCCGCTCTGGTCCTTTAAGTGTGAGGATGAGATCCGCAGCACGCCCTTCCTAAACCAAGGCTCATTGTATATTGGCTGTTACGATAATAATTTGTATGCCCTGAATGCCGCGGATGGTCAATTCCAATGGAAATATGCGGCGGAAGGCGGAATTGTTTCCCGCCCCACTGTGTACGATGGTAATATTTTCTTCGGGTCCGAAGATCAGCGCCTGCACGTCATCAGCGCGCGCACGGGCAAAGTCATATGGACCTACTACACGGAAGGGAAGATCTACTCCTCCCCCCGTATTTCCGACGGACATGTTTTCTTCGGCTCCGATGATCAGGACCTGCATGCGGTCAATGTCAACAGCGGAAGAGCCATCTGGAAGTTTTCCACCGATGCCCCCATCCATTCCACACCTCTGGTTGCGAATGAGATGATCTATTTTGGCACAGAGGGCGGCTCCTTTTATGCCCTAGATTTTCGCGGAGCAATGAAATGGCGCTTTCAGGCCAAACGTGCAGTGACCTCCTCTCCGATCCTGAAGGGGCAGGCCATTTACGTAGCCTCGGTTGATTCAACCCTGTACTCCCTGGATTCGAAGAATGGCTGGGCAATTTGGAAATACCGGCTGGGCAAAGGCTCGGTATCCTCACCTGCACTGGCTGATGATCTGATATTTGTCGGCGCGGCAGATGGATTTATTTATTGTGTCGATTCCCGTACTTCCAAGGAAGTATGGCGTTTTAAGACCGAAAACCAGGTGAGCAGTTCCCCAACCATTTACAAGGATTCAATGTATTGCGGTTCGGTGGATGGTAATATGTACTGTCTTGAATACCGGACCGGCCGTTTACGCTGGAAATTTGAGACCCAGGCGGCCATCACCGGTTCGCCGATTGTGCTTGATGATATTGTTTATTTTGGCTCAACAGACCATCATGTGTATGCCCTGTTTGCCTAAAAGGAGTCCTCGTGGCTGATTTTTTTCGAAAATTGTTTGGTGCTAAAGAAGAACCTGAATCTCCGAAAACAAAACAGGTTGACATGGTGACGACCGCCCCATTAACTGATCAGCAGATCAGTTCGATTGTGGCGAATCAAAACCAAAAATATGAAATCAAACAGCTTGTGGCCAGCGCGGGACAATCCGTCGGGAAACAACGCGAACATAATGAAGACAGTCTGCTGGCTCTCACAACTACCATCTCCGGGAGTGCCGAGAGCATTCCCTTTGGCTTGTATATTGTTGCCGATGGCATGGGCGGGCATCAATTTGGAGAGGTGGCCAGCAATGCCGCCATTCGGATCATGGGCGGTAACATCTCCAAGAAATTTCATTCCTATCTCTACAATTTACCCACACAGGGATTGCAGGACTCTTTGCAGGAGGTGATGGAAGCTTCGATTCTTGAGGCCCATCAATATGTACAACGGGAAGCTCCCGGCAGCGGGACTACGGTCACGGCTGCGCTCGTCCTTGGGCAGCAGGTGACGATTGCCCATGTCGGGGATAGCCGAGCCTATTCCATCTACTCGGACGGGAGAATTGAACCGATCACGCGTGACCATTCACTGGTCAAGCGACTTGAGGAACTCGGACACCTCAGCAAGGATGAAGCTGAAAACTTTCCCCATCGAAATGTTTTGATCCGCGCCCTGGGTCAGGGCGAAACGCTGGAAGCTGATATCTTTACCGTTCCCTTTCCACAGACTGGTTATCTGATGATCTGCAGTGACGGTCTTTGGGGAGTGATCAATGAAAAGGATATTCTGCGCGCGATTACAGAGGCGCCCAATTTGCATCGCGCCTGTCAGAATCTTGTGGATGCAGCCAACGCAGCCGGGGGACCCGATAATATTACGGTTATCCTCGCGCAAATGATCGGATAAAAATGCCCTCCAACAAGCTGGATCATTACGCCATTCTTGGAGTCTTCCGTGATGCCTCACAGGAAGAGATTAAACGCGCGTATTTTGAAGCGGCTCAAAGATTGCATCCGGATAAAAATGTGGCTGCCGGGGAAACGGAATTATTCCTGGAAATTCAACAGTCCTATGAAATTCTCTCCAATCCCAAGCGTCGGAGTTTGTACGATGCAACGCTTCCGCCGATTATTGATGAGAACTCCATTGTTAAACACGAGGTGTTTTTCAGCCGCACCAACCTTGTAAAGGTGGGCGAGCCGCAACTGATCTATGTGCTGTTGGATGTAAGCCCGCGCGATCAAAAGGAAAGCCTGCCAGCCCCTCCATTGAACATCTGCCTGGTTTTGGACCGTTCCACATCCATGCAAGGCGAAAAAATGGACATGGTCAAGGCAACCGCGATCCAGTTGCTCCGCAGCCTGCGCCCCGTGGATGTCTTTAGCATGGTCACTTTCAGTGACCGTGCCGAGGTGATCATCCCAGCCGGACTCAATGTGGATAGCCGCAAGCAGGAGGGGCGGATCCAGATGATCCAGGCCTCCGGCGCCACTGAGATTTTTAATGGCCTTGAGGCCGGCATCAAGGAGATCCGTCGTACTCTTGACCCTTCGCGGGTGAATCACATCATTTTGCTTACGGACGGGCAGACCTACGGGGATGAACAAGCCTGTTTGCAGCTTGCCGAGCAGGCAGCTGCCCAGAATATAGGGATCAGCGGCATGGGCATCGGCCATGAATGGAATGATATTTTTCTGGATGCGATCGCCAGTAAAACGGGTGGATCTTCGGCATATATTGCCAAACCCAAGGATATTCAACGGCTGCTGGTTGAAAAGTTTAATGCCCTGGTGAGTACTTATGCAGATGATGTTCTTCTGGAATTCAAGGAGCAGGAGGATGTGAAGATCAATTACGTGTTCCGTTTACAGCCTGAAGGCGGGGCTGTTCAAATGGAATCCCCAATGCATCTTGGTCCGATTCTGCGGGACACCTCCCTGCATGTATTATTTGAAATTCTTGTCGGACCTTCGGCCATGGAAAAGGATGCCATTACCCTTCTGAATGGATCATTGAAGATCTCCATTGCAGCCCGCTCCACTCCAGTTCCACCCATCCGGTTGAATCTGGCCCGTGATGTTGCCTCCGATCCCTCCCCTGAGCCTCCCCCCACGCGGATCTTGAGTGCGCTTTCACGTCTTACCCTGTATCGTATGCAGGAACGCGCCCGTGTAGCTGCGGATGCAGGTGAATACGATGCTGCTGCGCGACATTTACAAAACCTGGCTACTCATCTGTTATCACAGGGCGAAAGTTCGCTGGCAAAAACTGCTTTGTTTGAAGCGGATAATCTTGAAAAGATGCATGCCTGGAGTGCCAGCGGAAACAAGGATATTAAATACAGCACCCGTGCACTCTTGTTGGCAGGGTCGAAGGAGAAGGCACGATGATCGAATGTTCCAATTGTAAACATTCAAATTTGGATGGAACGATGTTCTGCGCGGAATGCGGTGCTCAGCTGATCGGCAAGGATAACCTCACAACCCAAAATATATCCACACAACAATTCAGCCAGGTCAGCCCTCAAAAACCCAAAACGGATGTGTATCAGCCTTTTGACGGGAGTGATGCCTGGGGAAGTCTGCACTTGCTGGATACCGGGCAGGTCCTGCCGCTTTCCACCAGAAATGAATTTACCATGGGCCGGGTGAGTGAAGGTCAGCCGATCATGCCGGATATCGACCTGTCTCCCTATCAGGCTTATGCCGCAGGCGTATCAAGGCTGCATGGCGTGATCAAGAGAGTCGGAAACAATATTGTCATCGTGGATCTGGGGTCAGCCAATGGGACTTATATCAATGGAAAACGGCTCTCCCCCAATGCGGAACAGACCCTTAGCCATGGAGATATTATTGCACTCGGAAAATTAAAGATGCAGATCCTCCTTAAGAGTTGATAAAAAGGAAAGAGAGAATATTTCATGCCGTATTCCGTGATTATCCATATTGCCGGGGAACCTTCCGTGGCCGGCGAGATCGAAGAACTTCCCAAGCCCACTGATACCAGCATTTTGGTGATGAACCCGCGCCAAAAGGATGGCAAGGACCTGCATTACATTGATAATAATGTTGTCAAGGTCATCTGGCCGATGGCCAAGGTCAGTTTTATCGAGATCCTTGAAAGCGCAGAGGAAGAAAAGATCATAGGCTTCGTAAGGGACAAATAAACATGACTGAGTCATTGGAGCGTCGTCGCATCCTGGTTGTGGATGATGAGGAACGCATGGTGCGTTTCATACGCATGAACCTGGAACACGATGGTTTTCAGGTCAGTGAGGCCTTTAATGGCAAGCAGGCCATTCAAAAACTTCGCGATGTCACCCCGGACCTTATTCTTTTGGATATTATGATGCCGGACCTGGATGGTTTTGAGGTCCTCGAAACCATTCGCGAGATCACCACCGTGCCAGTTATCATGTTGACCGCAAAAGGCGAGGAGGATGACCGGGTACGCGGACTGGAGGGCGGCGCGGACGATTACGTCACCAAGCCGTTCAGCCCAAGGGAACTGGTCAGCCGGGTAAAAGCGGTGTTGCGCCGGACCGAGGGCGCCACCGGTTCCATGCACGGACTGCTTGAGATCGACAAACGGCTTAAGATCGATTTCGACCGCCGGGAGATCTGGCTGGAAGGCAAACTGGTGAAACTTCGCCCGACGGAATATCGCCTGCTCTTTCATCTGGTTCAAAATGCGGGCTGGGTGGTTTCGCACGATCAATTGCTCCAGAAGGTTTGGGGGTATGAATACCGCGATGAACCGCATTATGTGCGCCTTTATATTAATTACCTGAGGCAGAAACTCGAAAAGGATCCTGCCGACCCCAAGTACATTCTCACCGAGCGGGGAGTGGGGTACCGGTTTGTGGATTTTAAACGCGCAAAAGAGTAGCGAAAAATTCTAACAAAATGAATACAAAACGCCTGCGTTTTTCTAACGCGGGCGTTTTAAATTAAGCGTGTAAGTTCAAACCAATCTAACCCAAAGGAGGTACCTATGTCAAACTTAATTCGTTGGGAACCCGCTCGTGAAATGATGACCTTGCGTGAAGCCATGGATCACCTCTTCGATGATGCCTTCACACGGCCGTTGCGCATGAACGATGCTCGTTGGTCCATTCCGGCTGTCGATATGTATCAGACCGACAACGAGATCGTGGTCAAAGCCGCCATCCCGGGCGTCAAGGCTGATGAAGTGCAGATCAATGTCACGGGCGAAATCCTCACCCTCAAAGGCGAGATCAAGGAGAAGGAGGAGGTGAAGGAAAAGGCCTATCATCTCCGCGAACAGCGCTGGGGCATGTTTGAAAGATCCATCGCCCTGCCCACAGATGTGATCGCGGATAAGGCTAGGGCTGAATTCGAGAACGGCGTTCTCACCATTACCCTCCCGAAGGCCGAGGAAGTCCGCCCGAAATCCATCACCATCAAGACGAAATAATAATACTTCCACAAAAGGAGCCGGATCGATCCGGCTCCTTTTTGATTCGCAAAGGACGCCTGATTTTCTAAAGAAGGAGGCTTCACTTGTGCAACAAGCGGTATGATTGGGAAATTGGAGATCCTGGCATGACTGAATCACTCTTGAATCTGCGGGTCAACCCGGACCGGATGCTGGCTGCGTTTGACCAACTGGCCTTGACCGGCGCAACTGGAGACGGCGGAGTAAGCCGGGTCACCTTTAGCGATCCGCATTTGCAGGCACGCAAATGGTTCCGTGAACAGATTGAACGCTCCGGCTTTGAATTCCGTACCGATGGGGCAGGAAATCATTCCGCTTTTCTGCCCTGCGGAGATAAAAAGGCATCCACACTTCTTTTCGGCTCACATCTTGATTCTGTGCCCAATGGCGGACGGTTTGATGGTGCCCTCGGTGTGATGGCGGCTTTTGAGGTGTTGCGAACTGTCAAGGAAAACGGGATCAGCTTGAAGTTAAATCTTGAAGCGATTGACTTCACGGATGAAGAAGGCACGCATTTGAGTCTGTTTGGGAGCAGTGCACTGTCGGGCCATCTTCGTCCGGAGGATTTAAAAAATCCATACAGTGGACGTGAAAATTTTGCGGCCGGGCTGGCACGGGCGGGGTTAACCGAAGAGGGCCTTTTGCGGTCCGGGCGTGCAAAAGGATCTATTGCCGGATATTTGGAAGTGCACATCGAACAGGGAAAACGACTGGAGCGTGCGGGAATTGATATTGGCGTGGTCTCCGCCATTGTGGGGTATGGTTCTTATCGAATGAGTTATGTGGGCCGGGCGGACCATGCCGGCTCGACTGCGATGGAAGACCGTCTGGATGCGGGGCAGGGCGTGGCTGCCTTTATTTTGGCCGTGCGGGAAGCCGTGATGCATGAGTTCCCAAATTGTGTTGCGAATATCGGCAGGCTCGAGTTTGTGCCCGGCGCGTCGAATATTGTTCCAGCGCGGGCCGACTTTTTGCTGGAGTTTCGCTCGCCCGATGAAAAGCAGCTTTTACAGTTGGACACAGCCCTGGTGGAATTGGCTCATCAAAAAGCAAAACAATTCGGCTTGAAGTTAACAGTGAAGCCTCTTGGAAAACATAAGCCCAATTTGATGAGTATCGAAATTCAGCAGGCATTTCAAAAATCCTGTTTGGGTCTGGGGTTGTCGAGCACGGTGCTTGCCTCCGGCGCGATCCACGATGCCCAATCCCTTGTGGGCTTGTGTCCGATCGGGATGATCTTTGTGCCGTCCGTGGATGGCGCCAGCCATGCGCCGCGCGAATTTACCCAATGGGACGATTGTGTAAATGGTGCCAATGTGCTGCTTCAAACCATCCTCACACTGGCTGCAAATTGAAGATGAGGGCAGAATCCTGTGAAAAACTTTGACCCGAAATACAATGAACTTCCGAAGACCGAGATCCATTGCCACCTCGAAGGCGCGATCCGCACCCAAACGATCATCGATATCGCCCGCGAATATAATTTGAAACTCCCTGCTTATGTTCCGGATGAATTGGACCGGCATGTCAAGGTCCATGACCAGCTGCGGGATCTCGAAGCCGTGCTGGAGGCATTCGGAATTTTTCAAAACAGCATTACTTCACCGCTTGTATTCGAACGCATGGCCTGGGAATTGTTCGAAGATTGCGCCCGCCAGAATATCAAATTGTTCGAAGTCCGATTTTCGCCGGATTGGGCATTTCATGGCCACGATCTGGATTGGGATGCCTGTCTGGAGGGTTTGCTTCGTGCACAGGAGCAGGCTGAAAAAAAGTTTGATATGGCGATTGGAATCATCGCGATCACCTCGCGCGGCATGGGCGCTGAATCGTGTGTCAAAACCGTGGATTGGGCGATCCGCCACCGAAGCCATATCCAGGCAGTTGATCTTGCGGACGGGGAGTTGTTGTATCCGATGAGTGATTTTGTCAAACCGATCCTGAAAGCCAGGGATGCGGGGTTGAAAGTCACCATTCACTCCGGCGAGGATACGCCCGCCTCCGCGGTTTGGGACACCATCCACGCCTTTCAACCTGACCGGATTGGTCACGGCATTCACAGTATTGAGGATATGAAAGTCGTGGATTTGATTCGCGAACGCGATATCACGCTTGAAGTAAACCCCTGGAGCAATTATCTGACGAATTCCGTCCGCACCATTGAGGAGCATCCGCTGAAGAAGCTGTTTGACCTGGGTGTAAAGGTCACGATCAATTCCGACGACCCTGAAGTTCTGGAGACGAATGTCAACAACGAATACCGCATCGCCCAGGAGATCCTGGGCATGAGCATGGAGGAGATCGCCACATGTAATCGGTATGCTTTTGAGGCCTCCTTTATCAACGCCGCTTCCAAACAAAGGATTTGGGACCAATACTTTATTTGAACGGTTAACTGGCTATTTCCCGCCTTTTCGCCGGTTCAGGGAAGATTCCGGATTGTCCGCATAATGCTTTTCCTTGTCCAAGTACATGGCTTCATCAGCGCGGGTAAAGGTTTTCTCAAGGCCTTCATTTTTAAGACGGGTTGCTGAACCGAGGGCAAGCCGCAGTTCCGACCCCTGATAATATTTGTTGTTCAGGATGATGAAGGATTGAATGCGTTCGATGAATTCCTGCGGGTCTTGATTTTCCAGAATTGCAATAAACTCGTCGCCGCCGATCCGGGCGGCAATTTCTCCCTGGTTAAAAACAGCTTTTAGCACCTCCGCAGCGCGCCGAATCAGGTTGTCGCCCGCCTGATGCCCCATTGAATCATTCACGCGTTTCAAGCCGTCCAAGTCCGCCAGGATAAAACTGATCTGATCCTTCGATTCAGCCAGTTTGCCGACCTCCTCCTCAAAATATGCGCGGTTATATAAACCGGTCATGACGTCGTGGGTGCCGAGATACCGGAGATATTCTTCAGATTTTTTGCGGGCAGTGATATCCTGGATCGCGACCATGACCCAGGAGAAATCCTTTTCATGGCCGGGCATGAGGCGCCAGTCCAGATGGATGTTGAAGGGTTCTCCGGAAAGTGAATAATTGATGCCTTCGTGTTCGTAACTGGTTTTTCCATTCCACATATCCAGTAATTCAGCGGTAAAATGTCCCCGCATTTCATCCCGGAACACCTTGCCCAGATTTGAAAGCAATTCCCCTTTTGTCTGTGAGCCATATAGTTCGAGGGTTTTCAGATTCACATCTGTCACTGCGATCCTGCTCATGAATTGATCGACAAGCTCCGGGTGTTCCAAGAGGTGATGGCGCAGATCAGTGATACCCCTGCTGCGAAGTTGATCGAACAATTCCGCGATCCCGCGATAATTTTCCTCCCAAAGTGAAATCGGGGCGTGCGTGAACAGATTTTGAAAACGGTCCTCGGCCTTTTTAAGCAGCGTGATATCCTCAATGGCGACCATGACACATTCCCATGTTTCCAGGCACTCGGGCAGGATTTGCCAGTGCAGGCGGATGTTCAACGGTTCATCCTGCAGCGTATAGTTAATTCCCTCTCCCGACCAGCTGGTCTCGTTGTTCCACAGGGCGAGCAATTCAGCGAGGAAATGTCCGCGCATTTCATCGCGAAAAATCCTGTCCAGATTATTGAGGAGCTCGGTTTCGGACCCGGCACCGAACATGGTCAGGGTCCTGGTGTTGACGTGTTTCACCTTGATCAATCTCATGCAGGCGTCTATACCGTCCGGATGTTGATTGAAATAGGCGGACAGATCGCCGACTCCCTGGTTTCGGAGTCCCTGAAAGTAGTGTTTAATCCCGCTGTAATCCTGCTCCCATAAGGAGATGGGGGCGTGTTCGAACAGACTTTGATGGTGGTCAACCTGGATCGGCATGGTGCACTCCTTGAATTGTCTGATTATACAAAGGAAAACCGTGTAAATTCAAAATTGACCGAATCGGAACCCTTGCGGTATAATACCCCGCCAGTCTAACCCTTGCATGCCGGTTCCGTTTGCGGGATTTGCGCAATCATTTTTTACATAATAAGGAAGTATTTCGAATGGTGAAAAGAACATACCAACCCAAGATCCGCCGCCGCGTGCGTGTACACGGCTTCAGACAACGCATGTCCACGGCTGACGGCCGTAACGTGCTCAAGCGCCGCCGTCTGCGCGGCCGCTACAGGCTCACTGTGAGATCCAACGAACACGTCAAGAAAACTCGTTGGTAGGAAACTGCGTATTCTTAATACGCGGAGAAAATTATCGAGGCACGGGTGCAGAGAAGATTTCGTCTGTCCCGATCTGAAGATTTCAAGCGGGTGCGGCGAATTGGCAAGTCCTATGCCCACCCGCTTGTTGTGTTAGTTGCGCAGGCCAATGAAACCTCTGCGAATGTTCGGGTGGGGGTGGCGGCCGGAAAGTCAACCGGCGGGGCGGTTGATCGGAATCGAGCCAAAAGACTCCTGCGGGAGGCCATGCGCCCCCATCTTGAGACTCTCGCTTCCGGTTGGGACTTGATCCTGATCGCCCGGCCCGCGCTTGTGACCGCCACTTTGGAAGATACCCGTTCCGCCCTGTTCAACCTGCTGAGACGTGCAAAACTATTACCTGCGGATGAATCCTGAAGAAGAATTCCATTTACATGATTATTCCCACGAGCCGCGTTTGCGCGATTTGCCGCGTACAGTGGTGAATTGGCCGCGCATCGGGTTGCTGGCTTTGTTTCGTTTATATCAAATGATCGTCTCCCCGTTCATTCCGGCAAATACCTGCCGCTTTTACCCATCCTGCTCCCATTATGGCTATCAAGCCGTTTATAAACACGGTGTCTTGAAGGGCTCGCTGATGGCGATCTGGCGTGTTTTGCGTTGTAATCCGTTTAATCCGGGCGGGTACGACCCTGTTCTTTAGCGACATTCTCACAGCGGCCGGGTGTTGCTGTGATTAATTAGGAGAAGTAACCAACTTGAAAACAAAACGATTGACCTTGATTTCATTGCTCATGCTGCTGGGTTCGTTGATCCTTAGTGCATGCAGCGGGGGACGGGGAGTTTCCAATAATTGGCATGGACTGACTGCCGACTCGGAACGTGCCTATCTGTCAGACGGAACCTTTGTGTACGCCGTGGATTTGAAGACCGGCAAGGAAGTCTGGCATTTCCCTCCACAAGCTGATTCCAAAATGATGTTCTATGCAACACCGGTGCTCACTGCAGACGGTCAACTTCTGATTGGGAGTGCAGGTACCAAACATCCCTTCTACAGCATTGATTCCGCCACCGGCAAGGAGAACTGGGCAGTGCCCTTCACCGAAAACAAGGGAGCCTGGCTGGCTTCCCCTCTTGTCGTTAATGACAGGATCTATGCGCCGAACACCGACGGTTTCCTTTATACAATTGACATGAATGGAAAGTCGGCTGCCGACCCCATTGAACTCGGCGGAGCATTATGGTCCGCACCCTCCACGGACGGCACTTTGTTATATGTAACCTCCCTGGACCATCATTTTCATGTGATTGATCCGACTTCCGGTCAATCGAAAACGCCGATTGATCTTGGCGGCGCCGCTCCCAGCAGCCCAGCCGTGGGTGATGGAATGGTCTACGTCGGTTCCTTTGCCGCGACAGTCGAAGCCATTCAGGCCAATGGCGACCACAAGGTTATTGCGACCGCAGACAACTGGATCTGGGGTTCCCCGATTCTGGATGGGAACACCCTGTATTACGCCGATCTTGATGGAAAGATCTATTCCCTGGATCTTGCCAGCGGAAAACAAAACTGGGACACCGTCCAGCCGGACGGCCCAGTCGTGGCGAGCCTGTTGGTTGTGGGGGACCAGATCTACGTCGGGACCGAAGCGGGGACTCTGGTCGCGCTCGACCGCGATGGAAAAACCCTCTGGGATAAAACCGTTGGCGGTAAGATCTATACCACGCCTGTTCTGTCAGGTGATTTGATTCTCGTTGCGCCGTACACGGCTGATTTCATTCTTGCCGCCTACGATGCGGAAGGCAAACAGGCCTGGATCTTCACGCCTGTTGCCGCTAAATAAGGAAACTGAGCCATGTGGGATACCATTATCATCCACCCGATGACCAATCTTCTGTTGTTGATCTATGACCTATTGGGTCATGGTCCGCACACCTTTGGCCTTGCGATCATCCTTTTTACCATCATCATCAAGGTGATCACCTGGCCCTTGAATGCCTCCCAGGTCAAGGGAGCGCAGGCCATGCAGGAACTCCAGAACGACAAGGAATGGCAGGAGATCCAAAAGAAATATGCAAAGGATAAGGAAAAGATCGCCCAGGAACAGATGCGTATTTACAAGGAACGCGGCATCAATCCCTTTGCATCCTGCCTGCCGACCCTGATCCAGTTCCCGATCATCATTGGTCTGTATCAAAGCATTACGCGCGCCCTGTCGATCACCCCGTTTGACATGTTAAAGCTCGCCCGCACGATCTACCCCTTCCAGAATGTGGAGGGGATCATTCCGCTCAACAGCAAATTTCTGTGGATGGACCTCGGCCGGCCCGAATCGATTCAGATTCTGGGATTTGCCCTGCCGACTCTGGCGATCATTGTGGCCCTGACCACCTACATTCAATCCAAGCTGACCATGCCCGCCACTTCGAATCCCAATGACCAATCCGCGCAGATGACCGGCATGATGAGCATTTACATGCCCCTGATGCTGGGCTGGTTTGCCCTGAATTTCGCATCCGGGATCGCGATCTATTTCATCACAAGTAACTTGTTGGGTATTGCCCAGTACGCCGCAACAGGCCGGGCCAACTGGCGTAACCTGCTGCCCGGCGGCAACAAACAAACCGTCAAGAAAAAATAGGGAGGCTCCATGAGCGGAACTACGCTTGAGATCATTGCCCCAACTGTTGAAGAGGCCCTTGCCCAGGGACTCTCCCAACTTGGACTTACGGCAGATGCTGTTTCCATTGAAGTGTTGGATTCAGGCAGCAAGGGGTTGTTCGGGCTTGGCGGGCGGCAGGTGCGTGTCCGGCTGACTGTAAATCCGGAGCCCGGTGAGGAGATTCCTGCCGCTGCATCCGCACCCTCCGCACCCGCGCGATCGGGGCCGCGCTCAAAGCCTGCGCCTGCAAAACAGAGCGACTCAGCACCCAAGGCGAAGGAAAGCAAACCCCGCCGCGCCGAGAAGAAGCCTGAAGACAAGGCTCCCGTGGCTGCCAAAAAGTTTGACCATGATGAGCATGACTCGATCCTGGATACGACCGAATCGATCGTATCGAAACTGATCCATCATTTGGGCATGGAAGCGCAGGTTTCCGCGCATTATGACGAGTCGAGTTCAGACGACCGCCGCACCATCCACGTGGATGTGCGCGGCGACAATCTCAGTTCCCTGATCGGCCGTCAGGCCGAAACCTTGAATTCATTTCAATATGTTGCCTCCCTGATGGTCGGCAAGGCCACCCAGCAATGGGTGCAGCTTGTGGTGGATGTCGAAGGCTACCGCAGCCGCCGCGACAAACAGGTCCGCCAGATTGCCCTGCGCATGGTGGACCAGGTCATCAAGACCGGCAAGAAAGCCACCCTTGAGCCGATGACAGCCAGTGAACGACGCGCGATCCATATTGAATTGCGCGGTCATCCGGCGGTCACGACCGAAAGCACGGGCGAAGAGCCGCACCGCAAAGTGGTCATTCTGCCGAAGGAATAAATTCCTGTGCTCCATTAAGAAAGGCCGCCCACGGGCGGCCTTTCTTTTTACCATTATTTTGTCATTCTCCCTGTGGCGGATGAAAGATTACCCCCTACGGTATAATTCGACCCATGCCTGATCTTGTCCCGCTTCAACCTGTCGATTATCTTGTGATCGGTCATATTGCGGTGGACATTTCTCCCGCATCCGCGACAGGTGTACAGCTGGGAGGAACGGTTTCCTATTCCGCGCTAACAGCCCGGGCGCTGGGACTGCGGGTCGGGGTGGTGACTTCCTCCGCGGAGGGCGCGCCCTTGCAGGCCCTGGATGGGATCCAGATTATCAATGTTCCCGCGGAACACAGCACCACCTTTGAAAACGTAAAAACAAAGGATGGCCGCAGACAGACCTTGCATCATCAGGCCCTGCCCATCACTTTGGATCAGATCCCCCCTGCCTGGCGGAACGCTCCGATCATTCATCTTGCACCGATTGCGCGCGAATTGAACGCATCTCTGCCGGAAAAACTATCGGGGACTTTGCTGGGAATCACCCCGCAGGGTTGGATGCGGGTTTGGGATGAGAATGGCCGGGTGGCTGCCGGTCCCTGGGAAAACAGGGAGCAGGCCCTCCGTTATGCAGGAGCCGTGGTCATGAGTGTGGAGGATGTCGATCGCGATCTGGAACTGGTCGAAGAGATGGCGCATCAGACCCGCATCCTGTGTCTGACGGAAGGGGAGGCGGGCTCGGTCCTGTACTGGAATGGAGACCGCCGTCGTTTTCGACCTCCAGTTGTTGAAGAAGTGGATGCCACGGGTGCTGGCGATATTTTTGCAGCCGCATTTTTTGTCCGTTTGCAGGCCACGCGCGATCCCTGGGAGGCTGCACGATTTGCCACACAACTTGCGGCGCGTTCCGTGACCCGGACCGGCCTGAAGGGGATTCCCACCTCAAGGGAAATAGATGAATGTCTGATGGAGGTATTATCGTGACGCGTATTTATACGCTCGTAAATCAAAAAGGCGGGGTGGGTAAAACCACGACAACGATCAACCTGGGCGCCTACCTGGCCGAATTTGGGCAGCGGGTGCTGGTGGTGGATCTTGACCCGCAGGCCAATGCAACCTCCTGTCTGGGTGTGGATAAGCTGGGTGTGAAGGGCGGCACCTATGAAGCCCTGCTTGGGGATACCAATATTTTTTCCTATGTTTTATTGAATGAAAGATTAAAATTATCCCTGCTTCCCTCCTCGCCGTCCCTTGCAGGTGCGGAGGTGGAGTTGGTGGATGAACTGGCCCGGGAAATGCGCCTGCGCAAGGCGATCGCTCCGCTGGCTGATAAATTTGACTACGTATTGATCGATTGCCCGCCCTCCCTTGGCCTGCTGACTGTGAATGGGCTGATGGCGGCCATGGATGGCGTCATCGTGCCTGTGCAATGTGAATATTTGGCCCTGGAAGGTTTGGGACAATTGACTCAGACCATTGAACGCGTCCGATCCCTGCTCTTTCCGGAGTTGAGCGTGCGCGGCGTGGTGTTGACCATGTTCGACAACCGCACAAACCTGTCCACAGATGTGGTTACGGAAGTGAATAAACATTTTCCAGACCAGGTCTTCAAGAGCGTCATCCCGCGCAGCGTCCGTCTCGCGGAAGCGCCTTCGTATGGTTTGCCGATCTCGATCTATGCACCCGGCTCGGTGGGCGCGCAGGCGTATGAAGCGCTGGCGAAGGAATTGTTGAAGAGCGATGGTGTGAAGGCCAGGTAGCGCGCCCTTCCCGTAAGGACATTAAGGAGTTTGTATGGCTCAACGAACAGGTCTTGGAAAAGGATTGGATGCGCTCATCCCATCAGGTGCAAAACCCGGCTCTTCCAACACGGGAGCAGGTGGGGTGATGCAGGTGGCTGTGGATGCCATCCGGCCGAACCCACGCCAGCCGCGTGTGCATTTCAAGGAGGAGGATCTGGCGGAATTGGCTGCATCCATTCGTGAACATGGCGTGATTCAGCCGTTGATCGTCTCCCCAAAACCGGATGGGACCTATATCCTGATCGCAGGCGAACGCCGCTGGCAGGCCTCCCAAAAGGCCGGTTTACGCACCGTCCCGGTCATCCCGCGTGAGGCGACCAATCAGGAATTGCTCGAGATCGCCTTGATCGAAAATGTGCAGCGTGCGGACCTGAATTCAATGGAGGAAGCTGAAGCCTATCGGCAGCTGGTTGAGGAATTCGGGCTTTCGCACGAATCGGTTGCAAAGAGAGTCGGGAAAAATCGTGTCACGGTCACCAACACGCTGCGTTTGCTGGGACTTGCCGAAACGGTGAAGCAGGCCCTGGTCGATGGCAAGCTGACCGAAGGTCATGCCCGGGCGTTGCTGGCCCTGTCCACGCAAAAGGCGCAGGCTTCCATCCTGCAAACGGTATTGAACCTGTCCTTAAGCGTTCGTCAGACCGAGGAATTGGTTCGCAAGCTGGCCGGACAAAAACCGATCAAGGCCAAAAAGCCCGGCCGAAATGCGGATGTGAACGATGTTGAAAAGCGGCTGCAAAACAGTCTGGGTACAAAGGTCGCCTTGAAGCACGGGAAAAAAGGCGGTACGGTCACGATCTATTATTATTCCAACGAGGAATTGGATTCGCTGCTGGAGAAGTTAACCTAGCTGCTTTGGAAAATTAGTCATGAAACTCATTCATAATGCCCGGATTTATCCACTCGATGGCTCCGTAAAAATGGCCTCCGCCATATTATTGGACGGTGGACGCATCCTGGCAGTGGGGGAGATGCAGGATCTTGAATTGCTTGCTCATGGCCGGCTGGACAAAGAGGATATGAATGGCAGGACCATCCTGCCTGGCCTGACCGACGCGCATATCCACATTCAGCATTATGCCCTTTCCCTGGCGCGCATTGACTGTGAAACGAAGAGCAGGCAGGAATGCCTTGAGCGGGTGGCTGAGCGGGTCCGGAAGGCAAGGCCCGGTGAATGGATTCTTGGACACGGTTGGAATCATAATGAATGGTCTCTCGATGGCAAGTGGCCCACGGCTGGCGACTTGGATGCAATCGCGCCAAACAACCCGGTCTATTTAACGGTCAAATCTCTGCACGCGGCCTGGGCGAACAACGCTGCGTTGAAACTTGCAAATGTCACAGACGACACGCCTGATCCAAAAAATGGCGCCATCCAACGGGATGCCTCCGGCCGCGCCACCGGCATTTTGCTGGAAACCGCCATGCAATTGGTGGCAGACGTCATCCCCGAACCCTCCCTTTCAACAATTGAAACTGCCATTGAAAAAGCCCAGCCGATTTTATGGAAAATGGGCTTGACCGGGATTCACGATTTCGACCGCCGGGATGCCTTCATGGCGCTGCAAAATTTACATGCCGCCGGTAAATTGAAATTGCGTGTCAACAAGAATCTGCCTGTGGAAAGTGTCCAGCAGGCCAATGACCTGGGGCTGCGCACGGGTTTTGGCAATGATTGGTTATGGATCGGTTCAGTCAAAGCCTTTATGGATGGCGCACTGGGTCCGCATACGGCAGCCATGTTCCAGCCGTATCTTGGCGACGGCGAGAACCGCGGCATTCTTAACATGGATGGCGAGGAATTGTTCGAGTTGTGTCGCAAGGCCGCGGACGTCGGCTTAAGCATGACTGTCCACGCGATTGGGGACCGGGCCAATCACGAAGTCTTGAATGCATACCAACAGCTGCGCAATTATGAAAAGGAAAAAGGCCTGCGCCATTTGCGCCATCGAATTGAGCATGTGCAGATCCTGCATCCGGATGATGCGCCGCGTCTTGCGCAATTGAATGTGATCGCCTCCATGCAGCCCATCCACGCGCCCTCGGATATGTCCGCTGCCGATCGGTTTTGGGGGGAACGCTCGGCCCTGGCTTATGCCTGGCGGACCCAACTGGATCACGGCGCGCCGCTTGCCTTTGGATCGGATGCCCCGATCGAATCCCCCAACCCGTTTTTGGGATTGCACGCCGCGGTCACCCGACGAAGGACAGACGGTTCACCCTCCGCCGACGGCTGGTACCCCGAACAAAAATTAACCCTGACTGAAGCATTGTCTGCTTATACCGTTGGAGCTGCATACGCCGCCAATGCAGAGAACCGGCTGGGCAAACTTGCTCCCAACCATTTGGCAGACCTGATCGTTCTGGATCAGGATATTTTTTCACTCGACCCCGATGAATTGCTGGATATGCATGCCAGTGCCACGATGATCAACGGGGAATGGGTGTTGGAGAGCTGATTCATGGCACAAACCCTGCCGAAGTTGACTCCTGAAATGCTGATCCCAAGATTGGGGGAGTATCTTGTTCAAAAAGGATTAATTCAGGAGGCTGATCTGCAAAAGGCACTTGCCTATCAGCAGGAACAATTGGCCCTCGGAAAACAGTGCCTGCTTGGTCAGGCATTGATGGACTTGAGGATGCTGGACCGCGATACACTGGACCAGGTGGTGACCGAACAGATTATCCAGCTGCGGACCGCCCTGCAGGCTTCGCACCGCACCCTGGAACAACGTGTACGGGAACGCACCGGTGACTTAAACGATGCTCTTCAAAAGCTTTCTGAATTGAGCCAGATGAAGGCCAATTTTGTTGCGAATATCTCCCACGAACTGCGCACTCCTCTCACACATGTAAAGGGGTATCTTGAACTGCTGGTCACCGAGTCCCTGGGGCCCATCTCGGATGAACAGCGTCATGCCATACAGATCAGCCAAAAGTCAACGGCCAAGCTGGAGGGCCTGATTGAAGACCTAATCATGTTCTCACTCGCAACTCGCGGCGAGATGAGCATGAAACTCGAAAAGGTGGATGTCCGCAGGATCGCCTCCCTGGCTGTTTTATCCGCCTCCAATAAGGCGGAGGAGCGCGGAGTCAAGGTGCAAATATCTGCAACAGATTCCATTCCATCCGTCCAGGCGGACCCGGAAAAGATCGGCTGGGTGTTGAATCAGCTCCTCGATAACGGGATCAAATTCACCCCGTCGGGTGGAAGCGTGGTGATCTCCCTCAAGGAAGCGGCAAGCAACCTCATCCTGATCGCGATATCGGATACGGGCATCGGAATCCCGGCCGGTCGTTTAAGGGAGATCTTTGAGCCATTCCATCAACTGGATGCCTCATCCACACGAAATTATGGCGGTACCGGATTGGGTTTGTCCCTTGTCCGGCAGATCATTGAAGCCCACGGTTCCATGCTGGATGTCCAATCCGTAGTTGGAAAAGGCTCCACTTTTAAATTCCCGTTGCTGGCACTCCGCGATTAAGGCCCCTATGGATACCCAAACCCTTTCCTTGTTGCATGATATTTTTCAGGAAGTCCAACAGAAGCAGGATTGGAAAACTGCGCTTGATACCTTATTCGTGTCGCTGCGCGGGTATTTTGTCTTCGACAATGTAGCCATTTACCTTGTGGACCCGCAGACCGATGGGATGGAGGTCGCCTATGCCAGGGCGGTGGGGCGCGGCAAAACTGCGGAGGCCGATGGGGTCTGGGGTGGAAGTGTTGCCAATGAGGTGATTGCTGCGGGCCGGATGATCATCAGGGAAACCAAACGCGAATCTGAAAATGCGAACCGCATGGACCTTGCATATCTTCTTGGATTTCCGTTGTATGTCGGTTCCAAGTTGAGCGGCGCGCTCGTGTTTATTCGATTTGGCGGGCCGGAATATTCGAGCCTGCATATTCAAATGGCATCCCTGCAGGCTTTTTGGGCAGCGGCCTTAATCGAGCGCCGCGATCTTCAGGAGGCACGCCTTCAGTTGGATTCTGTCCAGCGCCAGATGCGGCTGCAGGATGATTTTGTTTCGACCATTTCGCATGAATTACGCACGCCACTGGGGTTTATTAAAGGATACAGCACCAGTCTGCTGCGCCAGGATACCACCTGGGATCAATCCACCCAGCTGGAATTTCTGACCATTATTGACGAGGAGGCTGATCGTTTGGCCCATTTGATTGAGGACATGCTTGAGTCAGCCCGGCTGCAGAGCAAGACTCTTCAGTTTAAGTTTTCACCGGTCAGAATCGAGGCCATTCTGCGCGATGTGGCCACGCGCATTAATACACACATTCCCGAATTGAAGATCACCATAGACCAGGAACCCCTCCCTTCCGTTCAAGCGGATGGGATTCGCATTTCACAGGTTTTCGAGAATTTATTCAGCAATGCGATCAAGTATGCACCGAATTCAGAGATCCATATCGTGATGTCGGCAGTGGAGCGGGGGGTCCGAATCGCGTTTGCCGACCACGGGGACGGCATCCCTCAGGAGTACCTGCCCTTTATTTTTGAACGATTTTACCGGGTTCCCGGTGAGCGTACCGCCAAGGGAACCGGACTGGGGTTATACATTTGCAAGCAAATCGTTATGGCACATCATGGTAATATTTGGGTAGAGTCTGTATTGGATAAGGGCACGACTTTTATCGTGGAGTTGCCCATCGATCCCTCCACCGACAAATAAACATACTTTTTGAAGGAGATCACATGGCCAAGCGGATATTGATCGTGGATGATGAACCTCGTTATTTGCGTCTTTTGGAGGCGAATCTTCGCACCGAAGGGTATGAAGTGGCGACCGCACAGGACGGTATGCAGGCCCTGGATGTATTTTCGGCGCAGCCGATTGACCTTGTCCTGATGGATGTCATGATGCCCCGTTTGGATGGATTCGGCGCCTGCCAGCGTTTGCGTGAATTTTCGAATGTGCCCATTGTGATCCTAACTGCGCGTGGAGAGGAACAGGATCGCGTCCGCGGTCTTGATCTTGGGGCGGATGATTATCTGGTGAAGCCATTTTCGGCCACTGAACTTCTGGCCCGGGTTCGCGCAGTTTTGCGTCGAGCCCAGCCGCTTGCGGAAACCGGTCAGGCGCGTTTCTTCACGCACGACGATCTTAAGATCGATTTTGCGCGTGCCGAAGTTTGGCGTGGTGAAGAGCCTGTTTCGCTTTCCGCCACTGAGTACCGGCTGCTGCTTCAATTTGCCCATAACATTGGCAAGATTCTCACGTCTGAGGACCTGTTGACCAGTGTCTGGGGCGCTGAATACAAGACCGACAAGGAAATATTGTGGGTCAGCATTGCCCGCCTTCGTCAAAAACTGGAGGCGGATGCCCACAGCCCACGTCATATCGTCACGCGTTCCGGGTTGGGGTATCTGATGCCGCCAACGGAATCATGACTTCGGTGCCTGGTCTATCCGGCACGAAGGAGTGTTGATCATGTCTGCAAAGAAAATCCTGATCGTGGATGCGGATGTTGCCAGTCGAAACTTTATCGCCCGCAATCTCATCGATCAAAAATATGAAGTAATCCAGGCTGGTTCCGGCAGGGAGGGATTGATATATGCATGGAGGGATCGCCCGGATCTGGCCATTATTGACCCGAGGATCGACGATATCAAAGGGGAGGTGATCGCCTCCAAGTTAAAGCAGGATCCGCGCACGGCCAACATGCCTCTGATTGCCCTGAGCAGCGATTCAAGCGTCATACACATTAAATCCTGCATGGATGCCGGTTTCAGCGAATACATTACGAAATCCGGGCAGGCGCTTACCATGCTCAACGAGACGATTAACCGCCTTTTTGGAATCAGCTCGGCCGTTATCAAACAGGGCGGCTTGTTGATGGTCTTCCTGAGTGCAAAAGGTGGAACCGGCACATCGTCAATGTGCGCCAATATTGCCATGATGGTCGCCCAAAACCAGCCGGAGGCGCGGGTGGTGGTCCTGGATCTGGTCTTGCCGATCGGTTCCATTGCACCCATCGTTGGTTATGAGGGGAATCAAAATATCGTAACAGTCACAGACATGCCGCCCGGGGAAACCACTCCCGAGTTTTTCAGGAACGAATTGCCGGAAATCAAGACCTGGCGTTTTCATCTGCTTTCGGGATCACCGGACCCTGAAAGCAGCAATCACTTGCAGGTGGGACGCATCTGGGATATCGTCAAAGCGCTCAAAGAATCCTATGATTACGTCTTCGTGGATCTCGGACGGTCGCTCTCCAAGATCAGCCTGCCGCTGATTCAACATGCGGATTTGATCACACTGATCATGAGCACGGATATCAGCACGGTTACATTAACGAAAACCCTGTGGCAATACTTGAGGAGCAAGGGGGTGGAAGAGTCCACTGTGTATGCCATACTCAACCGGGCAGTGGGTCTGGAAGGCATGAGCAAGGCCGAGGCGGAAAAGGTGGTTGAGATCCCGGTCAGGGTCACCATGCCGTATCTTAGCAGTAATATGGCTTTTGCCAATACCTACCATCAACCTTTCACCCTTAAATTCCCCAAAGATACGGCTGCGATTGTCTTTCAGGAATGTGCACGGGAGATGAGCACCCTGGCCCGCAAACTCAGGGCGGGCTGAAATCCTGAAGCGTGCAGAATCCTGCGTTCCTACAACCTGGAGAAATCAATGACAATTGAATATGACGAAAAAGGAAAGTACTACACGGATGTTGTCACAAAACTGCCTGTGGCGGCCATCATTCAAACCACCGCGCATTTGATAAGAGGTTTCATTCATATTCGCAAAGGGGACCGCCTGAAGAACGAATTAGAGGGGAAGGATCTGTTTATCGCGGTCACGAATGCCGTTGTGCATGACGCCGAGGACAAGGCTCTTTATCGGGCCTCATTCATGGCCGTTCAAAGGGCCCAGATCGTCTGGATTTTGCCTGTTGAGGGTGAACCCAATCAACAGGATGCAAGCTAATGTCGATGTTGAATCAAGAGGGTGCGTCACGATTTACCAGTCAGGATCTCGTGCGCCTGAAAAAATACCTTGCAGACAATCTATTAAGAGCCGTTGAAATGGACGGGGTGCCTGCCCTGCAAAGAAATTCCTATTTGCAGCAGCAGATCGTACAAATCTACGAGCAGACCCAGCTCAAACTCCCGGATGATCTGAGAAAACAGATCTTTACCCAGGTTTTGAATGACCTGTTGGGATATGGCCCGATCCAGACCCTGTTGGATGATGAAGAGATCACGGAGATCATGGTCAACGGACCCAAAAAGGTCTTTGTGGAGAAGAACGGACAACTTACCAAGAGCACGGTCGCTTTTGACGATGACGACCATGTACTGCGGATTATTGACCGGATCATTCTTCCCCTGGGGCGGCGCATCGATGCGGATTCCCCTACTGTGGATGCGCGCCTGCCGGATGGATCACGTGTGAATGCCGTGGTGCGGCCGGTAGCGATTGATGGCCCGTCCATTACTATTCGCAAATTCCGCAAGGACAAGCTAAAAACCGAGGATTTGATCAACTTTGGCTCGTTGACGAAACAAATGGCCGATTTTTTGGAAGCCTGCGTCAGGGCCCGTTTTAATATTGTCATTTCCGGCGGCACCGGTTCGGGGAAGACCACGCTCCTGAATGTCATGTCAGGTTTCATTCCCGAGAACGAGCGTATCATCACGATCGAAGATGCCGCGGAATTGCAGCTCCAGCAGGATCATGTCATGCGTATGGAGACCAAGGCGGCAAACGCGGATGGGCAGCATGCCGTCACGATTCGCGAACTTGTGAAGAATTCCCTGCGCATGCGTCCGGATCGGATCGTGGTTGGGGAGGTCCGTGGTGGCGAGGCCCTAGATATGCTCCAGGCCATGAATACAGGCCATGACGGCTCCCTGACCACTGTGCATTCCAATACCCCCAGGGATGCGCTCTCCCGCATCGAGACCCTTGTCCTCATGGCAGGCATGGATTTGCCTCTTAAGGTGGTCCGTCAACAGATATCCTCCGCCGTCGATCTGATCGTCCAACAAACCCGTTTGAAGGACGGCCAGCGCAAAGTCACCTCTGTCACCGAGGTGGCTGGCATGGAGGGCGACATTATCATATTAAGTGAGATATTCAAGTTCACCCAGACCGGTGTCGCAACGGATGGGAAAGTTCTTGGCGAGGTGAGTGCGACCGGAATCCGGCCAAACTTTACTCCCCGGCTCGAAGCGGCTGGTTTCCGCCTCGGGGCGGAAATATTTTCTCCAAAACCCTCAAGTGCCCAGAATACGCGCCGCTGATACACTCTGCTATAATCTAGGCATATTACTTAATAAGAGGAAATATGACGAATGCCCAAATAACGATTCGCGAAAAGAAACTGGGTCTGCTCATCCGGGATGCCCGCATGGCGGAACGCCGCAGCATCAAGGAATGTGCGGATGCCATCGGCATCAAGCCTGGTTTGTTCCGTGCTTATGAGGAAGGTCGTCGTGCACCCTCCCTGCCTGAACTTGAAACGCTTGTTTATTATCTCAAGCTGCCGATCTCGCATTTTTGGGGCAAGGAGACCAAATCCGACTCGTCCTCACCGGTCGAGTTACTGGATACGTCACGCCTGATTGCCTTACGTCAGCGCATGATCGGCGCCTTATTAAGACAGGAACGCAACAATGTGAACATGGCAATCCGCCATCTAGCCAATGAAACCGGCATTTCTCCGGCGCGCTTGAAAGCATATGAGTTGGGGGAGCGGCCAATCCCGGTTCCGGAACTGGAAAGCATTCTTGCCGTCATGGGCAGCCGAATCGATACCTTTTTTGACCAAAGCGGACCTGTCGGACAGTGGATGACCAGTCAGCGGGGCCTGCAAAAGTTTATCGAACTGCCGGAGGAAATGCAGAATTTTGTGTGCCAGGCGGTGAACCGTCCGTATCTTGAACTTGCCATGAAGCTTAGCGACATGTCCCGTGAAAAATTACGCTCGGTTGCTGAAGGCCTCCTGGATATTACCCTGTAAACCTTTTCAATATTCCCGTCGAATGCGCCTGGATAAAAACTTATGACCCTCGAACCTGCCCAAATTGCTGATCAAGGCAAAAAATCCTTTGCAAACAAACAATTCGACGAAGCGGCCGAATTGTTCCTCCAGGCCGCGGAAGGTTTTACAGCAGGCAGGTCTGCGTTGATGGCGGCGGAAATGATGAACAACCGAAGTGTGGCCTTCTTGCAGGCCGGCAGGCCTCAGGAGGCATTGGATGCCGCCCGCGATACCGACCTTGTGTTTGCCGGGGGAAATGATCTCAAACGACAGGGAATGGCTTTGGGAAACCAGGCTGCCGCCCTTGAAGGTCTTCATCGATTGGAAGAAGCACTGGCCGTTTATGAGCGTTCCGCGGAGTTATTTGCGCAGGCCGGGGAAGGGGATCTGCGCGCCATGGTAATGAAATCCGCTGCTGCCATAAAACTAAGAATGGGGAAGGTCACGGATTCGGCTTTTAAAATGATGGGCTCCCTGGACGTAAAGGAAACCCCGAACCTTTTTGAACGATTCCTGAAATTCCTCCTGCGCTTTGTAAAATGATAAACGTCCGTCTGCAGGTCCGGCGTGCTGTTGCCGGGGATCAACACCAGATCGCAAATTTATTCCTGTACGAAGCGGACAGTCATCGTCACCTGGACTGGCGGGCTCCGCTGGATTGGCTGGGTTTCCCAAATTATTGGGTTTTGGAGGACCAGGGACGTCTCCTCGCCGTACTGGCCTGCCCCGCAGATCCGCCGCATGTAGCCTGGATTCGCATTTTTGGACATACCCCGCAAGTTTCCGGACCTGAAGCCTGGTCTGCGCTTTGGGAGACTGCACGCGCGGAGATCTCCTACTCAACCGAAAAAATGCAGGTCGCGACGATCATTGTCAAACCGTGGTTTCAAAAGTTAATTCTTTCAAGCGGTTTTGAATTAAAACAAAACATTGTCCTGTTGCAGCGAACCCGCAGTGACCTTCCCTGCCTTCCGCAAACAACCGGAATTCGAATTCGCCCAATGGCCCCGGAGGATTTGCCGGCCGTCACTGCAATTGACCTGGCTGCCTTTGGAGGGTTCTGGCATAACACACTTGAATCCCTGCAGCGGGCGCGTACACAATCTGTCAGTGCAATGGTTGCGGAGGATGATTCCGGTTTAATTGGGTACCAACTCAGTACGGGGAATCCGCTTGGGGCACACCTCGCCCGCCTCGCGGTCCGGCCTGAAGCGCAAGGCCAGGGCGTGGGTGCTGCACTGGTTGGAAATCTCCTGCAACAGCTTGGCGAGAGTCATTGGACCAGGCTGTCTGTCAACACCCAATCGGATAACGCGGCGTCACTGGCGCTTTATCAAAAAATGGGTTTTGTCCGCACGGGCGAATACTTTCCCGTGTTTGTTTATCCAGCTGCGATGAGACTTCCATGACTGCCATAAAATTCCCTGCGCGAATTATGCATCGATTTGTGGAAACTCTTTCCGAGGATATCGGTCAGGAAACTTTCGCTGCAGTGTTAATGAAAGCCGGACTCCCCAGGGAATGGGCTGTTCCCGCCCACTTCACAGGCCTTGATGATGAGCGTACTGCGCATGCTTATTCCCGACTGCAATCCTCCCTGCGCACTTATTACGGCCGCGGCGCCCGCGGCATATTAATGCGCATCGGCGCAAAACTTTGGACGCATTCATTGGATGATGCCGCGTTCGGCGTAAAGGCCCAGGCTGCGTTCATTCGCGGGATACCGAAATCGGTGCGGCGCAAACCCACACTGGAATTGCTGGCGCGGATTTTGAGCGCTGAACAAGGAAATGTGTCGGTTCATACCCTGGACATGGATCTGCTGCTGGTGGATCAGACTTCTCCCAGCACCCTGGATCAATCGGAAGGAGCCCCGATCTGTTTTGTGACCTTTGGATTGATCCGCGAAGGTTTGTTCTGGGCTGATGGTCAGGTACATGACATCGAAGAACGTGCCTGCCGTGCAATGGGCGCACGTCAATGTGAATTCAAGATCACCATTGGAGGCTGAATTGAAAAAATTTGAAACAACCTGGAAAACCCATGACGGCCTGGAGATTTTTGCCCAGGGTTGGGAACCGGATGTGATTCCGCCGAAGGCGGTGGTATGCCTGGTCCACGGCCTGGGGGAACATACTTCAAGGTATGCTCATGTAGCCGGGGCTTTTGGCAGAGAGGGATTCATTACCTTTGGTGCAGATCTGCGTGGTCATGGCCGTTCGGGCGGCGCCCGTGGGCATGTTTCCTCGATCGAGGATTTCATGAAGGATATTGACCTTCTGCTCAAGCAGGCCGATGCGCGATATGCTGGTTTGCCGGTCATCCTGTATGGCCACAGCCTTGGCGGCATCCTTGTTTTACATTACGGCCTGTTGCGCAAACCCAGGATCAAGGGAGTCATTGCCACCAGTTCCGGCCTGCGTACTGCATTGGAGGATCAGCCGGCAAAAATCGCCCTGGCCAGGATACTGGGCTCGATCATGCCCGCTGTCTCGATTGCAAGTGGTCTGGACGCGAACGCCATCTCCCGAGACCCCATGGTGGTGGAAGCTTATAAAAATGATCCTCTTGTTCACGACAGGGTTTCATTGGGCTTCGGAAAGACAATGATCGGGGTGGTAGCCTGGACTTTGGCTCATGCGGGCGAGTTCCCGCTGCCGCTTCTGCTGCTGCATGGCAAAGCGGATGCGATCGCATATTCCAGCGGCAGCGTGGAATTTGCCGCCGCTCTGAAGGATAAATGCACACTTGTATTATGGGATGATGCCTTCCATGAACTTCACAATGAACCCGAAAAAGACAAGGTCTTCAAGACCATGACCCTGTGGATGGATGCCCGTCTGCACGAATAAATAAGAGCCCTTTAACTCTTTACTGGACAGATTCATTTTCACATGGGACAATTTACAACTAAAAATTTGAAATACAGGAGCGAGTATGAGCAGCACAAAAGACATGAGCAAGCGGCAGGCCCGGCGTGAACAGATCCGCCGCAAGGAGCAGCGCGGGAGGCTGTTTGGGATCGGCCTGGTTTCATTGGGTGCGATCGCGATTGCCTTTTTGGTCATCTATCCAAGTCTGAAACCCGTCGGCGAGATCGTTGTTCCGGAGGGGATCACCCGTCCGGATGTGAAATTCAATGCCACAGGCGACCCGGATGCGCCGATCAAGCTGGAGGAATATTCTGACTTTCAATGCCCGTACTGCGGTAAATTTTCCGAGCAAACCGAGGCGAAATTGATCGAATCCTATGTCTCGACCGGGACGGTCTATTTTATTTATCATTCCTTTGGTGAATTCATCGGTTCTGAATCTGCTGCCGCGGCAGAGGCGGCATATTGTGCCGGTGACCAGGAGAAATTCTGGCAGATGCATGATGTTATTTTTGCAAATCAGAACGGCGAGAACGCCGGGGCTTTTACCGACAAGAAATTGCTGGCCTTCGCCAATAAATTGGAACTGGATATGACGGCTTTCAAATCCTGTTTCAGCGGCAATAAATATAAGAATCTGATCGCCCAGGATGGTCAGGATGGACTCAAGGCGGGAGTTAAAGCCACGCCCTCCTTTGTGATGTCCTATACGGTAAATGGGGTGCTGAAGACGAAACTGATCGAGGGGGCGCTCCCGATCGATCAGTTCAAACTTGAAATTGACGCTGCCCTGGCAGAGATGGGCAAGTAACCCGATCAAGAATCAAAAAGGACACGACGGAAATCGTCGTGTCCTTTTTGATTCAGAAAATTTATTAATCCTCAGGGATGCTGTTTCTATTCACGATGCCCTGCTGCCAGGCATAGACAGCCACCTTGGTCCGGTCGGCAAGGTGAAGTTTGCTAAGGATGTTGCTTACATGTCCCTTGACGGTATTTTCACTGATCACCAGTTTTTCTGCGATCTGGCTGTTGGTCAGACCATTTGCGATCAGTTTTAACACATCGGTCTCACGGTCGGTCAATTCCGTGAAGAGAGGCTGTTCTTCGCCGTTCTCACCGCGGATGTTTTGAAGGACCCGGGCTGCCACGCGCGGATGAAGCGTCACCTCGCCTTGCACGGCGCGATGCAGGACATCCGTCAATTTCTCCATTTTCATATCCTTGAGAATATACGAGATCGCACCAGCCTTTAAGGCGGGGAAAATATGGACATCTTCGTGGTAGGAGGTCAATACAACCACCTGGGTTCGCGGGCTGACCTGTTTAATGCGCCGGGTGGTCTCGATCCCGTCCATGCCGGGCATGATCAAGTCCAGCAGGACGATATCCGGGATCATCTCGCTCACCAGAGTCAGGGTCTCTTCCCCTGATGCCGCCTCGCCCACCACCTGAAAATCAGGGATTGTTTCAAGAAAGGATCGAATCCCATTGCGAACCACTTCATGGTCGTCAGCGATCAAAATGCTTGTACGATGATGTTTCATTTTATGGTTAACTCCTGTTCTAACCTTTGATGGGCAGTTGGGCGATCACACGGGTTCCCTGCCCGGGGGCGCTTTGTACTTGAAGCGTACCGCGAATGCCGGCGATCCTTTCGCGCATGGAGCGGAAGCCCATGCCTTTTGCCTTTTGATTAATGTCGAATCCGACGCCGTCATCTGCAATGGTTGCCTGAAGTGAATCAGCATTATAAACCAGGGAGACTTCGACACGTTTTGCCCTGCTGTGCCTTGAGACGTTCGCAAGAGCCTCCTGGATCAGGCGATAAATGGCCTGCTCGATGTCCAGCGGAAGCCTGCGTTCATTCTGGACCGTCAGGTTGACCACCGCGTCGTTTCGATTTTCCCACTCGAATATGTATTCGCGCAAGGTCGTGGGGAGTCCTTTTTCCTGGAGAGCAATCGGATAGATTTCCTGGATCAGAAAGGTCAATTCCTGGATCACTTCGTAGACGAGGGTCTCGGCCTCGTTCAGATGAGGTTTCACTTCGTCCGGTTTGGTCTTGAGGATGCCGTTGGCAGTGCCCAACTGAGCCAGGGCGGCAAATGCCTTTTGTTTGGCGCTGTCATGCAGGTCACGGGCGAGGCGGTTGCGTTCCTCCATCACAGCCAGATCCTTGGTCTGTTCAAAAAGTTCCATGTTCGCGATGGACAGCGAGGCGCGGTTGACCAGGGCCGTAAAAAGCCGGATAGCATCCTCGTTCAGGGCGTTGGGACGCGTATATGCCACATTGAAGACCGCCATCACCTTGCCGTCCAGCACGATCGGGAAATGTGCGAACGATTGAATTCCCTCCCGGCGAATGACGGTTTGAATATCTGGCCGCAGGGAATTCAGGTTAAGATCTGAAACAATGACGGGATCGCCTGTCTTCATGGCCTGCCCGACCATGCCCTCCCCGTCCTCGAAATTCAGGGCATAGAGAGTTTCAGGCAGGAAGCTGTGGCTTACCCGGGGAAGTATTTTTCTTTGTTCCTCATTCCATGTAAAGACCACACTTCGATCGGCCTTGAGGATGGAGACCGATACATCCACCAGGGTCTGGAAAACCTGATTTAATGTGACGTTTCGCAGGATCCTTTCGTCGGCCTGGTATAAGGCTTCGATCTCGCTTGTGCGTTTTTCAAGATCCGAGGTGCGTCTTTGCACCACGCGTTCCAATTCGCGATTGCGTCCTTCCATGCTTTTCACACGCCAGCGATAGCCAACTGCGATCACGGTTCCAAGGGATACCAAGAGAAGGCCACGGAACCACCAGGTAACCCAGAAGGGGGGAATGACGGTGATCTTGATGGAAAGGCCCTGGTCATTCCACACGCCGTCGCTGTTCGCTCCAATTAATCGTAGTGTGTAGGTTCCGCCGGGAAGATTTGTATACCTTCCGTTTCGTTGTGTGCCGATTCTGTTCCAATTTGTTTCAAAATTTTCCAACCGATAGGCGTACTGGTTTTTGGCCGGCTGGCCATATGCAAGCGCCGTAAATTCAAATTCAAAGGAATTTTGAGGCCAAGGAAGGGTGATCTCCCGCAGGCTTTCAGGGGAGATGTCTGTTGAAATCGATTTACCATCCTGGGTCAGCGAGGTCAAAACGATCTTTGGGGCAACCGGGTTGTCCCTGATCCTGTCCGGGGAAAAGATGTTAAAGCCATTAATGCCGCCGAAATACAGGTTTCCCTTCTGATCCTTTGCAAAAGAGCCGGGATTGAACTCATTGCTTTGCAGGCCGTCGCGGGTCGTAAAGTTGCGGATGTTTTTCGTGTTCGGGTCAAAACGGGTCAATCCAAAGTTGGTGCTTAGCCAGAGATTCTGGGCAGCATCCTCCAGAATTCCATAAATAACATTGTTGGGCAGCCCGTCCTTTTCGGTGAAGCGCGTAAAACTATTGGTGGCGGCTTCATAACGATTCAAACCGCCACCGGTTGTGCTGATCCACAGTGTGCCGAGATGGTCCTTGTACAGGCTTAAGATGGAATCGCTTCCCAGGCTTGCGGGATCATCCGGATTGTTTACATAACTGATGATCTGATCAGTATTTGGGTCGAATCGCTTCAAGCCATCGTCAAATGTCCCAACCCAAAAATTCAGGTCCTGGTCCTCCAGTATGGCGGTCACCTGATTGTTGGTAAAACTGTTGGTTGTATTTTGCTCGGATTCATAATAGATAAAGGTTTGGGATTGCGGTTCGAATTGGTCGAGCCCCCGGCTGGTACCCACCCAGATCACGCCCGAATGATCCTCGTAAATGCTGTATACAGGCGCGCCGGATAAACTTCCGGGGTTGTTGTAATCGGGGAGAAAATGGGTGAATTTTCCAGTATCAGGATCAAGACGGTCCAATCCCCGGGAGGTTCCGATCCAAAGATTCTTGTTCTGATCCAGCATTAGGGAGGTGATTTCATTGCTGTTCAATGAATTGGGATTGTCAGGGTCATGTTCGTAAAGCCTGAACTGGTTTGCCACGGCATTGAATCTATTCAGGCCAGAATCGGAGGTGCCGATCCAGGCCGTGCCGTTGTCGCCGATCACGATGGGGGTGACAAAATTGTCACTCAGACTGTTGGGATCGTCGGGGTTGGTGCGATAGTAGGAAAAATAATCCTGCTGACGGTTGTATTTGTTCAGGCCCCCGCTATAGGTCCCAACCCATAGAACATAGCTGGTATCTTCATAGATGGCAAACACAGTGTTGTTGGACAGACTGTTCGAGATGGATGGTTGATGTTGATGTCGGATGAATTTTCCGCTTTTTATGTCATAGCGGTTCAGGCCATTATTGGTCCCAATCCAGATGCCATCCGTCCGGTCCTGATAGATGGTGAAAATGGTATTGCTGCTGATGCTGTCGTTGTCATCAGGGTTGTTGGAATAATGGGTGAAATAGCGCCCGCCGGTTTCAGAATAGTTCAGTCCGTTCGCAGTCCCAACCCAGAGATTATTATTTTTGTCGAGCAGGATGCTGAGAATGCGGTTGCTTGTCAGGCTTGTGAAGACATCCTCACTGTGTCTGAATACAGTGAACTTCTTTTCCTTCTTGTCATAGAAATTCAATCCTGCATCCTGGGTTCCGACCCATAGGTTTCCACCGGGGTCCAGGGCGAGGGCGCTGACCCAGTTGCTGCTCAGGTTTCCGGAGGGATTTGAAGAAGTCCGGAAGTGTTTGATCGTCTCCAAACTGTAATCAATATAATCCAGGCCATCTTCCGTGCCCACCCAGATCCCGTTTGCCTCGGGGCTGAGGGCGGTGATGTGGTTGTGGCTGATGCTGTCCGCGCCGGTGGCATGCAAATAGTGGGTAAAGGAACCAGTTCTGGGATCGTAACGATTTAATCCTCCAAGCCGTGTGCCGATCCATATGATTCCCTGGGGATCCTCAGACAAAGCAGTGATCCAGCGGTCGCTCAGGCTGTTCGGATTATCCGCATCGGGTTTGTAGATCTTGAAGGAGTATCCATCATAACGATTGAGGCCATCCTCTGTTCCAATCCACAAAAAACCTTTTTGATCCTGAAGGATCGCGTTGACCACGCTTTGAGAGAGTCCCTGTTCGAGGCTGAACTGTTCGAAGCGGATGTTTTGGCTGTAGGTGGTGTCGGCCAGGTAATTCCTTGTTGAAGAGGAACCAGTTTTAGGTCCGGGAAAGGAGCCGGGCACGGGCTGGGTGGGAGCAAGGGCGGTGGAGCCGGCCTGTCCGCAGGAGGCGGTCAGAAGAATGATCAGGAAAGCCGCAAAGGCAGGGATCTTTCGCATGGTTGGGTCCAATTATATGCACTTAATGCCCGCAGGGCCCCATGGTTTCCCCCACTACAGGAGGGTCTTTTTAATGATTTGGAATTGGAAAAAGTCCGGTCAGGCATGGGGGGAGAACCGTTCAGATGAAGGGGGAAAGACGATCACGAGGGTGCATGACAGTTACCCACAGAGTTTGTATTATTCATCCAATGTTTTGCGGACAGGCTTCTCTCCTCACAAGAAAGCATACCGCACTGGGACGGTGAGGCGGATGTCAGAACTAGGGCTGGCTTCCGCCTCGCTCCGTATCGAGTCAAACTCAAATATGAAGGAGGTGGTTTGCATCGATTATTGGATGTGCTCGTTTGGGTTTTCATATTAATCACAAGGAGATTAGAGAATGAAACTTGGAAAGATTTATGCAGTGTTAAGTTTGCTGGTCGTTTTTAGCATGCTGCTGGCCGCATGCCAGCCGTCCGGGTCGGACACGACCGGCATGCCTGAAACGGAAGCTCCCTCGATGACCGAGGCGCCTGCCGCAACCGAGGCGCCTGCCCAAACCAGCCGTCATGGCGGATGGCTGGATGAGATCGATGTCTCGGTGGTGTCTGGCGATTCCGCCATTTCGCAACTCCAGGCGGGGGCGATCGATTATTTTTCGTTCGGGCTGGCCTCGGATGTTTATCCTGCCATCAAGGAGGCCGGGTTGAAGACCACCCAGTCCTTTGGCAGTTATTATGGCATCAGCTTTAATCCCGCCGTGTTCACCGACACCAAGACCTTGAATCCCTTTTCAGATCGCAAGATCCGCGAAGCGATGAACTGGTTGATCGACCGGAATTACGTGAACCAGGAGATCTATGCGGGCGGCTCGCTGCCAAAATTATTTACCATCACCACCCAGCTGGTGGAATATACCAATCTGATTGATACCGCCCGGTCACTGGAGAGCAAATATGCCTATAACCTGGACAAGGCGAAGGAGATCATTGATGCGGAAATGACCGGATTGGGCGCCGACCTCGGCCCGGATGGCAAGTGGCAATACAACGGTGCGCCTGTTACCCTGGCCTTCCTAATCCGTTCCGACGGCGACGGCACCCGCAAGCCAATGGGCGACTATGTTGCCAATCAGCTGGAAAGTGTTGGATTTACGGTTGACCGGCAATATAAGACCTCTTCCGAGGCCTTCCCGATCTGGCTGGGCACAGCCGCCGCGGACGGCCAATGGAGCATGTACACGGCCGGATATATTCCCTCCGGTTTTCCACGTGACGAGCGCGCCCTGTTTCAACAGGGTTACTTGAATACCAGCATTCAAGCCGGCGAACCGTACATTTCCAATGTTTCCGATCCTGAATTCCAAAAACTTGGCGATGATCTGGCCCAGGGGAATTTCTCCTCTCCTGAGGAACGCCAGAAGATGATGGCACGTGCGCTTGAATTGTCCCTGCAGGATTCCCTGTTTGTATGGGTGATCGATCAACAAACTTATTCGCCTTACAACAATAATGTTCAGGTGACATACGATCTTGCCACCGGTCCCGAGTCGACCAATGTGGGTCCGTATAACCTGAGGTTTGCCGGCCAGGAAGGTGGCACCATGCGGGTTGGAACGAACGATCTTTTTACCCAGCCCTGGAATACGGTCGGCGGCAGCAACTGGGTTTGGGATGCGGGCGTCATGCGTGCGACCACCATGGGAACCTCCAATGCTGTCGGCGGTGCGGGATTAATGGCCGATCCGTATACCGGCCTTGCCTATCCTCAGCGCATTGAGAGTGCAGAATTGACCTACAAGAAAGGCCTGCCGATCCAACAAAATCTGGATTGGGTCAAGGTTAATTCGGTTGACCAGCTCGATGTTCCCGCGGATGCCTGGGTGGATTGGGATGCAAAAACCCAGAAATTCATTACAGCGGCCGAGAAATTCCCGGACGGATTAACTGCGAATGTCATGAGCCGTGTTACTTATCCCGCCGATCTATTCCAGACTGTGAAGTGGCATGATGGCAGCCCGATTTCTGTGGGTGATTTCGTCATGTCCATGATTCAGGGTTTTGATCCGGCCAAGAAGGACAGTCCCATCTACGATGAATCCCTGGCCGCCAGCATCGACGCCGGTTTGGTGGCGTTCAAAGGCTATCGCATCGTCTCCACAGACCCCCTGGTGATCGAGGCTTACAGCGATTCCTACAACAAAGATGCTGAATTGAACATCCTGCCGCTCTGGCCCGCATCAGCCTTTGGTCTCGCGGGAGAGAACAGCTGGCCGATCCTCGCGATCTCGAACATGGCGGAAGCAGCCGGCGAACTCGCATATACCTCCGACAAATCCGATCTGGAAAAGGTTGAGAACACCAGCTGGGTGGGTGGACCGAGCCTTGAGATCCTTTCGAAATATCTGGATCAGGCTGCAAGTGAGTCCTACATTCCCTACGAGCCAACACTGGGCCAGTATATTACGAAGGATGAGGCTGATCTGCGCTATTCCAATTTCAAGAAATGGTACGCGAATCACGGTCATTTCTGGGTTGGCACCGGTCCTTACTATTTGGACAAGGTCTTCACCACGGAGAAATCGCTGGTCTTGAAACAGAATGCCGACTTCGTGGATCTTTCCGATCGCTGGTCCGTTTTCAGCGAGCCAAAACTGGCCACCACTGTCCTGGATGGCCCGGGACAGGTGAAAGTTGGAGAGGAGGCGGTCTTCGATGCCACGGTCACCTTCAAAGACAAACCGTATCCGCAATCCGACATTCAAAAGGTGAAATACATCCTGTACGATGCCACAGGTGCGGTTGTGGTCGTGGGAGATGCCACAGCAGTGGCTGACGGCCAATATCAGGTGACTCTTACTTCTGAACAGACTGCGAAACTGCAGACCGGTTCTGCAAGACTTGAAGTGGCGGTCGTGCCCATTCCAGTCGCGGTCCCATCCTTTACATCGTTCGATTTTGTAGCCATACCCTAACCGGTAGGTAATGAAAAAATGACAGGGGCAGGCATTATCCTGCCCCTGTCAGACCAGCAGGAATTCGAGGTAACCATGGCAATAACCACTCAACCGTCCGCGGAAATTTTAGTCATCAAGAAAACATATCGGGAGAGGGCATTCATGCGAGTCTTTCGATATATCGGTGTGCGATTGTTGACGCTGTTTGGAACGGTCGTGATCGGCATTTATCTGACCATCATGATCGCGAACATGGGCGGCTATGTGGATCGGATCATGCGCAACGAAATCCGGGACCGGATCACCCAGCGAATCGGCCTGAGTGCTGCGAGTCAGCAGATGGATCCCGCGGTCCGTAAAAAGCTGATCGAGGACAGCATTGCCCTGGAGGAGAAACGGGTCGGCCTCAATGTGCCGATCGCCGTGCGGAACTTTCGTTACCTCTCAAATGCTCTGACCTTGAATTTGGGGCGCGCGATCAATATGACAAGCGACAGCGGCTCCAAGCAGGTGCGTTTGATCCTGCTCGAACGCCTGCCAGCCACCCTGCTCCTAATGGGCACATCGCAATTATTCCTCTTTTTTTCCAGCATCTTTATAGCACTTTCCCTTTCCCGTAATTACGGGAATTTCTGGGACAAATTTATCATTGCGCTTTCGCCGACATCGGCAGTGCCGCCATGGTTCTATGGAATTTTTCTCATTTTGATTTTTGCGGCAGCCTTTAAAGTGCTTCCTTTTGGTGGGATGGTCGATTCTCCGCCGCCAGCCAACACCTTTGACTACGCGGTCAGTGTCCTGCAGCACCTGATCCTGCCCGGTGTTTCCCTGGTGCTCAGTTCGTTTTTTATCAGTGTCTACAACTACCGGACTTTCTTCCTGATCTATTCGAGCGAAGACTACGTGGATATGGCCAAGGCGAAAGGGCTTCCGTCACGGGATATCGAGCGGACGTACATTTTACGGCCTACTTTGCCGAATATCATTACAAACTTTTCCCTGCTGATCATCAGCCTGTGGACAGGCGCCCTGTTTACCGAGACCGTCTTCCTTTGGCCAGGTCTGGGCCGGACCCTTTTCCATGCCATTGGTCAATATGACACCCCGATCATTGTCGGTTCAACCATCATCTACGCCTACCTCCTGGCCATGACCGTTTTTTTGCTGGACTTCGTTTATGTGCTCGTGGATCCGCGCGTAAAAATAGGCAAATAATCCATGAATACGTTCCGGAACTCCCTTCAAAAATTGTTTCAATATCCGTCGGCGCTTGCGGGCTTGTTTGTGGTTTTCATCCTGATCGTGGTGGCGGTATACACGGTGATTGCCATCCCGTATTCGGAGGCGATCCGCTTATGGAGGGGCGGGGAGGAAGTCTGGTACCAAAATCCGAGATTTGCCCCGCCAGCCTGGACCAATTATTTTTCCGCCAAAAAGCATTCGGAATCTTTTGCTGTAAACAGCCTCCACGGGCAGATCGGGAAGGTGGTGACGCCGGGAAATGGCGGCACCTCAACCATCGAATTGACGTATCCTTTCGATTTCTCCTATGATGACTTCCCGCAGGAAATGCTTTTATATTTCACATCCACGTTCAAGGAAAAGCAGCCATTTGTTTCCGTGGAATTATTAACCCCGGACGGAAGAAGGATCAGAATTGCCAACTTTGCCATCGCGAACGAATTTACCTACCGGTTCTCCCAGGATGTGAAACTGCTCGCCAAACTACAGGCACAGGATGTCATTCCGGCTTTGTTCTCCATTCCCAATAGCGAAACACCCCTGAAGGGGAAATACCAACTTCTGATCACGGGCACCACTTTCGAGCCTGATTCGAACATGGATGTGGAATTTGTCCTGCACGGACAGGTTTATGGGCTGGCCGGGACCGATCATGCCCGTCGTGACCTGACCCTGCCCTTGTTATGGGGGGTTCCGGTGGCTCTGGCCTTTGGCTTGATCGCTTCGATGGGCACTTCCATCCTGACCATGATCATTGCGGCGATTGGCGCCTGGTACGCAGGCTGGGTGGATGAACTGATCCAGCGCATTACGGAAGTTAATTTGGTTTTGCCGTTCTTTGCCATCCTGATCATGATCGGAACCTTTTATTCAAGAAGCATCTGGGTGATCCTGGGGGCGACCATCCTTCTGAGCATCTTCACCGGAGCGATCAAAGGCTATCGTGCCATTTTTCTGCAGGTGAAGGAATCCATGTACATCGAGGCAGCCCGGGCGTATGGTGCCAGCAGTCCGAGAATTATTTTCCTATACCTGATCCCGCGCATGATTCCTTTATTAATCCCAAGCCTGGTGCAATCCATCCCAGCCTTTGTTTTTTTGGAAGCATCACTGGCTGTGATTGGCTTGGGCGACCCTGTCCTGCCGACCTGGGGAAAGATTATTCAGGATGCCAATTCCAATGGCGCACTTTACAAGGGCTACTATTACTGGGTCCTTGAACCTGCAGTCTTATTGATGATCACCGGCCTCGCCTTTGCAGTCCTTGGATTTGCGCTGGACCGGATCTTTAACCCCAAATTGAGGGATGTATGAACAGTTTAACTGGCAGTCTTTTGCGCATTGAAAATTTAATTCTGCATTTTAAAACCACCTCTGGAATCGTTCAGGCCGTGGATGGCGTGGATTTTGAACTCGATACAAACCGGGCTGTTGTCATCCTGGGAGAATCGGGCTGCGGGAAGACCTCCCTGTCCAAAGCCCTGTTACGTCTTCTGCCGCGAAATGTTGAGAAATATTCGGGTCAGGTCCGCCTGGATGGTACGGATGTGATGCTGCTCAACGATGAGGAATATCGTCAAAATGTGCGCTGGGTGGGGATTTCCCTTGTGCCGCAGGCGGCCATGAATTCATTAAACCCTGTCTTGAAGGTGGGGAACCAGGTTGCCGAGCCGGCCGTGATTCATTTGGGTCTCAGCAAGACCGAAGCATTGGTATTGGTCCATAAAATGTTTCAGCATGTGGGTGTGCCCCTTGATTTTGTCGAGCGGTACCCGTTCGAGTTGAGCGGCGGCATGCGCCAGCGTGTGGCACTTGCAATGGCTCTGGTGACCTCGCCCAGTCTGATTGTCCTGGATGAGCCCACGTCCGCGCTGGACCTGCTCACCCAGGCGAACATCATGAATGTGCTCAAACGCATTAAATATGAACTGGGCACTTCGTTTATTCTTATTACTCATGATATCGCCACATCGAGTGAACTTGCGGACGAGGTCGCAATCATGTATGCAGGTCAGATCGTTGAGACCGGGGATGCGAGGGATTTCTTCCCTGCGCCGCTGCATCCGTACTCGCAAATGTTGATGGCGAGCGTGCCCCGCCTGCGCAGTGAATCCGACCCGATGTTCATTACGGGTCAGCCGCCCAGCCTGATGAATCCACCCAAAGGATGCCGCTTTGCTGCGCGCTGTCCATTTCGCTTTGAGAAATGTGCCGACGAGCCGCCTGTTTTCATCAAGGGAAATCGTAAGGTGAAGTGCTGGCTGCACGAGTAAAAAATTCTGCAAAAATCAAGGAAAAAGCCATGTCGTCACAAGCTCTTTATGATGTTTTGTACATGTTCAAGGATATCCACAAGGTTGTCGTCGATTTTGCTGAGAGTCTGGATGAGGATCAGTTACGCTGGAAGCCCAAGGGATACAGTACTTCGATCGGATTTCATCTCTGGCATCTCGCGCGGGAATCGGATTTTCTCCGGACCGTGATCCTGGAGCGCACGCCGCAACTCGGAGGCGATTTTGGAGAAGCGCGGGAGATCTGGGCGAGGGAGGGCCTTGCTCAAAAATGGGGCTTTCCCACTGAATTGAATGCCACCGTGGGCACAGGTCTTTCAGATGAGGTTGCTTCCACCCTGCCCATTCCCCCAAAAGAGGAGTTAATGGAATACCTGCGTCATTCCTATGACGATTTGGAACAATTCGTTGAACTGCTGGACAGCCGCTATTCGAGTTTTGACCAGGTGGATGAGGAATTAAAGAAGAAACTGCAGACCGTGCGTTTGAACCTGCTTGTCTTCCTTTCGCATGATTGCCGCCATCTGGGCATGATGGAATGCCTGAAAGGCCTGCAAACCGGTTTTGGGTCGGCCACCGAAAACAGAAAGTGATGGACGCATTATGAATGCAGATGTAATCACGGAGTTAAGGAAGGTAAACAAGATGACTCTTAATGTTGAACACGAAGAACCCAGGGAACCCCTCCTGTCGGTGGACGACCTGCATGTCTGGTACGAACTCCGTCGATTCGGATTCGGCCGGGCGGGAAATGTCAAGGCAGTGGATGGTGTCAGCTTTGAACTGGCCGAGGGGGAAACAGTGGCAGTTGTCGGCGAGTCCGGATGCGGCAAGTCCAGTCTGATGAAAACCATTCTCGGTCTGAATATTCCAACCAGTGGCGAAGTTGTTTTTGATGGAAAAAACCTTGCCCATCTCAACAACAATGACATGCGTTCGTACCGCTTTGAAGTTGGATATGTCCAGCAGGATCCTTATAGCGCCCTGGCGCCCTTTATGAACATCGGGCAGATCCTCGAGGAGCCTCTGATCATCAGCGGGGTGAAGGACAGGGCCGAACGGCTGGAACGCATTCGCCGCGTAATGGGGGAGGTCAAGCTTCATCCGGTTGAGGATTTTTTAACAAAGTTTCCGCATATGCTGAGCGGTGGTCAGCAACAGCGGGTGGTCATTGCGCGGGCCATGATCCTGGAACCCAAACTGATCGTGGCAGATGAGCCTGTGTCGATGCTGGATGCCTCTGTGCGGGTCGAGATCCTGAAGCTTCTGCACGCCTTGCAGGAAAAATATCATCTGACCGTGATCTACATCACCCATGACCTTTCGACAGTGAAATATTTTTCCGCGCGCATCTTTGTCATGTATGCAGGCAACCTGATCGAAAAAGCCGAAACGCGCCGTCTGCTTGAAAACCCGCTCCACCCCTACACAATGGCCCTGCTTGCCGCCACCTCTGATCCGGATTCCCGCAATGCGGATTCGTTCAAGGATGTCCCGCCTGGCGAGCCGCCAAGTCTGGTCAATCCTCCGGCAGGCTGTCGCTTCCATCCGCGTTGTGCAAAAGCCATCGCTGGTTTGTGTGATGAAAAAAAACCGCTGGACTTTGAACCCGAACCCGGTCATTTTGTAGCCTGCTGGCTTTATCAACCAAAATGAGATCTCCGCGCTTCCTTCTTGGCCTTGGCCTGGTTCTCATGCTGACGGGGATCATCCTGCCTTTTCTAATGGTCATCCACGTTCTGGAGTCCACCTTCTTCCTTAATTTTTTTTCCTGGGGGGCTTCGTCGTTGGGATTGGGACTCGGCATGATCGGTTTTGCCCAATCCAATCGAACCCGTCAATAAAAAGGAGCCTCCGTTTTTGGGAGGCTCCTTTTTATTGATTTGCATCCAGTGCCCTGAAGCGGTGGATGAAATAGATTGCCAGTGCGAATAAGGCAATTGCGCCTGCCTGATGCAGAAGGGCAATCACAATGTTTACATACGATAGGATCGTGAGGATCCCCAGGATGATTTGAATGGACACCGCGCCTATAAACCATTGCAGGCCTTGAAAAAGGTCGCTTTGGTAATTATTCCTGCGTGCCATGTAGTAGACGTAGATCACCGCTGCCAGTACGACAAAGGCAAACCAGCGATGGATGAAAACGATGGTTTGCGGGGCCTCAAAAATATTGAGGAATGAATTAAAAAGATTGGGCGGAATCAATCTTCCGAACATAAGGGGCCATGTATCTGAAACATGGCCTGCCTTCAATCCAGCCGTGAACCCTCCATACGAGATCTGGATCACGAGAATCCCAAGAAAAACCACGGCCAGTTTGGACGATGTGGACCATTTGGTTTTTCGGGATGAATCGGGAAAGCCAAATTTATGTCCCAGGGCTGTCCAAAATGACAGCCCAAGCAAGGTGAGGGCCAGCAGCAAATGAATGGTCAGGTTGAAATGGCTGACAGACGGCCGGTCCACCAGGCCGCTGGCCACCATGATCCAGCCTGCGATCGCCTGCATGATGAAGAGGACTCCCATCACAAAATAAATGCCGAACTCCTTGAATGGAATTCTTTTTCTAAAAAGAAAATAAAATACCGGAATGGCATAGAACAATCCCGCCATGCGGGCGATAAAGCGATGGACCCATTCCATGTAGAAGATGTATTTATATTCCTCCAGGGTCATGCCCGGATTGATCTTGATGAACTCGGGTGTTTGCTGGTATTTGAAAAACTCATCCTGCCAGGCCTGTTGGCCGATGGGGGGCATGGCCCCGCTGATGGGATTCCATTCCACGATCGAAAGGCCGGAACGGGTCAGCCGGACAAACCCTCCGAAGACAACCAGAAACGCCACAATAAATGTAAATGCGATCAGCCATTTCATGACGGCGTTGTTTTGAGTTTTAGGCATGCAGTTTCTCCAATGAAAAGATGACGGCATTATAGCATGTGAATATTAGGACAATCTAAACGAAGACTTGTGAATCCCCCTGTTCGAATCAAAAGTCCCCATCTGTGGAAGAATGGGGACTTTATTTTTCCTGAATTCAGCTGTTTTGCATTTGGAACAGGAGCTGGCGATATTCCTGCACATTGGGCGGGTTCATCAGCACAATCTGGTTGATGACTTCCTGCGCCTTCAGTTTATCCCCTGATTGCATCAGGCTTTCGCCCAATCCATCCAGGAGGGTTACCGCTTCCTCCGTCCGGCCGGCACGGTGATATTGTGCAGCTAGGGCGCGTTTGAGAATGAGCTGTTCGGGATGTTCCTTGATTAGATCGTCGATAAAGTCGATGGCTTGATCGCCCCTACCCTGGCTTTCTAGATGATTAACGTAGCTCTCGAGTTCATTCGAAGCCTTGTCATTTTGGACCATGCGCAAATTAAGTTCGACAAGCTGTTTGCGTGCAACTTCATCATCGGGCGCAAGGGTCTTGATCTGCTCAAAAACCCGCAGGGCCTGCTTCCAATCCAGCCGTTGCAGATCGATATCTGCCATGCGCTGCAGGATGTGCGCATTCCAGTCGCGGTTGCCATTTCCCTGCTGGACCATGCGCAGGGCGGTCGTATAGGTCTTGCGCGCCAGATCCAATTCGGCCAGACGGTAATGGATGGCGGCCAATTCAAGATATTCATGAATGGCATCATCCACCTGTCCGCGGGCGGTCAGCTGGTCGATCAGGCGATTACGGGCACCGAGATCCATCGGAGCAAGTTGAATGATCCGTTTCAGCAGCTTGGTTGCCTGGTTGACCTCTCCGCGTGCGCTGTACGCCTGGGCAACGACTCCGAATTTGGCAATGGCTTCCTGATTTCGTCCTTCCTGGACGAGCAGGTCTCCCATCAGAGTGTGCAGGGGCAGGTAGGTGGGTGCGTGCTGCAGGGCGTCATAAGCCTCGTCCATTGCCGACCGCAGGGTGCCAAGCCGTGCAAGTTGATTGATCCGGTTCATGGATTCAAGCACCGAACTCGATTGCGCCTGCAGGATCATGTCGGCAAGCGGGGCAATCATGTCCCCATCCTGTTTTGGCATCTGATCGCGGGTCTTATGCAGCTGTTCGCGCCAATCCGGCCGCATGAGCAGGGTGTTGATGTTTTCGCTTATTTTACGCAGGACAGCTTCGTCTTTTTGACCCTGATGCGCTTCAATCAATGGTTCATATTGCTGGCTGACTTCGTCCGCCTTGCCAGGGGGTACGGTCATTGCGTCGGCAAGCTTCAAGGCCTCGAGATATTCGAGGGCGGCCTGATTAAAGGCGCCTTTCCTGGCCATCAGTTGTCCCAACAACAGACGGGAGCCGAGGCCGTAATCGGCGTGCTTGACTGAGTTTTGCAGAAAGCGCTGGGCGGTTTCTAGGCGCTCGCCCTTGAACCGGAGAAGGCCGAGCATGTAGTACAGGGAGGGATGTTTGAATCCGGCTTCGAGCGCGCCTTCCAATTCCTCCGCAGCCTGCGCATCATTGCCTTTGCTTTGAGAGTCAATGGCCTGCCCGAGGTGTAGGATCGATTTTGTTTGTTCAGACTGCTGCAGGGAAATTCCGCCGGTACCTTTCATGATCGAGGAAAGGCCGCGCCGTTCCTGTGCGGAGGGGCTGTCATCGGAAAATTCGAAGAGAAGCTCCGCCAGCTGGGTTAATGCTTTTTGACGCGCTTCAGCCACCGGGTCCAGCCCTGAAGCGGTTCGTGCCGTCGGTTTCTGTAATTGTTTTACCTGGGCCATGCGGATCGGTCCCGTCCCGCCCTTGCCGCGAATGGGTTTGGGAAGCAATTGTCCCGTGTTAAGCAAACCCTGCGCTTGTTTAACTTCCTGGCTGGCCGGTAAAAGGGATTGGGCCTTGTCGACCATCTCTTTTGCCTTTTCCGCATTGCCCGCGCGCTGGATGATGCTGGCGATGGCGAGATATTCTGTTACCGCCTGCTGGGCGTGACCCAGTTTCTCGTGGACCTGGGCCAGGCGGGAGTGCGCAATCGCATTTTCCGGATTTAAGTTGGTAACCCGAACCCAGTTTTCGAGAGCCTTGTCGGTATCGCGCTGCTGCAGAAAAAGGTCGCCTGCACGCATGGCCATGTCAACGGCTGTTTTTAGATCCCCAAGCCGTTCGGAGATCTGGGCCACTTTTTCAGCGGGCGCCGGATCGTCCTGGGACAACTTTGCAACATTCATGTAGATTTGCAAAGCCTCCTCCATGTTGCCGAGTTGATAAAGGGCAAGGCCGAGGCTGTTTAATGCCTTGGGGTTATCCGGGAATTCCTGCAAGGCGCGCCGGTATGCGACACAGGCCTTGTCCCATTCCTGGTCCCAGGCCGCAGAGTGGCCTTCGTTCATGGCTTTTTGAAAAATATCTTCTCGTCCGGGCATAGTGGTCCAATTCTACATGCGAATGCTTAAGCTTTTATGATTTCCAATGCAATTATAACCTTACAGTTTCCATTCTTTGGTCAAATATTAATCCAGCACCCGCATCTCGCCCCAGCTTTGGCCGGCGCGGGCCTCGGTGGAAAGCGGGATGCTCATGGGGTAGGCATTCGCCATGATTTCCTGGACGAGGTGCGCTGTTTTTTCGAGTTCGTCCTTTGGACATTCCAAAACCAGTTCATCATGGACCTGCAGAAGCATCTTGGCCTTGAGCTTCGCAGATTTAAGTGCCGGCGGGATCTTTAGCATGGCAATCTTCATAATGTCCGCAGCGGTGCCCTGGATGGGGGCGTTGATGGCCTCGCGTTCCTCGCGGTTCTTCATTTGCTGATTGATCTTGCTTTGCAAGGCGGGGAAATATCGTCTTCTGCCCAACAGGGTTTCGACATATCCCTGCTGCGCGGCGAGCAGGCGGGTTTCATCCAGATATTGTTTAACACCCGGGAACTTCCTGAAGTAGGTTTTGACGAAATTTTCAGCCTCGGCCAGAGTCAATTCGGTGGTGCGGGTGAGACCAAAGGCGGACATGCCGTAGATCAGACCGAAATTGATCGCCTTGGCATGACGGCGCATCTCCTTGGTCACCGCTTCATTTTCGACGCCGTACACTGCCGCTGCGGTAGTGACATGGATGTCCTCCCCGGCCCTGAACGCGGCCAGCATGGACTCATCCCTGGCCATGTGCGCGACGATGCGAAGTTCGATCTGCGAATAATCCACGGACAGCAGAACGTTTCCCTTGCCGGTGATAAACCCGTTGCGCACACGGCGGCCTTCTTCTGTACGGATGGGGATGTTCTGAAGGTTCGGATTCGAGGACGACAGACGTCCGGTCACGGCGCCGATCTGGCTGTAGGAAGTATGCACCCGGCCGGTATTTGCATCCACAGCTGCAGGCAGGGCGTCCACATAGGTGGATTTGATTTTCGAGAGTTCACGGTTTTCGAGGATCAGGTCCACCACCGGATGCTTGCCGCGCAAGGCTTCCAGTACGTCGGCGGAAGTGGAAAAATGTCCGCTGGCGGTTTTCTTTCCCTTGTCCGGCGGGTCAAGACGCAGATGAGTAAAGAGCACTTCCGAAAGTTGCTGGGTCGAGTTAAGGTTGAAGGGTTTGCCAGCCGAGTCAAAGACCTGCTTTTCGACCTCGGCCATGCGTTTTGATAGTTTTTCCGACAATTTCTTGAAGAAGGGCAGGTCCAGCAAAATCCCGGTCATTTCCATTTCCGCCAGGACAGGCACAAGAGGCATTTCGATTTCCGCGAGCAGTTTTGCACCGCCGGTCCGGTCGAGATCCCTTTGCAGGATGGGCATGAGACGGATGATCGTTTCAGCGTCAGCTGCGGCATAGGGCGCCACGGACTCTATGGCGATATCCGCCATGCTTAACTGGTTTTTTCCCTTGCCGATCAGTTCTTCAATGTGGGTCATCTCCTCACCGAGGCGGGCCAGGACGAGATTCTTTAATCCCAGATTGCGCGAGGATGGATCGATCACGAATTCGGCCAGCATGCTGTCAAAGGACAGCGGGGCGGTAACCAAACCATTGCGGGCGAGCACTATATAATCATACTTAACATTGTGACCGATCTTCGGTATTCCCGGATCTGTGAAGGACGGTGCCAGCGTGCTAATTACCTTATTAAGGGGAAGGTTCTCCCCCGAAGAATGCCCGACCGGAATGTAATACGCCCGGCCTTCATGGGTTGCCAGCGAAATTCCCACGATGTCGGCCAGCATTTCCTCGGTGGAGGTTGTTTCCGTGTCAAAGGAAATCACCTTTGCCTTTTTCAATTCCCCGGCAAGGTCATCCAGTTTCTCCGGTGTATCCACAATGACCACGTCAATGTTCGAGGATTGAGGTGTCGATATAACCTGGGGTTCGTTCACGAACATGGAGAACTGCCCGCTTTTTGTTTTTGCGGATCGGGCGGGCTTTTCTGTGGCGGGGGCGGAAGCAGATATTTCACCGCTGATGGCAGGCACCTTGTTTAACAAGGTCTTAAATTCCATCTGTCTGAAAAATTCCTCAAGAGCGGCCGGATCAAAAGGCTTGACCCTGGCATGTTCCAGGTCGATGTTGACTTTCAGGTCGACAATGATTCGGGCCAGGTCCCGGCTCATATAAGCCGCTTCCCTGCTGCCTTCGAGTTTGCTTTTCCAGCGGTTCTCCACTTGATCCAGATTCTGGTAGACCGCGTCCAGTGTGCCGAATTTTTCAAGCAGCGAGATCGCAGTTTTTTCGCCCACGCCTTTTACGCCGGGAATATTGTCGGAGGTATCGCCTACAATGGCTTTGTAATCCACCACCTGATCCGGACGGACGCCCAGTTTTTTGATTACATCTTCATCTGTAATATAGGTTTGGTCGTCACCAGCCAGATAGACCACGGTGCGCTCGTTGACCAGTTGCAGCAGATCACGGTCGCCGGTGATGATCTTTACGCCCAATCCCTGCTCCTCCGCAATCCTGGCTGCAGACCCGAGAACGTCGTCCGCTTCATATCCATCCATTTCGAGACGTGGGATGTTAAAGGCGTCCACCATCTCGCGGATGCGATCAAGCTGCGGGCGCAGGTCATCGGGCATTTTTTCGCGCGTACCCTTGTATTCCGGGAAGATCTTGTCGCGAAATGTCTTGCCTACATCGAAAGCCACGGCCAGATATTCGGGCTTTTCCTGTTCCAGGATGCGAACCAATTCACGTGCAAAGCCGTAAACACCGGCTGTGGGTTCACCTTTGGATGTCTGCCAGCGCTGGCTGCTTGAGCCGGCGGTCAGGGCAAAATACATGCGATATGCGAGGGCGTGTCCGTCAATTAAGTAAAGGGTAGGTGGCATGAGGATAAATTTTTATCGAACCGGGTTGGAGTTGGGTTAAAAACAAAGCGCAGAGTTGATTATACTCTGCGCTTTCTGAAAAGTTAGCGTCCGAAGCCTTGGGAATTATCTTCCTGGCCCTGCCGCTGCCGGGTTTGTTGAATGTAATCGCGTACCAATTGCGCGGGATGGGGCTGGGAACCGCCCATGATCAGGTATCCCGGAGCCCAGAAATCACCCGAAGGATTTTCCTTCTTGAAACGGTTAAATTCCGCGAATATCTTTTCCGAGGTTTGCTGGCGCATGATGCGCATCAGGTAGCCGGGGGAGGTGTTGGGCTGAACATTAACCACCCATTGCAGATATTCCGGGCGGACAGCCAGATATTCCAGCCGCCAGCCAAAGGCGATGCAGATATTTGGCAGCCATTTGCTGACGTGATCCGCCAGATCACCGGTGATGTAATGGGATGTAAAACGCGGCACAAGCAGGCAGGCATAGGTAAGGTGATATAAACCAGCCGAGGTCGGCTCGACCACGAGTTTGCGAATCGCATCCGTGGTCGGACTTTCGCGGGTCACATCCTCTTCGCTGGATTTTGGCCTGACCACGGGAGTTTCGGGTCTGACCCGGGGCTGGGAGGGAGCCGTGACTTCAATTTCCTCCAGATCCGTTTGATGCTGTGCAGTCTGTTTTGAAGACTGCGGCTGATCATTCGCGACAGTCAGGTTTTCCAATTGGAAGGTCGGAGATGCCTCCCGATTAAAAACGGAAGCGTTCGACATGGGGACTGACACACGGGTTTGGTTCGGATCAATCCGTTCCTTTTTGCGCGTCTGTTTGAATTCACGCGAAGCGGAAGGTGAGGGGTTGGGTGTCGGAATGTCCGAAAGGATGTTGGAAATTGACGAAATATTATCCATCGACTCGCCATCATCCAGGTCTGCAGGAAATTCCACGGATGATTTCGAAGCGGATTTGGCGGGTTTGGGTGATTCGCTTCGCTCGTTTCCCAGATCGCCGACCAATTGACTGGCCTGGCTGCGAATGGTGCTGAAGGGAGTCTCTGCGTCAAAGACCAAGGCCAGGACCGTGTCCGCAGAGAGGCGGGTGGCATACAGCATATGCTCGGCCTTGGTGGATTCGAGGCGGATAAACCTGAGCAGGTCCGAACCTTTTTGCCCGTCCCAATTGCGGGTCACCGTCTGAGCTACTTCCTTGGCGGCATTGGCCGAGAGGCCGCCGGCATAGGACCATACTTCATTATTGCGGGTGATCAACGCGGCCTGGGCGGATGATTCCAATGTCAGGCGGGTTAAATGCTGTGCAGCCTTGCTGACATCACTCAGCCAGGACATGGATGTATTTGATGATGTACTTTGTTGTGGGGTGGGTGCTGCCGTAGCCTGCGGAGCGCTGATCGCCATCATGAAAGCCGACATCTTGAATGGTTTTCGAACGAGAATCCATGGGCGTAATTTATCGAATGCGGGCGGGGTAATGTTCTCATCGCAAAGAATGATCAGGTTGATACCCGGTCGAACCGTGCGCAAAGCCTGTCCGATTTCGTTGACCCAATCGTCGCCGAGCGAATAATCCAACAGGGCAAGCGGAGCCCCCAGTTCGTCCGCGCGAACAATGGCGGATGACTTATTGTGGACAACATGGATTCGATATAGCTTCGTCTCTTCCAGTGTCTTCTGTATTGCTTCCCCTAGGGTGGAGGAAGGGGTGACGACAAGCATATCCGCTGGCATATACGCAAATTCTATCACCTAAAGAGGTCGGCATCAAGACCAAAACTTTCAATTCTGATAGTTGGAGTCAAAATCCCCCGGTAGATCCTTGATTCCCAATAAAGCAACCAGTATATCCGCTGGAATATCCCCATCTGGCAGGTCGGTTTTATAAAGTTGACCGTTTTCGGCCCGTTCACGCAGGGACCGCCAAAGCAGCTGGCGTTCGTCCCCGGCCACCACCAGGTCATTGATCGTCCTTGCCTTTTGCAGATATTCTCCGGTGGAGTATAAAAAGGTCAGGCGTTTCCATTTGTCTGCCATGATGGGGGCAGGCAGCTTGTCTAATCCGCTCAATTGTATTTTGTAATATTCCTCATGTGCGCGTGGATGGTCCGGTTCGTCCCGCAACAGTTCAGCGCGTGTGGTCAACTCATGGCCGTTGACCTTTGAAATGAATTCGATCTGCCCGCCGCGTTCGCCGAAGGAGGAGGGCTGGTAGAAGGCCAGGTAGTCCACGGCCACCACTTTCGGCGCGGTACGAAGCGGGATGCGATACCAGCCGAGGAGCCGCGCGATTTCCAGATCCCGCGGAGTGGGGAGCAGGCAGACCAGAATAAGATCGGTCGGGCTGAGCATGAGCTGATTATAAATCGTGTGCTGTAAAAAGTGACAGTCACCTCTGAGGTGACTGTCACTTTGGCTGCTATGTCAATCCCACTTCCTTGTTGAACTCAACGATCAACTCGTCAATTTGATCGGCTTGCTTTTGAACATCCGTCCAGTAATTCGGGGCGTACCATTGATCCAGGATCTCCTGATACGTGCGGCCCTGTTGTTCCACCCAGGTATAGTATTTCAGGTTGTGGACCCGGCGGCGTTCGGGGTAGGTGAGCTCAAGCATGTTGTCTGTGGACTGTCCGTGCAGATATTGAGCGAAGTCGGCGGCGGCGTTATTTTCGGTGTATTCGCCGGATTCCTGATGCATTTCGTGCAGGCGCGAGCGATAGAGTTCCATAGAATCAGTCAGCATGGTGATCATCACATCGTTCTCGTCCATCTCATAATACTTGGCGACCTTGATGCAGGAAAGTACATTGGAGATGCCGGAGAAACCAAGCAGGTCGAGGCTGGAGATGATGGATTCGGGCACGCCTTTTTCCGCGAGATAGGCACGTCCATTCTCTTCGTTGAAGAGGCGCGCAAGGTTGACCACTGCGTTATCGTCAATGGCGGTCACAAAGTCCGTGTTCTTGGTGTTGTGTACCCACGGCACGTGTTTGTCGCCGATGCCTTCGATACGATGCGAGCCGAATCCGTTTTCCAAAAGGGTCGGGCATTGCAGGGCTTCGCTGGCGATGATCTTGCTGTTCGGAAAGACTTGTTTGAGATAGTCACCGCTGGCGATCGTGCCAGCCGAGCCGGTGGCGGAGGCCATGCCGCGGAAACGGTCGTTCTTGCCCATCACTTTCCTGAGCACTTCCTCCATGGCGTGACCTGTCACTTCGTAATGCCAGAGATAATTTCCGAATTCTTCGAACTGGTTGAAGATCATCAGGTCCTGGCCCGATTTTTTCAACTCCCAGCATTTATCGAAGATCTCTTTCACATTGGATTCGGAGCCGGGGGTCTTGATCGTTTCACCTGCGACCTTCGCAAGCCATTCGAATCTTTCCTTCGACATGCCTTCGGGCAGAATGGCGATTGACTCGCATCCCAGCAAGGCGGAATCATACGCGCCGCCGCGGCAGTAATTGCCCGTGGATGGCCAGACTGCCTTTTGAGTCGTCGGATCAAACTGACCGGTGACCAACCTCGGCACGAGACAGCTGAAGGCTGCCCCGACCTTGTGCGCACCCGTCGGAAACCATTTGCCGACCAAGACAAATATGCGCGCCTTGACGCCTGTCAGCGAAGACGGAAGCTCAAGGTAGTTGACCCCGCCAAAAGTCCCGCCGGATGCGCTGGGTTGGTTATGCCAGTTGATTCGAAACAGATTGCGCGGGTGAATGTCCCAAAGTCCGATGCCTTTCAATTCCTCCTTTACTTTCGCGGGAATTTTGGAAGGGTCCTTCATTTGGGCGTAGGTGGGGATGATGATATTGCGTTCTTTCGCGCGCTGGATGGCGCGGGCGCGGCGTTCTTTGTGAATGGTCAGGTCGATTGTGGTCATGGGATTCTCCTGATGATAGTTGTCAGACAACTTAAATTATAGCGCACATCAGTACAAAAAGGGCATAACTTTTGTTCTGTTTGGGCATTATAAATTGCACGTATCGTTTAATAGGAGAGTGCCATGAATAACGCCAAGACAACCGCCATTTCCGGATGTGTGATCTGGTTTCTGCTAATTTCCATTATTGGCAGTTGTGTAATGCCCGTATTTTTTGTGATCGGAAGTGTCAGTTCGTTCAGTGATTTTGCGATCCAAACCACCGGTGGCTGGCTGTGCCCGGAGGGCTCAACCCCGGAAAGTTATTCCTATCAAACCACCACGCATGACGAGAACGGTTTTGAGCAGCCCACCACTGCCTATGAATTACACTGCGTGGATGCCGGCGAGACGGTTGTAAAAAATGACCCGGTGTTATATGCCTTTATTTGGATCGGGATCTTGGCCCTGGCCGGGTTGATCATCTCCGGGGTATTGACCTTTGTGTTTGCGGTCCCGGGTGGCATGTTGGTGACGAAGATGTTGAATAAGTTGAAGTCTTCTCAAACGGCGACAAATATCAATAATTAGAAAATAGACAAATGATTATCATTCAACCACAAATTACGGCGGGGACAGGAGTCCCTTGTCGAAGCTCAACCAATGACTGCGCCGATAGGTATACTTGCTTTAAGACAACTTAGTTATGGTCTGCGAGAGGCATACAATATGAACATTTTTACATCAGAAGCAGATAATGCATTTTTAGATAAGAACTACAGGAAAGCTCTAAATTTATATAAGAAGGCACTAATTTCTGATCCTAATAATCCAAGGCTGTTAGCTGCGGCTACTGAGTGTTCATATAATCTCGCAAGAGTCGATGAAGCTTTGTCATTAGGTAAGGCTTCGGTGGCAATTAAGCCGAGTTTATCTAAAATACATGTGTTACTGTCATATCTTTACGCAACTAAAGGCGATAATCACGCAAGTAGGTCAGAAGCTGAAATTGCACTTGAACTAGATCCCAACTCTGCCTGTGCTATTTGTTGTTATGGTACATTATTGGTTTTTGAACGAAATTACAAGGATGCAATTTCATACCTCAGCAAAGCAATAAGTGTTGAACCAAAGCTATATCTTGCACACTACAACCTCTCTGTGTGTTATCAAGAAATGAATGATTTTGCTGGTCAATACAGGCAAGTCAAGACTCTATTCAAACTCAAACCGAATTTGAGAAATTTTGCAACCCTGACAGGAATGTACCTCTCTAGCCACCGTTTATTGCAGATAATTCTGATATTATCACCAATTCCCTACATATTCATTGGATACGAGGTGCTATTTATTCCTCATTTTCTTCTGGTATGTTGGTTTATCTATGCAGCCATAATTTCAGGAAAAAATAGGCTATGGAAAAATGTAAAACAAAACCTGATTATGGCAGGGATTTATGTGGCAATTGATTTTTTAGTATTCCTTGCGTCTATAACAAACTGAGGCAAAATCTCGTTTGGTGCGGGTCTCCATAAAAACATCCCTCACAACCCTCGCTCGGCAAGGGACTTAGCGTAGCATCCCCGCCGACTAATTCTTACCCAATCCCCAGCATCTTACTTACAACTGAGAGCAAAATCCCGCCTGCGATCACGCTCCCGAGTTGACCGGCGGTATTCGCCCCCATCGCGTGCATGAGAATGAAGTTGTTCGGGTCTTCGTCATTGGCTGTTTTTGCTGCGAGTCGCCCTGCCATGGGGAAGGCGGAGATGCCTGCCGCGCCGATGAGCGGATTGATCTTCCCGCCGGAAATCACGCACATCAATTTCCCAAAGAGCAGGCCGGCCACCGTATCCAATGCAAAGGCGAACAGGCCCAGGATCATGATCTTGCCGGTGTCGATGTTCAGGAAGCTGGCCGCGCTCATGGTCGAGCCGATGGCCAGACCCAAAAACAGCGTGGCAATGTTGATAATCTCATTCTCAGCGGCCTTGCTCAACCGGTCCACGACGCCCGACATTTTCAACAAATTGCCCAGCATGAGCATGGAGATCAAAGGAGTGGCCTCCGGTACGAGCAAACCGACCACAAGGGTCAACACGACCGGAAAGAAGATCAAAGTTCTTCTTGAAATCGGTTTCGGCGCATATTCCATGTGGATCAGTCGTTCTTTTTTGGTGGTCAGCAGTCTCATCAACGGCGGCTGGATGATTGGGATCAAGCTCATATAGGAATAAGCGGCCACCGCAATGGGGGCCAGCAATTCAGGCGCAAGTTTGGTGGCAACAAAGATGGAGGTCGGTCCGTCGATGGCGCCGATGACGCCGATCGAAGCCGCTTGATTCAATGGAAAGCCCAAAACAATTGCCAGCATGAGCGTTCCAAAGATCCCGAATTGTCCCGCCGCACCCAGCAGGACCATGCGCGGCTGCGCCAACAGAGGCGAGAAATCGATCATGGCGCCCACACCGATGAAGATCAACAGCGGAAATAATTCGGTCTTAATGCCCGCATCATATAAAACCTTGGACATGCCCTCGGCCGCCGTCATGCCGGCCAATGGGATATTTGCCAGTAAACATCCGAACCCGATCGGTAATAACAAAACAGGTTCGATCTCTTTGAATACCGCCAGATAGATCAGTATCAATGCGGCCAGGATCATGACTCCATTACCAATGGTGAAATTGGTGAAGCCTTTCAAAAGGCCGGGGACCAACGAGCCTAGATCCATGAAGCCTCGCCCAGATCCGCAAATTTTACGAGGGCCTGTTTGTGCGCCACACTTTGGCCGGCCTGCACCAACACCTCGCTGACCGTGCCGCTGAATATGGAACGAATGCTGTTCTTCATTTTCATCGCTTCAATGATCAACACCACCTGCCCCGCTTCGACTTTGTCGCCGGCTTTAACGAAAAGCTCAACGACAGTCCCAGGCAGGGGCGCGGTCAGGGCATTGCCGCTCATGGCTGGATTGGGAGAGGATGCCGCGGCTGACGCAGGGTATTGTTGAAATGGTTTTTTCTCGATTTTCGCAGGCGCATCTTTTCGTGTTTCGGGCTGGCCGGTGTTCCCGGGCATGACCTCAAACCGTTCCCCGTCCACAATGGCAATGACGGGGCGGGTATTGACGTTTTCGATCTGGACTTCGTAGGAGTGATCGTTAACCGTGATTGTATAGTTCATAATTAATGCCTTCTGAAATTTCCCTTTTCAGAGCTTTGTCGGGTGCGCATGCCCAATTGCCAGGCGGAGACGATGGCGGTGGGCGGGTCGGGCAGGGGATGAGCGGAGGAGAGCTCCTGTTCCGCAAGAGCCATGGCGACGGCGATGGCAGCTGCCTGGAGTTTGAATCCGCTGTTCGAAAGGGAAGCAGTTTCGGGTGAGTCGGATGCGGGGTTCTCATCTGCCGGAGATTCCTTTTCAGCGGTCAGTGAGGTCAGTAGCACCATCATCAGCCAAAGCAGGAGGATCGCCCCGAAGACAAGCCCCATGCCTAGGGCGGTGATCTGAAGGGAGAGAGCCAGGTCACTCATACCGGAATATTCCCATGTTTGCGCGGAGGAGCGGGCGCGTATTTGTCGCGCAGCGCGGAAAGGGAGGCGATCAGCTTGGGTCTGGATTCACGCGGCTCGATGATGTCATCCACGTAGCCGGTGGAGGCGGCGTAATAGGGGTTGTTGAATTTCTCGCGATATTCAGCGGCCAGTTTTTTGCGTTCTGCGGAGGGATCGGCGGCTGATTCAATTTGTTTCTTGAACAATATGTTGGCCGCGCCTTCCGCGCCGAGCACGGCGATCTCCGCCGACGGCCAGGCATAGGTTACATCGGTGCCGAGATACTTGCTCGACATGACTACATACGCGCCGCCATAGGCCTTGCGGGTGATGATGCAGATCTTCGGCACGGTGGCTTCCGAATAGGCATACAAAAGTTTGGCGCCGTGACGAATGATGCCGCCATGCTCCTGCGCGATGCCGGGCAGGAAGCCGGGCGAGTCCACGAAAGTCACAAGCGGAATGTTAAAGCAGTCGCACATGCGCACGAAACGGGTCATTTTGTCGGCTGCGTCAATGTCGATCACGCCCGCCATGATGGCCGGCTCCTGCCCGACGATACCCACACTGTGTCCGCCGATGCGGGCCAGGCCTACGATGGCATTGCGTGCCCAGTCGGGCTGGATCTCAAGGAAGGTATCCTTGTCAATGATCTTTTCAATGACCTGATGCATCACATAGGGTTCCGTGGCATCCAGGGGAATCATATGATTCAATTCCTCGTCCATGCGGGAAAGCGAATCGGGAGATTGCAGGAATGGGGGATTCTCCACATTGTTGGAGGGTAGATAGGAAAGGAAATGCCTGACCATATCCAGTGCATTTTTTTCACTGGTCACGCTCAAATGCGCCACGCCACTGACCGAGGTATGCACACTGGCGCCGCCCAGGGATTCCGAGTCGATCACCTCCCCGGTCACTGCCTTGATGACATCCGGCCCGGTCAGGAACATGAAGGAGGATTTTTCGACCATGATGACCAGATCGGTCAATGCGGGGGAGTAGGCGGCACCGCCCGCACAGGGTCCAAGCATGACACTGATTTGCGGGACCACGCCGGAGTATTGGGCATTGCGCCTGAAGATTTCCGCATAGCCACCCATCGAGCGCACACCTTCCTGAATGCGCGCGCCGCCTGAATCGATCAGGGAGATGAACGGGACGCCATTGCGTACCGCAAGGTCCATCACCCGGCAGATCTTGTGCGATTGCATTTCGCTGAGCGTGCCGCCGTAAATTGTAAAATCCTGTGAATATAAATAAACCGTCCGACCGCTGATCTGCCCATAGCCGGTGATGACACCGTCCCCGTAGAATTTATCCTTGAGCAGGTTGAGTTCATCACCTTGATGGGTGATGAAAGGTTCGATTTCATTGAAAGTGCCGGGGTCAAGCAGCAAATCCACCCGTTCGCGCGCGGTCAACTTTCCTTTTGCACGCTGTTTTGCATTGCGTTCCTGACCGCCGCCTTCCAGGGCCTTGGCACGGTGGCTTCTTAATTCTAGTATTCTGGGATCTTCCTGAGTCATGATATATCCTTTAGGTGAAATATTTCACAAAAAGGAGTATATCATTCGACGTTGGCAATGCCAGTGATGGATGGCATACAAGAAATAGGACAATCCGCCTCTCTATTCCCCCGGCTTGATTTTCCTTAATTGATATTTATTGTGCTTTGGCCGATTCACCCTTGCAATAAGATGATCGCGCGTTGCGGTTCGCCAATATATTCCGCACTGTGATCCGTCATGACCACATCCTCCTCCAATCCCATGTAGCCATAGCCCGGCACGGCAAGGCCCGGCTCGATGGTGAATATCTGGCCGGCTTCCAGCCTTTGTTTGGGTGAGTCGCCGTATTTCTCCCACAGTGGCCCCAAAAGAGCGCCGCCATCATGCGCCACGCGGCCAAGCTGGTGGCCCAGCGCGTAGGGATATTCGGGATATCCCGAGTCGCTGACGATCTCGCGCGAAATAACGTCGATGGAATTACCGGTCATGCCCGGTTTCATGGCCAGGCGGGATTTTTCAATGGCTGTGCGAATGGTAATGAACCCGCGTTGTACCTCGATGGGCGCTTCAGTTTCGCCTTTGCGCAGGACATATGCCACACGTTGAATGTCCGAGCAGTAGCCTTCGTACTTCACGCCAAAATCGAAATGCAGCAAATGTCCGGGTTCAACCTTGATGTCAGTCGGGCCGTTGTGACCGACTGGGGAGTTGGGTCCGCTGTTGACGGCGGGACAGTTCTCGGCTGGCCAGGCCAGCCCCACCTGATGTTCAGCCGCAAGTTTTTGCATGTATTCGGCAATCTCCGTTTCGGTCATGCCGGTCCTGATATGTGAGAATGTCTTCTGGAAGATCTCTTCTGTGATCTGCACAGCCTTTTTTACGCGGGCCAGTTCGGTTGAGGTCTTTCGACCGCGCATGGAATTGATAATGGGTTCGGCGCTGATGAGGCGCTCCGGATACGGAGTGCCTGTCAGATATTCCTTCAAAAATTCGTACATGGCATGCGTCAACCCGTCCGCGTGGACATTGTTTTTGGAGGTGTTCACAGCGATCCGGTCCGGGTTGAGGCGCGAGATTGTCTCCTTAAGAATACCGCTCACAGCCGTGTCGTATCCAATGATCTCGTCAAAAACATCCAGGCGCTGGAGGGCCTCCTTTTCCAGATTTCCGATAATGGCGATCTTTCCGCCTGTGCGGGTTAGGATCAGCGCGGACGGCCAGGTCAGGTCACTTTCGCCGATCAGGAAATCCAGGGCAGGGTCGCGCACGCCACTGGTTTCCCGGACAAAGGTCAGCCACATGTCCATGTTTTGTTCCTTCAAGATCGCGATGGCCTGATCGACTTTTTCTTTAATGAGCGACATGGGAACTCCTGAGGGGTTTGCGAGGGTCCTTTACCATGAAAATGAGAATGCCGATCATTATGATGGAAAGGACAATGGAAATGGAAAAGGTGGGGATGAATCCAGCCGAGTCCACGATCCAGCCGCCGAGCAGGGGAGCCATGATGGTGGCTGGAGCAGTAAGGGTTTGTGAGAGACCGATGTAAATGGGGCGTTCCGCTTCCGTGCCGAAATCCACGGTCATGGCCATGCCAATCGTCCAAATGGATACATTGGCGAGGCCGGCCAGCAGGAAGATGGGATAGAACCAGACGATTGACGGCGCGAACCATGCCAGAATGGAACTCAGGAGTGCCGCCACCGCGCCAATGATCAGCATGGAGCGATGCCCCCAACGATCGCCAAGCCAGCCCATGCCGGCATTCGCAATGGTTTGGGCGATGGTAAGGGTGGCGGTCAGAAACCCGGCTGTGATGGCATCCATGTCGAAGCGGCGCAGGGCATAAATGATGTAGAAAGAGAACCCCATTGTGGCGAATTGCGAAAGGAAACGCGCCGTGAGAAACCAGTTGAAGTTTGGGTCTTTGCGTAATATTTTCTTTGAATCATCCCAGAAATGGGTCTTTTCTTCGGGAATGACCTTTTCAACATCTTCAGGCTCACGGGTCCTTGCGAGGGCGATCCAGGATAAGGTGAAGAAAAAGCACGCGATGAGGAAGCAGATCGCAAAGTCGACGGGTGAATCGAGATAATCGAGAAGATAACCTGCGATGACGGCTGATCCACTGATGAAAAGATTCGCGATGCCGGCTTGAAATCCAAAAAAAGTGCCGCGCGATTCCGGCGGGATGATCTTGGAAATCATGGAGGTCCACGGGTTTGCTGTAAACCCGCCGCCCAATCCCTGCCAGGCCAGCAGGCCAAAGGTGATCAGCAAACCTGTCTGTACCCCGATTTTCGGAAGCAGCAACGCAACGGCCGCAAATCCGAGAAACGGGGCCCGCTCATGGATGGTCATCATCAACACGCTTCGTTTGTATCTGCGCAGGCGTGAGACGTAACTGGCAGTGAACAACTGAGGCAGCTGCCAGCCAACGGAATGGATGGCAGGGACCAGTCCGATCAACAGGGCGGAGGTGGTCATGGATGCCACAAAGAGCGGCAGGATGGTGCTGAACGATGCAAATCCCAGCGCCGCCCCAAAGAGACCGCCATCCCACAGGCCCACAATGACGTTGTGTTTCAAGTTTTCGCGAATGTTCTTTTCAAGGGCGGTGACGGGGAGCATGATTTGATTTTACCATTTGCGTTTTGGGACCCTTGACAGATTCTCCGTACCGGGTAGAATAAAAACGAACGTTCGTTCATTTCTGTTTGAGAAGGAAATCATGCCTGTAAAAGAGAAGGATAGTCCTACCAAGGGCGAGATCACCCGGCTTGCCATTGAAGATGCGGCGCTCGAATTATTCATGGAGCACGGTTATCATGCCACGTCCATGCGCCAGATCGCGGAGCAGGCCGGGCTCGCGTTGGGCGGGATCTATAACCATTTTTCCAGCAAGGAAGCAATCTTTGAAGGCATTGTTGTCGACAAACATCCCTATAAAAAGATTTTGCCTTTAATTCTCGGGGCCCAGGGCGAAACCGCCGAGGAGTTTTTGTCAAACGCCATGCGGATCGCCATTGACGAACTGGATCGTGAGCCTTATTACATCAAGCTCATGATGATTGAGTTCGTGGAATTCAATGGCCAACATGGCGCCGCCATGTTGAGGGAGATTGCGCCGAAAGTGCTGCCTGTATTTGAACAGGTGGTAAAAATCAGAAAAAATATGCGCGTGACCAACCCCGCCATGCTCATGCGTATTTTCTTCGGCATGGTGCTTTCTTATTTCATTACGAACACGATCGTTTCCAATTCAATTATCAGCAAGCTCATGCCGAAAAATCCAATGGATGTTTACGTGGATGTCATCCTGCATGGTGTTCTTAAGCCAGAGACCTAGTCAAAGGAAGCCTTATGTTCAATTCCCGTATTTCCTCCATCATTCGCAAGGAGTTTGTGCAGCTCTTTCGCGATCCGCGCACGCTGGCACTTGCAGTGGTGATCCCCATTGTGCAGTTGTTCCTGCTGGGATACGCGGCCACTTCGGATGTGCGTAACATCTCCCTGGCCGTTTGGGACCAGAGCAAGACGCCCGAGTCACGCCAGCTGTTGGATGCCTTTCAAGCCGCCGATTACTTCACCATTGATTATTCCGTCAACTCTTCCGATGAATATCAGAAGTTGATCGAATCCGGTGATGCGCGTGTTGCGCTTGTCATCCCCTCCGATTATGACCGCCGCATACTCGAAGGTGACGCCCAGGTCTTAATGGTTTTGGATGGCTCGGATGCCAGCATCGGTTCCACTGCGCTGTCCACGGCCCGGTTGGTGGGGCAGTCCTACGGCACCAAGATCCTCAGTCAACAGGCAGCTCTGAATGGACGGGCCGCGCCGCGGCCGCCTGTGGAGGTCCGCACCCAGGTTTGGTATAACCCCGACCTCAATTCCGCCTATTTCATGATTCCCGGCGTGATCGGCATGATACTTTCCTTTATCACCACCATCCTGACTGCCACGGCCATTGTACGCGAACGCGAACGCGGCACGATTGAACAGCTCATCGTCACCCCGATCCGTTCCTGGGAATTGGTGGTCGGCAAGCTGCTGCCTTACGTCATCCTTGCCTTTGTGGAAACATTCGAGATCATCATCATAGGACATTTCTGGTTCGGCGTCCCGGTACGGGGGAGTCTTTTGTTGATCATATTGACCTCGGGACTGTTTCTGATGTCCAGTCTCGGAATCGGTTTGCTGGCCTCCACCATTGCCAATACCCAGCAGGAGGCCATGCTGACGGTCATGATGTATAACCTGCCGAGTATTTTTCTTTCCGGTTTTTTCTTCCCGCTTCAAGCCATGCCTAAATTTCTGCAGTGGGTGGCTTATGCGATCCCGCTCCGTTATTACCTTGTCGTCATTCGTTCCCTGATGTTGAAGGGTGTTGGCATTGAAGCCATTCAGCGCGAAGTCATTGCGCTCGCCATTTTTGGCGTGGTGATCATGACTGCCGCCGCATTACGTTTTAGAAAACGTCTGGATTAAATTATTCCCCAATCAAGGAGATAAAAATGCAACCCAAACTTCCCCCTCTTCCCGTACGTATCCTGGTCGCTGTGGTTGTGCTCGGCACACTCGGATATTTTGGATTTCGTTCGCTCAATGGAAATGAAAATGGGGCACTGACTGCCTCCGGATCCATCGAGGCGACCATTGTGAATATCGCACCCGAGATGGCTGGCAAGGTCTCAGAGGTCTTTGTAAACGAGGGACAGGCTGTCAAAAAAGACGAAACGCTTCTTTCCCTGGACCCAAGCCTGTTGACAGCCCAATATGCAGTGGCCTCTGCCCAGGTGGATTCTGCCAATGCCGCCCTGGCAGCCGCCCAGCTGAAATATGACCAGGCCTTGCAGGCTGCCATTGCCGCTCAAAATTCCCAGCGTACAAAAGACCTGCGTGTTACCGCCCCAACAGACTTCGATCAGCCTGCCTGGTATTTTGATCAAGCTGAACAACTGGATTCAGCCAAAATCGAATTGGATAATGCCCGCGCCGATCTGGATGTACAGACTGCAAATTTGAAGACCGTCATTTCCGACCTGCATAATTCGGATTACCTAAAGGCCGAAAAACGCCTGGCCGATGCCCGCACTGCGTTTCTAATTGCCGATGCCGTGAAGAAAGAGGCGGATGGAACTCCGAATAGTGGCGGTCTTCTGGAAGCGGCCAATGATTATCGTGAAATTGCACAAACCGAGCTTGATGATGCGCAGAGCGAATACGATGACCTGCTCAATACTGAGGAAGCTGACGATGTCGAATACGCCCGCGGACAGGTGATCGTCGCCCAACAAAGATACTATGCAGCATATGAACGCTGGCTGGCGCTGCAGACCGGAGCTGAATCCCCCGCAGTTGTAGCCGCCCTTAAATCCCTCGATCAGGCAAAAGCTGCTCTAACCCAGGCGCAGGCAAATCTTGTTCTCCTGGAAACGCAAGTCGGCAAACTAAAGATTGTTGCACCGATCAACGGGGTGATTCTCACCCGTGCAGCTGAACCCGGGGAGTTTACCCAGCCTGGTGCCGTCATGCTCACTCTCGCTGATCTCACAGATTTGACCATCACTGTATATGTACCTGAGGATCGTTACGGGGAGGTAAGCCTTGGGCAAACCGCTGAAGTCCGTGTGGATTCTTTCCCCGATCTGACCTTTACTGCCACAGTTGTTCATATCGCCGATCAGGCTGAATTTACACCGCGTAATGTCCAGACCGTGGAAGGACGCAGTTCCACCTTCTATGCCATCAAGCTGAAGGTGGAGGACCCCGACGGGAAATTAAAGATCGGCATGCCCGCGGATGTTGTGTTCAAATAATCCAGGTTTGTGGCCGGCTTTAAAGGCGAATTCTTATGAATGATTATCTGGTTCAGGCAAGCGGATTAAAAAAATATTTCGGTCCGGTTCACGCCGTTGACGATGTTTCCCTGCAAATTAAACCCGGCGAGATCTACGGGCTGGTCGGATCCGATGGGGCGGGAAAAACCACCACCATGCGGATGCTGGTGGGCGCATTATTGCCCACGGAAGGCACGATCAGCGTGTGTGGATTCGATTTGCGCCATCAGGTGGAGCAGGCCCGTTCGACCATGGGTTATCTTTCACAGCGTTTCTCGATGTATGAAGACCTGACTGTGCTGGAAAACATCCGCTTCTTCGCGGAGATTCGCGGCTTGTCGGCCACCGAGTGGCTGCCGCGTTCCATGGAGATCCTTGAATTCGTCGGCCTTGATAAATTCATCGACCGGAGGGCCGGCCAGCTTTCAGGAGGCATGAAACAAAAACTTGGTCTGGCCTCCGCGCTTGTGACCCGGCCGCGCCTGCTGCTGTTGGATGAACCCACCACCGGGGTTGACCCCGTCACCCGGCAGGATTTCTGGCAGCTGGTCATCAAACTTGTCTCTGCACGAAATGGGGACGGTGTTTCGGTCATCATCTCCACCCCTTATATGGATGAGGCCTCCCGCTGTCATCGGGTTGGATTTATGAAGGCCGGGAAGATCATCACGGAGGGTACACCCTCCAATTTACGTGCGCAGCTGGCTGGCCGCATCCTGGAGCTGCGCGGTTCTCCGTTGCATATCCTGAGGCATGTGGCGCATGCCGACCCGGATGTGGAAGACGTGGCTGCATTTGGCGACAAACTGCATATCCGCGTCCGTGCGGACAAGGCCGGCCTGATTATGAAGCGTTTGCCCGAAGAGATTAAAGCCGCAGGCGGATTGCTAACCGAGCTGCGCGCCATTCCATCCACACTTGAGGATGTTTTCATCGCTTTATCCGAAGACAGGGAATTTCTACCCAGTCCCACCTTGTGAATCTGAAAAGGAGTATTGCCATGATTAATCTTGACTTCAGCACCCTGATTGACCGCCCGGTAAAGGATGTGTTTACATTTGTTTCCAACCCCAATAACATGTCAAAGTGGAACTCCGCCGTGGTGAGTATCGAACAAATCACACCCGGAACGGTTGGCGTGGGTACGAAATTCAAAACGGTTGGCGAAGCCATGGGACGCCGGTTGGAAGGCGAACTGCAGGTCCAGGCCTACGAGCCCGATTCCAAATGCGGTTTCCAATTGAATGCCGGCCCCATGCAAATGAACTTGATCCTGTCCCTTAAAACTGTTGGCACCGGCACGAAGATCAGCCTGAATGTGCAGGGCAATCCTGCCGGGGTCTTCAAACTGGCCGAAGGGGTCATGACCGGACAGGTCAAATCCATGATGGAGGGCAATTTCGCCAAATTAAAATCCGTGCTGGAAAGTGGAGCGTGATCAGACATGTCTTTACCGGTCATCTATGTTGAGAATCTGACCCGGCGCTTTGGCGATTTTGTCGCCGTCGATCATATTAACTTTGAAGTGAATGCCGGCGAAGTGGTCGGTTACCTGGGCCCGAACGGTTCCGGGAAGACCACCACGATCCGCATGTTGCTGGGTTTGCTCGAGCCCACCGAAGGTGAGGCAACCGTTCTGGGATTCGATGCCTTCAAACAAACCGAGGAAGTCCGCAAGCGCGTTGGGTATATGTCTCAAAAATTTGCGATCTATGATGACCTGACCGTGCGAGAGAATCTGACCTTTTACGGCGGTGTTTATGGAATCACGGATAAGGCCCGCATCCAGGCGACCCTGGAACTGGTCGGCCTCAAGGGACATGAATCCACCCTGACAGCTTCGCTCTCCACAGGCTGGCGGCAGAGACTTTCGCTTGGCATTGCGCTGGTACACGAACCGAAATTATTGTTTCTCGATGAACCCACCTCCGGTGTGGACCCAACCGCCCGACGCGCCTTCTGGGATCTGATCTACGAATTGGCGGACAGCGGCGTGACCATTTTAGTCACCACGCATTACATGGACGAAGCCGAGTACTGCGAGCGGGTTGGCGTCATGCGCGACGGGAAACTGCTGGCCATGGATACGCCGACGAATCTAAAAAAATCCATCATCACGGGAGATGTTTGGGAGGTGTTCGTGCATCCTCTCGAAAAAGGCTTGGAGATTCTTTCCGGATTGGAGGGCGTCGAACGTGTCGGGTTGGCGGGGGATCATTTGCGGGTGATCAGCTCCAAGGTGAGGAAAGAGGCGATGCTGAGCTTATTAAGCGGGGGAGGGCTGGCTGTGGAAAAGATCGAAAGAGGCGAGCCGACTCTGGAGGATGTCTTCCTTTCCCTGGCTCGTTAAATACAAAAAGGACACAGGCGCCTGTGTCCTTTTTGTATTATTGAGTGACTGTTTCTTCGGGGGTGACGATGGCCATGATGATGTATGCAATCACGAGGCCGCCATGCACGGCAAAAAAACCAAGCACGAATAACAGGCGGACCACGGTGGGGTCGATGTTCAGATAGTCGGCCAGGCCGGCGCATACACCCGCGATCATGCGGTTTGACTTGCTGCGGGTTAAGATTTTGGGTTCGTTCATTTTTGCTCCTTTCGTTTTGTTGTACTTACCTTACGCAGGCAAACGAAAAGAGTTGCAGTCTTATTTATGCTTTCTACCCTCGAAATAATTGGCGGCGGCCGCGTAAAGTAAAAATCCCCCGAGCATGATAAACACCACTGCCTGCAGGCCCAGCCATTTCAACTGCCATAAGCCAAAGCCAGCAAACACCACGCCGACCAGGCCGTAAAAGGTGGCATTGCGCATATAGCCGGAGGCCACGCGCTTGGATTGGAACAGGTTGCGCGCGGTGAGTTGCTCCAGTTGATGGACCTCGTCCTCATGACGGGACTGGCAGGCTAGGACATCGTCAATGACAGAGGCGCATTCAACACATAGTCCGCGCTGGCAGTATTTGCACAGACCGACGGCGGCCTTGTCCGGGTGGTAGAAGCAGTTCATAATTCTCCTTTGCAGCCAAAGGCCTCTAGACCCTGGCACTGTGTTCAAATTTTCAGGACTGGATGTCTCAGAACTGTCTTCATTTTATCAGGTGCGGCCTTGCGCGGGTCGCTGAGATAGATCTCGTGATGCTTGCCGTTGGGGCCGACGTTATCCTTTAATCCGTTCTGCTGCATGAATTCCTTCATTCGCTCAACGGTGGCTGGTTCGGTGGTGTAAGGCCCGATATGCATGACCTGCACACATAAACCCTCTTCAAAATGGGCGATTCTCAATCTGGATAACGATTCATTATCCCCTTTTTTCCTGCGGACCTGCTCGCGCGTCTCGTCAAACAGATCCTTTGTGATGACATCCGGCTGCATGATCATCAACGTATAGAACCAGTTGTCCTTTACTGTGATATCGAAGAACCCATCTTCCACCCACCACAGACCCTCCAAGGCCATGACGGGATAATCGATCGCGTTCGTCTTGCGTTTCTTAAGCGCGAACTTAAGGGTGTAGGAGAGCGCGTACAGAGCCTGGGTTGCCGCTTGAAATCCCGGCGATGTGCCCGGTGCCTGTCCCTTTTCGATCGCGCCGTCGATCATCGCAAATTGCAGATCAGGGATCTGCAAGGCCTCGATCTTTTTTGCCGAGGGCTGATACAGATGCTTGAATTGTTTTTTCAAGTCAAGAGTTTTCATGCGTGCCTCCCGCCTTTTATGGTAGCGCGTGCATCCCGTCTTTACAAGTGAAATTCATCCCTCGCCTTTGTGGATGACATCCCGGCCGTACTTCTCCTGCAGTTGATCCACGACCTCCTGCAATTTGCGGGACTTTTCGTTTCCAGCATCCCACAAGCTGAGCTGACGGACCGGAGCACCCAGCCCGCTGACGCCAACCCCGATCAGCCGCACGGCTTGATTTGGCTTGCGGACTGCGTGCAGCAGCTTCACCACAGCTTTGATGATCTCATCATCGTTATCCGTGGAGGTGGGAAGGGTTATTTGTCTGGTTATGGTGGTGAAATCGGGCCAGCGGATCTTTAATTTAACGGTCTTTCCGGCCAGATCGTTTTTACGCAGCTGCCGGGCCACCTCTTTTGATTGCTCACGGATCGTTTTTTCCAAGGTCCTGTCATCACGGACATCCACATTAAAGGTCGTCTCCTGGCTGATGGACTTGGTTTCATATTCGGTCACGATCGGGCGGTTGTCGATGCCCTGGGCGTGCCGCCAGAGGTCGCGGCCATTCTCGCCAAAGAGACAGGTCATTTCGTTTTCCGGCCAGCGTGCGATGTCGCCGATAGTGTGGATGCCGAGCTCGGTTAATCGCGCAGAGGTCTTGGGTCCCACGCCCCAGAGCATGTCTGCAGGCAGGGGGGCGAGGAATTTTGTCTCCTCGCCGTATGGCACGATGGTGAGTCCGGAGGGGGATTCATTGGTTTTCTTGTTGGATTTTTTACCGACCTCGGTGGCGATTTTCGCGACCAGTTTATTGGAAGCGATCCCGATCGAGCTGGGTAAATGCAATTCGTTTTTGATGGCAGTCTGCAGGTCCCGTGCGATGCGGGCGGACGGGGTGTGCATGTCTGAGATGTCCAGAAATGCTTCGTCGATGGAGATCTGCTCCACGAGGGGAGTCAAACCCCGCAACCTGCCCATTACTTTTTCCGAGTATTCGCCATACAGCCTGTGCCGTCCCGGGACAATGATTAGATTTCTGCACAATTGCAATGCACGGGACATCGGCATGGCGCTACGCACCCCCATGGCTCGTGCAGCATAGGAACAGGATGCGACCACTCCGCGTTCGTTGGGTTTTCCGCCAACCGCGAAAGGTTTGCCATGCAACTCAGGGTTCTGGATCTCCTCCACCGAACAGAAAAAGGCGTCCAGATCCAGGTGCAAAATGGTTCGAGGCATGCTGATAATTATAGTGTATGGGTGTTTTTGATATAAAAACAACCCCAAAAATATGGGAAAAAATGACCATGAAATTGACCTGTTAATATATTGAACAATCGCATAAGAAAAGTTATACTAGGGAGGTCGTATAGTCAAAGGGAACTTTAGGGATTATTAAGCGTCATTATTAAGCAATTGCTTTGCATGGAGGAAGTTATGAAACATCTATCAAAATTTGGAACTGCTTTGTTGCTGGTGGCTTTGATGCTGTCGATCATACCCGCAGCTACACAATCTGCGCAGGCGGCCACCTGTAATTGGGCGCAATTCGTTGCCGATGTGACCGTGCCGGACGGCACAAATTTCGCACCGGGCACCGCTTTCAAGAAGACCTGGCGTTTGAAGAATATCGGCACCTGTGCCTGGAACAGCTCCGATGTATCCCTGATCTTTGACAGCGGTGAACGGATGAACGCTCCCACTTCATCGGCCCTGCCCACCACAGTCAATCCTGGTCAAACTGTGGATATTACTGTCGATATGGCCGCGCCCAGCGCTGCCGGTCATTATTTCGGCTACTATAAATTCAAGAGTAATTCCGGTGGCGTGTTCGGCATTGGATCCACGGCCAACAAATCCTTCTGGGTCGAGATCAATGTGACTTCCACCTCCGGGACAGGGTATGACTTCACTGCCAGTGCGCCATCCGCCACCTGGTCGACCGGCGCAGGCGCATCATCCTTCCCGGGAACTGATGGGAGCTCGAACGGCTTTGCCTTGAAAAAGGACAAACCCAAATTCGAAAATGGAATTGAATCAGCCCAGGCTGGTTTGCTTTTTGTCCCGAACAATGTTAACAATGGGTATATTCAGGGCATTTATCCCGCCTTCAAAGTGCAAAGCGGTGATCGATTCCAGGCGACCATCGGCTGTGAATATGGCGCCACAACCTGTTACGTTGCCTATCGTCTGGATTATCAGATCGACGGCGGCGCTATTAAGACCTTCTGGACCTTCCGTGAGAAATATGAAGGATTGAGCTACAACGCCAATCTTGATTTAAGCTCGCTGGCCGGCCAGGATGTCAAATTCATTCTTGTGATCTCCGCTTATGGTTCCGCCTCCGGCGATCGCGCGCTGTGGGGCAACCCAATTATTGCGCGCGCCGGCGGCACCCCGCCTCCTCCTCCGCCTCCGTCCGGATCCAAATTTGATTTTGGTACAGTCTCCTCTCCGGTTGCCTCTGGATATTCAAAGGTCACGGAAGCCACAGCCTATTCCACAGGCAGTTTTGGCTGGACGGATCTGACCGGTCTTGAATCTCGCGATAGAACCGCGCTCTCGGATGACCTGAAGCGCGACTTCGTCATGCATTCCTCCGCCGCCCGCACCTTCAAGACGGACCTGCCCAACGGCAACTACTCTGTCAATCTGACCATGGGTGATAATGATTTTGCCCATGACAACATGGTCGTTAAAGCCAATGGAACCACTGTGCTTGGGGATGTGGATTCTGCCGCGGCGGCATTCACCAACAACACCTTCAGTGTGACCGTCAGCAGCGGTTCGCTTACGCTTGAATTTTCCGATGCGGGTGGCAGCGATCCGACCTGGGTAATCAATACCCTGACCATTACACCCGCCACTCCGCCTCCTCCTGCCGCCTGTGACCGTGCCCAATTCGTCTCCGATGTGACCGTACCGGATGGCACTAGCTTTGCTCCAGGCATCGCTTTTACCAAGACCTGGCGCTTAAAGAATGTCGGCACCTGCACTTGGTCCAACTACAGCCTGATGTTCGACTCCGGCGAAAAGATGGGCGGACCTGATGCGGCCCTGATCTCCACTTCCGTGGCTCCCGGTCAAACCGTTGACATCACCATTACATTAACTTCACCAACCACTGCCGGAACGTATCGAGGATACTGGAAGTTGAAGAATAACAGCGGTGTCCCCTTCGGCATTGGCTCTGCCGGAACCAAGTCCTTCTGGGTTGAGATCAAAGTATCCGGTACCGGGATCGTTCCGACAACTCCCGTCACACCCGGCACGCCTTTGACACCCGTAACCCCGGCCACTCCGATTGCCGGCACTGTGTATGATTTTGCTGCTAATGTTTGTGCGGCCACCTGGTTCACCGGCGCTGGTCAGCAGCCCTGCCCCGGCACGGACGGGGATGCAAAAGGCTTCGTCCTGATCAGCAACCCCTCCAGGCTCGAAACGGGAGCGATTGATAATCGCACCGGTTTGATTACCTTCCCGCAAAATATTGATAATGGATACATTCAGGGCTTTTACCCAACCTATAAAGTCAAAGCCGGCGATAAATTCAAGGCGACCGTAAACTGCGAAGGAAATGCAACCGCCTGTCGGGTTATTTTCCGGCTTGACTATGTTCTTTCCGGCAGCTCGACCGTCCAAACTTATTGGGCCTTTGTCGAAAAATACGACACCCCGCCGCAATTCTATGATGCGGTTGTAGACCTCAATTCGCTTGTTGGTCAGGACCTGAAATTTGTCCTTACCGTGCTTTCCACCGGATCCCCGGTAGGTGACCGGGCGCTCTGGGTGGCCCCGATCATCTATAACGCAGGAGTGGTGCCCACAGCTACTTTCACGCCGACGGCTACTGCGACGCCAACTGCCACGGCGACGGGAACCACCACGGCCACGGCGACCGCCACGGCAACAGCCACGGCCACGGCTACTGCCACAGCAACGGCAACGACCCACCCGTAGGAATTTGGAAAGAAGTTTGTTCCCGTTGTTGAAAAACAACGGGAACTTTTATTTTAGGGATTCGTTCCCGTCTCGAAGAGGAGACAAATGAAAAAAATATTCATCCTGATGATCCTGGTTTTGACGGCCTGCTCTCCTGCCGCATCCTCCACCCCGGGGTCATTCTTTGACTCTCCGGCACCGGTCAATACGGACCTCGCGCCTGCTCCCATCATCCTGACAATTGACTCTACCTCCGAGCAGATCCAATCTGCCATGCTGTACAGCGCCGCACGATGGAAGACCCTCCAAATGGAGGGAACGGTTACCTGGTTTACGAACGGCGCACCGGTGAATTCCTTTCAGGAAAAAATCTGGCTTGATCCTGTGAACAGCCGTTACAAGGTGGAGTGGACCGGGATATTGAACAGCCAGGATAAATTCCTGAAATTCAGCGACGGTGTCACTGTAAATAACATCGACATGAATTCCGGCCAGGTGGATACCGGTGTTTATCCCGTATCGGCGCACGTGGGACAGTTTATTCCGCCGCTTGTGGAAGGCGAAGCCCATCCCAACCCGATCTGGGGGCAGATCGGCACACCGTTGGCCCAGCTTGCCTTTCCTTCTGATTACGCCCAGAACTCCGGCATTTTTACTCCATTGGAGATATCTTCTGTAGCCGGACGGGAGGCCCTGGTGGTGGACTGGAGATTCTCCGAATCCTCCAGTCCATTCTGGAAAATGTGGCTTGATACTCAAACTGCGACCATCTTAAAACTGCAGGAATTTGGCAGGGACGGAAGCAATGCAGTGCAGGGCGAACGGGTCGTGACTCAAATCTTGTTTGATCAACCCATGGATCCTTCATTATTTGCTATGCCTGCCAGCCTTCCGGCTGCAGTGGTCCCAACCCAAATTGGGTCGAGCCCGATCGTAACCGAATCAGCTTCCACGTCTGAAAAAGAAGCGGGGGAATTGTATTTCTTCCTGCAGCCACGGCAGGCCGGCAAGTCCATTCAACTGGTAAAAGTTTCCGGGGTATGCGTCTTCGATCCGGCGAATTGCCCCGCTCTTGAAGTGATCCCGGTTCCTTTTGCTTTTAATTTTACGATCAATGCATTGAGCTGGTCGCCGGACGGCAAATATGCAGCCTTCTCCTATTCGGATCATGCGAATGGGACACCGACCAAGTTATGGCTGTTCGATGCCTCCGCAAAAACATGGACTGCCCTTGCTCAATTCCCGTTTATTGATCCGCCGTTTTGGTCCCCGGATGGCTCGTGGATCGCCTTTCGGACACAGGATGGTCTGGGTGGGGAGGATGTCCATGTAATGCATCCGGATGGCACCGAACTGAAGAACATTTCCACGGACCTGCCCGCGGACGGGCGTCCGTACATCATGGATGGCTGGTATACCGAGAATGTCATCATGCGTTCGGCTTTACCCGGAAGGGAAGGGCATGTCTATCTTGTGCGCGCCGCGAACGGACAGGCTCGTCCGATGTTCGATACTCTGCTGACCAAGGCCCCATTTGTCGCCTCGCCCGACATCAGTTTGCTTGCCTACGATGAATACGATTACAACACCCAAAATCATTTATTGAAAGTCATGGAACCGGATGGCGCCAATGTCCTGACGCTGGCGAATTTTAGCGGCGGGAGTTTATACCCGATGGTCTGGTCTCCGGACAGCAAATTTATCGCCTTCAATTACTATAAAAGTTTCACCAACGGCGAACCGGGTGCAGAGGTGTATGTTGTCGGCCGGGACGGTGGGAACTTATCGCTGATTTACAAGGGAGTCACTGTTGGGCGGCTGGTCTTTTCGCCCAATGGCAGGTATCTGCTCGTGGAGGAAACGACTTCGTCAACGGGCGGCCATTTATTCCTTATTAATCTGGCCACCCTTGAACAAAAAATTCTTCAGGCCCCGGGGTTGTCCACGGATTACGATTGGTATGCCCCCTCGTGGAGGCCGTAGCATGCACATAAAAAGCAGGCCGCATCTACCATGCGGCCTGCTTTTTCTTTATTTCCAGAATCGCGATCTTGGTTGAATGATTGAACGGCTCCGGATCTGTGATGAGTTTTCCGGTCCGAGTCTCCGGGTAGCCTGTGAAATCCTCCGGTACAGGGACCAATTCCCTGACCTTCAAATAGCCGTCTTTGCAAAGGGATTCCAGCGTTTGCATATACTCCCTCCCGCTGACAAACAGGGCGTTGTTGATTGCGATCAAATAGCCGCCGTCGTTGATCAACGGGCGGACCTTGTTGATCAGGCGCGCGCTTTCCTTTTCCTGATCCACTTTGCCCTTGGGGGTGGTGGAAAAGAAGGGAGGATCGATGATGACACAATCAAAGAAAGTGTGCGTGCGTTTCATATTGCCCACCTGCTCGAAAAAATCCCTGGAGATGAAATTTCCCTTTTGAATGGGGAATCCATTAAGGGTATAGGATTCCTTGGCGATATTCAGGAATTCCCGATTGAGGTCTATTTGCACCACACGGCTGGCCCCGCCTTTGAGGGCGGCCACCCCAAAACTACCTGTATAGGCGAAGGTGTTCAATACCGATTTGTTTTGGAGATTTTCCATCACCCATTTGCGTAGATTGCGGGTATCCAGATATAGGCTTGAGTCGCGATTGAGTTCAAGATTGAGGGCATACCAGACACCGTTCTCCTTGATTTTGCGATCCAACCCGGTTCCGAAGATCAGGGTCCCGCGTTTTTCCTCCGGGGTTGTGCCGTTCCGGGTTTTTATCACCCCGGACTGAAGCCACGCCAGGGAAGTTTGAAGGTATGGCGTCACTTCCTGGATTTCGCTTTGATTTTCCGCCGGGTGATCTGCGTAGTTATGCAACACCAGGGTCCGGCCGTATATATCCAGGACCAGATCCGGATGACCTTCCGTAAATCCGTTGAAGAGGCGAAAGGCCCCTTCATGGTGCGAGTCCATTAGGGCCTGGCGGGAGGCAATGGCTTTTTCGATCAGGGGCAGAACGGAATCCGAATTCATATGTTGATTGTATCGTATTGTGAAATGGTCCCCGCATTTGCGCGGACCAAGGTTACGTCAGGTGATTTTCCAGCCAGGTATTGATCACGGCCAACGACTCTGCCGTCACAGTGTGCCCCATATTGAATTCGTGGTATTCGAGGTCCGTTTCAAGTTTTTGCAGCGTGTCACGGCTGCGGCGCGCCCAGTCCACGGGGAGCACGGAGTCCTGGATGCCGTGAGTGAGAAGAAAAGGTTTTCCCTTGATATTTATTTTGTCAATTTGCAGACCTGATTCGTGCGGGATGTATCCGGATTGGGAAATAATGCCGGAGACACGTCGGGGCTGAGTCAATGCATAGGACATGGAGACGATACTCCCCTGACTGAAACCAAGCAGATAGAGTTTATTTTTATCGACGGGGTAATTTGCAATGACCTCGTCGATGAATTTGTCGATGGTATTAAGTGCATTTGCCAGGCGGGTGGGATCGGGTTTGCCCACCTGGGAGATCTGAAACCATTCATAGGCATCAGGCCCCAGATCAAATGTGCCGCGTGGACTGATCCACAGAAATTTTTTGGGTAGATAATTCGCCAGGTCGATCAGGTCGCTTTCGTTGCTGCCGCGTCCATGCAGGGCGAGAATGGTTGGGTAAACGGCATCAGGCCCGGGGCCCGCTGGCGAGGCGGGCAATTGGATCAAGTGATGAAGGGAAAGTGTTTTGGTCGGCATTGTCATGCCTTCTTTAGTTTTTGGATGTTCTTCGGATTAAATACGGAAAGCTCCCGGATGTTAAGGACCGCCCGGGCTTCATCGTCCAATTGCACCCAGTAAAAACTGCGGTGTTCTGAATACGGGTCGATGCGGATGACTGTCCCGTGATACCAGCCTTCATTCATCCCAAACTTGGAATCCAAATAGATCCTTACGCGATCACCGGTTTGGATGCCTTCATTCACCATGTCTTTTGATGACCGATCGATTATTTTCGATTTGTGAACCAGAACAGCGCGGCGCCGATCAACGCGGTGATTGCGCCGTTGATTACCCATTGCGGGTCGCCTGTCATGAAACTGCCGGGCAAAATATTGACGCCTTGCAGGATCCAAATTCCGCCCGCAATGACAAGAAGTACTGCGATGATCTTGATGATGGTTTTTATGGTCGAGTTCATTTTGTTATTCCTTTGAATGGTTTTGGATTGGCATGTTGACGGCTTGACGATCATTCCGCCAGGGCAAGCATTGCGCGGAAAGCCAGATAGATCGTGACCATGTTATCCGCCGTGTATTCGACCCGCCTATCCGTGGCCCGGGTCGCGTGCGGCATCAAGGCTGCCCGGTCGGCCATGTCTGATTGGATGAATTCCACGGTCATTTTAACGGGCTGGGTGACCTTGAAGGGTCCGGGAGCCTTGCCGCTCTTCAGGTTGATCGCCGCGCGTTTGGCCACTTCCTCGATTAATTTTGCGGTTTCCGCAGGCGGCAGGCATTCCGCGGCCATGCGGCTGACGGCTTTTTTTACCTGCGCGGTCTCAACTTGATTTCCGAAAAACTCGCGTGCTTCCGCGCACAGGGTCTGGTCACCGGAAGCCATGATGACAGGTACATTGAAATGACCACAGACTGCCCCGTTCAACCCTGATTCGCCGAACGCACGTTCGTTGATCCATAATCCAGAAACACGCTCGTCAGACCAGGTATGGTCAAGGATGGCGTTGACCGCCCCCATGCGTCCGTGATAACCGATGAACATGACCCCATTCACATCCTGGTCGACCCCATTGACCATGGAAAGCGGTGCCGGGGAGCCCGAATTCAAGGTGGCACGTGGATCCAATTCCTCGATCAAAATATTTCTACCGTGGTGGTGACCGTCTGTAACCACGACAGAGGTTGCGCCGCCTGCAAAGGCTCCGCGAATGGCCGCGTTCACATCCCCGGTCATTAACCTGCGAAAGCGAGGGTATTCGGCATGGTCGGGGTTTACCTGATCCCAATGCACCACCCCGGTGATTCCCTCCATGTCAGCGGCGATTAAAATTTTCATTCCTGCTCCTTTAGATCTTGATTGCGCGGGTTGCCATGTACGTTTCGATATGCCCGCTGATCTTCAAACCATTGTGATGATCTTCATACATGCCGGCGATGACAAAGCCCGCATCCATCTGACCTCCCAGCTGGTCGGTGAGCGAGTGGCCGAATTCTGCGGGACGGTCTTCCTTTTGCAGGCGTTCCATTCCATAGGTTTCGATATCTGAAAACGGGATCCTGTTTCTAACATTCAGGATTCCGTTGTCCATATCCTCCCAATCAAATAGATAGAACAGGGGATTCATAAAACCTGACAGCAGGGATCCGCCGTGACGCAGCACGCGATATGCCTCTTTCCAAACAGGCCGGATCTCGTGAATGAACAGATTGGAGACGGGATGAAAGACAAGGTCAAAGCTTTCATTTCCAAATACGGATAGATCCCGCATATCTCCTTCAACAGTGCGGATCTCCAGCCCTTCCCGTTGGACCACTTCGCGGTCCCGGTTCAGTTGGGCGGGGGAATTGTCAAAGATGGTTACTTTTGCACCTGCGGCCGCCAGGATCGGGCCTTGCTGCCCGCCGCCGCAGGCCAGTCCCAGGATTTTCAACCCGGTCAACGGCGGGAACCATTCACGCGGCACAGATTTGTTCTCGGTCAATACCACTGACCAATCGCCTGCGCGGGCCCTCGCAATGATTTCCGGGGAGACGGGCACGGTCCATGGATTTTTTCCGGATTGCACCTGCCGGTCCCAGGCCTCGCGGTTAAATGAGCGAATATCCATAAATTGTTCCTTTGTTGTTTAATGAATAATATTGGAGACGATAAAAACCTCCGATATTATAAGTTGAGTTGAGTTTTTCCATTTCATGATTCAGCATTTTGATTTGTGAAACTGAGACACTGGCTGGACGCAAAATTCTACATTTTCGGTTCAAGGGAGAAAATATAGCACCCCGTCATTTTAATGACGGGGTGTTTGCCATTTAAATATATTCGCTTCGATTCGGACCTATGGATTGGGTGTGCCTTCCACGGCCACTCCCACCCAGGTAAACACTCTCTTTTCACTCACAGCTCCCGAGGCAATCCATATGGGTTGACCCTGATCATCCGTTCCGGAAGTACGGACGGGGGTGATCCACCAACGCAGAACGTGGGCGACATTGTCCTTCGGGCGGAAGGAGGTCGGGACAATAAATTTGGTGTCTGTCACATAATCGTTCAGTCGGTGTGTCTGATCTGCGGTGATATCTTCCACTGTGATCTGGTAGGCTTCCCCGTCACGCAGGGTGCCGACCGAGGCCCATTGCAGCGTGACGACATCGTTTGCCAGGGTAAAGGCCGCTCCGTCCGCAGGCAGAAGCAGGTTTGGGGCGGGGTAGGGAGGCGGGATGGTCGCTGTCGGTGTCGGACCGGGAGTTGCGGCTCTCATACACAGGGGCACTAGCAGGTTTTCCCCGATGAACACATTGTCAGTGGTTTTCCCGTTAAAAGACTTGATCGCATCCGGGGCGACGGCATAATTTGCCGCAATTGTGGATAGTGTGTCTCCATCCTGGACCGTGATCGGTACAGTATCACAGGCTTGCTTGGTTGCATCGAGAGGTAGCGGAGTGTTCGTTGCAGCAGGGGGAACGGTGGGTGTCTGGTATGGAATTTTCAGGGACTGTCCCACACTGATCGGGCAGCTGGAAGGCAGATTATTGGCGACGATGATGCTTTGGACGGAGATGCCAAAATTATAGGCGAGTTGCGAACAGGAATTGTCGCCAACTGCAACCGTGTAATCAAATGGCGGCCGCAAGGTGGCAGTCGGGATATCGGTCGGCAGCAAGGTTGCTGTTGGGGGCAGGCTGGCTGTTGGAGTTACGGAAGGCGTGGCAGTCTCGACCGCGTCAAAGGTGCCCTCCGGGGCGCTGGCCCGCAGGGAGAAGAATACGAGCGCTGCGGCCACAACTATTACGACAGCCAAAATCCCCACGGCGGCCGGGAGGCTTAAGGTGATCTCCGGCATGCGGCTGGCCTGGACCGATTTTTCTATCTTCTTTGCCGCCTTTGGTTCCGGCCGCGCGTTGAACTCAGTGCCGCACACGAGGCAGCGGGTTGCATTCTCACTTAAGCGGGTTCCGCAAGTGGGACAGACTTTTGTTTTACTGGGGATGGATTCAGGACTCATATGAGAAAAAATTATACCATTTTACAACTGTGCGCTTTACCTCTTACGGAGCGGCCGGTTTGGGAAGTGTGGTCACCAGCACCTTGTCCACACGGCGGCCGTCCATATCCATTACTTCGAAACGATATCCGTTCCATTCAAAATGTTCGGTGGCCTGCGGGACACGCCCCAGGGAGGTCATGATGAAGCCGCTAAGCGTCTCATATTCGTCCTCGTGCGGCAAGGTGTTGAAATTAAACAATTCCTTGAATTCATCGACTTCGAGCATTCCATCCAACAGCCAGGAGCCATCCTGTCTTTGAGTGGCCTGCGGTTCCTCGAACTCCATGGCACCGACGATCTCCTCCAAAATATCGTTGATCGTCAACAATCCCTGCAGGCCTCCGAACTCGTCCACCACCAGGAGAAGCTCGGTATTCTTTTCCTTGAACAGTTCCAGGGCGCGCGAAGCGAACATGGTTTCCGGAATAAAATGCGCCGGCTTGAGCAGAGCCTTCAGGTCCACCTGCTTGCCGGAGAGACTTTCCACCAAAAGATCGCGTGATTTGACGATGCCCAGGATCGTTTCCAGCGAATCCTGCCGGACCGGAAAGCGGGAATATGGGCAATCGGCGATTTTCTGGCGAATCTCCTCGATCGAGTCTGTGATATCCAGCCATACCATTTCCGTGCGCGGGGTCATCAGGGAATAGACTCGCGAATCACCCAGGCTGAAGATGCCCTCGACCATGTCCTGTTCAGCTTCTTGGAATACCCCTGCCTGAGTGCCCTGATCGATCAGAAGATGGATCTCCTCTTCAGTCACCGGCGGCTCGGAACTTTCCTTTACTCCGAGTAATTTCAGTATTCCTTCGGTCGAAAAACTTAGAAGTTTGACCAGTGGATAAAATAGTTTCGAGAAGAACAGCATCGGCCTTGCAACGAAGGAGGAGACACCTTCGGGATCGCGCAAGGCCAGCCGCTTTGGGACAAGTTCCCCCAGCACAAGGGAAAGATACGTGACCGGCAGCACACCGACCAGGATGCTGATGATTTCGCTATACTTTGCCAGCGCGGGAAATTTCTCCAGCTCCATGTTAAGCCAGGCGCCCAGGGTGGCGGCCGTTAAGGCACCGATCAGCAGGTCAATTGAGGTAATGCCGATTTGAATGACGGAAAGGAACTGGTTGGGATTCTCGGTAAGTTTGAGGACGATTCCTGCCCGGAGATCCCCTTTGTTATGCTGGTTTTGCAGGCGGGTCTTTCTGACCGAGAGCAGGGCCGTTTCAGCCATGGCAAGCACGCCGTTCAGGAGGAGCAAAATGGCGATGGCGATCAGCCCGCCGCTAAAATTGGTTTCTATGGGAATTTCTGACATGAGGTTTGTATTTGTTTTTCTCTATTTCTTATTGTAACGTATTGCTATTTTCTGTTGTCAATGTCTTTTTCGATCTTCTTTAAACGCTGGTCGAGACGGGCGTAAAATCTTCCAACCATGACTGGAACAATCAGAACGAGCAGAAGCAGTCCGCAGGTAAGGCCTAACTCTACCACACCAATGTGAAACATTAAAGCTGCACCTTGATCCCTTCCCCGGTCCGTACATTGCCGATCACCCAAAACGGCTGATCTAGTTCCTTTGCGCGTTTCTCGAATGCCGCCAATTTTTCCGCAGGCACGCCCAGCAGCAAGCCGCCGCTGGTCTGTGGATCGAATAATAACATCTGTTCAGGTTCCTGAATGGCACCGTCAAATTGCACATATTGTTCATAATAGCCCTTGTTGTCGAAGGCGCCGCCGGGGAAGATGCCTTTTTCCGCATAGCCGCGTGCGCCCTTCAGGAAGGGAAGTTTTGAATATTCAATATGCAAGGAGAGGCCCGCAGCAGCTGCCATTTCCAGACCGTGACCAAGGAATCCGAACCCGGTGATATCCGTCCCGCCACGCAGGTCAAATTCCACGGACAGTTGACTTGCGACCTTGTTCAGGCGCGACATCCAATCAATGGCTTCCTGCACGTCGCTTTCCAAAGCCTTTTCCTGTTTGAGTGCAGTGGTCGTTACCCCGCCTCCAAGCGGTTTGGTGAGTACAAGTACATCGCCGGCTTTCAATCCGCCTTTGCTGAGCATCCTGCGTGGATCGACAAAACCGATCACGACCAGCCCGTACTTGGGCTCTTTATCCTTGACCGTGTGCCCGCCGGCAATGACCACGCCCGCCTGTCGGGCTTTCTCCGCCCCGCCGCGCATGATCTCGCTCGACACCTCCACAGGCAGTTGATCCGGCAGGGCGGCAATGTTCAATGCCAGAAAGGGCTGTCCGCCCATGGCATAAATATCCGAGAGGGAGTTTGCCGCTGCGATCGCCCCGTATTCATAAGGTGTGTCCACCACCGGGGTGAAAAAGTCCGTGGTGACCACAATGGCCTTGTCATCGCTTAAACGCCAAACGGCCGCGTCATCCGGAGATGCAAGACCAACCAACAGGTCCGGATACGAGGCGGGATCGAAGATTTCTTTGATGGGACGCAGAACCTGCGTCAGCGCTTCGGCGCTAAGTTTGGACGCTCAACCTGCACACGCGGAAAGCGTGGTCAGGCGAACTTCGCGTCCGGATCGGGGAATCGGCATTTCATCTCCTGAATCAAAATGGCCAGTAACCAGAAGCGGCGACTGGCCATAATTTTACCAATTTACGCGCTGCCGTTATGGTGAGCTTGTATTCGGAAGAGGCAGAATGAACTGGTTGCCGCTTGGAATGAAAATGGTCTGCACGTTGGGCGCGAGTTTCAAAATATATTGATACTGCACCAGATCGGGCGTGAGGGATTGTGCCAGGAGTTGATTGGCCTCGGCTTCGGCCTTGGCTTGAATGATCCTTGCCTCCGCTGCGCCCTGTGCCGCGATGACAGCGGCATCCGCCTGGCCTTGTGCCACCTGACGGGCCTGCTCGGCTTCCTGTTTCTTTTGCTCCACAACCAGTTTGGCCTGCTGGGCCTGTTGTTCGGCGATCTGCTTCTGTTCGACCGCGGCGGCATATTCCTCGCTGAAATGAATATCGCGCAGCAGGAAGCTGACCAGCACAAGATCGTTGGATGCAAACGCCTCGGTTAATGTTGAGGTGATCAGCTGCTCCATTTCGGCGCGTTTTGTGCTGACAATCTCCTCGACGCTGTATTGCGAGGCTGCATCACGGATGGTATTCCTGGCGGCTGGCCGCACCAATTCATCCTGAAAACGATTCTGCCAGTTAATGTGCAGTTCGATGATCTTGGTTGGGTCGATGGAATAGATCACGGAGGCATCGATCAAAATTTCCTGCCCGTCCTTTGTGCGCGCGCGGATCGAATCGTCACCTGCAACCTGACCTTCGCCTGTCGAGGATGCCATGGTGTAGGTTTGACGCGAGATCGGATAGCGGGTCACCTGCTCTGCAAAGGGGATGATCCAGCGCAGTCCCGGCTGTAAGGCCTGTTCACGATAGCCCTTGGCTGCAAAGGCCGAAATCACAATGCCGCGCTCTTCGGGTTGGATAAAGACCAGTCCCGCGCCGATGCTGGTCAATAAAATTCCTGCAACCAGCAGGATGATCGCCAGGGAACTAAATCCTTTTGCGGGTTGATTGCGGCTGGCACGGACGATCATTGTGCCGACCACACCCAGAAATGCCATCCAGGCAATGGTGGCAATTCCTTGAATTACACCAGATATATTCATCGTATCCTCCGAAACATATTTTTCGTTGATTATATCTCTCTTGTCCGCGACCCCAATGCGTGTTAACATTTCTCCTATGAAAAATGGTGAAGGCCGACTGTTCGAAACCCATCTGGATTTCCGCGCCCGCATCCTTTGCCCGCCCGAAATGATCCCCGCGCCCGGACAATATCTGCTCGCCCATGCCCGCGGTTCAGACTCACCCCTGGCTGTTCCTGTCTTTTTCAGCGACTCGGCGCCGGATGGATTTCTGTGCGCACCCCTGCCGGATTCCTCCTGGAGGCCCGGCACACAACTGAATCTGCGAGGACCTCTCGGTCGCGGGTTTTCGATCCCCGCTTTTGCACGCAAGGTGGCCCTGATCGTCTTCGACGATTCGCCTGCCCGCTTGCGAGGGCTGATCTCCCTTGCCCTACAGCAGGATGCGGAAGTGGTTCTGGTGTGTAATTCAGTGCAGGAGGATTGGCCTGAAGCCGTGGAGGTCCAGCCATTACAGGCCATGTTCGAAGTGTATCGCTGGGCGGATTATGCTGCATTCGATGTGGCACGCGGAAACCTTCCTCACTTGAAGGAAAATTTCGGGAAAGCGGACCAGGCCCGGGGTCCGCGGGAAGCGCAGGTTTTAATCCGCGCACCCATGCCATGCGGGACATTCGCGGAATGCGGAGTCTGTGCATTGGCGGTCCATCATAACTGGAAAATGATCTGTAAAGACGGCCCTGTTTTTGAAATGAATGAGCTCTACTAAAAAGCCCTCCGAATTTCGGAGGGCTTTTTAGTACCAGATCCTGAACGAACTGGATGTGCTGTTTTTCAATCCATGATAACTACACAAGACATCCGCATAGACCTGGCTGCCCTGAGGCTGGGTGGCGAAGGAAAGGGGCAACACCCCGATGCCGCTGGCGTTTGTGGCGAGGGAGGTTGTTTCGTTGCGGCCGTCCGGCCAGTGGACGGTGGAGGTGCAGCTTGCATTGGTCACTGGCAGCAGGTTCTGATCCTGGACGATGACAAAAACAAGCTGCCTGTCAGTCGCCAGCGTGGTCGCCTTCCACATGAAGGCGCGTACGTTTATTTTGATGACGGAAGAGGTGGTGTTATCCAGTGGCCTGACGGGGGGAATCAATCCCGGATCCTCGCCGAGTTGATCGAAGTAAACCCGGCCCAGATCGGCATTGACTACGCGTTGGCCCTCCAGTCTCCACGGCTGCCATTCGAGGCGCGCTTTTTCAAAATATTGGACGAGTTTGTTCTCGTGATATTCAAAACCGGAGATGGGATACCCGAATTGTGCCACCCCGCCATATTGATCAAAGTATTCGAGGAACTCAAAGCAAATTGTGTGGCCGGTTTCAGGATAGGCACGGCAAGCCAATGAATTATTTTTAGAGGACTCCCCGGTGGAAACATACGTTTCCGTGCCAAGAGCAGTCAACTGCACGCGGGTCCCTTCAGGAAGTTCTGCATGGAACTCAAACCGGGCGCGTTGAAAGTATTGCACGGTCAGGCCATCTTTGCTGACAAACTCTTCCGTGATGGGATATCCGTATAGGATTAATGCGTCTGGATTGCTGTCATAGAACACCAGGAAATCCCCTTTGACATTGTGCCCGGTCTCGCTGAAATACCGGTTGCCCTGTGTTTGCGCGTTGACAGTTGCCCAATTTGCACTGAGCAGTGCGATCGATAAAAACAATGACAGGGTTCTGCGCGACATCATTCTATGATTCTGATTATACCCACAATTAATGGATGCGGCCTTACAATTCCTTCCTGAGAATGGCGACAATCTTTTCAGCTGCATGGCCGTCTCCATAAGGATTGGACGCATTCGACATTTTTCCATATGCGCTCGCGTCATCCAGGAGCAGGTTTGTTTCCTCGACGATGCGGCGGGTCTCCGTCCCGACCAGTTTCAAGGTCCCGGCCTGCACTCCTTCCGGGCGTTCGGTCACCTCCCGCAATACGAGGGTGGGTATTCCAAATGCGGGGGCTTCTTCCTGAATCCCGCCCGAGTCAGTAAGGATCAGTGCGGCGTGTTTCATCAAGTGGACAAGTGGCAGATAATCCAGAGGTGGGAGCAGCGTGATGTGTTCAAAGTTCTTCAATATCCTGTTTACCGGTTCCTGAACATTCGGATTTAAATGCACCGGATAAACAAGCTCGACATCCCCGCGTTTTGCGATTTCACGCAGGGCCTGACATATATTTTCCATGGCGGAACCAAAATTTTCACGCCGGTGGGCGGTAACCAGAATTAATCTGCGGGCATCCTTCTTAATTCCGATCAGGTTGGTCAGTTCCTGTATTTCAACAGGTTCCGGTTGTCTCGATACATAGTGCAGGGCATCGATGACTGTGTTCCCGGTCACCTTGATCATGCTTTCGTTCACGCCTTCCCCCAGCAGATTTTGCCTGGACCAATCCGTTGGCGCGAAATGCAGATCTGCAGTCACGCCGGCGATCCGCCGGTTGATCTCTTCGGGAAAAGGTTGCCATTTGTCGTGTGTACGCAATCCCGCTTCGACATGGCCGAACTTAATGCGGTGGTAATACGCAAGCAGGGAGGTGATCGCCACGGTGGTCGTGTCGCCCTGGGCCAGAACCCAATCCGGCTTAAAGTCTGCGAACACCGGGTCGAGATGGGTGAAGATCGAGGCACTTAATTGTGCGAGCGACTGGTCAACCCGCATTAAATCCAGGTCATAATCCGGTTTGATTTCAAATAAACCTAATACCTGGTCCAGCATTTGGCGGTGCTGGGCAGTGACGCAGACCCGTGAATCAATCCCTGCAGTTTGCGCGAGCAAACGCACCAGCGGGGCCATTTTGACTGCTTCAGGACGGGTTCCGAACACGGAGAGAATTTTCATGGGTAATGTTGCAAACAAAAGTGTGAACTCGTTTTATGGAAATAGCGGCTATGATCAGCGTAGCAGGGTTTCATCCGGAGATGATATATATATATGAAGAAAAACATAAGTTTTCCAATTCTGTTGATAATTCTGACCGCTTTGGTTTTGACAGCCTGCGGGCCAAGGCTGTCCTGCAGTTTGCAGGCGGTTCTCAATATTGTCAGGAACAGGTCGAAAAATAAATTGACCGGGGAAGATGGTGAATTATTTTCCCACTCCCAGACGGAAAAATTTAAATCCGGCTTTTTGCCATTGCAGCGCATTCCACCCGCCGGCCGTATCAATCACGATGCGGGCTGTGGATCGTTGAGTGAGTTTTTCCGGGTCGAGGTTTTTGAATTCAGTATGATTGACCAATAACACAAGTGCATCCGCATCTTTAATTGATTCTTCAAAAGTGGGGGACAAGATGATGCCTGGCAGACTTGCATCCGGCTTGAAGGGTTCCCATGCTTTTACGAAGGCGCCTTCCTTCTGAAGGAGGTGTACAACTTCGTTGGCCGGGCTTTCGCGTAGATCGTCGACATCCGGCTTGTAGGCCAGCCCAAGGGCTGCGATCTTTTTTCCAGTCAGCGGGCCCAGGGCACGTTTGACCAGGTCCACGACAAAATGCGGCTGGGCATCGTTTACCTGTCGGGAATGGTAGATCAATGGGGTTAACTCGGGTGCAACTTCCACGAAGAACCATGGATCCACGCTGATGCAATGCCCGCCGACGCCCGGTCCCGGATTGAGGATTTTTACCCGTGGATGGAGGTTTGCCACCGAGATGGCCTCCCAGACATCCACGCCAAATTTGTCCGCAAGACGGGAGAACTCATTGGCGATTGCAATATTCACGTCGCGATAGGTGTTTTCCATCAACTTGACCATCTCGGCTGTGGTGGCATCGGTCTGGATGATCTGTCCCTTCACAAAGGTGGCGTACAAATCATGACCAGCCTGGGCGGATTCAGGCGTTATGCCGCCGATCACGCGCGCATTCTCGATCAATTCACGCATAATTTGTCCGGGCAGCACCCTTTCAGGGGAATAAGCCAAATGGAAATCGCGCCCGGCTTCCAATCCGGAACGAGCGAGTATGGGAGCGATCAGGTCCACTGTGGTGCGGGGAGGGGAGGTCGATTCGAGCACGACAAGGTTTCCCTTCTTTAAGAAGGGTACGATCGATTCTGCGGCAGAGATGACTGCGCGCATATCCGCCAGTTTGTAGGTGATGCCGTTGTATTCGCCAACCTTGTTTTCCTGAAAAGGGGTGGGAACGGCAATAATAAAGGCGTCCGCCTCCTCTGGCTTGGAGGCAGCGTGAAAATTACCGGATTGAATGGCTTTTTTGACCTCGTCCAGCAGGCCGGGTTCATGAATGTGGATTTCACCCTTGTTCAAGGTATCGATAATATGCCGGCTGATGTCTACGCCGAGCACATTGACCCCGTGCGATGCAAAAGTGGATGCCGTCGGGAGGCCGATGTAACCAAGGCCGATCACACAAATTTTTTGAAATTTCACAGAAACTCCATTGGATGAATTTAACGTTCCTATTATACAACCTGCCTGAATGATTATTTGCACAACTTTAACCATCTCATCTGCGTATATCTTGTTGAATCGTGCTTTTCTTGTTGTATAATCGAATGGAGGCAAAATGGATTTCCTTTTGGAACCAAATATTGCGTATTTGATCCTGTTGGCTGGCATCTTCCTGACTCTCATGGCGATCGTTACCCCGGGGACGGGAATGTTGGAAGTGGGGGCATTTTTCTGCCTTGTGCTTGCAGGCTACGCGGTCTACAGCCTGTCCTTTAACTGGTGGGCGCTGATCATCCTGCTGCTGAGTGTGATCCCGTTTGTTTATGCCATTCAAAAACCGAAGCGCGAAAAATATCTTGCGTTATCCATCATTCTTCTTGTGATCGGATCGGTCTTCCTGTTCGCCGTAGACGGGTGGAAACCTGCGGTCAACCCGGTAATCGCCCTCGTAGCATCGGGTTTGCTGGCTGTCTTTTTATGGGTGGTGGTCCGAAAAACGGTGCAGGCAGCCGGGATGCGTCCGACCCATAATCTGGAGGGCTTGATCGGCGGAGCAGGCGAGGCCCGGACAGATGTCGGTGAAGAAGGAAGCGTTCAGGTGGGCGGGGAGCTATGGTCGGCGCGCAGCGACGCACCCATTCCAGCTGGCAGCAAGATACGAGTTGTTCGTCGCGAGGGTTTTATCCTCGTTGTTGAAAAAGATGTTTAAGTAGTCACCACTATTAATTTGAAGGAGAGTTCACACTATGAATGCTGCAACTGGTGGTACCCTGTTCTGCCTGGTTGGCGCCGTCCTGATCGTTGGTCTGATCATTGTTTGGAGCGCCATCAAGATCGTCCCTGAATATCAACGCCTGGTCGTCTTTCGGCTGGGACGTGTTTTACAACAACCGAAGGGGCCTGGCATCGTTCTGATCTTCCCGGGTATTGATACGGTCAAGTGGGTTGACCTGCGCGAGCAGATCCGTGAGGTTCCGCATCAGGTGTCGATCACCAAGGACAACGCGCCCATCTCGATCGACTTCCTCTGGTACTACAAGATCCTGGACCCGGCCATGTCGGTGCTACAGGTTGGAAATTTTGAACTCTCCGCGGCAGGAATTGCCGCCACCACGCTGCGCGCCGTCATCGGCGGTATTCCACTGGATGACGTACTTTCGGAACGCGAACATATCAATAACATGCTTCGCACCCGTTTGGATGAGGTCACCGAACGCTGGGGTGTGAAAGTCACCAACGTTGAAATCCGCGAGATCATTCCTCCGCGTGAAGTACAGGAAGCCATGAACCGTCAGATGACGGCTGAACGTGTCCGCCGTGCACTCGTGACCGAATCTCTGGGCGACCAGGAAGCGGCCAAGAACAGGGCTGAAGGCACCAAGCAGGCGGCCATCCTGACCGCGGACGGCGAAAAACAATCCAATATTCTGCGGGCGGAAGGCGAGAAACAGGCCCAGGCTTTGCGGGCGGAAGGTTTCGCCGTGGCGCTGGAGGCCATTTTTAACGCAGCCAAATCCGTGGATCAGAAAACCATGACCCTGCAGTATTTTGAAACTCTCAAGTCTATTGGCAGCAGCTCGTCAACGAAATTCATCTTCCCGATGGAATTTACCAGTATGCTGGATAATTTCCTGGGCAAGGATTCCAAGAAGTAATTTCCTGGAGAGTCAGGATATCAACAGGCGGAGAGTGGAGATCTAATCCCACTCCCCGCCTGTTTTGTTGATACAATCCCCAGTCATGGAAATCACCAAAGCGTCCATTTTGGATCTTAATGCGCTGCGCAAACTCGAACAGGATAGTTTCGAGAAGGATGCCTGGCCTTTGTTTGACCTGATCGCAGTTTTGACCTTTTCCCAGGTGGTCCGATATAAAGCAGTGGAGGACGGCCAGATGGTGGGATTTGTGGCTGGAGATCCGCATCCGGGCGAAGGCTGGGGCTGGATTGCCACCATTGCAGTGGATCAGCGCTATCGGCGGCGCGGAATTGGCCGTGCGCTTCTACATGCTTGTGAAGAAAACCTTGGGGTTTCGCGTTCCAAACTGACGGTTCGCCTTTCGAACCTGGCTGCAATCACCATGTATGAAAAAGAGGGATATAGAACAACCGATATTTGGAAGGCTTATTACAATGACGGCGAGGATGGGATCGTCATGGAAAAGGAACTTGCCCGGTAACTGCGGTTTCTCAACTGCAGGTATAAGGTTTATAATCAGCCAATATGTCTGAAATTTTACCCCCGCCCGTTTGGGTCAATACAAAGCAATTGTTGCTAAAAATGATAGATGATCTTGCCGCACAAAGCCGTGTGGCGGTGGATACCGAATCGAACAGTCTGCATGCCTTTCGGGAGCAGGTGTGTTTGATGCAATTTTCCTCGATCAATGCAGATTATCTGGTCGACCCGTTGGAGTTGAAGGATCTCAGCCCGCTGGCTCCGATTTTTGCAGATCCCAGGATTGAAAAGGTCTTCCACGCCGCCGAATATGACTTGGTCTGCCTGCGGCGCGACTTCAGTTTCACCTTTGCGAATCTCTTCGATACAATGCAGGCCGCGCGGGTCCTGGGTTATCCAGCCGTGGGCCTGGATAGACTGCTGGGGGAAAAATTCAAGATCCAAATGGACAAACGGCATCAGAAAGCAAACTGGGCGGCCCGGCCGCTCACCAGGGAACAGATCCATTATGCACGCCTGGATACGCATTATCTTTTTAATTTGCGGGATGTCCTCGAAAAGGAATTACAGGAAAGCGGACGCCTTGAATTTGCCCGGGAGGATTTTGTGCGTGCCTGCCTGGTCGACGAACAAAAACAAAAGGCGGTCAGCGAATCCTGGGAGCGTTTTTCCGGGCGCAAGGACCTGTCTTTGCGCGAGTTGACCATTCTTTCCTTTTTATGCAGATGGCGTGACAAGGAGGCCGAGAAATTAAATCGACCTCCGTACAAAGTGATCATGGATGATGTTTTTGTTTTATTATCCAAAAATCCACCCGAGAAGAAGGTGGACCTTTCTGCAGTGGGATTAAGCGAGAAACAGATCGGGTTATGGGGCGACGGGGTTTTGGCTGCGATCCGGCGCGGGATGGAAGCGCCGCTCGTTGAACGGAGGCAGCCCGAAACGAAGGATGATGCGTTCCTGCGCAGGCTCGAGAAATTAAAAGTGTGGCGCAAAAAGGTCGGGTTGGAAATGGGGGTTGAGTCAGACATCATCCTGCCAAAACCGTATTTATCCAAGCTGGCGGAAAACCCGCCCAGCAGCGCGGATGAGCTGGCACAGGTCATGAAGGACACCCCGACGCGAGTCGTCAAATATGGTGCGCAGATCTTGAAGACCCTTGGAGTGAAAAATGCGAATTAGCTTTCACGGCGCTGCCCACACGGTGACAGGGAGCCAGCATCTCCTGGAAATTAACGGCGCAAAATTGCTTCTGGATTGCGGACTGTATCAGGGCAGACGTGCGGAAACCTATGAACGAAATTTAAATTTCAAACATGATCCCCGCAAGGTGGATGCGGTGATTCTTTCCCACGCGCACATCGATCACTCCGGCAACCTGCCCAATCTTGTCAAACAGGGATTTGCGGGACCGATCTATGCCACCAGGGCATCGGTGGATCTGACGAGTTTGATGCTGAGGGATTCGGGCCGCATTCAGGAATCGGACGCAGAGTTTGTGAACAGAAAGCGTTCCGAACGCGGCGAAGAACCCATCGAACCATTGTATACGGAACAGGATGCGGAAAAAGCCGCAGGCATGTTCAAAGGGGTTGATTACAACGAGAGATTTCAGCCCGTTCCCGGCGTGATCGTCCATTTTTTTGAGGCGGGTCATATCCTCGGCTCGGCTGGAGTCATGCTCGAGATCGAGGAAAAAGGAAGAAAGTTCCGCCTGTGTTTCTCCGGCGACATCGGCAGGTATCGGATGCCGCTCCTGCGTGATCCGGTCCTTCCGGATGCGGCTGACTATATGATCATGGAATCCACCTATGGCGACAAATCCCATGCCGACCCGGAACAGGCTTTTATTGAATTTCGCGATGTCGTAAAAAGAACGGTGGAACGCGGCGGGAAGGTGATCGTCCCTGCTTTTGCGGTGGGACGTACACAGGAACTGGTCTACAACCTGAATGAAATGATGCAGGATGGGGATGTGCCGCGGGTGCCGGTCTATGTGGACAGCCCACTGGCAGTGAATGCCACCCAGGTTTTTAAAAACCATCTGGAATGTTTCGATGAAGAGACCCGCAAGTTTGTCCAGGAGGCCCGCCACCCGGCCCTGGATTTCAAGATGCTGACCTATGTTCAGTCCGTGGAGGAATCCAAGGCGTTGAATGAACGCAAGGAGCCGATGATCATCATCTCCGCTTCAGGGATGGCGGAAACCGGGCGGATCGTCCATCACATCAAGAACAACATTGAGAATCCAAGGAACACGATTTGCATCGTTTCCTGGCAGGCGCCCAACACTATGGGACGCAGGCTGGCCGACCGCGAACCGCAGGTGAATATTTTTGGCGATGTGTATAAAGTCAAAAGTGAGATCGCCACGATCGGCGGACTGTCCGGCCATGCCGGGCAGGACCTGCTCGTAAAATATGCGATGGCCGTAAAGGATTCGGTGAAACAAATTTTCCTTGTTCACGGCGAGGAAAAACAGGCCATGACCCTGAAGGGTCTTTTGAATGAAAGAAAATTAAACCAGGTGCATTATCCAGATTTGCACGACAGTGTTGAGTTGTAAACACTGTTGCCGGATAAAACATCGGTTATAATTTTGCCCGTTTCCCCAAATGGGGAGGTGCCAGAGTGGTTGAATGGGATAGTCTCGAAAACTATTGTGGGCTCCGGTCCACCGGGGGTTCGAATCCCCCCCTCCCCGCTGACGACCCCAAGGTTTACGGACCCTTGGGGTCCATTTTTTAATGGTAAGATTCATTCAATGAAACTTAACCTTGCCCTTGCCCAGATCAACACAAAATTGGGGGACGTGGAGGCGAATCTCGCCAAACATATGGATTACATCAAACAGGCCAGAGCTGAAAAGACTGACCTGCTTGTTTTTCCCGAGCTCTCGTTGACCGGTTATGTGTTGCAGGACCTGGTGGCCTCGGTCGCCCACCAACCGACGGAGGATGACCCGGTTTTCAAACACCTGCTCAAAGCGAGTCGCGATCTGGACCTGGTTGCTGGTTTCGTGGACGAAGACTCCCGCCACCGCTTTTACATCGCTTCCGCCTATCTTTCCGGTGGAAAGGTACTGCATGTGCATCATAAAGTATATCTGCCCACCTACGGCCTTTTTGATGAAGGTCGTTTCTTTGCCTGGGGTGATTCGATCCGCGCTTTTGATACGCGTTTCGGCCGCGTGGGCATGTTGATCTGCGAGGATTTCTGGCATGCTTCGCCGCCCTACCTGCTCTGGCTTGATGGAGCGGATATCATGCTCTTCTCCTCAGCCTCTCCCGGCCGTGGACTGAACGATAAGGAAAAGCTCGAGTCCGCCCGCTGGGTGGAGCGTGTCACCAAGGCCTACGCCAGCATGTTCACCTCCTTTGTGGCACATGCCAATCGTGTGGGTTATGAAGATGGCCTGCATTTTTGGGGCGGAGCGACCCTCTTTGATCCGAACGGCGAGGAGATTGCCATCGGCCCCTATAACGAAGAAGCCCTCATTTTTGCCCAAATGGATTTAAATCAGCTGCGCCGTACCCGCGCCCGGCTGCCTCTTTTGCGCGATGAACGCACCAACCTTGTCCAAAAAGAACTAAACAGGATCCTTTCCCGTGGTTGACCTGACCCTTGGCATCAATACCGATCTGGCTCGCGAGATACTGACCGGCTTCATCAAATCCGAAGTCACCCGGATCGGTATGACTCATGCCGTGGTTGGCCTTTCGGGTGGACTTGACTCCGCGCTTTCCTGTGCACTTGCCGTTGAGGCGTTGGGCGCAGGGAATGTCCTGGCTGTACGCATGCCATACAAAGCCTCCAGTCCGGACTCTTTGGAGCATGCGCAAATGTTGATCGACCAACTGGGTGTGCCTTGTAAAACAGTTGAGATCACCGACATGGTCGAGCCGCTCTTCAAACTCGATCCCCAGATCACAAAAATGCGGATGGGCAATATCATGGCCCGCGAGCGGATGATCATCCTTTTCGATCAAAGCGAAGTCTTCAAGGGACTCGTGATCGGTACGAGCAACAAGACGGAAATCCTGCTTGGATACAGCACCCATTACGGTGATTCCGCCAGCGCCATGAACCCGATCGGCGACCTGTATAAGACCCAGGTTCGCCAGCTGGCGCGTGCGATGAACATTCCCGCCCCGATCATTGACAAACCGCCCTCAGCCGATCTGTGGGAAGGCCAGACGGATGAGAACGAACTGGGTTTCACATATGATGAAGTGGACAAGTTGCTTTATCTGCTGGTGGACCAGCGTTACTCACCCCAGGAGGCGGTCGAGGCGGGATTCAACGAAAAATTCGTTGGCGCAGTCACCGCGCGCATCCGGCGCAACCAGTTCAAACGCATGCAGCCGCCGATTGCCAAGATCAGCAACCGCACAATCGGTTACGACTTTTTATACCTGCGCGATTGGGGCACCTAATGGGATTGCATATTCCACCCTCTTTAAGACATAAACGTTTTTTTTACCTTTGGATCGGACAACTCATATCCATTGCCGGAACCCAGATGCAGCTCTGGGCTTTATTTTGGCATGTCAGTCAATTGAACAGGAACCCGATTGCCCTTGGCGGGATCGGTCTCTCACGCATTATTCCAGTCATTATTTTTTCGCTGATCGGGGGCGCCGTGGCGGACTCCATGAATCGCCGCAACGTAATGTTCGTGACCCAGAGCATTGCCGCGCTTCTCGCCCTGACCCTTGGCCTGCTGACCCAGTTCGGGCATATCACCATCTGGCATATTTACGTGATCACCGCGCTCCAAGCCGTCGCCACCGCCTTTGACGGACCGTCCCGGCAGTCCCTGATCCCCAACCTTGTGCCGGCCAAGGATCTGCCGAATGCGTTCAGTATGACCTTCACAGCCTTCCAGGCAGGCTCGGTCATCGGCCCGGCCTTGACGGGCGTGGTCATTGCCTTTGCAGGCCAGTCTGCAGTGTATTATTTCAATGCATTTTCATTTATTTCCGTATTGCTGGCCCTGGTCATGATCGGGGATGTGCCGCAGACGATTTCAGAGAAGATGGCTGGAATCAACATGGAGTCGATCCGCGAAGGGATTCGTTTTATCCTGAGCAAACCTGTGATTCTCTCCAGCATGCTGCTTGATTTTGTGGCCACGTTCTTTGCCTCCGCGAATACCCTGCTGCCGATCATCGCCTCCGGGGTACTGCATGTGGGCGTGGTTCAGTATGGCTATCTTTCCGCGGCCCAGGCCGTGGGTGCGGTGCTGGCGGCTTTGGTGATCTCCCAGGTCAAGGAGCTTCGCAGGCAGGGCAGTTTGTTTTTAGGGTCGGTGATTTTGTTTGGCGTTGCCACAGTGGTCTTCGGCTTGACAAGATCCCTCCTGATCGCCTGGCTGGCTCTTGCGACCACGGGCGCTGCAGATGGGGTGAGCACGATTATCCGAAACACGATCCGCCAGCTGCAAACCCCGGATCACATCCGCGGACGCATGACCAGTGTCAACCAGATATTTTTTCAGGGCGGACCGCAGCTCGGTGAAATGGAAGCCGGTACAGTTGCCCAGTTCTTCGGTGCACCCCTGGCAGTCATTACCGGCGGTATTGGCTGCATTGTGGGTACTTTGTTAATTCTTCAGAAATGGCCGCAGTTGGCTGCATACAATGGGGATGAGCCTATGCTTGCCGGAGCCACTGCAGATTAGTTCCGCCGCATAACACTTACCCCTTCCCCTTTGGGCGGGTTTTCGATCAAACGTCTCATTTCAGCCAGGACAGCCTGGTGAAGGATATTTGTTTCAGTGGTTCCAAGGTCCAGGGCCGAGATCGGCCTTCCAATCTGGATTTGGACATGGATTTCATTCCTGTTGAAGGCTACATTGGCAAGCAGTTGAAGGGCGGCGGCTAATTTCTCGCGTTCCTCTTTTGTTTTTTTGATCCCAAGCAGAAAATGTCTCGCTGCTTTTTGGGATACCACACCGCGGACCAGAATGGGAAGCACAGCACTTTGCGGGGCCATACGGAGGAAGACCCCCGCGCTCTCCGTCCAGCTGGCAAGCGAGTCAACTGCGCCCTCATATACATTTGGATCAGGCTCGATATGACCGGCGGGAAAGGTCAACACAGCGCCGCCCTCACGCAAATGAGTTGTGACCTGCCTGACCAGACTCATGCGTGAGGCTGCATCCTCCTTCAAGTAAAAAAGCTGTTTGCTCATGTTCGGCAATGCGTTGAGGAAAGGACGATCCAGGGCAATGATCTTTAGATCGGGACGATCCAATGTGCAAAAGGCCGAAAGGGTGTCGCTCATGCCCGGGTGATTGGAGAGGGCCAGAAACGCGGAATCAGGGATCAGGTCCAGACCAAAGACGCGCACGTCCCGGGCGAAGTGTTTTTGAGTCAGACGCGACGCGGCCGTTAAGCCGTGTCTGCCGATCGCCGAGTCAAATTCGACCATGATCTCCGCAAAAGTGCGGGCGGGTTTTCGAAAGACGATGCGCAAAAGGCCCGCCAACCAGGGCCGATCCTGCCATCCAAACGAGGAGACCAGATCATCCAGGTTGATTTGAGTCAGTACTTCCAGATTGGACGGCATGAATTATTCGGATTCCATCGAGAAATGCAGAGGATAATTTTTTAGAGCCGCGGCAAAGTGGGCGGAATTAATTCGTTTGCGGGCCTCGGACTTTGGCAGGGTTTGAACGTATGCCGTGCCGTGAATGTGAGCGGTCAACATGATCTGGCCCGCATTGATATTCGGCAGCAGGAAAACGGTCGTCAGAACGTGGATGACAAAATCCATCGGTGTCACATCATCATTGTGGATGAGGACGCGATAAAGCGGTTCCAGTTCTGTTTGAGTTTTTTCGCGGGTTTCGATCCCGGGAGTGATTTGTGAGTTCATGGGCGGCGGATTGTTGCATTATCCATCAAGTTGTTTGATCTCATCCTGGTCAAGCTCAATCCCGGCGGCTTGAAAATTTTCGGCGATATGAGCGGGATTCGCAGACATGGGAATGGTGATGACGGAAGGTTTGGAGATCACCCATGCCAGCGCAATTTGATGCGGGCTGGCATGATGCGCTTTTGCGATCGCTTCTAGGGCCGGGGTGGTCCGCAGGCTGCCCTGCTCGACGGGCGAATAGGCTGTGAAGAGGACATCATTTTCCTGACAATATTCCAGAACCCCGTTGTTAACGTAGGTACGGTCCGATAAACTATAGGGGACCTGATTCGTCAGGATGGGGGTCTCGGAATATTTCCGCGCTTCCTTTAGCAACTTCAAATTGAAATTGCTGACGCCAAGATGTCTTGTCTTTCCATCCCGGACAAGTTTATTGAGTGCCCGGAAGGTGTCGTCCAGTTTCATCCCCGCTTGGGGCCAATGGATAAGATAAAGGTCCAGGTACTCCATTTTTAGTCGCCGCAGGCTGTTTTCACATGCACTCAACACCTGATCATAATTCAGGTGGGCCGGCAGGACCTTGGAGGTGATGAAAACCGAATCGCGCGGGGTCTTTGATTCGGCCAGGGCGCGTCCCAGAAGTTCCTCGCTGTGACCCTCCGCGTACATCTCGGCGGTGTCAAAGTGGGTGTAGCCAATCTCCAGCGCGGAACGCAGGGCTGCCATCGAAACGGGATCAGCCTTCGGGTTTGGGGAGGATCCGCCGCCGATCTTCCAGGTGCCGAAGCCGATGCGGGCCAGGGTCACATTGCGGGCGGTAGCAAATTTCATTGGGAATCCTGCAGCAGAGCCGTGACTTCGATCTCAACCAGTAAACCGGGACTGATCAACCCCTTTACCTCGATCATGGATGCGGCCGGCTTGATGTATTTGAAAAATTCGCCGTGGGCCCTGCCGATCTCCTCCCATTTTGAAATGTCAGTCACAAACATGCGCGTGCGGACCACATCCTGCATGGATGCGCCGGCCTGGATCAACGCCTTTTCAATCCTGGCAAGAACATATTTCGTCTGCTCGTAGGGATCGTTTAGTCCCACTATTTCGCCCCGCTCATCGACGGCGGTTGTCCCTGCGACTTCGACCACGTTCCCGATCCGCACGGCGCGCGAATAGCCGACAACGTCCTCCCATTTTGCGCCGCTTGCTATGTTGGTCCTTGAGTTCATTTTGTAAATTCCTTTTCCAGATGGAACTGTTTCATATACTTGTAAAGCCGGCAGGATTTCAATATCGTGTTTGGTTTATACAACAACTTTGAATTTGGTGCAACATACAGAATCCCGGTTTTTCCACGGATGGATCCCTGCAATCAAAAAGACCGTCTCGATCGAGACGGTCTTTTTGAGGTTTTGCTATGCAGGGACTTTGTCCCATTCCTTCTGAGCGTGTTCGAATCCGCGCTTTAGCGCCTCGTAATTTTTGGGGAGCAGGTGTTTGTGTCTTGCAGGCAAATGGGCTTCCAGAGCCTTCTCCACCTCTTTCAGGGAGACTTCGGTCAGCCCGGAGAGCAGGGCGCCCACAGACACCATGTTCATCAGCTTCTTGTCGCCGATCTCCTCGGCGATCTCATTGCAGGGAACCATGAGAACGTGTATGTCATTGCGCCGTGCTTGATGATCGACCATGGACTGATTAACGATCAGAGTCCCGCCGGCCTGCATCAAGGGTTCGTATTTGTCGAAGGAGGGCAGGTTGAGTGCGATCACAAACGGGGGATTCTTGACGAGAGGGGAGCCGATCTCATGGTCCGCGATGACCACGGTACAGTTGGCCGTGCCGCCGCGCATTTCGGGACCATACGAAGGAATCCAGGTGACCTGCTTGCCGGAGTCCATCGCGGCATAAGCCACAACCTGGCCTGCAAACAGCACACCCTGACCGCCAAATCCTGAGATGATGATTTCTTTTTGCATTGGTATCTCCATGTCTTTACGAGATGGCACCCTTCCTTCGAAGCATTCTCCAATGAATGAGGAGGTTGCTTCGCAAAGTGCGCTCGCAACGACATTATATTTTTATCTGCTTGATCGCGTCACTGACCTTGTAATCGCCAAGTGGATAGGCCGGCACCATGTGTTCCTCGATGAATTTCAAGGAGTTGACGGGTGTCATGCCCCAATTGGTCGGGCAGGTGGAAAGTAGTTCGACCATCGAGAAGCCAAGTCCGCGGACCTGGCTTTCGAAGGCCATTCGGATGGCCTTTTTTGCGAGGCGGATATTTTTTGGATCGTGCAGCGAGCGGCGCACACAATAGCCGACGCCTTCCAATGTCGAGAGCATTTCGGAAACCTTGATCGGGTAGCCTTGTGTTTCCACGTCACGGCCATTTTGCGAGGAGGAGGTCTTCATGCCCGGCAGGGTGGTTGGCGCCATTTGGCCGCCGGTCATGCCGAAGTTGGCATTGTTGATGAAAATGACGGTCAGGTTTTCGCCGCGAGCCGCAGCATGTACGATTTCACCCATGCCGATCGAAGCCAGGTCGCCATCGCCCTGATAGGTGAAGACCACGCGGTCCGGCAAAACACGCTTGATGCCTGTTGCCATCGCGGGTGCGCGTCCATGCGGGGCTTCCACAAAATCTACATCAAAATAGTTGTAGGCGAACACTGCACATCCCACGGGCGCAACGCCGATGGTCTTATCCATAATATTCATTTCTTCCAGCACTTCCGCCACCAGACGATGCGCAACGCCATGCGTGCAGCCCGGGCAATAATGCGTCGGTGTGTCGGTGAATGCTTCGGGTCTTTCGTAAACGAGGTTTGGAGTTGTCATGATTCCTCTTGTTACGCGTGCTGGGTCATGCGTGTCAGCCACGCATCTCTTGCGTCCGTATCAACAGTTGCCGGCGCCGAGATGATCCGTTTGATTTCGCCCAGAATTTCATCCGGGAAGGGGACCACGCCCCCGGGTCGTCCATAAAATTCGACGGGTACCCGTCCGCGCACTGCCAGTTGGACATCGTTCAACATCTGGCCTGTGTTCATCTCTGTGACTAAAAACGCTCGTGCCTGACCGGTAAGCTGGTCCAGTCTTTCTGTAGGGAACGGGCTGACAGTGATCGGCCTTAAGAGCCCCACCTTGATGCCCTGCTCGCGCGCCGCCCGGACTGCAGAAAGTGCAACACGTCCTGCGGTCCCGAAACCGACGATCACGATCTCGGCGTCCTCGATGAAATATTCCTTGTAGCGGACTTCACTGGCCTGTACTTCCTTCCAGCGATTGAACAAACGCAAATTGGTCTGTTCTTCGTCCAGCGGATTTAGATAGATGGAGGTAAGCAAACGACGATCCCGTTTTCCCATCGTACCGTTCGTGGCCCAATCGAAATCCTTGCGCTGCACAGGTTTCATCTCAGGCATTTCGGCGGGTTCCATCATTTGGCCGATGGCGCCATCCAAAATAAGCATGCAGATCATGCGATATTTTTCCGCGAGATCAAACGAAAGGACGGTGAGGTCAATGGCTTCCTGCACGGATGCGGGAGCCAGTACAATGCGCGGATAATCGCCATGTCCACCGCCGTGTACGGCCTGGTTGTAATCGCTTTGGGCAGGGGCGATGTTGCCTAGCCCGGGTCCGCCGCGCATTACGTTGACGAGTACCGCAGGCACTTCGGTCCCGGCAATATAGGACAAACCTTCCATCATCAGGCTGACGCCCGGAGACGAGGAGGAGGACATTACGCGCACGCCGGTGCAGGCCGCGCCATACACCATGTTGACCGCGCCTAGTTCCGATTCAGCCTGCACGAAAGCACGGCCAAGTTCAGGCATGCGGCGCGAAAGATACTCAAGCACTTCCGTCTGGGGGGTAATGGGATATCCGAAGTAGGCTTCCAATCCCGCGCGGACCGCGGCTTCGGCGATGGCTTCGTTCCCTTTCCATAATTCTTTTGTCATGTTCAATGATCCTTATGCTGCCACTGGCGCAGATTTGGTCACTTCGCGGAAGACCGTGATGGCGGCATCCGGGCAGACCAGTGCACAAATGGCACACCCCGTGCAGCCGTCCTTGAACGTGTGCGCGGGGTGGTAGCCCTTCGGAGTAAGATGTGACATGTTCAGTTCCATCACACCCTGGGGACAGGCACTGAGACAAAGTTCGCAACCTTTACAATAAGTATCGCTGACTTCGATCCAACCTTTAGCTGGCATTGCTACTCCTTGATTTATATGAGAAGTCGGACATTATTAGGCGGGATTGCCGCCAAGCTGATTATGTCGTTTTCCTACAAATGCGAGTAGTGCCAAGCGTCATATACAAGCGTGTACAAAGGTCATTCCTTTTTCCTTGTATACCGCTGCTGGCACGTGTCTAGATGGTCCGTTTAAGATGCATTTATGTGTCATTCTGCTTTCAATAAAATGAATTTCGCCGGATTGGAAATAGTATAATTAATTCGAAACATGAGCCATACCGGGGTTGTCAAGCGCGGTAATCTCTTTGAATTGGTCTGACATTATCAATTTACTGACTGGATGGAGGATTTAATGGATGTAATTTTTCTTTCTGCGTTTGTTTTAGGTGCGTTTGTCGTATATGAGTTGTATTCAGCCGAGGTTCCTTTGAGGTGGTTTGGTTCCATTAAACGGGACAAGCGGCCATTTTTTTACTGGCTTGTCATTTGCTTCCATATAGCTGTTCTGGGAATTGTCGTATATGCCTGGGTGGACGGGTTAAGGATGCCGTTCTCCGAGTTGTTCAGATAGCACGTGCAGAGGGATAAAAAGACAGCGATGGCCTGAGTGCCATCGCTGTCTTTTTATGAGTGGTAGAATCGAAATATCAATTTCTGGAGGAATCCATGACCGAAGCTGTGATCGTCGATGCCATTCGTACGCCCATCGGGGCCTTGGGGGGTGTTCTTTCATCCGTACGCCCCGATGATATGGCGGCATATGTAATTAAATCCATTTTGGAACGAAATCAATTTGACCCTGCCCTGATCGAGGAGGTCTTTCTTGGATGTGCGAACCAGGCGGGCGAAGATAATCGCAATGTGGCGCGTATGGCGGCATTGTTGTCCGGCCTTCCTCTTGAGGTGGGCGGGGTGACTGTCAACCGTCTTTGCGCTTCGGGTTTAAATGCGATCAATCAAGCTGCGCGTGCCATCAAGGCAGGCGAAGGAGATGTTTACATCGCAGGGGGTGTTGAATCCATGAGCCGGGCTCCGTATTCCCTGCCCAAGGCGGAAAGCGGATATTCGTTCGGAAACCTGACCGCCTATGATACCGCCCTCGGCTGGCGTTACCCGAATCCAAAAATGAAGGAAATGTACGGCACCGATTCAATGGGCGAGACAGCTGAAAATATTGCCAGGGAACGTCCGAATATCACCCGGGAAAAACAGGATGCATTCTCGGTTCGTTCCCATCGTCTGGCTGTTGCCGCAACCGATTCCGGACGCTTTAAACAGGAGATCGTGCCGGTCTCGATCCCGCAAAAAAAAGGGGAACCGAAACTGGTGGATACAGACGAACGTCCGCGCCGGGATACGTCGATGGACTCGCTCGCCAAGCTCAAACCTGCCTTCGCCAAGGAAGGTGGAACTGTTACGGCTGGAAATTCGTCTGGGTTAAATGACGGTGCTGCGGTGATACTGATCATGAGCGCGGAGAAGGCCAAAGCGTTGAAACTCAAGCCGCTTGCCCGTATTGTGTCTTCCGCTTCTGCCGGCGTGCCTCCGCGGGTGATGGGCTACGGTCCTGTGCCTGCAACAAGGAAGGCGTTGCAGAGAGCCGGTTTGAAGATGAAGGATATTGGTCTGATGGAGTTGAACGAAGCCTTCGCAGTTCAATCCCTGGCTGTCATGGAAGATCTCGGCATTGACCCGGACCTGGTCAATGTAAACGGCGGTGCCATCGCGATCGGACATCCGCTCGGTTGTTCAGGTGCAAGGTTGGTCACTACTTTGCTGCATGAAATGGTAAATCGTGGATCGGTAAAATATGGAGTGGCCACCCTTTGTGTGGGCGTGGGACAGGGAGAAGCTGCGGTGATCGAGTTTATTGGTTGATGTTCTTAAAATCTAATGGAGTTCTAATGAAAAAATTATTGTCGGTTGCATTTCTCTTTTCCCTGTTGGCTGCTGCGTGCAACGTGCCGGCATCCATTCCAGCAACATCCCCGGCGTTGGAAAATACAACATTGCCTGTTCAGGCGGACCAATTTACTCCGGCCCCGCCTACTGAAGAGACGGTTCAATCCGTAGTTCAAGCCACTCAGGTACTTCCTTCCCCGGTCGCGCCCGCAGTTGTCTCGGGCCCGGGAAATGTGATCCAATTCCAGAAGAATGGAACGTATGCGGATGTCCCCGATGTGATTGCATCAGGCGCAAGCAAGACCTATTCCCTGAATGCCATGAAGGGACAGATCATGTCCGTATCCACATTCCCCGGTGTGCCTGAAGGGGACTGGGGATATATTTCCATCGTGATCAAAGCCGCGGATGGAAGCATCCTTTGCCCGCAGGCCCCTGATACGGAATGTTTGTTCTGGCGGGGTGCGTTGCCGTCTTCACAGGATTATTTTGTAACCCTGACCCCCAATGGAAATGTGCCGGACTTTGTCCTGCGGGTTGCGATTAATCCACCCGGCAAGGATGCTCAATATTTTCAATACACTGACCCGGGCACCGGTGCCACCTTAACTTATCCGGATATCTTTGCCCCATCCACCTCGGTATATGGAAATTATAAAAGCACCCCGCAGTTGACCCTGCATCTGATCGATTCAAAGACCTACGAAAAATCAAATCTAAGCGAAGCATATATTTTTCTTAGTGCGTCCTCCAATTCGCAACTGGTATCCACCTGCACCGACCCAAATCAAAATGGCGGCGGACCGGAGCAGGTGGTCGGGAACCAGGTCGTTAATGGATACACCTTCGTTCACAGCACCTCGGAAGGTGCGGGGGCGGGCAATTACTATGAGCAAGATGTATACCGCATGGTTCTAAATAATGTTTGCCATGAAGTCATCTTTTTCGTCCACTCCACCAATGCCGGCAATTATGAGCCGGGCGCCGTGACCGAGTTTGACCGGAATGCCCTTGCCCAAAAGTTCTTAAACGTTTTTTCCACATTTACCATTAAATAAAAATTGGAGTTGGTTCCTTGTTATACAGATCCTTTACCCTTTTATTTGTTGTCCTGGCTCTTGCAAGCCTGGCCTGCGGATTGGCTTCGCCCGCATCCGGCGTGCCGGTAACTGTTCCCGTTCAGGAAGCCACTCTTGCGCCGACAGCTTCTATTCCCGAACTGACCGGTCAGCAGTTGAAAAATGCACAATATCAACTAGGTGCCAGGGACGATCATCCCGTGATTCAAATGATCGATGGACTCTACCAGCAGGGGACGGATCCGGCTTCCGTTGAGTATGCATCGGTGGCCGCCACCGATTTTATTTCCTTTGGGGACTTGACCGGGGACGGCGTCAACGAAGGCGCCGCCCTCGTCTTTGAAAATTATGGCGGCACGGGCAGTTTCGGTTTTCTTGCCATCTACGCCAACGTAAACGGTCTGCCCGTGTTCCTGACCTCCACCATGATCGATGACCGTCCGATCATTAACAACATGTCGATCAGGGATGGCGAGATCTTCCTGGATGCCACAGTTCACGGTTTTGACGACCCCGGATGCTGTCCCATGCTGGCGACCACGCGCAGGTATGCGCTGGTTAACAATCAACTGCGCCTGACCAATTACACAACTGCCGCCGCGGATGGCGTACAACGGGTCCTTGAGATATCCTCTCCTGCCAATGGAACGGAGGTCAGCGATGCTGTTCAAATGACAGGTTCCATCAGCATTGCCCCCTTTGAGAACAATTTATCCTACTTTATTTACGATGAGATGGGCAATCAACTCGCTGCGGGTCCAGTCAATGTGACCGCGCCTGACTTTGGCGCTCCAGGTACATTTGATCAGTCGATTTCCCTGGCTGACATTCCTGCCAACACAATCGTATATCTCGATATTCAGGACCTCAGTGCCGCAGACGGGACGATCCTGGCTCTGGATGCTGTAAAATTGACTGTGAAATAGATCGTGTGAGGCTGAACGGCCTGCATGAAAACCAGAATGTTGAGGAGAGAGAGCCGATGCCCCATTTAGTGCGTGATTGGATGTCCAGCCCCGTGGTTGTGGTTGACCCGGATTCCAGTGTTTCCTATGCCATGACCCTCATGCGCCGCAGGAACATCCACAGCGTGGTCGTGGATGTCAGTGAGAAGAATCCATCCTATGGCATTGTCACCACCACGGATATCAGTATCAAGATCGTGGCTGCAGAACGCAATCCGGCCGAAACCACAGTCCGCGACATTATGTCCGGTCCGATCATTACGGCCCGCGCAGACTGGACATTGATGGAATGTTCCAAGGTCCTGGAGAAACACAAGATTCATCACCTGCCGGTTTCAGATGAGTATGGGACTTTGATCGGTTTGATCTCAGCCACGGATATTTTCATGTCTGTGGAGGAGCAGGGTTGGGACGAAGATAAATGATGAAATAAAAAGGCCCCCTATAATTTAGGGGGCCTTTTTATTTCATCATGCTTCCATCAAGTTAACCGTTGTTTGCTTCATATGGGCCAGCACACCCCGGAAGCCGTTCAGCCGCTGGCCGGAAATGGCTTCCTCCAATTTCATGGGGGTAAAGAAATCTGCCGGGACGGCCAGAATTTCCTCCGGTTTGCAGCCGTTCAGGCCGGTTGTGAGAATACAAGCCAGCCCTTGTACAGTCGGGGATTGCGGAGGGATATCCAGATAAAAGACCACGCCTCCGTCCGCCTGTTTTTCGCCGAATAAAAACACGGGTGTCATGCATTCGGGGATGGGTTCCATTTTTGCGCGCTCCTCCGCAAACCTTTCGGGAAGCGGCGGCAGGGACTCAGCATAGGCGATCAGGGTTTCGATCTTCTCTTCGCGGCTCATGCCGGCGAAGTCATCTACGATTTCCTGGAGTTTTTGGGGTAAGGGCATGTGATCATCAATTGCCGGGGACGGGCAACTCCCGTCCCCGGCAATATATTATTTCTCAATTGGCGCATCCACCAGGTTGCCCCATTCAGTCCAGGAACCGTCATAGTTCTTGACTTGTGGGTATCCCAGCAGATATTTAAGTACGAACCAGGTCAGGGAGGAACGCTCGCCGATGCGGCAGTACGCGATCACCTCGCTGTCGGGTTTGATGTTCTTTCCCTCGTAAAGAGCGGTCAGCTCCCCGGTCGTCTTGAACGTTGCATCTGATTCGTTCACAGCCTGGGACCAGGGAATGCTGGCGGCACCGGGGATGTGTCCGCCGCGAGTCGCACCCTCCTGTGGATAATTCGGCATGTGCAGCATCTCGCCCGTGTATTCCTTCGCAGAGCGGACATCCACCAGGGGTTTTCTGGCATTGCTGTGTGCGAGGACTTCATCACGGAAGGCGCGAATGGACTTGTCCGCTTCCTTCGCGCGGTAGGTTGTTTTTGCATACGAGGGGGCTTCCTTCACGAGCGGGCGTTTTTCCTGCTCCCATTTGATGCGTCCGCCGTTCAGGATTTTCACGTTTTTGTGGCCGTAATATTCGAAGATCCACAGGGCGTAGCAGGCGAACCAGTTGGATTTGTCGCCATAGAAGATGACCGTTGTGCTGTTGGTGATGCCGAGTTTTGATGCCACATCTTCGAATTGCTCCCTGGTCAGGAAGTCACGGCGCAGCGGATGCTGTAATGTGCTGAACCAGTCGACCTGTACGGCACCTGGGATGTGCCCAATGGCGTACAGCAGCGGATCCTCGTCTGATTCAACGATGCGGATCGTGGGATTGTCGAGGTTGGCGGCCAGCCATTCGGTCTCGACCAGATATTCCGGGTGTGCGTAGGTCATGATAAGGTTTCCTTTTCGAATCCGGTGTTTACAATTAAAAAGCAGTCAACATAAAACAAAAGGACGGCGAACAATCCTGCGCGATGATTTTGTGCGCGGAGGCCGTTCCACCATCCTGAGTCGTTGACTGCTTGTTCTTGATAAATGCCTCAGGGTGTGGTCACGAACCCCGCCAAAGACAGGAGCAAAAGTTTAATGTCTTCATGAGATGGTTTGCTATTCTACGTGCTTTGAAAGTTTTGTCAAGTTAATAATTACTTTGATGTACAATTGATGTGTGACAAAGCAAAAATATTACGTGGTTTGGAAGGGACGCAGGACAGGCATTTTTACTGCATGGGCGGAGTGTGAAAAACAGGTAAAAGGTTTTGTCGGTGCGCAGTTTAAGGCCTTTGATACAAGCAAGGAGGCCGAGGCTGCCTTCCTTGCCAACTACGAGGATTTCAAAGGCAAGGTTTCCTCCGATGGCAGATGGAGGACTGCCGGCACTCCTCCCATTCTTCCGTCCATTTGTGTGGATGCGGCCTGCAGCGGTTCACCTGGAAAACTCGAATATCGCGGCGTGATCACCGACACCGGCGAGCAGATCTTTCACGCCGGCCCCTACGAACATGGAACCAACAATGTGGGCGAATTTCTTGCCATTGTCCACGCTCTGACCTGGCAGTTCAAACACAATTCGCATGCCCCCATTTACTCTGATTCCGAGAATGCCGTTTTATGGGTCAATACGGGCGTGTGTAAAACCAATCTGAAACATACTCCGAAGAATGCCCTGCTCTTTGCATTGATCCACAGTGCGGAGAACTGGCTTGCCGAGAACGAGCTTCCCGAAGACAGGATCATGAAATGGGACACCGGGATGTGGGGCGAGAATCCCGCGGATTTTGGGAGGAAGTAGATTTGCAAATGCCTTGGACACGGGTTGATATTTTATGAAATTCCTGTCATGGACCTGGTCTTTCGGCCGGCTGCGCGGTGTGGATTTCCGTTTTCATTTTTCCATCCTGTTCAGCATCCCGATCGCTTACAGCCTCTTTCATCCCGTTGATTTTCGGGAAACCGTGGTGGCCTTTCTGTGGCTGGCGGGTTTTATCCTGTCCATTTTTTTGCATGAACTCGGGCATGCCCTGACTGCCCAGCTGGCCGGGGTGGAAGTGAAAAGCATTGTGCTTTGGCTCCTGGGAGGATTCACGAATTTGACCCGCAAGGCGGAGAAGCCATCCCATAACCTGGCCATTTTTTCCGCCGGCCCCCTGGTCAATATGCTGCTGGCATTTTTGTTTGTGTTCTTTTTTATGATCGTTTCCTTTGGGATTCTCCCGAACGTTCATGTGGTTGATACTTTTCTTTGGCTGCAAACCATTAACAACCTGGCCTTTTCCCTTGCCCTGGTTAACCTGATTCTGATCGTGTTCAATTTGCTGCCGATCTATCCGCTGGATGGAGGCAATATTTTGCACGCTGCCATGGAGATGGCCTTTGACCGGCCCAAAGCTGATCTTATTACCCTGATCATCAGCCTCCCCATTTTATTGGGATTGTTTGCGTTTGGCCTGCTGACCCGTGACTATTTGCTTTTGGTCTCCTGTCTTTTCATTGCGCTGGCGACAAGCACTCTGAATCGACCCCTGCTCCGGCGAATGAATCTGGCCTTGAATTATTTTTTCAAACGTTCCGGGTATTATTATTTGCAGGGCGATTTTGAACGGGCCGCCCAGTATTACACAAAAGATATCGAGCGTGAACCGCAAAACCCGAATCCCTATCTGGCGCGCGCCGCCTGCCTGATCAATATCCTGCAAAAGGAAAGAGCCGTCTCGGATATTGACCGCGCCTTGAAGCTGGCCCCGCAAAACACACTGGCCCTGCAGCTGCGGGGCGAGATGTATACCCTGGAAAAGGATCATGAAGCCGCCCTGGAATTTTTTGCGCGCGCGCAGGCGGTCAACCCGAATTGGGCGGTTCCGTACTTTGACCGGGGGTCGGTTTTCCTGGACCGAAGGGAGTTTCAAGCCGCCCTGGAGCAGTTTAACAAGGCCATTGCGCTCTCCTCACAAACCTGGCTGTACCACCTGGTCCGTTCGATCGCCCACTTTAAACTTGGCGATTTGGAATCCGCGCACAAGGATCAGGATTCAGCGCTGCGCCTCTCCGAAAAAGAATCCCTGGCCATGACCGATTTGAATATGATCGTTTATGAAGGCTGTCTGGATTGGGCCGAGGATTATTACCAGCGTGTGCTCACGAAACGTCCGGGGCATGGATTTGCCTTTCAGGGCCGGGCCGATGCCTACCGCGTAAACGCCCAACATGACAAGGCCATCGCGGATTACACCCGCGCCATCGAGATTCTGCCGAAGGAACCCGCCCTGTACGCGGGCCGGGGAAAATCCTACCTCGCGATCAATGATCTGGAAAAAGCCATGATGGATTTTCATCAATTTGCGGCTGTTGCGGACAAGCTGCATTTGAAACGCCAGGCACAGGAACTATTAAACAAGGTGGCGGCAGCATCATGACCGTTCCGCCAACACAGGAGACTCCCATGAAAACAGCACTGCTTGTCATCGATATTCAAAAAGATTATTTCCCCGGCGGGAAATTTGAACTGGTCAATCCGCTTGCCGCGGCGAGGAAAGCGTACATGCTCCTTCAATGTTTCCGTGAACACGGCGGATACCATGTGCATATCCAGCATATTTCCCTGGATCCGAATGCGACCTTTTTCATCAAAGGGGACCACGGCTCGGATATCCACGATTCGGCCGCACATTTTGAAGGCGAACCCATCGTTTACAAGCATAAGCCGAATTCATTTCTCAACACAAACCTGCTGGAATTGCTAAAGGGGTGGGACGTGGAGCGCGTAGTCATAACCGGCATGATGAGTCACATGTGCGTGGATGCGACCGCCCGTGCCGCAAGCGACCTTGGTTTCAAGGTCATTGTGGCCGAGGATGCCTGCGCCACCCGCGACCTGAAATTTGACGGTACCGTCATCCCGGCGGACCATGTCCATAAGGCCTTCATGGCCGCGCTTAAGTCTTATGGGGATGTGTTGAAAACAGAGGAAGTCATTGCTCTTCTCGCCGGCGAATTGCCTGCTGCGCAAAAATCATAGACCGGATAATTTCATGTCGACTCTCGACCCCGAAAAACAAAAACAGGCAAAACAATATTCCCGTATCCGCCGTTGCTTGTGGCTGGTGGATACTCTCCTTGCCGGACTCTATGCCTTGGCGTGGCTTTTCCTCGGCTGGAGTGTTTCAGTCCGCACCTGGCTGCTGACCATCACCGCCAACGAGTGGGCCGTGGTAGCACTTTATCTCGCGATCTTTGGCGGATCCTTCGCCATCCTTAATCTGCCCCTTGGCTATTACAGCGGATTTGTCCTGCCGCATCGCTTTGGCCAATCCAACCAGTCGCTGAAAGATTGGATCTTTGACCAGCTCAAGGGTCTCGCCATTGGCGCACCGATCGGCCTGCTGCTGCTGGAATTGCTTTATCTTGCGCTGCGTCTGACCGGCGACGCCTGGTGGTTATGGGCGGCCGGGGGATTGCTGCTCTTCAATGTCCTCGTTACAAATCTTGCTCCGGTCCTCATCATGCCTCTTTTCAATAAGTATGTGCCACTTGGCGATGAACACAAGGAGCTTGAGGAACGTTTGTTGGATCTTGCAAAGCGTGCGAATACAAAAGTAAAGGGTGTCTTCAAGTTTGACATGTCCCGGCGCACGAAATCCGCCAATGCAGCCCTGACCGGGTTGGGCAATACGCGCCGCATTATCCTTGGCGACACGCTGATCAATGAATTTTCACTGGATGAAATTGAAACAGTGCTGGCGCATGAATTGGGACATCAGGTCCACAAGGATATCCCCTTTTTGATCGCCTTCGGCACGCTCAGCACTACCCTCAGCCTGTTCATTGCCTCCCTGGTCCTGAGTTCCGCTGTGACCTTTTTCTCCTTTACCTCCGCTGCAGATATCGCCGCCTTTCCCGCCCTCATATTGATCCTCAGCGCCTACGGCCTTCTGACTTCCCCGATCGAAAATGCCGTCTCGCGCTGGCGTGAAAATATGGCCGACGATTACGCACTATCTTCAACAGGAAAAGGCGGGGCATTTGCTTCTGCGTTTACCAGATTGGCAAATCAAAACCTTGGCGAGATCGATCCGGAGAAATGGGTGGTCTTCATGTTTTACTCGCATCCCCCGCTCGGGGAAAGAATAGAAAAGGCAAAAAGACATTCTGCATAAAAAGCTCCCCTGAGGTTGAACTTCAGGGGAGCTTTTTAATTATTTTTCCAGATCGCTCATCAATTCCATTGGCACCACGGCCGCACCGACAATGCCAGGACCGGTATGCACCCCCAATACGGGGGAGATGCGCCGGACTTCGAGTTTGGCGATATTTAATTTTTCCTTGAATTCGGCTGCCAGCAGGTCTGCCTTTTCGGCAAAGCGCCCGTGCAGTACGGTGATCCAGACCGGGGTGTCCTTATATTTTTCCTGCAAACTATCGGCGATCATGTCGATGGATTTGCTCAAAGTCCGCCCGTTCCCAACGGTGCTGTACTTTCCGTCCGTATCGACGCGGATGACGGGTTTGAGATTCAACAAGGCGCCGGCCATGGCCTTTACACGGCCGATCCGGCCGCCGCGTGCAAGATATTCCAGAGTGTCGAGGGTGTAGATGACTTCGGTCTTCTCGCGAATTTTTTCAAGCCTTTCCTGGATCTTACTCATGGCCCAACCAGCTTTGCTGGCCAGTGCGGCGGCCAGAACTTGAAAGCGTTCCCCGCCGGAGAGAGTCAAAGTGTCCCAGTGACTGACCTGTGCTTCCGCCTTGACCTGTTCCCCGCCGTCGCGGGCCGAGTTGATCGTGCCGCTTAACCCGGAGGAAATATGAATGGAAAAAATATTCTTTTCCACCTGTGACAGCTTGCGGTACAACTCCGCAAAGATGCCGCTGGAAGGCTGTGCGGTGGTGGGAATCTGGGGGCGCATGGCCTCGAGACGATTATAGAAATCATCCGCTGTAATTTCGGTGGCATTCACTTCGCCCTCCGGAAATTGAATGAACAACGGGGCGGCTGTTACGTCCAGCCGTTCCAGTTCTTCGGCGGACATATCCGCCGCGCAATCGGTTACGATCTTCATGTTTATCTCCTTTTGTAATTACTGTTTGAATGCCGGCAGATGCCGGCGTGAATTTATCTTTTCCTGTCCAAAAACCACTTTACCGCATCCGAGATGCTTTCATATAATGCCCGCGGGTTATAGCCCAATTCTTTGGTGGCCTTTGCGTGGCTGATGTTTGAATTGCTTTGCAGCACTTCGAGTGAATAAGGGGTGAAGCGCGGTGTTTCATTAGCAAGCCGGTAATATGTCGGTGTGAACAAGGATGCGAATTTTGCAAAATCAAATGGGACCTTCATTTGGAAAAAACCTCTCCCGGTGATTTCGCGCACGGTCTCGAGCAGGTAGCGCACCGAGATCTTCTGGCCGGAGAGAATGTAACTTTCGCCCTGTCTTCCCTTTTGTGCAGCCAGGATCAGACCATCGGCTACATCACGTACATCCACGAAATCGTAGGCGCCGTCCACGTAAAGTGTCGGCTTTGCCGCCGCCGCACCCTGGATGACTGCTCCCATCATCGAGCCGCGGTAATCAAAAGGGCCGATCACGCCGGTGGGGCATGTCACCACAGCTTCCAGTCCGGAATGAGCCGCATTCAAAACCTCGAGAGTTGCCTCCGCCTTGGAACGGTCATAAGCCCCGTAGGGATTGTTCATGTCATAGGGAACGCTTTCGTCAATCACACCCTTCTCCACGCGCCGGATCGCGTGAATGGAGGAGGTGTAAATCAATTTTCCGACCCCGCTTTCCTTTGCCGCCTGAAGAATATTCCGGGTGCCCTCGACATTGACTTTTCTCACAGCGGGATTCGGACCTGGCATGATCGAGATCAACCCTGCCAGATGAAATACGCCCTTCACACCCCGCATGGATTCGAACAGGGAGCCGAGCTGCAGGATATCGCCCTCCACCGCTTCAAGATTTAATCCCGTTAATGATTCGCGGCTTTCGCCGGGCAGGATCAATGCCCGGACTTTTTCGCCGCGTTCCAAAAGTTTTCGCACCAGGACATTTCCCACATGTCCCGTTGCTCCGGTTACCAGCCACATATTAAGACGCCTCACTTTTTTAATAGATTATCAATCAGCATGGCGGTGCTTTCGCGTGCCACCTTTTCCCATTTCGCGCCTTTCGGGTCCATCAAACTTTGCAGCAGCAGCCCCATTGCCGTGGAGACGATCATGCGCGAGGTTAATTCGGGGTCCACTTCAACGAAGGAACCTTCGTCCACACCCTTTTTGATGAGCGCGGTGAAATGTTTATGATAGCGGTGGTATGGTTTTATGCTGGCCTGCCAGATCTTTTCATCGCGGCTGGCCTGCAGCCAGAATTCGAGGAACATGGGCAGGCCTTCGCCTGCCGTTTCAAAGATGTAGGGAAAGGCTTCGGTGATTCGCATAAATGTTTCCGGGGCGGTCAACTCCTTCGATGCTTCAATGGCATTGTCGATGGTTTGCAGCCAGCCGTCGAGCAGCGCAAGAAATAAATCCTGCTTGGTCTTGAAGTGGTGATAAAACGCACCCTTGCTGATGCCCGCGTCCCTGCACAAATCGTCCACACTGGCGGCGTTGTAACCGTGGGTCGAAAATAATTTGATCGCCGATGAAAGTATCTTTGAACGGGTTTCTTCGCTGCGTTGCTGCATTCTGCCTCTTGAATAAAAACCGACTGGTCGGTTTGTTTTTACCCTCTAAAGATTGCACTGTCAAGAGGATGGATGTCACTGGATGTTTAAATCGAAAGCGGGACGGCAAAGCCGTCCCGCTTTGTGGATCGGCGGACTGATCAGCCCGGTTTGTAGGCTGTGATCTTGGCGCTATATACAGCCTTGTAAACGTCCTCGCGGGAGAATGAACTCAGATCAATTTCATCGTCCAGACCGGCAAGGGCTGTGTCCACGGTTTCCTTGTCAAAGAAAACCGGTTTGATCGAAATATTTTCAAAGCCGGTGGATTTCATCATGGCGACGTACTCTTTTGCGTCCACTGCCCCGGCCACGCAACCCGCCCATGCGCTCAAGCTTTTTCGGACTGTTTCAGGAAGTTCCCCGTCCGTGACAATATCGGAGACTGCGAGCTTGCCGCCTGGGGCGAGCACGCGGAAGGCTTCGTTGAATACCTTTTCCTTGTCGGGGGAGAGGTTGATGACACAGTTTGAGATAATAACATCCACCGTGTTGCCGTCGACAGGCAGGCTTTCAAGATAACCGTGCCTGAATTCCACATTGTTCAAATTTACCTTTTTCGCATTGGCCCGGGCCCGTTCGATCATTTCGGGAGTCATGTCCACACCGATGACATGTCCGGTTTCGCCGACTTTTTGTGCGGCGAGAATACAGTCCAGTCCGGCACCTGAACCGAGGTCAAGCACGGTTTGACCCGGCTTTAGCGAAGCCAGTGTAATTGGGTCGCCGCAGCCATAACTGGTGCCGGCCACATCGGAAGGAACAGTGGTGAGCAGATCGACAGGGTAGAGACTGCTTTCGGGCGAGCAGCAGGCATCCGATCCGCAGCAGGAAGCGCTGTTCTTGATCCGTTCTGCATAATGATCGCGAACAGCCTCATGGATGGGAGTGGGGGATTGAGTGGTCATTTGAGACTCCTTGAAATAGATGATTGTCTATGTGTTTGAGTAAAAAAATTTCAAAAGATTCCTCTCTGCCCGCAGATTGGCGAACAGAGATACGTACAAGCCTAGCAGCAACCGGGACCGCAGTTGCCGCCGCAGCATTCATCTTCGCAACATTCATTGCTGACGACTGGTAATTCGTTCATGGAGGTGCTCCTTTCATATAGATGTTTGTCTATGAAATTTGCCAAAAAAACGGGAGACTGCCCCGGCCGGAGACAGATCCCGATCAGGCCTTGATGGTTTTCAAGAGATTTTCGGTTGCCACGGATTCCGGCGCGAATTTGACCATGAGCTGGCCGCAACAGTAGGCAACCCGTTCCTGGTTGAGAGTGTAGAAAGTCTGCTTGCCTTCCTCGCGCACTGTGACCAGGTCCGCCTCGCGCAGAATCGCAAGATGATGGGAGACAGTCGGTTGGGATACATCCAGCTTCTCCACGATCTCATTGACCGAAAGCGAGCAGCAACAACAGAGATTCATGATCTTCTGGCGTGTCTCATCGGAAATGGCTTTGGCAAAAAGGACGGGGTTAAATTTCATATCGACGGCTTTCTATGTGACATTATATCGAAATTTATCTATTTGTCAAGAGGGGCAGGTGTTTTCATTGACGTGAGTTTGAATCATTGATTGGGGATGGTGACCGTCTCGTCAACGGTGACCTGGCTGGTCCCGTCTGCATTAAATACCATGACCTGATGTTTTGCCTGGGTTTCATTGATGGCTTCCCAGGTCTCCCGGCGGGTTAATCTAGGGGTATTGTTGGTGATGGTATATGTATCGACTCCCCATTTGACCGCATTGTCACGCCATTTGGAACGGATCTCGAGGTTCCCCGTAAATTCGGGGGAGGTGATGTTTTCATAGGCTTTGTTGTAGACGAACTTCAGCGAGGCCGGATCAAAGAGATAATAAACATAAGGGATATTGGGGCCGGCGGGAATATTCCGGACAATGCGGAAATCATCGTAACCGTCGTAGTTCATGTCACCGACGATCAGGCTGTTCGGATCATTCAAGGGTGTGGAGGTATCCACAGGCACCGATGGAATATCCTGCACCAGGCCGCCCTGTCCGACATCTTCAGGCCGCTGTTTGATGCCGATGCTGGCGATCTTCGTGTTTCCGGCGGCATCCTTCTGTCCACAAATATTGAAATGAGTCGGATTGGCATTTGTATTGGAAAATTTGATGCTGCGGGTCAGGTCCACGCAGTTGCCTGATCCAGTCGTTGCAGCCGGCAGACTGCCTGCAGAATTCAATGGCACCACCAGAACTTTCCCAACAGACAGGCTGTTCGCGTTGACCATCTGCAGAACGGTTGGGTCTGCGTTGTATTTGAGGGCGATAGAAGCCCAGGTATCACCCGATTGGACGGTATGAGTGCCAATGCAAGGCGGGCCATAGATATTCCCTGCGCTGCCGATATTGGGAATGCTGATGGTGGTGTTGGGGGCGATCTGGCCGGGATTGGCCAGCTGCGGATTTGCGGCGCGCAGGCTGGCATACGTCACACCGTAACAACGCGCGATCTGGATCAGCCACTCACCGGGAGCCACTTGATGTTTGATGGTTGAACCGGCTGTCAGATTGGCGGCCGATGGATTGGATTGGGCAGCGGTTCCTTTCGTGACCGTGGCACTGGCCGGCTGCGAAGGAGATGCGCCTCCACCCGAAGCAGTGGCGCTGGTCTCAACCGAACCGGAGTCCATGTTCGCCTGAGTGATCGTATAGGAAGCCGAGCAGCTCACCGTCGCGTTCGAAGCGAGGCTGAGGGTGGCCTCACCGCAATTGACCGGGGCACTTAACCCGGCGTCTGTCACTGTAAATTGGGCGGGTCCCAACGTGGAGGTTCCTTCATTGGTAATGACATAGGTGTAGGTAATGACCTGGCCGGCATGGTCGTAAATGATCGGACTGGCGGCTTTGGCAAGTTTAAGGGTGGCGGGTTTGACGATTGGAACCGTGGTGGTGGCCTGATTGGAACTGATCCCATTCACGGTGGCTGTGACGATGTTCGTCACGGAACCGCGATCCAGATCGGCTTGCGTGATCGTATAACTGGATGTGCAAACGAGTGTTTCGTTCACGTCCAGGGCTGTGTCAAAATTCCCCACAGTGCTGATCTCGGGACAGGTTCCGCCTGTCACACTGACAGGCCCGGGTGTGGACGTGGAACCGGTGTTGTGGATGTTGTACTTGTATTGGACGACCTGCCCGACCGTGTTGAATGGAATGGTGGTGTCCACTTGGACAGTCAATTCGATGACCACCAGTTGGGAGAGGGAGGCCGTGGGTTGTGCGATCAATAAAGGCGCGGGGGTGGGATCGGCATTCCCAAAGGAACAGGATGCCAGCAACAGGGCAGCCATTGTTGCCAGGGCGAGCGGACGGTGTAGTTTTATCATTTCGTACCTCTCTCGTTCGGCTCAGCTTGAAGGGGAAAATGAAATTGTTCAGGTCTGAATAGTATAGCATTAAGGGCGTTCGACATTAAATCGAACGCGTTTATTCCGCTTTGAAACCAGACATACCTGTCCTCGTACTATCTGGCCAAAAGAATTCTTCCCAGCCAAATCGCCCAAATGGGATACAGAACATAGGTTCCCAGAAATCCCAAATATCCAGTGCCCAGATACCATGGCAGGGAGTCCATGGTGTCAACACGAGCCAGTATCCCCGGAATGCCAAGCATTCCCATTATCATGAATCCGCCTGCAACCAACCCGAAAAAGACCAGGTTATGTGGCAGAGAGTCTGTATGCAGCAGGGAGTAACAAAATGCCGCCAGCCACAGGCCGATGAGGGCGTTTCCAATTCCCGTGTACCACCCGGCCAGAACAAAGCCTGTAAATTCAAAAATGATCAGGACCGATCCGATCATGGCAAAGATCGCGCCGGCGACTGTAAGTGCCAGCGCGATTTGACTCATCCAGGGCGATTTGGCATGATAACCGGCATACAGCATCCAGGCCAGTGCCACGCTCAGGATTCCAACCAGGCCGTTGAGAACATCATTGACCGTGCCAAAGCGCCCATTTACGGTGTACATCAGGATGAGGAATACCACGGCCAGGATGATTGTGGCTCCCGTTACGATTGCGATCCAGCCTGCCGTGCTTGTTGAGAAATTATTTGTTGTCATGTAACTCCTAAAGTTTGCGAATGCATGAGGTTTGTACTTGCATGGATTGTAGCATCGTCTGTGCGGCTTAAAAACCCTCCCTGGGCGCGTGATAGCCTTTCAGGCTGACATGCGTGTGTTTCTTATAAGCTATTGATCAGGTCTTATGCTTTTATACTGTTGTTTCCTGGATAAAATCCTCGGAAAATAAAAAGGTTTTGGAAGTCTATGAGACTTCCAAAACCTTTTGGCTTTTAATCCACCGTCAGCGTCTTGGATAGATTCCTTGGAAAGTCAGGATCGAACCCGCGCATCACGCTCATGTGATACGAGAGCAATTGCAGCGGCAGGACGCCCAACAGGGCGCTGATCTGCGGGTCGGACCTGGGGATGACGACCAGATCATCGCCGTTGGAACGCAAGCGGGCGTCCTCTTCTGCGATGGTGATCGTCCGTGCGCCGCGCACTTTCACTTCATTAATGCCGCTGATGATAAGCGGCACATCGTTCGGTCCCGCGACAAACACAATCGGGAAGCCCTTGCTGACCGCGGAGAGCGGTCCATGCTTGAATTCGGTCGAGAGCATGCCTTCGCAATGGGCATACGTAATTTCTTTTAATTTCAACGCGCCTTCCAAGGCAATGGGGTAGGTCGCGCCGTAGCCAAGACAGTACATATCGTTCCACTTGTTGATGTCTTTCGCGATCGCTTCGATCTGCGGTCCGACCATCTCGATCGTCTGCTCCATCAATTCAGGGATACGCAAAAGTTCGCTCGTATCTTTGCCAGCCAGCCGGTAGGCCAGATACAGGAAGGTCACGACCTGGTTGGTAAATGTCTTCGTGGCGGGCACGCTGATCTCGTATCCGCAGCACAGGGGCAGACAGAACGAAGTGGCCTTCGTCAACGTGGACCCGACCACATTGGCCAGTCCAAAACAGGACATGCTGCGCTTCTCGGCGGCTTCCAGGGCATTCAACACATCCTTGGTCTCGCCAGATTGACTGACGAAAATCCCAACATCGTCATGACCCACCGCCGGTGCATACTGCGCGATAAATTGCGGGGCGAGGACCGGGATCGCGGCGCGTCCCGCCAACTGTGCAAAGAAGACCGAACCCACCGAGGCGGCGTGATAGCTCGTGCCGCAGCCGATCAAATACAAATGGTCTGCGCTCTTCATCTTTTCGATCACATGCTCGACCTCGGGACTGCCATCCAGTAAATGGAGCAGTTCGCGCGCGACCTGCGGCTGTTCGTGGATCTCCTTGAGCATGAAATGCGCGAAGCCGCCCTTTTGGACCGCGTCCATGGTCTCGGTGACCAGTTCGGGCTGGCGCTCGATCAATTTGCCGTCCTTGACCGAGCGGATCTCCACCCGGTCCGCCCACAAGGTGACGATCTCTCCGTCCTGCGGGCGGATCACATTCCGGGTTAAGGGAAGGATGGAAGGCAGGTCGGACGAAAGACAGGTAAAGCCTTCGCCGAGTCCCACTACCATGCCCGAGCCTTTTTTGAAGGCATACAGTTTGTCGTCGTTGGCGCGTCCGATCACGAAGGCGTAATCGCCCTGCAGGTCGCCGTACGCCAGGCGGATCGCATCGATGAACTCATATCCGCGGTTGATATATCTTTCGACCGCATGCACACAGGTCTCGCCGTCGTTTTGTGAGCGCACGGTCATGCCTTCGGCCATGAATTCCTGGCGCAGTTCGACATTGTTCACCACGTTGCCGTTGTGCGCGCCGACCAGGTCGCCGTCCGAATCCAGGTGCGGCTGCGAATTGATCTGCGAGGGTTCGCCGAAGGTGGCCCAGCGCAGCTGCGTGATGCCGCGCTGTCCGCGCATTTCGGCGATGTTGTATTTCGCCGCTACAGAATCGACCTTGCCCACATCCTTGCGCAGGTCGATCTTCCCATTATTCAACGTGGCCGCACCGACAGAGTCGTAGCCGCGGTAGGTGAGTCGCTCCGCCGCCGAGATTAGTATGGGGCCAAGCGCTTCTTCCTTGTTTGTTACGTATCCGAAAATTCCACACATGGATATTATTCTCCTGGTTTGAAATAATGAGGGGATTATAGCGATACCGGACGGAAGGGTAAACTAATATTCCGCATCAATTTGATTGTAAATTGTCACAGATCGAGAGGCTTCACTCCAGCTTTAAATTCCCGTTTTCATCGAATGGGATGAACGGATTGTAGGCGACCTCCCAAAGATGATCATCGGGATCGGCAAAATACGAACTGTATCCACCCCAAAACACCTTCTGGGGCTCCTTGGCGATTTTTACGCCCTTTGATCTCAGGTCGCTGATGATCTCATCCACTTCGGATTCGCTGCCGGCATTGTACGCAATTGTAAATCCCGCAAAGCCGCTTCCCTGCGGAGATACCATCGCATCCTGAGCCAATTCATTGCGGGGATAAATGGCCAGCACAACTCCTCCTGCCTGAAAGAAGGCAATGCCCTCCTGAGGTCTGGAAGTTTTCCAACCCAATATTTCCGTATAGAATTTTTGGGAGATCTCAAAATTGGAGACCCCCAGCGTGATGATGTGAAGATGTTGATTCATGGATCTGATTTTCCTTTCAGGATGACCTGTCCCATGGGGCGACCCCACGCCCGCGCCCGTTTCGGAGCGACCCGGTCACTGCCTCTGCCACTTCCGGCAGGATCTCCGCCGTGGCCGCCAGCAGCCCAAAGCAGCCTGCAATCATCATGTCACCGAAGGGAACGGCAAAATATGGCTTCAATGTTGGCCGGTTCATAAACATGGAGCGCCGCGGTCCGGTCACCACCACATCGAACTCATCCCTTCCAAATTCAAATGGCTCTTTCCCATACACCAGGGCGCCGTGGCCCATGTCATCGAAAATATCCTGATGCTTCAGCGACCCATCGGCCAGGGCGCGTATATATTTTTCCAATTTCGGAAGATCGATCTCGCCCGTGTGATGTTCGAAGACTCCCTCGATGCCTTCCCCCAGGCGAAAGGCCAGTGTATGGAAATTTCCTACATTGACAATGATCTTGTGTTTGTGGCTCATGACAGCCGGATCAAAATCCGCGCCCAGCACTGCAGCTGGAGCAGTGTCCATCACCACCAACGGGCAGGGCAGCAGGCTGGCCGAGTTCGCCACGGCTCCCAGGCGGGTCATGATCTTCGGGATGTCGTTTGAAAGATAAGCAAAGGCGGAAAGTGAATTTTCAGCCTTGATCCTTTCATCGAGATAATCAAAGCGGAATTGTCTGTCTGAAACCCCGGCGGGCGCATTGCCATGGTCAAAGACCGCCACGGCCACCGCGGCGAGATCCTGCATGGAAACGCCGTAATCCGAGAAGGTCCGGGAGATTAATTCAAAGTCGAAATCCTTGAGTTCAATATGCAGGGCGGAGGATGAGAGTCTGCGGGCTTCATCTTCCGAGACAAGCTTGATCCCCAGTTTCTCCACCCTGTCCAGCTCATCATTGAGCGTTGTCGCAGCGGAAGGCGTCATGTAAACCGGAATCTTCGCGCGGGCGATCTCTTCAATGGCCCAGGCTGAAGGGCCGCCTCCCATCTGATGGCCTGTCAACAGGATTGGGGTCCGCGCAGGAAGCGCCTGCTTGAGGCGGCGATGCACCATCATTGTAGGTGAAGGCAGGACGAGTTTGAATCCGTTCTCAATGTCGAGATCCGAATCGTATAGAAAGATGTCCTGCGTGCCGGTGCCGATGTCAACCGTTAAGATTTTCATGATTAATGTTGCCGGGCAATTCCGCCCCGCCATTGCGTGATATTAGATTTCAATTCCCAGCCATCTGCGGATGAAGTAGCCAATGACAAACGAGAAGGCGGCCACGCTCAGGCTTAAGCCGGCCATTTCCAGGAAACGTTCCTTGAACGATTCACCCTTGGCGATGGAAATGTAATAATTGAAAACCGCGATGATGATCACGGCTGTGGTCAGGGCAATTGCAAGATCGAGATAATAATTTTCAAAAAGCAGGTAGGGCAGGATCAACAGGGTGACAGTGACAATGTAGGCGATGCCGGTGTAGACCGCGGCGCGGACCGGATGTTTGCTGGTCTTTTCCGAACGGGTCGATAAATATTCACTGGCAGCCATGGAGAGTGACGCGGCGATGCCGGTGATCAATCCCGAGAGGGCGATCAACTTTACGTTTTGCAGGGCGAGAGTTAACCCGGCCAGGGCGCCGGTCAATTCCACGAGGGCGTCGTTCAAGCCAAGCACGACCGAACCCGCATATTGAAGTCTTTCCTCGTCGAGCATTTCAATTAACTGATGCTCATGCCTGTCCTCTTCATCATGATATTGAGCCGCCTCCGGGATCTCCTTGGCGACCGATTCGTAATTCACCTGTGCGGCTTCCTCGCCGAGTTCCATCAGTTTGACGCCGAAGGTGAAGCCGAAGGTCAGGCTGACCAGATAATAAAACCAGACAAAAAGCCAGCGCGGCTGGACCTCCTCACCTGTGTATTCCTTCCAGCCGTTGTAATGTCGGAGCTCATCCTCGGCGATCTGGTCGAGGATCCTTGCGTTTTCGGGTGATTTAATGCGTTGCGCGAGGCGCTTGTAAATATGGTATTCGGTGATCTCCGTCTGTTGGAACAAAAGGACTTTGTTTCGGGTATCGTCACTAAGCTGCATAATTGCGGACTCCTGAGTTTGATATTTGTATTGTAAGCCATTTTATTGGGCAAAAGACGCGATTTTAACCTTCTCAAACGGCCTTATTTTGGAGAGATTGTCAATCCTGTAAAAAGTAACAAATTTTTTGAGTAGTTGTATTTTGTTCCATTAAGTTGTACCATCAAGCTAACAAATTTTCAGGAGGAAATCATGCAGCGCAAAAATCAATACCCGCTTACAACTCTCATCCTGGTATTAGTTCTGGTCTCTCTGGCCTGCGGCGCACAGCCCACGCCAGAGCCCACGGCCACTGCCACCGTCGTACCATCGAAGACCCCCAGACCGAGCGCAACCCCCAGACCGACTATCACCCCCAATCTTGCAGCCACCCAGCGGATGACTGACCTGAATGCGGAAGCCCAGAGCTACTTTGACAAGGGATATCTGATGACCGCCAAGGGCAGATTTACCGAACTTGATGATTTCAATGAGGAATGGGCGCAGCTTGGCTGGTATAACTGGTGGATCCTGGATAATAAAGCCGACGATTTTTACATGAGCGCACATTTCAAATGGAGCAGCGCCTATAAGAACTCCGATATTTCCGGTTGTGGATTTATCTTCGGCATCCAGGATAATAACGACCACTACGCAGTCTTTTTGGATCGCTCCAGGATCCTGTTCATCGATGCGGATATGAGCAGTGGCGGCGGACGTCCGCTCGGGACCACTCGTGGAACGAACCTGGTAACCTTCGACGATAACACCGAGGCCGATTTTGCAGTGATCGTTAAAGGAACCTATTCATACGTCCTGGTAAACAATGAAGTCGTTGGCGAATACACCCTTGCGCAAAGCAGACCCTTGTATGGAAACCTGGGTTTGACGCTGTTGTCCGGTACAAACAAGGATTATGGCACGCGTTGCGAGATGACCGAGCTTCACCTTTGGGTCCCCTTGAAGTAATTCCTGTCAATACATTCCAGGATAAAAAAAGACGCGCCATGCGGCGCGTCTTTTTTTATCCTTCCTTTTGCAAAACGAAGTACCAGTATCTTCTGTTATCGAGGTGCGGGGTGGCATTTGGGGAGTCCGGGCTTAAGCCTGCGAAGTGATAGAACTGTTTGCGCAGGATGGCCGGGACAAATTTGTCCACCAGCTGCATGCGCCGTTCCCGATCCAGCTCCATGGCTTTCAAGACGTTGTCAGTGATGTCTTCCTCCTTGATCAATTTCAAGCCCATGCTTTTCAACTGTGCGTGCCAGAGGTCGACTTTTTCCGTGTAGCGCAGGTCCGTGTAAAGGAAATATCCGTTGGGTTTGAGCACACGTTTGACGTGTTCGAAGAATTTGGTAATGTTGGGATAGTAGAGTGAGGCTTCCACATTCACAACCACATCGAAGGAGTTATCCGGAAAGGTGAGTGCTTCGGCGTTGCCGTGGCGGAATTTGAGGCCATCGACCTTGTAATGACTTTGGCAGAACTCGATGGCTCGCGCTGAAAAATCCACGCCGGTGTAGGATTTTGGCTTGAAATAATTCATGATGAAATGCGCGCCGCCGCCGCGTCCTGAGGAGACTTCCAGAGCATCGCATCCGCTCCAGTCCACGGATTTGGCCACATGATGATAAAGCTGAAGGGAATATCTGTGCTTTTCGTTTTCAGGGTCGAGTTTGAGCGGTTCGGCGCCTTCATGGTGGGCAGTATAGCCGAAATTCATGAAGAGCACTTCCTTCTTCAGATTCAGTGCAGAGATGAATTCATATTGCAGGCGGGTCAGCCAGCTTTTTACATTTGGGAAGCGGTGGAATAAAAGCTTGTTAAGCATATCTCTCCTCTGAACTTTGGCTTTCGGTTGGTTGCTGATTATAACCCTGTGCCCCCTCGGTAGATGCAAAAATAAGATGAGATTATTTTCACGAATCAAAAAAGGGCCGCAAAGTTCAATTTTGCGACCCTTTTTATTGAAATTTTCCTTTTACCTCATGGACTCGTAGTTCTCCGGCAGCCAGCAGCACAGGACCAGTTCACGTGCGGCCTTAACCTCATCCATGCGGCCAAATTTAGTGGTATGGGGCGCATCATGAAGCAGCTCCGGCTGGGACCTGGCCTCTTCTGCGATCTTGATTAGTGCGTCTGCGAAACGATCGAGGGTGTCCTTATTCTCGGTCTCGGTCGGCTCGATCATCAGGGCTTCGTGCACGATCAGGGGGAAATAGTTTGTGGGTGGATGGAAATTGTAATCCATCAGACGCTTGGCAATATCGAGGGCGCGCACATCACTGCCTTCAAAGGCTCCCTCAGCCACAAATTCATGCATGCAGATGCGATCATACGGGATCTTGTACGTACCACGCAGGCGGGCTTGCAGATAATTCGCATTGAGCACTGCATACTGCGAGATATCCTTGAGGCCGTTGGGGCCGTGCATGGAGATGTACGTGTAGGCGCGGACCAGTCCGCCGCCGAAATGACCGTGGAAGGCTTTCATTCGTCCAATGCTTTGCTTGGGGGTAATGAAACCATAAAGAGGTTCCATTTCATCATCGCCTTCCTCGACGATCCCGACCAGGGGCGAGGGCAGGAAGTCCACCAGGCGTTTGCTTACACCAACCGGGCCGGAACCTGGTCCGCCGCCGCCATGCGGGACGGAAAAGGTCTTGTGCAGGTTGATGTGCATTACATCAAAGCCAACATCGCCGGGGCGGACAATACCGAGCAGCGCGTTCAAGTTTGCGCCGTCGCCATACATCAGTCCGCCGCATTTGTGGACCAGTTCCACGACCTTCTCGATGTGTTCGTCGAACATGCCGAGGGTGTTCGGGTTGGTAAGCATCATGCCCACGACCGTATCGTCACAGGCGGCTTCCAAGGCTTTCAGGTCGACATTTCCGCGTTCATCCGAGGGGATGGTGACCACACTCATGCCCAGCATGCCGGCCGAGGCGGGGTTAGTTCCGTGCGCTGCATCCGGGATGAGCATCTTGGTGCGTTTGGTGTCGTTGCGTGATTTGTGATAGGCGGCCATCATGAGCACGCCTGTGAATTCACCGTGAGCGCCCGCGGCCGGCTGCAGGGTGATGCCTGCGAAGCCGCTGATCTCCTTCAGCCATTCCTGCAATTCGTACATCAAAACAAGATTGCCCTGCACGGTCTCGATCGGTTGTAATGGATGAGTGTAAAGGAAACCGGGCAGGCGGCAGGTGTCCTCGTTGATCTTGGGGTTGTACTTCATGGTGCAGGAACCCAAAGGGTAAAAGCCGTCGTCGACGCTGTAGTTGAATTTGCTCAGGCGCGTATAGTGCCGAACCACGTCCACTTCGGCGAGCTCAGGCAGGGGCAGCTCGGAGCGCAGTAAATTTTTGGGAGGCAGGGCAGTTGCCGGCACGTCCGAGGCGGGCATGGTCACGCCGAGCCGGCCCGGGGAGGAAAGTTCAAAGATGGTGGGTTCAACAATTGTGGCCATTATTCCATCTCCTTTAATACTTCCACAAGCGTGTCGATTTCCTGTTTGCTGTTCATCTCCGTGACCGCAACCAGAAGGTGATTTTCCAGGGACGGGTAATCCGTGCCGAGATCGTATCCACCAAAGATGCCGTGATCAAGGAGGTAGGCGTTCACCTCGCTGGCAGGCTTGGGACAGCACAACACAAATTCGTGGAAGAACGGCTCGCTGAAACACAACCCGAACCCGTCGATTTTGCTGAGTTCGGCGGCCGCGTAATGCGCCTTCTGATAACAAAGATTGGCGACCTGCTGCAGGCCGGTTTTCCCGAGCGATGACATGTAGACTGCGGATGCAAGCGCCAGCAGACCCTGGTTGGTGCAGATGTTGGAGGTGGCGCGCTCGCGTTTGATGTGCTGTTCGCGCGCGGTGAGGGTCAGGACGTAGGAACGCTGTCCGCGGTTGTCCACGGTCTCGCCAATCAAACGTCCGGCCATTTTGTGGACGTAGGATTTCTTGGTGGTGAAGAAACCCAGGTACGGTCCGCCATACCAAAGCGGAATGCCAAAGGGCTGGGCTTCGCCGACGACAATGTCTGCGCCCATTTCGGCGGGGGTCTTGAGCATGAGCAGAGCAGTTGGGTTTGCAACAACGCAGACCAATGAACCCTTTGCATGCGCATCCTCTATCAGTTTGGTGTAATCGTGGATGCGGCCGAAGAAATCCGGATATTGCACGACGACCAGCATGGTGTTTTCGTCGATAAGCGACATCAGGGCTCCGGGTCCGACTTCCAGATCGGCTGTTGCATCATCCCCGGCTTCTTCCAGTCCCATGCCTTGTGAGTAGGTACGGATCACCTCGCGGTATTGCGGGTGGACTGTGGGGGACATGACGATCTTCTTGCGTCTGCCGCGGAACTGTGCAAAGGCAAGATTGACCGCTTCGGCCGTGGCAGTCGCCCCGTCGTAGTGTGAGGCGTTGGACACTTCCATGCCGGTCAGGTTGGTCATCAGGGATTGATATTCAAAAATGGCCTGCAGGGTGCCCTGGGAAATTTCAGGTTGATAGGGTGTGTAGGCTGTATAGAATTCACCGCGGCGGAGCATGTGGTCCACCACGGAGGGAACGTAGTGGTTGTACGCACCCGCTCCGAGAAACGAGATCATGTGTTCGCGCACGTTCTCATTAGTGTTGGCCATTTCACTTAAAAGGGAGGCGGCCTCCATTTCGGTGAGTGCCGGGGGCAGGTCTAATTTTGGGAAGCGATGTTTTTTAGGGACGGCATCGAACAGGTCATCGAGTGACTTGACACCGACTGTTTTGAGCATCGCATCCCGTTCGTTGGGGGAAATCGGGATATAGGTCATGTTGCCTCTAATTCAATTAATGTGCCCTTCCGGCGCAATCCTTCTCATATGCGGCAGAGTCCATCACGTCACCGGTTGTGCCGCCGGCGATTTTGATCATCCAGCCTTCACCGAATGGATCGGAATTCAAGGTCTCAGGTTTATCGGACAGGCCCTTGTTCACGGCACTGACCTTTCCGGCGGCGGGTGCGTAAATTTCAGCGGATGCTTTCACTGATTCCACCGAGGCAATGGCCTTGCCCACTGTTACCTGCTCGCCCTCCTCCACGAGGAGTTCGACAAAGACGATGTCCGAAAGCTGGCTTTGGGCGAAGTCCGTGATGCCCACGGCACCACTGGCCGGATCGAACCATTCATCGGATTTTGTGTACTTGAGGCTGGAAGGTATTTTCATGATTTTATTCTCCTGTAGCGAAATGAGATATGGGCGAATCAAAAGAGGACGCACGCATATAGAATTGTGCGTCCTCTGTAATGGAACCTGAGAGATTATGTAATTTTCCGGTTTGACTCGTCCTGTTTAACCGTCAAATTACGCTTACACCGTCGGTGTCCCGCATGGACCGGGACTTTCCAGAGTTAAGGCGGTTACAGGGTCCTTTTGCCTGAGAGTTTCATCTGGTTTCGCCTGTTGCCAGATTTGCACCTTCGGCGCCCGTATTTGACACACGGGTCTCTTCCCTGTAATCCGTTAAATTGTAGTTCCATTTTATGGGTGAGGAGAGCGAGAGTCAAGGGTCAAACCTCCCGACTTAAAGTAACAACCGCCTGACTGGCGGCCATTACTTCTATTATTTCTTTCCTGCGACCTTGCGGGTGTGTTTTTCCCTGGCGGGTTCCTCAAGGATGTCCGGTTCAGGGCGAACGGGTTCTGCCGGCATCGCGGGAGATTCAAGCCTGGGCGCAGTCGGTTGCGGGGCCGCGGGTGGAGTGACATATGATCCGTTGATCCCGGCAAAATATTCCTTGACGGTCAGGTCATTATAGAAGATCAGGCTCAAGATTCCTGCAACAACTGAAAAAACGTTTCCCATCAGGAAGGTCAGGATCTCAAAAATTGCAATGGATGGGGAGGGTTGGACGGGTTGAGGCTGCGCACTTAACAACTTTGCTGCATAGATAATCTCAAAAACGCCCAGAATGGTGGGCAGGATGGTGATCGGCAGACAGACGACGCCGACGATCGTGCCGAGGGCCGTGGCTGAGGCGACAAATCCCCAAAAGAGATTGATAATGCCGCTCGTGAGGGTCATGACAGCAATGGCGGTCAACAGGCCCGGTTTCAGATTTGGATGAGTTGTGTTCATTCGTTGCTCCTTGATATCGTATGCAGGATATAACGAATGAGGTCATATTTGGTTGCAGGACTATGGTTGTTGGAAAGTCAGCAGCAACCCGCCGGGGTATTTTTGCCCATTTGGGTCTGCGCAGGCAGGAGCGGAAATATTCGGGACGAAAGCGCCACCTTCCACGACACGAATGTTATAAATGACATCCGGCTGCATGACGAAGTCCGCGTATCCATCCCCAAGCTCGGGCTTGAATCCGGTGAAGAAGCGGTCTTCTCCCTGACTCCAGGTGACAGTGATCTCAATCCCAGCGACCTGTCTTCGACGGCCATCCATGAACATGAATTGGAGCAGGCCGCGTTGCAGCCCAGGGTCGCAGACCGGGTCCTGACCGACAAGAGTAAAAGGGGCCCCAGGTCCCGGATTGGGTGTAAAGGTGGGACGGGGAGTGTTTGCAGTCGCAAATACCGGCGCGAGCGGGGTTTGTTCAAAGACAGGGGTTGGGAAGGGCGATGCTTCTTCGATAATCTGAGCGATGAGTGTTTCCGTCACGGCAAACTCTGCAAAGGTGGATGCGGAGATCGGAGTTTCGAAAATATTTACATCGGTAAACAAAGTCGGGCTGGGAGGCGCGCTGGCAAAGCCCTGTTGCAAGTCCGCGGCCAGCCGTGCAAGGGGTTCGATATGCTGCAGGGAATCCCCGGCTGCAAGCATGCGCTGCGCCTGCGCGCTCAACTCTCCGATCGGATCGACATCTCCCAGCAGCCGGAGTCTCGCACGGGCACGGGCAAGGTCCTGGGAGGATGCGTAGGATGCCGCGATGACAATTCGATATTGATCCTTAAAATCACTGCGAAGAATGGCAGGGCTTGCGTCCACATAGGTGACAGGGGAGATTTTCCACGAGTATCCCAGTCCCAGACCCAGGCCTGCAAGAATCGCCAGGCTCATATGGAAGGTTGTGTTGCGGAAAAATGATTTCATGGAACGCTGCCCCCCTGAGGTTGGTAGGTCTGCATGGCGGTCAGCAGCCCTTGAAGTGCGGACATCTCGTTTGGGGTAAAGCCATTGTTGGCGGCAAAGTTCAGAGTGACAGTTACGATCTGGGCGGGAGAGTCGCTTCCCAAAATGGCCAGCCGACGCGCCGCCAGCTCTGGATCCTGTTCTTTTTGATGGGCCTCTGCGACCATGAGAACATAATCGGCACGATAATCCTCCCTCAGAATGTTGGGGGTTACATCGGTATATTCGATCGGGTCGATCATCCAGCCGTAGATTACGCCCAGCGCAATTCCCACCCCTGCGGCAATCATGATCCTGATCCAATTTGAAGAAGTCATGTATGGATTATAAACAATAAGTGGGAATACTCCCACAGGGCATTCATAAAAATATCCGGGCAGGCTGCCGGCGGCACCCGGAGACACTTCCTTACCGTTGCTATCTTTCGATCCTGGCGGGGTTCGAAAGGCTTCGCCGCGCCGGGCCTGCCCGGACGGGGGCAAGGATACCCGATGTGGGATGGGGAGTCAACTTGATTTGTTTCGCTGGAATATTATGGAACTATTGCTGTGACTCCACGATGGCGAGAAAAACATCCACAAGTTTGGGTTCGAATAGTTCGCCGGATTTTTCCCGTAAATAGGCGATCACCTCCGGTTTTGGAAGCGGCTTTCTGTATGGGCGGTCACTGCACAGGGCATCCCACACATCCACGATGGCAAACAACCTTGCGACCAGGGGGATTTCCTCTCCCTTTAATCCGCGCGGGTATCCGCTTCCGTCCCAGCGTTCATGATGACAGTAGGGAATATCCAGGGCCGGGAGCAGGTACGAAATTGGGGAGAGCATTTCATAGGCATAGATTGGATGCAAACGCATTTTTTCCCACTCGGCTTCGCTAAGCGGCCCCGGTTTTTGCAGGATGTCATCGGGAATGGCCATTTTCCCCATATCGTGCAGCAATGCGCCGCGACGGATATGAGTGAGTTCCTCCTCGGAGAATCCCAGTGTCCTGGCCACTTTGAGGGTGAGTTCAGTGACCCGTTGAGTATGACCTTCCGTTTCGCGGTCGCGCAAGTCGAGGGCGCGAACCCAGCCTTCGATGGTCCTTTGATAGGCTTCCTGCAGGTTTTCATGTGCATCCTGCAGGGCCTTCTCGGCTTTCTTCCGTTCCGTGATATCGCGGGAGGTGGTTTGGATCTCGAGAATGGAATCCGTTTTTCGGTCCAGGATGGCGCGGGCGGATGATTCCAACCAGACATAATGACCTTGTTTATGAAGCGCGCGATAGGTGATCGTATAAGTCGTATCGTATCGGTTTCCCTTGAAAAGATTCGAGACGAAGGTGCGTTCATCCTCGTGAATCACATCGAAACTGATCGTTCCGGTAAGTTCTTCAGGTTTATAGCCCAGGATGGTTTCACAAGCGGGGGATACGTATAAAATGCGCCCGTCAATCGCGAGTCGCGAGATCATGTCGCTGGCGTTCTCCGCCAGCAGACGGAATTGAGCCTCCCGCTCGGCCAGCTCGTTTTCCATGCGCACGCGTTCCGCGCGCGCATCCCACTGTTCGATCGCCCGGGCTGCAAGATGCGGCATGTCCAGCATGGCCTCCGGGGATTTCACCACATAATCCAGGGCGCCGGATTTCAGGGCTTCGACGGCGATGCGTTCATTCCCGTAACTGGTCATGAGGATGATCGGCGTGGCGAGGGGGTCGTGATGATTTGGTAGCAATTCCATGCTTTCGCCATCCGGCAAACGCCAGTCCGCGATGATCAGACTGGGTTCCTCGGCCTGGATCCGCGCACGCGCCTCCGCCAGTGAGCGTACCCGCACGATTCGAACGCGGCTGTCCTGGTCTTCAAAGGCGCGTTGAATTAACTCCGCATGCGGATCTTCATCTTCAATTAAAAGAATATTGACCTTGTCACTCATATGTAAAAATTAATTTTGTGCCGCAGGTGGCGATTAAATACGTGGATGTTTGTTCCAGCCCAGCCAGTAAAATCCAAGGTCGTTCATCAGCTTGCTGAATTCTTCAAACCCCACCGGTTTAACGAGATAACTGTTAACATGGTGATTATAGGCACGCGCCACATCCTTTTCCGCCTCGGAGGTGGTCAGGATGATGACCGGGATGTTTTTTAATTGATCCTCCTCCTTGATTTGCCGGAGGACTTCAAGCCCGTCGACGCGGGGAAGCCGCAGATCAAGCAGGATCAGATGCGGCCGTGGGCTGGACTCGGGACTGGCGTACGAATCGCGTCGGAACAGGTAGTCAAGGGCGATTTGTCCGTCTGCAAAATGCTGGATCTTATTGGCGATCCGATGATCTTCGAGGGTTCTGATCACCAGTTCGGCATGATCGGCGTTATCTTCCACAAGCATCACAAAGACAGGTTCACCCATCATTATCTTCTCCTTGTTCCTGACTCATATTGACAATTGTAAACGATTTGCCAGTTTCCCTGTGAGTCCAAAAAATAAGAGCGGGGTCCCCGATCTCGGCGCATGGAAGACATGATATAATTTTGCCGGTCAATGCAAGGAACTTATCTTATCGATGGAGGCGTACCATGGAAATCACAACCCAGGAATTCAAACACTGTGACTTGATCAAGGTTAAGGGCCGGGTGGATAGCGCCACGGCTCCTGATTTTGCAAAGGCGCTTGAAAAGGCGAATGATGAAGGCCATTTCAAGATCGCCGTTGACATGAGCGAACTTGAATATATGTCGAGTGCCGGTTTTCGTGCCCTGCTTGCCACCCAAAGAAATTGCAAACGCTACAACCGCGGCGAGCTGGTGTTGGTGGGCGTCCCCGAGCGGATCCGCGAGGCCCTCGAACTTGCAGGCTTTACCGAACTCTTTAAGACTTTCGATGACAGTATTGCGGCAGTTGGCAGCTTTTAATTTGTCCCTGGCGGGATCCTACGGATAAACCAGGAAGAATGGCCGCCCCGTTTCCGGTGGAGATAGAGGCGGCTTTTAATTTCCATTTTTAACTATGACTAACAAAACCTTCCCCGCAAAATTTGAATTCCTGGATGAGATCCGTGAGCTTGTGGCACAGGTGGCAGCCGAGGGCGGCTTTACCGACAAGGTCATCTATTCCCTGCAGCTTGCGGCCGATGAGGCTGCATCCAACATTATTGAGCATGCCTACGAGGGAGTCCCGGATGCCACGCTTGACATTAACTGCGACATGCAGGGCGATACCATCGTCATTACGATGAGGGACAGAGGAAAGCCCTTCGACCCGTCGAAGGTGAAACAGCCGAACTTGAAAGCGGACCTTTCCGACCGCCAGATCGGGGGATTGGGCGTCTATTTGATGCGGAAGCTCATGGATGAAGTTTCCTATCAATCCAGTTCCTCCACAGGCAATTTATTGAAAATGACCAAGCGCAGGGGATAAACCGCATGAGCCCCGCAAAACAAGTGGAGCGCCCCGGATCGATATGGGACTGGCGTCAACTTGCCAGCCTGGGGGAACAGCTCCGCAACGAAGACTCTCTCAGCGCACAACGCGACCGTATTGTGTCGATGACCAACCATCTCATCGATGGCTCGGTCGATGTTTGGCTGAATGAAAAGGTCTTTCGTTTGCCTGATTGGGACAGCCAGCCTGTCTTCCCTCCCCAGCCGCCCAAAGGCGGGATGCGACTCGCCATCAAGGCCGGCAAGGTCACCACACAAAAGACAAAACGAAAAACAAAAACCGCTTCACGCCTGACCTTTGTCTCGGTGCCGCTTGCAGACCAGGGCATCACCCTCGGGGCGCTTCAGGTCACCCGTCCGAAGGGGCCGGTCTTTTCCTCTGCGGAGTTGAATCTGCTTCAGGGTCTGGCCCAAATCGTGGGGATGAGTCTGTTTGCCTCACATCGCGCGGAAGTCGAACAATTTCGCCTGCGGCAGTTAAATCTCGTTCGCGAGGTCAGTACTCAGATCGCAAATGTCCTCAATGTAAATGAACTGTCCGCCCGGGTTACTGAACTGATCCAAAAGACATTTAATTATTATTATGTGGCCATCTTTACCCTGGAGCCGAATTCCAACGCGCTGCGTTTCCGGTCGAGTGCCGTGGCTCCCCGCAAGGGCAGGAAGAAGGCCTCGATCGCACTAGAAGTGGAGATCGGTCAGGGCCTGATCGGCGAGGCCGCCTTGCGAGGGGAGCAGATCGTCTGTGATGATGTGCGCGCTGACAGCCGCTATCGCTTCATCGACAGCCTGCCTGAAACGGTGTCCGAGGTGGTCATTCCATTAAAACTGGAAGACCGTGTGCTGGGCGTGTTGGATGTGCAAAGCAACCAGGCGCATGCCTTTCATCCCAATGACCTGCTGATCCTGCATGCACTCGCGGACAACATCGCCCGGGCCGTGGAGGGCGCGCGTTTGTATGGCAGCCTGCGCCGCCGCGCGGACCAGCTCACCCTGGTTTCGGAAGTCAGCAAAAGCGTTACCTCCACCCTCGAACTGTCAGAGATCATGCGCGATGCGGCCAACCTGATCCATGAAAAATTTGGGTACCCGCACGTTTCCCTGTTTACGGTCCATCCCAACCGGCGTCTGATCAATTACGAAGCGGGCAGCGGCAAGCGCAGCAGGAAGCTGCAGGGTTTTGCGATTCCCCTGGACGATATGGATGGCATCATGCCCTGGGTGGCCCGTCACGGCCAGACCGTGCTGGCCAATGATGTAACCAGGGAAAAGCGTTATGTGCCTTCGCCTTTGCCGCCCAAGAACACCCAGTCTGAATTATGTGTGCCCCTTCTATTCAATGAGGATGTGGTTGGGCTGCTGGATATCCAGTCCGATAAATTAAACGCCTTCACCGAGGATGACAAGGTCATGTTCGAGGCCGTGGCCGATACGATGGCCGCCGCCATCCGCAACGCGGACCTGTACCGCTCCGAGCAATGGCGGCGCCAGGTCTCGGATAGTTTGCGCGAAGTCGCGGGCCTGGTCTCCGACAATGTGGGCGTGGACGAGGTGTTGGAAACAATCCTGTCGGAACTGGACCGCAACCTGCCGATTGATATTTCGGCCATCTGGCTCCTGGAAGACGATGAGCTTTGTCTCTCCGCTGTGCATGGCACGGATGCCAGCCAGCTCGAAAGCGTATGCATCTCGTATCCCGATGCGATCTACGCCATGGCGGAGGCCTTGATGTCGGATGTGCCGATCATCCGCAGGCCGGATGAACCGCTCTGGCCCGCCGGCCTGGCCGCCGATTATGAAAATAATTACTCCTCCATTGCCGCGCCTTTGCGGGTGGGTGACCGTTCCCTGGGGGTCCTGACCCTGTCACATCACACTGCGGGTCGATACGGTCACGAAGCGCAGGCCGTAACCACAACCTTTGCCAGTTACGCATCCGTTGCGATCGAGAATGCGCGTTTGTATGACTCGGCTCAGGAACAGGCCTATGCTTCTGCAGCCTTATTGCAGGTGGCTCAGGCTGTGGTCAGTTTAAATGACCTGGATGAGATCCTCGGTTCGATCACCCGCATATTGCCCATCCTTGTGGGTGTGCACCGTGTGGCCCTGTATCGTTGGGACTCGGAGAAAGAGTCTTTTCTGGCATCGCATGAATACGGGTATTCGGATGAGGAAGAGACCAGCATGACGGAGAAGGAATTCAAGCTGGGTTCCTTCCCCTTGCTGGATTATGCCCGCGAACAAAATCGCATGATCACGCAGACCATCCTGCCAGGGGCCGAACCCACTTCCTGGCTCGAGATCAGCCCCGAGATTACGAGCGAAGCGGATCTGTTGACCGCGGGCCGGCTGTTGATGGCTGTGCCCCTGTCGATCAAGAATGACATGTTTGGGGTCATGGTCATCGAAGAGGCTGAAAACGGACGCCGTTTCCGCACACGCCGCATCGAGATCATCAACGGCATCGCCCAGCAGGCCGCGCTTGCCATCCAAAACGATCTGTTACAGCAGGAGATGGTGGTGCGTGAGCGCCTCGAGACTGAGGTGCAGCTGGCGCGACAGATTCAACAAACTTTTATTCCGCACACCCTGCCGACCCACGCCGCCTGGCAAATGGCGGCGCGCTGGCGGACTGCACGTCAGGTGGGCGGTGACTTTTATGATGTGATCGTTTTGCCGAGCGGCAAACTCGGACTTTTCATCGCGGACGTGGCCGACAAGGGCATGCCTGCCGCCCTGTTCATGGCGCTCACACGGACCCTGATCCGGGCCGCTGTGATCGAGATGGATTCCCCCGCCGAGGTCTTGCGGCGGGTCAACGACCAGCTTTTGCCTGACACGCAATCGGGCATGTTCGTGACGGCGGTCTATGGCGTGCTCGACCCCGAGACCGGCGACTTTACTTATGTCAACGCGGGACACAACCCGCCATTCTGGGTCAGGGTCAACGGGGAGATCGAGAAGCTCACGCGTACGGCGGTGGCCTTGGGTGTCCTGGAACAGCCCAGCATGAAGGAACGCACGGTTTCAATGGCGGAAGGGGATATGCTGCTGCTGTACACCGACGGCTTGACGGAAGCTTTCAACGAAGCCGGTGAATTATTCGGCGATTCGCGTCTGATGGACGCGCTTAAATCCATCGAAGCCAATACCGCTGACGAAGCCCTCGTGCTGGTCGAGCATCGCTTGAACGAATTTATTGAATCCGTGCCTCTGGGAGATGACCTGACCATGCTGGCGATCAGACGGGTGTAAACAGAATTCATTAAATGCCAAAGTGCATTGCTAGTGTTTCAATTGTGAATACCGCGAAAGTTGTCTTTGTAGGTTTTTAATGAAAAAAGAACATTAGGAGGATGTGTGTGATTGATAGAGTTGTTGTTGTTTGTCCACACTGCAATACTAAAGTACTTCCGAAGTTGAATGGAACTTGCCCAAGTTGTCTCTTATTCATAAATAAAGAGTTAAAAAATGTTGATGAAAATGAAAAATCAACTTATGTCAGAAATATTCCTGAGCATTCGGATGTAAACAAACAATCTCCAAACATAGAGGTAGGCCAAGAGATTAATCTTGAGTCAAATTCAAAGGAGTTAGTAAAATTTACCCCGAATGGTATTCCAATTCTCACAGATCCGGTTGAACAAGCAAAAAGGGCTTTGGCGGCTAAAAAGGGCTTGAGAAATATGTTGATTGGGCTTCTGATGTTGGTGCCAGGAGGTATTTTTACCGCTATAGGATACCTAATCGCACCTGTTGGGGGGAGCTATGTAGTTTGTTACGGAGCGATAATCTTTGGAAGTATAAAATTCATACAGGGACTTGTAGAGTGGCTATCAAATAGAGAAGAATCTGCAAATGTGAGTGACAAATTATTTCCTGAATGAAACTCAGAGTCTTTTGGGAAATGGTTAATTGAATGGAAAATTTACAACCTTTTTACATCCACGCCATACCCTCGTAACCCTCCAGCCCTAAAATCAGCCTTGTAACCTAAAGGAGGCTTACCGTGAAAAGCATATTCAAGAAAACTTTAATGGCAGTTTTGTCCGCCGCCCTCGTCTTTGCGGCGTTCCCGATCAGCAGCGCCTTTGCCCAGGGAGTGACCCCGCCCAAGGGCGAAGTCTCCAATGAAAAGCTGGAGCAGGCCTGGGCGCACCAGTTGCAGGCCTATGAAATGCTCGGCAAGGGCTTTGAGGATACAGACGGCCAGATTGCAAAAATCCAGGCGCGACTGGATAAGGCCGCTGCGAACGGCAAGGACGTCGCCGCCCTGCAGGCTGCCCTGGATGCGTTTGCAGCCGCCCTCAAGAATGCCAGGCCGACCTACAATAGCATCAACGGGATCGTGAATTCTCACCAGGGCTTTGATGCAAGCGGCAAGGTGACCGATTCCGAAAAGGCAAAGTCCACTGTGCAGGAGATGCGTGCGAAGATGCAGCAGCTCAAATCCGAAATGAACGCGACCGGCAAGGCATTGCGAGAGGCGCTCAAGGCCTTCCGTGAGGCCAACAAACCGGCAGGTGCGTCAACAGAACGGGATTCGTAATTCAGCTCGATCATTCAAGAGCAACGGCATGGGTCTCCTGTGCCGTTGCTTCTTTTATATTAGACCTCTTGCATAAGTTACAAGGCTTTTACGTGTAAAACCTTTTTGAACCACTGAGACACGGAAACACCGAGAAAAAATAATCAAAAACTCCGTGGCTCGGTGTCTCCGTGGTTAGGATTTTTGACTTTTGCAAGAGGTGTGTCTCCGTGGTTAGGATTTTTGACTTTTGCAAGAGGTCAATTTATACACTGTGCAGCGACATGCACTTTTACCCTAAAGTCATTTCTGTATTAAAATGAAATCATCGGTTATTGTTCGCAGACTCCATTCGTCAAAGAGGTGCTCATGAAAAAGAAAATCATTCATACGGAAAAGGCTCCGAAAGCCATCGGTCCGTACTCGCAGGCCATCCGGACCGAGTCCATGGTGTACACTGCGGGCCAAATCGGTCTTGACCCGGTCTCCGGGGAATTGGTCTCCGCCAGTGTTGAGGAACAAACCCGTCAGGCGCTGACCAATATCCGCAATGTGCTCGAAACTGCGGGATCGTCCATTGACAATGTGGTCAAAACCACGGTCTTTCTCAAGGACATGAATGACTTTTCAAAAATGAACGCCATCTATGCTGAATTCTTCGGTGAAAATCCCCCCGCACGCAGTACCATTGCGGTGGCGGGTTTGCCCAAGGGTGGATTGGTGGAGATCGAAGCCGTGGCTTTGCTCTCATAAGCATGATCCCGGAACTGATCCTGATTGTTGACGACGAACCTTCCATCGTCAAGCTCGCGCGCCTGTATTTCGAGCGGGACGGTTTTCGAGTATTGGAAGTCACCGATGGGGAGGCTGCCCTCGAAGCAGTTTCAAAACAACACCCGGCCCTGATCGTGCTGGACGTGATGCTTCCCAAACTGGACGGCTTCGAGGTCTGCCGGAAACTGCGGGCAGGCGGGGATGAGACTCCCATCATCATGTTGACGGCCCGGGACGAAGACATTGACAAGATCCTCGGCCTCGAATTGGGTGCAGATGATTACCTGACCAAGCCTTTTAATCCGCGTGAATTGACTGCGCGTGTCAAAGCAGTTCTGCGCAGAACGGAGACTCGCAAGCAGGGGGGTGACAAGCCGATCCACCACGGAGACCTGATCATTGACCCCACCACGCGGGAAGCCCGCATCGCCTCGCGGACCCTCGACCTGCGTACACAGGAATTTGATCTGTTGCTCACCCTGGCAGAACAGCCCGGCCGCGTATTCACAAGGGAGCAATTGCTTCAGCAGGCCTGGGGTTTTGATTATTACGGTCAGACCCGCACGGTGGATGTACATATCGCGCATCTGCGCAAAAAGCTGGATGGTGGAAAAGTGGGCATTGAAACTGTCACGGGTGTGGGATACAAGCTGGTCGTGTGATGTTTTCATCCATCCGCTCGCGTTTGTGGTTAAGTTATGCCTTCCTGGTCGGCACGGCCCTCGGGGTGGTGGCGCTTGTTTTACTGGTGTACCTGATCCGAAACCCGCTTTTATACCGGCAATCCCTTGAACAATTAAAGGTTGTTCAAACTGTTCTTGTAAAAAACGGTGGAGACTCTCTTGAATCCGCCGCGGAACGCGTGTCCGGGAATTTTGGTGTTCGCATTGTTTTATTTTCCGGGCAGAAACAGGTTTTATTTGACACATCCGCCCGGGAGGCCTTGGCACTTCCATTTCCAAGGAACCGGATTCTATTGCGAAATACACCCATTGTGCGGGATGCCAATAATTCAGCCTGGATCTATTCGATCAAAAAACTGCCTGACGGCACCTTTCTGATGGTGGCCACGCCGCGCCCCGCCTTTTCATTGACCAGCCTGTTCGCCGATGAATTTTTGCCTCTCATACTGGAAAGCGGCTTGATCGCCTTATTTCTTTCCCTGATCGTGGCTTTCTTTTTTGCGCGCTGGATCGCGGACCCCTTGCAGAGTGTGATCGTGGCTGCGCGTTCGCCCTGGCCTGCAGTCCCGTCGGCGCAGCCGAAGCCTGTCGAAGTACGCGGCCCGCTCGAGGTCCAGGAATTGACCCGTGCCTTTAATTCCATGATGGTACGCATGCACGCGAGTCAACAATCCCAGCGTGACTTTGTGGCGAATGTGTCGCATGAATTGAAGACGCCCCTGACCTCGATCCAGGGTTTTGCCCAGGCCATTTTGGACGGAACAGCGGAGTCCAATGAAGCCCGTCAACAGGCGGCCCAGGTGATTTATGATGAATCCGGGCGCATGCATCGCATGGTGCTGGACCTGCTTGATCTGGCCCGGCTGGACGGGGGCACCGCTGATATCACGATGGGACCGGTGGATATGCGTGCCATGTTGAATGCGGTGGCGGAAAAATTCACACCCCAGCTGCAAAGGAAGGGTGTGGACATCACTGTTGCGGTTGATGAGCCCCTGCCGCCCATTCGGGCCGATGGGGACCGTGTGGCCCGGGTCCTTGTCATTCTTGTGGACAATTCCTTAAAGTTTACACCTCGCGGAGGATTGATCTCGCTCAAGGCTTCGATCATTAATGAAGAGCTGGTTGTTTCAGTGCTGGATACCGGTTCGGGTATTCCCGAGGAGGCACAAGCGCATATTTTTGATCGTTTTTATCAGGCCGACCCGGCGAGAAAGGGCGGGGAAAAACACGGTGCAGGATTGGGGCTTGCCATTGCGAAGGAGATCGTGCTGGCGCATGGTGGTAGAATTACCCTCCGCAGTAAGTTGGGGAAGGGAACATCCTTTGAGGTATCCCTGCCTTTGCCGGGAAGTTCGAAAAATATACCCGTTCGCCGTTAATACACCCCGCCGCCTTGTTTTTTGGCGGCGATACGTTGCCTACTAAATCACAAATGACCATGACCCCATTTGTTTCGATCATCGTCCCTTGCTACAATGAAGAGGCCACCATCCGCCATCTGCTTGAGTCCGTCCTCGCGCAGACCTATCCACGTGCACAAATGGAACTGGTCATCGCGGACGGCATGTCCTCAGATGGAACGCGGACCCTGATTGAGGCCTTTCAAAAGGAACACAGCGATCTAACGATCCGGGTGGTGGAGAATTCGACACGGACCATTCCATCGGGACTGAATCAGGCCATCCGTGAGTCGCGAGGCGAACTGATCGTCCGCCTGGATGCGCACTCCATGCCCATTCCTGAGTACGTGGAGCGTTGTGTGACAGCCCATGAAATGGGCAAAGGCGACAATGTGGGCGGGGTGTGGGACATCCGCGCTGGCGCCGATACCTGGATCGCGCAATCAATTTCTTTTGCAGCGGCCCATCCTCTTGGAGTGGGCGATGCCCTTTACCGCCTTCATCCCGGGGAAGGCTCGGTGGATACCGTCCCGTTTGGTTCGTTCCGCCGCACCTTGATCGACAGGATCGGTGCCTTCGATGAGACACTGCTGGCGAATGAAGATTATGAATTCAATACGCGGGTGCGGAATTCCGGGGGAACGGTTTTCCTGGATCCGACCATCCGCTCCGTTTATTTCTCGCGGAGTACACTCGGCATGCTGGCAAGTCAATACTGGCGGTATGGTTTCTGGAAATTCAGGATGTTAAGAAGATACCCCCGTACTCTGCGTTGGCGTCAGGCGTTGCCGCCTGCATTTGTTTTGAACCTGATGCTGCTGAGTGTGTTATCCTTGTTTGCTGTATGGGCCCGCTATTTTTTTGCCATCCAGGTATTTTCGTATTTTTTTGTGCTGGGGCTGGCCGGGTTGAAGCTGGCTTTTGAAAAAGGAAGGATTTCCCTCCTGATCGGTTTGCCGCTTGCGATCATGACCATGCATTTCTCATGGGGCGGCGGATTCCTGTGGAGCGGTATTTCGAGTTTGTTTCCTGCAAATAAAAATGGCTGATATTCAAAGACCTTCTTTTCGATTAAGACCCAGTGAGCAGCGTACGATCCTGGTGATCGGCGATCTGGTCGCATCCGCAGGCGCGATGTTTCTCGCGTTATATATCTGGTATGAGATCAATCTCTATAAATTGATCCAGAGCGGCCTTTCCCCGGCCCGCGCTGCGCGTGCTCTTGAAGTAAACAACAACAATTATCCGGTCTGGTTTTACCTTTTGCCCCTGGTTTGGTTGTTATTAATGGTGGATTCCTATGAGGTCCATACGGCAGGAAGCTGGAGGAAAACCCTACGGGCAATTGCGGTGGCTCCGATCGTCGGATTGCTGGGATATTCACTCCTGTTCACGATCAATCAGGACCCGACCAACTCCTTGCCCCGTATTGGGGTGGGCGCCTTTCTGGTGCTCGCATCCCTTTTGACCCTGACCTGGCGCGCGATCTATATCAGGCTTTACACCTCTTCAGGCTTGCTGCGCCGGGTCTTGATCGTTGGGGCTGGCAAGGCCGGTTACTCCCTGGCGGATATTTATCGAAAATTCATCCCGCCGCCTTTTCTGCTGGTCGGGTTCATCGACGACGACCCCAAAAAGCAGGGAAAGACCCATCAGGGATTTCCGATTTTGGGGCCCAGTAAGAAACTGCTTGCGATCATTGAAGATCATCAGGTCTCGGATATTATCGTTGCCATCAACGGCGAGATCAAAGGCGAGACTTTTCAAACGATCCTGGATGCCCAGGAACGTGGAATAGAGGTCACGCGGATGCAGATCATGTATGAGGAACTGACCCAGCGCGTCCCGGTCGAACATCTTGAATCAGACTGGGTCATCCGTTCCTTTGTCGACCAGGTGCGGGTCAGCGGGGTGTACGAACTGTTCAAACGATTGATGGACATCGTTGGCGGACTGGTGGGCGTGCTGATCTTTGCGATCACTTTTCCGATCACTGCCATTGCCATTGTCCTGGAAAGCGGATTTCCCATTTTTTATTCTCAGGAAAGGCTGGGCAAGGGCGGACGCCTGTTCAGGATCTATAAGTATCGTTCCATGCTTCAACATGCGGAGGCGGATGGCGAGGCAAAACTTGCAGTTGAAAACGACCCGCGGGTTACACGGGTGGGAAATTTTCTGCGGCGCAGCCGTCTCGACGAGGTGCCGCAATTTTTCAGCGTGCTGTTAGGTGAAATGAGCCTGGTGGGACCCCGCGCCGAAAGACCCGAACTCGTTGCCCAGTTCCAGAAGCAAATCCCCTTTTACCGGGCGCGCCTGCTGGTCAAACCCGGTCTGACAGGTTGGGCGCAGATCAATTATGGCTATGTTTCCAATGTCAAGGAAACCGTTGTTAAACTCGAGTACGACCTGTATTACATTAAACATCGCACCTTGGGCATGGACATCAACATTGTGTTGCGCACCATCGGCACCGTGTTACGCAGGACGGGCAGATAAATGAAATATCTTGTGACCGGCGGCGCCGGATTTATCGGGTCGCATATTGCAGGCACGCTGCTCAAGCAGGGTGTACATGTGCGAATCCTGGATAATTTTTCCTCGGGCAGGTATGCGAACCTCAAGGGCTTCGAAGTTGAAATCGTTGAAGGTGACCTGCGTGATGCTTCTCGCGTCCGTGAGGCCGTGCAGGGTGTGGATGTGATCTTCCATGAAGCGGCTTTTGTATCCGTCCCCGAATCCATGGAAAAGCCCCAGGAATGTTTTGACGTTAATGTGACCGGAACCTCGGTTATGTTTGACGAAGCCCGCAAGGCGGGTGTGAAACGGGTTGTGATTGCCTCAAGCGCGGCGGTGTATGGCAATTCAACGGCCATGCCGTTGGTCGAGGACACTCCGTTGAAGCAGCTTTCGCCCTATGCAACTTCCAAACGCATCGATGAAATGTACGCCGAACTGTTCACCAGTCAATTTGGGCTGGAAGTCGCCGCCCTGCGTTACTTCAATGTCTACGGTCCCCGCCAGCGGCCGGATTCCATGTACGCTGCAGCTGTCCCGATTTTTATCCGGCGTATGCTCGATAATAAACCCATCACCATCTATGGAGACGGTGGACAAAGCCGGGACCTGGTCAATGTTCGCGATGTGGTCCAGGCCAACCTGCTGGCTGCGCAGCATCCGGCCGCCCCGGGCCAGATCTTCAATGTTTGCACGGGCGTTGAGACCCGCCTGCTGGATCTGCTCGATATTCTTTACGAATTCTTTCCCAATGCGCCCAGGCATGTCCATGCTGAGCCGCGTGCAGGTGACATTTACCGCTCCATCGGAACCCCCCGCAAAGCCATGGATATTCTCGGGTTCAAGCCACAGGTATCCCTGGTGGATGGTATTCGGGAAGCGGTGGAAGCTATGCGTAGTGCGTAATATTCCTTCACCTGTTTTCCGTCTTTATTTTTCTGGTTCCTACCTTTCCTCATGACCTCCCGCCCTCAACTCCGCAACCGCTTTGTACTCATTGGTGACTTTGCCCTGATCGTGATCTCGGTCCTGGGTAGTTTTGCCCTGCGGTTGAACGTAAGCGAACTGCCCTTCTATTTCCCGGCGGCGGTGGTCATGTGCGCCGTGGCACTGTTGATCAAGATCCCTGTTTACTTTAATTTTGGCCTGTATCGCCGGCTGTGGATATATGCCAGCACAAATGAACTGCGCCTGATCACGGCTGCAGTGACCACCGCTTCGGTATTGACCTCCGGCTTGATGCTCCTGCTCGTCAATTTCAAATTAATCCAGCCCGGCATGCCCCGCTCCGCCCTTGGCATTGACTGGCTGCTCTCGCTGGTCCTTATCGGCGGTTCGCGCTTTGCCCTGCGCATTCTGGCGGAGCAATCCGCCGCGCCGCGCGAAGGCAAGGCCAGGCGTGTACTGATCATCGGTGCTGGGGACGCGGGCGCCCTGGTCGTGCGCGAGCTGCAGAAATCCTCCCAGTTAAATCTCATCCCGATCGGTTTCCTCGATGATGACCCGGCCAAACAGAACCACCAGATCTATGGGGTGTCTGTTATTGGCAAAGTCAACAAGCTCTCCAGCATTCTGGACGCTCAAAAAGTGGATGAAGTTATTTTTGCCATTCCTTCGGCGCCCGGGAATATCATCCGCCTTGTCAACGATGCCTGCCGAGAGAAGGGCATTGCTTCGCGCACCATGCCCGGGATTTATGAACTGATTGGCGGCAGGGTCAGCGTTAACCGCCTGCGTGAGGTGGATATCACCGATCTGCTGCGCCGCGAACCAGTGCGGGTCAACGATGAGAAGGTTGGCCGCGCCCTTGAAGGCAGGCGCGTGCTGGTGACCGGGGCGGGCGGATCGATCGGACGCGAACTCTGCCGCCAGATCGCCCGTCGTGAACCCGCCGAGCTCGTTCTTTTGGGACATGGTGAGAATTCCATTTTCGAGATCCTCCTGGAATTGCAGAGCAATTATCCTTCTCTGAAATTGATCCCCATTATTGCAGATATCCGCAATGCGCAAAGAATTGATTCGGTCTTCAAGGACCGGCAGCCCGAGATCGTTTTTCATGCGGCTGCGCACAAGCATGTTCCGCTGATGGAAGCCAATCCTGTGGAGGCCATCAGCAATAATGTCATCGGCACACGGAACATGGTGCAGGCGGCTCTTGACCACAACGTCGAGCGTTTTGTGTTGATCTCCACCGACAAGGCGGTCCGGCCGACCAGCATTTACGGCGCCACCAAGCGTCTGGCCGAGATGATCGTTCTGGACGCCGCCTATAAGCACAAACGCGCCTTTACCGTCGTGCGTTTTGGAAATGTGCTGGGTTCGCGCGGCAGCATCATTCCGATTTTCAAGAACCAGATCGCGGCGGGCGGGCCTGTGACCATCACACATCCGGATATGCTGCGCTTTTTTATGACCATTCCCGAAGCCGTTTATCTGGTGCTGCAAGCTTCATCCATGCAAAATGGCGGCGAGCTTTTTGTATTGAACATGGGCCAGCCTGTCCGCATTCTCGACCTGGCCGAAGACCTGATCAAACTCTCAGGCCTAGAACCGGGCAGGGATATCGAGATCAGCTACACCGGCATCCGTCCAGGCGAAAAATTGGTGGAGGAACTTTGGGATGAGGGCACGCCCCTCACGCAGACTCTCCACCCCGACATTTTCCGCCTCGATCAGGACGCCTCTCTCCTGATCCCGAACCTGTCTCAAGCCATCGAACAGTTGTCCGCCCTCAGCCTCACCCCGGACCGCGATGCGATCAACAAGCTGATCGACAGCCTGATCCCCGGTTCATCCATCAGTGAAGCGCAACCCTCTTCGGATTTGCAGCTTTCGACATTGGATCTGTAGCCGATGCCTGAAGTGAATCTTTCGGATTGGAATCGCTTTTTGGAATCCCATCCCAGTGCGCACTTACTGCAAAGAGGGGAATGGGGTGAATTAAAAAGGGATTTTGGATGGAAACCTGTGCGCATCGTTCATGACCGGGAGACCGGCGCCCAGATCCTCTTCCGCCGCCTGCCTCTGGGGTTGACTCTCGGCTACATGCCCAAACCCGTCTTCAGCGATCGTTTTTCGATGGTTGATCCGCAATTCTGGCGTGAGGTTGATTCGGTGTGCAAAAGGGAACGCGCTGTCTTCCTAAAGATCGAGCCCGATGTTTGGGATCATGAATTTTCCGAGATGCCAAATACGCTTTTTCGCGCTTCGCCGCATAACATTCAGCCCCCACGAACCATCATACTTGACATAAAAGGGGATGAAGAGTCCATCCTTGCGCGCATGAAACCGAAATGCCGTTACAACATCCGCCTGGCCGAGAAAAAAGGCGTGACGGTCCGAGCGTGGGATGATATCACCGCCTTTCATGAAATGATGACCGTCACTGGCGGGCGCGATCACTTTGGCGTGCATTCAATGGAATATTATCAGCGCGCCCATCAGTTATTTCATCCAACCGGGACCTGTGAACTGTTGGTTGCCGAGCATGAAGGTGTGCCCCTTGCATCTTTGATGGTCTTTGCCGACGCCACTCGCGCCTGGTATGTTTATGGGGCCTCCAATGACCGGGAGCGCAACCGCATGCCGACCTATCTTCTGCAATGGGAAGCCATCCGTTGGGCAAAGGCGCGCGGTTGTCAGGAATACGACCTGTGGGGAGTCCCGGACGAAAACGAACAAGGGCTTGAAGCTGGTTTTGAGACCCGTCATGATGGATTGTGGGGAGTCTACCGCTTTAAACGCGGCTTTGGCGGTACGCTGAAACGCGCCGCCCAGGCTTTGGATCGGATCTATATGCCGTTGTTTTACAAACTTTATTTGTGGCGTTTCGCGGGACGGGAGGGTTGATGATGCAGGCGTTTACCGGAATATCCAAAGAATGGAATGCGATCGTATCTCAATTGCCTGATTCCCATTTCCTGCAGACCTGGGAGTGGGCGCAGGTCAAAGCCAAATATGGCTGGATTCCCCAGCCCTTCATCTGGCGTGCAGATCACGGCGGGGTGGCAGCCGCGGTCATGATCCTGAAAAAGCAGATCCTCAGCCGTGGATTTGTCATGTACCTGTCCATTCTATATGCGCCGAAAGGACCGCTCATGGATTGGAATAACATCCCTTTGCGGACGCGTGTGCTGAATGACCTGCAAACCTTTGCGAAAAAACAAAGCGCGATCTTCCTGAAGATCGATCCGGATGTGGTTCTTGGACGGGGAGTCCCAGCGGGCGAGGGAGATGTCATCGATTCCGCCGGGCAGGTTGTCAGGTCCGAATTGACCCGCCGGGGCTGGAACTATTCGTCGGACCAGATCCAATTCCAAAATACCGTCCTCGTTGACTTATCCGCCTCTGAAGATGAAATGCTCGCGCGAATGAAGCCGAAAACTCGTTATAACGTCCGGCTGGCTGAGAAAAAGGGCGTGGTCGTGCGCGCCGGGTCCCTCGACGATCTGCCCATGCTTTACAAAATGTATGCGGAGACCTCCGTGCGCGACGGTTTCGTGATCCGCGACCAGGATTATTATTTGACCGTCTGGCAGACCTTCATGCAAACCCAGCAGCCTTCGGCAGTACCGCTGATTGCTGAAGTGGAAGGAGAGCCGGTTGCCGCCATCTTCCTGTTTAAGTTTGCGGGGCGGGCCTGGTATGTATACGGCATGTCGCGTGCCCTTCATCGCGAAAAAATGCCGACCTATCTTTTGCAATGGGAAGCCATGAGGCGGGCCCAAGCGGATGGATGCGCCGTCTACGATCTGTGGGGGGCACCTGAGGTCTTTGACGAAAGCGACTCCATGTGGGGCGTGTATCGCTTCAAGGAAGGCTTGGGCGGGGAGGTGGTCCGTACTTTGGGCGCCTATGATTTCGCTCCGAACAAACTTTGGTACAAATTGTACGCCGAGGTCATGCCGCGTGTGCTGGATGTGATGCGTTCGAGGGGAAAAGAGAAAACCAGGCAGTCTGTTGGAGGTGCATAGTGTCCGTGCCCAGAATGAACTTTGCCCATTTGCCCACGCCAATCGAGGAATTGCCAAATCTTTCCAGGGTGCTCAATGGACCGCGCATTCTCGTGAAGCGCGATGACCAAACAGGATTGGCTTTCGGCGGGAACAAGACCCGCAAGCTCGAATTCCTTGTCGCAGAAGCGCATGAACAGGGCGCAAAGATGCTGATCTCGGCCGGCGCGATCCAGTCCAATCACTGCCGTCAGACTGTGGCCGCGGCCGCGAGATTTGGTTTTGACTGCACGCTGGTATTGACCGGTGAGGGTCCGAAACAACCCTCTGCAAATTTCCTGCTCGACCAGCTCTTCGGCGCGGAAATTATCACCGTGCCCGATCGCAAGGACCGCGACCGCGTCTTGCAGGAAACCTTTGACAGGGCGGTTGCCGCCGGAAGGAAACCTTACCTGGTACCGTATGGCGGCTCGAGCCCAACCGGTGCGATGGGATACACATTCGCGATGGAGGAATTCATGCAGCAAAATGTGAATGCGGACTGGATCGTCTTCGGCACCTCTTCGGGGGGCACGCATGCGGGCCTGGTTTTGGGCCAGCGGAGATTTGGATTCAAAGGAAAAATATTGGGGATCAGCATTGATGAGCCGGAAGCGCAGCTTAAATCCCATGTCTCGGAGCTTGCTTCGCAGGCCAGTGAAAGACTTGGAAAAAGAATCCAATTTACGGGGGATGACGTTCTCGCAAATGAAAATTATTGTCAGGCGGGCTATGGGGTCTTTGGGGCAGGGGAGCGGGAAGCGATTAAGTTGTTCGCCGGCCAGGAAGGCTTGCTGCTTGACCCGGTCTACACGGGCCGGGCCGCCGCCGGGATGATCGATCTCATCCGCAAGGGATATTTCAAAAAGGATGAGACTGTTTTATTCTGGCACACGGGCGGTCAGCCCGCATTGTTTGCGGACAAATACTCACAGGATCTGCTTGAATAAAAAAAAACGGAGCTGACCAGCTCCGTTTTTTTTTATTGCTTTACGGGAAACTAACTTTTCTTCGCCCACGCCCTTCGGCCCAAAGTAAGAAAGGCGATGCCCACCCAGGCAATATTCAGCCCTGCGGAGGGATAGGCTCGCAGGTAGAACGTGTTGATGATCAGGAACGTCCCGGCGATGATGTTCAGACCCTGATACCACCATGAGTCGCCCTCCACCTTTTTGGCGGATATCAATCCGTATGCGATCAGATAAAGAATGGTGCCAGCCCAGCCCAGAATGTCGATCAGGGTTCGTTCCATGTCTATTCCAGGATTTCGACACTCATGCCGGTCTTGATCCAGCCTTCGTTCAACGGGATGACGTTCATGCCGAACATCGCTCCGCCTTCCCGTTTGCGGTATCCACCGAGCGTCTTGAGCGGTTCCCTGCTCGTTTCGAGGGTTTCCTTGTCGATCGTGGTCACTTCACAGCGCGGACAAGGCTTGACCAGCGCCATTTCGACATCGCCGATTTTGATGCGCTTCCATGCATCCTCTGCGAAGGGTTCACAGTCCTTGACGACAAGGTTCGGGCGGAAGCGATTCATCGGCAGGGCCGAATCCAGCCTTGAGTTTAAGTCTTGAAGCGATGCCTCGGAGATGATCAGGATCGGGTAGCCGTCCGCAAACCCGGTGTGGTCCTCTGCGCTGACGGCGAACTCCGGATTCAATTTGCGTTTGAATCCATCGGCGATATGCACGAGCCGCACGGAAACACCCAGCCAGTCGGAAAGCCACTGCGCGCTCTCGTCCCCCTGGTCGATGGCGCTCACGCCTTTGCTTTTCCAGATATTGACGGACATGGGGATGCCTGTTTTTTGAACCGCAAACTGGATCGAATCGAAATCGGGCGCGGAGAGCGTGACCGAATCATTTTTCAAGGCAGGCGTGATCAGGGCGAGTTTTGCATGTTCGCGCTGGGTGAGAAATTCACCCTCGGGTGTGACCACCATCATGCGGCGGTCATTTGCAAGCCCCATGCGTTCCACCTGCGATTCGGCTGTGTCGAATCCGCGGCAGGCTTTGATGGGGTAATAGGTCAGGTTGGATAAAATGGTCATGCCGAGAATTTTACCCGAACATCCAGCGCCACCGCGCCCCTGCCCAATACTCGCAGTGGATTGATCTCGATCTCCAGCACTTCCGGATGTTCATGCACGAGGGCGGATAATTTGACCAGGGCATCGATGACAGATTCCTCGTCAACGGGCGGGATGCTGCGAAAGCCCTTTAACTTTCTCCCCGCCCAGGTTTTGCGGATCATTTCCCGCGCCCCTGCCTGATTCAGCGGTGCCAATGCAAAGGCCACATCCTTGAGTCCCTCCACTTCGATGCCGCCTGAGCCGAACATCATCAGCGGTCCAAACAACGGGTCCCGTACCGCGCCGATGATAACCTCCTGGCCTTCGGGTATCTGGCGTTGAATATGCACGCCTTCGATCTTTGCGTCCGGTCTGGCGCTGCCTGCCCGCTCCATCAACAGCGTGTAGCCATTTTGGGCTTCCTGAATGGACTTGATATTCAACAACACGCCGCCCATATCCGACTTATGTAAAATATCCGGAGATACGATCTTCATCACAATGGGAAAGCCAAGATCGGATGCAAATGTATTTACTTCATTTGCATTGCGGGCAAGTTTGATGGGGGCGGTTTGGATGCCATAAGCCCGGATCCATTCGTCTGCAGACAAATTTTGCTTGAGGGAATCGGGACCAGGAGTTTTTGATTCCTTGTGATCGTCTGTCTCTGAAGCGAGGAATTCCCTTCTTTTGGCAAGAGCCCCCAGTGCGGATGCGGCTCTTTCTGGAAACGGATAGGTTGGGATGTTCGCGCGCTGAAAGATTTTTCCGGCTTCTTCAACAAGTGCCGAACCCATCAGTGCGATCAGAACAGGTTTGTCGAATTTTCGGATCACATCAATAATTTTTTCCGCGACTTCTTCCGTTTTGAACATCGGCGGCGGAGGCAGAATCAGCAGCACGCCATCCACCTTTTCATCCTGCAGTAAAAGCTCTAAACAGGTTGCGTATGCCTCGGGAGATGCGGAAGCCAGCATATCCACGGGGTTGTGGACGCTGGCCGAGGACGGCAAATAGGCGGATAGCGCCTTCAGGGTTGACTCTGTCAATTGTGACAAAAGCAGGCCGTTCGTTTCGAGGGAATCGGCGGCGATGACGCCGGGTCCGCCTGCATTGGTTAAGATCGCCATGCCGCGTCCCTTTGGCAGCGGACAATTCTCGAGCGCCCGCGCCCAGTCAAACATCTGCTCGGCGGTATCGGCGCGCAAAACGCCGGCTTTTGCGAAGGCTGCGTCAAAAGCCGCCTCGGACCCCGCCAGCGCGCCGGTATGGGAGGCGGCCGCTTTTTGCCCCGATTCGAAACGCCCGACCTTCAACGCGATGACTGGCTTTTCTCTTGTGACCTCGCACGCCGTCTGCACGAAACGAATTCCATTCGAGATGCTTTCCAAATATAGTACGATAACACGTGTATGATCATCTTCTGCAACTTCGGGCAGTACATCCGTTTCATTGACGTCGGCCTGATTGCCAAGGCTGACGATCCGGGAGAAGCCGAAACCCTGTCCGCGGGCCCAATCAATGATCGCGGCGCAGAACGCACCTGAATGAGAGACGAAGGCAATGCCGCCCAGTGCAGGCATGGGCGGCTGAAGAAAGGTTGTGTCAAGCGGGAGATGTGTGTCCAGGGTGCCGATGCAATTGGGTCCCAGCAGGCGGACGCCATGTTTGCGCGCAACATCCAGGCATTGTTGTTCAAGGGCTGCGCCCGCCGCGCCCACTTCGCGAAATCCGGATGAGACAATGATCGCGGCTTTGATCCCGCGCTTCGCGCAATCTTCGATCGTTTGCGGTGTGGACTGTGTCGGTACGATCAGGATCGCAAGGTCAACAGGGTCTGGCAGGTCGCTTAAGTTTGTGTATAATGGGCGTTCGAATAATTCGCCGTTTTTTTGACTTACAAAATGGATCGCGCCCCGATATCCACTGGCGATCAAGTTGCGAGCGACGCCATATCCCAGTTTTTCAGGCGAAGTGGAAGCGCCGATAACAACCACGCCAAGAGGTTGAAAGAAGGGTGTGAGGGAGGTGTCCATTCAACAAGTGGTTTTCTACCACTTCTCCCAATGCACCAATTCATCCAGCGATATACGCCCGCCCTTTTTGGGTGGCGTGGATAATTTTTCCTCCTCCAGTGCGTATCCAAATGAAAGTGCTATTCGCAAGTGCCACTCTGATGGGAATCCCAGAATCGCGCGGGTCTTTTCAAATTCATAAAGGGAAGCGGGGCACGAACCGACTCCCAGCTCCCAGGCGGCCAGCTGCATAAAGGCTGCGGCCTGCCCCGCATCAAACATGATTTGAAATTTCCCATCCGGGTCGGGGGTCAGGATGGCCACGCATAAGGCCGCGCCCGCAATGTGCCCGGCCCACTCGCCGCATTGTGATAATGCTTTTAGTATGGTTTTATCTGTTATTGCGATGAATTGCCATGCCTGGTTGTTTTTTGACGATTGTGACCTGCGGCCCGCATTGAGAATGTCACGGATCACATCGTCAGGCAGAAGTCTATCCTGGAATTTTCTGATTGCACGTTTTAATCGGATCGCGTCAGATACATTCATCATTTTCCTCGTATTCGTTCAGGAGCAGGCATGCCACTCTCTTTAATTACAGACACTTGCATGTAATGCAAGTGTCTGTGGGCAATCCATCCTCAAATTGATGCAAGGGGAAAATCCTGCGGCGTTATGGTGCCGGCACGTACCCTTTTAGTTCAAGAGAGTTGTCGGTCAACAGCGAAAATGGGAGTTCCAAAACTCTGAGCGAAACCGCCACGACCTGCATTTTGACCAGTCCGACTCTGGGTGCAAACCATTGAAAAGATCGTCCCTCGGCCTGCCCGCTGACCGTGATCCCGTTAACAACGGCTGTGACCTGGCCGGTCTCGGTGCAAACCACTTTAAGGGCGCGGAAAGTCCCTGCGCCGACAGTGATTGTCTCGAAGGCGGCATCCCCAGCGGCCAGGGTTTGGCAGGCGACACTTACCGGGGCATTATTAAGCGTTACGCTGATCTGGGTACCGTTCTGATCCAGAACCGTGGTGCCGGATACTTGATACTGGCTAGACCATGACAAAGCCCAATTGCTGTTCAGGAAGGCGGCTTCATTTGGGGCCAGTACGCCGGAAGCGTAGTTTGCCGTCATGTTGCTGTTCATGGTGCTGCCGAACAATGCGTCCACGCCGAGGAAGGGGAAGCCCCGCAGGATGTCACCGTCACATTGAACCTGGACTTGTTTCGTGGAACCGGTGGTTTGGTTGTTGACTTGAATGGTTCCCGTTGAACCGCTGACCGAATTCACGCTCATAATCAAGGTATCGGACCGATTCAGGGCAGTCGCCTGATAACGCCATTGCTGCCCCACGGCGACGGGGATCAGGATGTTCCTGCACGGCTGCGCAATAGGGGGGACCCCCCTTGTGGCGGTGGGCGTGGGTGTATACGTCCAGATCACGGCTGAGAGAGGTGTGGGAGTCGGGGAAAGATAGCGTGCTGCGCTTGAGCCCGGTTTTGCGGTGGCATAAATGGGCGTCCCATTAAAAAGATACAGTGGCAGCGGGGTTTGAGTAGGGGTGCCAGGCTGGAGAGTTTGTGTACTGGTCGCAGTCACACTGGTTGGCGTGAGCGTGGGAGTGGACGTGGAAAGCGGCGCCACCGTAGGGAATCCCGGGTCAAAAGTGGGCATTTCCGGCAAAGGTGACAGGGCTGCTGATCCTTTCAAGATCATGAAAAGAATCGCGGCACCGATCAGCAGGATCACGATAATGATGGAGACAGCGAGGATTAGACTGACATTCCGACGGTTCATGAGCGAAATTGTATCATTTGTGTTGATTGTATACATTAACAGTTCAATGCAATTTTGCCTGCCTGAAGGGGTGGTGACGGAATTCCCGCGTCTTGAAATCGTTGTAACTGCAATACAATCTTGACCTGTCAAATCCAACCGATGTAAACTCTGTATCGATAAATCTGAGAGGTATAGAGGATAGCGATGGAAATTAAAGATTACATTACCATGATTCGGCGCTGGGCCTGGCTTCTGGGCATTGGATTGGTGGTCGGAGCCCTGGGCGGATTCCTGGTCAGTATCTTTCAAACCCCGATCTATCAGGCTTCCACACGGATCCTGGTCTTGCGGGCCTCACAGGCTGAGAAAAATACCGACACCTACCTGAGTGATCAGCAATTGGTGCAAACATACATCCAACTGCTGACGACCCGTCCGGTTCTGGAGGGAGCCTCGGCCCTGCTTGGATTTAATGTGGATGGCTCCCAAATCTCCGTGTCGCAGATCCGGGATGTGCAGGCCATTCAACTGACCGTGCAGGATGCGAATCCCCAGCGCGCCGCGGACATTGCCAACATCATGGTGCAGGTCTTAATTCATCAAAACGAGGTCATCCAGACCGGGCGCTATACACAGACCGAGGAAAGCATTCAGGCGCAAATTACCCAGATCGAAAATCAAATTACCCAGATGAGTTCCGAGATCGAGAATGTCTCCACGGAAACCGTTCAACAGCAAATGACCCAGGTCGAGGGGCAGATCGCAAGCATGCAGGCCGAGGTCACCCAGCTCCAAAACGATATTCGACAACTTACTCCTCCCACAACCAATGAGCAGCAGTTGCTCCTTTCCGAAAAACAGGCCAGACTGAATCAGGTCGAGCCGGTACTTGCGCTTTCCCAGCAAATTTATGCCGATCTGCTGGTTTTGGGCAGACCTTCCACCGGCTCGGAGGATACTACTTCCAGGCTTTCCCAGCTACAGACTACGCTAAAACTCTACCAGGAAATTTATATTAATCTGTTAAATAACCTGGAAGCTATTCGCCTGGCACGATTACAAAATACACCGAATGTGGTTTCCATCGAGGCCGCTGTGGTCCCGTCGCGCCCGGTTCGCCCGAACCCGGTCACAAACACTGCCTTGAGTGCGATCGTTGGATTGCTGCTGGCCGGCGGGATTGCCTTTCTGGTTGAGTATGTGGACGACACCATCCGAACGCCCGATGATATTGAACGAATCTTGAAGCTCCCGGTCATCGGATATATTGGTGATATTCAGCAGGAGGATGGCGAAGCCGTGGATGTGCATGTCTTGAAACATCCACGCTCTCCTGTTTCAGAGGCATTTCGTTCCCTGCGCACGAATTTGGAATTTACGAATGTTGATCGGGCCCTGAAAAAGATCCTGATCACCAGTACCGGACCCGGGGAAGGAAAGACCATGATCGCTGTCAACCTTGCGGCGATCATCGCACAAGGCGGCAAGCGTGTCCTGTTGCTGGATGCCGATATGAGACGGCCGCGGGTCCACAAGATCTTCGGGATTTCCAACCGCGTGGGACTCAGCACCTTGTTTCGCGGCCATATGACCGTTCGTTCGGCCATGCGCACCATCGAAGGCATGGAGAATGTATTTGTGATCACGAGCGGGAGCCTGCCGCCTAATCCGGCGGAATTGCTTGCATCTGCGCGCATGGACCAGATCCTGCTGGAAGCCAGTGAGAGTGTGGATGTGATCGTGGTGGACAGCCCGCCCTCGCTTGTGGCGGATTTCCAGGTTTTGGCGACGAAACTGGATGGGGTATTGATGGTCGTCCAGCCGGGGCATACGCATGCGGATGCCGCTTATGCCATGATGGAACGACTGGGCAGGGTGGATGGAAGCGTATTGGGTGTTGTCCTGAATAAAATACCCCGGGACAGCCATTTTTATGGCGGATACTATCACAACAAGTATTATGTCAATAAACGGGGTGATTATTATTATCAATCGGAGGACGAAAACCCGCCTCAGCTTGAAGCCGATCGCCAATTGATCAAACTATTGCCTCAGGCTCAGGAGCGGCCGGTTGAAAATTTGAGGTCTCCACAACATACAACTCCCGATAGTTTTAGTAGTGCTTTTACTGCACGCGAGCCGGTGGAAACCCGGACAGCCCATGACGAATCGGAAAGTTTCGACCCTGCTTTTGCCTTTGAAGGGGATGTCGATGGAAAGACAGATCTGGATATTCCCGAAACTGTCGAAAGTGTTTTTGAATCACGCAAGCAGGTTGTTATGCCGCAGCAGGAGGTCCCTGCCAGTGTCGAAATCATCACCAAGCCGCGCAAGCAACCGAATGAAGGCCTGCGCATGGCGGAGGCGCCCAGTTATACGATCAAGCGCTATAAATTGGAATACTGGTATGACGACGATGAAACCAGGAAGAAATAGCGATCGCTTTCCGGTATTTCAGAATCATTAATCATATGACCTCAATTTTATTTGTTTGCACAGGCAACTTGTATCGCTCACCGATCGCGGCGGAAACGTTTCGGGAGCGGCTGGTTCAAGATGGACGCATCGGAAATTGGCAGGTGTCGAGCGCCGGTACCTGGACCACCTCCGGCCGCAAAGTGCCGGGCGACGCGGTGGAGATTGCCCGTTCTTTTGGGGTTAATATCAACGGGCATATGACCCGCATGCTGGATGCACAGATGCTTGAGGACGCCGATCTGGTTCTGGTAATGGAGCAGGGACACAAGGAGTCAATTCAGGTGGAGTTCCCGTTTGCGAAACAAAAAGTACATCTGTTGTCCCAGGTGTTGGAGGATTTTGCCTATGACATCCCCGACCCTGCCAGCGCGCGGAGCGAAGCCAGGGAGATCATCCGGGACCTGGTGGAAATGGTCCGTGCGGGTTGTGGAAATATATATCGAATCGCCGAATCAGTTTGAGGTTGGTCCTGATCGTGCCGGTCGCTGAAATGGTCACGCTTAAGTGGAGAATGGCGGGGGGTCGGATCCAGTTCTTTCATGGATTATTCGAATCCCGCACAGCCATCAGGGGACGGCCATTATTGTCCGTGCTATTTTCATTTTTCGGAAAGAGTCGGGAGCTGCTCAGAAATGCCCGTGAATTGGTATGTGTTGCGTAGCAAACCCAACAAGGAGACCTTGCTTTGGGAGCAGTTGAATATTCGCAATGTGGAAACTTTTTATCCGCAGATTCGAGTGCAGCCTGTTAATCCGCGTGCGCGCAGGATCAAGGCATATTTCCCTGGCTATGTTTTTGTGCATCTGGACCTCGATCAGACCGGTCTTTCCGTCCTTCAATGGATGCCCGGTGCGATCGGGTTTGTTTCATCCGGTAATCAGCCTTCGATGGTGCCCGAAGCCTTGATCCATGCCATCAAAAAAAAGGTCGATCAGATCAACGCCGCCGGCGGCGAATTGTTTGATGGTCTAAAAAAGGGGGATCTGGTCGAGATCCAAAGCGGACCGTTCGCAGGGTATGAAGCGATTTTCGATGCGCGCCTGCCGGGCAGTGAACGGGTGCGGGTGTTGTTGAAATTGATCCAGGGACGATCTGCGAAACTCGCGAAAATGGAAATCCCGGCAGGGCTGCTCGAACGCCGAAAAAAGAGCAACAAATAATTTTGTAGAGTCCTTTTGAGCCGGGCCTGGAAGTTTGTATGGGATAATGAATATGCAAACAGGCTTCGCATGGGAACTCTACATGCCAGGCTAGTTGACAGGTACTAAAAACGCGCTGGTTGTATTTGACATGGGGGAACCAGGGCCGACAGACACACAACCCTTCTGACATGACCCTTGTCGGAAGGGCGGATGCTTGGAAAAAATATGGAATCCGCCCGCTAAGATGACCGAAATAGATAATATTCCCGACCCTGAAGATACAGACTGGTCTTTGATCATCGAGGCACAGCGCAGCCTGCTTGACCTGCGCCTGGGCGAGCTCTGGCGGTACAGGGATCTGGTCCTGTTGTTCGTGCGGCGTGATTTCGTGGCGGTTTACAAACAGACCATCCTGGGTCCCTTGTGGTATCTCATCCAGCCGCTGCTGACCACCGTTACCTTCACGGTCATTTTCGGGAATATCGCCAGCCTGCCGACGGACGGATTGCCCCAGTTTCTCTTTTACATGTCCGGCACGGTGGTGTGGTCCTACTTTGCCAGCTGTCTGACCAAAACCAGCGAGACATTTGTTCAAAATGCCAACTTGTTTGGAAAGGTCTATTTTCCACGGCTGGCAGTGCCGGTTTCCATCCTGTTCTCCAATCTGATTACCTTCCTGATCCAATTTGCGATGTTCCTGCTCTTCCTGTTGTATTTTGTGCTACGCGGCACGTCCATTCAACCAAATTGGCTATGGATCGCGCTCTCGCCGATCCTGATCCTGATCATGGCAGGCCTTGGCCTTGGCTTTGGCATCATAATTTCTTCCTTAACCACCAAATACCGGGACTTGCGTTTTTTGGTCACTTTCGGGGTGCAGTTGTTGATGTATGCCACCCCGGTCATTTACCCGGTCTCGTCCATTCCCCTGCGTTTCCAATGGATCGTCCTCGCCAATCCGATGACGCCCATTATCGAGGCGTTTCGGATTGCTTTCCTCGGGGCCGGGACGGTGAATGGGACTCACCTGCTGTATAGTTTTGGTTTTATGCTGGTCGTGGTTGTTGCCGGGAGTATTATCTTCAATCGCGTCGAGCAGACGTTTATGGATACGGTATGAGCACAGTCATCTCTGTTGAGAATCTTTCAAAAAATTATCGCCTGGGTCAGATCGGTACCGGGACCTTCTCGCGTGACCTAGAAGTCTGGTGGGCGAAGATGCGCGGCAAGCCGAATCCCTTGCTGAGGATTGGTGATAAAGATCATGGAAACAGGGACGATGAGGAGCTTTGGGCGCTTAAGGATGTCAGTTTTAGAGTGCAGCAGGGCGAGGTATTGGGCATTATCGGTCGGAATGGGGCAGGGAAAAGCACTTTGCTTAAGATCCTTTCACGTGTAACCGCGCCGACTTCAGGCAGGGTAAAAGTAAAAGGCAGGATTGCCAGCCTGTTGGAAGTGGGGACGGGTTTCCATCCGGAGTTGACTGGCCGGGAGAATATCTATCTGAATGGCGCGATCCTGGGGATGAGTCGTAAAGAGATCGAGCGCAAGTTCGATGAGATCGTGGATTTCGCTGAAGTGGAGAAGTTTATTGACACACCGGTCAAGCGCTATTCAAGCGGGATGTACGTGCGCCTGGCATTTGCCGTGGCTGCGCATTTGGATCCTGAAATTCTGGTGGTAGATGAAGTGTTGGCAGTTGGAGATGCCGAGTTTCAAAAGAAGTGTTTGGGGAAGATGGGGGAGGTAGCTAAAGAAGGACGGACGGTTTTATTTGTGAGCCATAATATGGCAGCTGTAAAACAGCTCTGCTCACAAGGAATATTATTAAATTTTGGTGTCATAAGAGAAATGGGGCCAGTTGATGAAGTTATTAACCAGTATTTGGATATTTTCAACCGAACAAATAATGTAAATTTGCTCGAGAGAGCAGACCGTTTTGGAAGTAGTATATTTCGTTTTACCAAGATACAACTTAAAAATAGTACTGGAAAGGTCGTCAATCATATTGCTTCAGATGAACCAGTCGAATTTTCTATTCAATACACATCTCCTGAAACTAAACCACTAAGAAATGTTTCAATTTCAATTCGAATTGAAGATGAGCTAGGACAATACGTTTTTACTCTTGCAACAGAATTTACTGGCAACGATTTTCCCGAACTTCCTTCAAGTGGTGTGATAGTTTGCCGGGTACCAGCTATTCAACTCGTAGCAGGTGAATATATGGTCTTTTTGTGGTGTGCAATTAATGGGGAGACAAGCGATATGATTGAAAACGCAACTCGTTTTTATGTTGACCAATCTGATGTGTACAACTCGGGCAAGTACCCTGTTAAGCATAAGCATGGAATATTCATTGTTCCCCATTCATGGCAGCAAATAAATCCTTTTACACTTGATCAGTAATTATAAAATAAAGCGAGGGTTGCATGTTCTTTGGTTTGCCGCTTAGACACTTACTTTGGAATTCTTTATACAAATTAGAAAACTATCAATTTCCTGGCTCTTGGAGAATTAGAAAGCTTATCCTTAAATATTTTTTTAAGGATAAATATATTAAAACATCATATTTAGGACACCATATTTATGTGTGCCCAACACATATAATGGGAAAAGTAGTTTTTGAAGGTGGGGTTTATGAACCAATTATTATTAAAACAATACAAACGCTTGTTGCCGCCGGTTTTTCGTTTATTGATGTTGGAGCGAACATTGGTTTGCACACTACGGCAGCAGCATTTAGGAGAATAAATAGCGATCAAATATTCATATCTTTTGAGCCTCAAGCTGATGTTTTCTCAATATTAGAAAAAAATTGTTTAATGAACGGATTAAACTTTGTAGACCGCAGACAAGAAGGAGTTGGTGATCAAGACACATTTCTTACTTTGAATATATCAACTACCCATAATCAAGGGAGACATTCTTTTTTACCTCGCGAAAATACCGCACCCGGTTCCGAAGTAAAGGTAGTTACTCTTGATACTTTATTCTATGCGGATGACGATGTATCTTCAAGAGATATCTTGATGAAAATAGATGCTGAAGGTTATGAATTTCCAATAATTAAAGGAGGCGTTAAGTGGTTATCAAAGGTAAAGAGTATGGCGATAATTTGCGAGATATCCCCTGATTTAATGAAGAAAAACAACATGGCTGAAAATGAGCTGGTTACCCTTATTCAGGGATGTGGATTTACAAAATTTAAAATTGTTGAGGAAGAAGGAATATCAGCCAACTCCAATACGACTCCTGTTCCGTACAATGTAATTTTCTATAAAGGGAGTTTGGCTGAAACTATAATCTCAAAAGTTGAAACAAATACTTGCTAGAAAACAGTTTTTAAGAGTTATGGTATTTTAATTCCACTTTATAATAAATCATAATATGAAAAAAAATATGTTGCGGCAATTATGGAAGCGGTTTAAACAAATTGTCATACCTGCCCGAATTGTATCAGGATACAGTTGGAAATCAGTGCAATCGGGCGTTTTCGCCGGATTGACTTTATACCTGCCAATAGAATGGGGTGAAGAGGTCATTCACGGTCAGTATGAGCAAGAATTTCTGGGAGTGATCCAGTCAATTGCGCCCAGAGGTGGCGTACTTTACGATGTCGGTGCGCATTATGGTTTATTTACAGCGGCTTGGCTACATTGCGGCGGACGATTTGTCGAATCGTTTGAGCCTCTTGCTGAAAACCGGAACATACTAAACCAAATGTTGACCTATAATCACTGGGAAGACAAAGTGCATATCCATTCCATCGCAATTGGGCGGCATACTGGAAGTGATTGGCTGATTGCGTACCCAGGGGATAGTAGTAGGACATTTGTCCCGCAAGTAGAGGAAATCCATGCTGTGCCGGCAGGTACCTTGAAGTCAAAAATATCCATCTGGACTTTGACGGATCTGGTTTACGAGCGACAACTGGAAAATCCAGACTTGATCAAAATTGATGTAGAGGGTTTGGAGGGAGATGTGGTTGAAGGTGCAATGGCATTCCTCAGTGATAAAAAGCCCCCAGTTATGGTAGAAGTTCACAGCACACTAAATGGGTTGCGAACTGCAGATCAACTTGGTAAATTAGGGTACGAAATGCACGTATTGGGGTTGAAAGGCAAAAAAAAGTCACTGCCTCTGGCGCTGTGGATACATCCTGAAACCCACTTGTTAAATGACCTCAATTGAAATACTAAGAAGAAAACCGGTTTATTTCTATACAGACGCACAAATTGCGCCGGATGGTCAAGGTTCTTCGATAAGGGTATATACAAACTTGCGAGCCTATCTAGACCTTGGATTTTATGTTGAAATCATTCAATTTGTAAATCTAAGTGATAAAGCATCTCAATTTCGTGAGGTTATAATTCCAAATACGAAATGGGTAAGAATAGATTATTTTCCTCAGGCAACGAATATTCTTAAAAGATCGGCGTATTTTATAGGATTTCCCAAAAGCATAGTTTTGGATATTATATTTCCAATTAAACCATTTGTTGTAGAGCAAATCAGGCAACGGGATCAACTACATCCAGATGCCATTCATCATTTTGAATATGATGATTTGGCAAGCGCTGCTGTAGATTTCAAAAACATTAATTCAGTATGGAGCAATCTTGATATTTTATCAACGCGTGTAGTCTTGCTGCGGGAAATGCGGAAAGAATTCAGTAATGAAAAAATTAACCAATCAGACCAAGCCCGCATGCAACAATTGCGAGATAGCGAAAATTTGATTGCCAGACATATCAAATTGATACTAAGCATTGCCTCGCATGAGCATGACGAGTTTCGCAATCACCGCAAATACAAAAATGCTGAGTTTTTTCCCATGAGCTGGCCCGATGAGGATGCTCTACCCCGTCGGCGCGAATGGGTGGCGAGCGGAGTGTTGCGCCTGCTTCATCTTGGCAGTGTAGATGGCTTTCTTGGATATGATTCATTGAAGTTCATTTTGGAAAAAGTCTTTCCACTCCTCCCAAAAGATAAGTTGAATTCGATTGAACTACTGATTGTGGGACAAGTTAACGACTCAGAATATTCCCAACACATCTCCAAATTGGCCAAAGCATATCCACAAGTAAAATTACTAGGTTATGTGGAAGATTTAAAACAAATTTACAGCAAAGTTGACCTACAGGTGGTGGGTGGAACCCGTGCGACAGGTCTTCGCACAAGGATCATCGAATCGTTTGTATACGGTTTGCCGGTGCTAAGTACTTGGGAAGCCGCAAAAGGCGTTATGGCGCTTTCCGAAAATGTGAATGTTCTGCTGGCAACTGATCCGCTGATATTTGCAAACAAGATTACCGAGGTCTTGCTGCATCCTGAACTCTTACCCGAACTCGCAAACAGAGCCCGCCAAACCTACGATCAATACTATTCTCGTAAGGTCGCCGCGGAAAAACTTCAAACATACCTGGAGAATTACTTTTAATTCCTATGCCTCGCACTGGTAAACACCCCTTAAAAATGACAAGTGCCAGCCTCGAACATCAACACAGGCAGATCACGATCACCACCATTGTCCATATCCCGATGTTGGCAGGTTATTGGGAGGAAAGTCTAAGTGTAATGCGCCTTTTCATTGAAAGCCTCTATGCCAGCACAAACCTGCCGTTTGACCTGATGGTCTTTGACAACAACAGTTGCGTGCAGGTGCAGGATTATTTGCTCGATCTGCGCCGCCACGAAAAAATTCAATATCTAATCCTGTCAGAATACAATTTAAAAAAATTAGGCGCCATGAATCATTTATTCGCTTGTGCGCCAGGGGATTATGTGGCATTTGCAGACAGCGATGTTTATTTCCTACCGGGCTGGTTGGAAGCCAGTCTTGAGATTCTAAAAACATTCCCTGAAGCTGGGCAAGTCAGTGCCATTCCAACGATTGACAAAACTCATCACTATGTCGAACATACTCTCCAGGGTATTCTTGCAAACAAAGATCTGTCCATGGAACGCGGGGATAATCTGATTCCAGAGCAATACGTTGAAGCCCACAGGCTAAGCATTGGGCAGGAAAAAGGAGATTATATGAAATCCGTCGAACCGCGCAGCGATATTCGTATCATTCGGGCGGGCGTGAGTGCATATGTTTCAGCTCAAGATTTTCAATTCACCACTCGTAAAGAAGTTATCCAGAAGGTTCTTCCCTTGAAAGTTCGACAAAAAAGTGATTATTACGATCCAATATATAGCCCCGTTTTTGAGGCAAAGATTGATGAATTGAGATACTGGCGCTTGTCAACGACTAAGTATTTGATTCATCATATCGGTAACCATATACCAGATCTGCAAACAGAATTAGAAGGCGTGGTGGATCCGATCATTAAGAGTAATTCATCGAGATCATCCGAGGAAAAAAGCCTATTTCCCCGCTGGCGCGATCGAATCCTTGCAAGCAAGCCTGTTCGTAGTGTGCTCAAGCGAATATATGCATGGACATACACCTTGTTGTTTGAGAGAAAATGAAAATTGCGTTTGCCACCATCGGAGATGTTAGAGATATTCGCAGAGGCTCTGGCACTCCCTATTACTTATGGCAGGAACTTAAAAAACAAGGATGCACTGTTCATTTGATAGGACCAGTCAAGATAGATACTCCGCTTCCAACACGATTTCTTAAATACGTTAGCGCCAAATCAGGCAAGAAATATGTTTCATATCTCGACCCCTTTGTAGGAAAAGTAATTGGCAAGAAAGTGAGCCAAACGCTGGTTCAACTGGATTACGATATTATATTAACCAATGATTATTGTATCGCAGGATATACACAAACGAAAAAGCCAATCATTTTATACACAGATGCATTCTTTCCACATAATTACTCCGAGAATATTCACCCGTGGCTTGCAAATCTTTCCAGTATAGGGGTGTATTTTTATCAAAGAACAACAGCCCGGGGAATAAAGCATGCTTACAAATGTTTTTTTGCGAGCCAATATGCTATGGAGGAAGCAAAAAAATATAAAGTGTCAAGAAATAAAGCTTTTTCGGTCATTCCCTACGGTGCAAACATTGAACAGCCTATCAATTTTTCGCCAAAAACAGCAAATGATTTTCTACAAAAGAAAGGGATAGACCTTCTTTTTATTGGCAAAGATTGGAAACTTAAAGGTGGGGATGTTGCTGTAAAAACCGCCAGAGTACTCAATGAAAGGGGTATAAATGCCTGTTTGAATGTGGTTGGCATAGATTTATCAGATAGTGTCCGCGATAGTTTTGTAAAGTTTTACGGTTTGCTAAATAAAGACAGCATTATAGATAGAAAGCAACTTGAAGGATTGTTTTCCACTTGTGATGTCTTGATAGTGCCAAGTAAAGCGGAAGGCTACGGCTTAGTATTTGTAGAAGCGGCTGCTTATGGTTTGCCTTCCCTCGCCTATAAATCCAGCGGTGTGATGACCGCGGTTCAAGATGGCCGAAGCGGAATTCTGTTTGCTTTAGCTGAGGATGAAATCGCCTTTGCCAACCAGATAGAATTCTGGTACAAGCGACCTGAAGTGTACGCTAATCTGTCAAATGGCGCTCGACGGTATTACGAACAGACCGCAAATTGGAAGAACGCCGTTAAAAAATTGATAAAAGAAATGGAAAAAACATTATGAACGCGATAAAGAACACTATCATTCAGGAGTCTCGGAAATGGTTCGATGTTGCATCTCGCGAAGCGCTGGATGCTGCGATTGAAGAAATTCGTACGGATGTTTTTGCGGCGCAAGTCCTTGCCTCTTTGAGCGGAAAGTACGTTCCATGGACCATGCCTGCCTTACGCCCCGGCGCGATGGCTACTATTTTGAACGACATTGTGATTAATCATAGAAAGACGATTGTCGAATGCGGCGGAGGTGTCTCGACTATTTATATTTCCCGTTTGCTAAAACAAATTGGCAGCGGTCATTTATATACCATTGAGCATGATGTAAATTGGATTGGAACACTAAAAGAACAGGTTGCCAGTGAAAAGGAATTTGTCACTTTTATTCATGCGCCTATGCGGCCGCTACAAAAAATCCGAACGGGCGAATGGTACGATGAAACTGTTGTAACGGAAGCGTTACGCGGCGTTCTCATTGACATGCTGGTCGTAGATGGACCTAATGAAACGGTCGACGATTTGCAAATTCGTTACGCCGCTCTGCCTATCCTAAAATCGTTTTTTGCCGAAAAATATTCGCTTACACTGGATGATGTAAATCGCAAAGGCGAGAAGTTTATTTTAGCGGAATGGAAAAAACAGGTGAATCTCAATTTTCACATCGTCAGCAATATGGCGATCGGATTGCAGCCTAACGCTTATAAAAGTTTTATCTGATGAAAGTTCTTTATGCCACCTATCGGTATAATCCGACGGATCTCGATTTAGGGAGCAGTTTGGATTACGAATGTTACACTGCAATGTTGCACGCTGGAATAGAAGTAAAAGTCCTTGGACCGGTCACGGATCAAACGTTGTTATTTGAGAGAATAGAGCAAAAACTTGGGAGTATATATAAAAAAATCACTGGAAAAAGTTCTCTTAAGTTTCCATTGTCCACAGTCTGGCGCGCCTCCATGCTGCTTAATCATGCCGTAAGGATCTGGAAACCAGATGTGGTTTTTTCACTCTTCCCTTCTTTCTTTGTGTTTTACAAAGGAAATGTGCCATTTGTATGGGAATTGGATACCACCTTCATCGGGCAGGAGGCCGAATGGCCTTTGTATGGAAATTTGGCATTAAATATTTCTATATGGGAAGAAAAAAAAGCCCTTTCCAAGGCGGATAAAGTGATCACAATGAGCAAGTGGTCAAAGGATATTCTCATCAATGAATATGGAGTGCCATGTGAAAACATTGAAATTATTCCTATGTCTGCCGCCTTACCTGAAGACATTATCCCTGCCTTTATTAACTTTAAAGAAGAAAAACGTTTGGAGATACCCCTTAGAATCCTTTTGGTCGGGCGGGTTTATGAAAGGAAAGGAATAGACATTGCCATAGAAGTCGTAAAGATACTAAACCATCAAGGAATCCCAACCATCTTGACTATATGTGGAGTCAACGAGAAATCAAACGATCTTTTTGCTTTTACCAACTTCGTCGGACCTTATCGAAAGAACGATCCTGAACAGCTGCGAGATTATGCCGGCTGGTATAAATGGGCGAATTTTTTACTTCACCCGGCGCGCTTTGAAGCAGCTGGGATTGTACCCTCCGAAGCTGCCGCCTTTGGAACACCGACCATTACTAACGACACAGGCGGACTTGCTACCACCGTCAAGCACGGAGAATCGGGAATTGTCCTGCCGCGCAACAGTCCGCCAGAGGGATACACCGCTGCCATCAGCGACCTCATCGCCCATCCTGAAAAATACTATGCCCTGTGTAAATCTACACGCCAAAGGTACGAGCGTGAACTGAATAGCCGCATGGCGGGTGAGCGCTTAGCGCAAATCCTAAAAGATGTGGTCAATGAACGCAAATAATCATAAATCTCATATTGTTCTAATCATTGCCCGTGGAGAAGCCGTCCGTAATTTCTTATACTCAGACACATTGAACAAACTTAAAGAAAACGCCAAAGTTACCCTCCTTTCAGTCATCACAGATGAAAAATTTATCCAAAGATTTAGAGATCAAGTAGATGAGATCATTGAATTGCCGGAATACTTGGAGAGCAGGATCGTGCTCTATCTTAGGGAAGTAATTAATTACGCCCACTACCGCTGGCTTTGGACGAAAAAAGTCAAGAACAAATGGGAGATTTTGGATTCCGGTGCGATTTCATTGGTGGAAAAGATCAAACATGTGTTATGGAAAACCATAATCTACCTGCTTGCAAACCGATTTTCCCTATCCACCCTTTCTTTTCTAGAAAACGAATTGAGCATTTGGCTCAAGCCAACTAGCGATTTTGATGAATTGTTTGATCGCATCAAGCCTGACCTGGTCTTTAATTGCTCTCATATCCATGCACCTCGCGGCGAACTTCCGGTGCGAATCGCCCACAAGATGGGGATCCCCACTGCGGCCTTTATTTTTTCATGGGATAATCTTTCCTCACGCGGACGTATTCTGCCACCTTACGATCACTATCTGGTCTGGCATCAGTCTATGCATGATCAGCTGCTAAAGTTATACCCATCCATCAAACCCGAAATGGTGACGATTGCTGGGACCCCACAATTTGATTTTCACTTTAATCAACGTTTTTTATTATCACGAGAAGAGATATGCGGAATCTTAGGATTGGATCCTTTGCGTCCTTTCATTCTCTATACAACTGGGATGGATCAGGATTTTCCTGAAGAATACCGTCACGTTCAAAGTGTGATCAATATCTTACAAGAGATTGACCTGAAAAAAGCTCAACTGGTTGTCCGCGCTTACGCTAAAGGTACAAGCGCTGAAATGAAAGATCTGGCATGGCAATCAATTCCCAGTGTAGTATTTCCTCCCATATTGTGGGACGAAAAATGGTTCACTCCAGCGTATGAGGATTTATCCATTTATACTAGCTTGCTTCATCACTGTTCACTTGGAATCAATCCTGCATCCACGGTCTCTTTAGAACTGCTTATGCTTGATAAGCCAGTGATTAATATTGGCTTCGATCCTCCCGGAAGTAACCTGCCCCATTGCCTTCGCTGGAAGAGGCATATTGATTTTGATCATTATCAGGTAGTTGCAGAGAGTGGTGCTGTTATGATAGCTTATTCACAACAGGATATGAAAGAAATGATCAAATGCGCACTTAATTTCCCCGGCGAGTTTAAAGAAAAACGCAAAGATTTTATTGCAGGAACATTCGGCCATACTTTAGATGGTCAATCTGGAAAGCGAGCGGCGATAAAACTCCTTGAGATTGCAAACCGAAACGAAAAATGATAGGGGTAAATATTTTATTTATTGCAACTTCCAGTAATGCCAGTTCCGGCGGTGGCAGAACACGTATTGTAGATGTGGCGCTTGAAACAAAAAAAAATAATTTTGAGCCGAAGATCCTTTGTTTTATTCCGGGTTCCCAGGTTGTGTCAGGATTAATATTTCTCGCTGACGGTAAAGCGCGGCTTGAGAAAGAATCGGGAGCCAAAGTTTATTATGTTCCGGCGTTGCCGTTCACACGGATTGTGTTGATCGACTGGCTCAACAACTGGTATTGCGGGCTCGTTATATTTTTATTGTGCCGTTGGTTTGATATAAAAGTTGTTTATGGGCATGGCACGAAGGCGAGCAATTTGGCCGTCTTTGCGAAAAAATTTCGGAAAAAGATTAAGGTGCTTGCAGATATCCAGGGAGCTATCGCGGAAGAAGATATGTACTACCGCGGAATTGACACGGCAGATATGTTCTCTAGGCGCATCGAGCAAAATGAGGCAATAACATTTGCAAACGCCGATCGGTTGCTCTTTGTATCAAGAGCCATGCAGGTACATTATGAAAAAAAATACAAAATTGCGATTAGAAATTGTGCCGTAATACCATGTGCAACCCGAAAAATCTTCACCTTTCACGCCCAGCTAAGGGATCAATTAAGGCGCGAGTATGGGCTGATGGATAAATTGGTTTTTTGTTACATCGGCTCAATTGAATCTTATCAAATGCCAAAGCAGATGTGTGAGCTGTTTAAAAAGATTACTGAAAGGTTCCCATCTGCGTTTTTTCTCGTCCTTTCCCATCAGGCGAGCGTTTTTAAGAATTACTTACGAGCCGCTGCAATCTCCGATGAAGCTTACAAAGTCTTAACCGTTGAGCATGAAAAAGTGGTTGAACTTCTGCAAATAGCTGACATTGGATTCCTTCTGAGAGATAATTCTATTGTGAATCGCGTTGCTTCGCCCACAAAATTTGCCGAATACGTATCATGCGGATTGCCAGTGTTGACCACTGATTTTGTGGGAGATTTCAGCAAAATGGTGAAAGAACATGATCTCGGACACATCATAGATCTCGCAGACTTAAGTGTGAATGAGCGCTTGGTAACCTTCATTAACAATGTTCAGGAAAAAAGGTTTGAATATGCCCTGAGATGTTCAACGTACATACGAGAAAATTTATTATGGGATATCCACGGAAAACATCTATCTAAGATTTTTACCGATCTATATGAGTCAAAATGAATCTGTTAATTATTTCCCATAAAGAAACATGGAAAGACCCTAACTCATCATCTGGGTATTCCACGATCGGTGGGTTTTCATTTCAAATGAAAGCGATCTCAGAAAACTTTGACGAAACCATTGTCATGGTTCCAATACAGAACACGCCTCTGCCTTCTGGATCGAAGCATTTGACCGGTCATAATCTTAGTATTGTTCCATTACAAGAGCCAAAAGGCAAGGACTTGGAACGAAAACTCCAAATGCTGGCATGGATACCGCGCAATCTACCAAACTTGTGGCAACAAGTGCAGCATGCGGACGCAGTCCATGCACCGGTTGGCGGTGATATTGGCACGCTTGGTATTTTGATCGCACTCGCGCAGCGTAAACCGCTTTTTGTTCGTCACTGCGGAACCTGGGGCGTACCTGCATCCACAGTAGATTATTACCTGCAGAGATTTCTCGAACGCATTGCGGGCGGGCGCAATGTTGTTATGGCAACAGGCGGTGCAGAAACCGCGCCATCAAAAAAAAACCCCAACATCAAATGGATCTTTTCAACTTCATTATCCCAAAAGGAATTTGATTTGCTCCCAACCGCACAGCCTTGGCAGCCCGGAGTCCCTCTACGCCTCGTAACAGTTAGCAGGCTTGTGCCAGGGAAGAATATCTCAGCCATCCTCCATGCGCTGCCTTCCATTCAGAAGATTTTTCCCGACGTCATTCTTGAGATAGTTGGGGATGGAGAATCTTTATCCGAATTAAAAAAATTGGCTGATGAATTAAAAATATCAGACAGGCTTGTGTTTCATGGTAGTGTTTCTCAACCTGAAGTTCTGCGCATCCTTTTAACCTCACACATCTTTGTTTTTCCTACTTTCAGCGAAGGCTTTCCCAAAGCACTGCTGGAAGCCATGTCATGCGGGTTGCCTAGCGTCGCAACAAACACGTCGGTGATACCTACTTTAATTCAAGATTGCGGAGTAATTATGAATGACCCTACATCAGAATGTATAGCCAATAGCGTGCTTGCTCTGTTGAAGGATCCGAGCCAATTAATAGTTATGTCGCATCTTGCTCGAAAGAGCGCGGAATTTTATACGTTGGAAAAATGGCGTGATACGATTCGGGAAGAACTACAATCGGCATGGGGAATTCTGAAAAAATGAATTTCTATATACAACAAATACTTTTTTACACAGGCATTCCTTTTCTTGTCGGTAAATATTGGGCGCAACGCAAGCGATTTGTGGTGATGTTTCATGGAATATCCACCCGCAAATATGATCATATACCACACAGCGCACAGCCGCATCTTTCTGCCGCCGACCTTGAGATTATTCTTCAATGGATCAAGCCACGCTTCGATATTCTCTCTCCATATGAATTCTTCAATACCGAAAAACCTGGCATCCTGCTCACCTTTGATGATGGCTTCTCCAACAACGAAACGAACGCATTACCGTTGCTGGAAAGTTTCCAAGCTCCGGCAATTTTTTTTATCACAATGCAACATGTGACCCACCCGCGCAACTGGTTGCCAGCTACTCAAAGTCAAGCATTGAGCTACTGGAGCGAAACATCAGAAGTGGAGAATAGCTTCGCAGTTGATCTTTTCGACGGCATGAACGTCGATCAACTACTACGTTGCGCAAACCACCCTCTCATCACAATCGGTTCGCATACGCTTTCGCATCCATTCCTGACACAATCAGACCCTTTCACACTTGCCTTTGAAATCAACGAATCAAAACGGCTGCTCGAATCGCTTATCAGAAGACCAGTTGACTTTTTTGCCTATCCAACTGGCGATTATAACTGGACTGTAATGGACGCTGTAAAAAACGCAGGCTATCATGCTGCATTTGCAGTCGACAGCCTGGAGCTTGGTTCTCCTCTTTTCGAGATTTCCCGCATTGGTTTATACCAAACCAATTTTGCTTATCTAACCCTAAAACTAAGCGGATTACACCGGGCGCCGTTGCCGTTCATTAATTTCTAATATGCGAAAAAAAATAAAGATCGTTTACATAATCGGACAATTAGGGTTAGGTGGCAGCGAGCGCCAGCTATTTTTATTATTAAAACATCTAGACCAAGAAAGATTTGAGGCAATCATTATTGTGTTTAACCCCAGCGCTTACGTGACACTGGATAATGCCATGAGGCATTTAGGGTACCAGGTTTTTGCAGTGCCACAGAATTATCGGCGCGTCATTCAGCGCTTGATTTATATTTACAAATTATTGTGCCAGATAAGGCCAGATATAGTTCACTCATGGACGATACACGACAATCCATATGCTGGAATTGCTGGCTTGCTGGCTGGTGTCACTATACGATGGGGATCAGTTAGAGACTCCATCTTTGCCAAAGGATTTGATGATTTACCTACTTGCTATAAATGGCTATCTCTAAATGTTGTGAATAAACTTGTAGTTAATGCAGAGTCTATTTACAAGGAATTGTTGGACAAAGGCGTGATCCCGAGCAAGATTAGCGTACTGCCTAATTGTGTAGAAACATCCACCGGGGCAAATCCCGAATTGACATTGCTTGATTTGTCTGGCTTCGGTATACCGGTGAAAAAGGCGTTGGTAGGTTTGGTGGGGAACCTCAGGAAAAAGAAAAATCATTTAATGTTCATTGAGAGCATGGCGCAGGTTATTCGGGAATACCCAGATACATACGGAATAATTATCGGACAATCTATACCGGACGAGATGGAATATTATCAGATCTTAAGAAGAAAATTATCTGAACCAGAATTAGCTAGGCGTGTGTTTCTCATGGGATTCCGGAATGATGTTGTTGAATTAATGGAGCGCATAACTATATTCTGTATGACTTCGGACTACGAAGGCACTCCAAACGCTATTTTGGAAGCTATGGCCGCGTCAAAGCCTGTTGTGGCAACAAGAGTTGGCGGTATCCCATATATTGTTGAAGACAATGTCAGTGGATTTTTAGTAGAGCCTGGTGACGCGCGCCAGATGGCAAAAGCCATTAGTAAACTTCTGCAAGATCCCCTATTGGCCAACGACATGGGTCGTGCGGGTCGAAAGTTCGTTGAAACTCGTTTTTCTTGCGAACAGGTGATAACCCAGTTGCAAGAAATGTATCTTGAAGCCGTCAATGTTAATCGATAAAACATCAATTGAGATTTGTACTGCGAAGGAAATCGATCCTGTTGAATTGGAATCTTTCCTGGCGCGTATGTATCCTCCATCAAAAAGCGCTTTCTTACATAACCATGGGAATTGGCAGCATAATCAGGAGGACCGCTGGCTCTTATTGAAAAACAACAGGATTATTGGCTATTGCGCTGTGATTCCAACCAAAATACAAATTCAAGGAATTGTAACGCCTGCCCTATGGTGGGTTGATTTAATCATTGACCCTGAATTCCGCGGCTGCGGATACCAAACCCTTTTCGATCAAAAGATTCTACGTATTGCAGATCTCAAGCTAGGCTTTCCCAATGAACTTGCCGCAAAGATACACAAAAAACATCGTTGGGGCGTCCGTGATGATATGGAAATTCGCCTCCTGCCTTTGCATCCCTCCCGCATTGGGGCAGTGCGTCGGGCTTCCGGATCGGCAGGTTTATTACTTCGGCTCATTGCCAACTTTATCTCTCCGGTTATTACCTTTTACTTCAAGATAGTATTATCTTTATCTAAACCCAAAAATATTTTCCGTATGAATAATGTGGACATCCAGATGTTGGAAAGTATTTACAATTATTTTAAACGCGAAGATATAGTTACAACACTTCGCGATACTGCCTATTTCTATTGGAGATACTTGGATGCCCCATATGCAAGTGAACTTGCGTTTTACATTGTTGGACCAAAAAATGCTCCAACACATTTTCTCATTGCTCGTCATGTTCCAGCCAAACCGGATAAACCTCCGAACTCACGTATTCTGGATGTTTTTGGAGACTTCCAAGATTCAAATAAATTACTTGAACTATTCAAACTTGTAACAATGGACGCCATCGAAAATGGTTCAGTACAGGTTACAATCATGATTACACTCCCTGAATTAAAGAAAACGGCAATGCGGGCTGGCTTTTGGGCATCTGCAAAAATGCGGTTCTGTTGGATGAGCGAATCTAAACAACAAATGCTAGATCTTTCTAGACGCGTGTATTGGACTCTTGGTGACAGCGATAATGATGAATCGAATTAGATTATGACATACTCCCGATATAGGTCTTTAAGCCGCAATCCTGAGGCGCAAAAAGAGGTCGATACACAAAGCGAATCCACAGGCGGGATGATGTTCTTTATTCTCCTGCATATTCCATTGGCTATTCTATTTAAACAAAACTCGATTTTCCCAACAATTCATGCCCTTGCTTCGCTGGGCTTGGGTTTGTTTTGGTTGATGAATGATCGTACTCCCAGGCGAGTCATTCTTATGATCGCTTATATCACAGGTGCGGAATTATTATGGCGTGGGGCAAATGCACATGTGTTTTACGAATTCGGAAAATACGCCGTTATCCTTTTGTTAATCCTGTTAATCATGAAATATCATGTTCTTAAAAATGCCTCAAAATGGCCAATATGGTATTTTCTTCTATTGACCCCGTCCATATTGGTTATGCCTTTTTTTGACAGAGAAGCGATATCCTTTAATTTAGCGGGTCCACTTGCATTGGCAATTGCTAACCTGTTTTTTAGTACCCAAACGATCTCCTTGGATCAATTGCGCAATTTTCTGGTGGCGATCCTTGCGCCCGCTGTTGGGTTGGGTGGTTTGGTATTTTTTGGAATTGTAACAACAGAGAGTATAAACTTTTCACTAGGCTCCAATTTTCAAGCCTCGGCAGATTTTGGTCCAAATCAAGTATCTTCAATTATTGCTATAGGCGCACTTGTTGCTTTGTATTTTGTCTTTATTGAACAGAGAACTCTTTATCGCTATCTCTTTGTTGGTATTTCTCTTTGGTTGCTGGCACAAGCGGCACTCACATTTTCTCGAGGCGGTGTTTGGACAACAATTGGAGCTGCCTTTACAAGCGGGTTTTATTTATTACGAGATCGGCGCACGAGGGCCGTTTTCGTTTTCACAGGTATCATCTTCACTGTACTGAGTTACTTTGTTGTCATCCCTTTTTTGGACGGTCTTTCGCAAAATAGATTAAGCGCACGCTTCAGCAGCATGGATTCTACAGGCCGGTACGAAATTGCTCAGGCTGATCTTATTGTTTTTCAAAAATTTCCACTTTTTGGGGTTGGACCTGGCCAATCCAATGTCTATCACGCGCTCACCTTTCGCATCACAGATTCCCATACTGAATATACACGAATGCTGGCGGAACATGGCAGTTTGGGATTACTGGCATTAATCATTTTAGCAATTGCATCCATCGAGCGATTTACGGCAAAAACTCCTCCACTATCAAAAGCCTTTAAAGCAGGCATGACTATGTGGGCGCTGCTATATATGATTCATGCTTCAACCCGTCTTGTGGCGCCTTCTGTCTTTTTCGGACTGGCCAGTGCAAATTTTGCTTTGTCTCAAAACAAACCCCAGCAAAAAAACATCATAACGCCATTGGGAACACGCCTTCGTTAATGAATATATTAATTGTTACAACAGAATGGGCGCGTTTTGAAGGGGATAACGCCGGAATCCATGTGCTAAACCAAGTCAATCGTTTAAGACAAGCCGGGTTAACAGTTGATGTTTTTCCATTTCGTGGGCGTAAAAACCCCTTCGCATACTGGCAGGCGCGTCAAAATTTTAAAAAAATTGATATTTCAAAATATGATGTCATCCACGCACATCATGGTCAAGCAGGTCTAATTGCTTTGGCGCAGAATCAGCGCCCGGTGGTTGTCACGTTTCATGGAAGCGACTTACAAGGAATACGTAATCAACTAGGAGGATTGACCGCCTTGGGAAGAGTTTTACGGCTTTCCAGTCAATGGGTTGCGTGCCGTGCAAATGAAATAATTCTTGTTGCAGACCATCTTGCGAAGCATATCCATAATCGCCCTTACCATCTCATTCCAGCTGGAGTAGACTTGAATTTATTTCATCCGATATCGATGGAGAAAGCCCGTGCTCGGCTGGGATTTGCCACGAATGCACGCTTAATATTGTTTGTGGGTGATCCTGAAAGAACTGAAAAGCGTTTTTGGCTTGCAAAAAAAGCTGTGGAGTTTTTGCGTGAAAAGTTTTTTGCGCAAATTGTTATTGCAAATGGAGTATTTCCAGAAAAAATGCCTTTATATATGAATGCCTGTAATGTCCTTTTAGTTACATCTTCAACAGAGGGCTCGCCAAATGCCATTAAAGAAGCCTTGGCCTGCAATTTGCCAATAGTTTCGACTGATGTTGGAGATATACGTCAACGTTTAGATACTATTGAAGGTTGTGTAATTTGCGCGAATGATAAACCAGAAACAATTGCGAAGGCCATAGCTCAAGTGTTTATTAATAACAAACATATTGATGGCCGCAATGCTGTTCAAAATTTGGATGAAGATATTCTTGTTCAAAAAGTCATTGCCGTTTATCAAAAAGCTATTCTCTGATGAACATTTCTGTTATTCTTCCTGTTCGAAATGAATCTACCTACATCGAAAGGGGGTTGCAGGCAATTGTCGAGCAGGATTATCCCCTTGGATCTGTGGAGATCTTGATTGCTGACGGCATGTCCACCGATGATACCCGCCCGATAATTTTGCAGTTTTCCAGCGACCATCCTCAATTAAAGATTCTGTTACTGGATAACCCTGGAAAAATTGTGCCAACTGGAATGAATATTGCATTGCGACATGCGAAGGGCGAGGTCGTCATTCGTGTGGATGGTCATTGTTTGATAGCACCGGATTACGTTCGCCGGTGTGTAGAGCACATTCGAATAGATGGAGTGGATGGGGTGGGCGGACCGATGGAGACGATTGGGGAGACTTCACTTGCCCGGACAATTGCAGTTGGAATGAGCTCACCCTTTGGGGTGGGAAATTCCGCCTTCCGCACGATGTCCGGTAAAAGCATCTTGGCAGATACTGTGCCATTCCCGGCGTATACGCGTCAGATCATTGAGCGAGCCGGTTTCTATGATGAAGAACTGGTTCGGAATCAGGATGATGAATATAACTATCGGATCCGTGAATTGGGAGGCAGGATCTTATTGGCCGAGGATGTGCATTCTTCGTACTTTAGCCGTTCTTCGTTAAAAGGCCTTTGGCGTCAATATTACCAATACGGTTACTGGAAGGTCAGGGTCCTGCAAAAACATCCGCGCCAAATGAGTCTGCGCCAGTTCGTACCGCCTGTATTTGTATTTGCTTTGTTGGGATCAGGTCTTGCGGCCCTTTTTTCTCAACTTCGCCCGCTGGCATGGATCGTTCCCTCCTTTTACTTGGTGGTTAACATCCTGGTGTCGATCTGGACTGCTTCAAAACGCGGCTGGCAACATGTATTTTATTTGCCCATGATATTTATGATATTGCACCTGAGCTATGGGTCGGGCTTTCTGGTCGGTCTCGTTAAATTCTGGAATCGTTGGAACGATAAGATCGGGAAAGTGCCTGCGTGGTCAAATGAACCCGGCTGATGATCTTGCCCGCCTGCGGGATGAGTACGAAGACCGCAAGCGCCGCTTTGCCGGCCGGGATCTATATTCCTGGTTCAATCAAGCGCACCTGTTTGCAATCCATCAACGCCAGCGTGGGGTCCTGGGGATACTTAAACAGAATGGATTTACAGATCTCGCAGAACGCTCGATTCTTGAGGTTGGCTGCGGGGCAGGAGGAGTTTTAACGGAATACCTTGGATTTGGCGCCCGACCCGAAAACCTGCATGGCGTGGATCTGCTTTTGGATCGGCTGCATTTGGCCGGTCAAATCCTGCCCGGTTCGGGAATGATCAATGCGGACGGTCAAACTCTTCCATACCCTTCCCGCACTTTTGACCTGGTACTGCAATCGACGGCCTTGTCCTCCGTGCTGGATTCAACCATTCGCCATAAGATTTGTTTTGAAATGGCACGCGTCCTTAAACCCGATGGCATGATTATCTGGTATGACTTTTGGCTGAACCCGGCCAACCCGCAAACCCGGGGCATCCGCCCGGCGGAAATCCGAAGCCTGTTTCCAAATTGCACCTTTCAGTTTCGCAAGATCACGCTCGCTCCGCCCCTTGCGCGACGCGTGGTCCCAATTTCCTGGGGACTGGCGTTGTTGCTGGAGGGATTTCGGGTATTGAACACCCATTACCTGGTGGCGATCCGTCCCAAAAACGAAAGCAAATTGTAATTAACATATTTTTATTCTGTGCTACTCTTGTCCCAGCCATGGAACGAGCGACTCAACCTCTCCCCATCTCTTCCACCCCTTCGACTGCGAACTCCTCTGAGTGGATTTTTCAACCGTTGAACGGGTTGGTCAAGCGTGCTTTTGACATTACCACATCCCTGATCGGGATTATTTTGCTTTCCCCCTTTCTTGCTGCAATTGCCTTCTTGATCAAACGCGAATCCCCCGGTCCCATATTTTATGGCGGCTGGCGGATGGGAAAAGGTGAAAAACCATTCCGCATCTGGAAATTTCGGACGATGTACGAAGCGCCATCCAGTTATGCCGGCCCATCGGTAACCGCAACCGGGGATGTCCGCATTACACCTTTTGGCCACTGGCTGCGCGATACAAAGGTCAATGAGCTGCCGCAATTGTGGAATGTGTTGATGGGGGACATGAGTTTCGTGGGTCCCCGCCCGGAGGATGTGGACATCGCTGCCAAGTGGGATGCGGAGGCGCGCCGGGAGATTCTGTCTGTCCGGCCCGGCATTACCAGCCCTGCCAGCATTGTTTATCACGATGAAGAGCGCCTGTTGAAGGGCACTGACTTTATGACAACCTATTACCAGCAGATTCTGCCGGATAAAATGCGCCTCGACCGGATCTATGTGCGGCATCATACCCTGCTCAGTGACCTGGATATCATCTTTTGGACCCTGGCCGTTTTGCTGCCGCGGCTTGCCTCAACGCGCATCCCTGAGGGAAATCTGTTTGGCGGGCCGATCTCGCGTTTCGTACGTTTCAATATATCCTGGCTGTTGATCGACTTTTTGGTGGCCTTGTTGGGCATTGCATTGGTGGGGATTATTTGGAGAAGCGCCGGCCCCCTTGAGCTGGGCCTGGGAAGGGCGATCATACTGGCTGTCGTGCTCGCAGCCTCATTTGGTATTATTAATACCGCAATGGGTTTAAACCGGGTGGTCTGGTCGCGCGCCGTGCCGGAGGACATGTTTGGGATCGTCTTTTCCACAGGTGTGGTTACGGCCATCATTTCCATTGTTCAGGTAACTGCGCAAAGAGTGAACCTTTTACCGCCATTGCCTTCAGAATTGATATTTACCATCGGGCTTGTTGTCTTGATCGGCGTGGTGGCGGCGCGTTATCGCTGGCGCCTGTTGACTGGCTTCGCGAGTTTCTGGCTGTCCCGGCGCAATTCATTTGCCGTTGGGGAGCGGGTGCTCATTCTCGGTTCCGGGGATGAATCCCAGTTTGCCACCTGGCTGCTTCAGCGGGATATTTTTCAGCGGGCATTTACGGTCATCGGCATTGTGGATGACGATCCGCGCAAACAAGGCCTGCGCTTTGATGGCTCGTGGGTGATCGGGACCTCCGCGGACCTGGCAATGTTGGTCAAAAAGCATGATGTTGGATTGGTCATGTTTGCAGTCCCCGGATTGAACCCGGAGGAACATAAGCGCGTCATGCGATCCTGTATTAATTTGAATGTCCGCATCCTGTTGATCTCGGATATGATGCGGGCTTTGCAATTCTGGCTGACCAATACCGGGAAGGTCGAAGAAAAGTTGAATTTTGTGGTTGAAAAAGAATGAGCGAGTTTTGGCGGGGCAAAAAAGTATTGATCACGGGTGCCGGCGGTTTTATCGGCAGTCACCTGGTGGAAAGTCTCCATGAACAAGGCGCGCAGGTTCGCGCCTTTGTTCGTTATAACTCCAGAAATGATCCCGGTTTACTGTCCGTCCTGCCGGCGCAGGTATTGGCCGATGTGGAAATCATCGGCGGGGATTTGCGGGACCTGAATGCCATTCAAACGGCCATGCACGGGGTCAGCCATGTATTTCATCTTGGGGCATTGATCGCCATTCCGTATTCCTACCTGCATCCGGCCGAAGTGGTTGAGGCAAACATCATCGGGACCTTGAACATCCTGCTTGCAGCGCGGGATGCGGGAGTGGAACGTCTGGTGCACACCTCCACGAGTGAGGTGTATGGCACGGCACTGCGTGTTCCGATCGATGAAAGCCATCCTTTGCAGGGTCAATCGCCCTATTCCGCCAGCAAGATCGGTGCGGATAAATTGGCCGAGAGTTTTTATCTTTCCTACCAGCTTCCCGTCGTTACCTTACGGCCCTTCAACACCTTTGGCCCGCGACAGTCGGCACGGGCGGTTTTGCCGACCATTATTTCCCAGGCCTTGGTGGATAAAACCATTCGATTGGGTAATCTCGATGCGAAGCGCGACTTTACCTATGTCACGGATACGGTGCGGGGATTTCTGGCGGCTGGATCAGTTGTCGGCGTGGAGGGAGGCGTATTCAATCTTGGGACCGGCCGAGAGATTCGCATTGGTGATGCCGCGGATCTGATCGCCCTGAAAGTTGGTCATCAAGTCGACATTGTGGTCGACCCGACCCGCCTGCGTCCGCAAAAATCCGAGGTCCTTCGCCTGGTGTCGGATAACACGCACGCGCGAGATATTTTGGGTTGGTCGCCTCAAATTGAACTCGAAGCCGGATTGGATCACTCCATCGCCTGGGTGCGGGACAATCTCAGGCGCTATAAACCGGGGACCTATGAAATATAACCATTGGAGGTCCAATTGACGCTGAAGGCAGTTGTGCTGGCCGGCGGACGGGGAACCCGGCTTGCGCCGTATACAAGTATTCTCCCCAAACCGCTCATGCCGATCGGGGACATGCCGATCCTTGAAGTGATGCTGCTGCAAATGAAACGCGCCGGTGTGGAGGAAGTGGTCCTGACGGTCGGGCATCTCGCCAGCCTGTTACGCGCTTATTTCGGGTATGGTGAGCAATGGAATGTAAATATTCATTATAGTTACGAAGATGCGCCGTTGGGTACAGCCGGGCCGCTTGCCCTGGTCAAAAGCCTGGATGATACTTTTCTGGTCACCAACGGGGATGTGCTCACGACTCTCAACTTGAAGGACCTGCTTGAATTTCATGCGAAAGAGGGCGGTATTGCCACGATTGCGGTCCATCAGCGGCAGGTCCGCATTGACCTGGGCGTTGTGGAGTCCGGCGCCGATCACGGCATTACCGGATATATCGAAAAGCCGGCCTTTGATTACACAGTCAGCATGGGAATTTATGTGTTCGACCCGCGGGTGCTCGCCTATATTCCGGAAGGGGAGTATCTGGATTTTCCCAACCTTGTCTTGAAACTCATTGCGGCCGGCGAAAGAGTGGTCGCGTTTCCCTTTAACGGATATTGGATGGATCTGGGCCGGCCGGACGATTACGAGCAGGCCAACAAGGACTTTAATAAAATGAAAACTCAATTTCTTCCGGATGAATTATCATGAACTGGCGCGTACCGTTGGCGGATATTGATTTTGGTCCGCAAGAGGAGGCTGCCGTCCTTGAGGTTTTGCGCAGCCGCTGGTTGAGTATGGGGGAGGTCACCAGGCAGTTTGAAAAGGAATTTGCAGAATTTGTCGGCACGAAACATGCGCTTGCTGTGACCAATGCCACGGCTGCCTTGCATCTGGCTTGTGCGGCCGTCGGGCTGGGTCCTGGCGACGAGGTGATCGTTCCATCCCTGACTTTTGTCGCCTCCGCCAATGCCATTCGGTATACTGGTGCGACCCCTGTGTTTGCAGATATTGAAAGTCTCGGCGATCTCAACATTTCCCCCTCCTCGATCGAATCCCTCGTTACAGAAAAGACCAAAGCGATTCTGGTCGTGCATTATGCGGGGTTTGCCTGTGATATGCGTACGATCGCGGAAATCGCGCAGCGGCATGATCTGGTTGTATTGGAGGATTCGGCGCACGCCATCGGGTCGAAACTGGATGGACGCTGCCTGGGAACTCATGGACGGATTGGATGTTATAGTTTTTTCTCGAACAAAAATATGACCACCGGAGAAGGTGGCATGCTGGCGACTGACGATGATTCTCTGGCGGAACGACTGCGGATTTTGCGTTCGCATGGCATGACCTCCCTGAGTTGGGACCGTCACAAGGGGCACGCCGCCACCTATGACGTGGTTGACCTTGGCTATAATTACCGCATCGATGAGATGCGCTCCGCTCTGGGGCGGGTTCAATTGGGCAGATTGCCGGCATGGAATAAGCGGCGCCGCGAATTGACGACTTTGTACCGCGAGTTATTATCTGAACTGGTTCCTGAGATTCAAATGCCTTTTGCTGAAATACGGGGAACATCCTGTTATCATATCCTCCCGGTCCTGCTCCCGGACCGGCTCGACCGGGCTGGATTTATGGAAGCCATGAAGGCCCAGGGGATACAAACCAGTATTCATTATCCGCCAGTGCACCGTTTTCAAATCTATGAAGCAGATTGGCTGGCCAGAGCTCATCCCCTGCCCCTGACAGAAGAGGCTTCGGCGCGACAAGTCACTCTCCCGCTGTATGGCAGCATGAGCGGGGAGCAGGTCGAGTGGGTGGTACGTGCGGCCGAACAGGCTCTAAGGGAAATTTCATAATATGGATATAACTACTTATTTATCGATTGCCCGCCGCTGGGCCTGGCTTCTGGCCTTGGGCCTTGGGCTGGGCTTTGTTGGCGGCTTTGTTGTTGCCCGCCTGCAGACTCCGATTTATCAGGCCAGTACGAGGGTGATCGCTTCACGCGCCTCCATGCAGGCAGCCTCCAATGCGGGTTCAACATCTTATGGCGATGGGTTTTACTATATCAGCGACCAGCAGCTCATGCAGACTTATATTGAATTGCTGAAATCTTCAAGTATCTTTGACAAGGCCTCACAAGCTCTGGGGTATCCGGTCTCAGCGGGCCAGGTGCAAGCCACCCAGGTGAATGACACCCGAATTTTAAGCATTATCGTGGAAGATACGGACCCCCAACGCGCAGCCGATATCGCCAATGCGGTTGTGGCTGCCTTGATTCTGCAGAATGAAGAGATTGAAGCCAGCCGGTATAAAGCCTCCGATGAAAGTTTGCAGATCCAGATACAACAGGTGGAAAGTCAAATTGCCACGTACCAATCGACCCTGGATGATCAGGCCAGCATCACATTAAGTGAACAGCTTGCGCAGGTGAAAGCGCAGATGGAGCCCCTGCAAACCGAAGTAACACAATTAAAAAAGGACATTGCAATCCTTTCGCCCGCTTTCACCGTTGAGCAAAAATCCAAGGTTGCCGAATTAAATGCGCGTCTCGATCAGATCCAGCCATTGCTGGACCTGTACCAGAAAATATATACGGACCTTGTTGTCGTTGGGGCCTCGGGTACCACTCAAAATGATAATGCTTTGACCACCCGTTTGCAGTCCACCCTGGTCCTGTATCAACAGATTTATCTTAATTTGATCAATACCAGGGAGGCGATTCGTCTTTCGCGCCTTCAAAACTCGCAGAGCATCGATCAGATCCAGGTGGCAATTGTCCCGGCGTCTCCGATACGTCCCAAACCCTTGACCAGCGCCTTTTTGGCCGGTGTGGTTGGTTTAATACTTGCCGCCGGGGTTATCTTCCTGATCGAATATTTGGACGATACTCTGAAGGCCCCCGAGGATGTGGAACGTATCCTTGGCATTCCCTTGATCGGTTATATCTCGGAAATGGATGCGCTGGAAAACGACAAACAGGAAGTCCATGTATCCAAACAGCCGCGTTCGCCGGCCTCAGAGGCCTTTCGTTCCTTGAGAACCAATCTGGAATTTGCTGCTGTTGACAAGCCGTTGCGGATCATCCTGGTTACAGGGGCCGAAGCTGGGGACGGAAAGACAACCGTTTCTGCGAACCTTGCGGCCATCTTTGCACTGGCTGGTAAAAGGGTAATGTTGTTGGATTGCGATCTCAGGCGGCCGCGGGTTCATCATTTCCTTAATATCAAGAATCGGACGGGCATGTCCGACCTTTTCAGGGACAGCCTGGATATAGATTCGGTCACGCAGCAATGGACAAATTCAGCTTCAACTTCCGTTTCTGTGATCACAAGTGGCAGCCTGCCGCCCAACCCGGCTGAATTACTGGGCTCGCAAAAAATGGATCAGATCTTGGCGGAGTTGTCCATTCGTGCGGATGTGATCGTGATTGACAGCCCGCCCTCCATGGTCTCGGATGCCCAGATTCTGGCTGCCAAAGTGGATGGGGTTTTGCTGGTTTTGCAGCCCGGAAAGACGCACATCGGTGCTGCACGTTCCCTGCGTGAACAACTTGAGAGGGCCGGGGCCCGCATCGTTGGGGCCGTTTTCAACCGGATTACACGTCAAAGCGGATATTATTACAGCGGGTATCGTTACTATTCCCCTTATTATGGTGAGAGTGATAAATACCCGGTCAATGATGACCAAAATCCTGAAAGGGCGGCAGTGGTTGTTAAAGGGAAGGAAAAGCCTAAAAGCCGCTCCAAGTCGGCCGTTCCCCTGAAACACAAGGAATGATTTTTACTCTGCTGGTTATCGATTTTAATGAGTGGATTTGGGCAGCTTGAATAAGATCAGAAAACTCAACTCGGTCTGCCCTCATTTTGGATGGAAGGATGATCAACATACCTCATCCGGATTTCCCTCGAATCTGAATTACTGCCACCTGGCTGTCCCAATTGCCGCCCCTCGATTTAATCACCAGGAGGTGTACTGTCTGACCCGGGAGCATATTCAATGTCCGCTGTTCGTTAATCGACAGCCCATGTCCATGCCGGATGAGATCCGAGTTCTCCAGGTGGACAAACCAAAGCCTCGTCGGACCCTGGCGCTGGTCATCCTATTTTTGGTTTTAGTTTTGGCCTTTTGGGCAATTGCCGGGACGACTCAATCCATCGGGAAAAATGGCAGCCCTACGTTGTTCGCGGCCACCCGCCCCACTTTGAACGCTTCTACGGTTGTGAGTTCGTCGAATCTCCTTGCTACACTGACTCCCATTCCAATATTCACCCAGATTCCTGTATTGATGGAGGTCACGGTGACCACACCTTCACCGATTCGCGCAGCTTCGAAACACGAATTGGAGGCGCTCATCGGAACGGATTATCAGTTTATTATGCACATTGTTCAGGCGGGGGAGACTCTCGATCAACTTGCGCAGCAATACCATACTAATGTGGCTGCGATAGAAACCATTAACTACTTCCAAAATAGCCCTGGTTGGTCCGGCACCCTGCTGGTGATTCCGGTCGGATTCACAGATGTCACCATGCTGCCCAGTTTTGTGGTGTATCAGGTTGCTGAAAAGGACAGGGGGACCACGATTGAGGAGCTGGCGGGGAGTTTAAAGGTTTCCCCATTGGATCTAAAATACTACAATGATTGGATGAACGAAGGAGACCGCCCGCTCGTCGGCGATTTGATCCTTGTCCCACGGCGCAGGCCCATGCAATGAGCGCGCCATTTTTGAAACCATTATACATATCCATCGTTATTTGTTTTGTTACCCCTATCAACCGCCGACCAGGGCGGTTTCGTAATTTATGACGCCCATTGAAATCAGTGATCTCACCATTAGCCAAATGATCGGCAGTCGTGCCGAAGAGCTGAATACAGCTTCTTTCTCCTTAGCTGATTGGGGAGTCTTTCTGGAGACTGTGCGGCGTGGGGGAGTTGGTCCGCTGCTTTTTTGGAGATACTCAAAATCGGGAATGCTTTCACAGTTTCCGGAACATATTCAGGACGCCCTGCGGAAAATATATGCCGATACGTGGATGCAAAATCAGAAGATCCTCGCTGAATTGGAGGTCATTTCCAGGTTGTACAAGGAATCCGGAATTCCAGTTGTGTTATTGAAGGGTATTTGTTATGTATTGATGATCTATCCGGATGTTGGGCTGCGTCCAATGGGCGATTTGGATTTATTGGTTCCCGGGGAAAAGTTGGTTGAAGCGGTGCAAATAGCAAAAACACTGGGATATACGGAAAGGATTCCTGATGCCTCACCGGGTCTGGCGGCGCTGCTCAATCATGAGGTATGTCTCCAAAAGGAAGGCGAACAGTCGATTACCTTGGAAATACATCACAGCCTGGTGGCGGATAGGTCTTTTGTCTTTTCTGTAGCTGTGGATTGGTTTTGGCGGCAGACTGAAATAATGGCTTCGGTCAATCAAACCAGATTTGGCGGTCTGTATATGCTTACACCCACAGCGCAGATTCTATATGCCGCTTCACACGCGATGCTGCAGCACGGTGGCAGGTCCGCGCCGTTGCGTTGGTATTACGACCTGGATCAGTTGATACGCTTTTATCATGAAAGTATCGACTGGAATTTGCTTTTTTCCCAGGCGAAGGTCTTTGAATGGGGGTCTGCGCTTGCAGCCGCCCTGGAACAAACCTGCCTGTATTTTGAAACGCCCATACCTAAAGATGTGCGCATAGCCTTGAGTGAGCTGACTGATCGTCATCAGCCATTGGTCGCGCTCTTATGGAAAAGAACATCATCCCATACTCTTGTAGAGTATCAGAAATTAATAAAATTGACCGGATATGCACGGTTTCGATTGGTCCTGGCATTGATTGCTCCCAGTCCGGAGTATATGTATTGGAGGTATCGGCAGGCAAGAGCCTGGTCCCTTCCACTTTATTACTTCCTGCGATGGTGGGGGATTTTTCTGGATCTCCTTTTTACAGGGGTTCTGCTAATTCGGGGGAAAAAGGGAAATGACCAGGCAGGAGGGTCATAGCCATCATTTTTAGGTAAAAAGGGTGGGTTAGCCCCGGACCGACACGAGGAAAATTCACAAGATATGTTTGGACAAATTTGCAAGGTTCCTTAACAATTATGTCGGCTTTTTCCCTTGTTGATAGATTGACTTGCACATAAAATTGAACTGGAGTGTCGTGTTCAAGAAATACCATTTTGTCAATAGGGGTTTCCCCCTATTCATATTTAAGGAATATTCTGCAACGTTTTTTTTGTCATCATCTCTTCGAAGGATTTTACATTATGCATCAATCGTTTTCAAATCATTACAATCGCCCATTCATCATCTGTGTTATCTTGTTGACAGTTGTTTATTCCACTTTTGCTCTTCCACAATCGGCATTGGCTTCGCCAACCTATGTGCTCGATAATTTTACAACTGCAGCATACACCAACCAGAACGGAACCTCCAATTGGGCAGCTAACTGGATCGAAACGAATGATGATGGATCTGCTACTACCGGCGATGTTCTTGTGACCGCTGGAGCATTGCGGTTGAATAATTCCGTTGCGACGGCGGCATTTGAAAGTGTTGAACGCGAGATTAATATGCCGATCAATGCCACTGCCACCTTCACATTTGATCATACCGAAACCAATTTGGAGGCGGGTGATAATCTGGTTGTCGAGATTTATGATGGTGATACTGCCCTATGGACCACGCTTCAGGCATTCAACGGTGCCGTTGCCAATGCGTCCCATACATACGACATCAGCGCCTATCGCTCTGCCAACACCCGCATTCGTTTTCGGATTACGGGCGGTTATACGGTAAATAATGAATTTTTCAATGCGGACAATGTTCGCGTTGATTACTGGTTCCCGGCCACACATGGCTCAACCAGTGTTTTTCCAACGGTGCAAACTTACTACATTCCGGTTCCAGAGGACCAGGGCCTGTTGATGCTTGATGCCGTTAATGCGGACGCGGTCAACCCCATGGTTCTTTATGTATCGATCACGGTCAACTCGGATGATACGATTATTTATTATGATCAATGGGAGGATGATTTTGAGGCGGAGGTTGCAGATCCCCGGCAGAATACAACCGAAGTATGGGGCGACAATAACCCTGCGAACGGCATTCCTCCTGGCTATACATCAGATGTTCTTGTGGCCGGAAGCATCATCATATTGAATAATAATGTTGCGACAACATCGCTTAGCCTGATCGATTTCGATGGCGGCGACAAGATTGCCTCGACGGATGCCATCTCCGTTACGCGCACCTCCTGGGCCAGCGGGTCAGGCACATTGCATGGTGGATCAGTGGAAATGCTGGATACCTCAGTTTGGGGTACACGTTATGATGTTCCGGCGGATGCTGGCGATCAGGCTAATGATTTTGATTATGCCGGTATCGCTGTCATGGCGAGCCAGGACAACACCCAGATTTCAAGAAATGGAACCTTTGTTGCCACTATAAATGAAGGTCAAAGTTACTTGTTTAATGACAATGTCAACGGGGGGGATCAAATCACTTCGTCCGCACCGGTTCAGGCAAACTTTTTGACCGGTGATATCGGCAGTAATTATGAGTCCTCCTGGTATACACTTTATCCTTACAATTTATTAAGCAGCAGTTATTATGCGCCCGTGGATAGCACAGGCGCCATTAATACCGCAGTTTATTTGCAAAACCCGGGTTCGTCCTCGATTACCGTGCATTGGACGACCACAGCCGGCCCGCAGGCTGATGTGGTCGTAGCAGCCGGTGCCACCGCCAGGGTGATCATGCCAAATACGGGAACAGCAGCGCATTTTTATACCGGAACCGGACTAACCACTGATCCTCACTTCCAGGCGATTTCCGCCATCAATTCAGGGGGACAGGCAAATGACTGGGGATATACATTGATACCAGCCAATCAATTAACCCAGCAAGCTCAAGTTGGTTGGGGTGTTGGCCGTGATCCCACAAGTGCAGTTAATCCTGCTGAAGATGGGAGCCCGGTATGGATTACACCTGTTGGTTCGGGAACGATGAACGTCTGTATTGATTATGATGGTGATGCACTGGGTGCGCTTACCGATGCCAATGGCCGTAATTACGACCAATTATTGAGTCTTGGCAATTTACAAAGATCAAAGGTGTACGACTCCGATGGGGATCAGACTGGTATGCTTGTATATCTCTGTAACGGAAGCGAAACCGGAAATATTAATAAAATAGCTGTCGCATGGGGACAGGATCCGGCAACCGCCTCTGCCGGGGCGCCTGGTTTGGATGTCGGTACAAGTGTTCCACCTCTTCCGAATTTTACATCCATTAAAGGCGCGGAACTGGTCATTGACCTCAACAGCGATACGTTGTTTGATGTAGGGGAAACATTTGAATATCAAATCCAGATTAATAATGTCGGCGCCTTGCCGATTCCGGCAAACACCATTACCGTTTCGGATATTGTCCCGGCCTATACGCTATATGTGCCGAACAGCACCAGTATCACCAATAGCTTTACGGGTATCACGACTGCGATTCCAGATGCTGGATCAACTGCACTTCCTCTGGATGAAGGCGGCTATTTAATTCCGCAGCAACTCTGGATTGGGGAACAATTTACGGTTGTATTCCGGGTAAAAATTGACGCAAGCCTGCCAGGTTTAACCAGAATTCAAAATAATGCCGTAGTTAATGGCCTTGATTTATTGTACGATCCGACAGTCGAGATCCTGGTGCAACCCCCGGATTTAAACTCCAGGATAGGCGATTTCATTTGGTTGGATCTGGATGGCGATGGGGTTCAGGATGCCGGCGAACCCGGCATACCCGGCGTAACGGTTGAATTGCAGGATGGCACATGTACTCCGAATAGCACCTGTTTAACCGATGTGACCGATTCAAATGGCGAATATGGCTTTCCAAACTTGATCAATAATACATATACGGTCGTGGTGAAATCCAGTTCATTACCGGGTGGTTTAACCCAGACAGGTGACCCTGATGGAACCGTTAATAATCAACATACTGTGGTATTAACCAACCTCAACAAGCCTTATTTGACAGCAGATTTCGGCTATCAGGGCAATGTTTCCATAGGCGATTTTGTTTGGTACGATATTGACCAGGATGGAATTCAGGATGGTGGTGCAGAAGTCGGTCTTGGTGGTGTGGCGATCAATCTGACCTGGGCTGGTTTGGACGGCAACCTGGCTACGGTCGCCGACAACCTGACCTTTAGCACCGTCACCAATAGCGCAGGCGCGTATGGGTTTAGCCAGCTGCCTGCTGGTACTTACCGTGTGAATCTTGACGAAACCACCCTGCCGACAAATTATCTCCAAACGACTTCCGATCCGCTTACGCTGACCAGCCTTGCGGCTGGAACGAACTACACCACGGCAGATTTTGGGGCGGCGCTGGGTGCAACCATTGGGGACTATGTCTGGAATGATATGGACAATGATGGAGTCCAGGATGGTACGGAATCCGGACTCTCTGGGGTTAGGGTTTTTATCGACGCCAATGCAAACGGAACTTATGACGTCGGCGAGCTCAATAGTACAACGAATGCAAACGGCGGATATACCATCGCCGGTTTAAGCGCGGGCACATATTCTGTCCGCGTGGATGCGACCACTGTCCCGGCGGGGTACACTCTGACGACTGCAAACAATCCGCTTTCCGTCACTCTATCAGCCGGCCAGGTTTACACCACGGCGGATTTTGGTTACCGGGTAAATGCACTATCGATCTCCAAGACTTCCAGCGCGGCTGGAACCACGAGACCCGGTAATACAATAACATATACGATTACTGCAACGAATAATACGGGGGCTTTACAAACTGGAATTGCGATTACTGATGCACTGCCAGCAGGTACAACATTTGTATCCGGTTCTGTTTCAGGATACAAGCAGTTTGAATACCGAGACAATTACAATACTGGTGGAGGTTATAACCAAACTGCAGGGCTCTCCGATTGGAGCGCGCAGGCCTGGACTGAGAATAATGATAATAATAATTCAACAACAGGAACTATATTCATAGCAGCCAACGAATTAAACATGCTGAATCCGACCGGAGACTCTATTCAACGGATAATTCCTGGGAATCTTAGCGGTCAAGCGGTGTCGCTTGAGATTGATTATCGAGAAACAGGAACTTGGGAGAATACGGCCGGTACTGATGAATTCTTTGTGGAAGTATGGAATGGTACTGCATGGGTGGCTGTGATTAGCCTCCAGGATGATTTTGGAGATCCCGCTGCTCAGATTGTCGATATTTCAAGCTATGCAAACGCAAATACACAAATTCGCATCCGAAGCACTGCTGACGGAAGTGGAGCTGGAGATGAAACGGTATTTGTTGACTATGTGCGTGTCTATTACACTACAAATGTTGTAGGTGGTGCAATTCATTCACCATCAAATATTATTATTGCTGGTGATAATTTTGCGCTTACACCGGGCCAGTCTATGACGGTTACCTATCAAGTTACGGTAGATAATCCGGTTGCCGGTGGTTTGACGGCCATTAACAACACTGTTCAAATTACCAGCACCCAGCAATTAACCCCTCAACGGGCAACAACGACCGATAACTTAATGGCTCTCATCAGCGACTTCGTCTGGACGGACGCGGATATTGATGGCATCCAGGATGCGGGCGAATTGGGACGTGCAGGGGTGGTCGTAAATCTGTTGGATAGCGGCGGGAATCCGGTTGACAGCGACCTGAACACGGCGGGCATTCAACCTACAACCACCACCACGAACGCAGGCGGTTTATATAGTTTTATTGTCCCGGCAGGAACATATATTATTGAATTTGTAAAACCAAGCGGGTATGATATCTCACCGGCTGATCAAGGCGCAGATGACACCAAGGACAGCGACGCAAGTAATAGTACAAGCCGTACTGCGGCGATAACTGTTGCGGCTGGAGCTACGAATACGACTGTAGATGCAGGGTTATACTCCAAAGGTTCGATTAGTGATTTCGTGTGGAACGATCTGGACGGGGACGGTGTCCAGGACGGCGGGTCAGAAGTCGGATTGGCGGGGGTGCGGGTCTATATCGACAGCAATGCCAATGGCAGCTACGACGTTGGCGAGCCGACCAGCACGACAGCCGCCGGGGGGCTGTATTCGATCGGTAATCTGGCAGCCGGCACCTATGATGTCCGGGTGGATACCACGACCCTTCCAGCAGGGTTTGTTGAGACCTATGATCTGGATGGCACTGGCACCTTGAACCGGGCTAGTGTCACGGTCACTGCCGGACAGACTCGAACGGATGTTGATTTTGGTTATCAACAACCAAGGAATTTTGGTCATTTGCCATCATCCTATCTGGGGATGAACCTTCTCGCTGATGGCGGTGCATATCACCTTACGGGATCCACATATCTTGGCGCGTCAGTTACCACAGCAACGGATGGAATTAATACAGCAACCTATACCAACAAGACATCTGACGATGGGGTTACTTGGACGCCAAGTGTGGCCTGGTCAGTGGCTTCCGGCGGCTCTGTCAACATTACGGTAACATGCCCGTCAGCCCCGTGCTACCTGAATGCCTGGTTTGACTGGAACAAGGACAATGATTTCAATGACGCGGGCGAACAGATATTCACAAATCGAACGGTTACCAACGGGCTCCAGACGCTCACTTTTAGTATTCCGAATATTGCCGTTTTAGATGGCTCAACCCTTTATTCCCGCTTTAGGATTTATCCGACACAGCCTGTAAATCCCCAGCCAAATGGGCAGGCTTTTGCCCTCGATGGAGTCACCCCGCTGGTTGGTGAGATCGAAGATCCGTTCTTCCAGATAGTCGGAGGAAGCGTTCCAACCCCGGTGACTGTGTCCTACTTCTACGCGGTTCGAGACAGCAAAGGCAGGAATGGTGATACTGTAACTTTCAATTGGTCAACTGCCACCGAAACCGGTAATGTTGGCTTCAACATCTATGTCAAATCAGGCCAACAATTGACTCAGATCAATAAGACCCTGATTCCGTCCAGGGTGATTGATTCACTTGATCGCCAGGATTACACCTTTAGCGGAACCGTTAAAGGCAATACTTTCTTTATTGAAGATGTCAGTGTTCTTGGGGAAACCGAACGGCATGGCCCATTCAAGCTCGGCGAGAAGTACGGAAGTCAGATGGATGCGGATAAGATCAATCAGGCTGCTGTCCAGGCTGAACATCAGAAAAAATATGCAGATCATCAGGATGATCTGATCCAGGGAATGACTGTGCCGGATGCGGTGCTTGAAGCCGCGGCTCAGGCCATATCGGCAAGAGGAACCGTGGCTCCGACCTTAACATCCACCAAGGCGCCGACCTCAACGCCCACGAAGAACAAAACAAAGGCACCCACTGCCACAAAGGCAAGGAAGCAAACCGCAACTGCGACTGCAACCAGGACCAGGGTGCCTACTGCAACTCCGACAAAAACAAGGACGCCGGTGGTTTCGCCAACAAAAACAAAAATTGCCACCAGTACGGCATCCCAAACGTCAACGGCGCCTGTTTCTCCATCAGCGACCTCAACAGCTACACCCACGTATACGGTGACAGTTGAACCGACCGGAACCCTCGATCCGGCGTTTTCTCCCGAACCGACTTCGAATGATCCAACCGCGACATTGCTTGTGGATGGCACTTCAACGGAAACGCTTGAGCCGACTGCAACAAATACGATCGAGCCCTCCCCGACTGCCACGGTTGAATTCACTGCAACGAATACAGCGGAATCAGCAGTGTCCCCGACAGTTGAATCCACAGCGACGATTGCCGTAGAGTCCACTGCCACCCATACGGCTGAACCGACCTCGACTGCAACTGCAAGCGCCATCCCCACATCGACTCCGACCGCCACGCTTCAGCCTACTGCTATTCCTGAACCTGTGGATCAACTGTCGATTACATTTAATTTCAAGGTTCGTAAGACCGGCATATATCGTGTCACCTACGAGACATTGCGCGATGCAGGCCTTGATCTGGCTGGCGTGCCGGGAACAAATATAACCCTCTATAATCAGGGGCGAACAGTGCCTGTTTATGTTCACCCGGACACGGATCTGTTCGGTCCTGGCGGATATATTGAGTTTTATGCCGAGGCTCTCGATACGAACTATACAGATACCAATATTTACACGCTTCAGGTAAGCAGTGCGCCGATCGGAAAGATACCGGATGTCGATGCCGGCCCCGGCCTTGATCTCACTTCGCCGCTTTCCTATACTGAGACCTTGCGGATCAATAATCAACGGGCTTATTCCAATTATGCCCCCGGGTCGGATGTTTGGTATGACACCTCGATGCTGGCTTATACCACTCCAAAGAGCTGGAGTTTTACATTCCAAATCAGCGGGCTTGCTGACCCTGCCGCCACTGCGGATCTGGAGTTGGTGCTGTGGGGTGGGACCAACTGGCCGCAGAACCCTGATCATCATGTGGTCGTGAGCGTCAATGGCATTGCGCTGGCAGATCAGACTTTTGACGGATCCATTGAAAAGACAATGAAGATTGCCCTTCCTGCCGGCACTCTCCATGAAGGATCCAATACACTTAAACTAACCCTGCCTGGGGATACCGGGGTTAGCTATGATTTGATCAACCTCGATAAGTTCAGTGTCAAATACCAACGCTTGTTCAGGGCGCAGGATGGAAGATTAAACTTCACATCCACAGCTCAGGTGTTCAGTGTTGCCAATCTGCCCAGTGCAAATGTGGTGGTTTACCGCATGGATGATGCCGGATTGGTGCGTCTTGAAAATATCAATGTACAGGCCGCTGGTGGTTCTTATACTGCCACTTTTGCGGGAACGGACCATGCCTCGACCTATTGGGTGACAGCCACAGAGGCGCTCTACACTCCGGTTCTGGAAGCCACCCGCCTCAAGGTGGACCTAAATCATGCCGCCCAATACCTCATCATTTCCCACCCTGATTTCATTTCTGGTCTGCAGCCTTTGATTCAGGCCCGTCAGGCACAGGGATTTACGGTCAGTGTGGTGGATGTAACCGACCTGTATACCCAGTATAGTTATGGCATATTCGACCCGCAAGCCATCAAAAAGTATATTAATTATGCCGCGAAAAACCTTGGGACTCAGTACGTGCTTCTGGTTGGCGGCGATACCTATGATTACCGAAATTATCTTGGCAGAAACAGCATTAGTTTCATTCCCTCCTTGTACGTAACCACAGGTGACATTGCGAAGTTTGTCCCTGCAGATCCGCTTTATGCGGACCTGGACGGAAATAATGTGCCTGACCTTGCGATAGGGCGTTTCCCGGTTCGCACGCAGGCCGAACTTGCCATGATCGTCAATAAAACACTGGCGTATGGGTCGAAGGATTATGGCCGCACTGCGGTGTTCGCCTCAGATGCTTATGATGGCGTCGTCTCATTCAAGGATATCAGCAACACGCTGGTAACGGGTTTGCCCGCGGACTGGTCCGCCCAAAGCATTCATCTTGATGATACAACGGTGACTCTTGCCCAGCAGCAATTGCTTTCTGCCATGAATGGCGGCACGGCCTTGGTTACTTTTACGGGCCATTCAGGGCCAACAACATGGACCTTCAGCAACCTGTTTACCACGAAAAACGCTGCCGCCCTGACAAATGCCGGGCGTCCGTTTGTGGCGATCCAGTGGGGTTGCTGGAATACCTATTATGTTGACCCCGTAAATAATTATCTGGTCCAAAGCCTGCTGTTCTCCGGGGATAAGGGCGCGGCAGCTGTGATGGGAGCTTCCACTCTCACAGATTCTGATTCAGAGAAATTGCTCGGTGTTTTGCTCACTCCAAAGATGACGACCCCCGGCAAACCCATTGGCCTGGCTTTGCAGCAGGCAAAGTATGAACTGGCTCTTTCCCACCCTGAACTTTTGGATGTTTTACTCGGCTGGAGTTTGATGGGTGATCCGGCTCTGGTCATTCAACCGTAGGCCGGGTTGTGAAAAATTGACGAGGAATGATTTGAGTGCATTTGCTGTTTTATTTGATCGATCCAGCGAACCGGATCCGCAGGTATTTAATGCCATGATGGGAAGATTGCGCCATCGCGGACCGGATGGATGCGATACCGCTTCAACAGCAAATGTCACCATGGGTCACTTCCATTTTTGGACCACCCCGGAAGAGATTGGTGAGCATCAGCCTCTTTCCGTGAACAGCTGGCCTTTTAAAATTGTCCTTGATGGAAGGATCGATAATCGACAGGAACTCCTTGATCGATTGAGCATGCCCCTGGATGCCGGCAGGATATTGTCCGATGCGGCACTTATATTGCATGCCTATGCCCGTTGGGGCGGGGATTGTTTTAAATACCTTGTCGGTGAATATGCATTGGCGCTCTTTGACGAACAACTCGGCGAACTCCTGGTGACCAGGGATGCGCTGGGAGATCGGACCGTGTTTTATTCGGTTCATGGGACGCGCGTTGCAGTTGCTTCTGAACCCTGGGCAGTTGCAGCCGCTGATGGTCTGCCTGTGCAGATGAATGATGTTGCAGTGGCTCATTATTTCGCTTTGAGAGCATCCCCAAATGGTCAAACGATGTTCAAGCATGTGTATGAACTTTCTCCTGCAACCATCCTGGTGATCAATGCTGGCGGCGAGTACTCCCGCCAATACTGGCAGGCTGATCCAACGGTCCGATCGTCCGGCAAATCAGATGTGGATTATGCCGAGGAGTTTCTGTCCCTTCTGGAGCAAAGCGTACGTTGTCGCTTGCGGTCTCCGCTGCCCGTGGGGGTCATGATGAGTGGAGGGCTGGATTCAACATCGGTGGCCGCCATGGCAGCGGGCATGATCGCGCCGGAAACGCTGACAACACTCTCATATGTCTTTGATGAATTGAAGGACTGTGATGAAAGAATATATATTGATGCTGTAAAAGAACGATGGTCAATCCGGTCGATCCAAATCTTGTGCGACGACGCCTGGCCGTACAGGGAGTGGGAAAAATGGACCCCGAATCCAAATGATCCGGCTGCAAACCCGTATTATTCCCTTCACGATCGTGTTTATGAACATGCGCGAGCGGAGGGGATCGGCGTTTTGCTGACCGGCAGTTTCGGTGACCATCTTTATAACGCAGCTTCCGAGTGGCTGGCCGATCTTGTTTTTGAAGGGCGCTGGTTGGATGCCTGTCGGCAATTAAACATCCAAATTCGCAGCAAGGGTTTTTCGCGGACCTTGAGGGCTGTATATATTCGGGATGTGGCCAGGCGGGTTGTCAGGAAGTTTTCAGGCCTGCAAAATTCACACCCCGCTTCCTTTTCACCCGCATGGTTGACAGATCATACAAAGGAGCTTCTTTCTTCGAAGGATGATTTGGCTGACCCGGTTTTGGAGCGGTATGATATCCTTCTAGGTTCGCTGACCGCCTATAGCTGCTCTCACGAATTTTTCAATCTCAGTCACTCAGGGCTTGAAATTCGCTCTCCGTATCGTGATCGTCGTTTGATAGAATATGTGATCACTCTTCCGGCATATCAGTTGTATTCCCGGGGGCGCCACAAGCATATTTTGAGGAATGCAATGAAGGATATTCTTCCGGAATCTGTCCGGAACAGAACCCAGCCTACCTCAATGATCCCATTGTTCGTTCGCGGTCTTGAGCGTGAAAAAGACAGTCTTCAACTTCGTGCTCTCGATCCGGATGCGGTCTGGCGAAAATATATAAAGGCTGACTGGCTTTTGACCCATTGGAATACGGGATTGGAACCGGACCAGGATGGGCCTGAAGCCATGGTGTTCTGGATGTGTAGTGCATTTGAAGCATGGCAAAAATCGATTTTTTCTTCCAATTAATTTTAGGTGATTATGTTTAGTAAATCTGATAATTCTATCTGCCCGGGGCGGGAAACCGATCCAGAGAGGGCCCCCTCCCGCAAACCATATGCCAAACCTGTTTTGGAAAAATTGGATGACCTCCGCGCGCTGACCCTGGGGGGCTCTCCCGGTATGGGCGATAGTGGACCGCTTCCCATTCCACAGGTCTCGAAACCATTTTAAGACCAGACTAGCTATATGTTCCATTATCATCCTGCAGGACAGGATTATCAATTTTCATTTCCGGTATCTGAACTTGATCCATTTGAACCAGCGAATCGTGCTCCTTCTTTGACCCGGTCTTCTCTGGATGTTTTTTCAAACCGTGAACCGGTTTTGGTTTCCAGTTCGAAGGGATGGGTTGGCGGAGCGGAAAGAGTTGTGGAGGTATACGATACTGATCGCGGGAAGCAGCTGCAAGTCCAGGGATGCGGCCGGTTCTTCATCAACGAGGATGACGGGGAGATTGGTAAATTAAATCGACAGCTGGAATTTACGGATCTTGATCGTGAAATCCTGCTTGGCCCGGTGTTGGTCCTGGCTCTTGCGACCCGTGGAGTTTGGTGTCTTCATGCCAGCGCGGCAATGTTTCGGGACAAAGTGATTGTTTTTCTGGGGGAATCCGGTCGGGGAAAATCGACTCTTGCCGGATATTTGGCTCAGAATACGGAATGGCAGCTGGTTGCTGATGATATTCTTCCCGTAAGCATGGGTCGTGGAGAGGTGTTTGTGCTGCCGCACTTTCCACAACTAAAATATGCAAAGGACGCCCAGCCGGGTTCCCGTTTACCGGATCAACTTTCATTGAAGATGGTTTGTGAACTGAATCATGGTGGTTCAGATCAAATGCCCGCGCTTCACTCTCTATCCGTGGCTGGAGCTGTTCATGCATGGCTGCGGAATACTGCAGGGGCCCGCATGTTTAATTCGCAACTGCTTGCAAAACATTTGGAGTTTTCAACAAGGGCAGCCGAGCAACTCTCCGCATTTAAACTGGTTTATCCTCATCGGGAGAATGCCCTCGAGGAGACCAGGAGTATCCTCGAAAAACTATGTTGACACTCAACTCCAGGCTCCGTATACCGGCCCATGTTTCCTTTTCGGTGGTCGGGGAGGATGCCTTCCTGCTGAATACCCGTACGAACAAGTATTTTAGCCTGGCAAAAGTTGGCGCGCGCCTGTGGGAATTGTTGAATGCCGGTTCTTCGTTGCAGGATGGATTTCTACAGCTTTCGGCGGAATATGATGTCAGTCCGGCCCGGTTGGAGAATGATATATTGGAGTTGGTAAGGAATTTGGCGGAGAATGAACTTGTTGAGATTGTTCAGGACTAGATTTGCGCAGGCCCGAAAACTTTCGTTTTCGGACTGGTTGATTCTTGCGGATGCATGGGTGTTGTTGGCTGGGATTCATGTGGCTCTCGGCCGGGTGAGCTATGAGCGCATGATGATTTCGGCCCCGCAGTCTTTGCGCGTTGCCTCTGATCCGGACGGCAAGGCCATGGCTCTTGCCGACAGGCTGCAATGGCTGGTGGAGTCCGCCGCGCGATTGCATTTATTCCGAGCCACCTGCCTTGTCAAGGCCATTGCCCTATTTAGAATTCTTGGCAAAAGAAACATCCCTGCCAGAGTTAGAATTGGAGCGCGCAGGATGGGTGCCTCGGTTTTTGCCCATGCCTGGGTGGAGGTCGATCAGAGGCCGGTGGGAGAGGCCGATGATATTGCCCAAAGATTTCCAATCCTTGAATTCTCCGCCGGTCCCGGCGGCCAGGTTTTCATATAAGACACGATATGTCTTCCGATTCGAATCAACTAAAAACGCTTAAATATATCCTGGAGAATTGTCTGCATCCGGAGCTTTTTGATTTGCACCCCTGGGCTCAACGTCCCTTTGTGATGGAAACCCTGGCCGAATTCCCCGATCAGGCGGGAAAAAATCCCAGCCGGCATCTGGTTGCGGCGTTGGCTGGATTGTTTGTTCAGATGATGCCGAGCACTCCACCCAAACATGGAAAACGTCTGGATACCCGTTGGGGGGAGTTCGGGATTTTAGCCGCGCAATATTTTGCGCCGTTGTTGTATGGAGCGCCCTTTCCGGCCTCTTTACGGGATGCATGGGGGCGGATTGATGAAAGCATTCTTTACTTCATTTCTGCCAATCAGGGAATTCCGGTCTCCCAGGAGGAAAAGGAAACCTATAAGTTGGTTGGAAATGAATTGGAAATTGCCCCCAACAGTACCATCAGCGACTGGCATAGAAAAGGATTGCAGCGGTTGAATGACTTGATCACGGCCAGGGAAAACTATCTGTCCGCTTCTTTGTCGGCAAAAAATAAGAACCTGTCGGACGAACAGCTGAAGGTTGGGGAGGAATCGCCTCCCAAGTCCGCGGAAAGAGTTCCGAAAACCAGAAAAATCCGGCCTGGCGGCCGTCGTGTAAGGGTCCTGCTGGTAGTACTGTTTGTGGTCAGTCTTTTGTTGGCAGGCGGGCTCAAAGCCTGGAAAATCTATGGTCTTGCCCAACAGGTTCGAATGGATGCATTGGGTCTGCGGGAAATAATCGCAGGCCCGGCGCCGCGATTGGAAAAAATGGAGGAAATTGGCCCGGCTCTAAAAACCTTGAGAAAAGATTTTTCGAGACTTAAAGCCCAGGTAGAGCCATTTTTTTGGATCGGACCCTGGATGAGCTGGGTGCCGGTCCATGGGAATGACCTGGTTTCCATTGAAGATCTCGCCGTGCTTGCTGATTCCATGCTGGCGGCCGGGGATTATACGTATCAGGCGGCCTTGCCGGCTCTGACCGATAACGATCTGGCCAGTCTTGACCCGGCCCGCCTGACCGAATTGTTGAATCAAGCCAGGCCGAGGCTGTTGGATTCCCGGAATGCGCTGGACCAGGCTGTGGCGGCGCGCGGCCGTTTGACGACTGGTGATCTTTCGCCTGAGATAAGGGACTTGATTATCAATGATCTCGATCCAGTAATTGCCTTGATGGGAGATGGATTGACGGTTGCCCTGGCGTTCCCGCGTCTGATGGGCGCAAGTGAGGAAGGACCAAAAACCTATCTCCTTTTGGTTCAGAACGAGGATGAATTAAGACCCACCGGCGGCTTTATCACCGCCGCAGGCACACTGCTGGTAAAGGATGGCCGCATCAGCAGCTTGAATTTTAAAAGTTCGGAGTACTTTGATAATTGGGATAAGCCCTATCCGGTTGCCCCGTGGCAGCTGAGTCAATATATGAACAGCCGGGTTTTGATCTTTCGTGATGCAAACTGGTTTACCAATTATCCAACCGCGGCCCTGTATGCCGAATACCTTTATTCCTATACAAGCGATCATTCCGTTGACGGAGTCATTGCATTTGACCAGCAGATGCTTGTCAAGGTGTTGAGCGCCACCGGACCCATTAAGGTGGAAGGTGTGCCCTACCCGATTGACGCTGCCAATGTGGTCGACTATATGAGAGAGGCCAAAACACCCACGCCCGAAGATCTTGCCTCGCCCGATTGGAACAATAAAGTATTTATTAATAAAATTTCCCGCGCCTTGATCTCCAAAATCTTCAGCGGGGATGTGGAATGGGATCAGCTCTCAAAAGTGCTGCTGGACTCATTGAATGAACATCATTTGTTGATCCAGCTGGATGACCCGGAGATGACCTCCCTCCTGAAGCGTTTTCACTGGGACGGCTCGGTCCGCCCCGGGAATGGTGATTTTTTAATGGTCGTGGATTCAAATATCGGATTTAATAAAACCAATGCTGTCGTGGAATCCAGCATATCTTATGATGTTGATCTGGCCAAATTGCAATCTCCCACCGCCTCCCTGACGATTTTTCATAAAAACAATGCGGAGGAAATCGTTTTTTGCAAACATTGGAACAAGGTCCGGGCGGAAGGGGAACAGGGCTATCCGATCACAGACTGCTATTGGAACTACCTGCGTGTTTATATGAAGGAAAGGACAAGGCTCTTGGATGCAACCCCCCAGGTGGTGCCTGACAATTGGATGATCCTGAAACAGAAAAATCCCGGGCAGGTGGATATCCTGAAGGAGGAGATCGATGGGGTTCAGGCTTTTGGCACGCTGCAGGTTTTGCTGGGCGGACAATCCCTTTCGACCACTTTTCATTTTGCCCTGCCTGCAGATATTTTAAGTATGCAGCCGGATTCGGATCATGTGGATTATCATCTTAAAATTCAGAAACAGCCCGGCACCCTTGGCGTCCCGATCACCATCCGCATTCATCTTCCCAAGGGCACGCTGATTCAATCTTCCCCGTCCGAAGCAATTGTTCAGGGGAACAGCATCCTTTACAAGACAGATCTGACCACTGACATTGAAATAGACGTTGTCTTTTCTCCGCCCTAAATCCAAATCCGTTTCAAATCCGAAGCTGAATGCCGGCTTTTGGACTTAGAATGAACGGGTATTTATGCAAACAGGAGTAGTTGAATGAAAAAGTATCTTAAATTTTTGGCAGTTCCCGGATTTGTAATTGCCATTCTTGGAGCTGCGTGGAATGCTCCGGTTTGGGCAAGTTCCACGGATTCATTAAGCCAGCCTTCGGCGGACTTCCAGCCGCTTTCGGAGATTACTATTACCGAATCCGGCAGTTACACCGTGGGCGGCCTTTGTCAATTGAATGTCGTTTACACACATACAGGTGCAAGTGTGAAGGCTGCCATTGATGTGCCTGCAAGCGAGTCCCGAAAGGTACCTTATTCCTATGATGATGAACTTTACCTTGCCGGATGCCATATTGTTCATTACACAAAAGGGGAGGTCACGCCGGAAATAAGCCCGGCGTATGGTAGCTGGGAGGTATGTTTTGGCGACCGCCCGGATATGCAGTTGACCGTTTATTATTATGCCGATCAACCTGAAAGCGGTTCAGCAGTTTGGCTGCCCCTGACCACAACCTTGAAGGATGGTTTTGCCTGTGCTCCTGCCAATTTCAGCGGAGTATATGCCCCGGGCGGCAGGCGCATTACAACGGCCGGCGGACCCGGTTCTGATGACGGAGTGGTGACAACGGATACGGCTGGCGGCACCGTCCGGCCGCCGTCAGCAGATTTGACCGTCACGGAATCCGGAGCTTATGCGGTTGGGGGTGTTTGTACGATGATCGTGGATTACAAAGTGCCCAATCTTGCGACCGGCATCCATGTTGAGGGAAATGTTGAGATATCGGCAAATGTCCCTTATCCGGACAATGAGGGGTTGCTCTATCTTCCCGGTTGTCATGTATTTCATTATAAAGAGTCAAAATTGGTTACGGATGTGACTCCGGATGAAGGCGATTGGAAGATATGTTTTGCCGCCATTCCAAACAAGGAGACCACCATCTATTTTTATTATGCAAATGATGATGCTCCGAAGTCGGCCAAACCGGATTGGGCTCCTCTTGAGACGACCGTTGAAAATGGAATGGCATGCGCACCTTTGACCGACCACACGGGAGTTTATGCCCCAACCGGTAAATAGAATTAAGCCAATGTTCAAATCAATGCGGCAGGACAGGACGACGGTCTTTGTCCTGCCGTTATTTAACCATGAAGAACACGGATAATTTTTTTCGGTTTGTTCCCCCGGGTATTCTGGCGGTCTCCCTTGGTCTGGTCTACTTGAACAGCATGGCACCCGGGTTGACATGGGCAAATTACGGATCGGACGGCGGGGATTTGATTACAGCAGCAGCGACTGGTGGGGTGGCTCACCCGACCGGATATCCGGTTTATCTCGTGCTTGCCTGGCTGTTTCAAAAAATTCCGTTAGGTTCCCTTGCCTATAGGACCAGCCTGCTCTCCGCGGTGGCGACTGTGCTGGCCGCTTTGTTTGTTTATGAACTGACGATCCGGTCCTTCTTAACGCGGGGAGGTTCCCGCGACTGGTTAAGTGGTCTGGCTTCAGCTTTTGCTTTCGGTCTTTCACCCCTGATCTGGTCTCAAGCCGTGATCACGGAAGTCTATGCTTTGCACGCATTATTTATAACCCTCATCCTTTATTTATCCTCAAACGGACTCTTTTCGAATGAGCCCGGAAAATACCGGGGTTGTGTGTTCGGATTTGTGTTTGGCCTGGCAATGGGAAATCATATTACGACTGTTCTGCTTTTGCCAATCCTCGTTGCTCCGGGGCCCGTTCGCATTGTGGATGCCCCTGAATTAAATCGTGAACCGTTCTCGGGATATCCTGCAAATCTCCGAGCGCGATTGATGGGTTTGGGGGTTGGGCTTCTTGTCTATCTGATTTTGCCTTTGCGCGCCCTTTTTCAACCGGCCCTAAACTGGGGAAATCCCTCAACACTTCGCGGTTTTGCCTGGCTGGTTACTGGACAACTCTACCAAAACCAGATCTCCGGCCTGTCACTTTCAGAAATTTGGCCAAGAGTTCAGTCGAGTGCGGCCCTGTTGGTTGGTCAGTTTGGGATACCCGGTCTGGTCGTCGGTTTGATCGGTTTGTTGGTTTTCCCCCAGACATCGAGTTTATATCGAAATACGTTATGGGCTGCCCTGGTGTTCGCCCTGTTTGCGATTGTGTATGCGACTGCTGATTCCTTTGTGTATTTAATACCTGTTTTTATGTGCTTTTCGATCTGGATCGGTTTTGGGCTGAATGGCTTGATGGAAATGACTGGATTGCGATCTTCCCGGCTTGGGATTGCAGCAGGAATTTTCTTCCTTTTCTTCCTCTGGATGTATGCAGGAAAAAATTGGCATCAAGTGGATGCCTCCCGGGATTTCCGGGCGGAGCGATTCGGCGAGCAGATCCTTGTGAAAGCTCCTGAAAATGCGATCGTGTTTGCGAAAGGGGACAAGGCCGTCTTTACTTTGTGGTATTTTCACTTAGCCCTTAAAAAACGCCCGGACCTGATTGTTGTGGCATCCGACCTGCTTCATTTTGATTGGTATCAAAAATCCCTGCTTGGGACGTATCCGCAATTGAACCTGCCCGGTCCTTTTCCTTTTACAGAAACTGTGGTTTTGGCCAATTCAGCGCATCCCGTTTGTTACGTTGAATATATTCAATTGCCGGATATCCTCTGTCCATCCCCCAGGGGACCCTGATTATCATCAGTGCAGGGATAATAATCAGGGACGTTTTAGGTGTATTCCACGCCTGTATTATTAATTCTCATTCTCGATCATCTCCAAAAATAACGTGGTCAGCGCGGGATCGAAATGGGAACCGCTTTGGGTGCGAATATATTCCAGTGCCTCCGGTCTGCGCATTGCATTTCGATAGGGCCGATCCGAACGAAGCGCATCCCAAACATCCACCAGGGCAAAAAGACGGGCTGCAATGGGTATTTCCGCGCCTTTCAAACCTTGTGGATATCCACTGCCATCCCATTTTTCATGGTGACAATAGGGAATGTCGATTGCAGGCTGGAGATAATCAATAGGCAGGATCATCTCCCGGGCGTATTGGGGGTGCATTTTCATGATTCGCCATTCCTCTTCGGTTAATTTGTCGGGCTTGAACAAAATGGCATCGGGAACGCCGAGTTTTCCAATGTCGTGCAGGAGGGAGCCGCGCCGGATATGTATTAATTCAGTGTCGCTCATTCCGGCCAGCCGGGCAAGCTTTTCGGTCAGGGTGGTGACTCGCTGGGTATGGCCCTCCGTTTCCTTGTCGCGAAGATCCATTGCACGAGACCAGCCTTCGATTGTGGCATCATATGCAGACAACAACTGTTGATGGGCTTGCTCAATGTTGATGCGATCATCCAGTAACTTTCGATAACGGTTTAATCGGGTGATGCCGAGCAGCCTGGCCCGCAATTCATGCCTGTCATAGGGTTTCGTGATGTAATCGTCTGCGCCGCTTTCAAGCCCGATCATGAAGGACTGCCGGTCGTCCAGCGCGGTGAGCATGATGATCGGGATCTCTGCCAGGGAAACATCGCTCCTGATCCTCCTGCACACTTCAAATCCGTCCATGCCCGGCATCATGACATCCAGCAGGATGACATCCGGCTGGATGTCACGTGCCTTGATCAGCGCCTCGTGGCCGTTTCCTGCTGTTTCAAGCTGATAGCCCTGTCCCTCCAAAATGGACTCAAGGGTGTGCCTTCCGGCTGGTTCATCATCTACGATTAAGATTATGCTTGGCATAATTGCTCCTTGTTTCAAAACAAAATGGCAGGAGACCGCAGGCGTCTCCCGCCCCGGATCCGTCCATTTTTATGCTATAGATTCTTGTCGATCAAGCCGTGTTTGATGGCCAGCCTCACCAGCCCGGCCAGATTGCGGACATGTAGTTTTTCCATGAGATTTGCGCGATGTTTTTCAACCGTTTTTTCGCTGATGAAAAGAAGTTTTCCGATCTCGCTACTGGTATGTTCCTCGGCGATCAATTGAAGGATCTCCTTCTCACGGGGGGATAGAACAAACAATGGGTCCCCCGCTTCAGTTGCATGCGGATGGATCGCGCTTTCCACCACAATGGATGAAATGACGGTGCTCAGGTAGGTTTCCCCCCGGGCGACCGCGCGGATGGCCCACAGTAATTCCTCGCTGACGGATGTCTTCAGTACGTAGCCTTTCACACCGCTGTGCAGAGCCTGGTGTACCAGTCCTTCATCTGAATACATGGACAATAACAGGATGTTGACCGGCAATTTCAGGTCACGGATTTGTTCGGCTGCCTGTATGCCGTTCAGACGGGGCATCATGATGTCCATGACGATCACATCCGGTTTCAATTCGGTGGCCAGATCGATGGCTTCCTGCCCATTGGCGCCTTCGCCGATGATATTAATATCGCTGGCGCGCTCAAGCAGGGCATGTAATCCGGCCCTGACCATGGAATGGTCATCCACCAGGAGGATTCGGATCATGTTTCCTCCCTGAGCGGATGAATATTTTCCAGCGGCAGACGGGCGGTCAAAATGGTGCCATTCGTCGCAGATGACCTGATCTCCAAATCACCGTCCACAATCATCAAGCGTTCTTTTAACCCGAGAATTCCAAGCCCGTTCCGGGATTTATCCCCATCGGTTGCAAAGCCGACGCCGTTATCCTGAATCGTCAGGATTATGCAGACATCCTCGATCGTCAATTCCACCCATACCTGACTTGCAGAGGAATGCTTGATCACGTTTGTGAGGGCTTCCTGCAGGATGCGATAAAGCGTGATGGAATATACGGCAGACATCTCCGGGAGAGTTGCGGCAGCCTCAAATACGACCGGCAATCCCGTGCGCAGGCTGAATTCGCGGCTGTATGTTTCAAGAGCCGAACGCAGTCCCAGTGTGTCCAATAGTGTTGGGCGCAGATCCTGTGCAAGCGCATGCATTTTTTTGATGGTCTGGCTGGTATCGGCGATCAACACGTCCAGTTTTTCGATTAATAACTCTGGCCGCATGGGCAGTTCAGATTGCAGGTTGCGCAGGCTTAACGTATGGGCAATCAAGACCTGCCCAAGGTCGTCGTGTAATTCACGTGAAAGCCTGATCCTTTCCTCCTCCTGTGCGTTGACAACCCGTTCGGCCATCAGTCGCAGATCATCCCGTTGAGTGAGCAAGGTGCGATAACGGTTGAGGCGCGTGATGGTGCCCACGCGCAAACGCAGTTCCTGCCGGTCCACTGGTTTGCTGAGGAAATCGTCTGCACCGGATTCTATGCCGAGCAGCCGCGAGGAGCGGTCATCCAGGGCGGTGAGAATAATGATCGGCACTTCGGCAAGTTTCGGCGTAGACCGGATGCGGCGGCATACTTCAAATCCATCCATGCCGGGCATCATCACGTCCAGCAAAATCAAGTCCGGCTGTAGTTGATCCGCCATTCGTAATGCAGTGGCTCCGTTGTCGGCAGACGAGATTTCATAGTTTTGACCATCCAGGATCGACGACAGGGTTTCCATGCTAAGTGCATCGTCGTCAACAAGCAGGATTTTACTTTTCATTTGATTTCTCCCTGGTAGGCCCAAGATATTTTTCAATCATATCTGCGAGATTCTGCAATTGGATCGGTTTGCTCAAATAGTCATTCATGCCCGCGGCGAGGCACCTTTCCATGTCGCCGGACATGGCAAGGGCGGTCAGGGCGATTATAGGTGTGATTTTCAGGGATGGGTCCAGACGGATCTTCTCAGTCGCTTCGAGTCCGTTCATGACCGGCATCATCACATCCATCAGGATCAGATCGGGATGTTCCTGCGAGGCCAGTTCCAGGCCTTCGGCGCCATTTTGAGCCAGGATCACTTCATAGCCTTTATAACGCAAATACTCACTGATCAGCTGGACGACCACGTCTGTATCCTCCACGAGCAGGATCCTGCCATTGCGATTCTTATCCGACCGTTGGATTGGCAGCATGGAAATCGGTGCGGTCCCCTTTGAGAGGATTGCCTGTGCTTCGGGCGGCCAGGGTAGTGTGATGGTAAAGCGGCTCCCGCTGCCCGAAGCACTTTCAACGCGAATGCGTCCGCCGTGCATGTTTGCGATTTGTGCCACCAAAGCCAGTCCCAGGCCCGTGCCCTGGTATTCGCGGGTGAGGCCGGCATCCAGTTGTACGAACGGCTTGAAGATACGCTGGATGTCTTGCTGTGCGATTCCAATCCCCTGGTCCCAAACGGTAAATTCAACCTCGTTCCTTTCCGGGAATCCGGTGACATCCAGACCAATCCGGCTTCCAGGCGGGGTAAATTTAACTGCGTTGCTAAGCAGGTTTACCAGGCATTGTTTCATGCGGCGTTCATCGCATGAAACAATGTGGACTTGTCCGTCCAAATTGAACGAAACGTTAAGGGACTTTTTCTGTCCGAGTTCCCTGACCAGGCGAAGGCTGGACTCGCAAATTTTTCCAACAGCTACATGATGGATATCGAGTTCCATTCGTCCCGCCTCGATCTTGGAGAGATCGAGAATGTCGTTGATGAGCTCCAGCAAATGGCGGCCGCTTTCGCGAATGATCCCGATGTATTTTTGCTGCTTTTCGTTGAGGACTCCGGCGATCTGCTCCTCCAGACTCTCGGAAATGCCCAGGATGGAATTGAGCGGAGTGCGCAGTTCATGGCTCATGGTCGCAAGAAATTCATTTTTGATCCGCAGAGCCCGTTCCATTTCGGATTTGGCCAGGCGCTGGGTTTCCTCCGCCCGTTTATGCTGGGTGATATCATGGGAGGTGTTGAGAATGAGCTGCCTGCCGAACGTGACGATCGGATAGGAATGGAATTCAAGTGTTTTGATTCGTTCACCACGTTTGTAATATTGAAGTTCAACAGGCTGCGCGGCATGACCCTGCAGAATCTCCGCCAGATATATTTCCCTCTTTGCCAGTTCCGTCTCGGGGTAGATCCCTAGTTCAGAAATACGTTTGCCCCGGGCCTCATCCCGGAGGATTCCGTATTCCTTTTCAAACATTTCATTGACATCGACGATTTTCCCATCCAAATTCGCCTCGGTTACAGATACCGGATCCTGAACCGCATCGAACAGCAGGCGGGCGTACGCTTCGCTTTCACGCAGGGATTGTTCGATCTGTTTTCGATCTGTTATATCCATATTAATGCCGATGATCCGGTCGGGGATGCCATCCTCTGAAAAGACCGTGATCGAGTTTGAATGGATATCCCTCGTGGAACCATTTGGCAGGAGGATGCGATACTCATTATTTATTAGCAGGCTTTGAGTAAAAGCCAGCTGCTTGTTGATTTGAGATTTTTCCAGGTCGTCCGGATGAATAAGTTGCGCCCAGGACTCTGAGGTTCCGTCAAAATCGCCAAATGGGATCTGATGGATGATGTGCATCCGTTCATCCCAGATCACCCTGTTGCTCCGGGGATTGTATTCCCAGACCCCGATCTGGCCCGCCATGGCAGCCAGTTCGAGGCGGCGCTTGGTGGCTTCGATCTGGACCGTGCGTTCCGCCACCCGGTGTTCAAGATCAATATTTAATTTACGAACCTCCTCCTCGGCACGATGCCGTTCATCCAATCCTTTCTGCAAGAGCAGGTAGAGGCGTGCGTTAACAAAGGAGATGGCTGCCTGATTTGCAAGGGTGGTCAGTGTGTGTTCGTCCCGCTGGGAGAAGGCATTTTCCTGTTCACTTTCCACGGCGATCGAACCGATGATTTCATCGCCGCTTCGAATGGGAACGTATAATCCGGATTTTATGCCGGGGTATGTTTCAAGGTAACGCGGATCATCCTTTAATTTTCCGATGCGAACCACTTCCCCATGCCTGATCACCCAGCCGCTCAAGCCCTTGTCGGGGGTACTAATGGACTGATTGATCCGTTTGATCTGTTCGTTGGTTTGGGCTTCACTGGAGCCGGGCGAGTTAAGCGCAAGCAGCTCCAGGTGGTCGGTTTCAGCGTCATAGAGGCGGATTGCAGCGTGATGCCAGTCCAGTTTTTGATCGATGACTTCAACCATTCGCCGGGCTATTTGTTTTGGTTCCAGCAGCCGGCTGATGGCCAGTCCGTTCTCATAGAGGGCTTCGAGCTCGGCCAGCTGGTATTTGATCTGCATCTCGGCTTGTTTGCGTTCGGTGATATCTTCCACCATCCCAACACCGAATGAAAATATTCCATCCTTCCCCCGTATAATGGATGTGACCAGCTTGACCCAGATGGTGTGCCCATCCTTGTGAATAAAACGTTTTTCAATTTGATAGCTTTCACGCTTTCCAGAAATCAGCTCCTGCCAAAGCGCCCAGTCAATATTGGCGTCATCCGGGTGGGTGAAGTCTGTGAAGATCATTTTGCTTAGTTCCTGCTCGTCATAGCCCAGAAGCTCATGTAACGCCGGATTTTGTCTTACGGGATGTCCCGTCTCATCCACGAGCGCCATCCCAATGGCGGCTCCCTCAAAGATTGCGCGGAATTGTGCCTCGCTGGTCCTTAAAGCTTCCTCCGCCTGTTCGCGTTCGGTGATATCGCGGATGTTCAGGACGATGCCCCGCACAGCAGGTTCGTTGAGCAAATTCGTGCCAATGGTGTCAAGAATGTGCCAGGATCCATCCCGATGACGACCACGTGCTTGGATGCTCTCGGTGGAGACTCCCGGTTCCTGCAGGCGGGACGTCAGGGCATCCAGTACCTCGGGAAGATCGTCCGGGTGCACCCAATCCGTAAAAGGTATTCCTGTAACCTCGGTTGAGTCGTAACCAAGAATTCTGCTGGCGGATGGGCTTGCAAACTGGATCAATCCCTGTGGGTCGATCACGACGATTAGATCGCCGGTATTCGCGATCAGTGCCCGGAAACGTTTTTCGCTTTGCTGCAGGGCTTCCTCTCCAAGCTTGCGCTCTGTGATATCCATGGTGGTGACAATGACTTTTGAAAAATCTTCCTCGTAGCCGGGAGCCACGGACCAGCTCAGGCTGATTTGAATGGGTTTGCCCCGGACAGTCCTGTCAATACCCTCCCAGGTATGGCTGAGCTTCCCTTCCGAGATTGCGATCAAAGCGTCGTTAAGATGCTCCACTTCGTTTTCCGTCAGACCTTCATCCATGCTCTTATAAAGATCTTCCTTGGTTTCAGCCATGTACATCTTGAGGGTGGCCTGGTTCACATTTAATATCTTGATCATCGTGGCGCAGGCAAGGAAGGCTTCCGGATTGCTCTTGAAATATCTGCGCAGATCGGTGATGCCCTGCCTTTTCAGGTCATCCAGGTAGCTTTTGGCCTCGGAAAAATCCTCCTCCCAGATCGAAATTGGCATGTCTTCAAAGAGGGCCCGATAATTCTGTTCACTTTTCCGCAGTCTCTGTTCTGATTCCTCGCGTTTCGTGATGTCATTTGCAAGTACAAGTATGGCTTGCCGTCCGGAAAATTCCACTTTATGGGCGATGATTTCCACAAAAATTACAGAGCCATCCTTTTTAACGTGGTGCCAGGTCTCTATTTCCTCGATCCCGCTTCTGAGCTTTGAAGCATATTCCAGAAACTGTTGGATTTCTTCCTGTGGACGGATGTCTGCCACGGTCATGGATAAGAATTCCTCGGTGGAATAACCATAATGATTTATGGTTGCATCATTTACTTGCAGGAACTTGAGGGTCTCCAAATCGTAGATCCACATTGGCAATGGGTTGTTTTTGAACAACAGCCGGTATTTTTCCTCGCTGTCGCGCAGCATTTCCTCCATTTGTTTTCGTTCTGTGATGTTTTCGTGCGAAACAACAACCCAGGTCCGCCCGGTGTTTTCAAAACTTGTGATGCGTGCAACGAACCAGCGTTTCTGGTCCTGGGCATGACAGGGGTATTCAATCCGGGCTTCGTCCTTTGTGCCATTCAGTGCTTTCCGGATCGCTCCTGCTACAAGTGCCGCTGCACTGGCGGAAGTCTCCTCTGCCGAATCGCAGATATCCAGATAGTTTGTCCCGATGCAGTGATTGGCATGAACCAGGTTGTTTTGGGCCCCGAAATTCCGCCAGGCCGAGTTGACTTGAACGATCGTTCCCTTATTGTCAAGAATGGCGATGTGAGCTGAAAGCGCATCCTGGACACTCTGCAGGAAGCCCCCTGCATTTTGCAATCCTTCTTCTGCCAGCTTTCTCTTAGTAATGTCCGTGGCGATTCCTGCAATACTTTTCAATCCGCCTGTGGTGTCGTATATGGGAAAAGCTCGATCCCATACCCAGTGTGTCGAGCCATCTGCATGTTTGACGCGGTACTCCATTTCGGTCTTTTCCCCGCGGGCCTGTTTTTTTAGCACCGCTTCAACCATTGGCTGGTCTGCAGGGTCGATGCTATCAATAAAATCATCCACGTCCTTTAACGAACGTCCCCAGACTTTTTTATGACCAGGGCTGATGTATTGATCGATTTTGCTTATTGGTTCTGTGATCCAGAAAACTTCTTCGATATTATTAACAAGATCCTTGAAGAGCTGCTCTGAATTATGCAGTTCCTCCTCCATTCTTTTACGCTCTGTGATATCCCGGTAATTTACGACAATGGCCTGGATACTGGGTATATCCAGCATGTTACTCGCAATCGCTTCCGCCCAGCGCCAAGTTCCATCGTTGTGTTTCAACCGAAAGATTCCGGACTTCCGGGTGCCGGGTTTTTGGGTTAGATCTGTGAATAAATCCTGGATTTTCTCGACGTCGTCCGGGTGCAATAATTCAAGGATATTACGCCCAATGAAATCATTTGGGGCATAATCCAGATTGCGTATGACGGAAGGACTCTCCCATATCAAAGTCCCGTCCGCTTTAAGCAGGGATATATCATCCAGGCCATTCTCGATCAGAGCGCGAAAACGTTGTTCGCTGGCAAGCACGGCGTCCTGAGCCATTTTACGATCAGTGATATCGATCATGGTTGACAGGATCGCAGATTGACCGTTGTATTCAATTTGATCTGTGAATAATTGGACCCATGCTGTTGAGCCATCCTTGCGCAGGATTCTGGTTTCCAAATAAGGCTGAACCCATTCACCCGCCTCGCGTTTTTTCATGCGTTCTTTGGAAAGAGCGCGATCATCCGGATGGGTAATGGCAAGGATTTGCCGGTCCGACATGGCCTTAAGCTCCTGATATGTATATCCATGTATTTTACTTAGGGCCGGATTAGCATATACGATTTTTCCTTCCTGAAAAATCGCAACCCCCTGAATTGAATTCTCCACGAGGACACGATTGATCGATTCGATTTGCCTTCTCTCCCTCCTTATTTTCGCCTGTTCAAGCTCACGTTCCACGGCTGGCCCCAGCCGTGTCAGATCGCCCTTCATAAGATAATCATGCGCCCCGGCTCTCATGATGGCGACTGCAGTTTCTTCGCTCACAGTTCCCGAAACGGCAATGAATGGGATGTCCAGCCCCTCCTCCTGTGTCAGCCTGAGTGCCGCAAAACTATCAAACTGCGGCAGGCTGTGATCGGAAATGACGATATCCCAAGGATGTTTTTTTAATGCTGTACGCATTTGAACGGAATTTTCAACCCGCTCAAATACGAGCTTATAGCCACACTTTTTTAACGTGCGAGATATCAGATTCGCATCACTTTCGGAATCTTCAACAATTAGAACGGAAATTTGTTTTGTCATCCATTACCTCGCTTAACAGGAGGTGTCTCGTTCAGAACAAGCCAGTACAATCCCATGTGCTGGACCGCCTCGACAAATTTTGTGAAATCCACCGGTTTTCGAACGTAGCTGTTTGCATGCAGATCATAGCCTTGTGCAACGTCCTGTTCCTCTTGGGAAGTGGTCAGGATTACCACAGGCAGCCGGCAGGTACGCTCTTCCGCCCGGATCTGTCGCAAGACCTCCAAACCACCCACGCGTGGAAGCTTTAGATCGAGCAGGACCAGGGCGGGCAGCTCGTTTTGGTCACGATCCGCATATTTTTCGCTGCAGAATAAATAATCCAGTGCTTCCTGCCCATCCTCCACAACGATCATTTCGTTTGCAATGTGACTCCTGGCAAAGGCTCGTTGGGTCAACCCAATATCACTGGGATTGTCCTCCACAAGCAGGATAATCTTGTTGGCCATTAGAATTCCTCCAGGGTAAAGTAAAAAGTAGCGCCTTGTCCCGTCTGGGAAGTTGCCCATATTCTTCCGCCATGACGATGAATAATCCTTTGTACGGTTGCCAGCCCAACTCCGGTTCCAGGGAATTCTGATACCCTGTGCATGCGTTGGAAGGCACCGAAAAGTTTATCTGCGTAAGCCATGTCGAACCCGGCGCCATTGTCGCGAACAAAAAAAGCAGGTTTGCCGTCCACAAGGGTCTTTCCAAACTCGATTTGCGCTTCAGGGGTTTTGCTTGTGAATTTAAATGAATTCCCCAACAGATTGGTTAACACAACATCAAGCAGTTTTGGATCTCCTTTTGCATTTAAACCATCCTGTATGATAATCTCCACCCGCCTGTCCTCAGAATTTGTTTCCAGCAGACGGGCCCGCACGGTTTCTGCGATCCTGGTGAGGTCCACGTTTTCTTTTTTCATTTCGGCGCGCGTAATTCTGGAAAGCTCCAGGATGTCATCGATGAGGGCTCCCATTCGTTGGGTTTCCGCGCGCACTCTCTGGATGTGAGACTGCCCCTGATCATCCAATAGATAGCCATAATCTTCCAGCAAAGCAAGACTCCAGCCGTCGATGCCCCGCAAGGGCGAACGCAGGTCATGCGAAACCGAGTAAGAGAAAGCCTCCAATTCCTTGTTTGCAGCTTCAAGTTGAAGTTTGGAATTCAGCATTTCCTGTTCTATCTGTTTCCTGTCGGTGTAATCGATCAATGTCGTACGGCTTTCCACGTATTTTCCGGCATGATTCCTGACCGCGGTCGCACTTAACAGGATGGGTAGAATGGTTCCGTTTTTCCGCACCAGCTCAAGTTCAAGATCGTTGAGTATTCCAGTCTCCTTGAAGACCGGAAAATTCCTTTTAAAGACTTCAATACTGGATGAACTTAATAAATCGGTAATATTGATCTTCCCGACCAATTCCTCGCGTTTGTAACCCAGCCAGTCCAATTCCGTCTCGTTAATCCTTACAATCACCCCCTCGCCATTTATCGAATGATAGCCGCACGGAGCATGATTGTAGAGGTCACTTAATTCCGCAGTCCGCTCCTCAATGCGTTTTTCTAGATTCTCATTTAATTTTCGAATTTCCTCTTCCGTCAGCTTGCGTTCAGTAATATCAACGGAAAGAATGACGACCCCTTCCGGAACCGGGTATATTCTTAATTCAAACCAGCCGCTATCCCCATCCGGAAATTCAAATTTGTTTTCCATCGATTGTGATTCGCGATTCTCCAGGCATTGGCGGATGAGGGCAAAAACCTCCGTGGTCTCAATCCCGGGCCACATCTCCATGTATTTCCTGCCCAGCAGTTCCGTTTTCGGTCTTCGGTTGTGCTTTTCCGCGATGTCATTGATATACAGGTATTTCCAGTTCATGTCGAGAATCTGGCATCCTTCAAGCATTGCATCCAGGGTGTGGCGGAATTTTCCTTCACTTTCAAGCAGGGCATTCATCGCACGTTTGTCATCAGTGATGTCCCTTAAGATGGCGGTAAAGATCTTTTTCCCGCCCAGGTCGACCTTGGAAATGGAGGCGTCCACGGGAAATATATCCCCGTTCCTGCGCATCCCCGAGGTATTAAGGTGTCCTTTCATATGTCGGTTGGTAATTCCGGTTTGTCCAAATCTCCTGACTTGAAGTCGATGTTCGGAACGAAAAGATTCTGGAAGAAGCATGCCGAGGGGCTGTCCTTTGACCTCGTCGGCACGATAGCCAAACATGGCTTCGGCCGCCGGGTTAAAGATCAAAATGCGCTGAGTATCGTCCATGGAAATGATCCCATCCATGGCTGAATTGATGATGCCTGCCACATGTGCCTGGGTTTCGTAAAGCGCTTCCTCCGTCTTTTTAAATCCGTCTCGCACCGACTCTGTGACCATGCGGCTGACAACCAGGCCCGCGATGAGCATCGCATAATTCAGGATGGTTGCCAGGCCGGCATAGACGCCGGTCCCGTCGCTTCGTAAAAGCAGGATTCCATAAGTGACCACGGCACTTCCAATCACCCAATTCGGAGTAAGGATGACCAGTGCCAAAATGGGTCCCAATAAAATGAGAAACGGGGCGTAACCGGTAACAAAAGGTTCCGGCAAAAATACACCGACAATCACGGACATCAACAATACTGAGATGTGGCGGGCATATTCCCAGCCACGCAAATAAGCGAAAAGCATCCCTCCGTAAATTGCAATGGCAAGGCCGGCGCCCAGGATCAGGGATCCGTCAGCCTGCTTTTCCAATATTTGGCTGATTTCGAGAAGGACAACGGAGGTGAATTGAAAACCGAGGACGAAAACCGTTGCTTGCCGTTGGGAAAAAGTCATGATACCTCTAACTGGATTGCCTTCGCCGTAATATTCTTGTGAACCTGTCTGGCAAGTGACTGGAAAATGGGAGTAATGATCTTGTGATAAATGCAATTTTTACATGGATTTGGCCGTCCCGGCATGGGGGGATTCCCTACCTGAAAGATAAGTGGAAACCGCGTAGTTCATAAGGGGGAATACCTCTCAACAACAAGGGTTATCCAATTCATAATATTGACAGTTCTCAGATGAAATTGGTCCAAACCGGTTATTCACCTTGAGGCTTCAGATTTTGACTGTCCTACTCTGTTGTTTGTGAACTTTTCATTTCAGGGCTTGAAGATTATGGAAGGAAAATATGATGAATGCCATTTCTGAAAACCGGGTTGAGTCTGAGCCGGGAGTTTTTTTGATCGCAAACCGCCAGGTCATCCCGCTGGTTAAACCTGTGACAACGGTGGGCCGTCTTTTTGGGAACGATATTGTTTTTCACGAGGAGTTTTTATCCCGTCATCATGCCGAGATCGCACAGGAGGATGGGAAATTTGTTTTATATGATAACAACTCCACCAGTGGCACGTATGTAAATGGGAAAAAAGTCGAGCGGTGTGTTCTTAATTCCGGAGACCTGATCTCGTTTGCCAATATAAACCTGATGTTTGTCAATAACAATGTAAATATCCAGGTCAGATCAACCGGGACAACCCAGAGTTTGCGCACTCAACCGGAAGTATAAGGAAATGAATCATGGATGAAAAACAAAGCCCCACCATTCTTGTGATCGATGATGAACCGGCCATTCGCTTTGGCCTGGCAGTTGCCATTAAGCGGCATGGCTACCGGGTCATCGAAGCCGAAGATGGGAGGGATGGCCTGCAGAAAGCCCGGGAGAACCTGCCGGATCTCATCATCTCCGATGTCATGATGCCACCCCCGGATGGTTTTGAATTAAAGAAACTGTTGGATGCGGACCCCCGATCGGCGTCCATTCCCTTTATATTCCTGACAGCCAGATCCGGGACCCGTGACCGGATCAGCGGCATTCGGGATGGTGCTGACGATTACATAGCCAAACCCTTTGTAATGGAGGAATTGCTGGCCCGGACCGACGCTCTCATGAGACGGGTACATACGGAGCAGGAACGCGGGCGCATGGAGATGAAGGAAATCGCCCGTCAGGACATGGAAAAATTACAGGCGGAGATCCTGCAAAATTTCCATCATGAACTGAGCACCCCATTGATGAACATCATCACGCCCCTGGAGCTCGCGGTTAATAATAAATTCAGCGAACCTGAAATGCAGAGTCAATTCATTCGAACGGCCCTTTCCAATGCGGACAGGCTGGGGTCGCTTGTCTTCGATATCATCATCCTGTCAAATGTTGACCTTGGAAATTTGAATGGCATCCGGCAATCCATCAATATGAACGATCATATCCTTGTGCCCATCCAAAGGCGGCTTGAAAGATATGGAAATAAAGGCCTGAATTTTACTCATCACATCCTTGACCGTGGACCGGTTCTGGCGCCCAGAAGGGAATTCAGTCAATCAGTGATTCATCTTGTGGACAATGCTTTTAAATTCAGCCCGCAGGACGGAAAGGTAAATCTCGACATATTTTCAGGGCCGAATGGCGGAATTAAGATCGCGATTTCCGACGAGGGTCCGGGAATCCCGCTGGAATTGCGCGAAAAGGTTTTTGACAAGTTTTACCAGATCAGCCAGGGAGATAGTCGTGAGTATGACGGCCTGGGCGTCGGTCTTACCATTGCCCGGGCTGTATTCGATCATCTTGGGGGAAGCGTGAAAATCGCGGATACCCGCCATGGCTGCCTGGTCTTTGCTGAATTGCCGGATGTGCGGCCTGAAGACATCGTGTATGGATGATAAAACCATTCCCATCATGACAACCTCGCTTGTTGACCGGGAGCCGTTATTACCAGGAACCGGGCAGCAGGAAATTGACCAGTTTGGCAGGACCCTGTTTGACCAAACCGGGGAATGCGTATTTATCATTGGAATGGATCTTCGCTACCTGGCTGCCAATCGGCAGGCATTGCAATTGCTCGGGTATGAGGAACAGGAAATCATAGGGATGCCCGTCAGTGATGTAATTTCCATGGGGGAACTTCTGGAGTCGCAGGTTGTTACAGCGGGGAATGCAAATATTTACGAACGGATCCTGAAACGAAAAGACGGCGCCCTCATCCCGGTTGAGATCGGGACTTCAATTGTTTCCGATGGAAGTGGAGTCCCTGTTTACATACAAAGCATCGTTCGCGATATTTCTGAAAGAAAAGCCACGGAAAAACTTCTAAAAAGAAGCGGACGGATCCTGTCAGTCATCAGTGAAGCCACCGCCCGTTTGTTTCGGTCTCCGCAAATAGAATCCAGGATCCCGGAAATGCTTGAGTCTCTGGGCTTGACCATGGAGGTCTTTTGCTGCGTGATTTTCGAGCTTGAGAATTTTTCCGGTTCGCCAAGGATCGGGATTAAATACAGCTGGCTTGAGGTTGATTCTTCCGGATTTGACATCCATCACGCGATCCAGCCTTTTGTGGATAAATTGATTTCGACATCCGATTCGATCCTTTCTGAAAGGATGGCTGGAGAAACAGGTGTGCTTCCGGGATATTCCTTTCTTGCCATTCCGATCCAGGGCGCCCTGGGTTCACGCGGTTTTCTCGGGATGTTCGATCATGAGAATGGCCTTTCATGGCTGCCCGGTGAATTTGACGTTGTTCAGACTGCCACGAATATCCTGGGTGCCGCCCTGCAGCGCATTCAATATGAAGAGACCATCCGGGTGAATGAATTTAGGAATCGCACGATCATTGATGCGTTTCCTGACCTGTTGATCCGGATAAACTCAAATGGAATAATTCTGGATTACAGTTCCAGCCCGAATCACCCGCTGTTTATTCATCGGGACATGATCGCCGGCAGGAACCTCTTTGAAACCTGGCCGTCCGAGATCGTATCGCGGATTCTGGGCGACAAAAACAAGGAAACCATAACCGCCCCGTACTGGCTGGAAGGCTTTGAACTTCCCTTTAGCAGCAGTATATATGAATCCAGGCTTCATCCGATCAATCATGGGGAAGCCCTGATCATTATCCGGGATATCACCGATATTATTCGCTTGAATGAAATGAAAACCGACTTTATCAACCGGGCATCCCACGAACTGCGAACCCCCCTCACTTCAGCCATATTGATGGCCGATCTTATTCAGCAGGGTGGAACCCCCGAAGAACAGGCGGAATATTGGCGCATCCTGCGAAACGAACTGAATCGCCAGAAAAACCTGATTGATCGTCTTCTGATGGCCGGCCGTCTTGAGAGCGGTATGGTCAAACTTGAGTGTGTTTCCCTGGATTTAATTCCGGTGCTGGAAGATTCCATGCAGGCGGTCCGTCCGATTGCCAACAAAAAGGGGATCGAATTGCTTTTGAATACACCCCGCAGGTCCGTCAACATTTCGGGCGATAACGGGGCTTTGCAGCAGATTTTCATTAACTTGATCACAAACTCGGTCAAATTCTCCCCCGAAAGGGGACGGGTCACGGTCGAAGTCGGAATCTCACGCGGGCATGTGGACATTTCGATCATCGACCAGGGCATGGGAATCAGCCCGGAGGCCCTCCCGCATTTGTTCGAAAAATTCTACCGGGCAAAAAATGTCACGGTGGCGGAGATCCCCGGCAGCGGCATTGGACTTTACATCGTTAAATCAATCATCGAGGAATTGGGTGGAAAGATCGATGTTCGCAGTGAATTAAACCAGGGGACCACCTTCACTGTTCATTTAAAAACCTGACGGTACATAAGCACATCCATTCCCTCAACGAAGCTGGGGGTTTCCCCCACCCGGTAGTGGTGGGAAATCATCCATTTAATCATGGGGAACACTTATGAACAAATTCTGATTTTGATGAAATAATGGGAATATCAAAACGGTTGTGAACCCAATTCGTAACCGTTGAACGATAAGTGTCGCTTCAACTTGTTATTTTGGATTGAATCGATAAAGGCAAACCTGTCGAAAGGCAGGGACGCAAAGTTATGGGTCTAAAGGCGCATCAGGCGCCCATGATTGCCAGGCCGCCGAAATTTTGCTCTTGATCTCCTTTGGATATTCATCGTCCATTGCGCTTCAGGACGAAAAGGCCTGGCTGAAAAGCCCGGCCTTTTTTATCCAGCAAAGGACGATCATGATTAAAGCATTCGCAGGCCTGATATTCACTCTTTCTACGATCGCAGCAACGATTTTCGGTTTGATTCCCGGGAAATCAGCTGCTGAACAGTCGATTGCAGGTTCCGCCCAGGCTTTGGATCGGAACGATATTTCGCTGACGGGCCGGGATGCCGGCCCGGTTCAACCGGCATTTGAAACTGTTCCTGCAAATTATGCATATGGAAACCCGGCGGGATGCGCTTCCTCCGCCCCGGCGCTCTCTTCGGATCAGATGCTGGCGAATGTACAGGCCCAGCTTCCCGAACTTGACCTTGCCTCCCTGCGCGTGATTTCAATTTGGAATGGACCCCTCAACGCGATGTTGGATGCAGTTGCTGATCCGTTCGTATACGAATTTATTGTTGATATGTACCAGGCTCCCTACACCTATCTTGCCGACCGGACTGTGACCGTTTTCCTTGAAAATGGCTTTGTCGTTTGGCTGCGCAGTTACGATGGCCATTTTCGTCTGACAGCTGTTCCAATGATCGCCGGAGTTTACGAATCCAATTGGGGCCCGTATGTCAGCACATATTGGTCCACCGGCCGGCCGCAGGATGAAAAGATCTATCCCGTCATGCGAAAACTGCCATGTCATTGGATGATCGATGCCGGATGGGTCAACAATGATACGGTTTCGGCCATGTTCGATCTGAACTGGAACATTCCAGACTATGTCACCAATGGCCGGAATTACCTGGCCTCGAACTGTCAGGAAGCCAACCGGATTTCACAGGAAAAAGTGGGTTATTGGGAAGCCGCTTCGATGTGCGGACCCCTGGCCTGGACCCTTATTAAGGATGCCAATTCCTTTCCCTACCGGATTGGCAGCTGGTATGCCAGCGCACATATTTTTGACGGCGCAAACCCAAAATGGAACGGCCTGCCATGGAATGGTTTCGACCCGGAAACATATGATGTTTTTCACACGGACAGCCCCATGCCCGGATATGATTTTGCGTCACTCGGAAACATGTTTAAAGGGGATATTGTATATTCGTACTCGACTCTGTACGACAGCAACGATGAGCGCTTCGACCATATATTTCTGGTGGCCGAGGTTAATGAAAAAGGGGAACGCATCAGCATAACAAACATGGTGCAACTCCGGCCCAGCTGGGATTGTTTCATCCGGGAGGAGATTTTGTATACGCCCGGGAATACCGTAAATGGGGTCATCAACCGGGAATGGAACAGTTCCACGAATGGACGCACCGGGCTGGCGGGTTTCGATGTCTTCCGCTGGAAATGGATCACCTATCACTTGAACGGCCAGGCATTGCAGTATACCGTCCGCTTCGGAGATACCCTGGAGACCATTGCATTCGATTGGAAGATTTCCCCCCAGGAGATCATGACTGCCAACGGTTTTGCCGTGGACTTCCAGCTTTTGCCGGGGCAAACGATCATCCTGCCCGCCACTGAATAATTGTTCCTCGAAATCTTCGATTGGGGGAATGTATCGTTTTGAGAGGGTTGGACCCCGGCAACCTGCGTGGTACAGCCCCGCTGTAATCCAAAGTATAATTCCTGTAATGACTACACAGCAGCAAAATTTTCGGGCATACCTGCCGTCAACGATTGCATTAATATTGACCGGGTGCGGCGGACTGGCCATTTTACTTCTACTTTCCCCGCCATTGGTTTGGGCGCGCTGGGGGTTTTATGTGTTGGGTATCATGGCGCTGACCGGGCTTTCCCTGCCGGTTGTGTACTTTTTTCACCTTCGTTTCCCCAGCGACTCTCCCGCGGAATCAAATGTCCTGATCCGTCAGGCTTTATGGGTGGGGGTTTATGGGGCCACCCTGGCCTGGCTTCAATTGGGGCGTCTCGTTTCCCTTTACGTGGTCCTTGGCCTTGCGGGTGGATTATTCGCGGCTGAATACTTTATCCGTATTCGTGAGCAGGCCAATCGACGCCCTCCGGTGATCCCAGATGACGACCCTTCGTGACCTTCCATCGGTCGAACAAATTCTGCAAACCCAAACCGCCGCTGAGTTGATCGCAGATTACGGCAGGCCATTGACTCTGACCGCCATCCGGTCCATTTTGGATGAAATTCGCGCGCGCTTCAAACTTAATCCGCAGGCTGATCTGCCTTCGATGGACACGATTCTGGTTCAGGCTGAATCGCAGCTCTTCAACTGGATAAGACCCACCCTGGTGCCGGTCATCAATGCCAGCGGGGTGATCCTGCATACGAATTTGGGGCGTGCCCCCTTGAGTGATGCAACCATCCGTGCCATGGACTCGGTTTCACGGACCTACTCCAATCTGGAGTATGACCTGGAGAAGGGAATGCGCGGTTCGCGCTTAAGCCATGCCGAATTCGTTCTGCAAAGATTAACCGGGGCGGAGTCCGCCATTATCGTCAACAACAATGCCTCAGCTGTGTTGCTGGTCCTGTCGGCTCTGGCCAATAAGAAACGGGTGGTGATATCCCGCTCCCAGCTGGTGGAGATCGGCGGCGGCTTTCGCGTGCCCGATGTGATGAAGCAATCCGGCGCAAAACTGGTTGAAGTGGGAACGACGAACAAAACCCATTTGAGTGATTATGAGCAGGAATTACAGGTTGCAGGCACTCTCGTCATGCGCGTGCATCCATCCAACTTCAAGGTCGTCGGTTTTACGGAAGAACCGGAATTGAAGGAGATTGTCGAACTGGCTCACAAGGCAGGTTTATTCGTGGTGGACGATCTTGGCTCCGGGGCTCTGCTGGATACTGCCAGATACGGGCTGGCACATGAGCCGACTGTGCAGGAATCCCTGGCCGCAGGGGTGGATGTGGTTTGTTTCTCCGGGGATAAACTGCTTGGGGGCCCGCAAGCGGGGATCATCATCGGCAAAAAAGACTTGATCGACAGGATCAAAAAACACCCGCTTGCGCGGGCGGTTCGCGCGGACAAGGCCTGCCTGGCGGGTGTCTCGGCCACCCTGCTGCATTACCTTAAGGATGAGGCGGAGCGCGAGATCCCCATTTTGAAGATGCTGTCTCTTTCGCTGAAGCAGATCAAGGGGCGGGCTGAAGCGTGGACGAACGAATTGGGTCAGGGCCAGGTCGTGGAGGGTGAGTCCACTGTTGGGGGGGGCAGCCTGCCGGGGGAGTCCATGAAAACCTTTTTGTTGTCCCTGACCGTCAAGTCCCCCGACAAGTTTCTGAAAAAATTGCGCGGACAAAACCCGCCCATCATCGCCCGCACTGAGAACGATAAAATATTATTCGACCCACGTACTGTCCTGCCTGGACAGGAGGGCGCATTGCTGGTCGGACTAAAAAATGTATTTGAGGAGATTCAATGAAATCGGATTTTGATGCGCTCATGCTGGCCAGAAGTCTGGATGCGATCCTGGTTTTTGGGAATGCCGAACACAACCCGCCCATGCGCTATATGACCGGCGGCGGACACGTCAGCCATGCCACCCTGATCAGGAAACGCGGCGAGCCGGCGATCCTCTTTCATGGGGATATGGAAAGGGACGAAGCTGCCAAAAGCGGCTTGAAATTGATCTCCTATAGCAATTATGACGGCGCTGCTTTGCACAAGCAGGCCGGTGGCAATGGTCTGCTGGCTTCTGCCATGCGGGCGGAATTGATGCTCAAGGATGCCGGTGTGACCTCGGGACGGGTGGGTGTGTATGGCACCTATGATCTGGGTGCGATCTTTGGAATGCTCACACACCTGCAAAAATTAATACCCGCGATTGAGTTTGTCGGCGAGGGACGCGAAGATTCGATCTTTATGCGTGTCATGGAAACCAAGGATGAGGAGGAGGTTGCCCATATTCGCAATATGGGACGCATCACCACTTCCGTGGTGGGCAGGGTCAGGGATTATCTGACTTCCTGCGAGGTGCGCGGGGATGAAGTCCTCCTCAAGGAGGATGGCACCCCGTTGACCGTGGGCGATGTACATTCCAGGATTCGCTTGTGGGTGGCCGAGCTGGGGGCGGAGCTGCCCTCCGGGTTTATCTTCGCGATCGGACGCGACGCCGGCGTGCCCCACTCAGCCGGCACCCCGACCGATTTAATGAAGCTCGGCCAGACCATTGTGTTCGATATCTATCCGGCTGAAGCCGGCGGCGGTTATTATTATGATTTCACGCGGACATGGTCGCTTGGGTATGCCACCCCGGAAGCCCAGAAGCTGTATGACCAGGTCCGCGAGATCTTTGACACGTTGAATGATAATTTCGATTTGAATACCCCCTTCGGGAATTACAACCTGATGACCTGCGAATACTTTGAATCTAAGGGACATCAATCCCCCTTGCACACAAAGGCTCCCGTTGAAGGATATGTGCACAGCCTGGGTCATGGTGTGGGTTTAAATATCCATGAACGCCCCTTCAGCGGATTGACCGCCGGTGATGATCACCGTCTTGCGCCGGGTGTGGTCATCACCTCGGAACCTGGGTTATATTATCCCGAAAAAGGCATGGGCTTCCGCATTGAAGATACGCTCTGGGTCCGTCCGGACGGCAAGATGGAGACCCTGGCGGATTATCCTTATGATTTTGTGCTGCCGATGAAGAAGTGGAAGAAAAAATGACGGATCTCAAACCCGCCCGCATCCTGGCTGTTGAAACCTCGTGCGATGAAACCGCCTGCGCCATTATCGAAAATGGACGCGCCCTGCTCTCCTCTGTCGTGGCTTCCCAGATGGAGATCCATGCACGGTACGGAGGCGTCTTTCCTGAAGTGGCTTCCCGTCAGCATGTCTTGAGCATTACGCCCGTTGTGGAGCAGGCGCTCTCGCAGGCTCATCTCACATTGAAGGATATCGATGCGCTGGCTGTCACACAGGGACCGGGCCTGGCCGGGTCCCTGGTGGTTGGGATGAATATGGCCAAGGGGTTGGCCGTCGGTTCGGGCTTGCCGTTGATCGGTGTTAATCACCTGGAAGGGCATCTGTATTCAGCCTGGGTGCATGATGCCGCTGAACCTGCCCCGGCGGAGCCGCAATTCCCCTTGATGGCTTTACTGGTTTCCGGCGGACATACCGAACTCAATCTCATGACGGATCATTTGACATACCGACGGCTCGGTTCCACTCTGGACGATGCGGCGGGTGAGGCCTTCGACAAGGTGGCCCGCCTGTTGGAGCTTGGATATCCTGGCGGCCCCTCCGTTCAGAAGGCTGCCGAGGAGGGCGATCCGCACCGGTTTAAGTTCCCGCGCGCCTGGCTCGAGGGATCCTGGGACTTTTCCTTTAGCGGCCTGAAAACATCAGTTTTGTATGAAGTACGTGAATTGAAAAAGAAAAGCACGACCCTGCCTGTTGCAGACCTGGCGGCTTCCTTCCAGCAGGCCATTATCGATGTGCTTTTCAAGAAAACGATGAATGCTGCGCGTGAGTTCAATGCCAGGGAGATCCTCGTGGCTGGCGGGGTTTCCGCCAACCGGCCTTTGCGCCAGACCTTCCGGTCCCAGACCGACTTCCCGGTTCACATCCCCCCGCTGGCTTTGTGTACGGATAATGCCGCCATGATCGCCTCGGCAGGCTACCACCGCTACGCGCTCGGGCATGTTTCGGATTTGAATATCGACATCCAGCCTACCTGGCCATTGTCGTAGATCTATTCTGTTAAATACAGAAAGCCGGTTGACTTGCCCAAGTCAACCGGCTTTCTTGTGTAGGAGAATGTAACTATCATTATATGCAGCCACATAAAGGGCGCCTGAAGGGGAATTAAGAATTTCATAAGAGAATATCAGGGCAGGACAGCCGTTAAATTCCAGGGGATTCATAATGAAGAATGAAGGATTAAATGCCAAATCCCGTTCAGACTTGCCCAAGTCTGAACGGGATTTGTAAAGGGGAGAATGTAATTCCTATTATATTCCGCGACATAAACGCAGCCTGAAGGAAACATGAATGGCGGATGAGAGAATTTGAGGCCTGGAGATGCGATTTTCACAGTGCTGCCAGTAATTCGGCCAGGCTGATCGGCCCCGCACGCAGGATCACTGGTGTTGACCCTGTGCAATCCACCAACGTGGATGGAATTCCGCCGGGCGTTTTTCCACCGTCCAGGATCAGGGGGATGCGGCCATTGAGCTGGTCGAATACCTCCTGGGCTGTCGAAGGACTTGGCTGACCTGATATGTTTGCCGAGGTAACGGCCATGGCTCCTGTGACACGCAATAATGCACGTGCGGCGGGGTGATTCGGGATGCGAACTCCAATCGTGGAAGTGGCGGAGACTGCCAGGGGGAGAGTATGCTTTTTGGGGACAATGCAGGTCAGGGGTCCCGGCCAGAAGCGCGAAGCAAGAGTCTTTGCCATGTCGGGGATGGAATCCGCAACGGTTTCAAGGTCTCTCACGTCAGCGATCAGGATTGGGATGGCTTTTTCAAGGGGGCGGTCCTTGGCTTTGTAAATGCTTTCGATGGCATCGTTATCAAAGGCCAGTGAACCCAATCCGTAGACGGTATCGGTTGGAAAAGCAACGATGCCTCCGCTTTGCAAAACTTTCAAGGCACCCTGGATTTCACCTGCTGGAATGATCTCGGTTTTCATATGAACATGATCTCCAGCAGACGATCATTCCCGGCCAGGTCCTGGTGCAGGTGAATGGTCGCATCGGAGAAGGTGTCGAAGGCCAGACCAAGTGCCTGAACACCCAGAGTGGATTCGATCTCAAGCAGCATCATGCCGTGCGGAGCAAGCCAGGCGGGCGCAAGCAGGAACAGACGGCGATACAGGTCCAGGCCATCTGCGCCGCCATCCAGAGCCAGGGTGGGTTCGCGGCCGAAGATCGGCAGCGCCTGCAGGGTTTGGGTGGGAATGTAGGGCAGGTTTGCACAGATCAGGTCGAAGTGGCTGTCTGTGGGCAGGGGATCGATGTGTTTGGGGAGCAGGTCGCATTGCAGGAAGTCGATGCGGTGATGCACATGAAATTTTTTTGCGTTATGCTGGGCGATCTTAAGAGCAGCATATGAAATATCGGTTGCCAGGATCCGGGTATCCGGCATTTGCATGGCGATGGCAACCGCAATCGCCCCCGATCCCGTGCCAATGTCTGCCACGGTCCGGCGTTCGGGAGAGGCCTTGAGCCAGGCGAGCGCCTTCTCGACCAGCAGTTCAGTTTCCGGGCGCGGGATGAGCACATCCTGATTGATGTCGAAATCAAGGCCGAAAAATTCCCAATGCCCAAGGATGTACGGGAGAGGCTCGCCCGCTTTCAAGCGGGAAAATTCCAATTGAGCAGCATGCACCTGCGGGCCGGAAAGAGAGAAGTCGCTGTGGGCGGCGATCCATGAACGCGGTTTTTCCAATACATGCGCAATGATCAGTTGTGCATCCAATTGGGGAAGATCATTTGAATGCTGTGAGGAAAAATTGTCGACAAGTTCGCGGATCGTGGTTGTCATGATCAAGTTTCCTGGAACAGCATGCGTTCCATGAGTGTGCGCTGGAATATGATGAAAATGACGATGACCGGTACGGACATGATGATGGCAAGTGCCCCGAGATCGCTCCATGGCTGTGCGCCCGAGAATTGGCCGTAAACCAACGCGTAGGTAGCCATGGAAAGCGTGACATTGTCGGCTTTATCCACAAAGAGCCAGCCGATGGCGAATTCGGTATAGCCCATCAGGAATGCGATCAGGGCGGTGACTGAGATCGCTGGAAGGGCAATTGGCAGATTGATCAAGAGGAAACTCTTAAAATGACCGGCCCCGTCCAGATAAGCGGCTTCCTCCACTTCCTTGGGAACGGCTTGAAACGCCGCCCGCAGATTCCAAATCGCGAACGGCATGGCGAAGGCTGCGTAGACAATGATCAATCCGAACAGTGTCGTGCGGACCTTTAATAAACTCAAAATAATATACAGAGGCGTCGCGAATGCGATCGGCGGGAGCAAGGCCGCCAGCAAAAGGATGAATAACCCAGTTTTCTGCCCGGGAAACCGGAACCGCGCAAAGGCATACGCCAGGCTGGCTCCCAATACCAGTGCCAGGGCAGCCGCGCCGAACGAGACGATCAGGCTGTTCTTTAATAAAACTTCGAACTGGACGGATTGGTAGGGTTTGTCCAAAACCTTGAGGAATGGGGCGAATGAAAATTCCTTCGGCAGAAAACTGAATTGCGTGGGTCGGCCTATCAGTGCGCCGTCAAATGCAAGACGAATGGTGCCCCAGATTGGGATCAGGATGAGCACGCTCACGAGCAGGAAAATGCCTTGTGTCAGGATCTGCCTGAGCAGGGGGATTTTACGCATTTTTCAACTCCTCCTTCGATCTGGTTTCGCGGTTGAACAGAGCCACAAATCCGATCAGAATGATGACGGTAATGATGTTGACTATGGCCGAAGCGGAGAATTGTCCGTTAAAGGGGCCGGACGGGTTAAATAAGTTGTACGAAAGCAATGCCAGCGTGCTGGATTGCTGTTTCCAGTATTGAAAAGCCCACAGTAAATAGAATTGGTTGAAGGCGAAAATCGCCCGAATGATCAAGGCGGGCAGCAGCAAAGGCATGAGGAGCGGCAGGGTGATATACCTGAACGTTTCCCAGATCGTTGCCCCGTCGATTGCGGCCGCTTCGAATACATCCGTGGGGATCATTTTTAAACCTGCGCTGGATGCAAGCATGATCAATGGGAAACCATACCAGATCGCTGGAATTAAAAGTACGAAGAACCATAAATTCGGGGTTCTCTCCCAGCCGATCAAAAAGTTAAATGGGAAGCCTGCCCCGTATTTTTGCGCGGCGAGGGCAAGGAAACCCACATCCGGGACGAAAATATTCAACCAAAGCAGGGCGCCGATCAATTCCGGGATCGCCCAAGGCAGGATAAAGATGGCCTGCCAGAATTTTCCAAAGCGAACCCCCTTTTGATGAAGCAGCAGGGCAAGTCCGAGGCCGAGTGTGGTTTGCAGGGCAATGGAGACGGAAGCCCAGATGATATTGAAGACCAGGACTCCGCTTCCGGTAATAAAGTCGAAAACAGGCCCATAACTGGCGAGGCCCGTAAATTGGACTTTGTTTGAATCAAATGGAAATTCCGGTTGAATGGCCGCAATTTGACCGGTAATCCCCCCAAGGAACTCACGCCAGATCCCGCCCTGGAAGCCATCCCGAATGGATAGTCTATTGAAATCGGTCACGGAGACTGCTAGCTGAAAAATGAAAGGCAGCAGGGTCAACAGGGTGAAGGCAATCAGTCCCGGGATGAGCCAGGGGATGGCCTGCCGGGTTTCCCTTGGATTGTATTTTATTTTTTCACGGGATTTCCGGTCCTTCCACCATTCCATCCCGTTCAGCCAGACCTGCCGGATCCCCTGACTTGCGGAAAATGAAAGCGGAACAGTCAGCATGAGAATGTATTGCGGCCATTTGGTGGGCCAAACGAGCAGAAACAAAAATGCAATGGCAAGCCAGAACGCAAAGACTCTTTGCTTTTTCCATAGGTGACGGATGCCGAAAATGGCAAAGAGTGTAATAAAGAAATCAGGTGCGACCAGGAAAACTCCCGGGTGCCATTGGGTGGGCGACATGGTGACCCATACGAAAGGCTGCCAGATCGGATAGTCCGCATTTTTGACTTCGCTGGCACCGGTGGAGTAGCCAGCGTGATATAGGACCGATTCTTTCAGTCTTTCGATCGGGGCCGGCCAAAGATAGGGATCGGTGGCGAAAAAGACGAGGATGGAGAAAATTCCCCATAAAAGCGCCTGGGTATAAAATGGGCGCAGGTTTCCTTTTTGTTTTTCATCCCAAAACCAGTCAATAAGAATGGCGACGGCCACCAGACAATACAGGTATTTTGAAGCGGCGGTCAGGCCCAGGAATACAGCCGAGGCGACCAGCCAGTTTGTTCTTGCCTTCCCTTTTTTGCTTTGAACATAAGCAAGGACTGTCACGAGACTTGTCAGGGCTGGCAGGGCCTCCAGCATGACCTGCGAGACGTATTTGATCGTGAAGGTGTGCGTGGCCAGTAACAATCCCGCCAGCGGGTCGAATATGGCGAGCAAAAAAACGGTCAATGTGCCAAAGATGGCGTTGATGGTCCTGGCTGGCGTGAGCAGGGCGCGCGGCAGGTGACTGTTGGGTCCTGCTGTGGTGGCTGCGTCGGGAGTCAGCGCCTCTTCCGGAGTGGACAACAGGCTCAGCCCCATTACGATCTTTGCAAGCGGGGGATGTTCGGGGCGGTAGTTTGTTTCGAGAAAGCCGGACCAGTCCGAGGTCCGGATCAGATGCGCATATTCCTGGCTTGCACGCAGGTAATCATCCTCGTCAAAGTCAATCGAAAGCATGGATACGGCGCGGGCACGTACCATCCAGCCGGCAAAAACCACAAACGCGATCGCAAGGATATAAAGTGGGGTTTTGAATCGGGTCATGCTCGATGCCTCCAATGAAAAAGTGGCGGCCTGAAAGCCGCCACCTCAATTAACTATTCGTCATCGTCGACGCCTGTCGCAGCCAGGCGTTCTGACTCATCCTGGGTGGAGAGCTGGTCGATAAATTGGTCGATCGCTCCATCCATGACGACCGGCAGGTTGTAACTGGAATACCCGATACGGTGGTCCGTGACTCGGCTTTGCGGGTAATTATAGGTGCGGATCTTTTCCGAGCGTTCGCCGGTGCCGACCTGTGAACGACGGTCGGCCTCCAGTTCCGCGCGCCGTTTCTGTTCCTCGATCTCGTACAATCGCGCGCGCAGAATGCTGAGGGCACGCAGTTTGTTCTGCAGCTGCGAGCGTTCATCCTGGCAGGTTACGATCATGCCGGTTGGTTTGTGATACAGGCGTACGGCAGTCGAGTTCTTCTGCACGTTCTGGCCGCCTGCGCCGGAGGAACGATAGACCTCGATCACAATGTCGCTTTCAGGGATGTCCACTTCCACATCGTCCACTTCAGCCAGTACGGTCACGGTGGCTGTCGAAGTATGAATGCGCCCCTGCGATTCGGTGGCGGGTACACGCTGGACGCGATGCACGCCCGATTCATATTTCAATCGCGAGTACGCACCCTTGCCCTTGACTTCAAAGATCACTTCCTTGTAACCGCCCACGCCGATGGCGCTTTCTGACATCAGCTCGACCTTCCAGCGTTTGCCTTCCACATAGCGTGTGTACATGCGGAACAGATCCGCTGCAAAGATGGCGGCTTCGTCGCCGCCGGCACCGGCCCGAATTTCGAAGATGACATTCCGGTCGTCGCGCGGGTCCTTGGGGACCAGCATGCCGCGGATCTCCTTTTCGAGGACTTCGATCTTCGGACCGAGTTCATCCACGTCCGCCTTGGCTAATGAGACCAGCTCCGCATCCTTTTCGGAGATAATGAGAGCCTTGGCCTCCTCAAGGCTTTTGAGTGCCTGGCGGTACTCGCGGACCTTGGCGTAAATGGGCTCCAGCTCCACGCGCTCCTTGTTGATCTCACCGGCGCGTTGATAGTCGCTGCCCACTTCGAGCAGTTCGGCTCCCAGTTGTTCATATCGTTCTTCAATTGCCTGTAATTTGTCGAGCATATCCTGTCCATTGTGGGTACGGGCGGGAACGAATCTCCCGCCATGCGGTTACGAAATAAAGCGCGGCTGACTGCCGCGCGGGCGAAATTATAACATTTCAGGTCCAGCCGGTTAAAACTTTGAAACTGCGGAGAGCACCATGGAGAGGATCAAAATGATCGCGAAGATCGCAAAGAGGACCTGGGCCGATCGCCTGCCTCCGTTCTCAACGGGTTTGGATTGTTTTTTGGTTTTTGAATTCTTTCCTGCCATCTTTCCACTCACTTTGCTATATGTTTGTAAAAGGCCTGGGACATCACCTTTTCCAGTTCTTCAATTGTAACAGGCTTCATGACATACCCGTCCGCGCCCAGCAGCATGGCCTTGTCCACGGTCACGTCAGCCGCCTCGGAGGATAACATGATGACTGGCAGGTCCTTCCATTCCTTGCGGCGGCGCAGAAACTCCAACATGTCCAGTCCGCTGACCTCGGGCATGTTGATGTCCAGGATCATCAGGTCGGGCTTCCCGCCGGCCAGCAGGGCCTGGGCGGCAAGGCGGGGATGAAAGAAATGTTGTGTTTCGCAATCCAGCAGCTTCAGCATCAAGCTGACAGCCAGTCCCATTTCCGCATCATCGTCAACGATCCAGACCACTTTCATTCGAGGTGTGCCTTAATGCTTTCCGCCGCAGGTCCGGTCATGCCCTTCACTGCGGACAATTCTTCAAGGGAGGCTTCCTTAATCTTATCCATAGAACCGAAATGTTTCAAGAGGGCTTTTCTGCGGGTCGGGCCGATGCCGGGGATGGAATCCAGCTGCGAAGCCAGCCCTTGTTTGGACCGTCTCGCACGATGGGCGGTGATCCCGTAGCGATGGGCTTCATCGCGGATCCGTTGCACCAGATACAAACCCTGCGAGTGCCGCGGCAGAATCAAAGGCTGGCTGTTATGCGGAAAGAAAATCTCCTCTTCCTGTTTTGCGAGGCCCACCACCGGCACCTTATCGAAAAGATCGAATTGTTCAAGAACCTTGACCACACGTCCCAGCTGACCCTTGCCGCCGTCGATGATAATCAGATCGGGGAGGAAGGAAAAAGACGCATCCGGCTTGGACCCCGGTCCTGATTTGGTTTCCTGTGAGCCCTTCCATCTTCTGAATCGACGCGTGAGCATTTGCTCCATCGAGGCAAAGTCATCAGGCGAGCCGATGCTCGTGCTGTCGATATTGAATTTCCGGTACAGTCCCTTGGACGGCACGCCCTGTTCGAAGACGATCATGGCGCCCACCGTGGCCACGCCCTGGGTGTGGCTGACATCATAACATTCGATGCGATTGGGCGGTACGGGCAGTTTCAAAGCCGCCTGCAGTTCGCCAAGCGCCTGTTCCTGTTTGTGGGCATCCGCCTGCCATTGGGCGCGCAGCGACTGCAGGGTCTCGGATGCATTTTCCGCGGCCATTTTCACGAGGTCATGCGGCTGGCCGTCCTTGGGAACGAAAAGTTCCACTTTCTTCCCGCCGCGTTTGGAACGCAGCCATTGTGCAATGATCTTTGCCTCTTCGATCTCTTCGGGAATCATGACCTGTTCCGGAATGTTGGCGGCTTCGGTATAAAATTGTTTAACGAACTCCGACATGACCTCCTGGTCGGCTGTATCCTCTGTTCCTTCGAGGATAAAGTATTCCCGCCCGATCAACTTTCCGCCGCGGATGAAAAAGATCTGCACGCAGGCTTCCCCGTCCGTGCGCGCCATTGCCAGGACATCCGAGTCGAGATAATCCGTTGCGAAGACGATCTTCTGCCGTTCAATGATGAATTGCAGGGCCTTCAACTGGTCGCGCAGGGCGGCGGCTTTTTCAAAGCGCATCTCGTCCGCCGCTTTTTGCATTTGGTCCTGCAAATGGGTCAGCACGCCTTCACTGTGACCGGCAAGAAAATCCATCATGTCGGTGATCATCTGCCGATAGCCCGTCTGATCAGCGGCTCCGATGCAGGGGGCGATGCACAACTTGATGTCGTAATACAGACAGGCGCGCTTGTCGAGACCGGTGATCTCGCGGTCGCAGGTAAGATAGGGAAAGATCTTGCGCAGCACATCCAGGGTTTGGTAAACAGCCCAGGCCGAGGTATAGGGACCGAAGTAACGCGAACCATCCTCGTCCATCTGGCGGGTCACGGTCACATGCGGGAAGGGCTCATTCCAGTGGATCTTAATGTAAGGATAGCGTTTGTCATCCTTGAGGCGGATGTTGTATTTGGGACGGTGTTTCTTGATCAGGTTCATCTCGAGGATGAGCGCCTCGAGTTCGGAACCCACCACGATCCATTCGATATCCACGATCTCGCGCACGAGACGGCGGGTCTTGGCATCGTGACTGGAATCGGAATGGAAGTACGACCTTACACGGTTCTTCAGGCTGATGGCCTTGCCGACGTAAATGATCGTCCCCTCGGCATTATGATAGATATAACAGCCCGGTTTGGCGGGCAGGGTGGCAAGAATACCCTGGATTTTCTCGGTGAGTTCCATCGGCGCTATTATAAATTAGAAATTCAGGCGCACCCTTTGAGGCAAACCGGCTTGAACCTTCCCCGGTGCTTGACTTTTTTTGTTTTGCATATACAATGACTCTACACCAATTCACAACAAGGAGATTACCCTATGAGCCAGTTAGACAATACGCCGATCATGCCTTCTTTCTCCGGAAAGCCAGGTCCCGCCGGTTGGATCCAGGTTTGGATCAAGGCGGTTACCCAACCCAAAGAGCAGACTTTTGTGGACATCAGCGAAAGCCCCGAAATGAGTGCGAAGACGGCTTATCTTTGGGTCTTCCTCGCCGGAACGATCTCGGGAGTCATCCAGGCTTTCGCGTCCACGATCCGCATTGCAATGGGACTTGGCTCCCAATTCCAGATTCCGGGCATGGAACAGTATATTCCTCAGTCCACCGGAGCGGGCGGGAGTGTTGGAGTTACATTGGTCACTGGACTTTGCGCATCCCCGCTGGCAGGCCTGTTCTCGGTGATCTTCTTTGCATTATTCATCGCGATCATTCAGTGGATCGCCAAGATGTTTGGTGGCACCGGAACCTACGATAAATTGCTGTATGCCATCGCGGCGATCACAGTTCCGTTTACGATTGTCTCATCCCTTTTTGTGTTCTTAAGCCTGATCCCCTTTGTAGGGATATGTATGAGCGGGATCTCGATCCTCCTGAGCATTTACGTGCTGGTACTCCAGGTAATGGCTGTTAAAGGGGTTAATCGTTTCGGCTGGGGCCAGGCGGCCGGCTCAGTTCTCCTGCCCGGTTGTGTGGTTTTTCTGCTGTGTGCCTGTGTGGTCTTTGGAGGCTTGATGTTGTTGGGTCCGGCGGTTAGCAAGGTCTTTAACGGCATCAACCAAAGCCTTCAGAGCGTTCCGTAAATATTGAAACCTTATTAATAAACAGCCGCCTCTCGAAAAGAGAGGCGGCTGTTTATATTTTGCAATCCGATTATGCAGGTAATTCAATGATAAAAACCGTACCCTGGCCAGGTTCACTTTGCACTTCGATCCTGCCTTGATGGGCAAGGATCAATTGCCGGGCGATGGCCAGTCCCAGGCCGCTGTTCGTGCGCTCGGTGCGGGATTTGTCTCCACGCCAGAATCGGTCAAAGATGAAGGGCAGGTCCTCCGCGGGAATGCCTGCTCCGGTGTCCCGAACTTCGATTCGGACGCCGTCTTCAATGGATTCCGTTGCGAGGGAGATTGAACCGCCTTTTGGAGTGTGCCGAATGGAGTTGGAGATCAAATTTGAGAGCACCTGGTTCAGGCGGTCGTAGTCCGCGGTGATTTCCAGGGGTTGATCCGGGATGCTGGTTTTCAGGTCAATGTCCAAAGAGGCGGCTTGGGCAGAGAAACTTGAAGCGAGATCCTGCATCAGATCGGCCAGCAGGAAACGGGTGGGATGAAGCGGGAGTTGTCCTGCTTCCGCAAGGGAAAGAGTCTGCAGGTCATTGACGAGCCGGGCAAGCAGCCTGGTCTCTTCCAGTGTGTTGTTGAGATTTTCCGGCGTGGCTTCATAGACTCCGTCCAGCATGCCCTCCAGGTTGCCCTGGATGATGTGCAGCGGCGTGCGCAGTTCGTGCGCGATGTCGGAAGTCAGATTACGACGCTGCTGATCGGATCGTTCCAGTTCGCCGACCATGTTATTGAAGCGGCTGAACAATTCGCTGAACATGTCCGAATTGTTTGCCGGTACACGCGCAGACAGGTCACCCTCTGCAATGGAGTCGATTGCGTTGAATATCTGCTCCAGCGGTTTGCCAAAACGGATGTATAACCTGATGATCGTGAAGAAGGCCAACAGAATTACGGCCACCGGGGCGCCGCACAACAGCAGCCAGATATTTCGAACCCCGGCGTACTCTGAAAACGCCCAATAGAGGATGGCGGCGGTGCCGCCGATAAACAGGAGGGCGAAACCGAAAAAGAAAATCGCAAACGGGAAGAATCGACGGCGACCCCCGCGCCTGCGAAATTGGAAGTGGGGCGGCCGCATGTGGGGGGTTTTGTGTTCGTGCTGCATGACTATTTCTGTTCCACGAAACGATACCCGATGCCATACACGGTTTCAATGGAGGGGCTGTTCGAATCCGCTTCCAGTTTTTTGCGGAGATTTTTGACGTGCGAATCCACGCTGCGGTCGATGGCGGAGGCATTGCCATGCATATCCTCCAGCAATTGCTCGCGCGTGAGGGTCTGTCCGAGATGACCGGCGAGCAAAGTCAATAATTTAAATTCATTGGGTGTTAGTTGAACCGGCCTGCCATTGAGTGTAACCAGATATTTTTGTGTATCGATCTCCAGAGAGCCTGTTCGAATGATGGCAGGCAGCCTGACTTCGCCGTGAATTCTGCGCAGCATCGCGCGGACCCGCGCCACCAGCGCGCGCGGTGAAAATGGCTTGGTAATGTAATCGTCCGCACCGATCTCGAGGCCCATGATCTGATCGACCTCCTCAGCCAGCGCAGTCAGCATGATGATGGGCACGTCGCTTTCGCGGCGCAGAATTTTGCAGACCTCGCGCCCATCCAGCACGGGAAGCATGAGATCCAGGACGATCAGGTCCGGTTTTTCGCGGCGGGCAACGATCAGTGCGGACTGGCCATCCGCGGCGGTGACAACGCGGTAGCCGTTCTTTTCCAGATAGTCCCGTGCCAGCCGCACGATCTTGGGTTCATCGTCCACAATGAGAATGGTGTTCATAATGGGAGTATAAGGGATTCGATGTGAATCTTGAAGGATGAAATCTGGCGGCGGAACTCCGCCGCCAGATTGTCAAGATCATGCTTTTGAGCCGGAAGTTTTTTCTTCACCGGTCTTTTCATCATGGGCGCGTTGATGCCATTCGTTGAACATCGGGGGGACGCCATCCCCGCCATGTCTGCCCCAGGGACCGTGCATGTGACCCCCGTGATGCATCCTGCGGAAGAAGATCATCCGCAGCGCTCCCAGGAAGAGGAACAGGAAGAAGATCGAAAAGCAGATGCCACCAGGGAAGAAACCAAAATGGCGGCCATACATCATCGGGTAACCGGGCCCATATCCATGGCCGTACATCATGGGGGGCAGGTTGACTGCCTGTCCATTTTGGGAGGCTTCCGAAATTGCGGTAGCCACAGCGGGCGCCTGTGAAATTCCACTGGCTTCCCCGGCCCTGAAAGCCATGAAACCGCCTGCTGCGACCAGCCCGACGAGCAACAGGACTCCGATCACGCGAAAAACTAAACCGTTGCGAAACATTGTTACCTCCAGTATGTGATTGATTTGGTTTGTTCCTACGCCGCAAATGTATCAATTCTTTGTGGAGGAATTATGGCCGGAACGGTGAGAGATTGTGGATATTCCGTAAGCGAAATATCAGAGTCCATTTGCGACCCCGATCACGATTTTGCCCCGTGTATGCCCATTGTCCATGTGGCGGTGTGCCTGCGCGATCTGGTCAAGCGGATAGCACTTCTCCACGACCGGTCGTAAAGTTCCATCCCCAACCAAATCCCGTAAAAACTCCAGGTCGGGGGCATTTGTTTTCGACATATGGATTTTGGCGCGTTTATCACCCGTCACGGAAGCGAGCAGCAGTTGAAGGGGGTGATATTTCGGGTATAAAACATGTTCAGTGATATATACGCCGGTCTTGAGAAGTGCCCCTCTGCTGTTGAAAAACGTCCGCTTGCCGACCGCATCCAGGATGATGTCGTATTTTCTGCCCAGATCGTTGAAGTCCTGCCTGACATGATCGATCATGTGGTCTGCTCCAAGCTCCTTTACCCATTTGAGATTAGCTGTGCTGCAAACGGCTGTGACTTCGGTCCCGTAGAATTTGGCCAGCTGCACGGCAAAATGGCCAATCCCGCCCGAAGCACCGTAGATCAAAACCTTTTGGTCCTTCCTGATTTGAGCCACATCTCTTAGGGCTTGAAGCGCAGTCAGGGCGGCGCACGGCACCGCGGCGGCCTCCTGGAATCCGGTATTTTTTGGCAATAGACTTAATTTATTCTCCCGGGCGAGCACATATTCTGCATGGGAGCCCAGACAATGTCCGAAAACGGAGTCGCCAGCCTTGAATCCGGTCACATGTTTGCCGACTGTTTCCACCCGGCCCGCAACATCTATTCCCATGATTTGTATGTCGGGATTGGGTCTTCCAAACCCTCCTCCAGACAACCGGATTGGCAGATATCCTTTTCGATGCAGGTTATCAAATGGGTTAACCGAGGCGCTGTGTACTTTGATCAGCACTCTGTCTTCATGGCCTTCCCGTCCGATATCCGGCTTTTCGACATCCTCGATCTTCAGGACTTCGGGAGGGCCATATGATCTGTAAACGGCGGCTTTCATATTTTCTTTCTCCTTGAATGATTTTCTCTCAATGTACCGGTCAATTATGGAGGAAATATGGAAGGACCGGCCAGAGATTGTGGAGACTGTTGGAGGTGTATTAACATCCGCTTCTGGAATGAGGTCGCGCGGTTTGCAGATCTCCTGCAACTTTTCATGTCAGTAAGCTTCTGATACAATCCGGGTCGGTAATAATGGTCCTTAAAGAAGCGTCATGACCTTGATTGAAAAAATGAATTACAGGCGGAAAGCCTAAGGAAGAAGATGAAGCGATGTCCAACGAGAAGCAGGTAAAAGTATTAATTCTAGGCTCCGGCCCGGCCGGATTGGCGGCGGCTTTGTATGCGGCGCGGGCGGAATTGGAACCGATCGTTCTAACAGGCATGCAGCTGGGCGGGCAGGCTGCATTGACCCACGTGATCGAGAATTATCCGGGTTTCCCGACCGGGGTGGGTGGCGCGGAGCTCGGAGAGTTATTCCAGAAGCAGGCCGAACATTTTGGCGCCAGAGTTGAATTTGACATGGCGCATGAGGTGGACTTGTCCCAGCGGCCGTTCAAGGTCACAACCGACAGCGGTGAGTACAAGGCTGAGACCTTGATCCTTTCCACAGGCGCAAACCCGACCCATCTCAATGTGCCGGGTGAAGTTGAATTGACCGGGCGCGGTGTATCCTATTGCGCCACGTGTGACGGCTGGTTCTTCAAGGATAAGAAAGTGGTAATCGTGGGCGGTGGGGACAGTGCCCTCGAAGAGGGTCTCTTCATTACCCGCTACGCTTCCTCAGTGACCGTGATCCATCGCCGCGACGAACTGCGTGCCAGCCCCGTTTTGCAAAAACGCGCCAAGGAACATCCAAAGATGAACTTCATCTGGGATACCGTGGTGACCGAGGTGGTGGGTACGGACAAGCTCGAAACCTTGAAACTGAAGAATGTCAAAACAGGTGCCGAGTCCACCTTTGATACGGACGGCCTGTTTATCTTTATCGGTCATATTCCGAACACGCAGATGTTCAAGGGCCAGCTGGCGATGAGTGACCTGGGATATGTTATTGTGAACGATAAAATGGAAACCAATGTGGAGGGGGTCTATGCGGCCGGCGAGATCGCCGACCCGCATTTTCGCCAGGTGATCACCTCTGCGGGCATGGGGGCAGCCGCCGCCATTCAGGCGACCAGATACCTTGAGGCCAGTACTGCTCCTTCCGGGGAAGCAGCCTAAAGTCAGATCGTGAATCGAAAGAAGGACCCCTTTGCCGAATCGGCGAAACGGGGTCCTTCTTTTTGTCCATTCTACCTATATTATGCGCTTAAAGATGTGACATTTTGTACTTTTGGTCTATGGGACTTTCGGCTAAAATAATTAAAAATTTACGGCGAAAAATACGCCGATCACCATTTGGAGGAACCGCATGAAGAAAATATCAATTGTTGGAGCAGGCAATACCGGTGCAACTGCCGCACATTGGCTTGCCGAGCGCGAGCTGGCGAACGTAGTTCTGCTGGATGTCGTGGAGGGTATGCCGCAGGGAAAGAGCCTGGACCTGCTGGAGGCCATGCCGATCATCGGCAAGGACGCCAAGATCCTGGGTACGAATGATTATGCTGATACCAAAGGTTCCGATATCGTGATCATCACTGCCGGGATTGCCCGCAAGCCCGGCATGAGCCGCGATGACCTGCTGAAGACCAATGCGGAGATCGTGGGCAAGGCCGCCACCGAGACCTTGAAGCATTCGCCGAGCGCCTTCTTCATCGTGTTGACCAATCCGCTGGATACGATGGCTTATCTCACCATGAAGATGACCAAACTTCCCCGTGAGCGGGTGATTGGTCAGGCCGGCATTCTGGATTCCGCCCGCATGCGCGCCTTCGTTGCCATGGAAGCCGGAGTAAGCGTTGAAAATGTGGATTGTTATGTATTGGGCGGGCACGGCGATGAAATGGTTCCCCTGACCCGGCACTCCAATATTGCCGGCATACCGCTGCGCGAATATTTTCCGGCCGACAAACTGGAGGCGATCGTCAATCGCACCCGCAAGGGCGGCGGCGAGATCGTGAATCTGCTCAAGACCGGCTCCGCCTATTATGCGCCTTCGATGGCCTGTGTGCAAATGGCCGAAGCCATTTTGAAGGACAAGAAGTTGATTGTGCCCTGTGCTACCTATATGAACGGCGAATACGGATTGAAGGACATGTACTTCGGCGTTCCCGTCATGTTGGGAGCCGGCGGCATGGAAAAGATCATCGAATACAAGTTCGATGCTGAAGAAAAGGCCATGTTCGAAAAATCGGCCGCGTCTGTAAAAGAGACGCATGAGGCGCTTAAGAGCCTCGTGACATTCTAGTCTGCTTCAAAGGTCGAAGGTCTGAAAAGGCTTTCGGCCTTTGTTATGAAAATCGAAAAGGAGCCTCTCATGATCTTGCATGAAAAAATTTCTGCCCAGCTGCCCGCGTGGCGCGAGCGCATTAAGTCTCTTTCCAAGGAACATGCCGAAGTAAAAGTGGATGAAGTTACCGTGGGTCAGATCGTGGGCGGGATGCGCGACATCAAATCCCTGCTGACCGACGTCTCTTTTGTGGACCCTGCTCACGGTATTCTGTTCCGCGGCATGCCCATCCCCGAAGTCCTGAAGAAACTCCCCAAAGCCCGCGGCGGCAAGATGCCTCTGGTGGGGGGGTTCTATTACCTGCTGATGATCGGCGAGCTGCCGACCAAGGAACAGGCCCAGGAAGTGGAAGCCGAGTGGGCAAAGCGGTCCGCGGTGCCTGAGTATGTCTACAAGATGCTCAAGACCATGCCCAAAGAGACTCATCCGATGACCCTCTTCTCGCAGGCCGTCCTGGCTTTGCAGAATGGCTCGGTCTTCGCGCATAAATATCACACTATGAAAAAGGATGTGTATTGGGAAGCCGCGCTGGAAGACAGTTTGGACCTGACCGCGAAACTCCCGATCATCGCGGCTTATATCTATCGCATGAAATATTTCGGTGAGAGCAAGAAACCCAAATACAACCCGAAACTGGATTACGGGGCAAACTTTGCCCGCATGATGGGTGTTGCCGATAAGAAAGGCTATGCCGAACTCGCGCGTCTGTACTTCATTTTGCATTCCGATCATGAGTCTGGAAATGTCTCCGCCCACACCATGCACCTCGTCGGATCCGCTCTCTCCGACCCGTACCTTTCCTTCTCCGCGGCGCTTAACGGTCTTGCCGGACCTTTACATGGTCTTGCCAATCAGGAATGCCTCGGCTGGCTGTTGGAAGTCCAAAAGAAGTTTGGCGGTGTGCCCTCCCGCGATGACCTGTACAAATTCGCCTGGGATACCCTCAATGACGGCCATGTGATCCCCGGGTATGGACATGCGGTTCTGCGCGTTCCCGACCCCCGCTTTACAGCCCAGCTGGATTTTGCAAAGGCGCGTTTCCCGGATGATGAACTGGTCCGCCTTGCGGATATGGTGTTTGATGTGGTGCCGACTGTTCTCAAGGAACAGGGCAAAGCCAAAAACCCCGCCCCCAATGTGGATGCGATCTCAGGCACCTTGCAGAATTACTATGGAATTCGCAATTATGAATTCTATACGGTTCTGTTTGGTGTGGGCCGCGCCTTGGGCGTGACCGCCAACTACGTTTGGGCTCGTGCGCTGGGTCAGCCCCTTGAAAGGCCGAAGTCTCTCACAACCAGGATGCTCGAGGATGTGGTTGCAAAAGCCGCCAAACCGGCGTAGGAAATAAAAGACAAACAAAAAGCTCCCGAGGCCTGCTTCGGGAGCTTTTTTGATGCAGGGACTATTTTGTTTTCTTGTGGACTTCCTTTTCCACCTCAGGGTTGAACTTCACCAGGCGGACAATGCGTGCCTCGTTCCGTAAATACCAGGGTACGATCTGACGGGCATCTTCGGCACTGTCCGCTTCCACAATGGCCCAGCCGGTATGATCGTTGTCCTTGCAGCCCCATTCAAAGTGATGCAGATACCCGGCAGCGTACAGATCCTGAATGGCTTGGTCGCATTTTTCCACGGCGTGAGGCGACTCGATGATAAAACGTTCCATGGTTCACTCCTTGTACCAGTAAATGTAGATCGATTATAGGACTTTTTATTTAAATTTACAACCGGACTACTCCATGGTCAGCTTGTCGACCAGGAAGGCAAAATCAAGCACATTTTCCTTCAGGAAGTCATACCGTCCGCTGGCCCCGGCGTGGCCGGCACTAAAGTTGGTTTGCATGAGGACCAGTTCGTCCCCTTTCTTCATGTCCCGCAAGCGTGCCATGAATTTGGCAGGCTCCCAGTAGGCCACCCTTGGGTCATTGAAGCCGGTGGTGAGCAGCAAATGAGGGTATTCGACCGGCTGGATATTGTCATACGGGGAATAGGACATCATGTAATCAAACGCCTGTCTGTCTTCGGGATTTCCCCACTGGTCGTATTCCAGGGTGGTAAGCGGGATGCTCGGATCACTCATGCTGGTGACCACATCCAGGAACGGTACTTTGCAGATCACCACCCTGTATAATTCGGGCCGCATGATCATGCACGCACCGACCAGCAGTCCGCCAGCGGAACCACCGATGATGCCGAGTTTTTTGGAGGAGGTGTAGCCTTCCCGGATCAGATGCTCAGCGCAAGCGTTGAAATCCGTGAAACTGTTCTTTTTGTGGAGCAATCTGCCTTCGTCGTACCAGGCCCGGCCCAGTTCCGATCCGCCGCGGACGTGACCGATCGCAAAGATGAACCCACGATCGATGATGCTGAGCAGGCTGGTGTTGAAGGACGCGTCACTGGAGGCCCCATAGGCTCCATACCCGTATAGCAGGGCGGGGTTCATGCCATCCCGGTTCAATCCTTTCCTGTAAACAAGGGAGATTGGGACCCTTTTGCCGTCGGCGGTGTCTGCGTGGATGTACTCGGTAACATATTGCGTCTTATCATAGCCGCTCGGTATCCTGTCCTCCTTTAACAATTCCCACTCTCCCGTGTCCATGTGGAAATCGACCGTGGAGTTGGGTGTGATCAGGGAGGAATAGCGCAGTCGCAGCAGGTCGCTTTGAAAGTCCCAGTTCTGTTCGATGTAGACTTCATATGTGGGGTCGGGAAAGGTCACATATCGAACTTTGCTCCTTCCATCCGGGCTGCTGATTCTCAGCATCTTTAATCCGTTTTTTCGTTCATGCAGGACAATATATTTTTCAAAGACATCCATGTGTTCGATCAGCGTATCGGATCGATGAGGAATGACCTCCTGCCAGTTTTCCCCGCCTGGGGCGGAAACGGGCGCCCTCATGAGTTTGCAGTTTGGCGCGTTTTCGTTGGTGATGATGTAAAAGAAGTTGTCATGATGTGTGGCGTAATATTCAAGACCTTGTTCGCGAGGCCGCAGGACGTTCAATCCGGCCTGCGGATCATCCGTCGAAATGAACCGGATCTCCTGGGCGAGGGTGTTGTGGTGATAGGTGATGATGAAGCGTTCGCTGCGCGATTTGAACATGCTCAGGCTGAACGTGTCATCTGTTTCATCAAAGATCAGTGCGTCCTCTGCGGGATCCGCGCCGCAGCGGTGGCGGAACAGTTTACGGGCCCGGTGAGTTTCATCCAGCAATATATAGTACAGGGTTTGACTGTCATTTGCCCATTCCACTCCCATGCGATAATACACGCTGCCGAAGATGTGCGGAATTTGTTCGGGATAGAGGGAATGATCCGTCAGGTCCTTAATGTATAACGTGTACACCTCGGCCCCTTCCAGATCCACGGAAAAGGCAAGTTTGCTGCCGTCCGGGCTGACGGAGAAGGCGCCCACGCTGCAAAAATCGCTGCCTTCGGCGAGTTTATTTTGGTCGAGCAGGATCTCCTCCTGCGCATCCAGGGACCCGGCTTTGCGGCAGTAGATCGGATATTGTTTATTTTCCTCCGTGCGGATGTAATAGTAATAGCCCTTGTTTTTCTCGGGGACCGTGCTGTCAGCCTCCTGCAAGCGGCTTTTCATTTCCTCGAAGAGAGTCTCCTGCAGCGGCTGGGTATGCTTAAGCATCTCATCGAGATACCGGTTTTCCGCCTGCAGATATTGCACGACTTCCGGGTTTTCGCGGTCGCGCAGCCAGAAGTACTCGTCGGTGCGGGTCAGTCCGTGCTGGGTGATTAGGTGGGGGCGCTTTGGTGCAACGGGATGGCTCGTCATGTTTCTCCTCGGTAAATGTGATTGGATCGCTTTAAATAAGGTAAGCGGTTTTCGTTCGATTATTCTTTTGGAAGGGCGGGCAGGTATTTTTCATGCAGACTGGCCATGTGATGCTCCACGTGGCCGACCAGCATATAGATCAATGCGCGTGCGCTGACGGGATTCCCGCTCGCGCTCCCGACGTGCACGACGGCTGTATCGGCCATGCTCCGGATCGCCAGAATGTTCGCGCGGCGCAGGAAACCGAATTCTCCGATCAGATCTGAAAACGGATACCGGTCGAATCCGGCCTCGCGAACATACTCATCCTGTTCGAATCCTGCCAGCGGGGTCAGGTCGTTGCGCGAAATGCGCAAAAGGCGGTAGGAAAAGACCCGCTCCACATCGTTGAGATGGCCGACGACCTCCTTAATGGACCATTCCTCCGGTCCGAACTTGAAGCGGGCCTGCAGATCGGTCAACCCCCCAAGTGCAGTGTTGATTTCGTCGATTTGCAGGGGCAGGGCAGCCAGGACATCGCCCCGGGAAGTGGCGCGTTGAATATAATCCGCATAAAACGGGGCGTATTCTTCAAGGGCTGGCGCGGTTAGTTTCATGGGTGTCTCCATTTCTGGTTTATGGAAAGGCGCTATGTCATTGCAAATGAACCCCATCGTATCATGGGATCGAGCCTGTCCATTATTGGATCTTCATGAGTTTTTGGGAAACGAGCGTGCTTTGTTCGATCTCGGTCATGCGCCCATACAGGATCTCTTCGTTGACTTCAAGGTTGTTGATCAGCTTCAAGGCGGTCACAATCCCGTTGCCGATCAACTCCTCTTCGATCTCGCCGTATTCAATCTCCAGCACAATATTGTCGGCGCGCATGTCGTTGGCCGAACCTTTGGGGTCCTGCCATGTTCCGAGGGCCCTGTGTTCGGTGGTGGCTTTCATGAAATTCAGGGCCTCCGATTTCATGCCCGGAACCGTCAGGGTCAATAGTTCCCTTTGGGTTCGATTGAAATCGACATTCAAACCCGGGTCGCCAAACAGCAGGCCGAAGAGCATGTCCTTGGCGTATTGCAGCAGCTTATTTCCTTCGTCCGTGCGAAATGAATCGCCAATGGCGTCCCCGCCTTTGGCGGGCGCATCCCCCTTAAGCAGTTTGTCCGCGACCAGTTTTTCACGGGTAATACCCTTGTAACGGGCAAGGAACAACTCGAGATTTTTCATGCCCAGGTTCAGCTTTTTCACCCGCGCAACGCGTTCCTCCCGCCTTCTGTTTTCAGCATCCTGGACGTGCTTTCGATCCATTTCTTCCAGACTGTGTGCGTCGAGCGTCAGGCGCACGATCTGCTCGATCAACCATTCCCTGTCCTGCGCCGCCAGAATTGCGCGCAGCTTTTCTTCAAATTGTGGGACAAATTCGCGGTTGATCTGCCGGACGATCGATTCGATGTTTGACATGCCGTTCCTCCTTAACTCTAAAGGATGCTTTCTTCACGAATCAGTTCAAATTGCTTCATGTTCCATTGGTTGATTCCGAAACGGGTAGGTCAAAATCCCTTTTGCGGTGTTGCGGGATCCGGTCAAATAAGTTGAGCGGCCAGGGCCTGTATCTGCAGATGGTTCGATAAAACAGGGGAGTCAAATAAATCTCCGATAAACGGTTCAGGTGGTTCCCGCGATTATACTGCTGTATAATCTTTTGGATGAAATATTAAAGTTATAATGGATTGTGGCCCCTTCCTGTTATTCCTCGGAAACGATGAATGCTTTGAAAGTGAAAAGGCCGCTCCCATAAAACCAAAACGGGTCGATGCAAAGGTCAAATGCCTGCTTCCTCAAAATACAAGGAGTTGTTTCGCAACGCCACGATCAAGGACAAACTTTCCCTGCTCCAGACCCTGGTGGATGGCAGGGAGGATTTGAGTCCGGATTTGGCTTTGGCCTTGATGAAGATCATCCATGGTGACCTGAGCATTCCGCAGACCCGGGACCGTTCCCCTTATAAACGGTATGCTGAATTGGTCGAGGCCCTGCGGTTTCACACGCCCGGACTCCTGAAACAGGTCGTGGAAAACTGGAAAGCCCAGCAGAATCCCACGCCCGCGGAATGGTTTTCAGAGCATAAAAAATTATGGTGAAGCCTGTACTTGTCATTCATCCTTTCACCTCCCGATCCAAATGGGCGGACTGGCTTGCCGGACAGCACGACAAGTCGGCGGGTGTGTGGTTGAAACTGGCGAAAAAAGACACCGGCATTCCCTCCGTCAGTTATGAAGAGGCGTTGGAGGTTGCGCTGTGTTATGGCTGGATCGATGGCCAAAAGAAGGGGTTTGATGACAAATACTGGCTGCAAAAATTCACGCCCCGCGGTCCGAAGAGCATCTGGTCGAAGATCAACACGGAAAAAGCCGAACGCCTCATTGCCGCCGGGCTGATGAAACCTGCAGGTTTGAAAGTTGTTGAAGCGGCAAAAGCGGATGGACGCTGGGCGCAGGCCTACGAATCGCAGAGGAATATTTCCATTCCGGAAGATTTTCAAATTGCATTGAATAGGAACAGGAAGGCAAGGACCTTTTTCGAGTCTCTGAATGGTGCGAACAGATACGCGGTGTTGTTCAGGATACAGACTGCTAAAAAGGCGGAAACGCGCGCCAAATGGATTGAAAAGCTGGTCAAGATGCTTGAAAAGAATGAGGAGATTCACCCATAGGGGAGGCGAAACAATGAGGGCTTTGAATTTTCATCACCTGATTGTGATATATTTAATTGGAAATGTCTGACAACTCCTGCATATTCTGGAAAATACAATAAGGTTTATTCCATGACCAGTAACCAAACTCGTAACCCCGGCACGTCTCTGGACCTTGATTGGGTGATGGGCGCGCACATCAACAAAAGCGCAGTGGAGCGGCGCACCGCCACGCTCACCGGCCGCCGCACCGTCAAAAAGGATTGGCAGGCGGCGTGGCTTTTACGCGCCATCACCAACATTGACCTGACCGCCCTCGCAGGTGACGATACGCCCGGGCGTATTCATCGTTTATGTGCGAAAGCCAGACAACCTTTACGTCCCGATATGATTGCGAAACTTGGACTCGACGGTGAAAGAATCACTGTTGGTGCAGTGTGTGTTTATCCAAATCGTGTTGCGGATGCAGTTCATGCGCTTCGAGGCTCGAATATTCCAGTTGCCTCTGTTGCGACGGGTTTTCCTGCGGGGCAGACTCCTCTGCCGCAGCGCATCGGTGAGATCGAGCAAGCTGTGGAAGCAGGCGCAAAAGAAATCGACGTGGTCATTGCCCGCAATTATGTGCTGACAGGCGATTGGCAAGCCATGTATGACGAATTGCAGCAATTCCGCAAAGCCTGCGGAGACTCGCACATGAAAACCATCCTTGCCACGGGTGACCTCGGTTCGCTCAAGCAGGTTTATCAAGCCAGTCTCGTGGCCATGATGGCAGGCTCGGACTTTATCAAGACCTCCACAGGAAAAGAATCTACCAATGCGACTCTCGAAGTGAGCCTGGTGATGATCCGTGCGCTTCGTGATTATCTCGACCGCTTTGGCTACAAAGTGGGATTCAAGCCTGCGGGCGGGATCAGTTCCGCGAAGCAGGCCATGGCATGGCAGTCGTTGATGAAGGAAGAACTCGGTGACGACTGGCTGAAGAATGACTTGTTCCGCATTGGCGCAAGCAGCCTGTTGACCGACATCGAGCGGCAGTTATACCACTACATCACAGGTCACTACGCGGCGAAACATCACATGCCGATGGGCTAAAAGATAGTTAACCGCTAAGAGCGCAAAGAACGCGAAGAAGAACAAAGGCTTTTTTCTTAGCGCCTTAGTGTGCTTCGCGGTTAATTGAACTGGAGTTACTTATGTCAAAAATACTTGAAATCTTCAACACCATGGAATACGGACCTGCGCCCGAAGCGCCTGATGCGGTCAAGGCTTGGCTGGATGAGCATGGACGCAAGTTCGGCTTGTTCATCAACAACGAGTGGGTGACGCCGAAGGGTGCGAAGTTCTATCCTTCGTACAACCCGTCGAATGGCGAATTATTAGCCGAGACTACACAGGCTGGACAAAAGGAAGTGGATGCGGCTGTCGCATCGGCGCGGGAGGCGTTCAAAACATGGAGCAAGACTCCTGGTGTGACTCGTGCGCGATATCTGTATGCGATTGCGCGCAACCTTCAGAAACATTCGCGCTTGTTGGCGGTGCTCGAGTCGATGGATAATGGTAAGCCGATTCGTGAATCTCGTGATATTGATGTGCCGCTGTTGGCGCGTCACTTTTATTATTATGCGGGTTGGGCGCAGTTGATGGAAACTGAACTGCGCGATTATCAATCCGTCGGTGTGGTGGGGCAGATCATCCCGTGGAATTTCCCGTTGTTGATGCTGGCGTGGAAGATTGCGCCTGCGATTGCGATGGGCAACACGGTGGTGTTGAAGCCTGCTTCGTACACCAGACTCACGGCGTTGTTGTTCGCAGAAATTGTCGCCGAGGCGGGCTTGCCTGCTGGTGTGGTGAACGTCATCACGGGCAGCAGCAGCGCGGGTTCGATGATCGTTGAACATCCCGATGTGGATAAGATCGCGTTCACGGGTTCAACCGATGTCGGGCGCACGCTCCGCAAGCAGACGGCTGGCTCTGGAAAAAAACTGTCGCTGGAGCTTGGTGGCAAGAGTCCATTTGTCGTGTTTGACGATGCCGATTTGGATGGAGCAGTTGAAGGCGTGGTCGATGCGATTTGGTTCAATCAGGGTCAGGTCTGCTGCGCAGGGTCAAGGCTCATAGTGCAGGAAAATGTCGCAGGGAAGTTCATCCAAAAATTAAAGGCTCGCATGGAACATATGCGCGTGGGCGACCCGCTCGATAAATCCATAGACATGGGCGCGATCGTTGACCAAAGCCAATGGGACACGATCGATGGCTGGGTGAAGACGGGTATTGCCGAAGGCGGCGAATGTTTTCAGCCGAATATCGCGCTGCCCGAAAAGGGGTTGTTTTATAAACCCACGCTCATCACGGGGCTTGATGCTGCGGCTTCAACTGTGCAGGAAGAAATTTTTGGACCTGTGCTTGTGTCACTAACATTTAGAACTCCGAGCGAAGCCATCGAACTTGCGAACAATACGCGCTATGGTCTCGCCGCGAGTGTGTGGAGCGATAACATCAACCTCGCGCTCGATGTCGCGAGCAAGATCAAGGCGGGCTCGGTGTGGGTCAACTGCACCAATCAATTCGACGGCGCGTCGGGCTTCGGCGGCTATCGCGAGTCGGGCTACGGGCGCGAAGGCGGACGTGAAGGTTTGTTTGAATATTTAAGACCGACATGGATGGATCGTCCGCGCCCTGAGTTTGTACTGGATGAAAAGAAGAAGTGGGGTGAACACGTGCCCACGCTTCCTTCCCAGCCGACAACTGCTCGGGCAAATGGATATTCTCTTCCGCCGATAGATCGCACCCCAAAGATGTACATCGGCGGCAAGCAAGTCCGTCCTGACGGCGCGTACACTTCAAGTGTGTTGAGCGCGAAGGGAAAACTTGTCGGTCAGGTTGGTGACGGCAACCGCAAAGATATTCGTGATGCAGTCGAAGCCGCTCACAAAGCGCGGACATCAGGTTGGGCGATGCGCCACGGCTACAACCGTTCGCAAATTTTATATTTCATTGCTGAGAACTTGGATGCGCGCAACGCTGAATTTGTAAAACGCATTGTCGAAATGACAGGACGCACGCAAAAGTCCGCGGGTGCCGAAGTGGACGCGTCTGTTGAAAGATTATTCACCTACGCCGCATGGGCGGATAAATACGGCGGCACTGTGCAGGAGACCACTCTGCGCGGGATCACCGTCGCGGTCAATGAACCGATGGGTGTGATCGGCATTGCCTGCCCCGATGAAATGCCATTGCTTGGATTTGTCTCGCTTATGGCGCCTGCGATTGCACGCGGCAACAGCGTGGTGATGATCCCCAGCCAAAAATATCCGCTCTCCGCCATGGACTTCTATCAGGTGCTCGACACCTCCGATGTGCCTGGCGGCGTGGTCAACATCGTCACAGGTGACCGTGACCATTTGGTCAAGACGCTCGTCCAACATGAAGATGTTGATTCGGTCTGGTACTTCGGCTCGGCGGAAGGCAGTTACCACGTCGAGAACGAATCTGCCGCCAACATGAAGCGCACGTGGACAGGCTACGGTCTGCCCCGCGATTGGCTCGACCGCGAGCAGGGCGAAGGTCACGAGTTCCTGCACGAGGCGACTCAGGTCAAGAATATCTGGGTGCCGACGGGGGAGTGAAGATGATTCGCAAAATACTGGCTGCCCTGTTAATTGTTTTTGCCCTGTCTGCCTGTGCAGGCGGCTCTTCAAATGTGCTGACCGGGACGTGGAAATTGGTCTCGTACGGGGAGGCTGCCAGCCTGACAGGCCCGATTCCCGGAGTGGATACCTACATCACGTTCAACGAAGACGGCAGCGTTGGCGGGAACGTGGGATGCAACAGCCTGGGCGGAAAATATCAGGTCAGCGGAGACAGGATTGTCTTCAGCGGGATGTTTTCCACGGCGATGGCCTGTGAAGAACCTTTGATGACCCAGGAAGCGGCCGTGTTTGGTCTCTTAAATGGCGAGACAACCTTTACCTACGAGGAAACCAACGCGACTCTGGTGATCCTTTCAGCGGACCAGCAGCACGCTGTTGCGCTGCAGAAGTAAGTTGTACGAGGTGACTCAACTGAAAATATCGGGACGCCGACGGGAGAGTGATTTTCAGCCCCTCCCCAAGTCCGAAAGAAGATATTGGATATTTTTTCAACTTTTCATTTCGGACTTGGGGCGGGGCAGTATTAATCCATGACAGAAAAACGTTCAACGCCAAAGATCATGCGCCGCGCGGGAGAATTAAGACTTAATCAAACTCCTGCAGAGGTAAAGTTATGGACTCGCTTGCGTGCCCATCGGTTGAATAATGTTGGTTTTCGACGTCAACATGCAATTGGAAATTACATTACTGATTTCTGCGCCCCAACTGAAATGCTGATTATTGAATTGGATGGAAACCAACACTTGGAGCAGGAAGAATATGATGCAGAGCGAACAGCTTTCTTGAAATCAAAAGGCTATCGTGTTTTGCGGTTTTACAACAACGACGTGATGAGCGATATTGATAAAGTGTTGGAAGTCATTTTGGAAAATCTTAAGTCTTAGCCCCACCCCAGCCCTCCCCAAGTCCATTTTGGACTTGGGGAGGGAGTCGCGACGTAGGAGCGATGGGAGGGGCGGATCGGGATGCCGACGGAGGAGTAGGGAATTCATTTCTCTTAATTCGTAACTTTTTACACAATTTGTTGTTATAACTATTGTGTTTGTATTCTGTGATCTGGGCCAGTGATACATTGCGACTTTGAAGAGTTTTGACTATTTGAACCACAAGGAGAATTAAAATGAACCTTTCTGCACCGAAGAACGTAACCTGGATTATCGCTGTTGTTGTCGGCTTGCTTGGTTTCCTCAGCAATTTTGTTGCCATTCCCGTCATTGGCGGATTTAGCTTCTGGCTGTTATTCATCGGGTTTGCCCTTCTCGCCGTTGCCACCTTCGTCGATGGTTTGTAATCGCTAGCTAAGAATTGTTTACCGCTGGCAGGACTGGCCCAGTCTGCCAGCGGTATTTTTTAAGCACATGAGTCTCCCGCAAAGGGACAGGGATTTCGAGAAAAAATGAGCTTTGGGATTGTTCCCGGAGCTCATTTTTTTCTCCTTGGAAGTCTTCTCGAAGTTTTCCAAAAACATTTGGAAGTTTTTCCCAAAACATCGAAATGTTTTTAAAAAATGTCAGTACATTTTCCCAAAGATGTACTGACATTTTCCCAAAGACGTACTGTCATTTTTTAAATTTGACAGTACATCTTTTCAACTCATGCCCTCTTGTTTTGAGTATAGGCACTGCTTGCATCGCAAGGATGCTTCGCATACCATAGCTTTGGATGCTTCAATTCCTGATGGAAGGGATTAAAAAATTGCCGATCCTCTTGTTTCAGATTTTGAGGTTGATGGTTGGGAGTAATTATTTTGTGTCAAACTCAACCTTACTCAATTTGACTTCCATTCTTGCTCGGAATGTATTCTGAATTTCGGAGACCGCATCCGTGTGCTTCATCAGCGCGCGGTTAGAATGGCAGCCCAAAATAAAGACCTGTTTCCCAAAGCACAACCGCCAGGATGATTTCAGCGGCGCCTTTCCACAGATCGCGGCGGGTGAGTGTCCATTCAAGTTGCAGATAGGCATCCCAGGGCATTTCCTTGTCATATACGACCTCGACGGTGCTGCCAGTTTGATAGCGGCGATTCAAAAACCCGCTGTTGTCTGTCATTTGCACCTCAAATTCCTTATCCCGGACCTGAAACGCCACCATCGGACGGGCGGACCTGCCCATTTCTCCCAAAAAATTCCAGCCGCCGGGGTTTCCCACGGAACGGACCATGCCCTGGGTGGTTTCACTCGATCGCCTGATATTTTCCATCCGCCTCCATTGGAAGAAGGCAGGAATCCCCGTTGTCAAGCCGAGAAGAAGGAACAAGGCGGAAAAAGCGTATATCATTGAGTTGCCTCCTGCAGTATTCGCCTATTTTAGTTCCATTTTTGACTTGAGTTTGTATTGAATTTCGGCGACCAAGTCAGTGTGCTATTTTGGCTTTTCTATAAAGAGTTTTCCAATATTTGTTACATCTTTTTTAAGCAGATCGAAATTTATGCCCAATTTTAGTTTTGCAAGTCGATTTTCTACAAGTTCAATGGCTTTTAGAGTTGTGCTGACTATAAATTGTCGTCTTTCATTTTCGGTGCGATCATGAAAATCGGTCCGTTTTACGGGCACCTTAACTGATATATCTTTGTTTTTATTGGAATAGTTGCCGGTCTTTATTTTATCCACATCGAAAATGGTCGAGAAATTCCCTTCGATGTAAAACTCGATTAAAAGTAAATTTAGGCCTTCGCCATAGTCTGTCTTTTTAAGATCCTTCAGCAAATTTGCGAATCCATTCTCTCCGTGCAAATATGTATCAAACATTTTTCCTGCTTCAATATCGCCGGCACCTACAAAGTACCCTATCATGACATACTCCTGTTACTTCTTGCTGGAATTCTTACCAACCCCGATTGGGCCAGTCCTTCTGGCGTTCTTCGCGGAAGCGCTGCGCCCATTCCTCGGAAATATCGTCCGCAAGTTGGGTCAATGCGGGCGGCGCGATGGTCACGGACTTTGAATCCAGTTCGAGATAGTCGAGGATCGTGCGCACGGTCCCTTCGTAGTTTTGGATGAAATCCTCGTAAAAAATATTCAACGGGGTAATGCCGCCTTCGGTGAGGAATTCCTGGATCCCGGCTTCACGCATGGAACATTCATTGTAAAGATGGTTGATGGCATCGAAGGAATACCTGTCAGAAAGGTCAACGGGCGTGCGGGTTTGGTCTGTGGGTACGTGCCATTCCCCCGATTGGATCGCCCGCCACCATGAAACCGCCAGCCGCACCTTGTTGCGGCGCGTCATGAAGATGTGACGATGGTTGGGGAAGATCCCCTCCCAAACTTGCGTGCGCTTTGTCACCGGAGGGCAGGCAGGGAAGTTCCGCAGCGTTTCGGTCAACTGGCTGAAATGTGGTTCGTAATAGGAATGGCTGATCCCAAAAACGCCATTCGAAGTGCTTCCCAGTTTGTATAAATATTCCTGAAGTTCGGCGAGGTTTGTTTTGTTGAATGTTGCAAGCAGGTCAGGCGGGCAGTTGAACCATTCCCGGGGAATGCCGGCAACGCCCGTGGATTCAATCGCTTTGTATAGTAATGTGCTGCCTGTCCGCTGGGTGAACCAGATCGTATAGGAAAGTTTGGGTGTCATCGATATGATTCCTTTTGTCCCGCCTTCCGCACGCTGCCAATCCCGTTGAAGGGCACGCCAACGATCAGCGAAACTTTGGTAACGGTATTCATAAAATTTTATAAGGCGTTCTTCGCAACAATTGCGTACCCAACCGCCCCGGGACCCAGATGCGCTCCAAGGACCGGTGTGATGTTAATGGTATGGGTGATTTCTGCGGGAAGTAAATGGGCAGCCTGTTCATGAAAGGCCATGGCCTTTTCAAGTGCATTTGTGTGCAAAAGCGAGAATTGTTCGATGGGTTGATGCTCTTCCAGAATTTTCAGGAGTCTGGCTTCCGCCTTGTATGTGGTTCGTACCCGTTCGGAACCGGGCATTCCATTCTTCATGGTAAGGATCGGTTTTAGCTGCAACAAACTGCCGATGCCCGCAATAAAGCCATTCATCCGTCCGCTGCGACGCAAGAATTCAAGCGTATCCAGCCGCGCCGCAACCAGGGTGCGCGACCGGAGGTCATCCAGGGCAGCTTCGATCTCCTTCATGGGTTTCCCGTCTGCGGCCATACGGGCAGCTTGTTCCACCTGAAGACCTGTTCCCAAACTGAGCTGTCCCGAATCGCGCACAGTGACGGGAATCCTTTCATATTCCTGCGCCGCCTTGCCAGCCATGTTGACGATGGCGCTTAATTTTTTGGAAATGTGAATGGACAGGATCTCGGAAAATCCCTTTTCGGCCAGGGTTTGGTAGGCATCGTTGAATGCATCCATGCCCGGTGTGCCGGTCGTCGGATGTACGGTGTAGCCCGGCAGGTTCGTGTAAAAATCCTTGCGCGTGATGTCCACACCATCCAGAAAGCTCTTGTCACCAATATTAATAAAAAGCGGAATGACCTTGATGCCCAATTCATGGACAATATGTTGGGGGAGATCGCAGGTTGAGTCTGTAACAATGGCAATGGTCATGATTGAGCCTTTGGGAAGTTAATCAAAACAGGGGTTGCGAGTTTTTTACAAGAGTGTACCCGATTTTAACAGGGCGGCCTTTGTTAAATTGTCCGGCAGGTGCTTAATCGTTTTCCTTCGCTGTCTTTGCACTTCCCATTGCACTTAATACCACGCCGCCGAGCACGATCAGTCCGCCGATCAAGGCAAAGAGCCCCATGCTTTCGCCGAGAAAGAGGAACACCCAAAGTGGATTTAACACGGGCTCCAGCGTACTCACAAGATTTGCTTCCAATGCAGGAATATGTTTGATTGCCTTGGTAAAGAATACGAAAGCCAGCCCGATTTGAAAGATCCCGAGAAATGCAATGATCAGCCAGGTGTTCACGGTCCACGCCTCTTTCAATACGAAGGGGAATCCCATTATCGCCGTGGCGAGACTTGCGATCAGAAAACTTTCCTCCGGCGCGCCGTCTTTTTGGGCGCGGAAGGAAACCATCATCACAGCCGAGGTCACGCCGCTTAGGATTGCCAGCAGGTTTCCGTAGAAACCGCCCGTACTTAATTTGTCCCCGAAGAAAAAGAACAGACCGGTGAAGATGATCAGCATGGAGACATAGTCCGTGCGGGAGGGCCTTTCACGCAGGAACCAGTATCCCAGCAGCACCACGTAGATCGGTGCGGTGTATTGCAGGAAGATCGCGTTCGCAGCGGTGGTCAGCCTGGTGGATGTAATGAACAGAAATTGGGTCAGGATGGAAGCGCCCGCCGCCAGCAGCTGCCAGCGGTTGAAACGGACCGGCAGCCGGCGCATATAGATCAGAAAGACCAGGCTGGCAAACAGGCTGCGTGCCGATAAAATGGCGATGGGCTGCCAGTCAGTCATTTTGATCAGGACCCCGCTGGTGCTCCACAGGGCGGCGGCCATCACAAGAAAAAGAAGCGCCTTGCGGCGTTCTGAAAGTGAATCCATGCGTGTCCTCGCAAATCGTTGGGTTGAAAACCCATTATACAGGATGCCTGGTCGCAGGATCTGGTATTAAGAAAACAGTCCCCCGGCCTTATACAACGGGAGACTGTTTTGGTTCACGAAGGCAGGCTGGTCACCTCATTCAGGAAAGTCACCTCGGGCGGGGCGGTCATTCCTCCGCGCCGGGTCACTTCACGAAACTCCGCCGATTGGAACATCTCTCCGGCCTTCTCCACACTCTCGAAACGCAGGAGAACGAAAATCTCGTTTTTACTGTCCACTTTGTGAAAGGCTTGCGCGCTCAGCGACCCATAGGTTTTGCGCAGGGCCGCGGCCTCCTCGAAAACAGTTTCCCACTTTGCAAAATCCTCCACAGTAAATCGTGCAAGGGCGTTGATCATGAACTTTTCTCCTTTGGCTTATCGAACGATGGGTTTGAATATGGGAACAGATTTGCGATCTGCGAGTTACATTTTAGGCCTCGGCAATAACCGCGATGGAAATTTTCATCCCCGCCGGGCGGATGGGAAGTTTCGCTCCCTGACGGGCGGGCGGGTCCTCGGGGAACCACTTGCTCCATTCCTCGTTCACGCCTGCGAAATCTGTCTCCTCAGCCAGGATGAACGTTGCGTTCACGACCCTGTCCAGGGAAGTTCCGGCTGCTTCAAGGATCGCCTGGATATTCTTCAGGCATTGATGTGTCTGCTCCTGGATCGTCCCGCCAACAATTTCACCTGTGACCGGGTCAAACGGTCCCTGCCCTGAGACAAAGACAAGTCCTGCCGCCTTGACCCCCTGGCTATATATGGCTGACTTTGGAGCGTTTCCTGTAGAAATGATCTGCTTTGCCAATTTGCACCTCTATGATTTGGATGTCAAGGAGTCAAACCCTGATGGTTCAGAAGGGTTCCATTGAGTTTCACTGGATCCATGTGCACAGGAGAACCGTCTTGGTGGGGGAGTATGACTTTGTAAATTGCGTTTTGTCAGCGGAATCGAGTTCGAAATATTTATTTCGATAAGGTTTCTTATCGAAATCTAATTTTCCTTGCCAATAACTAATTATATTAGTTATAATACTAATATAATTAGTAACAGGAGAATGGAATGAAAACTGAATTTTTCAAACAGCAAAATGGAAGGATCGCCTATGATGTAACAGGCGCTGGTCCGCTGGTGGTGTGTGTGCCCTCCATGGGCGATCTGAGAGGGGAATATCGTTTCCTGGTACCGCAGCTTGTGGAGGCGGGTTATCGCGTGGCTACCATGGATGTCCGTGGACATGGCGCGAGCAGTGTCGAATGGGACGATTTTTCGGTGGCCGGCGTGGGTGCGGATATCGTTGCGCTCATTCGTGAATTGGAAAGCGGCCCCGCCATTATTGTGGGAACCTCGATGGCGGCTGGCGCAGCAGTTTGGGCGGCGGTTGAAGCGCCTGAGTTGATCCGCGGAATGATCTTGGTGGGTCCCTTCGTGCGCGGAGAAGGGACCTGGTTCGGCAACTTGATGTTCTCTGCATTATTTGCGCGTCCGTGGGGACCTGCGATGTGGACCCAATATTATTCGATGTTGTATCCGTCACATAAGCCTGCTGACTTCGACGAATATTCCTCCCTGTTGAAGTCAAACTTGAAAGAACATGGCAGGATGGAAGCCCTGTTGAGAATGATCCGCGCTTCCAAGAAGGCTTCTGAAGAGCGTATTCCCAAAGTACAGAGTCCTGTTTTGGTGTTGATGGGGACCAGGGATCCGGATTTCAAGATTCCCGAAGAGGAAGCAAAGTGGGTGGCCGGGCATCTGCGTGGAACTTATGCAATGATCGGGAACGCAGGTCATTATCCGCATGCTGAAATGCCCGATGTAACCACACCGTTGATATTATCTTTCATGAATTCGTTGGGGAAAGGATAGGCAAACATGACTCGTAAAACACGGATGCGCCTCGATAAACAGGCTGTGATTCAGGCTGCTGTTGAACTGGTCAACACCGGTGGGATGCAGGCGCTCACGCTGAGCCGGCTGGCTGAAGAATTGGGAATTCAACCCCCGTCGCTTTATAACCATATCGATGGATTGCCCGGCCTGCAAAAGGACCTGGCTGTCTGGAATGCCAGACTGCTTGCGGATCGTTTGGGTGAAGCGGCTATTGGCAAAAGCGGCCCGGATCTTTTTATGCATGTGGCCCAGGCCTTTCGGAGTTACGTGAAGGAAAACCCCGGCTTGTATCTGTCCACGCTGCGTTCTTCGGGGGCGCAGCCGGAACAGGATGAAAACCTGAAGCGCGAAGAGGAACGTGCATTGAAGATCGGCATCACGGTCATGGGTTCGCTCGGGTTGAGGAGTCAGGATGCGGTGCATGCCTTGCGCGCTTTTCGCAGCACGGTCCATGGATTTGCCACGTTGGAAATAGCGGGTGGCTTTGGCCTGCCGCTTGAATGTGAAGAAAGCTTTCGCAGGCTGGTTGCGGCCCTGGCTGCCGGATTACAACAAAATTAACCCGGAGTGAAAATGGCTGTTTTAAAAGGCTTGAATTTATTAATTCGTTTTTTGCTGGAACTGTGCATGCTTGCAGCTGTGGGCTATTGGGGATTTAAGACCCGCTCAGGATGGCTGTTGAAGATCCTTTTTGGGATTGGTCTGCCCGTCTTGATCGCCATGCTCTGGGGGACTTATATCGCTCCAAAAGCAACTCATCCCCTGACCGGCGCTTCCCGCTTAAGCCTCGAGCTGATTCTGTTTGCTTCAGGCGCCTTCTCCCTTTTTGCGGGCGGCAAGTCAAACCTGGGTTGGGCATATGCTGTGATTTTGGTGGTCAACGAAATTTTATTGAAAATCTGGAGGCAATAACCTTTCCCCGTGCCGGAGCTGGAATCTCAAAATATCCCATCAAAGATGGGATATTTTGGATGCTGTATTTTAGTTTGGATGGATCAACATCACGGGGATGTGCGAATGATGTACGACCCGGTCGGCCACACTGCCCATCAGCCAGCGTTGAATGCCCGATCGTCCGTGGGTGGACATGGCGATTACATCGGCATGAATCTCATCCGCGACTTTCAAGATCATTTCAGGGATCGGGCCTTCGCGCATGATGCTGGTGACCTTGGCGCCTTCTTTTGCCAGTTTGCTGGTCTCCGCCTGAAGGTATTCCTCGGCCTCAATCTCTGTTTCCTCAATAATTTTGGTGGCCAGGCCCGGGCTGCGGGCGAGATACTCCAGGTTCGGGGTGACCGGTACCCGCATGATCACGATCTCGGCGCCTTCGGCTTTTGCAAGAGCCTGGGCGTGCGGTAATACTGCCTCGGCAAGTTCTGAGCCATCCAGGGGGACAAGAATCTTTTTATACATAATACATCTCCTTTATCTGGAAAAAAACAACTTGTGTTTGAGCTCATCTTCACAGTAGCACAGACCCGCGCTTGTTTTCAAGTGACAATCGGCATATCCCCTGTTTGGGATGTGAATGGATCCGGTGATTTTGTGCTTGATGACAACAGGCTGCAACCCGATGGAGGTTGCAGCCTGCAAGACATGCTGTCGAAATTCGAAATTATGGACTTCTAATTTGAACTGACTGGATGGATTAACATCACCGGGATGGGCGAATGATTTACCACTTTATCCGCCACGCTGCCCATTAACCATCTTTGCACCCCGGAATATCCGTGGGTGGACATCGTAATGAGATCGGCGTGTGTTTCCTTGGCGACTTCCAGGATCGTATCCGGCACAGGCCCTTCCCGCGTGAGGCCGGTCACTTTGGCGCCCTCCTCCCTCAATTTTAAAACCTCATCCTGCATGTATTCCTTGGTCTCATCCTCCATTTCCTTGAGCACCATCGAGGCCAGAGCAGGATCCCGGGCCAGAAAGGCGGTGGTTGGAAGAACTGGCACTCTTAAAAGTATGATCTCGGCGCCCTCGGCTTTGGCCAAAGCCTGGGCGTGAGGAAGCGCGGCCTCTGCAAGCTGGGAACCGTCGAGAGGGACAAGAATTTTCTTGTACATAGTTCATCTCCTGGTGTGTGAAAAGGACTTTGCAGAATCTGCCATGATCGGCTTTTAATCACTGTATCAGCCGGCACCCCGCTTTTCAAGTGACATTGTTCATGTAACTTTTTGATGAAACCCACCCTCGATGGGTGATTATGGCGTGGGAGGCATTTCGTTCAAGACCAGCCAGTACAAGCCAAGCTGACGGACAGCTTCAACAAATTGATCGAAGTCCACCGGTTTGCGAACATAGGAATTTGCACCCAAATCATAGCCGTTGATCACATCCTGATCCTCCCGGGAAGAGGTCAGGATCACGACCGGCAGCCGCCGTGTGCCCTCGTTTGCCCGAATGCGGCGCAATACTTCCAGCCCGTCCACTTTTGGAAGGTTAATGTCGAGCAGGATAAGCTGGGGCAGATCGTTGAAATCACGGTCCGCATAAGCCCCGGTGCAGAATAAAAATTCAAGAGCCTCGACTCCGTCGCGAACCACTTTCAGCTCATTGCCGATCTTGTTTTTTCTCAGGGCCCGTAGGGTCAGGGCCTCATCGTTTGGATTGTCCTCGATCAGCAGGATTGCTTTTTGGCTCATGAGTTATCCTCCGTTATAAGGTAAAGTAAAAGGTTGCGCCTTTTCCTTCTTCCGCTTCAGCCCAGATATTGCCGCCATGAATTTTGATGATTCTGTGCACGATGGCCAGCCCGACGCCGGTGCCGGGGAATTCGCTGACCGAGTGCAGGCGCTGGAATACTCCGAATAATTTGTTCACATAGGCCATGTCAAAACCCACCCCGTTATCACGAACAAAGAATATTCGCTCCCTGGAGCCTGGCTGCTGGCCAAACTCGACCACGGCCTCGCCCTTCTTCGAAGTATATTTCCATGCGTTACTGAGCAGATTTTCAAGCACGATTCGAAGCAGGTTGGCATCACCATTCACCATCAGATCTGGCGTGATGATCAGCCTGACCTCCCGGGCCGGATCTGCTTCCCTGAGAGCCTTGGCGGTGGCTTCCGCGATTTCACTTAGATTGATCAATTTGGTCTGCAAAGGAGTGCGGGTGACCTTGGCGAGATTTAAGAGATCGTCGATCAATTCTGCCATGTGTTGGGCGGCACCCCGGACCCGCTCCAGATGAGTGCGCGCCTCTCCGGGCAGCAATTCCCCGTAGTCTTCCAGTAAAATTTGGCTAAACCCATCTATGCTACGTAAAGGCGCACGCAGATCGTGAGATACAGAATAACTGAATGACTCCAACTCTTTGTTGGCGGTCTCTAGTTGGGCGGTGTGCTGCTTCAAGTCCTGATTTAATTTTTGAATATCAGTTTCCACCCGTTTGCGCTCTGTAATGTCCCGAATTGCAGCGCTCACCAAAAGGCCGTCTTCAGCTTCGAGTGGGCTTAAACTGATTTCGATCGGGAATTCACTCCCGTTTTTTCGCCTGCCAAACAGGGCCAAGCCATCTCCCATGGGCCGCACAGGGTGGTTAAGATAATAATCCTCGCGGTGCCTGACATGTTTTCTTCGAAAACGCTTTGGGACAAGTTCTTCGACAGGATGCCCAACGATCTCGGACCGGTCATACCCGAAAAGTTTTTCTGCTTGGGAATTGATCAGATTGATAATCCCCAGCTTGTCCACGACCACCATTGCATCGGGGGCTGATTCGAGCAGGCCACGGAATTTTTTCTCGGCACGCTGGCGACGGGTGATATCCCGTATGGCGGCGATGGTCAACAAGCCTTCCTCTGTTTGCAATGGGCTGAGACTGATTTCCACCGGGAATTCACTCCCGTCTGCCCGCAGGCCGTACAGGTCCAGCCCGATTCCCATGGGTCGTAATTGTGGTTCACTGATGAATTTATGGCGATGATTTGGGTGGATCTGGCGAAAACGTTCCGGGATCAGGGCTTCAACGGGTCTTCCAGAAAGGGAATTTCGGTCGTAGCCAAATATGCTTCCTGTTTGTGCGTTGGCCAGCAGGATCACTCCATTTTGATCGACGATTACAATGGCGTCAGGGGCGGCTTCGAGCAGGCCTTGAAATTTCTCCTCCAGAGTTTGGGTGTAGTGCCTGGTGGCTTTTAATTCCTCGGCAAGCTGGACCTCTTCGGTGATGTCTCTGGAAATAATCAAGTATCCGGACACGTGGCCGGCCGAATCTAGTTTTGGTGTGATGACAAGGCGGGCTGGGAAGTGTTTTCCGTTATGTCGAACCTGGGAGAGACTACCTTCCCATTTCCTGGTGTGCAAGGCAGTTGCGATGATTTCGGATGGTTTACCTGCGGCAATATCCTCTTCGGTGAAGAGAGTGGAGCTTGCCTCCCGTCCGACGATTTCCGCGGGTGAATGGCCATAGATGCGTCTTGCCCCTTCGTTCCACAGGATGATTCGACCATCTGCGTCCATGGCAATGATCGCCCGTTCCGTGGAGGCTTCAACAATAAAATCGAGAAGCTCATGGTTGGGGATATCAGTTTGCAGAGATGCCGGTTTTTTCTTTATACCTGATACCTTAATGGATAATACTGGGCAATTTCTGAAATAGTGGTTGCAGACCGGATATTTGGACTAATATTGTCTGATTAATATACTTGGATTTTCCCCAAAAAGCAATGCAATAATTAATCCAGACAGCTGATCTCCTGGATTTCGCAAAATGGTTATTAAATATGCAGGATGGGTTTAGTTCTGTAAAAAATCCCCGTTATAAGAACGGGGATTTTTTACTACTTTTGTGATTTTGGCTTTATTTTGCTCATTGCATACTCCGCCAGGGCGGTGATCGTCAGCGAAGGATTCACGCCCGGGTTGGCCGGCATGATCGAACCATCTATGATATACAAGCCTTCGTAATTATAGACTTCGAAATTATTGTTTACCACTCCGCCATCCACGTTCTGGCCAATGGGGGCGCCGCCAAGGATATGGGCGGTTGTCGGCAGGTTTAACAGGTTCTCACCGATTGAGCCGAGTGCAATCCCGTTCGTACGGCCTGCGAAGTCGCGCGTCAATTCGTGTGAACCCTTCACCTGGGCGTGGATCTCGAAGCCCGGCTCCTTTTCCGCCACCATGCCGCGCCGGAAAAGCGTGAATCCGCTTCTGCCGATCTGAAAGCGCATGCGATTATTTGCATGCTGCATCACCAGCAGGATGGTCACATTGTGAGCCCAACCGGGCAGGATCAGCGCCTTCAGAAAGTCGCTGGGATGCTGGATCGCCCACCAGATGAATTTCAGAAATCGCATCGGGATGCTCACGTCCGTGTCGATGAGCGGGGCCGCCAGGAAGCGCATCAGGGAGGAACCGTCAGGATAACGCACAGGTTCGATGCGTGTGATCTCATCATGATTGTAGATGGAGGAGATTGACACGCCTTCCGAATAATTGATGTCGGATGTGCGGGCCACGCTTCCCAAAAGCGCCTCGGAGTTGGTTCTCACCATGTGACCCAATCTTCGGGACAGGAATGGGAGCGAGCCCTTGACGTCGCGCAAATTCAATAATAGTTTTATGGTCCCCATCACGCCCGCAGAGAATATGACATTCCTTGCATGTACAGTCTGTTTGTATTTAATCGGGGAGGTGGAGGAGCGGTAGGTGACGGTGTAGCGCGCCATCCCGGACATAAGCTGGGGTTTTACATCCACCACTTCAACCTCCGCTTTGATTTGTGCGCCATTCTTTTCTGCAAAATACAGATAATTCTTTGGCAGAGTGTTCTTGGCGTTATGTCGGCACCCCACCATGCATCCGCCGCAGTGCTGGCAGCCTGCCCGTTGTGGACCCTGTCCGTTGAAATAGGGGTCCGGTACGGTCACGCCGGCTTCGCCGAAAAACGCACCCACATCCGTCGCGCGGAAGGTGCGGCCCATGCCGCGTTCCTCGGCCATTTCCTTCAGAACCAAATCTGCTTCCCATAGTTTTGGGTTGCGTGCTGCGCCCAACATTCTTTTGGCGGTGACGTAATGTTCCCTCAATACCTGTCCCCAATTGATGTTTTGATTCCATGCGGGTGTCGAGAAGGTCTGTTCCGATGGGATTTCAAGCACATTGGCATAACCGAGGGAGCCACCGCCCACACCTGCACCGTGCAGGACCATCGCTCCTTTGAGAATGCTGATTTGCAGGATGCCGTGTGCGCGAATGACGGGCATCCACAGGTATTTCCAAAACTGCCAGTTGGACTTTGCAAAATCCTGATCTGCAAAACGCCGGCCTTTTTCCAGGACGAGAACGGAATAGCCTTTCTCCGTCAATCGCATCGCCGAAACACTTCCCCCGAACCCTGAACCGATGATCACATAATCATAGTATTGTTCGCTCATGATTTCCCTGTCAATTTGATTTGATGCACGAATTATACTTCGTCAATTCCTTTGCTCATTAATGAAGTACATGGAAATCTTTGCATTTTTGATTTTCCGCAGAACCCAGGGCGAATCGGTGGGTAATGACCAGGGATGACCTTCTGTCCATCAGTGTGTATTTAATATCACGAATAGGAGTAATGGGAGTTGTATTGTCGGAAATAAGCACTATACTGATATCTATCGGATCCTATTCTGATAGAAAGCTGGTTTCGCATGAAGATCAATGTTCGCCAATTCCTGCTTGGTTCGTTTCTGGTCCTGGGAATCACGCTGACTGCCTGCATGCCGGCCGGCGGGGAGAGCTCCGTTACAATCAATCTGGATGATATCGGCGGGACCTATTATTTTGATGGTCCCTGTTTTCCGGATACCTTTGACCTTCAGGCTACTCTGGTAGGGGATTCCAGCAGGGTGGCGGCAGTTGTCTATCAGCTGACAGTCAACGGAAGTGGTGGCACCCACCTTGAGATCATCAACAACCTTTTTGCCGATCATACCAGGGGTGGCTATTACAGCCGTTTGGTTGGAATGGCGGCGGAATTGTCTGGTGTTCCGGAGGATGTGCTGACCGGCCAATTATCCGTTCGGGCACTCGATTCGTCCGGTGCGACTCTTGGTCACAGTGAGCGGACACTTGATTTTCAACGCTGCTTATATGAAGACGGCATAACGATCCGGCCGGATGTGTCCACCAGGGACCTTTATTATGGTACCGGATGTATTGCCGAGGTAACTCAATCGGTCGTCATTTCCAGGTTTTCCGCTCTTGCGGCCGGAGTACAAATGACTTCATATTGGGTGGCCGAGGCAGGCGGGGGAGCGGCCGATATTGCCGCACATCCGATGGTCATGAGCGATCTGTCGACTCCTGCATCCCTGTTCTTTTATCAATTTACCGACACGTTGATGATTACCGATGCGGTAATTCACGATATCGAGTCGTTTCTAGGCCCCCTTGATCTGGCAGCTGATCCGATCTTTATTCTTGATGCAATTTATGAATTTAACGCAAGGGAAAATGTTCAGCGCTTGTGGAACACGGACCGGATCGCAATCCAGGTTCACCCGTGTGCAGCCATGCCCATTCCGACAGCCACGTTTACTGAGATCCCCACTGAAACGCCGGTTGCCACCTTGATCCCGTATGTTCCGCCTACAAATAAACCCGGTGGCAGCGGCGGGAGCGGCGGCGGAGCTGTGGCATGCACCGATTACGGCAAGGACCAGGGCAAATGCGAGGCGGCAGGCTGCAAATGGAGCGGAACTTACTGTTACAAATAAAGCTGATTGCCCGACTTGATGACCAGCTCGTTATTCAACGGCAACTTTGCTGGCGTAAAAGGTGATCGTACGGGTTCCATCCGCGCCAAGTTTGAATTGTCCCTCGAATTTTAATCCGCCGACCCAGGCAACATAGGTATACCAGCCTGCGGGTATTCTGGTGTGTACCGGGCCACTGACCGGGTATTCATAGATGACATGGTAGCCATCCTTTGTTGTTCCCTGAAGGGAAACATAAACATCGCCGTGAGCCTTGTTGATTAATTCAATTTCCCCTCTTGGGGTTCCTGCAGGCACGGATCCATGGGAAAGGGGGACCGGCTCTTTTGTGGTGACAGGTGTAAAAATGTTCGACGATGAAGCGGGTACGTAAATGATCTGTCCCACATACAGGAGATTGATATCCCGGATCTGAGGATTGGCTGCCCATAACATCTGTATGGTAACGCCATAGCGGCTGGCGATGCCGGAGAATGTGTCGCTTAATTGAACAGTATACGCGCCGCTGTAGTTATTGGGGGTATAGGTGACTGAAGTGGGTGTGCCTGGGGCATTGTAGTTGCTGCCGGGAAGGGTTAATGTCTGGCCGGTATGTAATGGTTCAACAATTCCCGGGTTGGCTGCCTTGATGGCGGAGACGGACGTTCCGCACATTGAGGCAATCTTGGCGAATGTATCTCCCGGGTCAACGGAATAGGTGCCGCCGCAAACGCCTCCAGCCTGGGCCATCCCTGGAACCCCAAGGCTGGTGAACAGAAGCAGGACAAGCACTGAGATCTGCGTAAAGGTCCTAGGGAACATGTTTCACCTCCACAAATGGAATCCCTTAATTCTTATGGTAGGGCAAATTGGGATGGATTTCAACCCTTAATATTGATAAAAGCCCCGTCCCGTCTTCCTTCCCAAATACCCTGCATCGACCATCTTCCTTAATAAATAAGCGGGACGATATTTGTCTTCGCCCAGATCCCGTTGCAGGACTTCCATCACGAACAGCACCACATCCAGTCCGATCAGATCCGCAAGGGTCAGGGGACCCATCGGGTGATTCATGCCCAGTTTCATGACCTGGTCGATCGCTTCCGGAGTGCCCACGTTTTCCTGCAGGGCAAAGACCGCTTCATTGATCATCGGACACAGGATGCGGTTGGAGATAAATCCGGGCGAATCATTGGCTTCGACAGGCTCCTTACCGAGAACTTTACAAAGCTCCATGATGGTTGTTGTGGTTTCATCGGACGTGCCCAATCCACGAATGACCTCGACCAGTTTCATCAGCGGCACGGGATTCATGAAGTGCATGCCGATGACCTTGCCGGGGCGTTTGGTCACAGCAGCGATCTTGGTGATCGAGATGGAGGAGGTGTTCGAAGCCAGGATCACGCCTTCGCGGGCATTGGCATCCATGTCCTTGAAAATCTTGAATTTTAATTCGGGATTTTCGGTGGCAGCTTCGATGACCAGGTCCGCGGCTTTCATGGTATTCATGTCCCCGACATAGCTGATCTTGTCTGCGGTATTCTTTTGCTCCTGGGTGATTGCGCCCTTCTCCACAAGTTTGGCCGTGGACCTGTCGATCGTTGTTCTGGCTTTCTCCAGCGCCGCCGGCATGACATCCATGCAGGTCACTTGATATCCCGAAGTCGCGGCGACCTGCGCAATGCCGTTGCCCATGGTCCCCGCGCCGATGACAAAGATGTTTTTAATGGTCATTTCTTTTCTCTCCATAATTTCATATTGTTCTGTATCTGTTCGATATGGGCGGGGATGTGCGCAGGATAGATATTGAGCCACTTCTCAAAGGTGTAGGGCTTGTCCATTTCAGGGTGGACAATTGCATGCGTGAACACCTCCTCGGGCTGGCGCTTCAGCAGTTCATAGGTGGTCTTGCGTGCCAGTCGCAAAACCTCCAGTGCATCCTCCACGTTCTGATCGTGATAATTCAACTGAATGGCCCAGGCATCCTGGTCATAGCCCATCAGCGTGCCGCCCGGTTCGACGATCAGTTTGCGGACCCGCAAAGCGGAATTCGATTCGGAATCCGCAAGGTGGATCAGGATCTCGTGGATGCTCCACTCCTTGGGTTCAGGCTTGAATTTCATCGCATCCTGCGGGACCTCGGCCAGTACGGCCTTCAATAAGTCGAATCCACGGCCGTACAATTCTATTTTTTCATTACGTTCCTTTGAATCCATGTTTTTCTCCTTGCTGGAAAAAAATGAACGGAGATAAATCTTTTACTCCGTCCATCAGGGTTTATTCGACTTCCACCGCCATTGCAACCGCTTCGCCGCCGCCGAGACATAAAGAGGCAATGCCGCGCTTCAAGCCGCGATCCTTCAAGGCATAAATCAGCGTGGTTAATACGCGGGCGCCGCTTGCGCCAAGCGGATGGCCAAGCGCGATTGCGCCGCCATTTATGTTGACCTTGTCCCAGTCCCAGCCTTGATCGGCGAGGGCGTATCCGTCTGCCAGCACCTGGGCCGCGAAGGCTTCGTTGACTTCAAAGAGATCCACATCACTGAGCTTCCAGTCAATTTTCTTCAGGAGTTTGGGAATGGCATGGGCGGGTGCCGCAAACAGGTATTTGGGTTCGACAGCAGCTTGCGCGTAACCAATTACCCGGGCAATGGGCTTGAGACTATTTTTTTCCGCATAAGTGCGCGAGGAGACAACCACCGCAGCCGCACCGTCATTCATGGAAGAGGAATTGCCTGCGGTTACTTTTCCATTTTCCCTGAAGGCTGGTTTCAATTTTGCAAGAGATTCAAGCGAACTGTCCTTGCGCGGACCTTCGTCCGTGTCAAACAAGGTCACCTCACCCTTTCGGCCGGGGATTTGAACAGGGACAATCTCCAACTTGAAGCGTCCCGCTTCCTGGGCTTCAACAGCTTTCAGATGCGAGCGAAGCGCGAACTCGTCCATCGCGGCGCGGGTGACTTCGTATTCATCCGCGATAAATTCCGCAGCGTTGCCCATGCCCCAATTCTCGAAAGGATCCCACAGGCCGTCGCTTAATAGGGCGTCGCTTAAGGGCTGATTGCCGAACTTTAATTCACCCGAACGTCCACTGACCAGATAAGGTGCGCGGCTCATGGACTCCATTCCGCCTGCTACAAATAGATCGGCATCGCCGGCGCGAATGGCCTGGGCGGCCTGCATCGCGGCTTTTAATCCCGATCCGCATACTTTATTGACGGTGGTCGCGCCCACTGTGGCGGGCACCCCTGCAAAAATGGAGGCCTGACGTGCAGGAGCCTGCCCATTGCCGGCCTGCACCACGTTGCCCATCAGGACTTCTTCGATATCCTTGGGATCGATGCCCGCCCGTTCCACGGCGGCCTTGACCGCCACTGCGCCAAGCCGGGTTGCGTTCATGCCGCTTAATGCACCTTGAAATTTCCCGATCGGGGTGCGGGCTGCACTAAGGATCACTGCTTCGTTTTCTTTGCTCATGACATCTCCTGTTGGTGATGCGGCTATTATAAAGCCTGTTGGATGGGGACGGGTTACCCTGCTCCTGCGACAAGGGTAAGGTAAAATTTGTTGATGAATGAGCTGAATTCCCTCTATGACCTGATTGGCGGCGAGACAAAATTGCGCGCCCTTGTGGACCGGTTTTATGACATCATGGATTCTTCACCTGAAGCCAGGGACATCCGTGCCTACCATGCGAAGAGTTTGAGCCAGTCCCGTGAGAAATTATTCATGTTCCTCTCCGGCTGGTCGGGCGGACCATCTTTGTACATTGAAAAATATGGACATCCACGTTTGCGCCAGCGGCACATGCCTTTTTCCATTGGCATGCGTGAGCGGGATCAATGGCTGTGGTGTATGAACAAGGCTCTGGATGAAAGTGGATTTCTGCCTTCCGTAGTGGACCATCTCAGGAAGCGTTTCGCCGAGGTGGCGGATTTTATGCGGAATAAGACGGATGGGGAGCATAATGTCTGAGAAAATTAATTTCTCTCATGCATGGGATGCCATTAAAATGAAACGACAGGGGACGGCGTTAATCCTTTCAATTATTGTATTTTTATTATTGCTGGCCACAGCCCCGGATATTGGCCTGACCTGGGATGAACCTGCCTATATTGCAGCTGCCCGATCCTACACAGGCTGGTATGAACAGGTCTTCATAAATCCAGGGATAGCTTTTACGCAACAGGTAGTAACGGACGCCTGGCAGGTCAACAGCGAACATCCCCCGCTGGATAAGATCTGGTCAGGAGCCGTATGGGTTTTGGCGCGCAATTTCACCAGTGATCTGATTGCGCACCGCATGGGCAATATGTTGCTGGTGGGGCTCATGGCCGGGCTGATGTATTTGTGGATTAACGACGCTTATGGTCAAGCCGCAGGATTTGCAGCGGTGGCAGCCCTGCTGACCATGCCGCGTTTCTTTTTCCATGCTCACCTGTCCGCGCTGGATGTGCCGGCTGCGGCTTCCGTGCTGATCGTGACATTTGTTTTTTGGAAAACCCTGGAATACAAAAACTGGGCCTGGGGTTTGCTGCTTGGGTTGATCTGGGGACTTGCGTTGGCGACCAAGATCAATGCGGTCTTTATCCCGGTCACATTGGGGTTATGGTGGCTGATCTTCCGGCGCGAAATGAGGATCCTTGTCCGTTTGATGGTCATGGGCCTGATTGCCATGCCGGTTTTCGTAACAGCCTGGCCCTGGCTTTATTTCCATACCATGGAACGCCTGACAGACTATATTGGCTTTGTGACCGACAAGCATTGGGAGATCGGGCAATACTATTTTGGCCGTTTTTATCTGCCGCCTCCCTGGCATTTCGGGTTTGTCATGCTGTGGGCGGTTTTACCGCTCTCATTGACGATCCTGTATCTTCTTGGGATTGTTCGCACCGGGCGCGGCAAACAGGACGGTGGGTTGGGCTGGCTTTTGTTCCTTTCGGCCCTGACCCCGATCCTCGCGATTGCCAGCGGCAGAAGCATGGTCTATGACAACGAACGCCTGATCATGGCTGCCTTTCCATTTTTAGCCGGGCTGGCAGGAGCAGGTTTTGGCTGGATCTTTTCGTGGATCGAAAAGATCGCCCGTCAATCGGGCAGACCATTCGTTAAGTGGGTTGGATTGACGATTCTGATTGCGCTGGCATTTGGTCCGCAGCTGATCACCATGAATTCGCTGTATCCACATTATTTATCCTATTATGGAGAAGGGGTGGGAGGGTTATCCGGGGCAGCCCGCATGGGATTGGAGACCACGTATTGGTGCGAGACCTACATGCTGGCCCTGCCTTACATTAATGAACACGCAAAACCAGGCGACCGGATCTGGTCGGACCCGTGGAGTCATGATGTGCTCATCTATTATCAGACCCAGGACTTGCTGCGGGACGACCTGGTGGTTTTGTCGCCGTATCCGACGACCAGCATCCTGGGTGTTGGCGCGCCTTCGCCGGCAGCCTTCCCCATGGATTCTGCAGACTGGTATATTGTTCAGCATCGGCAGTCCACGCTCGGATTTGAGGGAACAGATAACAGCATGCTGAAAATTCTAGGTCGTAAAACAGTTGTTTATGAATACAGCTTCGACGGGGTGCCGATCCTCACCCTGTATAAATGAGCAATGGACCGTGTTCTACGGCAATCCTGTGTTTCTGTGGTTTTATTTCCCAATATTCTTCAACGCCTCGCGCCGACTCAGTGGATGTAAATCCTTGGTGGTTTTCACGAACTTCCTCACAGGTCCTGGGTCTGGCCATGCGTATTGACGTAATGCCCAACCGATGGCTTTATTGATAAAGAATTCGTCCGAGCCGAGGTTTTCCTTGATAATCTCGCATAGCAGATCAAAATCCGTCTCTTTTTTGTAACCAAGCTGAAAAAGCAGGGTCGTGCGGCGCAGCCAGAAATTATCAGACTTGCGCCACTTTTTCAGATACTTTGCCTTCACAGCCGGGAAACGTTTGAAGTGAGTCCCCACCGTGTGACCTGCCAGTGTATCCACCGTGTCCCACCAGGATTTGGTGATCAGCAGGTATTCAATTGTGATTATGATTTCAGGTTCGAGTTTCTTTTCGAGTTTGCCTAGAAAACCGTTGGCCGCGTATTGAAATTCACGCTGCGGCAGGCTCCACAGATCGCGCAAAATGACATCCAGCTGGCCGGGCGGGGGGAGGCCATTTTGTTTGATATGGTCTTTAAGCAGAGCGGCGAATTGCGGTGATTTGATCCCGAGATATTCAAATTGATCCCGCATGTATTTCTTCATCGGCCCCGCCTGTGCGGGGTTCGCGTTTTCTTCGAACAGCGACTTGAGGGATAGGGTATACGGATGCATTCGTTACTTCGCGCCTTCAGGTGGATAATACCGCAGATTCCACGCGCCGTTGCCTTCATCCGAGAGGACCGAATATGGAGTTGCGACGAAGATCCACGTGCTGCCGGGTTTCAAGGAAGCCGGGCTGCCATCCGGGTTGACAAATTTGATCGGCCGGGCCTGGCCGGTCTTTTTTTCGAAATCGCCGGACTTTGTGTCCCAGCGAATATCGTATTTTTGGCCGTCCCGGAACAGAGTGGCAAATCCGCCGCTGCCCAGTTCAAGATGAATATCCAGGTTGGTGCGGGTGATGACATCGTGCTGCACCGAGATGATGATCACATTTTCGAAGTGCAGTTGACGGCCGGTTAGCCGGTCCACTTCGGCGTGCAATTGGCCCGCGGTTTTTTTATCGGCATCATCCACAAATCGCAGCCAGGAGCCGTATAACGGATCGTAGGTCCAGCCCGATTGATTGAGCAGCGCCACATATATATCAAGTTGACTTGCAGGAACGCCGCCTGCGGGCGGTTCGTCTGTGAATAAATTGCTGGCGTAATTGAAGTTATTGGAGGTGTGTTTTTTATTGTCTTCTGCCAGGGCTTTAAAGCGGTCCAGTTGCAGCATCGAACCGCCGCCCGCGAAGTTGTGCGTCACGAAGGCGCAATGTGGAATTTGCTCCAGCACTTCCTCCGATGCAAAGGCATAGATCAGGCATGAACTTTGAAAGAAGCCGGCGATATCGGCATATATTAAACGTCCCGAGCGGACCGGCCCGATCTCGGCTTTTGGCATTGGGGTGGATTGATTTGGATCAGGGATTCCCTGTTCGGACGGGATCAGGCCTGCGTCGATGGAAAGAAGCGTGGACTGAAGGTCCGCTTCGACCTTGCCTGATTGCGGGTCGGCGTCGCTATCGGCATTTTCATCCCCGACGTTTGGACTCGTGAACTGCAGCCACTCCGGTAAAACGAACTCGAGACTGTATTTTCCTGGGCTGACGTTGAATCCGTAGTAGCCGTTTGAATCCGTGGTCGTGGATTGGATCAAGCTTCCGGTTGAATCGTAAAGACGTACACACACACCGCCCACGCCCGGTTCATAGGATTCCTGACGCCCATTCCTGTTTTTGTCGAGCCAGACCTGGTTGCCAAGCAACAGGGCGGTTTGAGTAAAAACCCCGGTGCGGATTTCGCAATTGCCTGTGACAGGAATCTCCGGTTCGGGAAAAGCCCCATGAAACACGGATAGAAAACGGGTGGCGCCTTCGGTGATGTAAAACTCAAAGACCCAGGGCGCAAAGGACAACCCTGCCTGTGGACGGGCGGCCGGGGGAAAATGGGATATAGAAACCAGCATGGCCGGGTAGGTTAATAGATTCGGGTCCTCGACGGGCAATCCCGAAAGCGGATTGTAGCCGTCCGGAAAATTTTCCTTTTCCGGTCCAAAGGTGTTCGGCGCGGAAAAGGACTGCGGTGTGGGACTTAAAGTTGGCAGGGGAATTGGGCTGGCAGTTTGCGAAGAAAGCGCGGTGTTTGCCGGGCTTGGTGCTTTGCCCTTGGTGCATGAAACAGCCAAAGCCAAAAGAATGTACAGTCCCAGGCCCTGGCGGAATTTATATTTTGATTTGTATGGATCGATCATTCAGTCTCCGATTTCAGCAATGATGGCGGCTGTGTGATGTTATGTCATTCCCCCGTTCGTCATGTCCTGGCAGTGATGACCTTATTTTTCAAAAGCCTCGCGCACTCTTTTATAGGTATCTTCCAGGGCTTCGGGCAGCACGCGCGTCTCTCCCACGGAGGACATAAAATTCGTGTCACCGGCCCAGCGCGGAACAATATGAATGTGGACGTGCCCTTTTACGCCCGCGCCTGCTGCCTCGCCGATATTGATGCCCACGTTGAAGGATTCCGCCTTGTAGATCTCGCGCAGGACGGTAGTGCAGCGCGAAGCCAGCTCCATCATCTCGGCGCGGGTCTCCGCATTCAATTCCTCCAGATTGGGTTTGTGCTCAAAGGGGATGGACATCAAATGTCCGCTGGTGTAGGGAAACCGGTTGAGGATCACATACGCATTCCTGCCGCGGAAGGCGATCAGATTGTCGGGGCCGTCCGCTTTGGCCTGTGCATTGCAGAATACACAGCCGTCCTCTTTTTCATGGTTTTCAATGTATGTCATACGCCAGGGTGACCAGAGTTGTTTCATGGGATGGAATGATTTTAGCAGAGAATCAAGTCTTTTCGCTTTTATCTTGGACGCTTCCTCCTTCCGAAATCATTCGTTTTCGATTATGCTCCTTGGCAATGCAGCCCAGTTTGTTCTCCTCGATCCACCTCACCGTTACGCAGGTGACCTTCCACATCCGCAAGCAATTGGAGGAAGACCCCACCCTGCAGGATGTCTGGGTGGAGGGGGAGATCTCCAATCTCTCGCGGCCCGCCTCGGGTCATGTCTATTTCACGCTCAAGGACAGGAATGCCTCCCTGCGCTGCGTAATGTGGAAGGCCGATGCAGCCCGCCTGCGGGTCAACCTGCAGGATGGCATGGCTGTCGAAGCGCATGGCAGGATCACGGTCTACGAACCACAGGGGCAATACCAGCTTGCGGCCAATCTCATTCAACCCAAAGGCGAAGGCGCCTTGTATCAGGAATTTCTGCGTCTGAAATCCATGCTTGAAGCCGAGGGTTTGTTCGATCCCGAACGCAAACGACCCATTCCGGAACTTCCGGCCAGGATTGGTATCATCACTTCCGGGACGGGCGCGGCCTTACGCGATATGCTCAATACACTGCGCCGGCGCCTGCCTCTGGCTCAGGTGCTGCTCGCAACCTCCCCCGTGCAGGGCGTCGAGGCGCCGCCAGCCCTGGTCGCTGCCCTGGAATCACTGAATAAACACAAGCCAGACGTCATTCTGCTCGCGCGCGGCGGTGGTTCAATTGAAGACTTGTGGGCCTTTAACGATGAACGCGTGGTACGGGCTGTGGTGGGTTCGAAAGCGCCTGTCATTTGCGGCGTGGGCCACGAAACGGATTTCACCCTGTGCGATTTTGCCGCGGACTTGCGGGCTCCTACTCCGACCGCCGCCGCAGAGTTGGCTTCACAAATCACTGTCGACGACCTTCGATCCCAACTCGATACCCAATTATCACGGCTCGCTTCCCTGACCTTGGAACTGGTCGCTCGACAAAAGACCGGGGTCTCCTCCCTGCTTTCGCGTTTGAAATACATCTCACCGGAGCGACGCATCCAGTCGGATTCGCAAACCCTGGACGAACTCTCCCGGCGCGCATTCTCTGCCCTAAGCCACCACCTCCGGTTACAATCCGGGCATGTGGAGGGTATGTCGAAAAGGCTGGCCTCTTTAAACCCGGAAGGTGTGCTGGCCCGCGGATATGCTATCATCACCAGAAAAGATGATGGTGCGGTTGTTTCCAGAGTTTCCCAGGCGCAGGGCGGATTGAAAGTCCGTGTGAGCGACGGCGAGTTTGCGGCAACTACAGATCGTAAATCGTAATTCCATGGAGTCAGTATGGCAAAATCAGCTGCCAAAAAAACGGATAAATCGATCGAGGGATTAACTTATGAAGAAGCCTTGACCGAACTCGAAGCCATTGTCGCATCCCTGGAAGAGGAACAGAATCCTCTCGAAGAATCGATGAGGCTCTTTGAGCGGGGCCAGGCTCTGGCTGCGTATTGCAGCGGTCTGCTTGAGACAGCCCAGCTCAAGGTGCAGAAACTGACCGGTGAGTCCACGGCGGCCTTTGAGGAAGAATCCGAATGAACATTGGCGTAATTCTTGACAACAAGGTTTTGATTGCCGTGTTGACGGGCTGGCTGCTTGCCCAGGCATTAAAGATCCCAACCGAATACCTGCGTTCGCGGCGTTGGATGTGGGCCATGTTCTTCGCGGCCGGGGGCATGCCTTCGTCCCATTCCGCCCTGCTTGTTTCCGGGACCCTGGCTGTGGGCCTGTATCAAGGGTTTGACAATCCCCTGTTTGGGATCGCGGTTGCCATTACTATGATCGTGGTTCATGATGCGGCAGGCGTACGCAGACAGGCAGGCATGCATGCCGAGCGCATCAACCTGCTTTTCGAGGAATTGCTAAAGGGTCACATGTGGGATGAAAATGAATTAAAGGAAGTCATCGGCCATACGCCGCTCGAGGTCGTGGGCGGGATCTTATTGGGATTTTTGGTGGCGATCACCCAATGGCTGCTCTGGCCATAGGCCATACAAGCAGGAATTATTGATTTTTGCCCAGTTTTTTTATCATGGTCCCGGCCAGGGACTTGAGTTCCGGTATCCCCAAAACCCATAAAACAATAAAGTAAACGGCTCCGCCGGCAGCCACTCCAATGATGGAGAGAATCCAGACATTGAAATCTCTTCCAAGGCTGAGCCAGCCGTAAATCGACAATGACATTGCCAGCGCAGCGATCAGTGAGGGAATGATCCCGCGCAGGATCTGGCCGCCTTCAATTCCAACCAAACGCTTGCGCATCAATATGAACAGGACTACTGCTTCCAGTGCGGTGGCAAAGGAATTTGCCAGTGCCAGTCCGCCATGAGGCATCCAGCCGGCCATCTCAAATAATTTTGCAAATGCAAAGCTGAATAAGGCATTCAATCCCATGGCGATCGTTCCAACGATCACGGGAGTTTTTGTATCGTGCAGCGCGTAGAAGGCCCGTGAAAGGATTTCGACCACCGAGTGTCCCACCAGCCCGGCCGTATACCACATCAAGGCCCATGAAACCATTTCCGTGGAGTTTGCATCGAAGGCGCCGTGTTGGAACAAGGCAGCCACCAGCGGCTGGCGCAGCAGGATCAAACCAAGTGTGGATGGAATTGAAAGCAGGAAGATGCCGCGCAGGGTGGCGGCCAGGGATGAGCGCATTTCGCCCAGTTCCCCGCGCGAAACCTGCATCGCAAAGGTCGGCAGGGCGGCGGTCGCGATCGATTGGGCGATGACAAAGAGTGGCATGGTCATCACCATGCGGGAAACATTGATCGCGGAAAGACTGCCTTCGCCCAGGCCGGCCGCGATGACGGCGTTAATCACAAAATTAACCTGGACCGCCATTACGCCCACGAGCCGCGGTCCCATCAGGCGCGCCACTTCACGTACTGCCGGGTCCTTGACGCCCAAAGCTGGGAAATATCGCCGCCCTGGAAGTTTCAGCAGGCCAGGGATTTGTATGGCGAGATGCATGAGCGCACCAATGATATATCCCCAGGCCAGACCGTAAATGCCCATGACTGGAACCAGAAAAACAATTCCGAGGATCCAGCCGATCCAGTTGAAGACCGGCGCAAGGGCGGGCATCAGGAACTGTTGATGGGTATTCAGGATCGCCATGCACAGGCCGCTGATGCCAAAAATGGCCGGGGCGATCAAAATGATCCGCAGCAGATTCGTGGTCAGGGTTTGCAAAGCGGGATCAAGCTCGGGCTTGAGAATGAACAGGACATGCTCAACAAGCTGGGGTGCGAAAAGAGCGGAGAGTCCGCTGAAGAAGGCCAGTGCCAGACCGGAAAGATTCATGACCGAGGAAGCCAGTTTCCAGGCGCCCTCACGATTTTCCTTTGATAAAAATCCAGTGAAGGTCGGGATGAAGGCGGAGGCCAGTGCGCCGCCAGCCATCAGGTTGAATAACAGATCAGGCAAAGTTGCCGCAGCGTAAAACGCATCCAGGGAACTGTCGGTTCCAAAGGCATTGGAGACGAGAATCTGGCGGACGAGACCGACCAGATTACTCAGAATAAAGGCCAGCATCACGGTGCCGGTGGCCCGTGCGATTTGTTTGGTGGCGTTGGATTCAGTCATAAGCGTCGGGATTATAACATCCGCGCTATAATCCCCTGTGGAGATTTATTAATATGAAGAAGACCATTCATGTTTTGATGTTTTTATCCATGCTGTTGACCGCCTGTAGTTCGATTCCCTTGACAGTGGCAGTGCCGGTTCCAACCGACCCCGCAGCGGATCCTGCTTCGGCGGTTTCCCCTGCGCCGGCGGAAATCCCACTGGGCGCAGGCTACGGCGTGGATGGTGGCTGGTATGAATTGTATTTTACAAACCCGAAAAGCCCGCTTGCATCCCAGAAAACCGGCGGCCCGGATGGCCCGCTGGCTGCTGCGATCGATTCCGCGCGCCTGACCGTGGATGTTGCCGTGTACAGTCTGAGCTTGAACAGCATCCGGGATGCCTTGTTGCGCGCTCACGACCGCGGGGTCCAGGTCCGCATGGTGATGGAAAGTGACAACCTGGACCGGGTCGATCCGCAAAAACTGAAGGATGCAGGCATCCCCGTTCTCGGCGATCGACGCGAAGGTCTAATGCACGATAAATTCATGGTCATTGACCATTCGGAAGTGTGGACCGGTTCGATGAATTATACAGACAGCGGTGCCTATGAGGATAATAACAACCTGATGCGCATCCGGTCGGTCAAGCTGGCGGAGGATTACACCAAGGAATTCGAGGAAATGTTCGTGGACGACAAGTTTGGCCCGGATGTGGTCCCGCAGACTCCCAATCCGCGTGTCACGATCGACGGTACGCCCGTCGATATCTACTTTTCACCCGACGACCATGTTGAAGACGGTTTTATTGACCTGGTAAATAACGCCCGCCAGAGCATTTATTTCATGGCCTATTCCTTCACAGCCGATCCGATCGGTGACGCAGTGCGTGCCCGTGCCCGGGACGGGGTGACCATTGCGGGAGTGATGGAGGACGAACAGATCAATTCAAATGCAGGTACCGAGTTCGATGCATTCAAGCAGGCGGGATTGGATGTGCTGCGCGATGGGAATGAAGGACAAATGCACCACAAGGTGATGGTGGTCGACCAGGACATTGTCATTTTCGGGTCATACAACTTCACGAACAGCGCCGAAACCAAAAATGACGAGAATTTGCTGGTTATTTATAACTCGGAAATAGCGGCGCAATTCATTGCCGAATTTCAAAGGGTGTACGCCCAGGCAAGGTAGGAGATCCCTTTTCCATGGTTTTCCAGAACGGCTGCCTTCGGAGCGGATTTCGGAGGCAGCCGTAACTTTTTCATTTCCCGTGCGACTATTCAAATGTAACCAAAACTATCCTAGAGGTGAAAAAATGAAAAAGTTCTCCAATTTGTTCATTCCAATGCTTGTTCTGGCCACAGTTCTGCTTAGCGCCTGTTCAGGCGTTTCCGCCCCTGAGGGCATCTCGCTTGCCAATAAGGTGCAGGCTGCCCCGGTTCAATTTACCGGCGTGATCGAAGCCATGGACGGTAATCAATGGGTGGTGGATGGTCAGGCCATTACCGTTGACCCGACCGTGCTGCGCGACGGCCCCTTTGTTGTGGGAGACACCGTCAAGGTGGAAGTGGTCGTTCAAACGGACGGATCCCTGGTGGTCACGCGCGTGGAAGCCCCGGAGGCGGAAGATGCTGAATTATCCAGCACCCCGGATCCTTCTGTTACGCCTTCCCCCGTTCTTCCCGGCGGATTGGCCTTTGATAATAACGGTACCGAAGCCTTTGGAACCGTGGAGAGCATTACGGTCGATACCGTGGTGATCGACGGACAAACCTTCACGATTGCAAATGGTGCCGAGTTCAAGGACCTGATCCAGGCTGGTGACTTCGTCAAGGTGCATTTCTCCCTGAATGCGGATGGAACCATGTCCATTACCGAGATTGAGATCTCGGACCCCGCTTCGGTGAATGGAGACGACCTGGGTGATGATAACGGCGTCGACATCAATGACCTCAATGATGACAATGGGGATGACAGTAATGACGACAGCAGCAGCGAAGACAGCAGCCATGATCAGAATGATGATGACTCCAGTGGCAGTGAGAACTCCGGCTCGGGTGGAGGGTAATAATAAGCTCTGATTTGATCCACCCCGGTTTGGAATCGACCTCCGGCCGGGGTGGTATACTCCGATGAAAGAAATAACCATTCCAACAAACTTTCAGCGGGGGGCCGCGTTCTTTATGTCAATACCAGATGACAGGCGTGCGCTGGATGGTCTGCGGGAGCTTGATCAGCAGACCATTGGCGCCATCTACGACCAGTATTTTTCCGAAATCTATCGCTATGTGCTTTATCGAATTGGGGATTCTGTCCTCGCCGAAGATATTACCAGCGACGTGTTTTTGCGTTTGCTTGAGGCGGCACGCGGCCGCTCGGCACCCCAAACCAATCTCAAAGGCTGGCTGATCGGCACGGCTTCCCATGTGGTCACGGATCATTTGCGAAGAAAATATCGCCGTCCAGAACAGGAAATTTCCGAATCATTGCCGGACCTGACCCCGGGTCCTGTTTCCGAAGTGGATCAACGCGAACAAAATCGCATCGTCCAAAATGCGTACGCCCAACTTACCTCCGAACAACAACATGTGCTTGCCCTTCGCTTTGGGCAGGGATATTCCCTTGATGAGACCGCGGCCTTTATGAATAAGAATGTGAATGCGGTAAAAGCCCTCCAGTTCCGCGCGCTGGCTGCACTTCAGCGTGAGGTTGGCGAGGTGGATTATGAATAATAAATTATTTGATCTTTTGGAAATCTGTCTGCAGGAACTTGAGAGCGGCTCCGACCTCGAGTCTGTTCTTGCGCGCCACGCCGAATTTAAAGAGGAACTCCGGCCGATCCTTGAAGCTTCCCTTAAGGCCCGCAGCCTGGCTGTGCCTGCCCCTTCAGCGGACGTGGTCCGTCGTGGACGGGCGAAACTGTTGCAGCAGGCCGCTGAAATGCGCGAGCAGAAGGCTTCTCCGCGAAAACGCATGATTCCCGCCTTCCAGCGGCTGGCCATCTCCTTTTCATTGACAGCGGCTTTTCTTGCGAGTGGAACCGGTCTGGTGGGCGCGTCTTCAACGGCCCTGCCCGGCGAAAACCTGTATCCGGTTAAACGCACCTGGGAGGATGTCCGTTTGTTCTTCACATTCAATCCCACCCACAAGGAATTGTTGGAAAGCGAGTTTGAAAGTGAACGTCTGGGTGAGGTCAGTGAATTGCTTGCCGAAGGCCGGCATGAAACCATTCAATTCGCGGGTGTATTTATGCAGGTTAATGGCGTGACCTATGTGTCCGGTGTCACTGTCATCATTCCTTCCAATTTACAGGTCCCCGCAGAGGGGGCGGCTGTCGTCGTCACCGGCAGGACCAATGCGCAGGGCTTTGTCGAGGTTGAGGCCATAGAATTGCTTCCCGAAGGTTCGATGGTGCCGGTTGGAAATCCCGTCGAAGTGGATAATGAATCAGACTCGAATTCAGGCCCCGGTTCGGAAGGTGGATCCGATTCAAATTCAGGTCCCGGCTCGGATAACGAATCAGGCTCTGGGTCCGAAAATGAAGCGCAGGCAACTCCGGTCGTGAGAACTCCTGAAGCAGGCCGGCAATCCTTTGAAACCACCGGCGCCGTTCAGTCGATCACCGGCAACTCCCTGATGATCAACGGTCAGAAATATATTCTGCAAAATGCCCGGATTCAGGGTGTTTTGCAGCCGGGCGTAAATGTAGAGATTAAAGGCTATTATGCATCGGATGGAAGTTTTATTGTGACTGAAGTAAAGGTAAAGGATTCCGGCTTGTCCGGCGGCGGATCTTCAAGTTCAGGCTCCGATGATGGCGGCAGTTCAGATGGAAGTGATGATGGCAGCGATTCTGAGTCCGACTCCGGCGGGGGCGGCGACGACTGATCAAAAAATCTGCGAGGATATCCCCGCAGATTTTTTATTTGCCCTGAAATTAATTTGCCTTTTGGAATAAAATCGATTAAATTAATAGCCTAGCACGAACGTTCTATGGATTCCCTTTATGAAGGGCCTGGTTCCCGTCATAATACAACAACTGGAGAGAGATCATGGCAGATTCGAGTTTTTATTTGGGCCGTTTGGTGGATTCAAAAACCGCAAAGGTCACCGCAAAGGATGTGGCCTATGACCCGGCGGACCTGACCACGCATGCGGTCGTGACCGGCATGACCGGCTCCGGCAAAACCGGCTTGTGCGTGGCCATGCTGGAAGAGGCCGCCCTTCAAAATGTGCCGGCCATCATTATCGACCCCAAGGGGGATCTCACCAATCTGCTTTTGCATTTCCCAAAGCTGCTTCCCCAGGATTTTCAACCCTGGATCGATCCCGAAATGGCGCGCCGCACCGGCCGGTCCATGGAGGAGATCGCCGATGAAGCCTCCTCCGCGTGGGGCAATGGATTAAAGGAATGGGGCATCAGCGAAGACCGCATTCTTAAGTTGCAGAACGCCGCAAAATTTGCCATCTTTACACCCGGCTCAGATTCCGGGATTCCCGTCAGCGTGCTTTCCTCACTCGCCGCGCCAAAACTGGATTGGGAGGGCAATCGCGAGGTTCTTCGTGAACGTATTTCCAGCACGGTCACGGCGCTATTGGGTTTGGTCGGCATGAATGACATCGATCCGATCCGCTCCCGTGAACATATCCTGCTTTCCAATATTTTTGAATTCCATTGGAGCGAAGGCAAGGATCTCGACCTGACCGAATTGATCCTGCAAACCCAGACGCCTCCTTTTCCAAACCTGGGTGCCTTTTCCGTGGATGCCTTCTTCCCGCCCAAGGACCGCATGGATCTGGCCATGGTGTTGAATAACATTCTGGCAGCACCGGCTTTTGAGGCTTGGCGTGAGGGTGAGTCGCTGGATATTCAGTCCCTGCTCTTCACTCCGGAAGGCAAACCTCGTCACAGCATTTTCTATCTCGCCCATCTTTCCGATGGCGAGCGCATGTTCTTTGTCACGCTGCTCCTTTCCGCCGTCGAAACCTGGATGCGTACACAGGCTGGCTCCGCTTCCCTGCGTGCCCTGCTTTACATGGATGAAATTTACGGCTATCTTCCACCCACGGCCAACCCGCCTTCAAAACAGCCTTTGCTGCGCATGCTCAAACAGGCCCGCGCTTTTGGTCTCGGTCTTTTACTCGCCACGCAAAATCCGGTTGACATGGATTACAAAGCCCTTTCCAATACGGGCACCTGGTTCATCGGCAAGTTGCAAACCGAGCGCGATAAGAATCGTCTGCTCGACGGTCTCGAAAGCGCCACTGGCGCCGGCATCCCTCGTGCGGCCATGGATAAATTGATCTCGTCGCTTGGCAAACGCGTCTTCGTGATGCACAACGTCCATGAAAAAATGCCCGTCTTAATCCAGACACGCTGGACGATGAATTTTCTGGCCGGCCCGATGACCCGAACCCAGATTCCCGCCCTCAATCAATTGGTGGGCGCCGGATCTTCGCTTCAAACCCCGCCGACAGCTGCTCCTGCCTCGAGACAGGCGGCCGCCCCGAAGCCTTCCATCGAATCCCTGCAGCCTGTGTCTGTCCCTTCGGCAGCCTCGGCACCTGTGTTTACTCCTCAACCTGCCGCCCCTGTCAGCCGTCCCTCAAATGGCAACGGCAATGGTGGCAGCCTGACCAAACCCTCCATTCCGGCCGGAGTTCGCGAATACTTCCTTCCGCAAAATTTCAGTCTGCCGAAGGCTTTTCAATCTGCGGGCAGACCGATGCCCGCCCAGGCCATGATTCAGGGCATCTTGTATCGTCCCGCCCTGCTCGCCGCTGCCCAGGTACGGTTATTGGATCGCAAGTATGGTGTGGACACGGAGATCACCCGCGCCGCATTGGTGGAGACTCTCGACCGCCGTGGAATTGTCCGTTGGGAGGATTTTACGTACGGCGGCCCCTCTCTCGATAAGATCGAAACCGCTCCGGCAGCCTCGGCACGTTTTGGCACGATTGACTCACCCTTGAACGACTCGAAATTAATGACCGCTCTGCAAAAGGACTTCACCGACTGGCTCTTCCGGAATTCTGAAGTGACCGCACGGGCCAATGTCAAATTGAAGGTCTTCGGCGGACCGGATGTCAGCCAGGCGGAATTCATGAAGGCCTGTTCAGATACCGCCCGGGATGCCCGCGATGCGGAACTTCAGAAGAAGACTGCTGCGATTGACAAGAAGATCAAGAGCGTGCAAGATAAGTTGATGAAAGAGGAACGCGAGTTGCGCCAGGATGAACAGGATTTGCGAAACCGCAACATCGAGACCGGGCTCAGCGGCGCTGAAGCAGTTGCGGGTCTGTTTGGCTTGGGACGCAAGAAGAGCCTTTCTACTTCGGTCTCGAAATATCGCATGGCGCAAAACGCCAGGGAAGATGTGCAGGAATCAGTTGACTCGATCTCGCAATATAAAAAGGATCTCGCCGACCTTGAACGCCAGCGCGAAGACATTACAGCCGAAGTCAACAATACTTGGGGCAGTGTGGTCAACGATATCAGCGAGGTGAGCATCAAACCGAAGAAGACGGATATTTATGTCAATATTTTTGGGGTGGCCTGGAAGCCATATTATGTGGTGCAGGCGGGCGGTGAATCTGTCGAACTGGCGGCCTTTGGAGCGGAATAACCTTTCGCACAAAAACCGGGATGAATGTAATGTAAGGCAGTGACGGCCCCGGGTCGTCACTGTGCTTTAAAGGAAAAAATGTCATGAGTATTGTGAAATTACTTCTTTCAATGGCACTATGGGGGGTTGTGCATTCGCTGCTCGCCTCGCACTTTGCCAGGGACATGCTGCGCGGCACACTTGGAGGTGCATATCGCCTAGCCTATAATGCCTTTGCGGGGATCAGTTTTCTGCCGATTCTGTATTTGATGAGAACGTTGCCTGACCAGCCGGTATACAACGTCCCTGAGCCGTGGAATCTCGTCATGTTTGCCGGGCAGGGTTTGGCTGCCCTGTTCCTTCTGGTGGCCTTCCTGCAAACTGATTTTCTTTCCTTTGTCGGCTTGCGCCAGCTTTTCGAGGCGGAGACCGGTCCAGGCCGGCTCGTCACGCACGGACTATACCGTGTGGTCCGGCATCCGTTATACACTTTTAGTCTGCTTTTTATCTGGCTCAGTCCCACGATGACGCAAAATTCGCTCGCGGTATATTTTGGCGCAACGGTCTATGTGGTGATCGGAGCGTATTTCGAAGAACGCAAGTTGTTGCGCGATTTCGGCGAAGCGTACGCGCAATACAGGCAACGCACCCCCATGCTCATTCCGGGCTGGCTGGCTGTGAAATAGATAAAAACAAGCCCCGTCCATGGACGGGGCTTGTTTTTATCTGCGTGGTGAAAATTTTTTGGAGATCTCATTCAAACCTTTGTAATTCTCCGCCTGAAACTCAGTGTAACCGCATGCGCCGCAAATATCTGCCAGAAACTGGCTGCGCGCGTTTTGCGGCATCCAAATGAAGGGACGATTGGGCGGGTCGGGTTCGACGATGTCAACATAAACGGTCCGGGTATCCCCACCCTGCACATGCAGGCCGGAAATGATCTCGGCTGAACCGCACCTCGGACATGTTCCATTGTTCATAAAGAAATACTCCTTATCCTTGAAGGGGACAAGCTTAATCGGGCGATCCGCCTGTGACAATCCACCAAAAGGTGGAAGGCTTTTGATTGGTCCCGGATCTACTTAACCAGATTTGGATCAACGATCATCGGCCACCACTCCGGTTTGAGTGCGGATGCCCAATTGATCTCGTTTTGACCGTATTCGACCCCGTCCGGTGCGCGATGCACGGTCCCGTGTTCGATCAACCATTGTTCGAATTCATTTTTTGGCGCGGGGATCGGCTGCTGGCGGTAAAGCCGGTTCTGAAAATCCTGTGAATCGAAATGCCTGGAAAGCATGCTCTCCGCGCGGTGCCCGAAACTGTGGATCATTTCATTCAGGCCGCGCTGATAATTGAATCCCATGACGATGAAGCGCCTGCAGTTCTGCTCGATGGCCGGCGAGTTGCACCAAAAGGCGTTCCTTCCGACCATCTGGCTTTCATAGAAACCGAAAAATGGACCGCCGAATATCCAAACCTCGTCGATCTGGTTGCTTTGAATTCCCTGAATGATCTTATATCCCTGCAGGATCCGCTGGTAATCCGCCAGCATATAGTTTCCGTGCGCATCCCGGATGGCAGTCCTGTCGTCGGTCATGGCCTGTGACCAGGTAATGTCGTTATATTGCATGCCGTTCGTCAGGACCGGGTAGGCGGATATTTCCTGTTTCGCCACGATCTTGAAGATAGCGATTTTGTGGCTGATCTGGGTCATGGCTTCGCTGAATTCTTCAGCCAGACCGAGGGCGTTTCTCCATTCGGGCGGGACTGCCGGGGGACGAAAATCGAGCAGCAAAACCTTCGGCACCTTGATCTTTAACGGGTTTCTTCTAAAGTTGAATGGCATTTTGCCTCCTGTTCATGAATGAAGCCGGGCGAACTTCGGTCCAAGGCGATCAGAACCTGATCCATAAAACTAGGGCATCCAAATGGCCTGGTTGATGCCTTCTCCCAAATTCCCGATCAGACGCGGGGTAAATTCCGGAGAGGCTGCCGTGTACAGTGAACCATCATCCTGCACGATCAAAAGTGTTTCCCCCGCGATCGGGTCCCAGATCAATGCTTTTACAAATCCGTCGAGGATCGTCCGCCAATCCCCGCCGGGGACCATCAGCATGGTGCGGCCCTGCCGGTTTTGGATCACCTCCCAGGCCTGGTATTCCTTTTTGGATACTGCGGGATGATAGGAACTGTCCGGCACGGGCGGTTCATAGCGTTTGTTTCCATCGGGGGAGAACAGGGCTACCGGATATGCCTGAAAAACGCCACTCTCCGTCAGCCAGCTGACCTCATAGGCGAGTGTGTCTCCCAGCCTGGTCGGAGTCGTTTGACCCGCGGGCAGGAGAAAGATTCCCTCGCCGGGGGAGTCTGCGCATCCGCTCGTGGTCGAAAATAGCAATGCTTGATTTTCCGGAGACTGGGCAACATCATAGTAGAAACTGTAGGGCATGAGCGGGACGGATTGTCCGTTGGCCACATCCACGGATCGCAGATTTCTCGAATAACATTCCGGGTCGCTGTCGTAGGTGATGTAGTGCGAATCATCGAGCCAGCCGGAAAAATCGTCCATGATGCTTTTGGGTTTGGGCAGGTCGATCACTTGTCCGTCGGAGACCCGAACGGACCAGGCTCCATCGAGATGATTGGCCCCGCCGATCGCGCCACCGAAAGGCGGTACCCAGCTGACGCCGAAGTGCAGAATATATTTTCCATCTGGAGACCAGTTCGGGTCAATGGCCTGGGATGGACCGTTGGTTAATTGTGTGATTTCCCCGGTTTGAGAATCGTAGACATACAGGTCAGAGGTCGGGTCGTTGATCGCGCCGACAAAGGCCAGCAGCCGTCCTTCGCCCGGCTGCCAGACCGCGTTATCGTAAAAGCCGGTAATGGCATACGAAACGATCGCCTTTCGACTCACGGCGTCCATGAGTTCCTCCGGGGTCACGCTGAGTAAATGGGCGATCAATTTTGTTTCACCGCCCGGGATCCTGACCTCCACCAGGTCCATGCCCTGATCGTTGACGGTCACAAGTGCGAGCCGGTCTCCGCCCGGTGATAATGCGCGGCGCAGGTTTTGCATACCGATGTCCAGGTCCGAGATTTTGGTTGGAAAGCTTCCATCCGGATTGGTGATCCAGATCCCGGATGAGCCGCTGAAAAGGACATACGGCCCGCTTGTGTTCAGACTGGCCGGCTGCTGTGTTTCAGGTGTTGACTCGGCGGCGGGAAGAGTGGCAGGCGAGAGAGGAACAGGAGTTTCGGTTGGGGCACCGGTAAGAAATTTACAGGACAGGGAAACAATCAATACGAACAATGCCGTGAGCATCGTTCGCTGTTTTTTGAAAAAAAGGGGGGTCATCGAAATCTCCTTGGAAGTCCGCGTGAAGGCGTGTCATTCATATTCTAGCACTTCGAGGCAATAAAAAATGTCCCGCTTCAAGCGGGACATTTTTTATTGCGAAATCCGCCTATTTGAAGAGCGGGATCAAACTTGCAAACACCCCGACGAAGACCGGGATCAGGGTCACCAGAATGATCAGGAGCACAAAGGCGGTGATGCCGCATCCCAGCCACATGGACATGCGCGTCACACTGCTGACCGTTTTTGCAGTTTCGGCCATGATCGGGGCGTAGATCTGCTGCATGCTTTGCATGTTGCCCGATACGAATTCATAGGATTGATAGCCTGCCAGCCCGCTGACCATGCGTGCGGCGGTGGCTTCGTCTCCCCCCGTCAGGGCCATGTATTTTTTGATGGCTTCGGATCTGTTCCCGCTTTGGGCCAGTTGAACGATCTCGCCCCAGTGCGTGCCGTAGCCGACCATTGCATTCATATCGATGCCGGAGAAGATGCTGGCAGGTTGGCTGACGGCGGCCTCTTTGGGCAGGCGCAGGCTTTCGGGAATCACAACCAGATTGTTGCAGTAGGGACACTTCATCGTGCTTTCACCGGCCGGTGGGTCAAGCGGACCCCCGCAAGCCGGACATTTTAATAAACGCATACTGAGTGTGGGTGTGGGCACAGGATTTTCCTCCAAAACAGCTAAATCAATAACAACAATTGGGTTATTATCGCCCAGTTTATGATTTTGTCCAGCACCCAAAGGGGGCAGTGTGAGCCCGGCCTCCCGCTTCTGACTTTGGTCAGGTTATAATATCGGAAAGGAAAAAAATAAATGCTTTCATTAATCTACGTCAGTACCTCCGTCAAACTCTTGAATGACCAGGAATTGCTGGATATTCTAAAGGTCAGCCGCGAAAATAACCTGTCCGGCGCAGTGACCGGGCTTTTGCTCTATAAGGGCGGGAATTTCATGCAGGTCCTGGAAGGCGAAGAGGCAGTCGTCACCGCCCTGTATGAAAAGATCAAGGCCGATCCCCGCCATAAGGATGTTTCCATTATTTCAAAAGAGCAAATTCAGGCGCGTCAATTCCATGCCTGGGAAATGGCATTTCAGAATTTGGACAATCCCGCCGTCAAAAATGAACCGGGCTACAGCCAGTTTCTTCATGATGACTTTACCGATGCCGTTTATCGCACGAATCCTCTGCGGGCTTACATCATGCTCCTGACCTTTCGTGACAACCTGCGTTGATATTTCCGGCATTCAGCCGGAATAAAAAAGCAAGAGCCTTCGTCTTACTTAAGTCGAAGGCTCTTGCGTTAAGTTGGATGATTTGGATTTAAACGGCTAGCAGTTATCGCAGACACAATCGCATATATTGGGATCCCATTTGTAATTTACATCGCAGCTTTTGACTGGACAGCCTGGCGCAATCCCATTGTCTCCGGTAATTCCATCCCGCGTGCAGGATTTGAACACAATGTTTTCAGCCTTGCAAAACATTGGGCTGGTCGTGACCGAGATGCACTGGATGCCATCGAAAGTGGTGCCGGCCGGGCAGGATGGGAACTCCGGACTGCAGGAAGGATTAACCTGCCTGATGCCCGTTATGCACACAGGGGTCCCATCGGTTGCGGGTCCGGTCAGTTGCGGGGGGGTAAACATACAACATTGTCCGGCGGCGTCCGTTTGATCCGGCGCGAGGGGCGTTGTCGGGTTGTTGTTTCTCAGTGTTCGGATCGATGTGCTTGTGAACCCCGGCAGACACGTATTGGACTTGCTCTGGCTGTTTACCACACAGGTCTTTGATCCGTCGTCAAACCTGTACCCCTGTGGGCAAAGTGGCGGGCTGGTGAGTGTGGTGGTGCATTTATAACAGGCGCTGAAAAAGTCACTCTGCCTGTCACAGACAAATTTAAGGGAATTGCCTTGTTGATCACAGGTTGATTCTATGGTGTAGATAGGTCCGCCGGAGACAGTGATGTTGGTGGTCGGTCTGATTCCATTGCAGTAGGGGTTCTGGATGGCTGAAATCTCCGGACAATCCACGACACTTTGCGGCCCGCTGGTGCTTCCGCCGATCCCATCTGTACCGTACGTAGCCGGGTATTCGCAGAATGGGGCAAAATAAGTGACGTCCTGCGCGCCCACCACGCAGCGAAAGCCCAGATTATTGCGCTGCGTGTCCGGGGCTGAGTGAAATCGGTTGAACGCCTGGGCTTGATTGCCCCCGCTGTTGAATGCACTGGAACGCACAGACCGGTCCCGGCCTTCGCCTGGTCCTTGCGGATCATTTGCCGGTGCATCAAGATAATAATTTATCTGATACCAATCCGCCACCCATTCCAGGGTATTTCCTTCCATGTCAAAGACCTGATAGTAGCTCCGGCCGGTCGGGTAGGTGTTGACGGAAGTGGTGGAGCCCACACACGTTCCGTAATTCAGCAGATCACAGCCTGGCGCACCGTCGCCCCACGGATAGATGTTGCCGTCCGGACCGCGGGCGGCTTTTTCCCATTCAGCTTCGGTTGGCAGCCGGCCGTGGACAAAGCTGCAATAGGCGGCGGCTTGATCGTAGTTCACGCCCACCATTGGATCATTGATATGCAAGGGGTCTTCAAAAACCGGATTATGCTTTTTCAGCTCTGGAAGTGTGCAATTCCCCATTGCAACACAATACGCGTATTGACCGTTCGTGACCTTGGTGCTGTAGATCCAGAAATCAGAGAGCGTGACTTGATGCTGTGGATTGTCCACCCCGCCGGCCCCCATGATAAAAGGTCCGCCCGGGACTGCTGCCAGCACACTGCCGTCGGCGTAGAGAAATGTTGAACCCACGATCATCTGCGGACCGGCCAGGTCCATCGGAACGAATACCGGGTTTTCCGTCGGTTCGGTTGGGATGGATGAAGGAGTTGTTTGGGAGCTGCATGCACTTATTAATATAAGCTGAAATATGAGGACATAATATTTAAAACGGGGGATGTTCATTTGAAATGCTCCTCGAGGCAGATTTTTCCAACCGATCAGAAAACCCACTATTTAGATATGGTAAGTCCAAATCAGGAATAACACAATAGCAATATCACCTGTTTGGTGGCATAAAAGAAAAGCCCTTCATTCCTGATGGAATGAAGGGCTTTTCTACGATGTGTTTTTCTGTTGTTCTTATCCGACCTTGGGTTTGGCTACATTGACCTTGAGCGCGCTGTCCGCCAGGGAATAGGCGTTGAACATGCTGATGGCTTTTTCGGCTTCGGCCTGGTCGGGCATGGACACGAACGCGAAGCCCTTTGAAAGGCCCGTGCCCTTGTCCATGATGAGTTCCGTCGAAGTGACTTTTCCGGCGGTGGCGAACAAGCTGTTGATCTCGTCCTGCGTGGTGCTCTTGGCCAAATTTCCTACATAAATTCGAATATCCATTTGTTACATCCTTTTCCAGCGCGTGCTGGAGAATAAAAAAATGACCGGGACCCGATAAGTGGGTCGGCGGTCAAGGTGGGACACGGATCCAGTTATTTGATTGCCTCTTCAGTTTAACACGTATTCCGGCCCCAGACGGGGCAATAAATATTTCAACAGGAAAAGGTTTGCTGTGCATTTGACATCCTATCTCTTTTTTGCTACACTTGAAGTTGTCAGACAACTATCGCGAAACGATACGGCCACCAGCTCATGACAACCCTCCTCGTCAAGAACGCACACATCGTAAGCATGGACGACCATCAGCGGGAAATTCCCGAGGGTGGTCTTTTTGTTCGAAACGGGATCATCGAAGAGGTCGGCCCGACCCGCGATCTTCGTTCCAGTGCCGATGAAGTCCTCGACCTGACCGGTCATATCCTGCTGCCCGGTCTGGTCAATACCCATCACCATTTTTATCAAACCCTCACGCGTGCCGTCCCGGCCGCCCAGGATGCCAACCTGTTCAACTGGTTGAAAACCCTGTATCCCATTTGGGCGCGCCTGACTCCCGAGGATATTTTTATTTCGACTCAGACCGCACTGGCCGAGCTGGCCCTTTCGGGCTGTACCACCGCATCGGATCATCTCTACCTTTTTCCAAACGGTTCAAAGCTGGACGATGAAATTGCCGCAGCCTCCGAGATCGGGATGCGCCTGCAGGCATCGCGCGGCTCGATGAGCCTGGGCGAGTCCAAAGGCGGACTCCCGCCCGATTCAGTGGTTGATACCGAAGAGAACATTCTCAAGGATTCGCAGCGCCTGATCGAAAAATATCACGACGCCAAACCCGGCGCGATGACCCAGATCGTGCTTGCACCTTGTTCGCCGTTCAGCGTCACCTCGGACCTGATGAAACAGTCTGCGAAGCTGGCGCGCGAATACGGCGTGCATCTGCATACACACCTTGCCGAAACCGAAGACGAGGAACAATTCTGCATGAAAATGTTCGGTCACCGGCCGGTGGGATACATGCAGGAAGTGGACTGGGTCGGCAGTGACGTGTGGTTCGCACATGCGGTCTGGGTGAATGACGAGGAGATCCAGGTCTTCGCCAAACATGACTGCGGCGTGGCGCACTGTCCCACCTCAAACATGCGCCTGGCCTCCGGCATTGCGCCCGTCAGGCAATACCGCGCCGCCGGCGTGAACGTCGGCTTGGGCGTGGACGGCTCCGCTTCCAATGACGGTTCGCATTTGCTGGGAGAGGTCCGCAACGCCATGCTGCTCTCGCGGCTTAAGGAAGGCATTACCGGTTATTCCTTGTCCGCCGACCCGGATCGAAAATTGATGACGGCCCGCGAAGCGCTGCACCTCGGCACCCGTGGGGGAGCGGCCGTGCTGGGCCGCAACGATATCGGCAGCCTGGAAGCCGGCAAATGCGCCGACTTCTTCGCGGTCAATTTGAACAAACTCGGCTACGCTGGCATGCATGATCCCGTGGCGGCGGTTGTCTTTGGCCAGCCGGTCACCGTGGATTACACTGTGGTCGCCGGAAAATTTATTGTCAGGGAAGGCCGGCTGGTGACGGTGGATGAACATAAGCTGGTGGAAAAACACAACCGGGCCGCAAAACGATTATTGGCAGGATAACTGGAGAAAATAATGACAGACACTCAAATCCACAAGGTTTTGGCGGGGGAAGACCGTTTCGGTGAGCATCGCGGACTCGGTATCAGTGAGATTTCGTTCAAGGTGGTGCCGCAGGATTCCAACGGTCTCTTTATTATTGAGAACACCTTTCACGCGAAAGGCGGCCCCGCAAAACACCTGCACTTTGACCAGGATGAATGGTTCTATGCAGCCGAAGGCGAATTCCTGATCGAGATCGGGCCGGATCGCTTCACAATGAAGCCCGGTGACTCTTTGCTTGCGCCGCGCAAAATTCCGCATGTTTGGGCTTTCGCAGGCAACTCTCCGCGCGGCAGGATGTTGATCACTTTCATGCCGGCCGGAAAAATGGAGGATTTTTTCCGTGAGGTGACGGAGGCCAATGCCATGCCACCTCAGGATCCTGAATTATGGAAGGCGCACGGCATGGAGCTGTTGGGTCCGCCGTTACAAGTCTAGCGGGAAATCACCTTGGACATCCTTATCCCCATTCTCTTCTGGTCGTCCATCCTGCTTTCTCTGGCACTTTCGGTCCTGGGAGCCGTGAAGGGAAAATACTGGCTGCTGCTGACCGGCGCCGTGTTGTTCCTTCCGATCTGTTATTACTTTAACGGTTCGCCGGTTTTTCATGGATATTTTATTTATGTGCCGGCTTTTCAAGTCATGGGTGCGGCGGCGGTCCGGCAGGGACGCAAGGTATGGGCCTGGCTGCTTTTGGCGCCCGCGTTCCTTACCGCGATTTGGTTTTTTACCTTTGCCACGCTCAACCTGGTCCCGGAATAACGGCCGGAAAAAGTCTTTGAATTGGAGCAGACCAAAATGACCTCATCCACCAAGCTGACCCGTTCCCTCGTTGATACCGCCATGGGACGCACGCCCGCGGACCTTGTAATCCGCGGCGGCAAATGGGTCTGCGTGCAGTCCGGGGAGATCATTCCAAACACGGATATTGCCATTGTGGACGGGCATATTGCCTATGTCGGACCGGATGCAGGTCATGCCATTGGGAAAAAGACAAAGGTCATTCAAGCGGCAGGACGGTTCCTTGTACCCGGTTTGATCGACGCGCACATGCATGTCGAATCGGGCATGGTCACTGTGACTGAATTCGTGCGTGCGGTGGCGGTGCGCGGTACGACCGGCATGTTCATTGACCCGCATGAGATCGCAAATATCTTCGGCCTGAAAGGCGTCAAGTTGATGGTGGATGAGGCCCAAAAGCAGCCCATTCACGTTTGGGTGCAAATGCCGTCCTGTGTTCCATCTGCTCCGGGGTTGGAGACTCCCGGCTCTTCGATCGGCGTTAAAGAAGTTGCTGAAGCGATGAAGTGGAAAGGCATTATCGGCCTTGGAGAGATGATGAACTTCCCCGGCGTGTTTATGGGCGATAAAAAGATGCTGGACGAAATGTCCGTGACGTATGCAGCCGGCAAAACCATCGGTGGGCATTACGCCTCCCCGGATCTCGGACTTCCATTTCATGGATATGTGGCAGGTGGCGCGGAGGATGATCACGAAGGTACACGCGCTGAAGATGCGATCGCCCGCGTGCGACAGGGAATGAAGGCTGTACTGCGCTATGGTTCGGCATGGCATGACGTGGAGAATCAGGTGAAAGCGATCACGGAAGGGAAATTGGATTCGCGGCGCTTCCTGCTGTGCACGGATGATTCACATGCAGAGACATTGACCAGCGAAGGTCACATGGATCGGGTGTTGAGGCACGCCATTTCGGAAGGGCTGAGCCCCATGACCGCCATTCAAATGATGACGATCAATTCGGCCGAGCATTTTGGCCTCAGCAAAGAGATGGGCATGATCGCCCCGGGCCGTTGGGCGGATGTATTGTTGGTGGATGATTTGATGAATTTCAAGGCTGATTTGGTCATTGCGAAAGGCCAGATTATCGCTGAGAATGGCGAATGGCAGGTGAAGCTGCCGGTGGTGAAATATCCCAAGTGGGTCACCAAGTCAATCCATTTAAAGAGAAATCTCAAAGCGAAGGATTTTGTCCTTCGGACGCGCGCAGCCAATGGGTCCGAGGTGGAAGCGCATGTCATTGGTGTGATCGAAAATCAAGCCCCGACTCGTCACCTAAGGATCAAGGTTAAGGCGGAGAACGGCGAAGTCAAGGCAGATATCAAACGGGATCTTGCGAAAGTTGCGTTGGTGGAGCGTCACCGCGCAACAGGCAGGGTCACGATTGGGCTGGTGAGTGGTTTTGAATTAACGCGCAAATGTGCGCTTGGTTCGACGGTGGCGCACGACAGTCATCACATGATCGTGGTGGGCACAGACGAGGAATGCATGGCAATTGCCGCGAATGAACTGGCGAAATGCGGCGGCGGTCAGATCGTGGTGCTCGACGGCAAGGTGGTTGGGCTTGTGGATTTACAGATCGCGGGATTGATGTCCAATGAACGCGCGGATCTGGTCGCAAAGAAGGCTGACACTGTACTTGAAGGTTTTAAGTTGTGCGGCTGTGAATTGAATAACCCCAACATACAATTAAGTTTTTTGGGGTTGGTGGTCATTCCCGAATTAAGAATTTCGGATAAGGGTTTGGTGGATGTGACGCAATTTGGTTTTATTTCCGTGTTGGATGATTGAGGTGCCATGTCGAATTTTCCTTTTCAACGCCTGCAGGCCGATCTGGCCGAACTGATCGCCAAAACACCGCCGGGCCAGCGCCTGGTTTCGGAGCCTGATCTTGCCAAACAACTTGGAGTTTCCCGCGCCACATTGCGGGAGGCCATGCGTTCATTTGAAACGCAGGGGTTGATCCGCCGCCGGCAGGGCTCGGGAACTTTTGTGGTCGGCAAGGTCCAGGCATTGGACAGCGGCCTGGAGGTTCTGGAAAGCCTGGAGACCATGGCGAAGCGCCTGGGCCTGGATGTCTCTGTCAGCGATCTAAATATCGAAGCGATCTTTGCGGATACGGAACTGGCGGCCGCTTTGAATGTCCCGGAAGACAGCCCTCTGACGCGGGTGCGGCGTGTGATCCGCGCGGACAACCGCCCGGTGGCTTATCTTGTGGACACCCTGCCCGAAAAGACCCTGAATCCCGATGATCTGCTGGCCGACTTCCACGGTTCGGTGCTGGACTTTTTGCTTGCGCGCGGCGATTCTGTGGCATCCTCCCGTGCCAATGTAAGCGCCATCGGTGGAACGGCTGAGGTCGCCAAGGCCCTGGAAGTGCAGCGCGGCGATGTTCTCCTGCATTTTTATTCCCAGTTGTTCGATCACAACGGCAGGGTCGTGGATTACTCGTTGAGTTACTTTATTCCCGGATACTTCAATTTTCACGTTGTCCGGCGGGTTGGGATTTCCTAGGTATTAACAGGGCCGCCTGCGAGCGGCTCTTCAAATCAATTTTTGAGGTGTTTAATGAGCATTGTGAACGATATAAAGAAAAAAGTGCAGGCCAATCGTGAGAACATCATTCAATTCCTGCGGGATATTGTGGCCATCCCGAGCATGGACGGCCAGTTGAAGGAAGTGGGCGAACGCATCGGCGCGGAAATGACGAAACTGGGTTTCGAGGAAGTCCGTTTTGACAAAATGGGCAATATCATGGGCCGCATCGGTTCCGGCAAGCGTGTCATTGTCTATGATTCGCATGTGGATACCGTCGGTGTAGGGGACCCGGCCAGTTGGGCCTGGGACCCGTTCAAGGGCAAGGTGGAGAACGGGATCCTTTATGCGCGCGGCACCTGCGATGAAAAAGGTTCAACCCCGGGCATGATCTACGGCCTGTCTTTTGCGAAGGAACTGGGCCTGCTCGAAGATACGACTGCCTGGTACTTTGGAAACATGGAGGAGTGGTGCGATGGCATCGCCCCGAATACCTTTGTGGAAGTTGACCCGAAGATCAAACCGGATTTTGTGGTCATCGGCGAGCCAACCAAAATGCAGGTATATCGCGGTCATAAGGGACGCGTGGAACTCAAGGTCATGTCCACCGGGAAATCGGCGCATGCGGCCTCCCATCACCTGGGCGACAGCGCGCTTTACAAGATGCTGTCCGTGATCTCGGGCATCCGCGATCTGGACGCTCATTTGCACACGGATCCCTTCCTCGGCAAAGGCACGATCATGGTCACCGACACACGCATCAGCACCGCGTCCATCAACGCCGTGCCGGATGGCTTCACCATTTTCATTGACCGCCGTTTGACCTTTGGCGAGTCAAAGGAACAGGCCGTGCAGCAGGTCAGGGACCTGATCCCGGGATTCCTGCGCAATCAGATCACTGTGGAGGAAATGTTCTATGACGAGCCCTCCTACACCGGTTTCGTGTTCCCGGTGGACAAGTATTATCCGGCCTGGGCGCTGGAAGAGTCTCATCCCATTGTGCAGGCAGGCCAGGACACCATTCAACAGCTATGGAATGAGAAACGCCCAGCCAGCAAATGGAGTTTCTCGACGAACGGCACCTATTGGGCCGGCAAGGCGGGCATTCCGTCGATCGGGTTCGGTCCCGGCGATGAGATCTATGCCCACACCAGCAACGAACAAATTCCGCTGGACGAGGTGGTGGCCGCAACGGAGTTCTACGCCCTCTTCCCGCAGATGCTGGCGGAGAAAACCAAAAAGTAGATTGTGTCCGGCCGTTGAACTAGGCCGTAGTCAAGAAAGAACCGCCAAAGAAGGATTCAACCGGAGTTATATAGGAGAATTTGCCGCCGTCAAAATCAACCACAATTGAATAGGAGGTTCGTATGCGTAGTTTCGCTGGTCGTGACATCCTCTCGCTCAAGGAGTTTGAGCGCAATGAGTTCTTCCACGTGTTCGATGTGGCCCGCAGGATGGAGCCGATCGCCCGCGCAAGAAAGAACGTGGATCTGCTCAGGGAGAAAACGCTGGTAACGGCTTTTTATCAGCCTTCGACGCGCACGCGTCTGGCGCATGAATCCGCCATGCACCGCCTCGGCGGTCATGTGACCGGTTTTTCGGATGCCAAGATGACCCGCGCCGGCGACTTCTATCAGGAGTCGATCAAGGATACGGTCAAGATGCTGGAATTTTATGGTGATGTGATCGTGATGCGCCATTTCCAGCAGGGCGCCCCGCATGAAGCCGCGAAGTGGGCGAGCGTGCCCATCATCAACGGCGGAGACGGCTGGGGCGAGCATCCCACCCAGATCCTGACAGACCTGTTCACCGTGCTGGTCGAGAAGGGCCGCATTGATGGTCTCAAGTGGCTGGCGGTCGGTGACATGCGCATGCGAACGATGCACTCCCTCGGATACGCGTTGAGTCAATTCGATTGTCCGATCACCTTTGTGGCGCCGCCAGAGATGAGTCTCACACCGGAATTCAAGCAGGAGCTCAGGCAATACAGCGTGAATTTCAAGGAGGTGGATCATGTTGAAAAGGCCATTGCGGAAGCGGATGTGATCCTGGTTGAACCGGTCGTGCAACCCGATTACACCAAGTCGCGCGACGAGCGCAGCGGAGAGTTGAACCTGACCCCCGCAAATTACAAGATCACGCGTGAGCTGTTGGAGAAGAAGGCCAAGCCGGATGCAATCCTTCTGCATTCCCTCCCGCGCATGGACGAGATTCCGACCGATGTGGACATTACGCGCTGGTCGCGCTACTGGCAGGAAGCCTTCAATGGCGTGGTGATGCGCATGACCCTGCTGGCGCTTGTGCTTGGCGCGATGGAATGAACCTTCGATGAATTCATGAAAAAGGAGTTCAAAATGACCATATTCGACGACCTTCGCAAGCGATACGGCACCTCCAGCCCCGAGCAAAAATTGATCGCTCTTCGACATGAGTTGTTGAGACCCATCATTACCGTTGAATCTTCAGCGCATCTGCTGCAAACGGCCAGCGACAAGATTTGTGATTGTCTGCCTGAAGAGGTTACCGCGGAGGAGTTCAAGAACACGGTCACCTGGCTGACCGAGGCGGCACGCGATCTGCACCAGATCCTGGATGCCCTGACGCTCGACACTTCCAGGGTTCAGGAGCAGCACGGATTCGAGTAGAGTTCCGGCGCATTGAAAGCTGATTCGTTTGCGGCGGGATGAGCAGCCATCCAAATTTTATTCTTAGAGATGTCCATGAAAATTTTAGAGATAAGAAGACACAGCATTCGAACCGGAGACCATCTAAGTCAAACAGGCGTGACCCTGGCCAGATTGGTGGGTCAGAACATCGGCCCCTTTGACCGCGTGGTCACCTCCACACTGCCGCGGGCATTGGAAACCGCCCTTGCCATGGGGTTTGCAGTCGACGAGCAAAACGAATTACTGAGCACCTATGGCAACGCGGTGGAAAAAGAAGCCCCCTGGCCGCAGCCTTTTGGCGTCTATGCAGAGATCATCCGGAACGGCGGACCCGCCGCCCGCTATGCCCACAAGCTTGCGAGGTACTACGCGGGAGTGATGGAATATATTTCCGAAGGTCGTTCCGCGCTGGCGATCAACCACGGCGGGGTCGTGGAATTGGGTGTGGTCGGCTGTCTGCCGGAGTTTGATTTTTCCTCGTGGAGCGAACCTGTCAATTATTGCGAAGGCGCCAGGCTGTACTGGGAGAACAAATTTATTCGTGCTGAGGTATTGCGTGTTAATCAATAAACCCGGTTGTTGTTCCGCTGGGTAGAAATCATACAAATCAAGGAGATAAAAAATGCAGACAAATTTTCGCGGTCGTGATTTTATCGGCGACCTCGACTTCAGCAAAGAGGAAGTCGAAACGGTTTTGGAAGTGGCGTGGGACCTGAAACGCAAGCGCGCCCTCGGCGAGCCTCATCCCTACCTGCGCGATAAGGCCCTGGCTATGCTGTTCTTCTTCTCATCCACCCGTACACGCGGATCATTCGAAGCGGGCATGGCCCAGCTGGGCGGACATGGGGCCTTCATCGACAGCAACACCACCCAGATCTCGCACGGAGATACTCCGGTCGAGATCGGCGAGATCTTTGGCCGTTATTTCGATGGCATTGCCATCCGCCATTGTGACTTCGGGGACGGCAATAAATATCTGAATGCGGTTGCAAAATCCAGCCGCGCTCCCGTCCTGAACATGCAATGCGATATCTATCATCCCTTCCAGTGTCTGGCGGATTTGATGACCATCATGGAAAAGAAGGGCAAGGATCTGCGCAAAAAGAAGATCGTGGTTTCGTGGGCATACGCCGCCTCCTATCTTAAGCCGATCTCTGTGCCCCAATCCCTGATCCTGCAGATGCCGCGCTTCGGTATGGACGTGACCCTGGCTTACCCGCCTGAATTTTCATTGATGCCCGATATTGTTGCGCAGGCCAGGGAACAGGCCAGGATCGCCGGCACCAAGTTTGAGATCGTCGACACGAAGAACGGCATGACCGAAGCCTGCAAGGATGCGGATGTGATCTACGCCAAATCCTGGGGTCCGCTGTTGACCACCAACGACAAGGTCGAAGGGAAGAAGCTGCAGGACATGTACAAAAACTGGATCATGGACGATGCCAAATTGAAGGTTGCCCACAAGGACGCCATTTACATGCATCCCCTGCCGGCGGACCGCGACATCGAAGTTACCAGTTCGGTCCTCGATGGGCCGCAGTCCGTGGTTTTTGACGAAGCTGAGAATCGCCTGCATGCGCAAAAAGCCGTCATGGCGTTGACGATGGGTTAGGAGCAGGCATGACAAAACTTGCAGTCGTTGCGATCGGCGGCAATTCGCTGATCAAGGATGATAAGAATGTTACCGTGGAAGACCAACAGGCCGCGCTTCGAGAGACCGCCACGCACCTGGTGGATATGATCGAGGCGGGCTGGGACCTGGCGATTGGTCACGGCAATGGCCCGCAGGTCGGTTTTATCCTGCGACGTTCGGAAATTGCCGCGAAAGCGGAGGGCATGCATGAGGTTCCCCTGGATGTGTGCGGCGCGGATTCGCAGGGCGCGATTGGTTATGAACTGCAGCAGGCCCTGCATAACGAATTCCTGAAACGCAAAGTCAACAAGAAATCCTGTACGATTGTGACCCAGGTCCGCGTGGACCAAAACGACCCGGCCTTTCAAAAGCCGACCAAACCCATCGGTTCCTTTATGGAGGAGGCCGAAGCCAAACGGCGTGAAAAGGAGATGGGCTGGTCCGTCGTCGAGGATGCAGGCCGCGGCTGGAGAAGAGTCGTCGCCTCGCCTTTGCCGAAGGAAATCGTCGAGTTCGAATCGGTCAAGTTGTTGCTGAATGCCGGTCATGTTGTCATCACAGTGGGCGGGGGCGGCATCCCTGTAGTGGCCCGTGAAGATGGCGAACTTGTGGGAACGGCGGCCGTGATCGACAAGGATTTTGCGTCCTCCCTGCTTGCGCAAAGCATCCGGGCGGATATGCTTCTGATCGCGACAGCCGTGGAGAAGGTGGCGATCAACTTCGGCAAGCCCGGACAAAAATGGCTTGATAAAATGACGGTGGCGGAAGCAAAGGCATATTTGGCGGAAGGCACGCATTTTGCGAAGGGTTCCATGGCGCCGAAGATCCAGGCCGCGATCTGGTATCTTGAAAATGGCGGACGCGAGGCCTTGATCACCAACCCCGAAAATATCGGCCGCGCACTGAAAGGTGAAACCGGCACCCGGATCGTCCCGTAGTTACAAACGGCCATGGGAGAGACTTGCCTTTCCCATGGCCGTTCAGAAAATGATATAAAGACATACGACGGCGAGCACTTAATTTGAAAAAATATTTTGACTTATCAAAGAGAAGAATACATCCGGCCATCTTTTTATTGGCGGTGGCTTTCCTTGCCTATGGGCTGTTCTTTTGGAAGCGCGGATTCTATTGGGATGAGTTTCCCTGGGCCTGGATCTATTTCCGCCTCGGCCCGGATGTATTAACCAAGACCTTTTCCACCAGCCGCCCGTTTTGGGGGATGATCTACCAGCTTACCCTGCCTGTTATCGGTCCAAATCCGTGGGCCTGGCAGTTGATCGCCGTGTTCATGCGTTGGATCACCGCCTTGTTATTTTGGATGGTCCTGCGCGCCATGTGGCCGCAGCATCCGCGGCCGGCTTTGTGGGCAAGCCTGCTTTTCCTGGTCTATCCCGGGATGGGTCAGCATTTCATCTCGATGATGTACAGCCATTTTTACATTGTCCTCTCGTGTTATCTTCTGTCCCTTTATTTAACCATTCTGGCTGTGCGGTCGGAGAAATACCGATTGGCTCTTTGGGCTGCCTCCTGTTTATTCGCTGCGGTAAACCTGTTGACCATGGAATATTTTTATTTCCTGGAGTTTGCGAGACTCTTTTTGATCTGGCAGGTTTTGGAGGGGTCGGTCAGGGTCCGTTTGCGAAAGACAGCATTGTATTTCACCCCCTTCCTTGCCATCTTCCTCGGTGTGACCTTCTGGCGCATGTTTTTCTTTACCTTTCAGAATGCCAGCTACAAGTATGTCCTGCTGGATGCGATTAAGGCGGATCCCGTTTCAGGATTGTGGCTGCTGGCCGGGAATGTCCTGCTAAGTTTTTGGCGGACTGTTTTTGAAGTTTGGATCTATCCCTTCTTTACCATTGGCATGACCGGTCTGGGTCCGCTCACACTGATCTTGATGCTGGTCCTGTTGTATTTTGTAATTCTGTTGGTTGGAATTTTCCTGTTTATCCAGGATCCGGATCAGGCCAATGACCTGGATTTTGCCAGACGAGCTTCCCTGATCGGACTGGTTTTTTGGGGTCTGTCCGGCGGGTCGGTTTGGATTATTGGCATTGTTCCACAATTGAATTTTTCAATCGACCGATTCATGCTTCCCTTCATGTTGGGAGCCAGTCTGCTGATTGCCTGTTTGATCGCTCTGATTAAAAACCGGCGTTCTCAAATGATTGTGCTGGCCCTCCTGGTCGGGTTTGCGGTTAGCAGGCAGTTTCGGCTGGAGGAGGTCTTTCGCTCTGACTGGGCCACCCAGCAAAATTTATTCTGGCAAATGTCCTGGCGGATGCCGGCTCTTGAGAAGGGCTCCATTTTGATCTCCAACGACATTCCGGTCACTTATTATTCCGATAATTCGCTGACCGGTCCGTTAAACTGGATCTATAGCCCGCCGGGCGAGATGAATGTGGTCCTATATTTTGCATCTGTGCGTGTCGGAAAAAAATTGCCCAGTCTTGAACCGGGCCAGTCCCATGAGCTGTATTATGTCGGCCCGACCTTTTACGGAAACACGTCGAATATCCTGATCTTTAATTTTGAGCCGCCCGGCTGCCTGCGTATCATCGATCCCGAGGTCGATGGGGTGAACCGTCTGCTGCCACAGTCTCTGCGGACCATTACACAATATTCCCATCAGGATGTGATCGGGTTTGACCGGGAGGCCGTATTGCCCCGCCAGTTCTATGGTGACGAACCCCCGCACGGCTGGTGTTTTTACTTCGAACAGGCGGATCTGGCGCGTCAGCAGGGGGATTGGGCGCAGGTGGTTGAACTTGCAAATAACGCCTTCGCCCTTGACGATCATCCCAATGACCCCGCCGAATATTTTGTTTTCATCGAGGCATATGCCCATCAGGGCGAGTGGCAAAAAGCGATGGAATTATCAAGGATCGCATATAAAACTTCGAAATACTATGTCGGTCCGCCCCTCTGTAAACTATGGACTCGAATTGGCAGACAAACGGTAGATACACCAGAGCAGAAAGTCACCATGGAGTCAGTACAAAATAAATTTGAGTGTGTGCCTTAAAAGTTTATAATGGATTCATGCTATACAAGGTAGGCTCTTTTCGGTAGAATTGTCCAGACAAATTGAAAAGGAGGCTCCCGGCATAAATAGATCCTGCAAGTTTCGTTTGAAATACACAAATTTCATAAGGAGAAGAAGATGAAAAAGCAAATGATGAACCTCGCACTTTTGGCGATGGCCCTCGTGTTGGTTCTTTCCGCCTGTGGCGGTGGAACGGCAGCGACCGCTGCCCCCGCTGATAATAGTGGCGGCTTGCAGATCCCCGAAGTTCAAGAAGGAAAATACAACGTGGCCATGGTTTTGATCGGACCCCACGATGATGGCGGCTGGTCACAGGCTCACTATGAAGGCCTGCTCTATCTTGAAAAGAATGTTCCCAATGTTCACGTAGCTTATATTGAGAACGTTCCTGAAGGGGCGGATTCCGAACAGGTCTTCCGTTCCCTGGCCCGCAAGGGTTTCAAGCTGATCTTCGGCACCTCCTTCGGTTATATGGACCCCATGGAAACTGTTGCCGGTGAATTCCCCGATAGCACTTTTATCCATATCAGTGGTTACAAGACCAACGGCAAAAACTTTGGCAACCTGTTCGGTGCCATGGAAGATATGAAGTATCTTGCGGGCATGCTCGCTGGTTCCCGTGCAAAGGTGGATGGCAATCCGAAATTGGGTTACATGGCCACCTTCCCGATTCCCGAAGAACTCCGCCTGGGCAACGCCTTTATGTTGGGCGCCAGGCAGACTTGTCCGGAATGTACCATGGACGTTCGCTGGATTAACACCTGGCACGATCCCGTGGCCGAGAAGGAAGGCGCCGCTTCCCTGTTTGATGCAGGCGCCCAGGTTGTTCTGACCGGTGCGGATACCCCTGCGGTTGCAGACGTTGCCCAGGAAAAAGGCAAATGGGGCATCACTTATGACTATGTGGGTTCCTGCAAAGTCGAACGCTGCCTAACTACCATCTATTGGAATTGGGGCCCCATTTATACCAAGGTTGCCAATGGGGTTGCGGACGGTACGTATGTCCCTGGCTTTGACTACTTTGATGCTGATAGCGGCAGTCTTGGTTTGTTCGGTTTCATGGAAGGCCAGACAATGACCTCCGGCACAGCTGACCTGCCTGCTGCAGATATCCAGTTGGTGAAGGATACACTGGCGAAGATGCTTTCCGGTGAATTTACCCGCTTCGATGTCTTCAAGGGACCGATCTCGGATAACAAGGGGAACGTTGTCCTCGCTGATGGTGTCTCCCTCGAACAACTTGATCTTGATCAGTTCAAGGAATGGAATCCCGATGTGAAGATCGGGATGTACTGGTGGGCAGAAGGCGTAACCGCCGAATTGCCGTCTCTCAGCCAATAAGATTTAATGGAGGGCCAGAGTCTGTTTCGACTTTGGCCCTCTTTTGTGTTTTCATTACATCCGCTATTATTTTTTTATTATCAGGTAATTCCCGATAAAAGCAACACCACCGTGCGCGTCATATCTCAATTAAAGGATATCCGATAACGGACAATTATGAATACATCCAAGACAGCTCCCGACCCGTCCCTGGTGGTTGAAATGCGCGGCATCGTCAAACGTTTTCCAGGGGTATTGGCGAATGACCATGTGGATTTTGAGCTCCGCCATGGTGAGATCCACGGCCTGCTGGGTGAGAACGGGGCGGGAAAAAGCACCTTGATGAATGTTCTGGCTGGTATGTATCGCCAGGAGGCCGGGATTATTTTGGTCAATGGCGAACCGAAAAATTTTTCATCCCCGCGGGATGCCATTAATTTCGGGATCGGCATGGTCCATCAGCATTTTATGCTGGTGCCGTCCCAGACCGTCACGGAAAATGTTTTGCTTGGCCTGGATGACCCCCGCTTCTTTTTGCGCCTGCCCGATTACGACCTGAAGATTGCGGAACTGGGTGAACGCTTCGGATTAAAAGTCGATCCACGTGCAAAAATCTGGCAGTTGTCGGTGGGGGAGCAGCAGCGTGTTGAAATCCTGAAGATGCTGTATCGCGGCGTCGATGTGCTTATTATGGATGAACCCACCGCCGTTCTGGCTCCGCAGGAGATTGAAGGTTTGTTTGTCACTTTGCGGGCCATGGTTGCCCAGGGAAAATCGGTCATCTTTATCAGCCATAAATTGCAGGAAGTCAGCGCGATTGCAGACCGGGTGACCGTTCTGCGGCGGGGTGTGGTCACTGCCGCTGGGGTGGCCTCGAAAGGGGTCTCCCGCCAGGAGCTGGCACGTTTGATGGTGGGACGGGATGTCATTTTTGCGGTCGATAAAAAACCCTGCCAGCCGGGTGAAATCGTTTTGGATGTGCGCGATGTGCATGCGGACAACGATAAAGGATTGCCCGCTCTGCGTGGCCTGTCCTTGAATGTCCGGGCCGGTGAAATTGTGGGGTTGGCCGGGGTCGCCGGCAATGGGCAAAGCGAACTGTCACAGGTTATTTCCGGGATGCGTGAATGCAAGCAGGGGAAGGTTACCCTCGGCGGAGATACTGTCAGCAATCGCACCACTTTATTTGGAATTCAACATGGGATGGCCTACGTTCCTGAAGATCGCACGCATGTAGGCAGCGCCCCAAATTTAAGCATTACCGATAATGTCATCATGAAGAAATACCGCAAGGCGCCCATCTCGAATCGCGGCTTGCTGGACATGAAGGTGGCGGCAAAACTTGCCAATGAACTTAAACAGGCCTATGACATCGTCGTGCCGAATGTGTCCACCCCGGTTCGTTTATTGTCCGGGGGAAATCTTCAGCGCGTGATTCTGGCCCGCGAGATCTCCGGACTGCCTTCCTTTATGGTCGCCGTGCAGCCCACGCGGGGTTTGGATGTGGGTGCGATCGAGGGAGTCCATCGGTTGTTATTATCCCAGCGGGAGGCGGGCGCTGCTGTTTTGCTGGTCTCTGAAGAGCTTGAGGAATTACTTTCCCTGAGCGATCGGGTGTATGTCATTTATGAAGGGAAGATCATGGGAGAAGTGGCGATTGGAGGCGAAGTGCCGGACGAGAATTTGGTGGAGACGATTGGTCAAATGATGACGGGTACGCCGCTCGAACAGATCCGCAAGGAAGGGGTCGCCAGCCATGACTGAATCCACTTCCCTGCAAAAAAAACGGGCGGCCTGGCGGATTCGCATTGAACCGCATCTGAACGAACCCCCGCCCTGGTACCCGGTTTTGGTTTCCATCGGCGCTTTGATCATCGCCTTGATCCTGGGCGGCATCCTGATCCTGGTGGCGGGCGGCGATCCGATCCGTTCGTATCAGCATATCGCAAAAGCCGCTTTTGGGAACGTGGGTGTGCTCTCGGACACCATCGTCAAAGCGACGCCAATCCTGCTGGCCGCACTGGCCTGCTCGGTGGCTTTTCGGATGAAGTTATGGAATATCGGCGCGGAGGGACAATTCATCATGGGCGCCTTCGGTGCAAGCGCAATCATCCTGACCCCGATCCTGCCAGCCGAGACCCCGCGCTGGATCTTTATCCCGGTCATGATGATGGCGGGCATGGCGGCCGGCGCAGTCTGGGGATTTATTCCCGGCTATCTCAAGGCGAAGTTTAATGTCAACGAGATCATCAGCACCTTGATGTTGAATTATGTTGCCATCGCATGGATCAATTTCTGGATCTTTGGGGTGTGGACCGAGGGCGGTTTCCAGATGACGGCGAAATTCCCTGAAAATTCCTGGCTGCCCCGTTTGCTGGATTATGCAGAGACCTTTCCGGTCTTCCGCGGACTGACAACCCACTTTGGCCTGGTCATTGGTATTTTGGCGGCCATCGTTTTATGGCTGATCGTATATCGCAGCCGCTGGGGATATGAGATCCGGCTGATCGGCGATAATCCGCATGCGGCTCAATACGCCGGCATCAATATCATGCGGAATACCATCTGGGTCATGATGCTTTCCGGCGCGCTGGCAGGTCTGGGCGGGATGTCCGAGGTGACTGGTGTGGTTCATCGCCTGCAGACTTCGCCGGTCGCAGCCGGATACGGCTTTACGGGCATCATCGTAGCCTGGCTTGCAAAATTAAATCCCCTTGTGATCATTTTGGTATCGATTCTTTTTGGCGGGCTGATCCTGGCTGGGCGTGAGATTCAGCCTTCGGGTGTGCCCAAGATGATTCAGGGCATTATCCTGGTGTGTTTGATCGCCAGTGACTTCCTGCTGCGCTACCGCATTTCCATCGAACGGGGAGAGGAATAATCATGGACTTTACCATCATCCTGCAGGCCGGCGTTGCCAGCGGAACCGTCCTGCTGTTCGCGACGATCGGCGAGTTGTTTGCGGAACGTTCAGGCGTGCTAAATCTGGGGGTGGAGGGCATGATGTTGATCGGCGCGATGAGTGCCTTCAGCACCACGATCGCCACTGGCAATCCATGGCTGGGGGTGCTTGTGGCCATGTTCCTGGCGGGGCTGATCAGCCAGATCCACGCTTTTATTGTCATTACGCTGCAGGCAGACCAGGTGGTCAGCGGCCTCTCGCTCACTTTTCTGGGAACAGGCATCAGCCTGGTCCTGGGCGAGGGTCTGAGCAAGGCCGGGACCGTTTCCCTGCTTCCGAACTTTTCCATTCCACTTCTCAGCCTGATCCCGGTCCTTGGAAAGATATTCTTCACCAGCCAAAGTGTACTGGTCTATATCGGCTACCTGCTGGTTCCATTGTCCTGGTATTATATTAATCGCACGCGTCCGGGCCTGCATCTGCGGGCGATCGGTGAATACCCCGCTGCCGCCGATGCACTGGGCATCAGTGTTTTTGGCATGCGTTATTTCTACGTTTTTGTTGGCGGCATGCTGGCTGGTCTGGCAGGCGCCACCATTAGTCTCGCGGTTTCCCCCGGCTGGTTCAGTGAATTGACCACGGGCGGTCAGGGCTGGATCGCCATTGGCCTGGTGATCTTTGCGCAATGGGACCCGATCCGCGCCGCAGTCGGATCATACGCTTTTGGCGCCCTTCGCCGTCTGATCCTCGATATCCAGGGGCCGACCCTGCTGCTGGGATTTGCCAATCCCTTTTATTACAATCCCTATCTTGGGTTTTTCCTGCAAATGCTGCCGTATCTGTTTACGGTTTTCGTCCTGGTGATCGGATCGCGTGAAGCCATGCGCAAGCGCATCGGAGCTCCGGCTGCGCTCGGCAATCCGTATATTCGCGGTGAGCGTGGAAAATAAAATAGCAAATAAATAAATCCATCGGTTCGGTGGTCGCTGCCAACCCCAGCGGCGTTGGGTAACCATCGAAAAGTGCCGCCGTCCAAATCAAGGAAGGGTCCACCAATGAACCTTTGGCAGAACTATATCCAGCCGAAAACCTTGTCCGAGGCAATGGACGCGTTTGCAAACGCGCCGCGTCCGCTTGCGCCGGTTGCAGGCGGCACAGATCTGTTGTTGGATCTGGAGCAGGGCCGCCATTCCCCCGTTCAAACTTTAATGGATGTGACTGGGATCAGGGAGATGCTCGCGCTCGAAGTGCGGGACGAATTCCTTTTTATTGGTGCCGGCATCCCCGTCAACCGCGTCGTTGCGGACCCGCTGACTGCCCGCCATGCCCGGGCCTTGGTCGAAGCCGGGAGTTTGATCGCAGGTCCGCAGGTGCGCAATGTGGCCACGTTGGGCGGCAATGTGGCCCATGCCCTGCCTGCCGCGGATGGTACGATCGCCCTGCTGGCTTTGGATGCACAAGCCGAGATTGCAGGCGAATCGGGCACCCGGCTTGTTCCATTCAGGGAATTATTTCTTGGCCCCGGGAAATCAACATTGAAGCATGGGGAAGAACTCCTGGTTGGTTTCTACTTGCCACTTTCCACTCCCCACCAAGCCTCCTGCTTCAAGCGCATCATGCGTCCGCAGGGAGTGGCGTTGCCCATCTTGAATTGCGCATCCTGGCTCGAGCGTGACGGGGATCTGGTCAAGGAGATTCGGATCGCCGTCGGACCCGGCGGTGGGACTCCCTTCCGTGCCAGCGAAGCCGAAAATGTTTTACGTGGAGATTCCTTCAATGAAGAATCTCTAAACCATGCGCTCACTTCTCTTTTGTCCCAGGCCCAATTCCGCACCAGCCCCCGGCGTGCCAGCGCTGAGTACCGTCAGCACATTGTAGATGGGTTGTTTAGGGATGTGTTGAACACCGCGTGGGGAAGAGCAGAGAGTTAAACCACAGAGACACAGAGACACTGAGATTCTTTCGATGATTGGAAGAAGATAATCTATGCAGCATAAATTTCCTGTTTTGCACAATAAGCATGCAACCCCTTTGTTGGAAAAGGATCTGACCGATAAAATTATTGGTGCAGCCATTGAAGTTCATCGGGCTTTGGGACCCGGTTTGTTGGAATCAGCTTATCAATTATGTCTTGCACAAGAATGCAAATTACAGAAACTTTCTTTTGAACAACAAGTATTGCTTAAGTTGAATTATAAAGGTGTTGAACTGGATGGTGGGTATCGAATCGATTTCGTTTTTGATAAACGTGTTGTTGTCGAACTTAAAGCAGTCGAAGAGGTTTTGCCAGTCCATGAAGCGCAATTGCTCACCTACTTGATGCTTACAGGGATTCGTGTTGGCCTGTTGCTCAACTTCAACACCCCTGTTTTGAAAGATGGTATTTATCGCCGAGTCCTTTGAATTTTAGGGGCTAACCTAACAAACTCCGTGTCTCAGTGCCTCCGTGGTTAAATTCTTTGAGGAAAAGATTATGGACAATAAAATTTATCTTACCGTTAACGGCGCCAAACATACAATCGATGCCCTTCCCGGTGAGACACTCTCCACCCTCCTCCGTGAGCGATTACGCCTGACCGGAACAAAGATCGGATGCGGCGAAGCGGAGTGCGGCGCATGTACTGTTCTTGTGGATGGCGAACCGATCATGTCGTGCGTTTACCCTGCCGCGCGTGCGGATGGGAAAACGGTCGTAACCATTGAAGGCCTTGCAGGAGAATTTACCGCGAAGGACGCAACACTTGCACCTGCGGCAAGTGCAGGTGAGGAAGAACAATTAAACCTTAGCGATCTTGGCGCTCTTAGCGGTGCAAAAGCTCTTCATCCCTTGCAGGAAGCCTTTGTCGAACATGGCGCCGTACAGTGCGGATTTTGCATCCCGGGCCAGATCATGACGGCGCATGCCCTGCTCAAACATAATCCGAATCCAAACAGCGATGATATTCGCTTTGCGTTGAAGGATACGCTCTGCCGTTGCGCGGGCTATCCAGCCATCGAGAATGCCATTATCGCCGCCGCTGAATCCCTGCGGACAGGGGAGCCTGTCAGGAAGCCGAATATTCCAGATTCAATTCACGAACATCGATCGGTTGGACACACACATACCCGTCACGATGGCGTGGATAAAGTCATTGGCAGCGCAGTCTACACGGATGATCTCGTGTTCGACGGCATGTTGTATGCCAAAGCCAGACGCGCGATGATTCCGCATGGTTTTTTGACGAAGCTGGATATTTCCAAGGCAAAGGCATTGAAAGGTGTTGTTTCAGTTTTAACTGCGGAAGATATCAAAGGCGAAAAGAACCACGGTTTGGTCATTTACGACTGGCCTGTGTTGGTGGGGATCGGGGAACGCGTGCGCTATGTGGGCGATGCCATTGCCATCGTGGCGGCAGAGACTCAAGAGATCGCCGAGCAGGCGTCCGCGTTGATTGAGGCGGAGTTTGACCTACAGCCTGTCATCACGAATCCGGTCCAGGCCCGTCAGGAAGGTGTTCCGCAGCTTCATGAAAAGGGGAATTTGCTCAAGCACATCAAGGTCCGCAAGGGCGATATGGACAAAGGTTTCGCCGAGTCTGATGTGGTCCTCGAACACATGTTTCATACCCCCACCACCGACCATGCCTTCCTCGAACCCGAATGCAGCATTGGTGTGCCGCTGCCCGATGGCCGCATGGAGATTTACTGCGGCTCGCAAATTCCGTATCAGGATCGAACACAGGTGGCGCGCGCAATGGGCTGGCCCGAAGAACGCGTGCGGGTGATCGGGCAGTTGATGGGCGGCGGCTTTGGCGGCAAGGAGGACATCATGGGGCAGATCCATGTCGCCATGCTGGCGGACGCCACGCAGCGCCCCGTGAAATTATTGTTCGACCGTCATGAAAGCCTGCTTGTGCATCCGAAGCGGCATGCCACGCAGATTCGCGTGAAGATCGGCGCGAAGAAAAATGGGCGCATCGTGGCGTGTGAATCGGAACTGTATGGCGATACAGGTGCGTACGCGTCACTCGGTGAAAAGGTGATGACCCGTGCCACCACGCACTCGGCCGGTCCGTACGACATTCCAAATGTGCGCGCCGATTGCTACGCCATGTATACCAACAATCCGCCCGCGGGTGCGTTCCGCGGTTTCGGGGTGACCCAATCTGCGTTTGCGGTTGAGTCGATGATGGACATGCTGGCTGAGAAATTGAATGTCGAGCCTGTCGAGTTGCGCCGAATGAATGCACTGCACGTGGGCAGCATCACCAACACGGGACAGGAATTGCGCGAGTCGGTCGGTTTGACGGAATGTATTGACCGCGTGGATGCGGAGATGCGCAAGCACAACCCGAATCCATTTGTGCCGAGAGTTGTTGCTGCGGGACAGGACGAGCAATCAACCGCGAAGGACGCTAAGAAAGAAGAAAGAGGAAAGAATCTTGGTGCTCTTGGCGAGCTTCGCAGTTCAAAAGATTCTCACTTGGTGCGCGCCTGGGGATTTGCCGCAGCTTATAAGAACACGGGACTGGGCGGCGGCGCGCCCGACATCTCCGGCGCGGACGTGGAGTTGTACGAAGACGGCACCTTTCAGGTCCGCAGCTCCTCCGCCGAAATGGGGCAGGGACTCGTGACCGTCATGCGCACCATCGTCGCGGAGGAAATGTCCGTATCGCCTGAAAAAGTGCGTGTGCTGGTGATGGACACGGACCTGACCCCGAACGGCGGCCCAACGACCGCATCCCGCCAGACTTTTGTCACAGGCAATGCTTCACGCTATGCGGCGAAAACTTTACGTGAAGAAATCACTGCAACGATGGCGGAAAAATACGATGTGCGCCCCGAGCAGATCCGTTTCGAGAATGGCATTATGCATGTCAACGGACATTCGATGTCGTATGCGGATGTGTATCGGGAAATGAATGCCCTCGGAAAGCAACCCAAAGTCCGTTACGTCTATGAAGCGCCGAAGACTCAACCGCTTGGGACAGGCGGGGACATGCACTTCGCATTCTCCTTTGGCGTACAGGCTGCCGAGGTGGAGGTCAATAAGCTGACGGGTGAAGTTCGCGTGTTGAAGGTCATCTCCGCCAATGATGTGGGCATGGCGGTCAATCCGCTCGGCCTGCAGGGACAGGTCGAAGGCGGCGTGATGATGGGCCTCGGCAATGCGCTCACCGAGGAATTCATCATGGAGGATGGCAATGTGGTCACGGACCACCTTGCGCGATACCGCGTCCCTGGCATCATGCTCACGCCGGAGATCACTTCCATCATTGTGGAGCATCCTGTTTCCACGGGGCCGTATGGAGCCAAGGGCGTGGGCGAGATATGCAGCATCCCTACCACGCCCGCCATCACGAACGCGATTTACAATGCGGTGGGAGTGCGGGTGTTCAAGACGCCTGTCGATCAGGAGTTGATCGCAAGGGAAATTTGGGAACGGGAGAAGTAATCGAAGCTCTTTTGAACCGCGAAGCCCGCACATCGTCCCGATGTCCTTCGGGAAAGAACGCAAAGAAAATCTTTAAAACTTAGCGACCTTGGCGCTCTTCGCGGTGGGAAATTTTTTGAAACAAAAAAGGACTCTCACGCATTGGCATGGGAGTCCTTTTGAATGATTGTGGTCAGGGTTATGCGGACTTTGCCCTGCGGGCGGGCGCCTTGTACTCGGACTTTTTCTTCAGGCCCAGAGACTGGACCTGATCGGAGCTTTTGCCGAATTGGGCAATGACCTGTTCCTTGACCCCCAGCAGGGTGTTGTAGAAATCCCATTCGGCGGCGGTGGCGGCATCACGGGCGGTGGCCAGGGCCACCTGTGCGGCCAGCTCCGCGTCCTGCGCGGTTTTCAGGGCGGTATATTTGGCGGTGACTGCGGTCTTGGCGTAGGCGGCGTTGGCGGGCGCATAGGTGCTGATGCCCAGCCAGGCGGTGTAGGCGTCGAGGTCTGCTTGGATGAGGGCGGGTGCGAGTCGTTTGTTTTGATTCTTAGCCATGTGGGTCTCCTTTTTTGGCTGTTTCAATAATTTCAGGCTGATCTTCAGCCTGATGACGACATCTTCCTCTGTGAGACGCAAATCTGCATGTACAGGAGGGTGCTCCTGTACTGCGGGATTGTCATCCTCATGAATGGGATGACAATCCTCCTTTCCAGGATCGAACTCTTCTTTTGTGGGATTTCAATCTTGCTTTGTCGTCTGACAATCCTCCTTTCTGGTGGCGCGCTCCTACGGTTTGCGCTCATGCCCCCACCCTTCCTCCCCCAAATACGACATAATAATTTTCAAAATTTATGAAGCATTTATCTGTCGTATTTGGGGGAGGTGCCGAAGGCGGAGGGGGTATTTAGCGATTTCCCTTTGCCCGATTGTGTGTCTTACATAACATTTGACAGTTCTTGATATTGGTCCCGCCGCCTTTGCTCCAGGCTGCCACATGGTCGGCGTCCATTTCGTTCAGCTTCCAGATTTTGCTCTTGTTGGCGTCATGTCCAAGGGCGCAAAGCGGACAGTTTGATTCAGCCTTCTTTTCAGCTTTGGCTGTTTGTGTTGAGTAAACACTTTTCTTGGTCGCTTCATCAAAGACCCTGACATCTAATAACTTTGTATCCGTTGAACCGCCAAGAATGTATTCGAAAACACCTTTTCGATTCTTGACGTACGGATCACCGTACAGTTTTTGCACCTCTTTTGAGACCTTGGTTGGGTTATAAGCTGTCTTGTGATACTCTTCGTACAGTCGTCCCCATTCCAATCCGCGCATCTCGCTCTCTACATCTACGAATACGGTGGAAACCCAATCAATCACACTGTTGAAATATGTCTTTAACTCTGTGATGTTTTTATCTTTGCGGTGACGACTCATATAATCGTCAATGTTTCCTTTGCTGACCCAATCCAGAGCGCGTTCCAGAAAATCCTGCCGATTGGCATTGCCTGAGATATACGCGCCCCATTTTTGGATATTGGCATTCTGGCTGTTGCTAAACTCCGCCTTGCCGAGGGTCACAAAAGGCCCTGAGTACACGGCATTCAAGATTTCCTGAGGATTGACGGGCACACCATAAATATTGATAGTTCTGAACCAATCTTTGATCTCGGTTTCCTCGCCTTCGCATTCGTAGATCAGCAGTTTCGTTTCGAGGATTTTCTTGCGTTGATCCCCCGCGATGCCATCGAAATATTGCTGCATCCCGCGCTCATCCTGGATGGCAAATTTATTGGTGACAAAGCGCCCAAAACTGGTGATGCGCTGCTGCCCGTCCAACACTTCGAGGACATCGTCACTTACCTTATTGAAATAGATCAAGCCCAGCGGATAGCCCTTCAGGATGGATTCGATAACCGCCACGTCTCTTTTACCGTCGGCATAAATGTAGTTGCGCTGGTATTCGGGCTGGATGGTGAGTTTGCCCGCCAGGCCGAACAAGCCCTTGCCTTCCAGCTCGTTGTAGACGAACCCATCGCAAATATCTTTGACTGTGATGTCGGTTTTTAGCGTCGTTTTCATTTTGTTCTTTTCCTCGTTAGTGTCATCCTGAGCGGAGCGAAGGGTCTCCAAGATAGTCGTAGGGATTCTTCGCTCACTTGCACCGCGCTGCGGATGCAGTGCGGGTGTCGCTCAGAATGACATATTTTAGAGTTGTTTTCATTTTGTTCTTTTCCTCTCCGCAAGGTAAGTGACAGTCACCTCGCAGGTGACTGTCACTTGGCGAAATTTCATTTTGTGGCTTTCCTGTGTCTAATAAATATTCTTTTGAAAGTTTCCTTGCCGTCAATATTAGATCCACGACCATAAACACGTGTTGGATCTTGATCAACCCCTCGATTTGAACCAAGAAGTTCAAACTGATCTGGGTTATATTTATCTAGAAAGCTAATCGGCACACCCATCACGCCATCGTAATCACTCGGAATGGCATCGGTAAATGGAACTTCTATGGCATCGTAGTTATCGTATTTTTGATAACCTTTGATCTGAATTTCCTTGTGCTTGCTGTATTTCAAGTTATCTGCCATTGTCATGAGTGGCAGAGGCTGGTGACGCCTTCCATGATCTATGTTTGAAAACCAGACTGAGGACACATTTTTCATATTTACGCCTTCAATCACTTTATCAATGTCAGTAGGGTCTTTTGTTTCAAACCACAGCCCACCAGACCATTCGGTTCGTCCTGACCACATTTTATTTTCCATAAACAGAGGAAAAACTTCTTTATAAATAACGCAGTTTTTATTTCCGATTATTACAAACTGTTTGCTAGCCTCCACAATCCACGCCAAAAACTCACGAAACAGCGAGAAAGGCGGGTTGGTAATGATGATGTCGGCTTCATCGCGCAAGGCTTTGATCTCCGCGCTTCTAAAATCACCATCGCCCTCCAAGTAATGCCATTCCAGGTCATCCACATTGATTGTATGGTCGCCCGTCTTGTCACGGGTGAGGGTGAAAATCTTTCCGTTTTTCTTGGTTTTGACTTTGTCGTAATAAGGCGCGCTGGTTTCAAAGAGCGTGGGCTGGTAAGCACCTTTATAGGTCTTGCTTTCCACCGCGTAACTGGTGCTGATGAGTTTCTTCAGCCTAAGCCTCTCAAAGTTTTGGGCAAAATACTTGGTAAAGTTGCTCCATTCCGGGTCATCGCAGGGTAACAGCAGCGTCTTGCCCCGAAACACATCCGGGTTGTATTCCAAATAGGCCGTAATTTCTTTTTCAATATCGGCGTATTGGGTGTAGAACTCGTCGTTCTTTGCCCGTTTGGCTTTTGTGAGGTTGCTGTTAGCCATAGCTTATCCAATTAAAGGTGACAGGCATCTCAACGATGACTGTCACCTGGCCTTTCGGTTAAATGCAAACAGCGCGGATGCAAAGTATCCACGCTGAGATTGAAGGATTTGAATTTTCTTAAATGGGGGGGGGGGCGTTAAAAGAAAGAACTACAAGAGGGCTTGTACATTCTTCCGCACTACTTATGTTTCTTCGGGTGGCGTTTCTCATTGCTTCTCTCCGGCGGGGCATTCCCCGCTGAATGGCTTAAGGATACAGGATTAACGAAAATGTGTCCAGCTATCGGGTAAAATTACCTCATTATGAAAAACTTCTCTGGCTACAAATGTTCACTTTGCGGCGCAGAATACCTGCAGGGACAGGTGACCTATACCTGCCCGAAAGACGGCGGAAACCTGGATGTCATCCTCGACTATGACCTGATCAAAAAGAAATTTCAACCCGAAGACATCACCTCGCGGACGGAATTCTCGCTGTGGAGGTATTTGCCGCTTCTGCCGGTGGACGAACCTGCAGGCGATTCCACACCCTTGCACGCAGCCGGCTGGACCCCGGTGTTTGGCCTGCCGCGATTGGCAGACCAGCTCAAACTGAAGCATCTCTGGCTTAAGGATGAGTCGCGAAATCCGACTGCCTCCTTCAAGGACCGCGCCAGTGCGGTGGTTGTGACCCGCGCCCGCGAGATCAAGGCTGACGTGGTGGTGACTGCCTCGACCGGCAATGCAGGCGCCGCCCTGGCGGGCATGTCTGCGGCGGTGGGGCAGAAGGCGGTCATCTTTGCGCCCAAATCCGCTCCGCAGGCCAAGGTGGCTCAACTGCTTATTTTTGGCGCCAAGGTCATTTTGGTGGATGGGAGTTACGATGACGCCTTCGATCTAAGCATCCAGGCCTCCAATGAATTCGGCTGGTACTGCCGAAACACAGGCTATAACCCCTTTACCCTTGAAGGCAAGAAAACCGCCGCTTTCGAGATTTGGGAATGGTGGGTGGAAGCGCATCAGGAATGGCACCAGAAGGATAATCCGCTGGATGAACATGCGCCGCTGACCATTTTTGTCTCGGTCGGGGATGGCAACATCATCTCCGGTATTCACAAGGGTTTCAAGGATCTCTTCGAACTGGGCTGGATCCCCAACCTGCCGCGCATTGTGGGTGTGCAGGCGGAAGGGTCCGCGGCGATTGCGAATGCCTTTCATGCGGATACGGAGACGATCACGCCGGTCTCTGCGAAAACGATCGCGGACAGCATTTCGGTCGATCTGCCCCGTGACGGGGTCCGCGCTGTGCGGGCTGCCAGGCAAACAGGCGGTACCTATATTACGGTTTCGGACGATGAGATCATTCAGTCCATTGCCGAGCTTGGCAAAATGGGCGTATTTGCCGAACCAGCCGGGGCCACCGCGTATGCCGGTCTGGTCCGTGCGGCAGCTTCGGGCGCGGTCCGAAGCGATGATCCCGTCCTGGTGTTGAATACCGGCAGCGGACTCAAGGATGTCCGCGCGGCCATGCAGGCGGTGGCTGCGGCGCCTGTTATCGAGCCAACTTTATCTGCGGTGAAAAAATTATTATGAAAAATAAAAATGGGAGCCAGTGGAACGATTCGTTTCGTTACGTGGTTGGGATCATTCTCTTTATTGCCTGCGTGGCGTTGTTGATCTATGCACATGAAGCGGTGCGGGCCCTGGTGATCGCCGCCTTTGTAGCCTATCTGATCAGCCCGGTCGTGAACTACCTGAGGGAAAAGACGAAACTTTCCCGCACGGCCGCGGTGAACATCGTTTATTTTACAGCTTTGATCGTGCTGGTGGGTGTACCTGCCACACTGACGCCGATCTTCTTTGACGAGATCAAGATCGTGGCGCGGGATATCCTCGATCTTTCCGGTGAGTTCAGTACCATCCTTTCCCGTCCGGTTCAGTTCGGCGGCATGGTCTTCCACTTTGAGCAGCTGGGCAGCAGCCTTTCTCATTTGCAGGATACCGTCCTGACGCCCCTTCCGGAGCAGGCTCTGGCTCTGTTGGAAACCACCTCGGTCAATGTGCTCTGGTTTTTGGTGATCATTGTCAGCGTGCACCTGTTCATGACGGAGTGGCCGCGCATGCGCGAAGCGATCGTGGAGCTTGCTCCGGAGCCCTACCAGGAGGATATGCGTGAAATATTCAAGCGCCTGCGCCGCGTTTGGATGGCCTACCTGCGCGGGCAGATCGTCCTGATGATCGTGGTTGGGATCGTATTTACGATCGCCTGGCTGATCATGGGCATTCCGGGCGCTCTGGTATTGGGCGTGCTGGCCGGGTTGTTCACGCTCGTGCCGGATGTCGGACCTTTCCTTGCGGCGATCCTGGCCATGGCGGTGGCGCTGTTGGAAGGTTCGACCTGGATCCCGTTATCCAATTTCTGGGTGGCAGGCATCGTTTTCGTCGTGTATCTGGTTCTGATCAATTTGAAGAATTTCTGGCTGCGTCCCTACATCATGGGTCGCAGTGTTCACATGAACGAGGCGCTGATCTTTATCGCCATTATGATCGCCACGATTCTGGAGGGCATCATGGGCGCCCTGTTGATCGTTCCACTGCTCGCCTCCATGGCGGTCATTTTGGAATATTTGCGCCGCCGTGTGTTGGGCCTGCCGCCCTTTGGAGATGATGTCAGCAGGCAGTTTGTCGCACCGGAGGAAAGCATAAGACGGCCGCGCCGGCTCTCTTCTCGGAATCGAGAAAAACGGAACAAGGAATCATGAAAGTTACCTACTCAATCATTGCCCCGATCTACAATGAAATTGATAACCTGCCTGAACTGCACCGCCGGGTCAGTGAGGTGATGAAGTCCTCCGGCGAATCGTGGGAGTTCATCCTGGTGGATGATGGTTCCACCGATGGGTCGACGGATAAGATCCGTGAACTTGCCAAAAAAGATAAACACGTACGGCCAGTCATCTTTGCCCGTAATTTTGGACATCAAGTGGCCATCACCGCCGGTTGGGATTATGCCCGCGGCGATGCGGTTGTCATTATTGATGCCGACCTGCAGGACCCGCCTGAGACCATCCTTGAACTTGCAAAGAAATGGAAGGAAGGGTACGAGGTTGTCTACGCGGTACGGGGCGAGCGCGAGGGTGAATCCTGGTTCAAGAAATTTACGGCTGCAATGTTCTATCGGATCATCTACAGCATTACCGATGTGAAGATCCCCGTCGATACCGGCGACTTCCGCTTGATGGACCGCAAGGTGGTGGATGTGCTCAAGCAAATGAAGGAGCGCCACCGCTTCCCGCGCGGCATGTCCGCATGGGTGGGTTTCCGGCAGATCGGCGTGACCTACAGGCGCGCCGCCCGGGTTGCCGGTGTAACGAAGTATCCTTTCAGCAAGATGCTCAAGCTGGCTTTGAATGCGATCACCGGCTTCTCTTATTTCCCGCTGCAGCTGGCCACGTATTTCGGCTTTGCCTCGGCCGGCATCTCCGTGATTGCCATCCCGGTCGTCATTTATATGCGCATCATGGGGTCCGGCGCGTTTTTTGGTCAGGCTTCCACCTTGATTGCCGTGTTGTTCTTTGGCGGTGTGCAGTTGATTTCGCTGGGTGTGCTCGGTGAATATATCGGCCGTTTATATGATGAGGCCAAAGGCCGGCCCCTTTACATTGTCCGTGAGGCCCCCGAAGATCAAAAATAGGGTAATCTAGAGGTTTCCTTGACCAGTCGGCGGCCATCCGAAAGGAGCCGCCTTCTTTATATCGCTGATTTTGGTGATCAAATCATTTTTTCCACCCATGAATCTCTCCTTTCTGCGCGACCGAAAATTTTTAAGTGAATTGCTGGTCATCGCAATTCCCATTTCCTTTCAACAACTCATCAACGCCTCGCTTAATATGATCGACGTGATCATGGTGGGGCAGTTGGGCGAGACTGCCATTGCCGCGCTGGGTCTGTCAAATCAGGTATTCTTTGTTTTGATCCTGCTGCTGTTCGGCGCCACCAGCGGCATGGCCATCTTTACGGCCCAATTCTGGGGCAAGCAGGAGATCGAGCCAATTCGCAAGGTGCTCGGCATGAGCTTGATCGTATCCACCGCAATGGCACTCGTTTTTACCCTGGCGGCAACCCTGATTCCGGGCACGATCCTTGGTTTTTATACGCGGGATAAAGCCGTGATCGAGCTCGGCAGCAGTTATCTGCGCATCGTGGGGTTCACCTACATTCCGGTCGCGATCGCCACAGCTTATATTGCCGTGCTGCGAAGTCTGCAATTGATACGCTTGACCGTGATTGCCACGGTTTCCGCTTTGATCCTGAAGACGATCCTGGGATATTGCCTGATCTTTGGTATTGCGGGGTTCCCGGCGCTCGGCGTGCGGGGAGCTGCGATTGGCACCGCTTTTGGCTGGACCTTTGAATTGGTCCTGCTGCTGATCCTGATCTACACCCAGAAAACCCCCCTGGCCGCCAACCCTTTGAGTTTCTTCACCTTCGACATGTCCTTTTTCGGGCGCGTCCTAAGAACCGTGCTGCCGGCTGTTGCGAATGAAATGTTCTGGTCGGTTGGGATCACCACCTATAATGCCATCTACGCCCACATCGGCACGGACTCCATTGCCGCGATCAATGTCAATGCCACCATCGAAGAATTGGGCTTTGTCGTCTTTCTTGGGCTCGGTAATGCCTGCGCTGTCATGGTCGGCAACCGCATCGGCGCGGAGCGCGGCGAGGAAGCCTATGAGATCGTCCGGCGGGTGATGGTTATGGGGGTTGCTTTTGCCGCCCTGATCGGGGTCGCGATCTTCTTTTTGCGGGATGTTGTGGTCGGCTTGTACGACCTCTCTCCGAGCGGCGTCTATAATGTGCGCATGTTAATGCTGGTGATGGCCTGCTGTTTATGGATCCGTATGTTCAATTTCACAGTTTTTGTCGGCGCTCTGCGCGCAGGCGGCGACACCCGCTTTGCCCTCTTGATGGAGATCTGTTCCATCTGGCTGATCGGCGTCCCGGCGGCCTACACCGGTGCTTTCATTTTGCACCTGCCGGTGTATTTGGTGTATCTCATGGTCATTCTGGAGGAGGTCGCCAAGGCACTGGTCAGCTGGTGGAGATTTAGGTCGCGGCGCTGGATTCACGATCTTGTAAATATCGCCTGATGAAAAGCCGCAGGATGTTCTGCGGCTTTTTTGTTCAGCTTCCCTTTTGGCCGGTCCATTTTTTGTAAACAGCCTGCAATTCTTTGAGTCTGCCGGGGCTTTCATTGGCCAGCAAAAGGGTCATGCCGAAAACGATCAGGATGTTTGTAATGAAAAAGAAAACCACCTCTTCCAGAGGCAGGATCCCGAAGTATAGAATACCCGTCGTCTGTCCTTTTGAGATCGACCAGGTTGTTTCCGAGAGGGCGACAATATCCATTAATGACAGGTAGATGCCGGGAATGAGGATGCCAAGCGTGACGAGCTTGCGATGATGCCAGAGGATATCGGCTCCATAAATCACCTGGGGCAGGATCGCGGGCAGGGCCCAAAAAAGCGTGATCGAAAGATAGGTAAGCGGATCGGCACCGTTAAAGAAGATTATTGTGAAAATGATCCATGTTGTGATGAGCAGGCTTGCGGCAATGACGCGGATTTTTTGATTGGGCATGAATTCCTGCGCGGGAGCGGCCAGCCGCCGGGCCAGAAACCACCACCACAGCCCGCTCAGGATGGTTTCGACCACAAAGAAGGTATATTCCTCGATGGGTACATAGCCAAGGACAAGCCCGGTGACGAGCGAAGGGTTGTAATACCATACACCTGTCGCCACCAGATAGTTATCCCATGGAGTGGTGTATACGACCGCAAGGACGACATGGATAAGGATCGCAACCCACACGGCGCGCCCATTTTGGAATCCGAGGTTGAGTTTGTTTTTTCCATTGTCCCGGAGCGTGATCAGCAGAAGGAACACGATGGGCGTAAAAAGAAAGCGAAAAAGGAATCCGAAATACGTCATGATTTAGTTTCCGATGTTTGGCATCCGATGTTTGACTTTCATCATAACGCCGGGACGGGGTTCGAGAGTGGCACCCATGTGGGCATGGATTTTTCCAGCATTGAGCGGCTCAAATGTAAAGGACTGCAGGAGGCGGGTCATCACAACCCGCGCCTCGTATTGACCAAAAACCGCGCCGATGCAGGCCCGCGGACCACCGCCAAAAGGGATGTAGCTCATGGGTGGTGTTTTATTTCCACCCTGGGCAAAGCGTTCCGGACAGAAATCATCAGGGTTTTCCCAGATGGCCGGATCACGCTGGGTAAGGTAGATCGAGTAGAAAAGACGTTCGCCCTTCGGCGCCTTGTTTCCGTCAAAATCCATTTCTTCAGCGATGAGGCGGTTACCGATATGGATGGGCGGATAAAGCCGCAGGCTTTCCTTGATGACCTGATCCAGAAGAATGGACCGGCCGTCGTGATGGATCTGTTCAATGAGCCGGACATGCGTCTGCGGATGCTGACCCAACAGGACAAATATCCAGGCCAGCAGGGCGGTGGATGTGTCGTGCCCGGCGATCAGCATCGTCAGCATCTGATCGCGGATGATTTCATCGGTCAGGCCGGCGTCGATCAAATGCTGGAGCAGGTCGTTGGGTATGTCATTTTGAGTGGCCCCTGGGGGCAAAGTGTCTTCATCATGCGAAGGCAATCCTTCGTTGCTGTTGCCCAACAACATGACCTGCTTTTTTCTGCGCTCCGAAATGATCCCAAATAAATAATCATCCAGTTGCTTGAGCGGTTTGCGAAAACCGGGCCGGGGAATCCCGCGCCAAATGATCCATGCTCCTGGGGAGATATATTCGATCGCCTTGAGAATCGGCGTCCAGATGCGTGGCAGATCGTCCCATACGTCCCGGCTGAAGAGGGCCTGCATGATGATGAGCAGGGCGATCTTGCGGCTTTCGATCAGCATGTCCACCGTCTCGCCTTCTTTCCAGCGCGAAATAACCCGGTCGGTTTGTTCGATCATCATGCGGGTATATCCCGGCAATTGGGACGGGTGCAGCGGCGGTTCCATCAGTTTGCGATAGTGATCGTGTTCCTCACCGTCGGTGATGAGCAGGCCGTGATGCAGGAGATCGGTCACGGGATCGGTATTTCGCCAGAGCACCTTGTTTCGTTCCGTTACCAAAACCCTGCGCACCGATTCCGGTCCGAACACAACATAGGGCCGGAATCCAGGCAGGGGAATTTGAAAGAAACGGCCGACGTGTTCCGCCATTACTTTCAAGGGGCCCAGCGGGGACCTGTCTTTGAGCAGGGCCCGCAGCGCGGCGCGGCCGGTATCGGGGGAAATCTTTTTGGTCATTGAAATTTTCTTTCTTCCGTTTCGATTATGAGACAGCCGGCATTCGTGGGGTGATCCTGCACGGAGGTGCCGGGTTTGATGGTCCGGATGACCCACAGGATGAGAAAATCCCCGCATGCGGCGGTCGTGTATAAAAGTCCAAACAAAAATTGCATTCCATTCGCTGTAAACAGGCTGATCAACCAGGGCACGAAGCCAAGTAAAAACCCCGGCGCGAACGAACCAATCCGGTAGGGACGAATGTCCATCGGTTCGCGGCAATGTGCATAGGGAGTGAAGGAGCTCAATTGAAAGCCAAGTTTGAAGGCCCTCAGTGACTTTTTGGCAAAGAAGGCCCATACAAACATGTGGATCAGTTCATGCACGAAGATGCCGAATAACAGCAGGAAGGCATATAAGGCCATGTCCGCCCGCGTGGGGAGTGCCGAAAATCCATTGACCGAATAAAACAAGCCGGTTTGAAGAACTGCAACCGGGATGGCGATGATCAGGGATTTGCCCGCAGCTTCCTTCATTGGAATGGAAACGTCCAGTCCGGTTTTGGTCATCATTTAATCCCGATTTTCGAATGACGATAGGCGTTCATGGCCCTCTCTTTGACAATGGCACGATCCACAATGGGCCGGGCAGGATAGTCCGGAACTTCGATACCCCATTCCCAGGGTGCATGAATCACTTTTGCATCCAGTGCGCGCAATTCAGGGACCCATTTACGAATATACCCCCCTTGAGGGTCAAACTTTACACTCTGCAAGACCGGATTGAAGATTCGAAAATACGGCGCGGCATCCGTGCCGGTGCCGGCCGTCCATTGCCAGCCGCCATTGTTTGCCGCAGGATCTCCATCGAGTAATTTTTCCATGAACCAGGCCTCGCCCCAGCGCCAATCGATCAATAAATCTTTTACCAAGAAAGATGCCGCGATCATTCGGGCACGATTATGCATCCAGCCGGTTTCCCGGAGCTGGCGCATGGCCGCGTCCACAATTGGCACGCCGGTAAGGCCGTCCTTCCAGGCAGCAAATTCGGATTCCTGGTTGCGCCAGGGGATGTTTGCCAGAGACAGGTTAAATGCCGTCCGGCTGACCTGCGGGAAGTGATACAGGATCTGGATATAGAACTCGCGCCAGATGAGTTCGTTCAGCCAGGTCTCCGCTCCCTGATTTTCCTGAACGCTTCCCGCCTGACCTTGGGCCAGCTGCGCCATTCTGACAGCCTGCCTTAATCCGAGCATTCCAAAGCGAAGATACGGCGAAAGGCTGGATGTGCCGTCCAGGTCCATGCGGTCCCTGGTTTCCCGGTAATTGAATATCCGTCTGGATGCAAAATCTTTTAATCGTCTCAGGGCCTCTGCCTCCCCGGCCGGAAAATCTGGATTTCCTGTAAAAGCGGGAATGCCTTCGTTTTTTATCCCGGCTGGTGTGCTGATATGCCCGGGCGCAGACAACAGGTTGATTTCCCTGAGAAGGGATTTCCATATTTTTGAATAAGGTGTGAAGATCGTATAAGGTCTGCCATCGGTTTTTTTGACAAACTCAGGATGATGCACGGTTTGTCCAAGTACTAGTTGTAGCGGAAGCTGATTTGCAACTTGGGTATCCCGTTTACGCGCATAAGGTGTGTAGTCTTCTTCAGCGAAAATGGAGTTGGCACCCGATTCCTCAACGAGTTGGCGTAGCACATCCACCGGCCTGCCGGCGCGAATGACTAGGTATGATCCGCGGGTTTGCAGGTCCTTATCTAATACTTCAAGGCCTTCGTATAGAAAATTCCGTCGGCGCTGCGATGGATTGGAAAAGGCCGGGTCGAGGACAAAGACAGGGAGCACATCGCCCGCCTCGAGCGCGGAATGAAGCGCGGGGTTATCCGTCAGCCTTAGATCACGGCGAATCCACCAGATTGAAGTCATCTGGATGGAGTCTCCACTGGGCGGCCATTAATCTCAAGCTTGATCGTGTTGTCCCGATCGACTGAGAGTTTTCCGGAGTTATTTGCATTGTCGCTGAAGTTCAAAAATCCATAAGCGCGGATGCGAGTTCTGCCAATCAAGGAAAGCGCCAGTTCGCTGGTCAGCAACCCGCTTAATTCAGCCTCGTAGGATCCCGTCCGGAAATTGAATTGGGAGGGTGCAGGCATGCCCAAACCGCGCAAGCCGATGGTGGTACCGGTAATCTCTTCATGCCCTGAAAACACATCCCCGCCGGGCATGCTGGCGCTGTAGGTGATCAAATAGTGCGGTGAGGTCGATACCAATTTTGCCGTGACCAGCGCACCAGTCTGCGGATCAGCTTCCATGATATCCGCTCCAACGGAGTTAAACTGCGGTTGATAGTAGGCGCGCCCAAAGGAGGTTGAAGAGGTCACAGCATACATGGCGATTCGCGCCAGGGCCATTTCACTTTTATTTTCAGCAAGCAATACTGAGACAGGCGTGAGCCAGTCCGTTTTGTGCATGCGGCGGACCACATATCCCAGCAGGGTGATCCCGGCTGGAGGCAATTCATAGCGAGTGATGCTGTCAGACATGATTCGCTTTTTAATCCGCCGCCGGAGCGTGAGCGGTCTTGTTTTGATTCAAGGTAAACACGATCGGATGGTTGAAGATTTTCCGAAAAATAAAGATGCTGATGCCGGTCATAAGCACCGCACCGAACATTCCGGGCGCCCAGGTGCCGATCTGTTGCAGAAGCAGGCCGCCAAGCAGCGGGGCGATGATACGGGTTGAACTTTCCACTGCAGCTGACAACCCGAGAATGCCGCCAATTTCCTGCGGGGCGACCGCTTTTGTTAAAGTACTCGACAGCAAAGTATTCAATAATCCGCCGGAAAGGGCGGTGGGGGTCATGATGATATACAGCCAGATCAGGGAGGGTGCCAGTGCCCAGCCGAGCAGCGATATACCCATCAGGACGGCGGAGAATGTAATCAGCAGATCCTCCCGGAATCGAGTGGTGAGGCGTCCCACCAAAAAACCCTGGACGATCACGGACAAAACCCCCACGTAAGTCAATACAAAGCCGGTGTCACGGGCGGTGAGGTTGAACTTGGCCAGTGCGTACAGGGAAAAGATGGTCTGGAAGATCGCGAAAGCCAGGCCGAAGAAAAAACGCGTGATCAGGATCGAGCCGGTGAATGGGCGTTGAAAAGCCACCCATAATGCTTTCAACGTTACCGCTGGTCTCTTTTCCGTCATTTGGCTGCGTTTCTCATCGGTCAGCGATTCTGGCAGCCATGCATAGATCAAGACCAGATTGATGAAGGAGATCGCGGCGGCTGCAAAAGCGGGAACCGCATAGCCCCATTGGCTCAATAACCCGCCCGTGACCGGGCCAATGATGAAGCCGAGACCGAAAGCGGCGCCGATCATTCCAAGACCCCTGGAGCGGCTTTTTTCATCGGTCACATCCGAGATGTATGCCTGGGCTACACTTAAATTGCCCCCGGTCAATCCATCCAGAATCCGGCTGGCAAAAAGCATCCAAAGGGAGTTGGCGAAACCGAGCAGCAGGAAACCAAGGAAGGTGCCAAATATACTCAGCAGCAGGACCGGGCGGCGTCCGAAGCGGTCAGAGAGGCGGCCAAGGATCGGGGCGCCGATCAGTTGCATCAGGGCATACGATGCGATCAACAGGCCGGTGGTGGTCTGGCTGGCATTAAAGGTCTTTGCATAATACGGCAGCAGGGGCAGGATCAGGCTGAAGCCCAGCAGGTCGATAAACACCACCAGAATAATGGAGAAGAGACGTTTGTTATTCATTGTTTCCTTTTTATTTCAAGTATTTGGAGCGATAGGCTTCCTGATAATGCAGCTCAAATTCAATGTCCTTGCCGGTTTTGGTGAGATTCTCCCAGGCAACCTTCAGCAGACCGAGCAGGGGAGTCCATGGCTTGAATAATTTGATTTCAGAGAATTCCTGATTATGGCTGGATACGGCTTTCACCAATTTGGCTGAAGCATGCCCGGCGGGCTGGCCGAGGAAGCGCAGAACGAATCCGAAGTTCTTCAGCATTTCCTTTCCGCGTTCGCCGATCACGACCGGGCTGGTAAGCATATCGGTTGTCATCATGCCAGGGCTGAAACCGAGGATCTGTATTCCGCTTCCCCTTAACTCGACCGCAAGACTGCGTGTAAAGGAGCTGATCCAGGCTTTGGTCGCGCCGTATAGGCCGGTTGGAGAGGCGGGCCGTAAAAAACTTCCATTTCCATAAATATTGACCAACAGCCCCTGCCTGCGGGGCAGCATGTAGTGCATGATCGCCTGCGTACAACGCAGGGTGCCGAGGTCGTTGGTGAGAAACATGTCGAGGGCATCCAACGGATCCATCTCCAGCATCAAGCCGGCGGCATTCGAGTAGCCTGCATTATTGATCCAAATGTCAATGCGACCAAATTCCTTGAGGACATCCTCGACCAGTTGATAAATCTGCTCCTCTTCGCGAACGTCCATCACGAATCCGCTCACACGACCCTTAGGCTGTAAGCCGGCCAATGCGCCATCCACTGCCTGACGGCTTCTGGCGGTAATGGCGACGACAGCGCCCGCCTCAAGGAAGGAATTGGCAATCGCATATCCGAATCCGCGCGATGAGCCGGTCACTACAACGATCTTATCCTTTAACTCCATGCTTCTCCTTCGCAGAAAAATGCGCTGTTTGAAAATACTTCGGGCCATTTTGCATTAGATCGACCTGTCCAATTTCAGTTTTGGATTATTGTTGAACCCGTTCCAGGTTAATTCGATTAAGCAGTTCAAGAATTTCCTCATTGGCTGGAATATCACTGGAGCCGCTGCTGTAATGAACATAGCGTGCCACTCCGCATCTGTCTATGATCATCTGGGCCGGGACCCTTCCAAATTTGAAGAGGTTGACCTCCTGACCGTATAACTTCAGAACACTGAGGGTCGGATCCGGCAGGCCCGGGAAGGGCAGATCGTGTTTTTGCCAGTATCCGGCAAAAGAGCCGGCATCTTCACGCCCAATGACCAGGATTTCCGTATTCACTTCAACATATTTGTCGTATTGCTGACGCAACTGCGCCATGTGGTTTTGGCAGTGCCGTCAAAACAAACCGCGATTGAAGATCAGGAGTACATTCCTGCGGGCATGATAATCAGCCAGTCTGATCTCCCTCCCATGGAAATCCTGCAAGATGAATTCAGGGGCGGGTTTGTTAAGTTCGATGCGGGTGCTCATGTTCTAGATGACCAGAATAATGCCGAAGATGACCTCAACCGTCAGGCTGACCCAGTTTGAAGTAACCAGGGATTTGTCGATGAACATCGAAATGGCCCGGACGGACCCAATCCCAAGATAGGAGACGCCCAGCATGGTATAGGCAATGGGGGAGCCAGCCAGCAGAGGAAAAAGCCCCAGTGCAATGAACAGACCGCCGAAGATTGCCCGGATCTCGGTAATTCCCCGGCCGCTGAGAGAGCTGAGGCCCGTGAAGCCTGTGATGGCAGTTGGTTTGAGCATCGAGAACAGTCCGGTCAGGATGGTCGCGGCGGCCGCGATAATCTGCAAAATTTGAATAATCATTTTAGTTCTCCAAAACTGCTTTAAAAACCACGCTGTTGACCCTGCCAGGGAGCAGGCGTGTCATGCCTGTATTCCTCGACACTGGGTCCGCGCAACTGTCTCAACCGCCGCGTGCCATATAAATAACTGGCGATCAAAAGCAGGATGGTTGCCGGCCAGCCAGTCAAAAAATTTGAAACTGCAAGTTGATCGATGTATTTGTGATCAAATAATGAAAATTGTAGATATAGGCGCGCCGCAAAGAACAAGGCCCAGGCCAGCGTAACTTCGCTATAAGCAGGCCGCACCAGAGGATGCCAGTACCAATCCAGAGGCCAGCGGCGGGCGATGTAACTGGTCCATGCCACCATGGGCCGGCGGATCAAAAGACTAACAATGGTCAGGAGCAGGGTCATGCTGCCACTGATCAGGCCGGGCAGGAAAAAGGCTTCCGATCTCCCCAGCCACCATGCAATGACAATTGCAATTCCCACACTTCCGGCGCCTGCCAGGGAATACAGCAGGGATTGTTTCCTCAAAATGCGTAAAATTGCGAATCCCATTGAAACGATCAAAGCACTGCCCATGGCTGCCTGAAATCCCAGCAGTCCATTGACCAGCAGGAAAATGAGTGGTGGAAGGATTGCGTCGAGAAAGGAATTGCGTCCCGTCAGGAAAGAGCTGAGCTCCTCGAGCAGCTCGTGCAATTTATCCGGTTTTTCATCCGACCCGGCTAATTGATGTTCATGCATGTTTTCCAAGCCAGAATAAACGCCAGTCGTTTTTGCTTTTTTGAAGGGCGATGAAAGTGTACAGACTGCCCGCGAAAAAACCCAGGGTCATCATGGCGATTGTCCATAAGATGGCAGACAGGCTGGATTTTTCCCGATAGATGATCCAGGCGGAAAAAAGCATGAAGCCGGTGTACAAGTCGACCAGGGATACAATACCCCACGGCATGGAAGCCAGCCGGGCACCCTCCTTCGCGAAATCACCGATGGTAAAGCCATAGATCAGCACCGCGGTCATGGACAAAATGCCCAATATGGAAATGAATTTAGCAAGTCGCATGGTTTCCTCTTTTTTTTATAAAATGTCCGGGTTTCACGCTTCCCGACCGGCCTGTACCCGCAGCCAATGCTTGATCGGTTCACCCTGGCCGTTGATATGCCTGTCGACCGCCTGGGAGTAATTATTCATAAAATCAACCAGCTCCTGGGCGGGCCTTTCATGGGATTGAAGCAGGATCTTCAACCATTCCATTTCATTGGTGACGTGTTCCATGTCGCCAAGCTGCAAGGCTGCTGCAATATTGTCTCCAAGGAATTGTATACCGGTGTTGATACCTTCCGGGCTTGGTAGAAAGGGCGGGATCATTTCCTTGACGGTGCTTTCAATGTGGGTACGTTTCGAAACAAAGGCTTGGTGCGCCGCCAGATATTCCTGGGATGCCGTCCTGAGTTGATGAGGAACGCCTTTACCCTTAAGCAGCTTTTCGACTTCCTCCAGGGAAGACCCGATGGTGTCTCCAAGGTAATTTCCCGGGATATGGTCGACAATATCCGGCCGAATGATGAAAATACGCCCCCCAAAACTGACCGGAATGCGCAAGCCAGTGAGGGCCAGTGCCGTCAACTGCAGGGCGGCAGAACTTGCCAGAGTCTGCGAAACAAGTATGACCAGATTGGCTTTAACCGAGGAAACGGTCTCTTCGAAGCGATCCGTTGGGACATTGGCTCCGAGGTAGATCACATTAAGTCCACGGCGGCGGAGAAGCAGGGCCAGCAGCAGAGGTGTAAAGGTGTGCCATTCATTGGGAGGGCAGCCCACCAGCACGGTTTGATTCCGGGAAGGGGCAGGAGAGGCGCTCAACAATGCATCCAGCCGGCGCATGGCCAGGCCGGAAGCAAAGTGTTCCTGCTGCACGGAGGCCTTGTTGGCATACCAAAGGCTGCCGATCTCGACCATGCCCTTTTGCAGGATTTCCATGCAGACTGATTCAACGGGAAAAATTGAAAAGGCCTGATTCAGTACCTGCTCTGAACCTGCCTCGCTGAACTTCATGCAGGCCGCGATCCATTGCGCCCGCAAAACTTCCAGATTTGTTTCCATCGAGGCCGATAAGGCAAGAGTTGTTTGAGAGGATGGCAATGCCGAAGGGGCAACATCAGCCAGCGGGTCCAGGCTGGAACCGGTTTTTTCGTTCCACAAATCCACTGCCCGAGAGATCGAGAGTCCCTCGGCCTGACGGGCCAGCAGCCATTTAATTGTCTCAATATCATATTGTGAGTAAAGACGATGACCTCCTGCCGTGCGCTGCGGCATGGGCAGACCATAGCGTCTTTCCCAGGCGCGCAAAGTGTCGGCTGCAATGTTGGTCTCTTGCAGGACAGCTTTTAAGTTGTATGCAGGATTTTTGCTGAGGGACATATGATTCTCCAAAATGGGTAATTTTTAATCAGATGCAGCAAGCACGGCTTTCGCCATGTTTTGCACAGATATTGTACCCATTTCCTTGAGAATTCGTTCGGTTGTTAAGCGAGCGGAAAGCAGGACAATCGGGAGGCCGGTTCCAGGGTGGGTGGAGGCGCCGGCAAAGTACAGGTTCTTATATTTGTTGTGGCGATTGTGTGGACGCAGATATCCAACCTGCCAGAAATTATGACTCAAGCCGAAAGCGGAGCCGTTCACCAGATTGAAGCGTTCTTTCCATGTTTTGGGCTGATACACGATCTCGAACTTGATGTGACTCTCCAGGTCGGTTGCCCCCATTTCCTTTCCGAGGCGGTTCAACACGGTTTGGCGGGCCCGCTTGACGAGTGCGTCCCAATCCTGGCTGCTGCGTGCATCCAGGTGACCGACAGGCATGAGGACGTATAAAGTATCCTGGCCTTCCGGGCCGGCGGCAGGGTCAGTCCGCTTGGGTGCGTGCACATAAAAGGAGGGGATTTCGGGCAGGGTGTGCTCATTGAAGATCTTCTCAAAGGAGGCTTTGTAATCGCCGCCCAGAAAAACATTATGGTGTGCGATCTGGGGATATTCCTTGTCCACGCCCCAATAGAACATGATCGTGGAGCAGGTATAGAGTTTATCCTCGATGAGTTTGCGGGCTTCTGCCCGATCAGGGAGCAGTTGATCATAAATATATGGAAGGTCCGCGTTGCCGACGAATAGATCTGCGTGGAACTGGCGGCCGTCTTCAAGTTCTGCGCCGATAACTTTTGACCTATCCACATGCAGGCGTTTGACCGGCGCGTTGAAAATGAATTTCACGCCAAGTTTTTCAGCCAGGGCCGTCAGCGCCAGGATGCCGGCGTACATGCCGCCCATCGGATACCAAACCCCTTCAGCCAGTTCAGTGTATTGCAATAGGGAGTAGGTGGCGGGTGCGTCATACGGACTGAGGCCCAGATACATGTTTTGGAAAGTGAAGGCGGCCTTTAATCGTTCGTCCTTAAAGAAGCGGCCTGTGTTGCGGTAATGTTTGTCAAGGGCCTTGAGCTTGAAGATCAGGGGCAGGTTGGAGAGACTGAAATATTCGAAGATATTGAAGAAGTTACGCCCCACGAATTTCTCAAGCGAGATCTTGTAGTGCCGGCTGCCTTCCGCAATGTAGTTCAGAAAACCTGTAAAGGCGGTCTTTTCCACCTTTTCCAGCTGACTTTGCATCTTGCCAATATCGGAAGTGAGTTCGAGCTGCAAGCCGTCGTCGAAGCGGACCTTGTAGGTCGGGTCAATACGACGCAGGTCGATATGGTCGCTCATCTTTTCGCCCAGGGAGGCAAAGGTCTCCTCCCAAACCTCGGGCATGAGAAACAGGGTCGGGCCGATATCGAAACGGTGTCCGTCTTTGATGATCTGATTGCAGCGGCCGCCCGGAGTGTCATTCTTTTCCAGTACGGTCACATCGTATCCATTTTTTGCCAGTCGGGCGGCAGTGGCGATTCCGCCGATACCTGCGCCAATGATTAAGGCAGTTTGTTTTTGCATGTTTTCTCCTTGATTGCGCTAAGACAATAAATTCATTATATCTCTTGTCTACTATTTGTCAAGGTTTATTTAAATATTCCTTTGCAAAACCTTGACAAATAGGATAAATCCTGTAAAATACCCCTACGAAAGCAAAGTCAACCAAAAGAGAATGACGCAGGAGAACAATATGCAAGTACAGGCGAACTGGGAAAATCAACTTCTTGACCTCGCAGGTCACATTCAACACCCGTCCACCCGGCCTTTTTTTTCATATTGGGCTGGCGACGCGGCCTTGCGCAAGGCCTATCAACAGGCTTCGCTGATCACGGCCCAACACAGTAAATCCTTTCATTTTGCATCCGGTTTACTCCCGGAGGAAAAGCGCTCGGCAGCCCGGGCCTTATACGCCTTCTGCCGTACGGTTGATGACATTGTGGATGAAGTTGAGTTAAAGAAAGACCGGGATTTTGAGCTGGATTATTGGAGGAATGTGGTTCAAACCGCTTCCAGTCCGACCGATGACCTGATTGCCTCCGCCTGGGCGGATACGCTCATCCGATACCATATTCCGCGTCATTATGCCCTGCAGTTGATCGACGGTGTGGCCCGTGACCTTTCCCAATCCCGCTACCAGACCTTTGACGATCTCGCCACATATTGTTACGGGGTGGCTTCCACGGTCGGGTTGATGAGCATGTATATTGTCGGTTTTGAGGGTCACGAAGCCGTTTCGTACGCGATCAAGCTGGGCGTGGCTCTGCAAATGACCAATATTTTGCGCGACGTGGGGGAGGACTACCGCAACGGACGCTTATATCTGCCCCGTGAAGAACTCGTCTTTTACGGAATTGATGAGGCCGATATCGCGGCTGGCAGGGTAACCGAACACTGGCGCCGCTTTATGAAATTCCAGATCGACCGGACCCGCCAACTGTACCGGGAATCCTGGGCCGGGGTCAAAATGCTGGAGCGCGAAGGTCAGCTCGCCATTGGTGCGGCCTCCACTTTTTACAGCGGCATCCTGGACGATATTGAAAAACACGATTACAACGTATTTACCCGCCGGGCGAGTCTGTCGGCTTGGGGTAAGGTCAGTCGCATTCCGGGGCTTTGGTTGAAAATACGATCGCTCTAAGGGATATGGTTTCCAAACCACATTGGGACATTCGCAAGAATGTCCCAATGTGGTTTAATCAAGAAATGCGGAAGCTGTGGCTTCCGGGTTTCTTATTTTTGAATTTTTGCGGAGGTCCCTTGACAACCCCTGTTCCAGCTCCCCGGCCCGTTCGATTTCTTGCCTTGGGAGATTCGTATACCATTGGGGAAAGTGTTCCGGAAGGGGAGCGCTGGCCCATTCAACTTTCCGGGATGCTGGCGGAAAAAGGGTTTGCAGCTGATGTCACCATCATTGCCCGTACCGGCTGGACCACCGCCGAGCTCTGGCAGGGCATCCAGGATAACCCGCCTTCAGGAACTTATGACCTGGTTTCGCTGCTGGTCGGGGTCAATAATCAATATCGCGGGTATGACCAGACCGAATATCGTGAACAGTTTCGCTTTCTGCTGTCCAGGTCCATTGAGTATGCAGCCGGGAAAAGCAACCATGTGGCCGTCCTGTCCATACCGGATTGGGGGGTGACTCCATATGCCGCCGGCCGGGATCGTGCCGGGATCGCTGATGAAATTGATGCCTATAATTCGATTAACCGCGAAGAGACGCTCTCGATCGGTGCGAATTATTTGGACATTACCCCAGCTTCAAGGGAGGCGGTGGACGATCCCAGCCTGATCGCTGTGGATGGTTTACACCCTTCCGGAAAAATGTACGCAGCCTGGGCCGGCCAAACCCTGCCCATCGCACTGGATATTTTAAATAAGAAGTAAAATCCTAATACGAGGAATGATGCCAAAAATCAAATCTGTCAATCATGTAGCCGTCGTTGTGGATGACATGCAAAAATCCCTTGCCTTCTGGCGCGATGCGCTTGGGATCGAACTGCACGAACTGCGGGATGTCCCCGCCGAAAATTCCCAGGTCGCTTTTTTGCCGATTGCCGGCGCCGAAGTGGAACTGGTCCTGCCAACCACGGACGATTCCGGTATTGCCAAATACCTGGCAAAACGGGGGCCGGGTATGCATCATATCTGTCTTGAAGTGGATGATATTGCCGGGATGATGTCCCATTTGAAATTAAAGGGTATTCGCCTTATTAATGAGCAACCGCGCACGGGTGCAGATGGAAAACAATACGCCTTTATTCACCCCGAATCCACGGGTGGGGTGCTGGTTGAGCTGTATCAGATTTGATTTTATTGGTTCCAAATATTTCCCGGTAGCCTGGCATGCCAGAGAATTTTGATGCAATCTTAAGTAAAGAATGCGGTCTTGTGAAAGACCGGCCTGTTATCGCGGGCGTCTCCGGTGGGCCGGATAGCCTGTGTTTAATGGAGGTGCTGCGTCAGGCAGGCTATCCCGTGATCGTTGCCCATTTTGACCATCAGCTTCGGGAGGAGTCGGGTCAGGATGCACGCCTCGTGGAAAAGACCGCCACCCGCCTGATGCTTCCGTCCACCATCGATGGCGCGGATGTACGTGCATACGCCGATCGGGAAAAACTTTCCCTGGAGGAAGCTGCCCGGAATTTGCGCTATCAATTCCTTTTCAGGCTTGCGCGCGACCATAATGCCCAGGCGGTGGCCGTGGGTCATACTGCGGACGATCAGGTTGAAACCATTCTGATGCATTTCCTGCGGGGCAGCGCCCTGACTGGTTTAAAGGGCATGTCCCATCGTTCGATCCTGAAAACATTTGATGCGGATATCCCGCTCGTGCGGCCCCTGCTCAACATGTGGCGCGAGGAAACGGTGGTCTATTGTGCGGTGAATGGCATGCGTCCACATTATGATTCAAGTAATGACTCCCTGAATTTTCAGCGAAATCGCATCCGGCATCTGTTGATCCCGAATTTGGAGACCTATAATCCGAAGTTTCGTGAGGCTGTCCTGCGCATGTCTGAATCCCTGAAAGGCGACCAAGCCTTATTAATGGAGACCATGGAACAGGCCTGGCAGGAAACAGTTGTGAAACTGGAGGAGAAGGTGGTCGCATTCAAGGCGGACCGGCTTACAGCGCACCGGCTCGGACTTCAGCGCAGCCTGATCAAACAAGCCATGCAAACTCTGCGCCCGGGCATTGATGTCACCTTTTCCGCACTGGAACGCGCTACCAAGTTAATTGCCGGGGAGGGAAATTCCTCCCGTGTGGACCTGAAATCCGGGTTGCGCATCTTTCGTGAAGCCAATACTGTGTATATCTGCGCCCTGGATGCGGAGTTGCCCATTAATCTCTGGCCGCAAATGGCTGGGACCCAATCCTTGCCGGTTTCGGTCCCTGGTCAACTTGCTTTGGCATGCGGTTGGAAATTTAGTTGCGAGCTTTGGCGTCTGCCGGCTTTGGCGAAGGAACAAGCTGATCGAAACGACGACCCGCTTCAAGTCTGGCTGGATGCGGAGAAACTTCCCGAAAATATGGAGTTGCGGGTTCGGCGTCAAGGTGATCAGTTTATTCCTCTCGGAATGGGTGGTCACTCCCAGAAGCTTTCCGATTTTTTTGTGAATGGAAAAATGCCACAAAGGGCACGCGAGCACTGGCCTTTGCTGTGCAATGGCGGAGAGATCATTTGGGTCCCGGGGTACCGTCCCGCCCATCCATATCGATTAACCTCAGAGACCCGCAAGGTCGTGTATTTCTCAGTGAACCGTCTGTCTGAGAAATTACTGGAATAAAAAACGTCGACTCGAAGTCGACGTTTTTTATTCACTTTATTTCGCCATTCAATTGTCTCAGCTTGATGAAAAGTTCACGCCATTGGATCTTCGAAACGCCCAATTTCTGGCGGATCTCATCCGTATCCATGCCGGATTGGTAATCGCGCAGGGCGCAGGTCCAACGGCACATGTCGAAGGATAGGTGCTTTTTTAGTCCGGCTTCTGCGCCGATATCCTCGAGCAAATATTCCAGCCTGCGTGGCGACCAGGCGAAGACCTGGTCAACAGGCTGGTATTGGATCAAATATTCCTGGTAGGCGGCAATCCAATCCTCGACCAGTTCGATCTTGCGCTCCTTGTAGCGGCTGGCCGGGCTGGCATAGCGGATGAACACGTGCGGTCCGCTTTTTGCATTCAGGTCAATGTGGTTGATATGAATGCCAAGGCATTCACTTTTCTTGATGCCTGTGGTCAGCAGCAAATAAACGAGGGTGTAGGAACGGGCATCGGGTTTTTTGTCGCGGCGTTGACGGTCTGCGGCCAGAAGGACAGCTTCGTATTCGTCATTGGTTAATACTTGCGGGATGGGACTGATCGCGGAACGCTGCAAAACCTTCTCAGCGGGGTCAATGCTCATGGCGCCATGCTGGTGAAGCCAGCGAAAGAAGGACTTTACGGAAGTGATGCGCCTGGAAAGGGTCTTGGGGCTGCATGGGATGTCACGTTCCTTTTCCATCCAGACAAAAAAGCGATTGAGGTCCTCAGTAGTGACGGTCCCTATGGTTTTGTCGGGGGCAAGGAATGTGGTCAGTAGGCGGACATCCGAGAGAAACGCCTTTACGGTATTGGAGGAACGTCCCTGATCATACATGAACATTTCCCAGCCATTGAGTGCGGTTGGGAGAAGCGTTTTGGAGGAGATATGTGCGGATTCAGAATTCTTTGTCATGATTTATCCTTGCCGGTAGCGCATAGCCTTTTTCGTATAGTTTAACTAAAAGTAGGCTGATTGTCAACATCTCAAAATGAAGTTCGGCTGATTTTTAGTGGGAAAGATCCTGGGGCTGAAAACAGGGTTCGTAATCATTCCCAAGGATTACCCGATACTGCACTGGATTGTTCAAGTCGGGCAGGGAAATTACGTTTGCGGAATACAGGCCGAGGGTCGAAATGATCGTCTGCCTTTGGTTGAGATCCTGCCCGGGAGTGGAATCGATAATGACTGATGATGAATAATCCCTGCGGTCTGCCGGTGTCAGAATGGTCTGGAAGCCGGCGTAATTAAGGCGTGAAGCTGCGAGGGCATCCCAAGTGTCGGAGGCTGATCCGTTTTGGACTTCCACGGTAATCGATTTCCGCTGAACGGCATAAGTCGAAAGGGTGGTGGCTTCGATGAGCATCTGGGTTAATTCCGCATCATTTGGCAAAAGCACGGCTGCTCCGCCGGGTGTGGTCCAGGGAGTCACATAAGGCGGGCGAATGTAATAGCCGCGGATGTTTGCATTTGTAAAGTTAAGCGCATAGGGAGCCATGCGCAGCATGTCGGCCAGGCCGAGATCGGTCACGATGGTGCTTGAGAAGTCGCTATAGAGTTGCGGGATCTTGCCGAAGGTGCCGGTTTTTAATGCCTGGCCAAAAATGGCACGCAAAACCTCCTGCTGGCGGCGGCCGCGATCAAAATCATTTGACTTGGAACGGGCCCGTGCATACCAAAGCGCCAGGTCTCCATCCATGTGGATCTGGCCGGGACCGACCGTGTACAGCCACCAGTTGTTTTCATTGTAAATATCGTAGGATGGGTCGATCAGGCGCCAGTCGGTGTAGGCGCAGGAAATGGGAACCTCCACGCCGCCGAGAGTGTCAACAATGCGACGGAAGCCGTCGAAATCGACCATGGCGGTGTGGTCAATGCGGATGCCCAGGTTGTAAGAGATTGTGTCTTTGAGCAATCCCGGCCCGCCACCGGCGTACCCGTCCAGTTCGCCGCTTTGATACGCGGTATTAATTCGCTGCATTCCCACCGATGGAATATAGATCCACAGATCGCGCGGGATGGAGATCAGGGAGATCTGCCCCTCTTTGGGCCAGACCACCGCAACAACGATCGTGTCCGTGCGATATGAAGAACCGGGTCGTTTATCGGAGCCGATCAAAAGAAAGTTGATGGTTTCGTTATCGGTCAGCGGAGGCAGGGCCGTGGGATTGACCGCAACTGATTCGGCAACCGGCGGTGCGGCGATCGTAGGAAAGAGCTGGCCAAGATCCACGGTCGGTTGGGCAGTCACGGTTGGAAAGGGTGTCTCAGTTGGCAGGATGGCCCCAACGGTGGGGGAACTGTCGTTGACAGTCAGAAGGGAGGCCTGTGTGGGGGTAAATAAATCAGGTTGAAATGGAGTAGGCGTGGGAGAGGGATTGGGCGCAGAGGTGATCAGCAAAAATGGATACGGTGCCGTTTGCGCGCTTGCCTGTGGCGCACCGCCGCAGGCAGACAATAAAATGGCGAAGGCAATGCACAGGGAAAATTGTTGGAATAATTTCATTTACGGATCGTCTTTGAGGGGAAATTTGGGTCTGCCCATATTGGACCCCTGGGCTGCAGGGTCATTTGTGCGCGTTCCAGCTTCCTTGTTAAGGTCGATCAAGGAGGCGGTGTCAGACTGGCGGTACCCGTCGGGATCATGGTGGATATGGGCGGGATGGATGTGTTGGTCGGGATAAAAAAGGTGGCTGTGAATGGCAGGGCGGTTTGGGTAAGCGGGTCCGTGGGCTGCGGTGTGACCGTCATGCCGGGCATCGCGGTTGGATAAGGTGTGCGGGTGGCAATATTCGGAATCCACAGGACTTCGCCCGAGACGATCAGGTCGCTGGATTTGCAATTTACACTTTTCAACAGTCCCGCGGTTGTATAGTGGTTTGTGGCAATCGCATAGATTGTATCACCCGGTTTTACCACATAGCCATTTATCCACCCGGCGGCGCCCTTGCTGCAAACAGCCGGCGTATTCGTGCTGACCGGGGGGACATATAAGTGAGTACCGGGCACAAGAATGTCGCTGATCAAACAATTCGCACTCTTTAGGGCATCCCTGCCAATGTTGTAGCGTGCAGCGAGACTATCCAGCGTATCGCTGGATAGAATGATGATCTGGCTCACCCAACCCAGCGGCGGCAGGCATGAAAGCGGCGGTGTCGCCGTATTTACAAGACTGGGCGTGATCGAAGGTGCGGAAGTTTCAATGCTTTGGGTGGAAGTTTCCGTGGCAGGCAGTGTATCGGTTGCCGTGATAGGCACCGGCGATGGGAATATATTACTTGTCGGCGTGGGTGTCGGTTCCGGGTTGAATTCAACCAGTGAGATCGACAAAGCCCCAATGATTAATCCGATGGAGATGACAGCTGTAACCAGCGCGCTCCCAAATTCGCGCAAGCTTCGCATTATTTCTTTCCTTTAGATTTTGGTTTCTTGTCGTTTGCTGTTCCACCGGCTGTCGGCAATAATACGCTGAATGTTGATCCCACGCCCTGCTCACTCTCGACCCAGATGCGGCCGTGTTGCGCCTCGGTCAGGGTTTTGGCGATCGACAACCCGACTCCTGTATCCCCGATTCCCTGGATCAAGACATTATCCGCGCGGTACAAACGTGTGAATGCCCGTTGCAGATCCTCTGGAGCGATGCCTCCGCCGGAATCTGCCACCTGGATCAGGATATATTCCTGACCGTCCTCGGTCTGGGTTTGGACGTTTAATCTGATCCGGCCTTCGAATGGAGTTGCGGCCCCGGCATTTTGTAAAAGATGAATCAGGATCTGCTGCAGGGCTTCGCGGTCCCCCTGAACAGGGGCAAGCGATTTTGGAAGTTCAAGATGAATGGAAATATTCTTTTCCCGGATCTGGGTGCTTGTATATGACATGGCGTTGTCAATGATCGAGTTCAGATCCACAGACTCAGGCTTGAGGTCGTTCAACTCCGTTTCCAGGGTTGTAATCTGGATCATATCATCGGTCAGGTTGTGAATTCGTTCCGTGGAGGCCTTGATGCGTTCCACAAACTTGCGCTGCAGGGCCCCGAGGATGCCCACCGATTCACCCAGAAGGAGATCTGTATACCCGACAATCGATGATAAGGGCTGGCGAAGTTCCTGCGAGATCGATGCGATGACCTCAGCCTGTTCTGTACTCTTGGCAGCGACCTGGCCCTTTTTGATCTCGCTGGCATTCAAATTGGCATCTGCCAGCTGGTTTTGCAGGCGTGAGATTTCCAGCCGGGAATCCTGTAATTCCTGTTCCAGCAGCGGGGCGGAAGAAGGAGTGGCAGGGTTCGCAGCGCGCAATTCCCTGATTTCCACCTGAAGTTGTTCGATAATTCGCTGGGATTCATCCTGGGCGGCCAGCAGTGACGCACTGCCGGCCAAACCTGTCTGGGGAATCTCGCCGCGGGCCGTTTCCAATTCCCGGGTTAATTCCTGAACACGGCGCTCCAATCCCTCCATCTGCTCGCGAACCTGGTCGCTTTGTGCTTCGAGTTTGTTTACTTTCTGGGAGCGTCTGATGATCGGAACCAGGGATGTGGCGATATTCGAAAGGAAAGCCTGGTCTTCCGCCGTCCATGATCTGTCGGAGTATGGAGAAAGAAGCAGTATTCCCCCGAGAGGTTCCTTATCAGCAGTCAGAATCGGCACACACAGGATGTGACCCGGATTGCTCAATCCCAGAATGTCTCCCAGTCCTTTGATGTCCGCGGAGGTGCTGCTGGAGGGCATGCGCAACGGACGCCCGCGTTGCAGGGAATTTGCCAGCATGGGAATGGAGGCCTTGTTGAGGGAGCCGCCTTCCAGACTGTCTTCACGGATCAAATCATATCCGCCCGCGATCACCATTTGTTTGTTCGAGTCTGTTAAATAGATCATGAAGCACAGATCGGACAGCATGGTCTGTGCAATTGCGCGCGTGATCGCCTGGCTTACTTTTGTAGGATTGGATTCCGCAGCCAGTGCAAGCATGGCGTGGAAAGTCTTGGGATCGGTGCTGTAACGGCGGCGTTCCTGATTGGCGTTTTCCTGCTTTTTCGCCACTGCGGCCCGCGGGGGCGAAGGCGGGGTATTGGCGTTTGGAGCAATCGCATAACGCTGTGGGAGGGTCAAAAGTATAGGAAAGGCCGACATATAGGCCAGGCGTACGATGCCGGAATAATTTCCGGCCGTTGGAATAAGCATGTGGCCCACATGGCCGAGAAAGCCAATTCCCAACATCATGACCCCACCCCACATGCCATCCGGTCTTCGAATAAACAGAATTGCGATCCCGATCAGAATGGCCAGCAGGGAGCCGATCTGCCAGAACCAATCATCGTTGGTTTGGTTGTAGCTCAACAGCGCAACCTGGGACTTCCAAACCAACAGGCTCAGCCCAAGGGCGGTCAAAACAAAGAAACTTAACAACCCAACCGCCGCGTCCGCTGCGCGGCTGGGCTCGGGAAAGGCGTATAACCAGGTGATCCAAAGGATGCTGAAGAGCACGAAAGCCCGGTCCATGGGGGGCAGGATCGATTTCGGATCCACGATATTTTGCCAGCCCAGACCGCTGAACAGGAACATGATAATCTGTGCGGACAGCAAAACCCCCAGACCCACCAGCGCCCGCCGGGCTTGGGGAAACTCTGTGGCACGCCAGTGATTGAAGGCCGACTGAAGCGCACTGGCGATGGCAAACGCCAAAACAATATAATAAATCAAGTCCCCAGGGGGAACGGTAAGCTGGTTGAGAATTAAACTTGTAAATGCGCTCATACGTCCACGATTATACTGCCAGTTGCCAAAGTGCTGCATATTTTGTCCAGCTGGTTTTTTGAAGATGATGGGACTGGCGGATAGAAGATGGCGTAGAATTCACTCCATGTTTCAACAAAAACGGTTTGTGCCCATTCTGGTGATCGTTCTGTTGGTCCTGATCGTTGCGCCGGTCCTGTTTACAGGTTTCTTGGACATCCGTCGGGCGGATGTGGCCAGTCAGGCTGGGGATTTCCCCGGGGCGGTGAGATCCTATTTGCATGCGATCAAGATCTTTCCCTGGCGCGACGACCTGTGGGAAAAAGCCGGATTGGCTGCACATGAGGATGGGAATTATGATGATGCCATCGCCTATCTTTCACGCTCTCCGGAACTTTCGGAGCAGGGCTGGGCGGCCCTTGGATCTTCCTATTTGAAATCCGGGCAGATCTCTTCCGCACTGGATGCCTATCGGCGTGGTCTGCAGAAGTATGATTCCGCAAGCCTGTATTTGGGACTGTCGTATGGTTATCGTTCGCAAAAAAACTGGCAGGCTGAAAAAGACGCGTTGATGAATCAAATCCGGCTGGATCAGGAAAATATCTACGCTCATTACCGGGTCGGCCTCCTGATGACAGTCCTTGAGCCGGAACAGGCCCTGCCCGAATTGATGCTCGCCTCCTCTCTGGACCCTGAAACTGATTCTGCCGTGCAGACACTGAGGGCAGCTTTGAATTTGTCAGCCACACAGACGGCTCCGGCGGAAAAAATGCTTTCGATTGGCCGGGCGCTGGGTCTCGTGCAGGAATGGGAGTTGGCCGTTGTGGCATTTGAAAAAGCCGTCTCGGAAGACCCGCGAAATGCTGAAGCATGGGCATGGCTTGGAGAGGCGAAACAGCAAACAGGTCAGGATGGAAGCGTTGAACTCGACCGGGCCGCCTCCCTTCAGAATTCCTCTGTCATCGTGCATGCCTTGCGCGGACTATATTGGAATCGTCAAAAGCAATATTCAAAAATGCTGGCGGAATATCAACGGGCTGCAGAACTGGAACCGGATAATCCGGCCTGGCAGACTGAATTGGGGAATGCCTATTCCAGGATGAACGACCTGGCATCCGCTTTCAGTGCGTATCAACATGCCACCGTACTTGCTCCCAATGATGCCACCTACTGGCGTCTGCTGGCGGTTTTTTGTGCGGAGAACGGTATCTATCTCGAGGAAACCGGTTTGCCGGCGGCGCAAGAAGCGCTCGAACTTTCACCCGACGATCCATTTGTCCAGGATGCACTGGGCTGGTCCTACCTTTCTTCCGGACGGTATGCAAACGCCGAGCAGGTCCTTAAGAACACCGTGACTCTCTTTCCGGATCACCTTCCGGCGAGGATTCATCTGGCGATGACCTATCTTGCCCAGGGAAATAGATCAGCCGCTTATGGGGAGCTTACTTATGTTCGTAATGCGGATCCCGAGGGCACGAATGGTCAGCTTGCGATGAAATTGCTTGAACAATATTTTCCTTCGGGCTGATGTCAATGGGCCGGCAGGGCCCATGATAAAATCGCCTTTATGAAATCCTTCTCATTTCTTCTTTCAGCCCTGCTGGCCTCCACGATTGCCTGTGCGTCCGCCGCAGGTACGCCGCCTGCGCCTGCCGATCAGGTGGTTCCATCAGGAAATGTTCTGTTCCAGGATGATTTTGCGACTCAGATGGCAGGCTGGGACCGCCTGATGACTTCTGAAGGAACGATTGATTATGACGGGGGCGGGTACCGGTTGTTGATCAATTCCCTGAATACGAATTTTTGGTCCACGCCGCATAAGAATTTTTCGGATGTTCGCCTTGAAGTGGATGCAGGCAAACTTGGTGGACCCGATGAAAATCGCATCGGCCTGATCTGCAGATATACCGGCAACGATTATTATTTTTTCATCATCTCCAGTGACGGCTTTTACGGGATCGGATTGTATTCCGGCGGACAGGCGGTCCTGCTTGGACAAAGTGAAATGCAATCGAGCAGCAATATCAATACAGGCCTGGCGGTTAATCATCTGCGTGCAGACTGCGCCGGCGATTTGCTCACCTTGTATGTGAATGGCTTCCAGGTGGCTTCCGCACAGGATGGCGTTTTGAAGGCAGGGGATGTGGGATTGCTGGCGGGAACTTTTTCCCAACCCGGCGTTGACATCATTTTTGATAACTTTGTGGTTCTCAGGCCTTAAAGCCCGGCAGAGGCGAAGTATTTCAAGGAAAAAATCGGGATAAGTGTCACTTTTGGCAATTCTTTGCCGGTCGTATAATTTTTTTGGTCTGAAATTCGAAGAAATCCCTTCAAGGAGCAACAAATGACAGCTCAATTAATAGACGGCAAGTTGATCGCCCAGCAAGTTCGTGACGAAGTGGCGGCTGCTGTGGCAAAACGCACAGTTGCCGGGAAGCGCAAACCAACCTTGGCAACGGTGCTTGTCGGAGATCGTCCGGATTCAGCCGCCTACGTGGCCTCCAAGGGGAAGGCCTGTCAGGAATTGGGGATGGGTTCGGTCAGCGAGCATCTTCCTGCGGATGCCACCCAGGAACAGGTGGAAAGCCTTGTAAAGAAATTAAATGCTGATCCGAATATCAGCGGTATTTTGGTCCAATTACCCATGCCCTCCCACATTGATGAAGAGCGCGTGCTTTCCCTGATCAATATCGAGAAGGATGTGGATGGGTTTTCACCCATGAATATTGGCAGACTGGCGCAAAAGGGACGGGAGCCTCTATTCGTTCCATGCACACCGTTTGGCTGTATTTATCTCCTTGAAAAATCCGGGGTCAAGATCGAAGGCGCGAATGCCGTGGTCCTTGGCCGTTCGAATATTGTAGGAATGCCTGCGGCCTTGTTGCTGATTGGCAGGAATGCCACTGTAACCGTCTGCCATTCGAGGACAAAGGATATTGCCGGCACTGTCCGGCAGGCGGATATTTTGATCGCTGCAATAGGCAAGACCGAGTTCGTGCGCGGGGATTGGATCAAGCCCGGGGCTGCCATCATTGACGTCGGGATCAATGCCGTGCCCGATGCCACCAAGAAGAGCGGTCAGCGCCTGGTGGGGGATGTCAATTTCAATGAGGCGAAGGAAGTAGCCGGGTTTATCACTCCGGTTCCGGGTGGCGTGGGTCCTATGACGATCGCAATGTTAATGAAGAATACCCTTCGGGCTGCTGAAATCCAGGAACCGTAACGATAAAATTGCCATTTGAGGGCCCCGTCATTTGACGGGGCTTTTTTGTTGGATGGGTGGCGAATTTCCTTGACATAGTATCAATTTCGTACTATTATTGATTTATCACTAGTGTTGATTTGATAATACATTGAAAGGAAAATGGATGATAGAGAACAGCTCTCAAACCAAAAAATTCCAAAAAGAACTGAATGCGGGCACGTCCTCGCTGATTTTGTTAAGTGTCCTGAGTCGCAGTGGGGAAGCTATGTATGGCTATCAGATTGCAAAGTTGCTTGGCCAGAATGGGCCTGATTTTCCCATGATGAAACAGGGGGCCCTGTACCCGGTCCTTCGATCGCTCGAGGAAAACGGCCTGTTGGAGAGTTTGGTGGAACCTTCCGTGTCGGGCCCACCGCGCAGATACTACAAGATTACAAAGGAGGGGCAGGTTGCTCTTGAAGAGTGGCTTGATATTTGGAAGCAGACCAAAAAATTTGTAGATTCGATTTTGAAAGGATAGAATGATGAATACAATTGAAGATTATCTTGAAGCGCTAAAAAATGAAATGAAGGACACGGATGCCGCCCTGGTACAGGATGCGCTGGCCGATGCCCGTGAGCATTTGTCCAATGCCCTGGCGGTTGCTCGTGAAACTGATCCTGATGTTGATGAGACGGCTGCGCTTGGAAAAATAATTGAAGAATACGGAACCCCGGAAGAGACAATGTCTGCTTACAAGGAAGTGGAGCGCCGTACCTCGCCTGTTTTTCAGCAAAGCATTAAATCGCGTTCGGCTTTGGGAAGATTTTTCGGCGTTTATTCTGATCCGCGATCCTGGGGGGCGTTGCTCTTCATGTTGATCAGCTTTGTCACAGGCATTTTCTATTTCACATGGGCAGTGACAGGCTTGTCCGTTTCCATTTCGTTTTCCATTTTTATTTTTGGAATGCCGGTGGCCCTGCTGTTCCTCCTATCGGTCCGCGGTTTGTCACTTTTGGAAGGACGGCTTGTGGAGGCTCTCCTGGGTATCCGCATGCCAAGGCGCCCTTTATTCTCCCATCAAGGCATGAAGTGGCTCGACCGACTTAAGGCTCTTGTGACCGACAAGACCACCTGGCTGATGTTGATATATATGATCGTTCAATTTGTTTTGGGAGTTGCCTATTTTGTTTCCATTGTGACCGTTTTGAGCTTTTCCCTTTCCTTTGTCGCGATCCCTTTTTTACAGGAATGGCTCGGACAGGGCGCCATCTACAACAATGGTATTCGTTATTTTCTCCCAACCTGGTCTTACCCGCTTTTGGTACTGGCAGGCATCCTGCTTTGGACGATTTTTATGAACATCGTACGGGCAGTGGGGCAGCTGCACGGACGGCTTGCGAAGTGGTTGCTGGTAACAGAAACATAGTATATTCAATTTCAACAAATAAAAAATCCCGGTCTTACCCGGGATTTTTTATTTGTTGAAATTATTGGTTTGCCGAATTCAGATACGACAGGCGAACCCCTTCGATACTCTATTTCCTGATGTAGAGTCCAAGGTGATTTGCAACCGCCCGCTCTTTTCCAGGCACATTAAGATCGATCGGAGAATTCAGGATGCGTGGCTTGCCATCCATCCCTTTCATGACCATCGTGGAGGACCCGCCGCCGTCCAAATTCACACCAGTATATACACCATAGGAGATCAACAGCTCGCCCAGTTCCGGGAAGGTAACGCCTTCGCTATACCCGTCCTGCCGGCCGTCGACGACCATTAAAGTCAGCCAGCGCCCGTTCTTGTTAAGACCCAGTGCCGTACGCGGCTGCGGGATGGTTGCTGCCAGGTTCTTGACCACGATCCCGTTTTGAACAACCACCCGGTCGCCTGCGAAGGCATTGAAAGGCTTGACGGGAGGGGTGTTAATAGTGACCTGATTCCGGGGACCGATATATATTTCCGGCTCATAGGTTTTTACCGGGGAATAGACTGTACCGCGGGAGGCGGCATATCCATTCACTTTGACCGGATCGCCGCTGGCGCAAGCTCCTCCCGGAACGGAGCCGGGATCCAAATATCTCCATCCATCGGCATTGATCGCGAGATGCAGCTTGAATTCTTCGAGGAACTTCGATGTGGTTCGTGTGCACAAGGTGCCGTCCTGCTTCGAAGCCGGGGTGACAAGGAACTCGAGGTTTAATGTTTGCAGATCGATCGCCAAAACATGGACGACATTCAGGCGCGGGGTGGTTAAGTCTTTGCGTAGATAGGTAATGCCAGGAAACAGGCCCTGCCGGATGGATGCTGGCCGGGTTGCGCTTAATAAAACCAGAAACTTTCTGTCGCACCAGCCTGTCAGCCCGTCCAGCTTTTGGATCTTGATCCAGCCCGGATTGCTCGTATCGTCCAGCGCGGGAATCGTGTCATTTTTCAGTACGGTGCCCAATATCTTGTTTGTCATGGCAGGTCCCTCCCGGACATTGAGGGATAATGTATTAACCCGATACCACTTTTTGTCATTGTTGTCGGGAATTGGTGTGGGGGGGATGTCGTCTGGTCCGGGTGCCGCTGAAGCCTTGAGATATTGACTGAAGCTCCAACCCGTGATGCTCCCATTGGATTTACGGATCCTTAACCAGGTCCGGTCGGAATTCGCTTCAAGCTCTTCAACAAAGTCTCCGAAATTAACGTGTCCCAAAGAAGCGGATGTTAAATCCGGTTTCTCACGAACATTCAAGGAGGTTGTGGTGACACGATACCATTTGCTGGCCGGCGTTGGTGTGGGTGGGATGCTGACTTTTTGCAGGTAGGCGCCGGAGCTCCATCCGATCAGACTTCCATCCTCGTTTCGGATTTTCAACCAGGCACGGTCGGGAGTGGCGTCGAATTCTTCAACCAGGTCGCCAAATCTAACGTTGCCAAGCGAGTTGAAGGTCAGCCCTGGGCCTTCCCTCACCTTTAAGCTAGAAGTGGTCACGCGCAGCCAGTTTTTGTCTTCAGGATCAGGTGGAGGATCCGGGACGGGATCCGGGGCTGGTGCATTGGTGTTTTGCAGATAGGCGCTGAAACTCCATCCAGTCAGACTCTGATCCAGTTTACGGATGTTTAGCCAGGAACGGTCTGAGTTTGCACCGATCTCTTCCACGATTTCATTCAGAACAATGCTTCCCAGTTGGTTGAATGTGGTGCCGGCTCCAGCCCGGACCTTCAAGGAGGGCACCGTCACCCGGAACATTTTGCTGGGGACAGGCGGTGGCGGGAGCGGACCGTCACTGAGCTTGAACCGGGCGCGAAATGCGGCAAGGTCCCCGTTAAAATAATTTAGATCTATATTTCCGCTTTCCACTCCGTAAGTGCCGCCAATTCCATTATCTGTGAACTGCCAGAAGAGCCATTCGTTTTTGCCCCATGGCTTCGGAATCATGGGTTCGGGATTTCCGTAATTTGCTATCCATAATGGATATTTATGAAAATATTCGAGGCTGGCTGCTTCATAGGCGGGGCTGGGCGCGTTCTCCAGCCAGTAGAAGTAGCCTGTGTAAATGGCGATTTCCTTGGTGGGCAACAGTTGTTTTAGCCTTTCGAGGAAGTTGTACCAGTTTTTCCAGCCTTTGTAGGTCCCGTTGTAGGTCTCCTCAAAATCCGCGAACATGGGAAGCTCGCCTGGGTCCCCCTCAAATTGCTGAACCCATAGTTCGGCCTGCTTTTTCGGGTCAGCCCGGCTATCGTAGAACCAATACGAACCGCGCGGGAGACCTGCCAGTTTTGCTTCGCGCCAATTGCCCTTGAAATCCGAATCGGCCCATAAATTTTGACCGGCACGGATGATGACGTACCCGGCTGAATCGCGCATCTTGAAAAAGTCTATTCCCTGCGGGGTCTCAGGGTCGTCTTGATAAAAACTAACATCGGGTCCGATGAGGTTAGCCATAGTTGTGCTCCTTGTTGTTAGTTGCTTAATAAATTATACCAAACCGGGAAATTTGACGTTCGGAGGTCAGACTGCGTTCTTAAAATGGGTAATAACGGGGTTTACGCCGGGTTTTCCCTCTACGGCGATGGCGTCGATCTGGAAATGGTCGATTTCGTGTTCGGAGCAGTAATATTGGGCGGCATTCAGCATGTGCTGCTGTTTTTTGGGCGTGATGTTCTTTTCCGGGAAAAATTCCCGGCTGGAGGTCAGGGTTTTTACTTCGACGAAGACAGTCACATCTTCGACTTGTGCGATGATGTCGATCTCACCGTAAGGGGTGCGGACGTTTCGGCCGATAATTTGATAACCCTGTCCGGTCAGCCACTCTGCGGCAATTCCTTCCCCCCATGCACCGAGTTCCTTTTTAAAGGTGGTCATTGGTTGAAATTCTGGATGATCTTTCGAAGGCGCAACGCCCAGTTTCTTTTTCCTGTCGGCGTCTGACTGGCGAGTCTTTCGTAATGCTGAAGCATTAATTGTGTGGTTCGTTCGATGGAATAAGTGCCAGATGCCTCCCGGGCTGACCGGCTCATTTGAGCCCGCAGGCCCGGGTCAAGACAGAGGCGCATCAGTTTGGCGGTAAAGGCGGCCTGATCGTGAGTCGACAGAAATCCGGTGACGGAATCCTGAACCGTATCGCCCACACCAACCGATTGTATACCCATGACCGGCAGACCTGTCCCCATGGCCTCGATGACGGAAAGGGGGTGAACTTCGGTGACGGAAGCTGTCACGAAGATGTCGCACATGGCAAGAAATGCCGGCAGCTCGTCGTATTCAATTTTGCCGGTCAGGCGTACACGTTCGTTCAAATCGAGTTCGCCCACGAGAGCCCGGATCTCCTCCTCATATTGGCGAATCCCGCTTCCGATCAACAGCAGCTGAGCATTGGGAATAGCTTTCGCGATCCCGGCAAAAGCCTGCAGAAGAAAAGGGATGTTCTTTTCAAGGGCGATCCGGCCCGAATATACCAACAGGACATCCTTGTCCGAATAGCCAAAATCGGCGCGCACAAGAGGATTGGCAGTGCTGAATTTTTGTAGATCGACTCCATTGGGAACGACTTCGATGTGCCCCTCCACATTTAATTCGCGCAGCACCTTTTCCATTCCATGCGAGGGAGTGATCACCAGGTCCACGGCTTTGCAGAAGGACGGCATGTAGGATTGCAACAAGCCAAGACTGACCTGATCCGGCATGATCGGCAAATACGCCTGGGCATAAAGATCATAGCGGGTATGGTTTGTATATGCGATCGGGATATTCTCGGGGTGGCAATACCTTAAGGCAAGGCGCCCGCTCAGGAAGGGATGGTGTACATGGACGATATCCATGGTTTGCAGAAGCTTCCGCGCCGCGCGCGAATATCGCATGGACAGGTAAAATCCTGAATCCGAGAGAGGGACTCCGCGGCTGCGCATGACCCGCGGTTCGTCGTCCTTGTATTCAAGGTCGCCGAAAGTGAATACAAAGACTTCATGTCCGGCCATTTCCAGGTGGCGTTTGTTGATATCGACATAATTCGTGATTCCACTTGTGTAGGGCTTGTAGGAATCGACCATCATTCCAATTCGCATGTATACATGCTAAGACAAGCGATGATGAATGTCAAGCGGATTAAGCGGTTCCGGAAGGGGAAATTGTGTATGATAAAATGAGTTTTCCATGAGCGCGAAACTGATTCTGAGAGATAAGGAATATGAGGTCCGGCCGGGCATGACCCTCCTGGATGCTTTGAAGAAAAATGGCATTGTTCCTGAATCTGTCATTGCGACCCGGAACGGCGAAATGATCACAGACGATGAAGTGCTCCGAACCGGGGATGTGGTCAAACTGATCGCCGTGATCTCCGGAGGCAGTGTATGAAGTGCCGCAGATGTGAAAACAAGGCTTCAGTCCACATGCGCCAGCACAAGCTGGCCCTGTGCAAGGAGCATTATCTTGAATGGATCCCCGAGCAGACGGAAAGATTTATCAAGAAATATGAAATGTTCACCCGTCATGAGCGAATCCTTGTGGCGGTTTCCGGCGGCAAGGATTCGCTTTCGTTATGGGATATTCTGGTACGCCTGGGTTATCAGGTGGATGGTTTGTATCTTGGACTTGGAATTGATGGGGGAATCGGATATTCGGATGAGTCCAGGCGCCTGACGGAGAAATTTGCGAACGCGAACAACCTAAAGCTTCATATTGTGGATATCGAAAAAGAATACGGTCAGCCCATTCCTGTGCTCTCCCAGATCAGTCACCGCGGATATGGAAAGCCATGCGCGGTCTGCGGACTGGCGAAACGTCACGAAATGAACCGCATCGCCCGTGACCTTGGTTATGATGTGCTCGCGACAGGCCATAACCTTGACGATGAGGCGGCTGTACTTTTTGGAAACACTTTGAGCTGGTCGGGTGATTATCTGCTTCGGCAGGGACCTGTGCTGGCTGGTGCGCAAGGATTGGCCCGCAAAGTGAAACCCCTGTGCCGGTTCTATGAGCGCGAGATGACGGCCTATGCCATTGCCCGCGATATCGAATATATCTATGAAGAATGCCCCTTTGCAGACGGGTCCCAATCCATTTTTTACAAGGAATCGTTGAATTTACTGGAAACTGCCAGGCCGGGCGTAAAACTAACCTTTTATTTGAATTTTCTGGAAGCGAAGAAAAGCGGAAATCTATTCGTGGATAGGAATGCCGGACAGGCGCTCCTGCATTCGTGTCCCAAATGCGGGCAGCCAACCTCGGCACCTGATCTGTGTTCCTTTTGCAGGATGATCGGGAAAGCTTCGACAGCCAGGACGCCGGATTTACAGCTTTAACAAAGTTGTCACCAGCCCCAACACAAATAATCCGATAGCGGTGATGCCGGCGATCATTTCCTGAGGGAAGATCGAAAAAGCGGGAATCTCAAAACTTGACTGCCGCAAGTCTGCCCGCTCCGGGACATCCTGCTTGCCCAACAAGGCTTCGCGGAATTCGATCACGGATTTCGGACGATCATCCGGATGCAGGGACATGGCCCACAAAATGGCTTTTTCCACGCGCGGACTGATGTTGGGATTGATCTCCCGGGGCCGGGTCAGGCTGCGGGTGTCCAGGAAGCGTTTGCGTGCCTCCGCAGGAGGTTCATTGGTCAACAGGTTGTACAGGGTGGCGCCAAATGAAAAAATATCCGCCCGGGCATCCGTGTGGGCATCATCTCCGCCATATTGCTCGAGCGGAGTGAAGAGGGCGGTGCCCTGTCCTTGAATGATGGTGATGGTCACTTCATCCAGGGCCATGATCTTGACCAGGCCGAAGTCGACCAGTTTGATCAATCCACTTGGCGTGATCTTGAGGTTGCTGGGTTTAATGTCGCGGTGAATGATGGACGGATCCTGGCTGTGCAGGTAATTTAAAGCATCCGCCAGTTGAACTGCCCAACGCAAGACTTCATTTTCAGAGAGAAAGGTTTTGTTGCGGCGTGCCTCCAGCATGCGTTCGCGCAGGTCCTTGCCTGGTACATAATCCATGACCAGGTAATCGCGCGGACCTTCAGAGAAAAAATCCGAGACCTTCGGCAGGTTGGGATGATCCAGGCGCGCAAGAACGGAAGCCTCGCGAAAGAATTGTTCGCGTGCCTGTTCAATGAATTGTGCCGGGAGAGCCTGGTTGTGCTCAACTTCCTTGAGCGCGCATAATCTACCTTCCAGACGGGTGTCTTCTGCAAGATAAATACTGCCGGTGCCGCCCTGTCCGATCTGTTCGCGGATCTTGTAGCGGTCACGCAGGATCTGCCCATTCTGAATCGACTGGGGCAACTCTTCTCCTTGCTGGTTTTGCAGGTGAATTCCGGGACCGGCCTGATGAAGTGATATTTTCGGCGTGTATCACTTCATGTTGTCAGACCATAAAGGTTTTATAATCAAGCATCCACAGAATTGCACTTTTCTGCTATATTATAAACGTCTTTATCGATACCGCGCACCTTGCTTTTCAGAACAGGTTCGGATTTGTTTCAGGATTTTCGGGGACATGCCTCGAACGGGCCGCCATTGAAAAGACATCCGGATAGGAATATGATTTATTAAAGTGATATTTGAGGCATCTATGGAAAACAAGGAAGATGAATATCCCATTCTCGTTGCCCAGGACGGACCTCTGAAGGGCCAACGCTGGTCTTTAAGCCATACATTAATGGTGGGACGCGATCCAACCTGTGAAATCACTGTACAGGACAGACAGGTCTCGCGCTTTCATGCACGCATTACACCCACACAGGAAGGCGTAACCATAGAGGATCTTGGCAGCAAGAACGGCACCAATCATAACGGGGTCGAATTGACCGCTCCAGTCATGTTGCAGGATGGCGACCTGTTGGGGATCGCACTCGCACAACAATTTCTATTCCTGACCTCTGATGCAACCATGCCGCTCATTGAAGGCGGGAACAGGCCAGGCCGGCTCTTAATGGATCAAAAATCCAGACAGGTTTGGGTCAATCAACAGCAGGTAACGCCGCCATTGTCTGCCCAGCAGTTCAGATTATTGTGGATGCTGTATGAAAATCAGGGGCAGGTCATCACCCGCAGTGATTTGGTGGCCATTGTCTGGGGTGAGGATCAAATGGCCGGCGTGTCCGATCAGGCTCTTGATGCGCTAATCCGCCGTCTGCGCGACAGACTGGCAGGCTATGACCCAACTCATCAATTCATTGATACTGTGCGAGGCCATGGCATGCGCTTGGATAATCCGCCGGTTGGGGAGTAGGTCATCATGGATGCCCAATCTGAGAAACTGCTGGCGCAGATCATCCGTTCCACGCGTATTGCCTCGCTCGGCACCTTGCGGGATGAGGCTCCGCTGATTTCCCTGGTGCCCTTTGTATTCGCGGAAGATTTTTCCATGTTTTATATATTTGTCAGCCGCCTGGCCCAGCACACCGTTGACATGCAGAAAGATAAACATGTCAGTCTCATGATCGCGGAAGCGGATGACGGCCGCGATGACCCGCATACCCTGGCTCGGGTTTCCATCCGCGGATCCGCCGAGTCAATTCCCAACGGCGTCCCCGGGTATACACCCTTAAAAAACTTATATCTCGAACGGTTTCCGGAATCCGGCCAGCTTTTCAAACTTGACGATTTTAATTTCTGGAGCATCCGACCCCGGGGTGGAAGATATGTGGCCGGTTTTTCCAGGGCATATAACATCACGGTTGAGACTCTTCAGGATGTCTCCGGGCGATAGTTAAATTTATTCCTGCCGCCTCAACGACAGGAATTTTATTGTGGAGCATCGATGGATCCATTAAAACTTCTCGCAGTCTTTGCACATCCGGATGACGAATCAATGGGCATGGGTGGCACCCTGGCAAAGTATGCCGCCGAAGGGGTGGAGACTCATCTGGTGTGCGCTTCACGCGGCGAACGGGGCTGGTTTGGCCCCGAAGAACGGAATCCTGGCCTGAGTGCCCTTGGTCAGATCCGCACGAAGGAACTGGAAAATGCCGTCCGCGAGCTTGGCATGAAGGGGCTGTATTTCCTGAATTACATCGATGGTGAAGTGGATCAGGCCGACCCTGTTGAGGCCATTGGCAGGATCGCCGCCCATATCCGCAGGATCACTCCCCAAGTCATGGTCACCTTTCCTCCTGACGGCAATTACGGTCATCCTGATCATATTGCCATCGGCCAATTCACCTCGGCTGCGATTGTCTGCGCCGCAGACTCAACCTACAGGGATCCTGAGAGCCTCCCCGCCCACCGTGTCTCAAAGTTATACTACATGGTGGATGGAGAGAACTTTATCAATCTGATCACACCTTTTATGGGCGATATGACCTTCCCAGTAGATGACCAATTGCGCGGCGAGATCCCGTGGAAGGAATGGATGATCACCACTCGTATTGACATGGCTGCACACTGCGGCGCGGCCTGGAAGGCCATTCAATGCCATCAAAGCCAGCTGGCCACGCTGGGTGAGCTGGCCGAAATGCCCGAAGAGTCAGCCGCATCCGTGCTGGCCATGCAGGGGACCTTCTATCGTGTGTTCAGTCTGGTGAATGGGGGTAGAAAAATTGAGGTCGACTTTTTTGAAGGCTTAAGATAAAAAAATTGGGTTCCAATTGGAACCCAATTTTTTTATCCCATATTTTTCTTCATGACCCGCCGCAAGGCGATTTTGTATATTTCGCCAAGCTTCCCGCTCATGGCTTTGGCCTCCGGGTTTTCATCCCCTTGGGCGTCGATCTGGGAGATCAACCCGCTCAGCGCGTCCACAAATTGCTGGTTGAGGATGGGGTCGTTTTCGTTGAGCATTTTTTCCACGGCGTCGTCCGGGGTTTGCAGCAGTTCCTCGATGAAAGCGATCTCCGGCGGGGGGGCGCTGGCCTCCTGCAATACCTGCACCATTTTCTGCAGTTTTCCCATGCGGGTATAGTCATTTTTTTCAGAGGCCTGTCTCAGCAGTTGGTTGACCACTTCGACAGAATCCTGCGTAAATCCCTCGATGTTGTCACGGGTGACTTTTTCCACATCCTCCTGCTCGAGGATGGATTCAACGAATCCCTGGGCTTGTTTGAAGCGTGCTTCCAGCTGCTTGTCCACTTCATTGGTAAAACCCATTAATTTTTCGCGGATCGATTCGAGTCGGGCCTTTTCCTCTCCCGAGGCCTTGTCTATCTTCTCGGTCAGGTTCTGGAAGAAGACATAATCCATGCCGCCGCGCGCCAGGGAGACATAAGCGCGGATGCGGGCGTCATTTTTTGCTTCAAGGACGAAATCCAGCAGCAACTCGCGGGTAAGATTCTTCCCCGCATCCTGCAGGACCTTTGTGGCTGCTTCCACTTCCCCGACGGATTCCTTCAGCTCCCGGCCAAAGGCGGTCTCGTCCAGCAGTTGTTTCTGCAAATCGATGAGCGCTCTGGCGATGGGTTCCTGTCCGCCTGCCATGGCATTTTGTGCGATGCGGCTGAACAAGCCGAAGAATTGCTCGTCGATGATCTTCTCGTTCTGCTTGATCAGTTCCAGCCGGGCATCGGCCGAGGTGATTTGAAGCAGCTTCTCGACCAGCATGACCCGTTCCTGCTGGGACTTGATCATTTCCGATGTGATGCCGTCCTTGTTCAGGATGGTTTCCATCATGGATTCATAGGTAAAGTTGGCCTGGGGTTTGAATAAATATCCTTTGCGTTTTTCAGCCGGCAGTCTGTCCACGACCTGCTTGATCAACGGCCCGATCAGCCTTTCCTGCTCATTAATGGGCAGACCCAATTCCGGGGGGAAGAAGGTGAGCAGCAATTCCTTTTCGTTATCGTGGTAAACGATCGGGGTGGCAAGGCGGCCTTCGTATCCGCAGTTCGGACAGCGGGCATGGTTGGATTGTCCGCTTAACAAGCGCTGCTTGGAGGCGGGATCATGAGTGACATCGACCAGCTGTTCCACATTGGCAGCGATCATTTGTCTACAACGGGGACATGCGATTTGAGTTTGGGGCATCTAATGGTTTCCGATTTCTTGATTCACGATTTTTATTTCATGTTCCTGTGAAGATTCTTATCAGCCAACCAGCTCTTCCAGCCGGTCTATATATCCTTCCATGACAGCGAAGGTTTCCTCCACAGCCTTGGGGGTGGTCAGGTTTACGCCGGCCTTCTTGAGCACATCCAGCGGGTAGACTGACGATCCGGATTTCAGGAATCCCAAATAATCTTCCACGGCATGCGGTTCTCCGCGCAGGATCCGGCCGGAGAGGGCGTGAGCGCCGGAAATGCCGGTCGCATACGCGTAGACATAATAATCCGAAAAAAGATGACCAAAGGTGGACCAAACCATCCCAACCCGCGGCCGATCCACTTTCACCTTGGGACCAAACCCTTCGGTGAACAGATCCGCCATCAATTCCTGCATGGAATCGGCAGTCAGGGACTCGCCGCGCTCAATGCGTTGGTGGGTCTCCAATTCGAAACGTGCCAGGGTGGGCATCTGGAAGAAATATCGGAAGAAATTGCCGCCAACGGCTTCCTCGATCAGGGAGATCAGGAAGTTTTTGTCTGTGATCGTCTTGAGCAAATGACCGCGCATCATGGCCTGATTGAAATTCGAGGCCACTTCGGCTACAAACAGGGAGTAATCCGAGTAGGCGAGAGGCTGGTTCTTCCAGGTCAAATACGAATGCATGGAGTGGCCGAGTTCATGCGCCAGGGTGCTCATGCTGCCGACTTCGTCGGTGTAGCTCATCATGATGAAGGGATGGGTGCCGGATGCACCCCAGGAAAAGGCTCCGTTTGATTTTCCCTGATTGGGATAGACATCCACCCAGCGGTCTTTGAGACAGCCCTGGCGGACCGTGTCCGTATATTCCTTGCCCAGAGGGGCCAGGCTCTCACAAATCAGTTCGACCGCCTTTTCATAGGGAACCTTGGTCTTCTTCTTTGCGATCGGGGCCCACATATCATAGTAGGTGACCTCTTTTAATTTCAAAGCCTTGCGGCGGATCTCAAAGTACCGATGCCAGACAGGCAGGTTCTTCTTAAAGGTGTCGATCAGGTTGTGAAAGACTTCGACCGGGATGTTGTTCTCAAACAGGGAGGCTGAAAGGGAGTTCTCATGTTTCCGCACCTGGCTGTAGAAGACATTGGCCTTGATCGAGGTGGTCAGATTGGTGGCCAGGGTGTTCTTGAATTCAAGGTGTTTGTCCATGTAGCTTTCGAAAGCGGACTGCCTTACTTTGCGATCAGGGTGCTCCATCAGGGCGGTGTGAAAATTACCCTGGGTGACGACGATCTTCTTCCCCTTGCTGTCCTTGGCGGGGGCGAATTTGAAGTCTGCATTGGTCAACATGCTGGAACTGTTGCCGGCTCCACCCAGCGGATCGCTGACCATACCCAGTACCTCTTCGACTTCACCGGAACGTACATGTGCCTGCTTGCGGAACAGGTTGTCCAAATTATGGGCCTGTATGGCGAGTTTCGCATTCTGGCGCATCCATTCGTCCAGCCTGGGTTTGCCGATCTGCAGTAATTCAGGATTGATGAAGGCAATCATGCCGGCGACCTGACCGTACACCCCCTGGGCCTTTCCATACATGGCCGCCGAGCTTTGATTGGTCGTATCCACATTGTATGAAAAGCCTGCGTACACAAATACATGCATCAGGCGTTTCATCAGGTTTTCAACCTGATCGAAGGCTTCCGCCAGGGTCTCCGCACTTTCGCCAAGCCTGCCTTCATATTTCTTGATCTTCGGCAGGTCTGCAAGAATGGCGGCCACCTCCGCCTCCCAATCCTTTTTGGTCTTAAAGACACTTTCTGCGTTCCAGGTATATTTTTTGTTGACCTTGCTGCGCGGGGGAATCGGAGTCGCCATGATTTTTCCTTTTTGTTTAATGAGTTTCCGGATTATTTTACCATTTGAAGTTGTGCGATCAGCGCGGAAGGGAGAAACAGATCCTCGCGCCGGAATCAGGTTTCGGGTCCGCCCAGATGCGGCCGCCGTGGGCTTCCACGATGGCACGCGCGAGATAGAGTCCCAATCCCGCGCCTTTGGTCTGCTTGACGGCATTGGTCGAACGATAGAAGCGGTCGAAAATGTGCGGCAGATCCCTGGCTTCGATGCCGGAGCCTTCATCACTGACGCAGATCACGACCTGCTCAGGGCGGATCGAACCGCTGATCCTGATCTCGCCTTTGGGCGCATATTTCAAGGCATTCGATACAAGGTTGGAGATCACCTGCTCGATGCGGGTTTCATCGCCGATGATGACGGGGAAGTTTTCCGGAAAATCGGTCACGAGATGATGTTTGGGGGATTGGGGCGCAAAGCGCTCGGTCACACGTAACGCCAGGCCGGGGATGGCGACATCGGCTTGATTCAAGCTCAGGCCGCCGGCCTGCAGGCGTGAGGCGTCGAGCAGATCATCGATCATTCTGGATAAACGGTCCGCTTCATCCTCGATCACGGCCAGGGAATCGCTGATGGTGGCCTTGTCCCATTTGGCATCATCGCGGCGCAGTGTGGAGGCGTAGCCTTTGATGAGCGCAACCGGGGTGCGTAATTCGTGGCTGACAATGGAGATGAAAGTCGACTTGATCTCGTCCGCGGTCCTGAAATGCGTGATGTCACGCACGCTGACGATGATATTGCGTAACTTGTTTTCGTCCGAAAGCAAAGGCGCATAGGTAATGCCAACTGGAAGATGCGGGGGAAGGGGTCTTTCGATATCGCCTTCCACATACAGGGTGGCATTTGGCGTTAAGGGCCAGCCGTCGGCAAGGGATTCTTCGAGCGTTTTACCCTGCGGTTCCTTTTTCCAGTGAATGATCTCGCTGTGATTTTTCCCGACAATATTGTCGCGTGTCAGTCCGTACAGTTTCTCAAAGGCGGCGTTGCATCTCTCCACGACCTGATTGGTGTCCAGGATCAGGATTCCATCCGCTGCAGAATCAAGCAGGGCATCAAGGCGCTGCTTTTCATAGGACACCTGTCCGTACAGCTGGGCATTGAATACGGCGATGGCGGCCTGGTCCGCAAAAGATTGCAGGAGAGTGCGGTCGTTTGGGGTAAAGAGGTCGGCGTAATTGCGAAAGATGAAAATGACGCCGATCACCTGCCCATGGGCGGCCAGGGGCAGACCGGTCCCATTGAGCAGGCCTGTACTGGCGGTATAGGTCAATTCCTTTAACATGCGATTGAGTTCCCGCACATCCAGTTCGCGCACGACCTCTTCGGCCAGGAGGGGAGTCAGGTAACTCAGGAAGGCTGGCGCAATATTATGGGCAGCGGAGACACTCCAGCCCTCGGGTTTTTTAAGGGCTATTAAGCCAGCCTGTCCGGCCAGCATCTCGATCGAAACACGCAAAATACGTGCCAGTAATTTCTCGAGATCCAATTCCTGGGTGAGCATGCGCGAGATTTCGAGCAAATAATCCCGCTGTCGGACACGAAAATCTGGGAGCATGGAAGGGATAAGGGACATAAAGTTTAAATATTTTATCACCCGGCCGGGCCGGCGGCGTGTAAGAGTTGTATAAGCGCTTAAAATTGACTTTTTGGCCGTCCTGTTTGTTTGTGAGGCAAAATTGATTGACGGTAGTATGAAATACCTATAAAATACTATGAAATCTACAGTTTTGTTTGTTTTGTCATAAATATGACCTATTGCCCGATTTTTATGCATTTTCCCTGGGGCGACTGTTAACCATAAGACAGTAAAGCCGGCCGTGGTTGGCAGGGCTTGCTGTTTTTTTATATGATTATTGAAAAAATTATTTCTTTTTGTGCACCATGTTCACAGGAGCGAACAATGCGGACGAAAGTTTATGGATCGACGATTGATCTGAAGCCAATCCTGCTTCGAATTGTTGTAGCCGTGTTGTTGTTCGGGACTGTTTTTGCACAAGAGAAAGTGCCGGGTGTGCAGGCTGCCGGGGAGCAATTGATCCTGACCAAGACCGTGGAAGGGAATGTTACCGAGGCCCAGGTAGGCGACATGCTTCGTTACCGCATTCGATTTTCGTGCAGCAGCCTTACCACGCCCTGCGGCCCCATGGAAATTACGGACGTGCTGCAACCCGGTTTGATCTACATGCCCCCTCCGGCTTCCTCGGTACCGGCAGGCTTTAGCATCGGTTACGCGTCAGCCACCCGCACGATCACGATCACCAAGGATGATAATAACCTGTTGGACGGGTCGCAGTATGATGCCGTCATTGCAGTCACCGTGGATTACGACCTGCGTCCCCTGCCAGCCGCCATCAACAATACGGTCAATGGGCGAATTAATCCTTCAGGGACCTGGATTCCCGCAACACCAGCCAGCGCGCCGCCAGTCACGATCGATGCGGCCAATCCGCACTGGGGGTTGACAAAGACTTTGTCCAGTCCAATCATCAATCCGACTGTTGACACCGATGTTACCTATCAGATCAGGCTCTGTCCGACGACTCCTCCGCCCGGCGAAGGAAATGTGCCTTTAAGGAACATTACGATTACCGATACCATGCCGGTCGGGGCAACATTTGTTTCCGCCAGTAATGGCGGTACGGAATTGTCCGGTACTGTGACCTGGCCCGTTGTTGCCGGGCCAATTTATCCCCCGAACTGTCTGACGCGGCTTGTAACCATCCGATATAACAGTCCCATATTTAGTATAGGAGATAGTGTTACGAACACTGCCAGTGCCGATGGCGTATATACCGATTCAACCGGAGGCACCGTGGGACCTGTGGGGGTTGCCACCAACCCCATTATTCATGATATTGACCCGATTTCAGAAATCCCTACTTACAGCAAAAATGACGTGGGAGACCCCGTGGGATTCAGCGGTACGGGGCGCTTTGTGTTAAATCTGAATACCAACGGGACGAATTACCCATCCAATGAATTGATATTGATTGATAACCTGCCTCCTGAATTACAGGTAACCGGCGTGACCACCGGCCAGTGGTCCTCGGCCTTTAACCATGTTCGGGCGTATGTCGAATATTCCACCAATAACGGCAGCAGTTATACCGCGTTCCCCGGGCAGCCGATCAGTTACAACACCAATGCCGCTTATGCAGCGCCTTCCACCAAAATCACCAATGTGAGATGGCGTTTTGAATATGACCCCGATGGTTTGGCGCCTTTCACTTACACACAGGCCGGCCTGCCATATACCTGGTCCTTCACGACCGGTCCCGAGGTTCGCATTACCCCGCGTGCTGTTGCCACCACGGCAGATTTGCCCTCCGGAGCACCTCTCCCGGCTGCTGTCCCCGGCTCCACTTATAATAACTGTCTGCAGGTCAGCCGCAGGGACAGCAGCGGGACTTCCATCACCGATGCGTGTGATATTGAGCCGATGACTGTGCAGGGCAGTTTTGTCAGTTTGCGTACATCGAAAAATGAAACACCGGGCGCCAGTTGGGATGATTTGGATGATCCGTTGATTAATACGTTCACGGCGGATGGAACGATTTTGCCCGGTGATACTTTAAGATATAGAATTACCGTTGAAGTTACCGAGCGTTCCTCGGCACCCTTGATTGACCCAACTATTCTGGACACCCTCCCATCAACGACGGATTTTATATTTGTGCGGAACGGGACTGCCCAGTTGGATGGAGTGGATCTTGCCACGCAGCCTGTTTTTTCACAGCCAGCGGCGGATAAACTGCAATGGGATTTTCCCGGCCTTACAATCAATCCTTTACCTTTGGGCAGCCATTTCCTAACAGTTGAGTTCTTTGCCCGTATCCCGCGCGGTCAGGCGCCGGGCACATATACAAACAACCTCTATACGGTCACTGATTCGGTCGATGCCCTGTGCGAGAACGGGACCCAGGTGGAGGATTCCGTCAACGGCGATGTGGATGGCGACAATGACCTGACCGATCCCGCCTGCCAATTCCCCGATACTTATGTGGTCGAACGTTCAGCTGCACTGCGAGGTGAAAAATGGATTCGCAGCACCGATACGGACAACATCCTGGTGGTCGAATCGAACACCTTCCTGCCAAGCGGCTCCTGTCCGAATGGCGGTTCGACCGGTTTGGCCGGGGGCGGGAGCAATCCCTTCACGCGTTTTCCTTGTATTTCCCAGGCGTTTCCCGAGGGGGCGCTCAGTCTGGGCCAGGTTGCACCACCGCCTGCCAGCACCACGCTGGATGATTTTGAGTACAACCTGCGCATCTTCAATGACGGCAATGTGCCGATGTTGGAATATGTGCTTTATGACATTCTGCCTTTTGTTGGTGATACCGGTTCTGGCGGCACGCTTTCCTCTTCGGCGCGCCTGTCTGAGTTCCGTCCCACTTTGCGAGGTCCGGTTGATTTTATTAGCGGGCCGGCGGGGTTAAGCAGTTCAGACTTCACGATTGAATACAACTTAACTTCCAATCCATGCCGCCCCGAAGTGTTCGATCAGCCGATCGCCACACCGAATGTACCTTCGGCTTGTGATGATACCTGGACGACCATCTGGTCCACCGCAGCCCGTTCCTACCGGATCCGTTTGAATTCAGGGTCGCTAATCCAGCCTTCTTCGATATCTTCGGAAGTGCGCTTTGGTGTTCCGATGTATATTCCCTTGGACGCGCTTCCGGCTGGTTTTGACCCCAATGATGCTCTGTCGCATGAAATTGCATGGAACTCATTTTCTCACGTTGGTTCCTACGACAAGGATCCAAGTGCTGCGGTGGTGATCCAGGATTTGCTCGCATCGGAACCGCGCAAGGTCGGGATCACAGTTCCCGAGGTGATGAGTGTCGGTAATCGTGTTTGGCGCGACTCGGATAACAGCGGTACGATCAATCCGCCCGATGACTCTACGCCCGGTATCGCGAATGTCGTTGTGAATTTGTACCAGGATTTCAATAATGACGGCCTACCTGACGGAACTCCAATTGGCACAACTCTCACGGACAGCGGCGGTTATTATCTATTTAGCAATATTCCATTTGATTCAGCGGTCCTGAATAACAACCGCTATGTGATCGGAGTTCCATCGTCCAATTTTGGCGCCGGGCAACCTCTGGTGAGCCTGCGCTCCAGCACTGGAACTCCGGCCACCAGCACCTATACCAGTCCGCCGTCCACCAATGGAGATAATAATGATAATGGAATCGATCCGATAACCCCCGGCTTGGAGGTTTTCAGCGCCAGTTTCCTCCTTCAGCCCGGAACCGAACCTGTGTCGGAGACGGATCTATCGGCCAATGACCGGGATGGCCTGGCTGGACAGCGGCGGGGTGTCAATGGAGAACGCGATAATAATAGCGATCTCACACTTGACTTTGGCTTCTTCGGCGGGACGGATATCCCGTTCAGCCTTGGCAATCATCTTTGGTACGATAACGGACAGACAGCACCGGGTATCTTTAATTATGCCGAACGTAATGATGGCATCCGGCAGAGCACGGAGCCGCCGGTTGCGGGTGTAACGGTGCGTTTGTATCGCGACGGTAATTACAATGGCGCCCCGGAAACCAACGAAATGATCCGCACCGATGTCACAGATTCGAATGGTTTTTACCTGTTCGATAATCTCGACCCGGGAAATTATTACGTTGAAATCCCTGCCACTGAGTTTGGCCCGGGAATGCCGCTGGCCGGTTGGTACAGCAGTCAACCGACGGGCACGGAGACCACCGGGGTGAATGGTGGTACGACCACGGCTGACATAGATAATGATGATAATGGAATCAATACCAACTTCCCCGAGACAAATGGGGTGTTCAGCGGGGTGGTGGTGCTTACCCGTGGCGTCCCCGAACCAATAGGTGAAACCTACCTGAGCGGTGAGGCAGATCCGGGCGCCCCTGGCAACCAGGGATATAGTCCAACTGGCTGGGACGGTTCTGGTTCGATTGGCCGTTTCGGCGAAAGTGATGACACCAGCAATATCACCATTGATTTCGGCTTCATCCCGCCAATGAGCCTGGGCAACCGGGTCTGGATTGATGAAGGTGCCGGGACGACACCCTTCCGGGCTGGCTACAACAACGGCCTCCAGGATGGGACCGAGGCCGGCATGGCCAATGTGCGTGTCGAACTCTGGCGCGACACTAACGGGACGCCGGGGCTGCAAGTTACCGGGACGCCTGATACCTTTCTGCGCTTTACCAGCACGGATGCTGCAGGCTATTACCTGTTCGATCGCCTGCAACCTGGCACTGATTACTTTGTACATATCGCAGCCTCGAATTTTGCGGCTGGTCAGCCGTTGCGTGGTTACCTGAGCAGCACGGATACAAACCAGGCCAGTCCTCCGGCAGACGATGCGCAAGATGCAGATGATGACGGTCTCGACAGTGCCACGCCAGCCACAACTGGAATCACCAGCCCGTTGATCGTGATGACGTACAGTACTGAACCGCTTACTCCGGGCAATGAAGTTGATATCCCGGCCAACACACCGGCGAACGTAGCGGCTTATGGCGTCAATCTGCGCGGGTTATCGAATCCGGGAGACGGCGACAGCAATCTGACAATGGACTTTGGGTTTATCCGCCCGCCGCGCAGCCTCGGCAACCGCCTGTGGATCGACGCAAACAATAACGGGTTGGTGGATGGCGCCGAAGGTCCGGTGCCTGCGGGTGTGCGTGTCAGCTTATACCTGGATACGAATGCAGATAATCAGCCGGATGACCTGGGAGTTACGGGTGATCGTACAGATGATTGGATTGCCTATGACCTCACCGATTCGAATGGTTATTATCTCTTTGATGGCCTGCCAGCAGGCATTTATATCGTCGGTGTGGACCGCTCCAACTTTGCCGCTGGCGGTTTGCTGGAAGGCTATAACAGCAGCACAGGCAATGTGGATAACGCTTCCAATAATACTGACGACCGTGATAATGGAATCGATCGTCTGCTGCGGGCGGACCCGGTCGCCTCGCCGCATGGGATCCTTTCAACCCGCGTCAACCTTACGGCGACGCCTGTTGGAGCTCCAACGACCGAGATCGGAAGCGGTGACACAAGTACCGCGTCAGGTTTTAATCCGACAGCCGGCGATGGTGCGAATTCCCGCGGACGCTATGGCGAGGCCAATAATAACAGCGACCTGACGATCGACTTCGGTTTCTTTGTTCCGATGAGCCTCGGGAACCGTGTTTTTGTGGACGATGGCACTGGCGGCGGAATCTACAACAACGGCATCATGGATGGCAGCGAAGTCCCGGTGCCGGGCGTGCGTGTCGAGCTTTATCACGATGTGGATGCAAACGGGGTCCCGGATATTGGCGGCCTGCTGGGTTTTGATGTCACCGATGCAGGCGGTTATTATCTCTTCGACGATTTGGCTGAAGGTTCGTACGTGGTCCTGATCGTGCCCGGCAACTTCACGGCTAGTTTTGATCCGGATGGTGGTGGTCCCTTACCGACGGCTGTTGGTGCTTTGCTGGGTTACAACACGAGCGTCCCAACTGGGACAGAGACTGCCGGTGTGGCAGGCAACTCCCATGTCCCCAATACGGACGCGGATGATAATGGCGTCAATGCCGGTACCCCTGCCACCACCGGAGTCCTGAGCGGCACGATTGCACTTTTGCATGATACTGAACCGACGGTGGAAACGGAATTGAGCGGCCAGGTCGATCCTGGTTCACCGGCCAATCTGGCCTTTAGCCCAACCGGTTGGGATGGACCAGTACCCGGTTCGCGCGGACGCTGGGATGAGATCGATGCCAACAGCAATCTGACAATTGACTTTGGCTTCATTCCAATCTTCTCGCTCGGCAACCGGGTCTGGTTTGACACGGATAACAACGGCTCCATCAACGGGGCGGAGGTCGGTATTAACGGCATTGTTGTCAATCTGTATTCAGCCAGTGACCTGGGCACGATCCTGGCAACACAGACAACAGCAGGCGGTGGTTATTACCTGTTCAACGATTTGGAGGCGGGAGATTACATAATCTCGATCGATGCAAGTAATTTCAGCGGGGTCCTGGCGGGCTATTGGTCCTCTGGTACAACCCGCTCGCTCGCCGGCACGGTCTCGGAATTGACAGCTGCCCTCTCCAACAACGACATCGACTCCGATGACAATGGCACTCTTCAAACAGGTGCGCCATTGAGCGGTGCGGTTATTTCCTCGGTCATCACCCTCGGACCGGACGCTGTTTCAGAGCCGTCCGGTGAAACCGACTTGGATGTCAGTCTCCCAGGAAATCATCAGGGTCAGCCGGATACACACGCAAATATGACCGTGGATTTCGGTTTTTATACGATTCAACTCGGCAATTTGATCTGGGATGACACTAATAATAATGGTTTGCTTGATGGCGGTGAATCAGGCATCAATGCTGTGGATGTACAACTCTGGACGGGTGATGGTACGCTGCAACTTGCCTCCACCACGACGGCTGGCGGAGGGCTTTACGCATTCAACAACCTGCCCGAAGGCAGTTATCTGATTCGCATCCCGGCATCCGAGTTCAACCCGGGAGGCACATTGCGGGATTACGTTTCCAGCACCGGCTCGCTGGTTACACCTCCCTCCACCTACCAATATGAAGCGGCTCCAAACGCCGAGAGCACCACCACAGATTCAGATGATAATGGCACGGCGGTGGGATCCAGCCTGGGTCCGGATGGGACCTACAACTCCTCCCTCGGCTTGGGCGGATATGTTCAATCGAGTGTCTTCACGTTGACGCCAGGCGGAGAGGCAACAGTTACGAATTCCACGGGGCTGACGTCCGAACCGCGGATCGACTTCGGCTTGTATACCAATGTGCAGACCGACCTGACCATCACCAAGGATGATGGCGTTAGCTTTTATATTCCCGGCGAGGTCCTTAATTACACCATTGTGGTCAGTAACAATGGTCCGAGCGATGTTACCGGTGCGCAGGTGGCTGATGTCATCCCGCCGCAGTTTGCTTCATGGGTTTGGGCCTGTGATGCGGGCAACCCGGTCGGCAGTGATTGTGATGGCACATCCTCTTCGGCGGACTTCCAGGACACGATCAATCTGCTGCAAGGGGAGAGGGTCACATACGATGTGACTGCTACAGTATCGACCACACCCTCCGGTGTTTTGGACAACACGGCCACGATATCAGCGCCACCCGGGACCCTGGAACTTAACCCGGCGGATAATACGGATACCGATAGCGACGATTTCGCATCCCTGCAGATTAGCAAAGATGACGGCTTGGATATTGTGAGCGCCGGCAACACGATTACCTATCAGATTGTGGTGACCAACAACGGTCTGATAGACCTGACGGCCATTAATGTGACCGACACCCTGCCGGCGGACTTGACCTTTGTGAGTGCCTCGCCTGTCCCGACCACCCAGGTCGGAAACGCACTTGCCTGGACGGGATTGTCTCTGACTGCCGGCTCCAGCACAACCCTCGCTGTGACCGCCACGATCGGCGCCTCGCCATCCGCAACCATTACGAATACGGCAAATGCTGTCGACACCAACACGAACGCATCCGATTCCGATGATGATGTTGACTATACGGCTTCCACGCCTCAAAGCAGCATTACAAAGACCCTGATCGCCACGGATGCAATTCACACTGCGGACCCGGATGTAACGATCGGGGAGATCCTGACATACGAAGTTGTCCTGTCGATGCCTGTCGGATCCATGACCAATGCAATCGTGGTGGATACCCCTCAAACTGGACTGGCCTTCGTGGATCTGACCTCCCTGATGGTCTCAAACGTGGATACCGACGGTGCTGCCTTAACGGATACCGGGATTTACAGTTCGCTGATGACGTTTGACACGGGCACGCGCGAATGCTCCAATTGTGTGGCCGGCAGTACGCCTGGCACCAGCAATCCCCTGGTTGAAAACAACGGCCAAAAGGTCACATTTGATTTTGACACGCTGACCAACACCAGCGCGACGACCGAAACCATCACCATCCAATATACGGTGGTAATCCTGGATATCGCGTCCAACCAGCATAGTCTTGGCACTACCCTCACGAACGACGTCACCTGGACCTGGGACGGCGGCAATTCGGTCCGTCCCGCGACTGTGCCTGCAGTAACAGTGGTCGAGCCCGAACTGACGATCGATAAAAATGCCGTGCCCATGATCGCCCCCCTGGGTGCCACCATCACCTTCACGATCGACCTCTCCCATTCGAGTCTGAGTTCTGCGGATGCCTTCGATGTGGTTGTAACGGATGTTCTTCCGTCCGGGCTGGAATACGTGCCGGGTACATTTACCTTTACCCGAACAGCAGGCACCTTGCTGCAGCCGCCGACTTTTAATTACAATTCCGCCACCGCAACCTTGACCTTTGTTTGGGACGAATTCCAACTTGCCCAGGGTGCCCATCTTGAATTCCAGGCTACTTTTATCGGCCCATCGCCGGTTCAAAATACGGCAACAGCGGAATGGACCTCGCTCGAAATCGACCCGAGCACCACGCAGCGCTCTGCATACAATCCAAACTCCACCGAACGCTGGTATGACCCGCTCTCGACTGGCGGCTTGGATGATTATGGAGTGACAGACTCGATCAGTGTGCATGTTCCCCGCAAACTACCCAAGACCGGATTCGCACCGGGTATTGTCACGCGGCTCCCAGCCATGCCCGCGGACCTGGCTTATTCTCAAACCGACTTGGTACTCGAGATTCCGCGGCTTGGCGTCCAGCTAACCATCGTAGGTGTGCCTTTCGGGAAAGAGAACTGGGACCTGACCTGGCTGGGTGAGAACGCCGGCTGGCTCGAAGGTTCTGCCTTCCCGACACATGCAGGCAATTCGGCATTGACCGCACACGCCTATCTGGCCGATGGCACAGCCGGGCCCTTTGCTCAATTGAATAGTTTGAGATATGGAGATCAAATCATTGTTCATCTGGGCGGGCAGAAATATATCTACGAAGTGCGTGAAAATCTGCGCGTCGGTTCCAACGGTGTGTCTGTGCTTAAGCACGAGGAGCTTCCCTGGCTGACACTCATTACCTGCCAGACCTACAGCGAAGGGCTGGGTGATTATATTTATCGCATTGCCATCCGGGCTGTATTGATCAAAGTGGAGTAGCCTTCGCATCCCGGATGATTGAATCCTTTCCCCTTCATTAAATAAAACAGGACCATGAGAATTCAAAATTCTCATGGTCCTGTTTTGGAAGATTATCCGGATCCCGGGTAATCTTCCTACTTCATTTCCTTTTCCGCAACCGTCACGGCTTCCTCGAATAATTTCAGCCCTTCGTCCATTTCACTCTTGCTCATGGAAAGGGGCGGGGCGATTCGAATCACGCTCTTGCCGCAGGACAGCATCAACAAGCCGCGTTCATATCCGAGGTCCACGATGCGATCGGTAAGTTCCTTGGCAGGTTCCTTCGTCTCGCGATCCGTGACAAATTCCACGCCGATCATCAAACCCTTTCCGCGCACTTCCCCGATGCTGGTGTGCCGGGCTTTGATCTCTTCCAGGGCATCCAGCGCGTACTCGCCGACTTCCTTCGCATTTTGCATATATCCGTTTTCGATCAGGTCGATCGTGGCCAGGGATGCAGCGCAGGAGATGGGGTTTCCGCCATAGGTATTGCCATGCGTGCCGATTTCCCAATCCATGACGGATTTGCGGGCGATGCAGGCCCCAAGGGGCATCCCGGAGGCAATCCCTTTTGCAGAGGTCAACATGTCCGGTTCCACTCCGAAATGTTCGATGGCCCACCACTTGCCTGTCCGTCCCATTCCGGATTGAACCTCATCAACGATCAACAGGATGCCATGTTTGTCGCATAGTTTTCGCAGGGCCGGGAAAAAGCCCGCCGGGGGAATCAGATATCCGCCTTCGCCCTGGATCGACTCCACCAGAATCCCGGCCACATCCTTGGGCGGCATGATCTGATGCAGGATCTCCTCTTCAATATAGCGAACAGTTGCTTCACCGTAATCTTCACCCTTGCGGCGTTCCAGGACCGGGCGATAGGGGTTTGGAAATGGGGCGTGAGTCACGCCGTTCATCAACGGGTAAAAACCGCCGTGGTATTTTGCCTTGCTGGCGGTAAATGTCACCGCTCCCATGGTTCGTCCATGAAATGCACCGGTAAAGCCGATAAAATTCGTTCGTTTGGTGTGATAACGCGCCAGCTTGATGGCCGTCTCAACGGCTTCAGTGCCGGAGTTCGTCATGAATGACAGGGCATCCTCTTTGAAAGGAGCGATCTCGTCGAGTTTTTCCGCAAGTTTGACCCAGTTTTCGTGATAAAAATCCGAGGATATGTGAATGAATTTTTCGGCCTGTTCCTGAATGGCTTTCACAACCTTGGGATGGGAGTATCCCGTTGAGACCACGGCAATACCGCCCATGAAATCCAGAAAACGGTTGCCGTCCACGTCCCATACTTCACTGCCTTTGCCGTGGTCCATCACGAAGGGATACCCGCGTGGATAGGAAGGGGAGATCACTTTTCGGTCTCGTTCGATCAAGGCCCGTGCCTTGGGGCCGGGCAAATTGGATTTTGTCATACATTCTCCTTTTAAGAACCAAATGCTTTTTGCAGGGATATACACGCTGAGTCCCGTCGTTCCTTGCGGGCAATTTCAAGGTCCGGTAGGATCGCGCAGATAATTTCAGGGTTGCCTTAAAGCGAATTAAATTTAAGTTCAGCCAGTGCCCGTGCACCCAGCAGTCCGGCATCGTCACCGAGCTCGGCCCGTGTGATGATCAGTCCTTCCAAATAACGCGGATGGATGATGCGCTCTTTCAAACTGGCCTCGAACGAATCAAATAATATGGGTCCGCTTTGAGAGACGCCGCCGCCAAAAATAACGATGGATGGATCAAAGGCGTGCAGGAAATTTGCCACGCCGATCCCCAGATATTTTCCGGCCACCTGATAGGCCTCGATGGATAACGCATCCCCCTGTTTTGCCGCCTCCGAGATGGCGTACGCGGAGTTTTTCTTCCCGGATTCGAGTATCGAGTCGCGCCCCGCCTTGAGCTGTTCCGCCACAAAACGCTCGATGCCTGTCCCGGAGGAAAAGGATTCCAGGTGACCATGTTGTCCGCAGCCACATAATGGTCCATCTGCCTGCAGGGTGGTATGGCCCAGCTCAGCTGCCAGACCATGATGTCCTTGAAGAAGATGGTCATCAATGATGACACCGCCTCCCACACCCGTACTTACCGTAAGATAAAGGACGTTGTGGTGGCCGCGTCCCGCGCCAAATTTCCATTCCGCCAGCCCCGCCAGATTGGCGTCATTATCGAGACAGGATGGAATCCCGAAATGTTCGGTTAATTTGGAGGTAATGGGAAAGTCCCGCCACTCTTTGATGTTGGGTGGATTCATGATAATGCCTGTATGCGGGTCGAGCGGACCCGGTGAGGAAACCCCGATTGCGGCAACTTGCTCGTTCTTCGGCCAGATATCCTCGATTAATTTGACGAGTCTGCCAAAGGTATCCGGCTCATTGGCCTTGGTTTCGACTCTTTTTTGGGTAAGGGGGTGGATTTGATCCTGTTTGTACGCGGCGGCCCGCAATTGGGTGCCGCCAATGTCCACTGCTATGATTGTGCGCATGAGCGCCATTATACCGTAAGGTCATTTTGAAGGCTGGGGACGAATCCGGTTCGGGGTTTGACTCATCCCTTCAACCCTGCTATCATCTTTTTTATGCGGTCTGATTTTTTCAAGCGCCTTTGGCAGACCTTGCGTGACATCCCTCGCTGGTTGCGCCCGGGGTTGGGGATCAAACGCTGGTTCACGCTGGTCTTTATCGGCATTACCCTGCTTGGACTGGGTTTTGCCGTCATCCTGATCGACTTGTACCGTACTGATTCTGCCAATCCAATCCTGCTGACCTTCCTTTCGTATGCATCCTTAAGATTTATTCCGCGTTTGTGGCGGGCGGTCATCTTTGGGGGGCTCGGGATCGGGCTGGTCGTTTACGGTATTGTCGGGCTCAACCGGTCGCTGTTGAGACCATTCATTCGCCCAGGATCGGATGTGTTTGACCAGCTTGCCAATTTCCAGCGCCGGGAACGTGGGCCCCGCATTGTTGCCATTGGCGGCGGTCACGGACTGGCTACTCTATTGCGTGGATTGAAGACACACACCAGCAACCTCACTGCTGTTGTGACCGTTGCAGACGACGGGGGCTCATCCGGGCGCCTGCGTGAGAGTCACGGCATTCTGCCGCCAGGGGATATTCGTAATTGTCTGGCAGCGCTTTCCAATGATGAAGCCTTGTTAACCCAGCTTTTCCAGTATCGCTTCAGCGGATCGCCGGATCTGGATGGGCATTCATTTGGGAATTTGTTCATCACCGCCCTGGCGGATATCACCGGCAGTTTTGAGGATGCAGTGGTTGAATCGGGTCGCGTTCTTTCCGTGAATGGACGCGTGTTGCCTTCCACGCTGCATGACGTGAAGCTGGTGGCGAGCATGGAATTGCCGCACACGAACAATGAGGTCAGAGTCGAAGGGGAAAGCAAAATTCCAACCATGGCGGGCAGAGTCCGGCGCGTCTGGCTCGAACCGGATGACACACCTGCATTTCCACCTGTGATCCGGGCCATTCTGAGCGCGGATCTGATCGTGGTGGGTCCCGGCAGTCTGTACACAAGCCTTCTGCCAAATCTTCTTGTTCAGGATCTGCTGGCAGCGATGCGGATCAGCAGGGCTTCGAAAGTATATGTTAGTAATATTGCCACCCAGGCTGGTGAAACGGATGCCTATACCTGTTATGATCATGTTCGCGGGCTGGAAGAGCATGTGGGGGAGGACCTGTTTGACGTTATATTGTGTAACGACAATTACTCTGGAGAGATCAACCCGCTATCCCAATGGGTCCGTGCCGATGAAAAGACCCTTTCAGATTCCCGCTCTTATTGTGCCGACCTTGTGGATGACGGGCATCCCTGGCGGCACGATTCAAATAAACTTGCAAAAATCATTATGGATATTTATTTCGAGAGAACAGGGCCGCTTGGAGGGAATGCGGGGTAGTCGGTGCTATAATTCCTGAAAATTTATGATAAAATACAACTTGTGTGAAAATTCACAAATAAATCATTTTCCTTATAAGGAGATATACAATGGCAGTAAAAGTAGGTATTAATGGCTTTGGCCGTATCGGTCGTCTTGTTTTTAGAACCCTTAAGGCCCGTTACCCCAAGGATCTCGAGGTGGTGGCGATTAATGACTTGTTCGATCCCGGGACGAATGCACATCTTCTCAAGTATGATTCGACCTACGGTCATTTTGACGGAACCGTAGGTGTAAAGGACGGCAATATTGTAGTGGATGGCAAATCCATCAAGGTCTCGGCAGAAAAAGATCCCGGCGCCATCAAGTGGAAGGAAATGGGCGTGGACATCGTCATCGAATCCACAGGTTTCTTTACGGATGCCACCAAAGCCAGGGCTCATATCGAATCAGGCGGCGCAAAAAAAGTGATTATCTCCGCGCCTGCAAAGAACGAAGACATCACCGTTGTGCTGGGTGTGAATGAGAAGAATTATGATGCCAAAAAGCACAACATTGTCTCAAATGCTTCCTGCACCACGAACGGTCTTGCTCCCGTGGCCAAGGTTTTGAACGACAAATTCGGAATCGACAAAGGCTTCCTGACCACCATTCACGCCTACACCAACTCACAGAAGCTGCAGGACCTCGGCGCAAAGGATTTGCGCGATGCCCGTGCGGCAGCGCAAAATATTGTGCCTTCCTCAACCGGCGCGGCAAAAGCTGTCGGTCTGGTCATTCCCGAACTCAAGGGCAAGTTCACAGGCATGGCTTTCCGGGTGCCCACTCCCACAGTCTCCGTCGTGGACTTTACTGCCATCCTGAACAAGGAGGCAACTGCGGATGAGATCCGCGCCGCCATGCTTGAATACGCCAACGGCTCCATGAAGGGAATTCTCGATGTGACCGATGAACCGCTTGTTTCCACCGATTTGCGCGGCACGACCTTCTCCTCCGTCTTCAGCTCCATGGATACCATCGTCATGGGCAACATGATCAAGGTTGTGGCCTGGTACGACAATGAATGGGGCTATGCCTGCCGCACCGCCGACCTGACCTCCTTGATGGCAAAGAGCCTGTAAAGGTACGTCCCGTAAAAATAAACAGGTACACAAGTCGTTCATGACCTGTGTACCTGTTTTCATGAATGAATGACTGGAGCAACAATGAGCAAGAAAACTGTAAAAGATATTGACCTGAAGAACAAACGTGTGCTGATGCGCGTCGATTTCAATGTGCCCATGGCCGACGGAAAAGTGACCGATGACAAGCGCATTCGGGCCGCGCTGCCGACCATTAAATACGTTTTGGAACAGGACGCCTCCTTGATGTTAATGAGTCATCTGGGACGTCCCAAGGGCGGTTCGGACCCCGAGTTCAGCCTGCGAGCTGCTTCGCAGGTTTTATCTGCCCTGTTGGAACGCCCTGTGCAAATGGCGCCCGATTGCGTCGGCCCGGAAGTGGAAAAGATGGCGAAAGCCCTCAAACCCGGCGACGTGTTGATGCTGGAAAATACCCGTTTCCATGCCGGCGAGGAAAAGAACGATTTGGGACTTGCAAGGCAAATGGCATCGCTGGGTGACGTGTACGTCAATGACGCCTTTGGCTCCGCTCATCGCGCCCATTCCTCCACGGAAGGGATTGCGCGCTTTCTGCCCGCGGTCTCCGGCTTCCTGATGGAACAGGAACTCGAATATCTGGGGCGTGCGGTCGCGAATCCCGAACATCCCTATATCGCCATTCTCGGCGGCGCCAAGATCAGCGATAAGATCCTCGTTGTGGAAACTCTGCTCTCCAAATGTGACAAACTCATCATCGGCGGGGGAATGGCGAACACCTTCCTTTCCGCAAAAGGCCTGAACATGCAGGACAGCCTTGTCGAAGCAGACTCCATCGAGACGGCCGGGAAACTGCTTGCAAAATTTGGCGATAAACTCGTCCTGCCGGTGGACGCAGTCATCGCTGATAAATTCGACGCCGCAGCCAACGCCCAAACCGTGGACGTCGACAAGATTCCCGCCGGCTGGCGCATGCTGGATGTCGGGCCAAAAACCATTGAGGTCTATAAATCCACATTGAGCGATGCCAGGCTTATTGTGTGGAATGGCCCTGTTGGTGTCTTCGAAATGCCGAAGTTTGCCGAAGGGACATTTGCCCTGGCGAAAATCCTTGCGGAATCGAAAGCGATCACGGTCATCGGCGGCGGTGACTCGGCCAGCGCCGTCAAGAAGGCGGGCGTCGCAAACAAAATGACCCATGTTTCAACGGGCGGTGGTGCTTCCCTGGAGTTCCTGGAAGGAAAAGAATTGCCGGGTGTGGCAGCCCTGCTCGATAAATGACCAAAGTTATGGCTATACGAGAACCGAGTCTGGCAGTGAGTTTAAAGCTGTAAAGACGGTATTTGCCCCAAAAACAGGAATTGTGAAGAAAATGGGAGGGTTAATTCCCTCCCATTTCATTTCAATTTGGAAACAATTTGCGCCGGGGCGGCTGAAATAAACCGCGCTCGGCTATAATCGTGGAAAATTATACGCGGAGAGCAAGAATGTCTTTCAACATCGGTGAAAATATTGGACCCTATCGCATCATTGAGCAGCTGGGCCAGGGCGGCATGGCGACCGTCTATAAGGCCTATCATGCCGCCCTGGATCGGTATGTTGCCTTGAAGGTTTTGCATCCGGCTTTTCATCAGGACCAGTCCTTCACTGCCCGGTTTCAACGGGAAGCCCGGGTGGTGGCCCGTTTGGAACATCCGAACATTGTTCCGGTCTATGATTATTCCGAACACGAGAACCGGCCGTATCTGGTCATGAAGTATATCGAGGGGGATACGCTCAAGGCACGCTTGAATAAAGGCCCCCTAACCTCGAAGGAAATCGAAAATGTTGTAAATTCCGTTGGCTCTGCCCTGGCTTTCGCCCATAAGCAGGGCGTTTTGCATCGTGATATTAAACCATCCAATGTCATGATCGCCCTGGATGGAATCATGTATCTCGCGGATTTCGGCCTGGCCCGCATTGCGGAAGCCGGGGAATCCACCATGTCCTCGGATTCCATCATGGGTACGCCGCAATACATTTCGCCCGAGCAGGCCATGGGGAAGAAGGACCTGGATGCGGGAACCGATATCTATTCCTTCGGTGTGATGTTGTATGAGATGGTGGTGGGTCAGGTCCCCTTTAGTGCGGACACGCCTTTTTCCATCATTCACGATCATATCTATACCCCGCTGCCTTTGCCGATGAAGATCAATCCGAAGGTCCCGGAAAGCGTACAGCTTGTCCTGCTGAAAGCCCTGGCCAAGGATCGGATCGACCGCTATGAAACCGTTGAAGAGTTGATGGCGGCGTTCAAGGATGCATGGACCCAGGCGGGCGTCCCCATGCAGGGCACGGCGATCACAATGCGGCCGGCTGCTCTCAAGGCTGCAAAAACTGAGGATCAGGTCAAGTCGGTTGCGGGTGAAACCGTGGCGGCCAAAGCGCCGAAAAAGAAGCGCTCCCCCTGGATGTGGGTCGGGGTCGGGATTGTCGGCATCCTGTGTTGTCTCGTCGCCTTCGTGGCTGTGCGTAACAACCGTCTCAATCAACCGCCTCAATCAACCGCAGTCGTATCCACCGACGTTCCTCCATCGGAGCTGCCGGATACCCCCTTGCCTTCATCCGGGGATGCTTCGCCCCAGCCGACTGTTGGAGTAGCGCCGGTCGATGATTTATCCCCAGAAATCACAGCCGCCCGCGAACTGGTTAACAAGAATACCGGTGACCCCTTGGCACATCTCCAGCTTTCCCTGGCCTTTTGGGATGCCAAGCAGGTTCGTCAGTCGATGGAGGAACTTGCCCAGGCCGCCAACCTGGCCGGCCCGGACAACAAGGAGTTCTTCCTGAAGGCGGCCGATGAGTTCAGAAGCCGGGAGGCCTGGATCGCCGCGGCCGGAATGTACTTAAGGCTGGTCCCGATCTACCAAAATGAAGGCATGCCCGCAGATGTGGAGAATAATTTCCATGAAGCGGTGTATAAAGCATCCGAACAGAAGGATATGCCGCTCTTCGTTTTCTTCGAACGGATCGATTCTGCCAGCCTGCCGCTTGGATATGTTTCGCGCGGACGCTACGCCTTGTATAACGGCAAGTTGTCGGAGGCCAAATTACAGCTGGCAAATGCCCAAAAGATCAAACCTGACCAGTATGAAAACTTCCTGCTTCAAGCAGAGATCGAATTCAAAACGGGAAGCCAGACGGATGCCAGGAACATTCTGCTTTCCCTTTCCTCCGATCTTGGCGCACCGGAATGGATCCGGTTCATGGCCGAAAACTATCTTGCATCGATGAAATAGGAAACCAATGCGAAAACCCCTTGTAGCCGGCAATTGGAAAATGAATAAATCGGTCGCGGAGGCGCGGGATCTGATCTCCGCCCTGCGTCCGAAATTGGACTCGATTCGGGATGTGGAAAAAGTCCTGTGCCCGCCATTCATCGCGCTGACAACCGCCTCCGCATTGTTGGAGAATTCCGGGATCGGATTGGGCGCCCAGAACATGCATTGGGAGGAGAAGGGTGCCTTCACCGGTGAAATTTCCCCGGCCATGGTAAGGGAGATCTGCAATTATGTCATCCTTGGCCATTCCGAGCGGCGGGCTTATTTCGGTGAAACCGATGAAATTGTGAATCGGAAACTGATCGCCGCCCAGGCAGCGGGCCTGACCCCGATCGTTTGTGTGGGCGAGACCCTCGACCAGTACGAATCAAAACTGACCCGTGAGGTGGTCTCCAAACAAACCGGCAGTGGACTCAGGGGGGTATCTCCTGATTTCGCTCCGCGCATGGTCGTTGCATACGAACCGGTTTGGGCGATCGGGACCGGCAAGGCTTCCAATGGCGTGGAGGCGAACGCGGTTGTAAAGGACGTTATTCGCCCGGCTCTGGCAGACCTGTTTGGGATGGAAACGGCGCAAGCCATTCGTGTGCTTTATGGCGGTTCGGTGACTTCCGCCAACGCGGCTGAATTCTTTGGACAGCCCGATATTGACGGGGCGCTGGTGGGCGGGGCCAGTTTGAAAGCCGATGAATTTGCGGCGATCACAAAAGCTGCGGCGGGTTGATTTTCCCGGTATTGATTCGGCAATTTCCCTTCGCGCCTATGCCCGTTCCGCTTTCAGGTTTGTTTTGGTTCCTGGTTATGCTGCTGCCGCTGGTTTTCCTCCAGCGGTTTTTGCATCGTGAGATCCAGGCGGTTTTCCTGATCATCACCCGCAGCCCGCAACTGACCATCGGATTATTCTCGGTTCTATTTTTCCCCGGTGTGTTCCTGCACGAAGTCAGCCATTATCTCATGGCAAGGATTCTGGGGGTTCATACGGAGAACTTTTCCCTCATTCCGCATGCACTCCCGAATGGACGGCTTCAAATGGGTTTTGTGGAAACGGAGGAAGTGGACGTCTTTCGGGATTCCATGATCGGCCTTGCCCCGCTGATCGCCGGCTCACTCTTCGTGGCGTATGCGGGTTTGAACCAGTTGGGATTGAGGACGCTGGTGGATGTGTTGACGAACGGCCAGGTGGAGTTGTTTTGGATGGGGATCAAGGTGCTTCCGCAGGTCAACGATTTCTATTTATGGTTTTATCTTGTCTTTGCAGTTTCCAGCACCATGATGCCTTCCGATTCAGACCGGCACGCCTGGCTGCCGCTCGGGCTGTGGGCGGCTGTGCTGCTTGCGTTGGCAGTCTTTGCCGGCGCCGGAAGCTGGATGCTGGAAAATCTCGCCCCCTGGCTGGATGACTTTCTGCATGTGCTGGCCACCCTGTTCGGGTTGAGTGCGGCCTTCCATCTGGTACTGTTATTCCCGATTTTCCTTCTTCATCGTACGATTGCAAAGGTCACAGGGGTGGACGTGAAATAATGCCGGGGATCCAGGGCGGCTAATTGCTTAATTATTTTCGGGAAAAAGAATGGACCAGCACAGCTTGTCTCCCGCGATCAGCTCCAGCCCCGCGCGGACCGGTCTGGCACATGGAATTGCGTTCAGGGCTTTTGCCGCTTCGATGGCTGCCGGGGAAAAATACGCGATCACTTCACAATGCAGCCGGCCTTCGGATTCACTTCTGGTGAAGACCGCCATATCCGCCGGTTTTCCGGAGGAGGCAAACAGGGAATTAAAAACGGTTTCGATCTCCTCAAAATACAGCGAGGCCGTCATCCCATCTCCAAGAGATTTTGCATGCCACATGGTTGAATTACCTTTGTTTGGTCGGACCAACTTATTGCTAAACGGAAATCTTCGCCTTCTTATTAAAGGTTCTCCAGGCATTGGTGTGCAGGAATTTTTCCCTAGCCGGGATCCGTTCGACGCGTTTCAGCCATTCGGCTTCAGCGGCGAGGCTTTCCGCGATGCATTGATTGGAAAAATCCGCCCGGTCTTTGGCGCTTGCATGGGCGTTATGCAGCTTTAATGCCTCCTGCGTGAAGCGCAGTTCCAGTGCGTCGCGGTCGGCGGCGTAGGCTTTGATTCGTTCGGGGTAGTTGAGCAGGGTGGCGCGGTGTAATTTTTCGTGGATCCAGTAATGGGAGGAATCCGCCTGATGGGCCGGAGCAGGCCCGAGGTTAAGTGAAGAGGCGGCATCCATCCAGAAGGGTTTGAAAATGCTGGTGCACGGAGCGGATGTCCCGGTGGCGAAAATGAGTGGATTGTTCTTGTCCAGATACACCACCATGGACGCAGTGCTCTGGCTGACACGAATGGGACCGAACCCGGCGTGCATGCAGACATCCACCTGGGTGATGCTGGTTTGTGGATCGAAATGTTCATCGTTGTGGTGACGCAGGGTGCCCATCATCGATTCGATCGAGACCCGGCCTTTTTGTTCGCCAAGCACGGCAAACGTGGTGGCGCGGCGGTTACGGCCCTTGCCGAAATTGGTGAACAGGAAATCGGAATAATCCCTGGCGAGGTCGAAACTTTGTTTTGATTTTGCAAACCCCTTTTTCACGGCCATTTCAACCAAATCGGGGGAGGCGATATCCCACTGGTCCTTGATGGTCAGGCAGTTGGAGATGGAATATACATCCTTGATCTGCTTGGCAGCCCATTGTTTGTCGACGGTTTCCAGAACCCAGGCATCGTCTGCATTGGCCAGGATGAAACTGTTGTGATAATACAGTTCCTCGCCGAAGGTGCAATTGCCCCCCTGCCCGAATTTTTCCAGCAGGTCGATGATGACCTGCACGGCTTCGCGGGGTGTGACGGCGCGTTCGAGCGCGGCGCGCAGCATGTCCATGCCCAGCAGGGCGGGAGTCTTGTTGGCGGGGACCTTTGAAAAAACGGCCTCATTACCGATCACGAGTCCGTGCTCATTGACGCCCATTTCGGCGCCCCACATCCAGAAGGGTTTGGAGAGCAGCACGGCGTGGGTGTGTTCGGCCTGCGGAATCTCGATGTAGGTGCATTTTAAGGAACTGCCGGGATTGTGTTTGGCGGCAGGGAAGTAGGCGATGTGCTGGCCTTCGTTCGGCGGACGGTCGGAATTCTTTCCGAAGATGGCGATGTTATTGGTCGTGGCGAGTTTGGTGGCAATCAGTGTGTCACACATGGTTTGACCTCGTTTATCGTGATGGGCAAAGTATAGCATACCTGATTTGCGACCCGGGAAATTAAAATTGACCGGCTCGAAGACAGGAGCCGGCCAATTTTCCGTTAACCATTTCGCCACAGCGAAATCAACATTTTTACGCGGATCCTCGGCCGCGCGTCCGCGTTGGCAAGCGCCCACAGGGATTTGACCTGTTCGAAAACGTGATCCTCCATTTTTTCGAAATCCTCCCATTCCGAATCCATGAACTCCTTCATTTCCGAAGGCGTATCCCAGGAATAGAAGAAGGCGAACTCCTCCTCCCTTTCCTTGATGAACCATCCGCGGGATTCGACTTCATGCATGGCATGGAAGGCCGCTTCGTCATCCGCCATGGCAACCGGCAGATCGGTCAACCTTCCCGCCACCTGATCCCCGGCCGATGAGGAGATTTCCACCGACCAGTTCGCTTCCACCGGCCTCAAGTCAATCAGGATCCCGCCCGGTTTGAGCACCCTTCGAATTTCATCCAGAGCATGAACCATGCTCTCGTGCTCCATTCATCAGAGCGACCAGGCCAGGATCGCAATATCAAAGGTTTCCGCTGCAAAGGGAATGTTGGCTGCGCCGGCCTGGGCGAAGTGGACATGCTTTTGCAGGGCCACGGGCGAGTCGGCCCGGGCGATGCGTAATGCATCATGGTCGGGGTCAAAACCAACGGTCAGGGAGGATTCGCCGGCATATTTCCAGGTCAGCCGGCCTTCGCCGCATCCAATTTCCAGGACGTGCTTGTGTGCAAAGCCTGTGAATTTGTGCAGGATCTTTTTTTCGGTTTCCTCGGGGTCTCTTTGCAGGGTCATTTTGCAGTCGCCGCCTTGACGGAGGTCTTGATCAATTGTTTCAATACCGGGATGTTCACATCCTCCAGCTTCCTGATGTAAAGACAGCCGCCGCCCTTCTTGTGTTTGCCGAGTTTCGCGAGAAGGTCCGCGTATTGCTCCAGACTCCCCGGAATGTACAGGGTCAAGTTTTGTTTGCGGGGCGAAAAACCGATCACCATCCAATCCAGTTCCCGGCCGCTGGCATACTTGAGGCGCATGCTGCCGAACCCGACAATGTTCGCCCCCCACATTTTGGGCTCCTGTTTGGTGACCTGTTGAATTAACTTCACGATCTCGAAACTGTCCGCCCGCTTTTCCCCGCCTTCGACCCGGTTTAGAAACGTGGTCACACTGGCATCGGTGAGTTTTGTTTTTAATTCAGCCATGGCTTTCTCCCAGTGATAAATATCTGGCGCGGTCCTTCAATCAAAAAAATTAACCGGTGCCAAATTGCCTGTCACCGGCATCGCCCAGGCCGGGGACGATGTAGGCCCGTTCGTTGAGACGTTCGTCAATGGCGGCTGTGAAAATATCAATGTCCGGGTGCGCGCTCTGCATGGCTTTGATGCCTTCAGGCGCCGCGATCAGGCCGACGTATTTGATCTTCTTTACGCCCCAGCGTTTGAGAATGTCTGCGGTGGCGGTGGCGGAGCCCCCGGTCGCGAGCATCGGATCGAGGATCAGGCAGACGGCCACACGTGGGTCCACCGGGAGTTTGTTGTAATACTCCACGGGCTGCAGGGTGTGTTCATCGCGATACAGGCCGATATGCCAGACCTCCGCCGAGGGCATCAGCTCCCAGATTCCTTCCACCATGCCGAGCCCCGCGCGCAGGATCGGGACCAGCCCGATCTTTTCCCTGAGTTCATACGCGGTCATTTTGGTGAGCGGGGTTTCGATTTCGATCGGCCGGGTCTGCAGGTCTGCAGTGGCCTCATATGCAAGAAGTCCCGCGATCTCCCGGACGAGTTCACGGAACTTCTTGGGTTCGGTATTTCGGTCGCGCAGGCGCGACAGTTTGTGGGCAACAAGCGGATGGTTGGATGCGTGGACATTGGACATGGGCCGTCTCCTGAAATGAGTTGATTAATTATAGCCTTGAAGGTGATTTTTGACCCGTGACTCGCGGCGCGTAATTCCGTATAGTAAAGGGGAACCACGGGAGGTTTGCATGAAATTGAACGGTCTTCACATCCTTCTGACGTATCAATGCACCCTGGAGTGCGATCATTGTTTTGTGTGGGGCAGTCCGCGCCAGACGGGCACTCTGACCCTGGCGCAGCTCGAAGAGATCCTCGGGCAGGCCAAAGAGGCGGGAGTCTCCTCCATTTATTTTGAGGGCGGTGAACCGTTTTTGTATTATGCCGTTTTGGTGAAGGCGGTCCATCTTGCGGCAGACATGGGCTTCTCGGTTGGCATTGTTTCCAACGCCTACTGGGCCAGTTCCGTGGCGGATGCCGTCGAGTGGCTGCGTCCTCTTGCGGGGCTCGTCGAAGATTTCACCGTCAGCAGTGACCTGTTCCATTGCGATGAATGCCTGGGAGAACGGCCGCAGAATGCGCTGGTGGCCGCCAAATGGCTGGGCATCCCGACCGGCATGATCAGTATTGCGCAGCCTGAGCAGCAGGCCAGGCAAACGCACGGTCAGATCGAAGAGGAAGGCGCGGTCATGTACCGCGGCCGGGCGGCGAAAATGCTTGTTGGAAAAGCAGCCAGCCATCCCTGGCAGGGATTCGATTCCTGTCCGCATGAAGACCTGCGCGAACCCGGGCGTGCCCATCTGGACCCGTTGGGGAATGTCCAGATCTGTCAGGGGATTTCGATCGGTAATGTGTTTGAAAAACATCTCAAGACGATCTGTGACGAATACGAACCGGATTCCCATCCGATCTGCGGACTTCTGCTCGAAGGCGGACCGGCTGCACTGGTGGCGGAGTATCGCCTTCCGCACGCTTCGCACTACGCCGACGCCTGCCACCTGTGTGATCAGGCCCGTTCGTCGCTCCGGGAAAGTTTTCCCGAGATTCTTAATCCCGATCAAATGTATGGAGTTGTGAAATGAATGGAAATGATTTTATGACCTGGATCCTGCGTTCGCCCCTGCATGCCATCTTAAGCAACGGTATGATGTTGTTGACGGTCAAGGGCCGCAAAACCGGCGCGAGCTATACGCTGCCGGTCGGCTATTACAGGGAAGGCGTTTATCTATGGGTCATCACCAGCCGTGACCGGACCTGGTGGCGGAATCTGCAGGGCGGTGCGCTCGTTAATCTATTATTGAAACGCAAGCCCGTGCAGGGCGTCGCGGATGTGGAACTGGATGGAAAGGCGGTCGAGGCGCGCATGTCCGAATATCTTCAGCATGTGCCCCAGGCTGCCGGTTCGCTGGGGATTCGGATGGAGAATCGAATTCCCAATTCCGGGGATATTGCCCGCACGGCCCGGGAGAGATTGTTCGTCAAGATCATGGTGCCCGGCGAAGGATAAGCCCGGCAGTCCGGGGGAGTCCGTATTTACGGAAGGATCGGAGTTCGACCGTCGAATTCCGATCCTTGCGTTAAAATGGGTGCAGCCAAACCCAGAGGAGCAGTCCATATGACGGAACCGTTTACGTTCGGTGGTGATATTGTTTGGAAGCCGCAGCCGGAACAGATCGAACACGCGAATTTAACCGAATTCATGCGCAGGCATGCCATTCGGGATTATGGGGAACTGATGAAACGCTCCACGCAGGATGTGACCTGGTTCACCGACGCGGTCTTGAAATTCCTGGACATCCAATTCCAAGAACCGTATTCGGACGCGGTGGACCTGTCCGACGGAATCCAGTTTCCGCGCTGGTGCGTGAATGGAAAAATGAACATCGTCCATAACTGCGTGGACAAACATCAGTCAACGGCTGCCCGGGACCGCGCGGCGGTGACCTGGGCAGGCGAGGAGGGCCAGACAAAGTCCCTTACTTATGCAGACTTATACGAACAGGTGAATCGCTGTGCCAATGGGCTGCGTTCGCTTGGTTTGGGCAAAGGTGATGCGGTCGGTATTTTCATGCCGATGACCCCCGAGATCGTGATCGCATTGCTCGCGATTGCCAGGATCGGCGGGATCATCCTTCCGTTGTTTTCCGGGTATGGTGCGGGCGCCATTGTCTCACGCCTGCAGGATGCCGGGGCGAAGGCGCTCTTTGCGGCGGATGGAGCCTTTCGGCGCGGGAAGGCCGTGGAAATGAAGTCGATCGCCGACGAAGCCGCCGACCAGACCGACTCGTTGAAGCACATAATCGTCCTCAAGCGGACCGGTCAGGATGTGAAGATGAAAGCGGGCCGGGATCATTGGTGGCATGAGTGGATGGATGCCCAAGGCGATCGAGCCGAAATGGAGATCACTTCCGCCGAGGATCCTTTGATGATCATTTATACCTCCGGCACGACCGGCAAACCCAAGGGCGCGCTTCATACTCATTGCGGGTTTCCGGTCAAAGCCGCGCAGGATATGGCCTTTGGGACGGATGTGCACGCCGGCGATGTGATCTATTGGATGACCGACATGGGTTGGATGATGGGCCCCTGGCAGGTCTTTGGCAGCCTGTTGTTGGGGGCGACCATGTTCCTGTACGATGGAGCTCCGGATTTTCCCGGCCCCGACCGCTTGTGGGAGCTGGTGGAGACTCATCACATCAATCAAATGGGTGTCTCCCCGACCCTGATCCGTTCGCTGATCCCGCATGGCGAGGAGCATTTCAAAAAACACGATCTCTCTTCATTGAAATGTTTTGCCTCCACCGGCGAACCGTGGAATCCGGACCCGTGGATGTGGTTGTTCGAAAAAGTTGGCGAAGGCAAGCGGCCGATCATTAATTATTCGGGCGGCACGGAGATCTCCGGTGGGATCGTGATGGGCAATCCATTGCTGCCGTTGAAGCCTTGTGCATTTTCCGCGGCCTGCCCCGGCATGGATGCGGATGTGTTCGACGAGAACGGCCGGCCGGTCCGCAATGCGGTCGGGGAACTGGTCATCAAGGCACCCTGGATCGGGATGACGCGCGGATTCTGGAAGGATGAACAACGCTACCTCGACACGTATTGGTCGCGCTGGGAAAACGTGTGGGTGCACGGGGATTTTGCCGCGATCGATAATGACGGGCTTTGGTATATCCTCGGGCGTTCGGACGACACGATCAAGATCGCCGGGAAACGCCTGGGACCTGCCGAAGTGGAATCGATCCTCGTCCGGCATGCGGATATCGTGGAAGCGGCCGCAATCGGGGTGCCGCATGAAGTCAAAGGCAGCGAACTGATCCTTTTTGCAGTGACCCGGCCCGGGTTAAGTCCGACCGAGGCGCTTCGTCAGGAATTAAAAACGATGGTGGTGGCTGAAATGGGCAAGGCGCTCGCGCCCAAGTCTATTCTGTTCGTCTCCGATCTTCCCAAAACCCGCAATGCGAAGGTGATGCGCAGGATGATCCGCGCCGCTTATCTTGGGTTGGAGCTGGGGGATACCTCCTCGTTGGTCAACCCGGGGGCGGTGGAGGAGATCAGGTCATCCGGGCATTGAGACATTGGTACTGGGGGGCTTGAATTTTCCTCTTCGTTTCTTATAATTTAGACAGGCTTTGTGTGATTTGGAAACGAGGAGGAAAAATGAAAAAATCCAGTGGACCTTTGAACGGTGTCCTGCTGCTGGCCCTGATTCTGACATCCTGTGGATTGCCGGGGTATTCCACGCAATTGCCGCCATCATCCCCGCCTGCCGTCGTGGAGACCAGCCCGCCTGTTCCTGACACGGTTGCGAAGGAGGCCCTGCAGGTTGTCAATATTGACCTGCAAAAGCCTGTAGTGGGCACCACCATGCAATGGATGGATGGAAGCATCCTTGTTTATGTGCCTGAAGGAAGTTTCCAGATGGGGGCGGACCAGATCGACAATCCCGAACATACAGTCAACCTGTCTTCCTATTGGATTTACCAAACCAAGGTCACCAATCGCATGTATGGGCTATGCGTCAAGCTTGGCATCTGCAGCCTGCCGTTGACCAGTCAGGCGCAGGCCGATCTTGAGAATCATTATCTGCTGGATCGCCCGGTCGTGGATGTGGATTGGGAACAGGCGCAGAATTATTGCACTTGGGTCCACGGACAATTGCCGACCGAAGCGCAATGGGAAAAATCCGCGCGCGGACCGGATGGAAACGTGTATCCGTGGGGGCAGGCGGATCCGGTCTGCGACCTGCTTAATTTTAACAAATGCCTCGGGAAGACATCCCGGGTTTTCGATTACATCAACGGCAAATCCTATTACAGCGCCTATGATCTGGCCGGGAACACCTTCGAATGGGTGAATGACTGGTACGATCCGGATTATTACCCCAACGGGCCGGACGACAATCCGCCCGGTCCACAAACCGGCACGCGGCGGGCGGTGCGTGGCAGCAGCTTCCTGAGTAATAAAGACCAGATCCCTGTTTCTTTAAGATCCTTCAGCGCACCGGATCAATATCGGCCGGATCTGGGTTTTCGCTGTGTGGTGGAGCAGCCGCATGTCTTTGCACCTTATTGTGTATCGAATAACTTTGTGCCCGGCGACGCGAATGTGCCGCCTCCTTCCAGAAGCTGTGACGTCAGCGAACATGAAGTCGGGCGGTCGTGCGGACTGGTCAATCATGATATAGAGGGCGCCGGTGAATTGAGGGGTGTGACTGGCCGCCCGCCATTGACGGGCTGTGTGATCGCCGGTGCGCCAAACCGGATCTCGTGTTCGGGGCCTGCCAGCACCACCGGACTGGTGACGGTTGCGGTGGTGTGCGGAACCATCAACCCCGGAGATCGGCCTGCCGATCCGACCTGCATGGAAGGCTACGTTCCTGCTCCGGGAAGTGAGACCAGTTGTGCGATCGTTCCGGGATCTTCCCCCAGTGGACCGGGCGGCTGCCCGGCCGGAATGGTGCCCAGCCCCGGACCAGGCGGCTTGACTTTTTGCGTCGGCAGGACCAGTGGCGGTGAGGGTGAGTTGGAGGTCGTGGAGGAGATTGGAACTGCCGTGCCCACCGATCCGGCTGAAGCGGAAGCGCGTGCCCTGGGATGTTTGCCCGGGATGACCGCGGAGACCGCGCCGGATGGAAGCACGATTTGCACAGCCACGGCACCGGATGGAAGGAGTGTCTTGTGCCCGGCACATACCATCCCCATGCTCACCACGGATGGAAGTTTTGTTTGTGTGGGAAGAGGCGCGCCGGGAGAACCCTGTCCGCCCGGAACCTATTCAACCCCCTTTGCAGGAGGCAGCGTGTGCATGGGTCCGGCAGGCGAGACTTTGCCCGATGGCGAACTGACCAACCCCTGTCTTGAGGGCTTCACCTTTGACTCTGCCTTGGGCTGCTGCCAGTCACCCGGGGGAGCGTATCCGGGTTGTGCCGAGGGTGAATATTATGATACCGTGCACGGCTGCCAGCCGCGCCCTGAAGCCTCGGGCGCCATCGTAACCGCGTTGAGCTTTAATGCGACCACCGGTTCATGCGGTGGAGACCTGCCTGGCGGCGGACCCGATGGCGGACCTGACTGCGGGGCGATTGAGTCGAGCGCTACCTGCGATACCACGCCCGGCTGTCATTTTGATTATGACCCGGGAGTCAAAGCCTGTGTCCCTGATTAAGATTTGTCATCAGAGAGCGTTCTGCCGCTGAATAGCTTGGAAACAGGAACAGCCGGTTGAACGCCGGCTGTTCTGCGTTAATGCCTATGACCTTCATGGGATTGTTATCGGCGGATTCCATCTTATACTGTTAAAGAGGAAAGAGAGGTGTCGCCATGAAGAAAAATAATAAAAGCGTTTTATCCCTGTTCTCTTTGTTTCTTCTCATCACGATTGCCTGTAATCTAAGCACGGGTCCCGCCGCGACAGAGGCGCCGGTAGATATAGCCACACAGCCGCCGGCCGCCACGGCGGAGCCGGCCGTTCAACATGCAATGACCCCTCCGGCTGCCCTGCCTTCCGTGCAAAGCGGACTGGCCGGGGATTACGATTCGTCCACCACGGCCTCCAAGCGCCGCGCGCCGGGCGGTGACCGCTTTACCTTCGACCGCTTCGAGCGTCCGTTCAACTCCACCAGCATGGATGTTTATTATCCGGGCCTCGACATCCAGAATTCGATCTTTTATCAGGACGCCGCCTGGATGTATGGCGTGATCGCGTTGAAGAATTTCGACTCCAGCCAGAATGTAGCGGGCAAGTACGGTTTTGAGATCGACCTGAATGCGGATGGGGGCGGTGATCTGCTGGTCATGACGACCCAGCCTGCATCCACCGAATGGACGACCGACGGCCTGCAGGTCTGGTTCGACAGCAACGATGATGTCGGCGGCAGCCTGCTCGGGCTGACGGATAAACAACCCGTGCCGGAGGACGGCTACGAAACCCAGTTGTTTGGGAACGGTCAGGGCGATGATCCGGACCTGGCCTGGGCGCGCATCTCGCCCGATGACCCAACCATTGTGCAGATCGCAGCCAAACTGTCCCTGCTCCAAGGCGACACCACCTTTTTGGTGGGCATGTGGGCCGGCGCGGACGATTTCAACCCCGCGCTCTTTGACCTGAACGATCATTTCACGCATGAGCAGGCCGGGACCTCCCTGCCGGAGTTGGAATATTATTATCCGATCAAGGAGCTGTCCGAACTCGACAATGCCTGCCGCATGGCCATTGGTTTTCAACCGAGAGGCGATGAGCCCGGTTTGTGCGAACAGCCGAATTCACCCGGCCCGACTGGTTGTCAATTGAATGACCAAATTTGCGCTGCAAGGGGCTTTGGATATTATTTCTGGGAGCCGACTTGCGAATGCAGGTGGCTTGGATAAACGGCTGTGTTTTGTCCTGTTGGATTCCAATTGAAAATGCCATTGACCGGAGGTGTTTCATGGCAAAGCTCACGAAAGTTCTGCTCTCTTCAAGTTCCGTGCTGATGCTGGCCGCGCTGGCCTGCGGTTCGGGCACGCCCACACAGATTCCGGTTGAAAACGCAACCACGGCCCCGGTGGCCGGCGGGACTCCTGCGATCGTGCAGGCTCCCTTGACTCAGCATGAGATGACTCCCGGCGAACTGCCCGCGGACAAACTCGGTTCGGTCGGCGACCAGGATTCCTCCATCACAGCGGCTAAAAAACGCGCTCCCGGCGGGGACCGTTTTACCTTCAATCGGTTCGAGCGGCCCTTTAACTCCGTCAGCATGGACACGTATTTTCCGTATCTCGATATTCTCGAGTCCACGGTCTACCAGGACGATCTGTGGCTGTACATGGTCGTGCGCATGAAGGGTCAAAGCCAGCAGGAGACCCTGCCCGGGAAATATGCCCTTGAACTGGATACCAATCTGGATGGCGGCGGGGACTGGTATGTGGAGGTCAATGCGCCCTCCAAAACGGAGTGGAGCGTGGATGGCGTGCGCGTGCTCTTCGATGACAATGACGATGTGGGCGGCACTCTTTCCATGCACACCGATGACCCGGCCACGACCGGGAACGGATACGAGAAAAGCGTGTTCGACTCGGGCCAGGGCGATGACCCGGATCTGGCCTGGGCGCGCATCTCTCCCGCGGACCCGACCGTGGTTCAACTTGCGGTCAAGCGTGCCATGATCGACAACGACACGACCTTCATGATCAATGCCTGGGCCGGCGCGGACGACATGGATCCCGCCCGCTTTGACTTAAGCGACAGCTACACCCACGAACAGGCCGGCACCTCGCTGACCGAACTGCCCATTTATTACCCGATCAAGGAAGTCTCCGAATTGGACAATGCCTGCCGCATCCCGGTCGGTTTCCAGCCCACCGGAAACGAACCGGGGCTGTGCCCGACCAAGCCCGCTGAAAATGTGGCCTGTGCCTCGGAACAATATATCTGCATCCCCTTCGGCAATCAGGTCATCTGCTACTGCATCGATAACTAGCAGCCATCTCTACTGTGTCATCCTGAGCCGCGCCCTGAACGGAGTGAAGGGGCCGGCGAAGGATCTCCCCCTCGGGAATTCGGGACTTTCAGCTGCAGATTCAATCCCGAAATTAAATCTCCGCGTCCCCGCCCGTGCTTTTTTCGGGCGGGGACGTTGCATTATAATCATATGCGTCTCACAGACTTCGTGAGAAAAGGAGATTTAATGAAAAACGCCCGTATCGTGTCGTTCGCATCCGCTTTCATGCTGGCCGTCCTTTTATTAACGGCCTGCAGCGCTGCGACCCCCACGCCGCTTGTGATCGTGGTGACCGCGACACCCCTTCCTCCCACACAGGCCCCGCTCGTGGAGCCCACCTCCACCCAGGCCTTCGCGCCCGTTTCCCTGGCCGGACCGCAGAGCGGCGCAAAGATGAAATGGATCGACGGCAGCACGCTCCTGTATGTGCCGCAGTCGGAATTCGAAATGGGATATGGTTATAACGCGCCCATTCACAGCGTTTCCCTGGATGCCTACTGGATCCAGCAGACCAAGGTCACCAACCGCATGTTCGCGCAGTGCGTGGCGGTCGGTTCGTGCACCCCGCCCACCCAGGAGGTCGGTGGACCGGTCTACAGCAACCCGGAATTCGCCAGCCATCCCGTGGTGGGTGTGACCTGGGATCAGGCCCAGGCCTATTGCGCATGGACCCAGGGCAGCCTGCCCAGTGAAGCGCAATGGGAAAAAGCCGCGCGCGGACTGGGCGGCAACACCTATCCGTGGGGCAACGACGAACCCGCCTGTGACCTGCTTAACTTCGGCTTTTGCAGCGGCCGCACTTCGGAAGTGACCGCCTTCCTCTCCGGCGCCAGCCCCTTTGGCTTACTGGATATGGCCGGCAACGTCTTCGAGTGGGCCGCCGATTGGTACAGCGACACCTATTACAACGAAGCGCCCGCTTTGAATCCGACCGGCCCGGCTTTCGGTGAGGACCGGGTCATTCGCGGCAGTTCCTTTGAGACCAACGCCGACCAGCTTCCCTCGGCCGTGCGTCACTTCGGACCGCAGACTTATCACAGCCGTGACCTGGGCTTCCGTTGTGTCGTTCCGAATCCCCAGCCGGTCGCGCCGTACTGTCAGCTTTCCGCGCTCGTGCCCACCGGCGCGCCGGATGTGAACGGCTGCGAACTTCCCGCCGCGCAGGTCACCGCGCAATATTGTTCGGGCAAGCAAAGCTACGCCCACCTGGATATTCCGGAAGGCGCGGTGTACGACGTGGGCAAGAATCTGAACTGCGAGGAAGTTGTGGTCGAAGGCCAGCGCAGACTGGTCTGTACCGGACCGCAAACCCAGGAGACCACCACCGAGATCACGGTCTGCAACCCGGCCTGCAGCGGCTCGCCGGATGTGACCGGTGCCAAGCCGTCCTGCGGACCCGGTTATACGCTCGACCCGGCCACCGGCGCGTGCAATTACACGCCCATCCTGCCGCAGGTCAATGTGGCCGGCTGCCCGGTCGGGTACAGTGTCTTGAACAACGGCGGACAACAGACCTGCGTGCTGGCGCTGGATGCGAATGGACAATGTTCGGCCGGTTTGTATTTCGATAGCCTGGCCGGTATGTGCGTTCCCGCCAATGGCGCGGCCCAAACCCCGTATGGGATCGATAACCCCGGGCTGGCCTCGCAGACCTTCGCGGGCTGCGCCGCCGGATATACCTACAGCGACACCTTCCAGTGCTGCCAGGCGGCGACCGCCGATAAGTATCCGGGCTGCCCGCCCGGCACCTCGTTCAATACGGACCTCGGAGCCTGCTCGGTGGGCGAGGTCAAGCTCAGCGGCCCGGGCTGTGTGACCGTGGACGTGACCACCCTGCAGTGCGACAAGCCGGTGGATGTGTGTTTCCGCATCGTGACCGAGGTCGCCTGCATACGCAACGCCTACGCCTGCACCTGGATCGAAAGCCAGGGCAAGTGCCAGATGAAGACCAAATAAAAAGTCAAATCAAGAAAAGGACCGCAGTCCACGACTGCGGTCCTTTTCTATTACCTTTGGGTGATGAAAACCCGGCCCGGATTTGCACCCATCCAATTCAGGGCGGGTTATAATTTTAGCGGTTTGCCAAGTTCGAGGAACGAAATTTATCAGAGGAGAGAATATGAAGAGAGTGCTATATTTTATTTCCATAGTGACCCTGGCGTCGATCGTGCTGTCGGCCTGCTCCGGCAGTGCCGAACCGTCCGCCACGGCCGTGCCTGCGGCCACCGAGCCGCCCGCGGCGGTCACCGAAGCGCCGGCTGCCACGGAGGCGCCCACCACTGCCCCCGTGGACACTGCCCCGACATTACGCACGATTGACATCGCCGGCCCGGTCATGGAAGTGGGCGCGAAGTATCCGTATGTGGATGGGACCGTTCTGGTGGGTGTGCCCGCCGGCCCGTTCACGATGGGCTACAACAGCGTCGACAATCCTGTCCACGAAGTGACCCTTTCGGAGTTTTGGATCTATTCCACCAAGGTCACCAATCAGCAGTATGCGCTGTGCGTGCAGACCGGCAAGTGTTCGCCGCCCGACCCAACCAACAGCCCGACCTTCAATAATTATCGCTTTGTCAACTATCCTGTGACCGGTGTGAACTATGACCAAGCCGCGGCCTACTGCACTTTCGTGCATGGCCGCCTGCCCACCGAAGCGGAATGGGAAAAGACCGCGCGCGGACCGGATGCGAATCTGTTCCCGTGGGGCAACAATGCGCCTGTCTGTGACCTGTTGAACTACAAGTTCTGCGAGGGCAAGACCACCTCCGTGACAACCTACAAAAAAGGTGTCAGCTATTATAGCGCCTACGACATGTCCGGCAATGCGCGCGAGTGGGTGGCCGATTGGTACAGCCCGACCTATTACACCGATTCATCCGCAGCCGCCGATCCGTTGGGACCCGCCCTCGGTGAGAAACGCTCGGTGCGCGGCAGCAGTTATCAGGACAGCGCCGATCCGTCCATCTCGGCCCATCGCTTCTCCTTGAAGCCCACCGAAACCCTGGTCGATCTCGGCTTCCGCTGCGTGGTCGAAGATCCCACTTATTTCGCGCCTTCCTGCACCCAGATCGGGTTCATTGGGACCGGGCCGAACGGCGAGGAAGCCGACTGCAAGCCCGAAGTCAAATGCAACGATGTCAACCTGACCCAGGCGCCCAACTGCACCGGCAACCCGGCCTACATCAAGTACACCATCGTCACCTTTGACCTGGCGGGCACGCCCCCGGACGGCTGGAGCAAGGAAGCGCCCGGTTGTTCCCTGCTGGGCGGCGGGACTCCCACCCAGGAAAAATATCAATGTGACCCCGGCCCGGTCGGACCGGTGAAAGTGGCCGGCACCTGCATTGACACCAAGTCGTGCGTTTCGGCCTGCCCGGCCCATTACAACAAGGTCGGTGACGTCTGCCAGTGGGACGGTTCCGGCACGATCGGCACCGAATGTCTGCCCGGACAAACCTACGATCCGTTGACCCAATGCTGTACAGCGGACCCCGGCCTGGGCGTGGACTTCGCCCTGTGCCCGGCCGGCTTCTATCGCGTAGGGGATGCGTGCGTGGCCAACCCGCCCAAGATCGAGGAGACCATCATTCAGGATGTGATCTTCGCGGACAAGTGCTCGCCGCCCGTGGTCAACACCTGCGATCCGAAGGTTGACCCGGATTGTCAGCCACAGGCTTGTACTCCGCCGGTTAATGGATGTAGCATGTTCTTCTCCTGGGATCAGGGACAATGTTGTTGTTATAACGCCGCCAAAGGCGGTTGCGAATAAAGAATTACAAAAGAGACTCTGCCAAATTGGTAGAGTCTCTTTTTATTACCAATATTTTATCGTTGAGCTGGAATTGCCTTGTAATTTTCTTTTATGTTGGTAAAAGGTTTCTCAAGGTAATGGAAAGACAGTACAGAAAAAATTAAGGTTAGGAGAAATCCAAATATAACTAATAAAGCAGGATAGTCTGAAATTGCTGATGGTAGCATTCCCAGAATCCGAGTAAAAACTTCATTTGCAATCGATATGCTGATGATATGAAAGATATATAATCCATATGAAATTTTCCCAAAATAAACTAACATCTTGTTTCTAAGGATGCGGGATGTTTTGCTTTCCTTGAAAATAAACGCGCTTATGATCAAGGCCGCGCCAAAACCAGACAAGGGATAGGTTAACATTAATTTCCAACTAGTCACATACGTGTTTGGGAGAAGAAAAACCCCGATCATAAACAGGGAGCCTAGTGTGAGCAGAAACCCACTATGTATCTTGTTTATTATGTTATCAAACACCCCTGCGCCCATTGCTATCCCACAGATCATTGCGTCAAAATGCGTAAAGGGCAACATGTAAATTGCTGGATGCTCAATATGGAAATAAATAAATCCACCTCGAATCAAAACCCCAATCGCATAAATTAAGAGAAGTGCGGTGAGCTTGACCGTTTTGGTCTTCGACATGAAACTCCGTAGCACCAAAGGAATGATGAAGTAAAACTGTTCTTCATATGAAATCGTCCAGAGATGAACGAAGACGAAGAAAATCTTTTCATTTAATAGCAGATAAGCAAAATTATAGGTGAAAGTCAGCAATCCCGCCCCGTGTTTCAAGATGTCGTTGTTCCAGCCCTGATCTTGAACGATAAAAAGAGTGGCGAATACCAGGTAAAAGAAATATAACGGCCAAATTCTCAGAGTGCGGCGAATGTAAAAATAACGAATGTTGATAGCTTGAGTTTGTTGATGTTCAAGGACGAGCAGTTTTGTAATGAGAAAAGCCGACAGGCAAAAGAACAGGTCAACACCGATCCAGCCGTATTCATGCAGGGCGGTCCAGATGCGGCTTGATTCTAAATACGGGGCATTATGAATGAAGACCAATAAGAAAGCAAAGAAGCGCAGGCCGTCCAGTTCCGGGTAATAGAAGCGTTGAGTCTGGGAGTCTGCCATGCGTCCAAGTATAAATGCAGGCGCGCCTTTTCCGGTCCTCTTCATCGGAAATCAGGGACCTTTTGGGGAGCGGGGCTTGTTACCAATGGGTGATAAAAAAGCGGCTTGTTTTAATGCAAAAAGCAAACGCGGGAGCTATAATTTTCTCGATCGAATTCATTTTTTGTCCGTCGTAATGCATCAGAGGAGAGAACGATGAAGAGAGCATTGTATTTTGTGTCGATCGTCAGCCTGGCGGCGGTCATCCTGTCGGCTTGTTCCGGCAGTGTTGAACCGTCCGCTACGGCCGTGCCTGCCGCCTCCGAGCCGCCCGCGGCGGTCACCGAAGCGCCTGTTGCCACCGAAGCGCCCGTCGTCGCCACTGTAGACACGGCTCCCACACTCCGGACCATTGACATCGGCGGTCCCGTGATGGAAGTGGGTGCCCATTATCCGTACGTGGACGGCACGGTTCTGGTGGGCGTGCCGGCCGGTCCCTTCACGATGGGCTACAACAGTGTTGACAATCCCGTGCACGAAGTGACCCTCTCGGAATTCTGGATTTACAGCACCAAGGTCACCAACCAGCAGTATGCCTTGTGCGTGCAAAGCGGAAAATGCTCGCCGCCTGATCCGGTCAACGGACAGACCTTCAACAATTACCGCTTCATCAATTACCCGGTCACGGGGGTCAACTACGATCAGGCTGCCTCGTACTGCACCTTTGTCCACGGACGCCTGCCGACCGAAGCGGAATGGGAAAAGACCGCGCGCGGACCGGATGCCAACCTGTTCCCGTGGGGCAACACCGCGCCCCAGTGTGATCTGTTGAACTACAAGTTCTGCGAAGGCAAGACCAGCCTGGTCACCAAATACAAGAAGGGCGTCAGCTACTACAGCGCCTACGACATGTCCGGTAACGCGCGCGAGTGGGTGGCCGATTGGTACAGTCCCACCTATTACACCGAGTCCGGCGCCGCGGCTGATCCGTTGGGACCCGCCCTGGGCGAGAAACGCTCGGTGCGTGGCAGCAGCTATCAGGACAGCGCCGACCCGTCCATCTCGGCGCATCGCTTCTCGCTTAAACCGACAGAGACTCTGCCGGATTTGGGCTTCCGCTGCGTTGTGCAGGACCCGACCTACTTCGCCCCGTCCTGCACGCAGATCGCCTATATCGGCACCGGCCCAAATGGCGAGGAAGCCAACTGTACGCCCGAAGTCAAATGCAATGATGTGAATATCACCCAGGCCCCCAACTGCACCGGCGCCCCGACCTGGCAAAAGTACACCATCGTCACCTTTGATCTGGCGGGTACACCTCCGGACAACTGGGCCAGGGAAGCTCCGGGTTGTTCGCTGCTGGGCGGCGGCACGCCCACCCAGGAAAAATATCAATGCGATCCCGGCGCGGTCGGCCCGTTGAAGGTGTACGGCTATTGCATCGACACCAAGTCGTGTGTCTCGGCCTGCCCGGAGCATTACAACAAGGTCGGCGATGTCTGCCAGTGGGACGGTTCCGGAACGACAGGAACGGAATGCCTGCCCGGCCAGACCTACGATCCGCTGACCCAGTGTTGTTCGGCCACTCCCGGAGTCGGCGTGGACTTCAACCTGTGCCCGGTCGGCTTCTATCGCGTAGGCGACACCTGCGTCCTCAGCCCGGTCACGGTCTCTGAGACCATCGTCCAGGATGTGATCTTCACCGACAAGTGCTCGCCGCCTGTGGTCAATACCTGTGATCCAAAGACCGACCCAAATTGTCCTGAACCGCAGGCATGTCAAAACCCGCCTGTCTGCGTTCAATACGGTGGAACGTTGGACCCAACCTTATGCTGCTGTCGTTATGCCGCTGGGCCAACTGCTGGACCGTTTGCCTGCCCATAAGTTAGTGTAAAAGAAAAGACCCGTACAGTGAAGCTGTACGGGTCTTTTTATATTTGACCTCACTACGGAGTTTTTAATTATTTTTTCTCGGTGTTTCCGTGTCTCAGTGGTTCAAAAAGGATTTACACGTAAAAGCCTTGTAACTTATGCAAGAGGTCTATTTTAATTTTTAGTGTCCCTCAGGCGGAAAGGGCAATTTCCGGTTTGCGTTTGTGCCAGTCGGTGGCTTCCTGGTAGGCATAGCCCGCGCGCAGTACCCCGGCTTCATTCCAGGCGCGCGAGACGATCTGCAATCCGATCGGCAGGCCTTCGCCCGAGAATCCGCACGGCAGCGAAAGAGCCGGCAGGCCGGTCAGGTTGAACGGTGCGGTGAAGCGTGTCAACTGGCGTGCGCGTTCCACGGCGTTTTCGCCTTCCAGCACCGGGGCGGTGATGGGCGTGGTCGGCAGCAGCAGGCTGTCGAATTCATCGAACAGCAATTCCATGCGCCTGCGCGCCTCGGCCTGGGTCCGCCGCGCGAGAATGTATTCCGTGGAGGAAACCTTCGCGCCGGTCTCGAGCCGCTGGCGCACGTCCGCGCCGAACCAATCGGGATGTTCCAGCAGGCGTTCGCGATGGAAGGCCGCGCCGTCGGCCTGGGTCATCAAACCGTTGGCTAGTGCGGCTTCCCGCAGGAAATCCACATTGACCTCGTCCACGCTCGCGCCGAGTTCCTTCATGACCTGAACAGTGCGGCGCACGGCTTCCAATACCTCCGGGTCCGCTTCTTCGATGAATTTCCCGACCGCGAAGGCGATCTTGCGTTCCTTCATGCCGTCGCGCAGGTGGCTGATATAGTCACCGGGCAGGGTCTTGACCGTGACGGGATCCAGTTCATCGTATCCGCCCATGACCTGCAGCATCAGGGCGGCGTCTTCAACTTTTCGGGTGAGCGGGCCGGCGTGATCGAGATTCCATGAAAGCGGCAGTACGCCGCGCAGGCTGACGCGTCCATAGGTGGGCTTCAGTCCCACCACGCCACACAACGCGGCCGGAATGCGGATCGACCCGCCCGTGTCCGTGCCGAGCGCGGCCAGGGCCATGCCGGTGGCGACCGCCACGGCACTGCCCCCGGAGGAACCTCCGGGCGTGCGGGTCAGGTCCCAGGGATTTTTGCACGCACCGAAGTGCGGGTTGTTATTGGTCACGCCCAGGGCGATCTCGTGCGTGTTGGTCTTGCCGACAATGCGCGCCCCGGCCCTTTTGATCTTGTGCACCACATGCGCGTCCTCCTGCGGGATGTGGTCTGCGAAGAATTTGGAGCCGGAGGTGGTGCGGACGCCCTTCGTATCGTACAGGTCCTTGACCGCCACGGGAATCCCGTAGAGCGGCATGCTTCCGGTCCCGGAGGGGAGGTCCTCTTCGGGGGGCATGACGGTGATGAAGGCATTCAAGACCGGGTTGAGTTTCTCGATCTTGCGGATACAGGCATCCATCAGGTCCGCGGCGGTGACTTCCCTGCTTTTTACAAGGTCGCGCTGGTCGGTCAGGGAGAGCAAGGTTGAGTCCATGATTAAATGATTATATCGAAAGCCGTGGAATTCAACATAGCCTAAATGTACTGTGCCCGGGGTAGAGGGGGCAACAAAAAAGCCCCGTCATGAGGCGGGGCTTTTCGTACGTGGTCAATGCGGATTAGAAGCTGCTGAGGCTGGAGTTGATTTTGCTGAATACGTTGCCGATGATCGGGCCGAGGATCATGAGGGCCGCAATAACGACAATGGCAACCAAAACAAGAATTAAAGCATATTCAACAAGACCCTGACCTTTTTCTTTGGGTGAAAATAACATGGGGATGGATTCTCCTTTCGTTGGGATTTTCCGGAAAGGTCTTCCGGAATACAATGTATTTTACATCAACCTAAAAATTAAAGGGTCTTCGTAAAGGCAAAAATCTTAACAGGTTTGTTAACTCGTGGAAAGCCGGATTCAAGGGGAAAATCCGCCCGATTCAAAACAAAATCGGACGCAGTGCCAGGCAAAGCTGCGGGTATTAAAACTGACCGGGCCATCGGCCCGGTCAGTTTTTTTATGCAGACCTCTGGTCTAGAACAGCCCAACCACGCGGCCGGTCTTCAGGTCCAGGTCAATATCGAAGAAGACGGGCCGGGTCCCCAGGCCGGGCATGGTGCGCATGTCGCCCAGGATCGGGTACAGGAATCCGGCGCCGACCGAGGCGCGGATCTCGCGCACGCTGATGCGGAAGCCGGTCGGTGCGCCTTTCTGCGTGGCGTCGGTGGTGAAGGACAGGTGCGTCTTGGCCATGCAGATCGGCAGCTTGTCAAAACCGAGGCGCGTGTAGCGTGCGATCTGTTCCTCGGCCTCGGGCGAATAGTCCACGCCGTCGGCGCGGTAGATCTCGCGCGCGATGGTCTCGATCTTTTCCTTGATGGATTTCTCCAGCGAATACAGGAACTTGAAGTTGCTGGGTTTCTCGGAGGCGCGGATCACGGCTTCGGCCAGTTTCTTCGCGCCCTTGCCGCCGTCCGACCAGTGCGTGGAGACGACCGCATCCATGGCGCCCATCTTCATGGCCTCAGAGCGGATCAATTCCACCTCGGCCGGGGTGTCGGTCGCGAACGAGTTGACCGCCACGACCACGTTCACGCCGAACTTCAAGGCGTTTTGAATGTGGCGTTCGAGGTTGGGCAGGCCGGCGCGCAGCAGGCCGAGGTTTTCATCGGTGTATTCGGGGGCCAGCGGTTTGCCGGCCACCACCTTGGGGCCGCCGCCGTGCATCTTGAGCGCGCGCACGGTCGCGACCAGCACCACCACCTTCGGGACCAATCCCGAATAGCGGCACTTGATGTTGAAGAATTTTTCCATGCCGATGTCGGCGCCGAAGCCGGATTCGGTGATGACAAAGTCCGCCAGCTTGAGCGCGATCTTGTCGGCGATGATAGAGGACTGTCCGTGCGCGATGTTGGCGAATGGTCCGGCGTGCACCATGGCGGGCGTGCCTTCGAGGGTTTGCATCAGGTTGGGTTTGATCGCGTCCTTCATCAGCACGGTGATCGCGCCGGCCACACCCAGGTCCTCGGCGGTCACGGCTTCGCCGCGTTTGTTGGTGGCGACCACCATTTTTCCAAAGCGTTCGCGCATGTCTTCGAGGTCGGTGGTCAGGGCCAGCACCGCCATGATCTCGGAGGCCACGGTAATGTCGTATCCGGAGCGGTGTTCGAAACCGGCCTCGTCCTTGCCCAGCCCGACCTGGATCTCGCGCAGGAAGCGGTCGTTGATATCCACCACGCGCCGCCAGGTGATGGTCGACTCGTCGATATCGAGGCGCGCGAAGCGGCTGCGTTCCTCGGGGGTCAGGTCATTGGGATCCGTCTTGTTGATGCCGAGCTTCTTCAAGCGGCGCAGCATGGTGGGCGCGAAACGGCGCTTGCCTTTTTTGTCCACCGGGCAGAGCGCGTTGAATAATTTTTCATCGTCCTGCTGCTTTTCGTGCATCACGCGCGCATCCAGCGCGGCGGCTGTTAAATTGTGGGCCGCGGTGATGGCGTGGATGTCGCCGGTCAAATGCAGGTTGAAATCCTCCATCGGGATGATCTGCGAATAGCCGCCGCCGGCTGCGCCGCCCTTGATGCCGAAGGTCGGTCCCTGCGAAGGCTGGCGGATGGCGGTGATGACCGTCTTGCCGAGGTGCGCGCCGAGCGCCTGCGAGAGTCCCACGGTGGTGGTGGTCTTGCCTTCGCCGAGCGGGGTCGGGGTGATGGCGGTCACGTCCACATACACGCCGTTCTTCCTGTTCTTTAGCCGGTCCAGGATCTCGAGTTTGACCTTGGCCTTGTACGGTCCGTACAGTTCCAGTTCATCCGGGCGGATGCCCAATTCCTGGGCGATCTGCATGATCGGCTTGATATCCGAAGCCTGGGCGATCTCGATGTCGGAGGGCACCGGGCGCACCAGCTTGAGTTTGGTGGCCTTGAAGACCGGGGAAACCTTCTTCGCTTTGGGGGCCGCGGCAACTTTTTTGGCCTTCATGGCCGCTTTCGCAACGACTTTTTTGACGACTTTTTTCGCCGCGGCTTTTTTGGGCCGGGCGCTTTTCTTCGCGGATTTTGCTTTGGTTGCCATGGGTTCTCCTTGAAAATTATATATAATCAAACTGACCCTATTATCTTAATTTTAGGCAAAAAAAGCAAGAGTGTTTCGTCACTTCTTTTCCGGCAATTATGTCCTTTGGAATGCCCTAGGCTTTCAGCAGGGTGCCCACATTTTCCCCGTTCAGGGCGCGCCGCAGCTGTCCGCTCTCCTCGGCCGAGAAGATCTGCGCGGTCAGCCCCGGGTTCTTTTGGATCAGGTCCAGCATTTCCTCGACCTTGGCCTTCATGCCGCCGGTCACGTCCGTGCTGGCGGACCCGCCGATGCCGGCGCGCATCTTTTCATAATCCGACCCCTGGATCTCGCGCACGAGCTTGGTCCTGGCCGGGAAATCCTCCCATACGCCCGCTTCGATGCCTGCCAGCAGGATGCGCGCCGGATGGAACTCTTCGACCAGAAAGGTGAAGACATCCTCGGTGGACAGGATGGTGCCGCCCAGGGCTTCGTCAAAGGCCACATCGCCATGCACCACCGGCAGCAGGTGCGCTTCAAGCGCTTTGCGGATGGTCTGGACGTTGTGCGAGATCACTTTTCGATCCTTCGATACCATCGAAGCGGAAGGGGAAAAGGGCAGGGCCGCCACGCCGGCCTGCAGCAGGGCTTCGATCACATGCCGGGTTAATTCCGCGGCTTGAAAGCGCACTTCGGTGAAGCCATACCACTGGTCCGCGGTACGCACGCCGCTGCGGGTGCCGTGTTTTTTGGCTGCAGTGTGGCCAAAGGAGCCCGAGCCATGTCCCAGGATCAGGAGCAGCTCCGGGTTTGAGTCCAGAACCGTTTTGATCTCGAGCGCCAGCTCTTTTAATTTTTCGAGTCTCGCGGTGTAGGGAATGTCCTTGTCGGTGATCAGCGATCCGCCCAGTTTGAGAAAAACGGTTTCTTTTGTCATGCGCGATTTTTACCACAGAACCCTGCCCTTATGGGATGGAAATTTCCCTGAACACATGTCATTCCGGGGAGTGCAGCGACGAAGAATCTCTTTTCCATGGTTCGGAGCCTGCAGGATTTTCTGAAAACGACCTGTAAGCTTTTTCCGCAAACATTGGGACCTCAGATTGGGATGCTTTTCAGCCGGCCTGGAAAATCATCATGCTATAATCCCGAATATGGATATTCGCGCAGGCGTTGTGGTTCTTTCGATCTTTTCCATCATTGGCGGGTATTATGCGATCCGTGCGGCCATCAAGACCATGCAGACCGCGCGAAAATTAACCTTCTACAGCCTGCGCCGTCAGCATAATGCCAGCGCGTGGCGGCTGTTGGCGTTGGCCCTGGCCTTGTTCGGCTGCGCTTACTGGCTGCCGTTCTACGGCGAACCGTTGGTGTATGTTTATTTCCCGCCCTCGCCCACGCCTTCGTTAACTCCGACCATCACCCTGACCCCGACCATTACCCCGACCCCGACCATCACCGTGCCTCCGACCCTGACGATCACGCCGCTCGTGTCGAATACGCCCACGCTCACCACCACGCCGGCTCTGCCGCTTGCCATCGAGGCGCTCTTCGAGGGACCGGTCACGCCCAACCCGGACGCGGTCTTTACCGCCATTCAATTCTCGACTGAATTCGACGGATTGAATCCCGTCAACCCGAAGACTGTTTTTGAACTGCCGATCAAAAAGATGTACGGTGGTTTCGATTACAACAACACCCTCCCCGGCGTGCAGTGGACCGCGGTCTGGTACCGGGGCAGCCAGCTGGTTTGCTATGAGACCCAGCCCTGGAACGGCGGCACGGGCGGCATCGGCGGGTATACCGAATGCACAGACCCGATTGGCGGCTGGACGGCGGGTTCGTATGAAGTTCAGATCTTTATGGGATATGAATGGAAGGTGGTCGGGCGCTTTGTGGTGCTCGGCGACCTGGTCACATTAACTCCCACGCCCACACGCACCCTGGTTCCAACATCCACAGGCACACCGTCTGTGACTCCATCCACTCCATAGGTGAACCCCCATGACTGAAAAAGCCTTCCAGGATTATTATCCCGAATACTTCGCGCATTGCTACGGCTGCGGAAGTTTAAATGAGCTTGGGCATCAGATCAAAAGTTATTGGGACGGGGATGAATCGGTCTGTCATTTTCAACCCAAGCCGCATCACACGGCCATCCCCGGTTATGTCTATGGAGGACTGCTGGCTTCGCTGGTGGATTGTCACGGCACGGGCACGGCCGCCGCGGCCGGTTATCGCGCCGAGAATCGCGCCATGGATACCGAACCGCCCCTGCGTTACCTGACCGCCTCGCTGCATGTGGATTATCTCAAACCGACACCCCTCGGACCCGTGCTCGAAGTCCGCGCGCGGGTCAGGGAAGTCAAGGGGCGCAAAGTGGTCATTGAGGAATGGATCGTGGTCAACGGGGAGATCACCATCCGCGGGGAAGTGGTGGCCGTGCAGGTACCCGAGAAGATGGTGCAGGAATTATTGGATCGATAAGCCGCGCATCATAAGACGCGGTCATCAACTTATTTCTTAAAGTGTTCCCTCATCGGCTTGAAGTAAAAATCCTCCCAGCCTTTTTTATAGCTGTCCGCCTGGCCTTCCGGGATGTTGGAATGGTTGATCGTTAATTTGGTCTTGCCGTGCTCCTCCTGCAGGAGCACTTCTACGATCGAATCCTCAACCTCTTCCGGAAATTCGCCTGTGCGCCAGGCCTGCAGGATCCTGCGGTTTGGCTCCAGTTCCAAAAACATGCCCCAGATATAACCATCCCAGGCGCTGAAATCCCCGTTCATGACCCCGTCCACTTTGGCGGGGCTGCCGGTCAGGGCACTGTGTCCCTCGCTGGTGAGCCATGCCTTGTAAATGGCCTCCGGCTTTGCGTTGATCGTAACGGTAAGTGTGAAATGGTTTTTCATGGTCTGCCTCTAGATCGCCCAGGCTTTCTTTTTCGCATCCATCGCGCCCGCGATCTGGGCGGCGAGACGGGCGTTGTTCAACAATAAAGCCAGATTGGTGCGCAGGGATTTTCCACCCGTCAATTCGCTGATGCGGCCCAGCAGGAACGGGGTCAGTTTCTGTCCGTGGATGCCCTGGGCGACGGCTTCCGCCGAGGCTTTTGCAATGATCGGGTCCATTTCAGACTTGGGAACTGCCTGCGTTTCAGGGACAGGGTTCGTGACCAGCACGGCGCTGCGCATGCCAAGATCCCAGTGCGCCCTGGCGAATTCCGCGATCTCTTCGGGCGAATCCAGGCGCACGCTTACGCCCAGTCCGCTTTCGCGGGAGTAAAAGGCGGGGAACTCATCGGTGCGGTATCCGACCACCGGCACCCCCATGGTTTCCAGATATTCAAGCGTGGCGGGCAGGTCCAGGATGGCCTTTGCCCCGGCGCATACCACGATCATGGGGATGTTGGACAGGGCGTGCAGGTCGGTCGAAATGTCAAAGGAGGATTCCTTGTGCACTCCGCCGATCCCGCCGGTTGCAAATACTTTTATTCCCGCCATTTGGCAGGCGAACATGGTACCGGCCACGGTGGTGCCGCCGTCCATTTTTTTGACGCGGGCGGTGGCGAAGTCACGGTGGCTGACTTTCAGCACCGGCTGTGCTTTCGAAAGCCCGCTCAGTTCCTCGTCTGAGAGACCGACCCGGATCTTTCCTTTGATCAGGGCGATGGTGGCGGGAGTCGCCCCGGCTGTGCGGACCTGTTTTTCCATCTCGCGCGCCAGCTCCAGATTTTGGGGTTGTGGAAGCCCGTGGGTGATGACGGTGGATTCAAAGGCGACGACCGGGGCGCCCATGGCGAGCGCGCGGGAAATTTCAAGGGTGATGTCGAGGGCGGTGTTTTTCACGGTGTTTATATCCAATGGTTGGTGAGATAGGAGATGTCGAACAGGGCCTTTTCGATGTGCGCCAGTTCACCCACTTTTTCGTGGGCCGGCCGTCCGTCCTGTTCGATGATTTGTTTTGCGGCGCGCAGTTCCTTGCGGAAGGCATTCAGCATTTCCTGGGCCACGCTGCGCGAATCCTTGCCGGTCGTTTCGCGCTGAAATAATTTACGGGCCAGTTCGGAGTTCGTGGCCAGTTCGGGGTTGGCGTTCATGAGCGCGGCCACTTCCTTCTCCGTCATTCTGCGCGGGACGGAAGGTCCGCTTTGAAAGCTCTTCACGATCACCTCGTCAACCAGCTTGACGATCTCTTCCATTTCATGTTGTTTCCGGGAGCGGTCGACGGCGGCCTGTTTCTTTATATTTTCACGTGAAAGGTTCCAGGCTTCCTTGTGTTTTTCCAGGACCTGCTGGCTGTTAGGGAATTGCCAGGTGCCGATGTCGATCCATTCGATGGAAATGCCGGTCCGCGCCGCCTTCTCCCTGAAATTGGCATCGAAGAAACGCGCGGTGATCTTTGTGCGTGATTCAAAGTTGGGGGCGGCCGGTTCATTTTGGGATCCCGCAGCGGCCTGGTGGCCGGTCAACTCCACGCGCATTTTGGTGAGATTCTGATCGGCCGTGGAAAGATTGTCGATCTCCTTCTGGCTGATGCTGGCCAGGATCTCGCTTAAGGTATGCGAGGTGATCAATTGCTCCAGCTCGGTGACCACCAGGGGAATGGCGGTCGTATCCCACGGGAAACCGATCCCGGTTTGAACGGCGGGCGCGGGGGTGATGATGGTCTGATTGTAGACCAGTCTTCGCACAGCGCTTTCATCGAACTGATAAGCCTCGCCCTGCACCCTGTCCTCTTCGGGTTGTGGTTTGCGCAGCAGGCTGAAGATGACCTTGATGTCCTGCGCTTCGATCGGGATGCCGTCCTTGGTGCGTGATTTTACGGTGATTCCGCTCACGAACTGGTCGCGCAGGTTGATAATGGCATATTCGCGTTTGCCGGCTTCATCCTTGTTTCCAATTTCGCGCAGGCGTTCGAAGCGGCCCAGTTTCCATTCCTCGGTGCGGGGGTGGATCACCTTGGGCTCGCCGGTTACCTTTTCGAGCAGGGCCACACTGTCCAAATTGACCTGGATGGACCCCGGACCACCGATCAGAATGAGCGGTGAGGTTTCGTCCTCTTTCTTGATCCGGCCATCGTCGATTGTGATCTTTTCCTTTCCATAACCAAAGGCCACATTTTCGAGAAATTCAGCGGCAAGCGCATCGTTTCCGAGTTCATAAACATCGTCGAGATAGACGGCCGCCATTCGCCGGGCGAGACGGTAGGCGATGAAGAACAGGGGAATATATTTCAGGAAACTCAAGCCGATGATCACGGCCACGTGCAGTTGTTTCTGAACCCCGAACAGGGTTAGGATCATGCTAAAGCCGCTCAGGATCAACCAGAGCGCCAGGCCGGCCAGGATCCGCCAGCGATTTCGGAACCCCACGCTTTTATCGCTTAAGCCAAAGATCATGGAGGCCGCTTCATCGCGTTGACTTCTTTTTTTCATGGCTTATCCCCCGGGTGGATCCTGGGTCCCGTGCCATCCGGGTTGTTGTCGAGCAGCCATTTCCAAACATCGTCCAGCTTTCTTAGCTCCGCTTCCATCTCCGTGTTGGCATTGCTTTCACTGAGGAGGTAATCCTTCAGCGGCAGGATCAGCAGCTGCAACGTCTTGAACGGGTTTTGCTGGGGTTGTTTGTTTGTGACATGGAATGGCATGGACGCGATCCGGGCGAAGGTCTTGCTGGCTTCGTCGCGGGCGGCGGTCTCGATCAGGGTTTCTTTTTCCTTTAATTGCTGGGCTTCCTTTTTGGCGAGGGTCAGCCATTCCGCGCTCCACTGCTCGATGTGCTGTTTTTCGATCTCGGATTCAAAGGAGACATTGTGAATGCGCACCTCCATGATCTCGAGTCCGCGCGATTCCAGCTGCCTGAACTCCAGGCTTTCCTGCCATTCACCGGTTGGAAGTCCCGTATCATCCAGCGCCACCGCGTCCTTTTGGCGGACCCGTTTGTTGATCATGTCTTCAATGGTCTGCAGGCCGCTGACGCCGGTGGAGGTGAAGAGATCACCCAGTTTAAACTTCCGGATGTATTCGCGCCACAGATTGACAACCAGGTGCGCGGGAAGTTTGTTCCATTCCATGCGGACTTTGCTGTTGTCCGCGGTGCCCAGCTGAACCACCTCGCGCGTGATGGCATTGCGCACCGATTCCGGGTCGAACTCATACTCGGTCGTGACGCCGCTTTCCGTGGGACGGTTCTCCACCGGACGTTTGATCCTGAATTTGATGCTGATGGTCGGGACGATCTCAAAACCATCGCGGGTCAGGCCATTGGTTTGCTGGCGGCTCTTCTGCGGGTCAAGACCGGGTTTCGGCGCCGAAGCCGGATTAAGGAAAGGCTGCTCGCTTGCGAGCGGACCGATGAACTGCCACTGGGCCCGAAGGTCAACACTCCCGGCAACATACTCATTGTGATGTTCGCCGTTCTTTTTGTAGCTTTTGGTGAATACGACACCGGGTCCGATTGTATCCTTGATCTCGGTGTCCGTACGCAGGACGGCCGCACTGGCCGTATCCAGAACGATCAGGCCCGGACCGTGCTTGTCCGCTTCGCCTTCGTGCTCGATCACACGGCCATTCTTGATGAAGAGCGCGGGGCCGCGGTTGCTGCCGTCGAAGTTTTTAACCCGGCTGTAGATCTCCTGCCGGTGTTTTGGGTTTTGAATCGGGAGAATGAATTGGGAGAAGAAATAGATCAGGCGGTCGAGCAGCAGGTAGGCAACTACCAGGTCCACGGCGAAAAGCGCCAGACTGACATAATAATTAAATGGAATGCCTGCCGCCCACACCACGATATGCCAGAACGCGCTGGTCATCAGGATCACGCTGACCGGGCCCTTCACGAACCCGATAAATCCACTCGACTTGTTTCGCATATGGATTTGATTCTAAAGCAAAATACTGCAATCCGGCAAACGAGTTCTGGGTACAATGGAGGCATGACCCTCTCCGTTGAATTTCACTGCCATACCCACGCATCTAGGGATTCCCTGACCCGTCCGGCGGACCTCGTTGCTGCGGCGCGGCGCAAAGGCATCGACCGGGTGGTGGTCACAGACCATAACTCGATCGCGGGTGCCCTCGAGGCGCAGGCTATCGATCCGGAGCGGATCATTATCGGAGAGGAAATTATGACCACGAAGGGCGAGATCCTGGCTTCCTTCGTGAAGCACGAGATCCCGGCTGGTCTGACGCCGCAAGAAACGATCCGGCGTTTGAAGGAGCAGGGTGCCTTTATCAGCGTATCCCATCCATTCGATGAGATGCGCAAGGGGGCCTGGAGGCGGGAGGATTTGTTGGAGATCCTGCCCTTTGTGGATGCCGTCGAAGTCTTTAATTCTCGCTGCATGCTGGCACGCTTCAATACTTTGGCCGGGGAATTTGCAGAGAGGCATGGCCTGCCCGGCACGGTGGGTTCGGATGCGCATGCTGCTTTTGAGCTGGGCCGGTCCCTCCTTTTGATGGAGCCGTTCACGGGTCCGGAGGAGATGCGCAGGGCCATTCGGTCGGCGGAAATGAAAGTCAGGCGGTCATCCTTGGGGGTGCATTTGCTGTCCCGTTATGCGTCCCTGATTCGGGGAATTAAATCTTGACATCTTAATTTTGGCATGATAATCTTGCGCCTACGAGCCCGGGTCGCCTTTGAAAGCGTGAAGGCGGACGGGCAAATAACTTTAAGAGCAGGAGTTGTGAAAGATGTCCGAGCGTTTTGTTGGAACCGTTAAGTGGTTCAATGCGACAAAAGGGTATGGCTTCATCGGGTATGAAGGCGGAGAGGATGTGTTCGTGCATTTCACCGCCATCCAGAGCGATGGATACCGCAAGCTGGAAGCCGAGCAAAAGGTGGAGTTCTCCATCGAAGACGGCCCCAAGGGTTTGCAGGCCGCCAATGTCGTTCCGCTCTCGTAAGACCAGGCCCCAGGCTTGATGTTTTGCGACCAAATAGAGCTGCCGGAAGGCGGCTCCATTTTTTTACAGGGGAATTCCGGCAAGATGGTTACATCTGTTACTACCCAAGCGCAGCCCGTGGTCCTATAATCCCTGACAAGCGTAACTTATTTGGGACTTTCGCGACTAATAATTGACGGAGGATATTTGTCCTTTCTAAATCATTTCAAAAATGATGCGAATCGCCGCACCGCATTGTATGCCGGACATGTGGTCGCGGATCCTTCGCGTTGTGTGCAGTGCGGCATCTGCAGCTACAACTGCCCGATCGGCATCGATGTCCGTGCGCACGTCTGGCGGGATGAGGCTGTGATCAAGAGCGAATGCCTGACCTGCGGGGAATGCGTGGCACGCTGTCCGCGCGGGGTGTTGAGCTTCGTGCAGACTGACCTGTTCGAACGGAGGGCAGGATGAAATATGTGATTGTCGGCGCGGGTGTGGCGGGCATGGCGGCGGTGGAAGCGATCCGCTCCGTGGACCTGGCTGGGGAGATTCTGATGGTCAGCGATGATCCGCATGGATATTATTCCAGGCCCGGCCTCGCATATTTTTTGACAGGCGAATTGCACGACAAGGCCTTGTATCCGCTGGCCCCTGATCCCCAAAAAATAAAATTTGATCATCTCAAGGGGCGTGTGACCCGCCTCCTGCAGGCCGAACATGCGCTCGAGGTGGACGGGAAGGCCCGCCTGACATACGACAAACTGCTGATCGCAGTGGGTGCATGCGCGGTTTCCCTGGAGATTCCCGGATCAAAGCTGGAAGATGTGGTCAAGCTGGATCATTTAAGTGACGCAAAAAAAATATTGAGACTGGCGAAACGGGGCGGGACAGCCGTGGTGGTGGGCGGAGGGATCACTGCACTCGAACTTGTTGAAGGACTGCTTGCGCGCGGGATGAAGGTGCATTACCTGCTGCGCGGGGATCGTTATTGGAGCAATGTGTTGGACAGGCAGGAATCCCATATTGTGGAGGGGCGTCTGCAGGCGGAAGGCGTGATGCTTCATCATCATGCGGAGTTGGTGGAGATCACGGGAAGGAATGGCCGGGTGAATGGCGTCCGTCTTCTGGACGGCCGCGCCATAAAGTGCGATCTTGTGGCCTATGCGATCGGTATTCATCCCAGCCTCGATCTGGCCGCAAATACGGCTCTGGCCCTTGACCGGGGGCTCCTGGTGAATGAACACCTGCAAACCAACGATCCTGATATTTATGCGGCAGGGGATGTGGCCCAGGCCTATGACCCGCTTTCCGGACGTTCGGTGCTGGACAGCCTGTGGAATCCTGCGCGGGAACAAGGTCATGTGGCAGGATTGAATATGGCCGGCCGTAAAACCGCTTACCTGAAATCCCCGCCTTTCAATGTGACCCGCCTGGCGGGATTGACCACCACCATTATCGGTGCGGTCGGACGCGGACACGATGAGGATGTGCTCGGGATCGCGCGCGGAGACAGTGAGACCTGGCGCGACCTTCCGGATGCGATCGTGGCCCAGAGCGGTTTTGATGTCAATCACATGCGGTTGCTGGTCGGGGAGCGCTCCCTGATCGGGGCCATCTTAATGGGCGATCAAACTCTTTCGAAGCCTTTGCAAAAAATGATCTCCAACCGCGCGGATATCTCATCCATTCGCGGGAAATTGTTGGAGCCGGATGCGCCGATTGCCGATTTGATCGCCGATTTTTGGGTGGGCTGGAGAAAAACGATCGCTTTGTAAATTCTTTGAAAATGGAGAGGGTATGATGTTGCGTAGTAACAGGGAACTTTGGTGGGCGGCCGGCATTGGGCTTTTGATCACCGTTATCTACGGGGGCGTGGTTTTGTATACACGGGAGATTCCGGCGGCGGGCGAATGGTTCGGGCATGTGATTGGCATTCTGGGCTTTATTCTGATGTTGATGACGGAGATTTTGTACAGTCTGCGCAAGCGCTCGCGCCTGGCCAGCTGGGGCAGGATGTCATCCTGGCTTCAGTTCCACATTTTTACCGGCCTGGTTGGACCGTACATGGTGCTTCTGCACACCTCCTGGAAATTCAATGGATTGGCCGGGGCTGTGACCCTTTTGACCGTCATCATTGTCTTAAGCGGGATCGTCGGGCGGTATATATACACCCGCATCCCCCGCACGCTGGACGGCCTTGAGATCGAAGGAACTCTCTCCGAAGCCGCCTTGCGGCAGGCGCGCCAGCTCATGGCCCTCTGGCATACGATCCACATCCCGATCGGTATGGCCCTGTTCATGTCGGCCTTTATTCATATCGGCGGGGCGTTGTATTACGCCACGTTGCTGAAATAGGAGGCTGCCATGCAAAATAATAGACTGGGCTGTCTTACCGCGACCGGGATCTCTGCAGCACTCGTTGCCTTGTTCATCATTGTCGGTGTTGCATTTGCCAGCGGGGGACGGATGTTCTCGCCCGGGGAACTAAATGCTGAAACAGGCATCTTGCGTGGCGGCGTGGCTTCCCATGCGCAGATCGATAAATGCTCCAGCTGTCATAGTGCGCCATGGGAAAAGGACACCATGGCCGATCGTTGTGCCGCCTGTCATGCCGACATCGCCGCCCAAATGTTTAATGTTGCGGAACTGCATGGGGCCATTTCGGAAAAGAATCCGAATCTTGCCTGCCGCGATTGCCATCCGGATCATCGCGGATCTTCAGCCTCGCTGGTGGATCTGAAGGGCGGGGATTTCCCCCATGACGCACTTGGATTTTCGCTGAAAGGGCATCAGATCGAGGGGCAGGGAAAGGCCTTCAACTGCGATGCCTGTCATCAGGGGGATGTGAGAACTTTTGTGCCGGACTCGTGCATCAACTGTCACCGCCAGGTCGATATTGCCTTCACCCAGGCTCATGCACTTTCATTTGGCATGGATTGCCTGGCCTGCCACGACGGCGTGGATCGATATGGTGATGACTTCACTCACAACGCGTTCAACTTTAAACTGACTGGCATGCATGTCGGTGTTTCCTGCTCAAAATGCCATCTGGATGCGCGCACGATTGCGGATCTGCAATCCACGCCGCAAGGTTGCAATTCCTGTCATTTAAAGGATGATCCGCATCAGGGCAGATTTGGGCAGGATTGCGCTGCCTGTCATACGACTTCAGGCTGGAAGCCTGCAAAATTCGACCATAACCTGGCGGACTTCAAATTGGAAGGCGAACATGCCGAAGTAACCTGTGAGAAATGCCATGTCGATGGCGCTTATAAGGGCACGCCCAAAGATTGTTATTCATGTCATAAGGACAATGACGAGCATGGCGGGAAATTTGGAACGGATTGCTCGGCCTGCCACACTCCGAAGAGCTGGGATGACGTGACCTTTGATCACAACCGGACCAATTTCCCCCTCTCCGGACAGCATGCAGATGTCCCCTGCGAGAATTGCCATAAAAACGGCCAATTTAAAGACACCCCGACGGCATGCGTATCCTGCCATGGATACCCCGCTTTCCACGCCGGTGCATTTGGCGCAAATTGTGCTGACTGCCATTCGGTCAATTCCTGGGTTCCCGCCAAATTCAAGGGCTCTCATCCGGGAATCGCAGATGAAGGCGGCAGCGGTGTCAATCATGGCGGCGCTTCCTGCAGGACCTGCCACACGTCCACTGTATTCGAAGCCACCTGTAGTGCCTGCCATAGCGGGAACAACTTTGAAGGCGGTGGCGGCGGGGATGATTAGGAATTACAAACAATATTATTAAAGCTAAAAAAGGAAAGGCTTCTTGATAAGAGCCTTCCCTTTTTTAGACAGTGGTTTTTCTTGAAACTATTTTTTCTTGTGGGATTCTACAACGTATTCCCGCGGTTCCAGCATTCCCCAGCGGCTGGCTCCGAGATAAAGAATATCCAGGACCAGGTCTTCATATCGGATTCCCTCAGCCTTTGCCTGCAGACACAAGTCGCTGTAATCCGGGGTCAAGCCGGGCAGGGTGTTGATCTCCATCACGCGCGGATTGCCTTCTTCATCCAGACGGATATCGGTTCGGGATACATCCAGGGTGTTCAGGAGCAGATGCGCCCGCAGGGCAAAATATTTTAATTTCTTTTCGAGTTCGGGTTCGATCTCGGCCGGGCAGAAATATCCGGGAGACCCATCCGCACCGACATCCTTGGATTTGGCTTCCAGTCCGTACACCCAGGGGGTTACCGAACGGCTGCTATCCAATTCCAGGACGGGGAAGCGGTGAAAGCCGTCTTTTTCATACCATTCTGGATGGCGTGAATATAATTTTGCATCCGCGCGCCCGAGGATCCCAACCGTAAATTCGCGGCCCGGAAGAAAGGTCTCCACCAATGCGGGCTGCTGGTATGTGTTGATAATATACATGGCCCGCTCGCGCAATTCCTTCTCGTTATTGACGATGGCTTTCAGGTCCACGCCCATGCCGGTGCCTTCACGTGCCGGTTTGACGAAAAGGGGGAATTTTAATTCCGCGCGCAGGGCCTCATCGCCGGAGATGAACTCCTGAAATGGGGCAACGGGCAGGCGCCTGTCACGCCAGATGCGCTTGGTCAGGGTTTTGTCGAGCGAAATGCCATTTGCGAGTACGCGCGAACCGGTGTACGGGATCTGCAGCATTTCAAGCAGCGCGGGCACCTGCGCTTCCCTGGCGTCTCCGCCCAGGCCTTCCGCAATGTTGAAACAAATATCGGGTTTTACATCCCTGAGCGCATAGGGCAGGTCCCGGTCTGCCTGGATGAAGACGGTCGTGTGGCCGTCAGTTTCGAGCGCGGCGCGAAGCGAGTCGATCGTTTCGATATGGTCAAAATCGGCAAAAGCATCCGGCGGGACCCCCTCCGGTTTGGGGTGGTCATCGTCCTTGATGTTTGCAAGAATGGCGATCTTCCAATAGCGCTTTATGCGACGACTGGGAGGCCTTTCCTCTTCGCGCGGCAGGGTCTCAGGCATTTTTTCTCCTATTAGATGAAGTATTCAATGTTAATATACGCAATAATAGCGCAAGATGTGCAGATGACAAGGGCGGGAAGCATTTCTTAAGGTGACGGATGATTGTAACTAGACAATCATTAGCCTTTCAGGTATCATTGGCTCGCTTGTGCCCTTAAGCACTAAGAGAAAAAACAAACGGGTACTCGTGATTTTCAAACTTAAGCCCGGATAAGGCAATTATCCGGGTTGTTGTACATAATAAGAATTTGGTGGAGGCTACAGAATGTCAGACTTGATCAAGCAGATCACCGGTGATCTGCAGAAACAAATTGAGGGCTTCAAGCCTGAACTCAACATTAATGATATTGGTGTTGTGGTTGAAGCAGGTGACGGGATCGCCCGTGTACAGGGGCTGGCAAATGTCCGCGCGCAGGAGCTTGTGCAATTCTCGAATGGGGTCATGGGGACGGCATTCAATCTCGAAAAGGACAGTGTGGGCGTGATCGTAATGGGTGCCTATGACGGCATTACCCAGGGCATGACCGTGCGCGGCACCGGGCGAATTGCCTCTGTGCCCGTGGGGGATGCGATGATTGGGCGCGTTGTGAACGCGCTCGGCGAGCCGATCGACGGCAAGGGCCCGATCGCCACGACCGGCTTTCGCCCAATCGAGCGAATTGCCCCGGGTGTGGTGGAGCGCCAGGATGTGGATACCCCGGTCCAGACCGGCATCAAATCCATCGACTCCATGATCCCGGTCGGCCGGGGTCAACGCCAGTTGATCATCGGTGACCGCCAGACCGGCAAGACCGCCATTGCGATCGATACCATCATCAATCAAAAAGGCAAGGGTGTGACCTGTATCTACGTTGCGGTCGGCCAGAAAAAAGCCGCCGTTGCGCGCACCCTGGGCGTTCTCGAAAAGAATGGCGCCATGGAACACACCATTATCGTGGTTGCAGCTGCGGATGAATCGGCGGCCCTGCAGTATATTGCTCCCTACTCCGGAACCGCCATCGGCGAAGAGTTCATGGAAACGGGCCGCGATGCTTTGATTATTTATGACGATCTTTCCAAACATGCCTGGGCATATCGCCAGGTCTCCCTTCTGCTGCGCCGTCCCCCTGGACGGGAAGCCTATCCGGGTGATGTATTCTATTTACATTCGCGTTTGTTGGAACGCTCGGCCCGCCTGGCGAATCAATATGTGATCGTGAAGAATGATTACAAGGAAGCCCTGGCTTCTGAAAAAGACGGTGTGGATGGTAAAGTCTATGCGGGTCCGGTTTCCAAGGATGATGCCGAGGAGGCCCGCAAACATATGAAGGGTGACCAGGATTACAAGGTCGTCAAGGTAAAGGGAACCGGCGGATCGCTTACTTCGCTGCCGATCATTGAGACCCTGCTCGGTGACGTGTCTGCGTACATCCCGACCAACGTGATTTCAATTACAGACGGCCAGATCTACCTGGAAGGCAACCTTTTTAACGCCGGCATCCGTCCGGCGGTGAATGTGGGTATTTCGGTCTCCCGCGTGGGCGGCGACGCCCAGACCAAGGCCATGAAACAGGTGGCGGGGCGCTTGCGCCTCGATATGGCGGCCTATCGTGAACTGGCTGCTTTCGCCTTGATGGCTTCCGATCTTGACAAGTCCACTCAGCAGCAATTGAGCCGCGGACAGCGCATGCAGGAAATCCTCAAGCAGCCTCAATATCGTCCGGCTGAACTGGAACAGCAGGTGATCGTGATCTTTGCCGGTACAAACGGATTTGCCGACGGCGTTCCACTGGACAAGATGGCGCAATGGCAGGCCGACTTGATCCGCTTTATGGAAACCTCCTATCCTGAAATTGGAAAAGATATTGTCACCCGCAAAGCCATTTCAGATGACAATCGGGCGGCAATGGTAAAGGCTCTCGAAGCGTTTCGCGCGGGCTGGCAGGCCTAGGTTTGAACAAGGGATTAAAGGAGACCTATGGCTTCCGCTCGTGAGATGAAACTCCGCATTAAGAGCGTAAAGAACATCGCGCAGGTGACGCGCGCTCTTGAAACGGTCAGCGCCAGTAAAGTCCGCAAGGCGGTCAATGCGGTTACGGCCACGCGTTCCTACGCGACCAAGGCCTGGCAGGTGTTGAAGCACGTCGCCGAACAGCCTGGCAGAAATAGTTTGCACCCGCTTTTGGTGGAACGTAAGGAAGTGAAAAACACGCTGGTCATCGTGGTGACAGGGGATCGCGGCCTTGCAGGCGCATATAACTCCAATGTGATCCGCTATGCGACCCAGCGGTTTGACAAGAACCCTGTTCCGGTCAAGTACATTGCGGTTGGACGCAAAGGCCGCGACCTGCTGGTCCGCCGGCGCAAGGATGTGATCGGGGATTTCAGCAATCTGCCGGCCGCGCCCTCATTTTTTGATGTCTCGGCCGTCGGCCGCCTGGCCGTGGATTCCTACAAAGATGGGGAGGTTGATGAGGTGTATTTGCTCTACACTGACTTCATTAACATGGCCCGTCAGACGACCACGGTCAAGAAGCTGCTGCCTCTTGAGTTGACGGGGGGCAATCGGGTGCAGGATTTCGAACAGGTCAAACCGGCCGGTCCGGCAGCGGCTTATGAATACGAGCCTGATCAGCGCGAGATCCTGGATGAGATCATCCCTCGTTTCACGGCCTTGCAGGTTTACCAGGCGATTTTGGAATCCCAGGCAAGTGAACACGCGGCCCGCATGGTTGCCATGCATGCCGCCACCGATAATGCGAAGGAATTGGCTGGCGCCTACCAACTGGCGTACAACAAGGTCCGTCAGCAGGGTATTACCAACGATATTTTGGATATTGTCGGCGGCGCGGAAGCGCTGTCCGCGAAATAACTGGAGGAAATAATCATGGCAAACGCAAATGGCCGTGTAGTGCAAATTCTTGGTGGTGTGGTGGACGTCGAGTTCACCGAGGGCAATGTCCCCGATCTTTATGAAGCGATCGAAGTTGAACGGGAAGGCAGGGCCACCCTCGTTCTTGAAGTGCAAAAACACCTTGGCAATAACTGGGTTCGTACCGTATCGATGGATACAACCGATGGCTTGCAGCGCGGCGTGCTTGCAAAGTCCACCGGCGCCCCCATCATGGTCCCGGTTGGAGAGGCTACCCTGGGACGCATCTTCAATGTCCTTGGCGCCCCTATTGATAAGAAAGGCGATATCGCCGCTTCTGACCGGTATCCAATTCATCGTCTGGCTCCCTCGTTTGCCGAGCAATCCACCCGTGTGGAAGTATTCGAGACCGGCGTAAAAGTCATTGACTTGATCGCTCCCTTCACCAAGGGTGGTAAAACCGGTATTTTCGGCGGCGCAGGCACAGGCAAGACCGTGATCATCATGGAATTGATCCGCTCCGTGGCGACTGAACACGAAGGCAACTCGGTATTTGCCGGCGTGGGCGAGCGCACCCGTGAAGGGACGGGCTTGTATCGTGAAATGCTCGAGTCCGGTGTTATGAAGGATACGGTCATGGTCTATGGGCAGATGAACGAGCCTTCCGGCGTGCGTTTGCGCGTGGCCTTGACCGCCCTCTCGATGGCTGAGTATTTCCGCGACCAGGGCAGGGACGTTCTGCTCTTCATTGATAATATTTTTCGCTTCTCCATGTCCGGTTCCGAAGTTTCGGCGCTGCTCGGGCGCATGCCCTCCGCGGTGGGTTACCAGCCGACTCTCGCCACCGAGATGGGTGAATTGCAGGAAAGAATTACCTCCACCCGCACCGGTTCGATCACTTCCATGCAGGCCGTGTACGTGCCTGCGGATGACTACTCCGACCCCGCGCCCGTCGCGACCTTTACCCACTTGGATGCGACCATCGCCCTCGAACGGTCCATCGTGGAAAAAGGCATTTACCCCGCCGTGGACCCGCTCGCTTCCACCTCCCGGATTCTTGATCCCAACATCGTTGGGGAGGAGCACTACCGGACGGCTCGAGAAGTCCAGCGTGTACTCCAGCGTTACAAGGATTTGCAGGATATCATCGCCATTCTCGGCATCGACGAACTTTCCGAGGATGATAAGTTGATCGTTTCGCGCGCCCGCAAGATTGAGCGTTTCTTCTCCCAGCCCTTCTACGTGGCTGAAAAGTTCACCGGCATCCCCGGCCGTTATGTCCAGCTTAAGGACACGGTCCGTGGTTTCCGTGAGATTCTGGACGGCAAATGCGATGATCTTCCCGAACAGGCCTTTATGATGGCCGGTACGATCGAGGACGTGCGCGAACGTGCTGAAAAACTTGCCAAGGCTTAATCAAATCAGTGTCGGGTGTTTGAATTTCAAGCGGGTTTTCCCCTTTGGAATATGACACTGGAGAATTCCTATGACCATTCGTTGTGAGATCGTTTCGCAGGACCGTACCGTGTTCACGGGGGATGTTGACATCGTTGTTTTGCCGGGAGCCGGCGGCGAGATGGGTATTCTTCCCAATCATGCGCCTGTGCTCACCACGTTAAAATATGGCGTGGTAAAAATCCGCAAAGGCGGTAAAGAGGAACTCTTTACCGTTGCAGGCGGGGTGGCGGAGGTTCAGCCGCAGATCGTTACCATCCTGGCGGATGCGGCTGAGAATGTAAATGAGATCGATGAGGCTCGTGCCGAGGCCGCCCGCAAACGCGCGGAGGAAGTCCTCGCCAAAGGCGTGCCCGCTGATACGGATGCCTATCTTTCAATGGAAGCCGCGCTGCGAAAATCCAATTTACGCCTGGACGCAGTCCGCCGCTATCGTAAAGGTGGAACCAGAATCCCCACCTCGGAGAATTAAACCCCCGTGGCCATGTTCTCAAAAGACCTGGGCATAGACCTGGGCACCATGTTCACCCGAATTGCCGACGGTGCGCAAGTGCTGCTCGAGGAACCGACCATTGTTGCCATCGAAGTGGAAGACCAGAAGATGGTGGCGGTTGGCATGGAAGCCCGCGATATGTTCGGAAAAGTCCCCGAAAGCATCGAGGTCGCCCGCCCCCTCCGCAACGGAGTGATCGCCGATTATGAGATCACCGAGACCCTGCTTCAATACCTTTTGCAGCGTGTGAGTGGTTCCATGCGCATTTTCCGACCCCGGGTCATGATCTCTGTTCCCTACGGCGTCACCAGCGTGGAGCGCCGCGCAGTCTACGAAGCAGTCATGGAGGCGGGAAGCCGCGAGGCCTTCCTGATCCAGCAGCCATTGGCTGCTGCGATCGGCATCGACCTGCCGATCAATTCACCTTCCGGCAACATGATCATCAGTCTTGGCGGGGGATGCACCGAAGCGGCCGTCATGGCCATGTATGGCATTGTAGCCGCTGACACTTTGAGAGCCGGCGGCATGGACCTGGATGATGCCATTGTTAATTACGTCCGCCGCAAATATGGGGTGGTGATCGGCCAGCCGACCGCGGAACAGTTGAAGATCCGCATTGGAGCGGCCGTCCCGCAGGATACGGAAAACAGCATGGAAGTTCAGGGCCAGGATCAGGTGTCGGGCTTGCCGCGCCCGGTGACATTGACCACGGGTGAAATTGTGGAGGCCCTTCAGGAACCTCTCCGTCAGATCGTTGAAACCGGCCGAAAGGTGCTTGAAAAGACGCCCCCCGAACTGGTCTCTGATATTATCGACCGCGGTGTGGCTCTTTGCGGAGGAGGCGCGCTCTTGCGCGGGATCGATAAGCTATTGACCAAATCCCTCGGCATTCCGGCTTATCTGGTCGATAATCCGCTGACCTGCGTGGTGCAGGGCGCCGTCAAGAGCTTTGGCATGTTGAATGTCATCCGAAGGAACCTGCCTCAGGTGTAATCGGGGAAGGCATGCAGAATCAAACAGGTGGCCTGCGATCGGGCCACCTGTTTTTGTTTTCTGGGGATGGAATTCGCCCGCGTTAGTTAACTTTTATCCCCACTTGTTGTCCTTCCTGTGATGCTTTGCCTGCCAGAAACGCAAGGACCGCCCCGGTTGTGAACAGGACGATATTAAGAATGAACGGCAGGTCTTTGTCGAGCACGGACAGGGTTCCTGCGATCCAGCCGAAGGGGGAGGTAAGTAAAATGATCCCGACGTACAAAATGGATTGGATTCTGGCGCGCTCCCTGGGGTCGATGGTCAGCACGACCAGCCGATCCGCGAACGGATTGACTGCAGCGAAACTGCAGGCTTCCAACACGACGCTGACCAAAAGTATGAAATATCCCCGGTCCGGGGCAGTGATCAGGAGGATTTGGCTGGCCACAAATCCCAGAAATCCGACGGTCATCGGGATTTTGAAATGCATCCTGTTAATAACAGGCATGACCAGGAAAAAGAAAAGCAGCATGACGGCCGTCTTGACGAAGGGAAAGACGGCCAGATTTTGAGCCGGGATGTGCAGCTTTTCGGTGACGATGATGCCCCAAAAACTGCCGCTGATCATGGTCGAGATGCTGATCACCAGCATGATTCCGGCGGTGAGCAGGGTGCGCGGAGTTTGCAGCAGATCCCGCAGGACGCTCCGGTATTCACTTAATATGCTGAACATACTTTGATGACGGGTCTCGTGCATCCGGATCACACCCTGTCTGGTCTCTGTTGTCATGCGGTATGTGACCACGGCCTTGACCGTGAACATGACTGCAGCAAAGAGATACAATCCGCGTACGGTCGGAATCAGCGAGAAAATTCCGATCATGATCCCGGCCAGGGGCGCCACGAAGCCCACGATCTGGTTGGCGATGTAGATCCAGGTGTAAATATCCACCAGCTGCCTTTCCTCCGCATCCTCCACCAGCAGGCACGACCATGAATTATGGGTGATGCGCCAGACGCTGTTGATGATTCCCGCCGCCAGGAAATACCAGAAATTCTGTGCAACTGCGGAGATCAGGGCCGGGACACTCCAGGAAAGAATGTCAAAGATCAGGGTGGTCCGCCTGCGCCCGAGCTTGTCAGTGACCACGCCGCTTAGCAGGGCCAGAAGGACCTGGAACCCCCAACTGATGCTGACGATCAGGCCGATCTGGCGGTCGGACAAACCCAGCGCGATCATGAAGATCGAGGTGTACGGCGCGTACAGGTTGTAGGGGATGCCCCAGAGGGGTTCGGGATATACACAGCCGCGCGGATTTCCGGTCAGGCTCTTCAGTGTGGTGATCAGGGAGTGGTTTTTCAAATGATGCGCTCGCGGGGGGGGATGATTCTCAGGGGTGCATCCCTGATTCGGACCGAAACAATTACCGGCTTGGATTGATCCGGTCAAATTAAAAAGAAAAGGGACCGTCAGGATGCACGGTCCCTTTTTGAGTATTTTATAAATAATAGGTCATGCGTTGCAGGTGGGTGGCGGGATCGATATACTGCACTTTGACATTGTTCGGCACGTTCAGGCTGATCGGGGCGTAATTCAGTATGGCGCGCACACCGGCCTGGACCAGTTTGTCGGTCACACTTTGGGCGGACGTGGCCGGGATGGTCAGCATTGCGATCTTCACGTTGGAGGCTTTCAGGCGCTCGATCATTTTGTCGGCATCCTCGATCACGAAATTGTCGATCTTCCTCCCAACCTTTTCCTTGTTGTTGTCGAAGACCATGACGATATGAAAACCGCGATTCGTGAAGCCCTGATAGCGGGCCAGCGCGTGACCCATGTCGCCGGCGCCGATGAGGGCAACATCCCAAATGCGGTCGACTTTGAGGATCTCGCGCAGTTTATCCAGCAGATACGTGATCGAGTAGCCGGTTCCCTGTTTGCCAAACTCGCCGAATTGGGAAATGTCCTTGCGGATCTGTGCCGCGGAAATACCCACATGTTCACCGAGTTCCTGGGAGGAGGTGGTCTTGATGCCGTTGTCTGCCATGCGCTGCAGAGCTCGCAGGTAGACGGGTAAACGGCCAATAATGATGTCGGGGATTTTCTCTGCGTTCATTTTTTGCCCTCGCGATTGTGAAATATTTGCATAACTCTACCATGAAATTTGATTTTGTACAATTCGGTACAAGTCAGGCACAAACAAAAAGCGGCAGATCCCGGGATGACCTGCCGCTTCGTTTTTGACCGTTGGCTGATTCACGCCATCGGCGCTGATCGCCCGACGAGCGTTCGGGTTTTATCCGCAGACCTCACACTGACAGGAGTCCATGTTCACAAAACAATACCCCTGCTGCTGGCAGATATTTAGGGTCAGGCCGCAGGATGGCCCGGCCGGGGACGGCTGGGCCGGGTTTTTGCACAGGCCCGGTTCATTTCCGCTCGCAGAAAACCCGACCGCCACGCGGCAGGTGTTGTCCAGTTCCGAAAGACCCTTGATCGGATAATACACTTCGAAACCGCGCACCGAAGCCCCGGCTTGTGCGTGGGTCATATGATCGTTGAAATCAAACACGGCCGGGTTCAGGCTGTCATTTCCGGCCCAGACTCCGGCCAGGAATTTTCCATCATCATCCACGGCTGCCAGCTTGACGGAAAGTTCGACCAGGTTGGGATCCTCGGGCGAAATACGCGCCCAGGCCAGGTCTGGATCGGAGCCGATCCCGTCCTCGAAGACCTTCAGTTCAAATCCATCTCCGGAAGTCATGTTTTCATCCGAATACATGGCTGTCGATCCGCCCACATCCTGATTGGCATCCTGCCAGACTTGCACGCCAGCCGTGGACCAGTCACCGGATGCGGGCCTGGACACCAGTACGAGCCAATCGCCTTTTCCATCCCGGTTGCTGTCGATCTCCAAGGCGTATCGGCCGGGCAGGCCGCCGTTTGCGTCAGGTCCCTTGAGCCATATGCTTGCATGGATCCATGGCTCGTCCTGATAGATCTGGGCTTGCTGAATGTCAAGATACGGAAAATAGACATCCATCAGGTTGGCATTGAAGGGTCGTTCGAATTCGCCGAAGGTAAAGCGGTCACCGCCGGCTGCGGCGTTGTTGGAGGCGGATTTTGAAGAGTCCTGATCAGCCGCCTTGCCGGTATCGACTGCGTTGGAGAGGTTGACCGGAACGAGGGTGTGCACAATGCTGGTTGGGGCGGCGGGTGCTGCTGTTGCAGGGACGGGGGTTGCGGTCGCCTGTCCCAAGGTGCAGGCCTGCAAACCGGTCAACAGGATCACGAGAGCAATTCGATACGGCGTAATTTTCATGAACGTTCTCCTCTGGGTTTTGGATGGAAGGATCAACTGCTTCCGATTATTCTACGATTTGTTGATTGCATCAAGGCGTACCTTGGTAAGGGAGGATCCTTCAATAAAATAGACACCCGTGTCCAATTCCAGGGATTGCGGGTGCCTATCCTTATGAATTCTGAACTTTATTTCAACAAATAGTCAGGCTTATTTTTGCCAGGATTGTAACTGCTCGGACTGGGGTGCGCCTTTGAAACCAATCACCTTGTACACATTCACGGGTTTGGTTTTTCCCTTCACGATCACGGCATCAGCCAGCTCGGTATCAAACTCATCCTTGACCTGTTGGTAGGTGCTCTCGCTGATCAGGATCGGCCAGGCATAGGTCTTGGTCAGGTCCTGCAGGCGGGAGGCCAGGTTGGCATTGTCCCCGATGATGGTGTAGTTGATCCTTTCCGCCGAGCCCAGCAACCCGACAAAGACCTCACCGGAATTGATGCCGATTCCCATTTCGATCTGGTTCGGACGGCCTTCCTTTTCCCATTTCGCGATCAGCTCCTTTAACGCCTTGCGCATATCCATTGAGGCGCGTAAGGCCCGGGCTGCATGATCCTTGTATGGGACCGGCTCGCCAAAGAAGGCAATAATGGCATCGCCTTCGTATTTGTCCACGGTGCCGCCATGCTTGTAGATCACCTTGGACATGGCTTCCAGATATGGGTTCAGCAGGGCCACCACATCTTCAGGCGCCAATTTTTCCGACAGGGTGGTAAATCCGCGGATGTCTGAAAAGATAATGGTGACGTCGGAACGCTTATTCAGCGAATTGATATCCTGGGTATCGATCAATTGATCGACCATTTCGGGCGAAATGAAGCGGCCAAACAGATTGCGCACCCGTCGTTTTTCCATTTCCTGGGAAACCGCATGCTCCAGGGTCGGAAGCACCACACCCAGGAAAAGCATGGCCTGCGGGGCGGCCAGGGGCAGGATATATCTTTCCCGAATGAAAAATACAGCCACGGTGATGGCATAGGCCAGCATGACAACGCCCAGCAAAATGACGGTCACGGAGGGCCGCCTGGAGCGCGAGATCAGGAAGGCGGCCAGGGCCGCGATGATTGTGATCGAAAGCGCCATCCACGGTTTGGCCTCCGTGAAGTAATTTCCTGAAATCAAGGTGTCGACTGCGTTGGCCACGATTTCCACACCCGGGGTGGAAACCTTCGCGGAAAACGGAGTGGGATATACATCATGCAGGGCGACGGTCGTCACCCCGATGAGAACGATCTTGCCCCGGAAGGCATCCGGGCTTTGCTCCAAGGTGACCCCATCATGAACATTGGCGATGGAGTAGGTGGGATAGGTCCCCGCAGGCCCTGAAAAATTGACCAGGATGTCCCTGCCATTGGTTGGGACCGTCCTTCCGTTAAACAGAATGCTGCCGGAAGGGTCGATCAGGGGGGAGTCCACGCCCAGATACAGGGCCGCGATGTCGAAGGCCCAGTGGTAATAGGGTGTGTTGTTATATAAGTCGTAGGCCTGTACACTGCGGACAATGGCATCTTCGTCCTGTTTTACGCCGGTCACCCCGAGGGCGTCCATCGCCGTGCGATAGGGCGATAACGGCTGCAAAAAGGTTGTGCCCACGCCTTCCTGGGTGCTGTTAGCGTAGATCTGCACAACGCCCACGGAAGACGGGACTCGGGCGAGCGCATCCGCGAAGGCCTGGTCATTGGCGGGATCCTTGTCGGGTTCCGACAGGTAAATGTCCACGCCGACCACCTTGCCGCCGCCTTGATTGATCTGGTCCACAACCTCGGCATAATACGAACGCGGCCACGGCCATTGATAGCCGGTCCAGCTGAAGGAGAAATCGTCAATTGCGACGATGACGATATCGCCGGGGGGCTTTTGAACCCCGCGCATTTTTGTCATCAGGTCGCGGCTGGAGTATTCAATGCGCTCAAAGGGCGTGGTCACGCCCGGGAAGAGGGCCGCGATTTGTACCAACAGCAGGATCGCGGCTGTCGCCAGCAAAAGAAATAGAGACAGATTGAAAGGTTTTTTTGCCTTTTCCATCTTATAACCTAATTACAATTTGTGCTTGAATAATAGGGATCCACGCACGGGTCTTGGCAAATGTAATTATATTCAGTACAAACAGGTGCATCGGGGGCTTCCGGTTCCTTGGTGGGTTTGGCGGTCGGGTCGCCTTGCGGTTTGGAGAAGGAGTTGGAGCCGGTCGAGCAGATCTCCTTGCCGTCGGCGTTGAAGGCTGTCACAAACCATTCATAATCTCCGCCGTTAGGCAGGATCTCAACATACTTTTCCACGCTGGTGTTGGGTGTTTCCAACCGGGCGGAATTGCCGAAGACATCCGTGATGGTGACCACATAATTTTGCGCGCCGGGCTGGGATTCCCATGAAAATGTGATCTTGCCGATCTTGGGCAGGCCGGACCCTGAGGCCGGGCCGATGATCTTGAAACAGGCGCTGCTTGCCTCGGTGGGAGGAAGCGCAGCTTCGAGCGTGGGTGTTGATGTGGGGGTTTCGGTTGGGGGAACCGCCATGGCGGTCAGCGTGCCCATGGCTTGATCGTAGACTTCCTTCGCTTCGGGATTCTCATCCAGCCATTCCTGAAATTCCTCGGGAGTCATCGGCCCTACCACGGGGACTGTCCAGCCGCCGGTCACGGGATCCTTGGCGAAGAGAATGGTCCTTTCGCCGCGGGTAAAGCCCACCGAGCCGGCTTCGTTGGAGGCATTGCAATCGCCTTCGAGGCAGGTCACATACACATTCTGGGTCTCCGGGTCCACTTCCACTTTCATGTACGAACCCTTGACCGAAGCCACGCCGGACGGGGTTTCCACATCCGCGCTGCCGCCATTCAGGATAATAAAGACCTTGCCAAGCTGTAGTTTGATCTTGGTCGCCAGACCGCCCTCGACCTCATCGTTGGAGATCAGGGTGAACAGGGAGGAGGGAGCCACCCGAATAATCGTGCCCGATGACAGGTCGAGTCGGACGCGGCCGTCGTCCCCGGTTTGGATCTGTCCGTTGACCTGCAGCGGAGCATCCGCTGCGGCCGGTGTGAAATTATCCTGACCCGCCTGTTTTATTTCCACCTTTCCTATTAATTCACTTAAAGAAGCGGAAAGGGGCGAGGGGGTGGCTTGCGGCTTGCAGCCCGCAAAGACCAGGGAAACGGCCATCAAAAATAACAATGCTTTTATTTTCATTTTGCCTCCAGATATTGATAAGGATTACTTTTCCACGGCGGTCGAACAGGTGCTGGGTTGTCCGTACAGGACACGGCAATCCAGCCAGGGACCGTCAAAATGTACCAGGACATGGATCTCCCCAAGCTCATTGTCGAAACTCCCAATAAAAAGACTTCTTTCCGGGCCGACATATTGCTCCACGGTCCGCAGGGCGCTGGCGTGTATTTCCCGCGAGAGGGCGGGGTCCAGGTTGTCGTTGCCCTGGTTGTCCACCACAAATTGAATGGCATTGTCCAGGCCGGTGATGGCGCTGCGAAGCTGCGCGTTGACCAGGTTGTCCGAGATGAAGCCGCTGATGGCCATGACGATGATGCAAAAGAGAAAGGGTTTTATTTTGCCGAAAACGGATGTGGAAAATACAGCCGGTTCGATCATGGGAATCTGGGTCACGCCGATGATCAGAGTGAAGGGCGCGATCCAGGCCAGTGCCACGCCAAATCGTACGGGAAGTTCGATGTCGCTGCTGTAATCCAGGAATGCGCCCAGCCCCGGGTTGAATTTGGAGATCATGAAGGGCGCGATCTGCAGCGGCAGGGATACGATCAACCACGCGAAGATCATGGCCGAGATGAACCAGAACGCCATTCCAAGCAGGCTGCTTCCCGTTCGTTCGGTCAGCCAGCTGAGCAGTCCGGCGCATAACGCGCACAGCAGGATGCCTGCAGCCAGGTTGAACCAGGGCAGATAGCCGTGTGCGTGGCTCAGCAAATATCCATCCGGTCCCCACGAGGCGCAGGCAAACGTGATGCCCGCGATGATTCCGTAGAGAATTCCAAAGGTCCGTTTCGACCGGACAATATCATGCCGGGCTTCCGAAAAATCAAGCTTCCTTAATCGTGTCATGTGTTACTGAATGGCCTCCAGGCTCAAAGTATACTGCGTGATGTGAAGCTCACCGCCTGTCGCTTCTGACAGGCGCAGTGCGTAGGTGTGGTTGGACTGTGTGATTATAAGTTGCTTTTCCCCGCAAGGCTGGGGAAAAGCCCTTTCAAGGGCCGAGTCCTTCCATAGCTCCAGAATGAAGGTTCCGCTCGAGCAGGAGAGGCGCAGGGACAGGGTTTGGCCTGTAGTGATGAATTGGATCCAGTCCTCCAGGTCACCCTCCGGTGCGGAAACATTGCCCTGAATTTGCAGGTTTCGAATGCCCGCTGCCGAGAAGACCCCGGCTGTCAGGGGAGCCTGCAGGCTGTCGCCATCCTGTGCGGCGGGAACCAGACGAACCACAGCTGCAGGCGTTGACTCTGAAGTTACGGCTGTGGCAATGGGTTGTTCCGCTTCAGCCACGACTGGCAGCGCATCCACCCCGTCGACTTGCAGGAACTCCAGGGCGGCCCAACCGTGTCCATCCGGCGATCCGGAAAACTCGATCTGCATCCATGTGCCGCTCGAATCCCTGCCGGTGATGAAAACCACGTCCTTTGGATTCAAGACGCCCAGGGAGGCATAGCTTGCGGCGGGACCATTGCGGACATTGATTTTTTGCAGGACCAGCCCGGTCAAACCGGACCCGCTGCCTGCTGCATCCGAAATGACCGGGATCTGCGCCCCGGCAGGAACCTGCACATATTCGGCCCGCACCCAGCCCGTTCCTGAACCGTACAGGATCTGATACCAGCTTCCGCTCGGATCCTTTCCTGTCACCTGTACTTTGCTGAACGGATCAACCATTCCCAGGGTTTCGCTGGCCGTGCTGGTTTGAGCGCGGACGTTAAGTTGGGTGGTGGTGGTCCCTTCAATGGGGGGGATCGTTGGCTGCGGTGACGGCGGAAGGAGGGTCACTGTGGGAGGCGGGACTGCTGAAGGCGGCAGGGTGGCGGTCACAAATTGCGGTGCCTGTGTGGCGGGAATATTACTGACAATATTCACCCCGCAGCCGGTATTCAGCAACATGAGTGCCAAAAGAAGGTGGAAGGTTTTAAAGGACACAAGCCCTATTGTATCCAAGAATTAAGTTGCGTGTAATGAAGGAAAAGGGTTGAAATAAAAAGCCGCCAACAATTTATGCTGGCGGTGCTGTGCCCTCGCGCAGACTCGAACTGCGGTCCTCGGCTTCGGAGGCCAATACTCTATCCACTGAGCTACGAGGGCGAACGGAGCAAATTTTACCATAAGCGATTGCAGGGCGAGTCTCTCAAGGAAAGAAAAAGGCTGGTGAACCAGTCACCAGCCTGAAGATTAAGGATGAAACGAATGTCTTATTTTGCCTGCGGCGCGAGGGAGGCAAGTTCCGCCCGCAGGGAGGCCACGATGGCTTCGTTCCCGCTTTCACTGCCCACTTTCGCGAGTTGTTCCTTTTTGTGCGAGAGTTCGCCGCATACCTGGTAGAACCGTGCGGTCGCCCGGCCGTTCAGCCCGGCTGTGGTCATGTTCCAGGGGGAGAGCGCTTTTTGATATTGAGCCTGCGAGATCACGCCGGAGGAAACCTCTTCCAGCAGCTGCTTCTTTACGATATTTCTTTCATGGGCGATCATCCACAGGATGAAGCCGAACATGATGGCCCAGCCGATCCAGTCCAGGATGGTCCCGGCCGCCAGACCTTCCAGCCCGCCGATCAGCCCGCCGAAGGTATTGTGGAAGGCGTGCAGGGTCATGGCCACCGTGATGCCGACGAAGGGCGCGATGATCTTGATCAGAACATTGCGGTTGATGCGTGACACGGCCAGCCCGATGCCTGTGAAGGCGGTGAAGAAGGCGTGCATCCAGCCCACCAGAATCACCCGCACAAAGACCAGGGTGAACAATCCGCCCCAGCCAGCTTCCAGATATCCGTTGCGGTAGATGTAGATCGTATTTTCCGTGGCCGCGAAACCCAGTCCCACGATCCCGCCGTAGATGATGCCGTCCAGGATGGAATCAAATTCCTTGCGGAAGATGAAGAAAACGATCAGCACCGCCAGTCCCTTGAGGGACTCCTCGATGATGGGCGCGATGACCGAGGTGGTGCCGAAATCCGCCGCACCCTCCGACCCGGTGACCACGTAAAGTCCGATCCCGAAGGCCGTGTTAAGGATGAAGGCGCCGCCGGCCGCGATCACCACCCCCCAGAAGAAGGCGGCACCCAGCAGGATCATGGGCTCCTTTTCGTACCGGTCGAGCCAATATACAAATGCTGCAAACAAGAACATGGGAAAAAAACCAAAGAACAGGGAAACCAAAAGTGCCATATTAATTCTCCTCACAATGAAATAATAGGCCCGGCCTGTACCGGACCTTTCTTCTATTTTACGGATTATTCCTGAAAAATCAACCTGGTTCTTTCGACCCTTGTGTATTCCGGTTCGATGCCCAGCGCGTTCAGCACCTCCTCCGGGCGGCCCGTTGCCCCTTCGCGCGAGGCAAGAGTCATCCGCAGCCAGACCCTTCCGTCCGCTTCGGTGACCATGCTCAACATCTCGACCAATGGACGCAGGTCGTAGAATTTCCCGCGCCGTTCGCGCGGAAGACTCTCGGACATCATCAGCTCTTCGACTTTGCGTTTCAGTGCGGACCCGTCCACTGGTTCAGTTAAATGAACATCGTATGCCGCTGACAGCACCTGCGTTTGCAGGGCCGGCGCGCGTTCGTCAACGCTCTCCACCTCGGTGATTTGAATGTCGGGGGGCAGGGAATCTTTTAAGCGGCGCGCGATCTCTTCGGTGGGGAGGTCTTCATTAAAACGGACATCCAGCACCTCGCCGCGCGAGGCGAATCCCAACGGCAGGGCGGCTGCCAGGCTGATCTTCGGCTGGGGATGGAATCCCTGCGAATAGGAGATGGGCAGCTCGGCGCGGCGCATGGCGCGTTCCCACAGGCGGTGCAGGTCCAGGTGGCCGGTGTAACGTAAGGCTCCCTGTTTGGTGAAGGTGATGCGGGCCCGCATGCTTATTTGGATTCCGATGCGATCGAGCTCAGCCAGCGGTTGATCTCGATGCTCATACGGCGCCAGGGTTTGTAGGTGTGTTCCGCGATGCGGTGGAAGAGGTCATTGTCCAGGCATTGTCCCAGACTGAACTTTTCAAACATGTGCAGAATATTTTCGTAGGCAGCCAGTTCCTGCTCGACGATATCGTCCACCCCGATGTTCCTGTGTTTGTGGATGACGAGATGATTCTGTATTTCCTTTTCCAGCAGGGTGGATTCGTAATCCGGATAGCCGTGCTTCCTGTGAAAATTTTCCAGTGCGGTATGAGACATGCTGGGTGCGTACGTTTCGCCGTGCTGGATCTCGTTCATGCGGTCGGCGATAAACTGTTCGCGCGTCAGAATATCCGCCAGCAGATCCTTGACCGAGTGACTCCCGAAAACGCCCTTCATGGTCATCTGGCGCGTAAAACCCACCCGGTTGAGCAGGTGTTCAAACTTGTCGCGCTCGCGCTGGAGCCTTTCAACGAATAATACTTTGTTCACGGGATCGATCTCTTAATCGCCCACCACGGGCAGCTCCATGTCCATTTTCGCCGCGGGCGATTTCACATCCGGGCATTTCCAGCCCTCGCCGGGATTTTCGCGGCGCAGGTTGGCAAAGGTCGGCAGGATGCCGCAGGCGAAACAATTCAGCCGGCAGTCCACGCGGATCTGGCCTTCCAGGGACTGGCGGAAATCCTGGAACAGGAAATTCTTGCGCACGGCGGCGGTGATATGTTCCCATGGAAAAACTTCGTCGGTGCGGCGCTGGCGATGGGTATAGAAGGCGTGGTCGAGGCCGTGTTCATCGAAAGCGGCCATCCAGACTTCGTGCTTGTGACCTTCCTCCCAGGCGTCGAATTTCGCGCCATTCCTCCAGGCTGTGTAAATCACCTCGGCCGTTCTGCGGTCCCCGCGTGAAAGCCAGGCCTCCAGGAGGGTATCTTCGGGTTTCGTCCAGCTCAGTTTGATGCTCTTGTCCTTCAACAACTGACGTTTCAACAAGGCTTGTTTTTCCAGCACGCTTTCGCGTGTATCGCAGGCCACCCATTGGAAGGGAGTTTGCGGTTTGGGCACGAAGGTGCTTGCGCCGACATGCAGTTTGACCTTCCAGCCAGCCACTTTGCGGCCTTCATCGATGACGCGGCGGCACAGGTCCACAATGGCCTGCACATCTTCAAGGGTTTCGCTTGGATGGCCGATCATGAAATACAGTTTGATCGTGGTCCAGCCGCGGCTGTAAATGTCGCGGGTGGTGTTGATGATGTCCTCATCCGGGATGAATTTGTTGATGATGCGGCGCATGCGTTCGCTGGCCGCCTCGGGTGCGAGCGTGAACCCGCCGGAGCGGTGTTGTTTCAACTTGTCCATCAGGTCCACGGAAACCGATTCAATGCGCAGCGAGGGCAGGGCCACGGTCAACTTGCGGCCTTCGAACCTTTTGCTGATGGCTTCCACCAGGTCATTGACATAGGTGTAATCGGAGGAGGAGAGCGACATCAAGGCAAGTTCCTCGAAGCCTGTGGAGCGAACGGCCTGGTCGGCGGCGTCCACCACCTCCTGCACGCTTCTCTCCCGGACCGGACGCGTGATCATGCCCGCCTGGCAGAATCTGCACCCGCGTGTGCATCCGCGCATGATCTCGACCGACACCCGGTTATGGACCACTTCGATGTTCGGCACGATAAACTTCACGGGCGGGGGAAGCAGTTTCGCCACGATGCGTTTATTCACCAGTTTGGGCGCCTCGGGAATGATGGGCAGGGTATGGGCCACCGTTCCGTCTTCCAGGTAGGTGGTCTCATAGAATTTGGGAACGTAGACGCCGGAGATCTGCGCCAGCGCCACAAGCAGTTCCTCCCGTTTGTAATTTGGCGAGGCTTTGAATTTCTGGATCGTGTTGACAATGTCGTGAATTACCTCTTCGCCTTCGCCGATGGCAAAAGCGTCGATGAAGGCGTGCATGGGTTCAGGGTTGGTGGCGGAGTGCCCGCCGGCGATGATGATCGGGTGACTCTCGTCCCGGTCCGCAGAACGCACGGGAATTCCGGCCAGATCGAGAATGTTGAGTGTGTTTGTGTAGAGGGTCTCGTAGGGCAGGGTAAAGCCAATTAAGTCGAAGCAGGCCAGGGGTCGTTTTGATTCGAGGCTGTAGAGCGGGATCCCGTGCTCGCGCATGAGGGTTTCCATATCCAGCCAGGGTGCGTAGGCGCGTTCGGCCAGGGCGTCCTCGCGCTGGTTGATCTGGTCGTACAGAATCTTAACGCCGACATTCGAAATGCCGATATCGTAAATATCGGGGAAGACAAAGGCCACGCGGGTCTGAACCTGATCCCAGTCCTTGATGGTGCTGTTGAGTTCGCCGCCCACATAGCGGCCGGGCTTTTGTACCTTTAAAAGGATGCGGTCCAGTTTGGTTTCGATCTGTTCCGGAGTTAACATGATTGAATTATAACAAATATCGTCCGATTAAATTGCAAGGGCGGGTTCAGGCCCGCCCATATAAAAAACCCCGGAGAGGGACCACTCTACTCAGTTTTCGGCTTCATGGCCTTGAAACGGCGCGTGATGCCTTCCTTGAGAAGTCCGATCGCATCGGTGTGGCCGGCTTCCACGGCCAGGTCCATTGCGATCTTGCCCTGTTTGTTGGCAATGGTCAGGTCTGCTCCGTTGAAGAGCAGGGAGCGGATCATTTGCATGTCGCCGTTTTGGGTGGCGGCGTGCAGGGGGGTGTTACCGCCCTGTTCACGGACATTGGGGTCGGCGCTGTGATTGAGGAGGAGCATGACGATCTTGACATGCCCGGCCGCTGCAGCGGATTGGATCGGTGCGGCATGCAGGGCATTGTTCGAAGGGGAGTTGATGGAAGCCCCGGCTTTGATCAGATATTCTGCGGTTTCATAATGACCGAAGAAACATGCCAGGCCGAGCGGCTGGAATCCGTCTTCTGCGTACGCGTTCACGAGTTTTGGGTCGCGGGCCAGCAGGCGAGCAACCTGATTGGTCTTGCCGGTGGCAGAGGCTTCAAAGATCGTCAGTCCGCCAGCCTTTTCGGCCAGAAATTCCGCGATCTCCACTTCCTTGTGATAGGAGGCGATCATGACCGGGCTGAGTCCGTTCTCTTTTTCGTGGATCAGGCCCGGATTGACAAACAGCAGGCTTTGGACCCTGTTCTGGTCGCCTTGTTTTATGGCATCAAAAAATTCTGAGCTCATGATCTGATGATTCCCGTCTGAATACATGATTTGGGTTTGGCGCGCTGAAAGATCCAGCCGCATCCGCTGGCATTATAAAACCAATCACCTCCGCAAAACGAAAACCATCAATATACTTTCAATACTGTTAATTGATTGGGCTTTCCCCAATACCAATTCATGATCTCCACGAACCAGCCGCAGAATGGGATCTCTTCATTCATCATCATTGCCTGGATCTCATCCGCATCGAAATAGGCCACTTGCTCGATCTCTGCCGGATCAAAGATCACCTTTTCCGGATCCACCAGGCCTTCATACAGGGCGCTGATCTCGTTGTCGTTGGGTCCGTAATTCATTTTGAACTTCACGAGAGGGTTGAGCTCCACGTCCGTGATCCCCAATTCCTCCTGGAGGCCGCGCCGGGCGGCTTCAAAATATCCCTCCCCGGCCTTGACATGTTCGGAGATCGAGCAATCCAGCGCAAGCGGGAAATGGATCCGGTCCGCGCTTCGGGTCTGGACAAGCATTTTTCTTTCCGGTGTGAACAGAAAAACATGCACGCCGCGATGCTGCATGCCGAGGGCGTGTGCCACCGAGCGCATTTCCTGATCGATGACCTGGTCGTCATCATCAACAATATCGAGCATTTCATCGGCCATGCCTGTCTCCGTTGAACTCAAAAACAAGAATTTCCAATTTTACCCTTAATAAAAATGGACGCGGCCACGGCCGCGTCCATTTTTATGCCCTGCTTTTATTTATCCGAACAATTCCATCAATTGCTTCACATGCACCACGCCATCGAAACCCTTGAGGGCGCCCTTGCGCAGTTCGGCCTTTTCACCGTCTATGTCCCCCAGGCAGGAGACGATCACATCGCCGGCGCTGACATCCTCCTTTTCGGTGTAATGATTGGTGGTGACGATGACATTCGCGCCGGCGGCCTTGGCGGCGGCCAGCCCGTTTTTGGAATCCTCGACCACGATCACTTGATCGGGTTTCAATCCCAGCCTGGAAAGGGCCAGATTGTAAATTGCGGGATCCGGCTTTTTCTTTTCGACCACATCCCCGGCCAATACGACTTCGAACTTGATGTCGCCAAGCGGACCCTCCGTGATGGCCTTGGCCGCCTGTTCATTGGACGTGGTGCAGATCGCGAGTTTGAGGCCGGCCTCCATCGCCTCCTTCATAAACCGATGAATGCCCGGGCGCAAGGGCAGCTTGCCCGTCTCGATCAGTTCCACAAAAAGGGCGGTCTTGCGTTTGTGCATCTCCTTGACGAGATTGTCGATCTCCTCCTCCGTCAGGGGTTTGGAAAATCCCTTCGTCTTCCAGTGCTGTTTCATGCGTTCCTTGCCGCCCCCGACCTGCAGCAGCTCGTGGTAATACTCCACGTCCCATTCGTCGGTAAAGCCGAATTCCTTGAAGGTCATATTAAAGGAGACCCGGTGACCGTCCCGTTCCGTGTCGATGATCACACCGTCCTGGTCGAAAAACACAGCCTTTATTTTTGACATGCTAAACTCCAGTTTAAAGGCCTGACAGGTGTTGTAATCTGCCAGGCCCGATGATTGTTATTTCTTCATTCCAAAGAACTCAAGCACGGTATCCACGAACAACTGGTTTTCCTCCTTCGTTCCGACGGTCACGCGGAACCAGCCGTCGCTCCCGTACTTCTTGCTTTCGCCGCGCAGAATGATGCCCTTGGTCTCCGCGAACGCGAGCACTTCCTTTCCGGTCTTGCCGGTTTCGCCGCAATCAAAGAGAATGTAATTGGCCTTTGAGGGCATGATGTAAAAACCGGGGATGACGCTCAGCGATTCGGTGATGAAATCCACGGCGTTGTTGTTGAATTTGACGCGTTCCGCCAGGCCTTCGGTGTCTTCAAAGGCCGCCAGGGCCGCCCACATGGGGATCGTTCCAACGTTCCAGGGAAGCAGGGAGCCGGCGATCTGATCGATGACTTCCTTGTCCGCGATCGTGTATCCAAAGCGCATGCCTGCCAGCCCGTATGCCTTGGAAAGGGTGCGGGTGATCAGCACATTCTTGTATTTTTTGGTCAACTGCACCTGGGACATACCCAGTCCCGCGTATTCAACATACGCTTCATCGATCACAAAGGGAATGCCGGTTTCGGCGATGGTAACGAAGTGTTTGGCGTCCATGAAGTTGCCGGTCGGGTTGTTCGGGTTTGCCACCACGATGATCTTGGTCTTGTCGGTCACGGCCTTCAATATGGCATCCGGATCGTAATGCATGAGGTGATCCTTATAGATCATTGGCACGGAGACCATCTTCGCGCCGAGCAGGGTGCCGCGCAGGCCGTAGATGCCGAAGCAGGGCGTGTGCTGGATGACCTCATCGCCGGGTTCGATGAACATGCGGAACACATTGTCGTAGACTTCGCTGGAACCGTTGCCGATCATCACATTGCCGGGGCCGTCCACCTTGTTGATCTCCGCGATCTTGCTGCGGACCACCAGGCCCTGGTCTGGATAGCGGTTGGCCATCTTGGCATACTTGATCATGGCTTCGAGCACCTTATCGGATGGAGGCAGCGGATTCTCGTTGGACATCATGCGGTGCAGGGAGGGGTCCCTCCATGCTTTCTCAATGTGCTCCGAAATGTACATGGGGATGCCCTTGACCCACGGGGCGTAATATTCTTCAACTTTTTTCATGCTATAAAGCTCCTTGATTTTTTATTGGTATGGTTCTTCCGGCCGGGACAAGTTCCATGATTGGCTTCCTTCCCGGCCCGGTCAATTGATATCGAATTAGGCCTTGCCATTACAACCCAGCTTGTCCATCCAGTGCATGACGGCCTTGCGGGTTGCGTCGCGTACGAAGACATCCAGCTTGCCCGGATCATATTCATCCCGGTGCGCGGACAGATATTCCCATTTCGCATCGATCAGGGTGTGTTTGAGCTCGGTCGATACGTTGAATTTCGCGCCGCCGGCCTGCAGTAATTTGACGATGTAGTCATCCGGAAGCCCGGTTCCGCCGTGGACCACGAGTGGGGTCTTGATCCCGTTGCTGTTCAGCATCTTGTGAATGATGGCCATGCGTTCAAAGTCGATTTTGGGATTCTTGGTCTTGTATACACCGTGGGCCGTACCGATGGCAGGGGCAAAGATGTCCACGCCGGTGCGCTCGACGAATTCCATGGATTGCTCCGGGTTGGCAAGCTGGGCCTCATCCTCGGCCACCTTGATCTGGTCTTCCACGCCGCCCACGGTTCCCAGTTCGCCTTCGACCGAAATGTTCCCGACGCTGTGGCAGTAATCCACCACTTCCTTGGTCTGGCGGATATTCTCCTCATAGGATTGCTTGGACGCGTCGATCATGATATTGGTGTAGCCGGTGTCCGCGCATTTCTTGCAATAGGCGATATCCGTGCTGTGGTCAAGGTGCAGGCACACCGGCACGGGGGCGGATTCGGCCAGGGTGCGGTAGATGGACACCATCATTTTGGTCCCGAGAAATTGTGAGGGCTTAACGGAGGTCTGGACGATCACCGGGGCCTTCTTCTCAATGGCCGCATCAATGACCGCTTCGAATTGAAGCAGATCCGTGATGTTGAAAGCACCGACCGCATATCCGTTCTTTGCGGCCTCGATCATGATCTCTTTTGCATTTACGATGGACATTTTATTCTCCTTGCTGTTGTTTCTGATGATGAAATAAAACCGATTCTATTTTGCTTTTTTGGCGGCATCCTTCAGCCATTGTTCCCAGCGGTAATCGGTCACATGCTGGCGGAAGCGCGCAAACCACAGGTCCGCATATCCCTGGAAATCCTCCTCCAGTTTGGAGATGCCGGTCTGGGTGGTGCCCCACATGGATTCGTGCAATTCCGACATGGGCCACATCAGGCGCAGGCGGGCATATTGCTTGTCCGTCACCTCCCCGAAATATTCGTACAGGAAGAGTTCCACCTGCTCCTCGTTAAGGCGATGATGATGGGAAAAATTCCCGAGGTCGAAGAAAATATCGCCCATGCCCGCATATTCCCAGTCCAGCAGGCGAATCTCGCCGATATCGCCCGGCACTTCCTCCTCCAGCCAGTTCAGATTAAGCAGGTCGTTATGGCAGGGGGTCGGAATGTACGGGTCTTTCGCCAGGGCTTTTTCGACCTCCCGCATCTTTTGCATGATCCAATCCCAATCGTGCGGGAATTTCGCGTTGTTCTTCCGGGAGATCTTTTCGAGCATTTCCACGCGGCGGAAAACATTGAACTCGCCTTTTAATTTCGGTCCGCGGCGGTGGAAGAGACGAATCTTTTTTGCCACGCGCGCAAGATAGTCCGGTTGTTTGATCACTTCCGGAGGAATGACCTTCCCGGTCACGAAACGGGTGACAATGTAGTTCTCGGGTTTGATGAAGTACACCACCTCGGGCGCAATGCCCAGCTGGCCGGCCGCGGAATTTGCCGCATATTCCACGTCGCGCAGAATTCCCAATTGATCCGTGCCTTCCCCGGCCAGGCGGATGACGAATGACCTTCCATCCGCGTCGATCTTGAAATTCAGGTTTGTGATCCCGCCGCTCAGCGGCGTCTTCTTGATGTTCTTTGACCCGGCAAGAAACGGAACTTTATCAATGGCTTTATCAATGGCGAGTGTTGACATGTCATCTTCTCCAACAAAGATTAGGATTCGGATTGCGGGTGAACTTTCCTGCTATGAATATCTGCCAGAGGCCTCCTTTTTTTGATGGGAAAAACCATCGTTTCATTCTAAATCCCAAATCTGTTTTGCCTACTGACGAATTCTCTCGGCCTTGGGATCCCAAAGCACTGCCGGGGCCACCTCCGCACCGACTTGTTCGCCGAAGCATTCGATCTGTAATTTTGTTCCGGCCTTTGTGTATTCCATCGGCAAATAGGCATAGGCAATTGACTTGTTTACCGAATAACCAAATCCGCCCGAGGCCACCCAGCCGACGATCGTATCGCCGGCCCGGATCGGTTCCTTGCCTAGCACGATCGTGCGGTCATCGGACAGGGTCAGGGTGCACAGCTTGCGTTTAATGCCTTCGGCCTTTTGCTTTACCAGGGCGTCCTTGCCGATGAAATTGCTCTTGTCCAGTTTCACTGCAAAGCCAAGGCCCGCTTCATAAGGAGTGTAGTCCGGGGAGATCTCTCCGCTCCAATAACGATAACCCTTCTCCAGGCGAAGAGTCTCTATGGCTTTATATCCGCCTGCGACCATGCCCTCCGGCGCGCCTGCCTCCCAGAGCGTGTCCCAGAGTCGGAGACCATACTCCGTCGGGCAGTAGAACTCCCAGCCGAGCTCGCCAACATAGGTCACGCGGGAAGCGAGAACCGGGATGTCGCCAATGGTAATGCGCCGATTGGTCATGTATGGGAAACCTTCGTTTGAGACATCATCCGCAGTGACTTTTTCCAGGATGGTGCGCGCTTTGGGTCCCCACATGCCGATGCAGGCGTAGGACGAGCCGACATCTTCGATCGTGACGGAACCATCCTCGGGCATGTTGAGTGAGAGCCAGGACATATCGTGCTGGCCAAAGGCCGTACCCGTCACAATGAAGAAGCGATCCTCCGCGAGGCGGGTAACGGTGAAGTCGCATTCGATCCCGCCGCGTTTGTTCAGGCATTGGGTGTAGACCAGATGCCCCACCGGGACGTCGATTTGATTTGCGCAAACGTTATTCAGGAATTTCAAGGCGCCGGCTCCGCGCACTTCGAATTTGTTGAATGAGGTCTCATCGAAGAGGCCCGCATTCGTACGGGTCATCAAATGCTCATGGCCGATGGCGCGGGACCAGTTGTGGCGCGCCCAGCCTCTGGGTTCATGACCGTGAGTTGCCAATTCCTCATAAGGCTTGAACCAGTTTGGGCGTTCCCAGCCCATTTTTTCGCCGAAGGAACAACCGAGGTCGCGCAAGCGGTAATATGTGGGGGAGATGCGCACATTCCGTTTGGACATGCGTTCCTCGCCCGGGAAGTGAATGTCATAATATTGGGTGTAGGTTTCGAAGGTGCGGGCCACTGTGTAATTGATGCTGTTGTAATTCGGTCCGAAACGGCGGACATCGAGCCGCCACATATCCCATTCCGGGCTGCCATCCACGATCCATTCTGCCATGACCTTGCCGATGCCGCCCGCGCCAGCCAGTCCGTGGGCGCAGAATGCACAAGCCACCCAGAATCCTTTGACCGTTGTGGGCCCAAGCAAAAATTCACCGTCGGGGGTAAAGCCTTCGGGGCCATTCAAAAGCATCTTGACTTCGGCATTTTCTATGGCAGGCACGCGCCGGATTGAATTTTCCATTAAAGGCGTAAAGCGTTCCCAGTCTGGGGGAAGCAATTGGAATTTGAAATCCTTGGGGATGCCGTTCATGCCGAAGGTCGCCGGCTGGCGTTCATAACCGCCCGTGATCAAGCCGCCGACCTCTTCGCGCCAGTACACCAGCAGATCGGGATCGCGCAGATTGGGGAAACTGTGCGTGACGCCTTCAATCGGCTTGGTCATGATGTAAAGATGCGCCATGGGAACGACAGGCAGGTTTAACCCGACCATCCTGCCAATCTCGCGGCCCCACATGCCGGATGCATTTACGACGATTTCGGTTTTGATCGCGCCTTTGTCTGTAACCACTTCACTGACGCGGCCGTTTGTCAGATTTATTTTTTCGACGGTAGTGTTCGTGAAAACTTTTGCTCCACGGCTTTTCGCTCCGATGATCAGGGCGTTGGTCAGCCCGGTCGGATCAATACTTCCATCATTGGGAGTGTAGGCGGCGCCCAGCACACCTTCGAGGGACATCAGTGGAAATTTTTCCTGGGCCTCCTTTGGGGAAATCAATTCCATTGGCACCCCAAAGGAACGCGCCATGCCGACCAGACGTTTGGTCTCTTCCATGCGTTCCGCCGAACATGCCAGACGGATGCCGCCAACTTCGCGCCATGAGGTGTCCTGTCCGGTTTCAGCCTTGAGCCGCCGGTACAGGTCCGTGCTGTAATGCATCATGCGGGTCAGATTTGCATCGGAACGCATTTGACCGACCAGGCCGGCCGAATGCCAGGTGGACCCGGAGGTGATCTCGTGCTTCTCCAGAATAACGACATCCTTCCAGCCCAACTGGGTAAGATGATAGGCAATGCTGGCCCCGCCGACACCGCCGCCAATGATCACAACCTGCGCCTGCGTTGGAAATTCTGACATGTGAGTTATCTCCTTGCTGTGATGTTGTCCAACCTTGATCTATCAGGGCGGACGGTGTATCCGTACGGTTCGTTCTTATTCTTAAACGTACTGTAGGTCACGCCTCAGGCGCGACCTACAGGGTTACTTCTGCCAGACAGAATCCGGCCGTGCCATTTCGGCCACGATGTCGAAGGTGGAGATCGCACCCAGCGGGAATGCATCCGGATCTTCCTTGTCGACGACGACCAGCCGATGATGGTGATTCTGGATCATCATGTCGGCGGCCTCGCGCAGGCTGGCGTGGATGTCTATTGTCAGGGCGGGATGCATTACGTCCCGAACGATTAGGTTTTCGCCCGCACCTTCCTTCACAAAACGCAGCAGGTCATGGCCGCTGACGACTCCCAGGATCTTGCCCTTAATGTCCACGACCAGCACGGCCCGCCAGCCGGATGAGGTCATGGCCCGGGCCGCCGAGGCCACGGGTGTTTTTCCGCGGCAAACCAGGATCGCATGTGACATGACGTCTCCGACGGTCTCGCGTCTTGATTTAATTTCATTGGCAATGCTGGCAACAAAATCGGAAAGGGAAATAATGCCGACCGGTTTTTCATGGTCCGTGACCAGCAGCCGGCTGACTCCCTTTTCGATGAAGTGATTGACCGCATCAGCGAGGGGGATGTTTGCTTCCACAGAATCAACCGGATGGGTCATGAGATCCGCTGCCGTCAGGTTGCGCATCACGGCCAGGCTTTCCGAATCCGAGGAAAGCCATTCGCCTGCCATCAGGTCAAAATCCGAAATAACCCCTGTCAGGCGGCCATCGCGGTCTGCGACAAACAAGGCATGGACCCGGTGTTGGTTGAGCAGGACCGCCACCTGGCCCAAAGATGCCGTGGGCTTGCAGGTGATGATGCCTGGGTGCATGAGGTCTTTAACGAGTTTGCTCATCAGGATTCCTTGGTTCTTGTCCCATATATTTTCTGCAAACCAGTGTCTTGTGCGTCCGGCTAAAGATTGTGTTTGCTGTGTTTTCGCACTTGAAAATCGTCTTGATTGGAAAATTGAAGAGATTGAAAAGGATTGCTTGAAGTTGTCAGGAATTGCGCGAATTATAATGAAAAAGTCAAAAACTTGCAAATTCCTTCAAATTCTTATATAATCGCGCGAATGAGCAAACCTCTCATCCCGGCCCAGCGGCGCGAACGAATTCAAGAATACCTTGCAATTCATCAGATCGTCCGTACTGCGGATTTGATGGATTTGCTTGAAACCTCTGAAGCAACCGTCCGGCGTGACCTCGAATGGCTTGAACAAAAAGGGATTCTGGAACGAACGCATGGCGGCGCAGTTCTGAGTCAGCGCATGTTATTTGAGCAGGAATATCAACAACGCGCACAGCACCACCCGGATGAAAAGAAAAGAATTGGCGAGCTCGCCGCCTCCCTGATCGAGGATGGCGATATTGTTTTCATTAACAGCGGCACCACCGCCACGCAGGTTCTGCATCACATTCGCAGGGATTCACGCATCACTGTTTTTACAAATAATGTCAGCGCCATCGCGGACCTCGGCGATCCGGGCTTTCACTACTATCTGACCGGCGGTGAGTACCAGTCACGCTCCAACTCCCTGGCAGGCCGCTTCGCTCTGGACAATCTTGGGCTGGTCTATGCCAACAAGGTGATCCTCGGGGTTGACGGGATCAGTCTGAAGCATGGCTGTACGGTCCCGACCAATGCCGAGGCGGAAGTTGTCTGCCGCATGATCGAACGCACCAAGGGACAGGTCATCATCGCGGCGGATCACAGCAAGTGGGGCGTGGTGTCAAATTTTCAGATCGCAAACATTGAAGGGATCGACAAGCTTGTAACCGACGAGGGCCTGAGCCGTTCGGCTGTGGAGGATTTGGAAGAACAAACCATTGAAGTTTTAACGACGAAAAGCCTGAATGGCTGAAGACCGGATATTTCAAGGTAAAACATCCATTTCCAACCTCTGCCCGTAAAGATTAGGAGATTTATGAAGGATCAAGCACAGATCGTCGTCATTGGTGGTGGAATATACGGGGCGCAAATCGCATATCATCTTGCGAAGTATGGCCGCAAGGATGTGGTCATACTGGAAAAAGGCGAGATTGCCAGCGGCGAGTCGTCCCATGCGGCGGGACTTGTGACCCAGTTCGCCACTTCACAGGCAATGTTGAAATTCCGCATGTACAGCATTGAGTTGTACAGCGAGCTTGGTTTGTTCAACCATGTTGGAAGTCTGAGAGTTGCATCGAGCAGGGAGCAGCTTAAGGAACTGGAAAGAAGCGTAAGTCGTGCAAAGGCCCTGGGTCTCGAAGTGGAGGTTATCTCTCCCGACGAAGCCTTGAAGGTCATGCCGCAAATTTCCCAAAAAGATTTGTACGGAGGGATTTATCTGCCTCGCGACGGGCAGCTCGACCCGTACACCACGACCACATCGATGGTGAAGTTTGCGAAGGAACTGGGTGTGGAGGTGTATACCGATACGCGTGTGACCGGAATCAAAATGTCGCCGAAGGGGGAGGTGCAGGCGGTTGTGACGGATAAAGGCGTCATCCGATGCGAGATCATTGTGAATGCGGCCGGGATGTGGGCCCCGCGTGTCGCCGCGATGGCTGGCCTGCAAATCCCTACAACCCCGGTAGACCATCAGCACATCGCGTTGCGGGCCGTGCCCGGCCATGAATTTTCACCCGACACCCCCTGTTTGCGCGACCCCGATAATTTGGTGTACATGCGCCAGGAGGCAGGCGGACTTGTCATTGGCGGTTATGAACCAAAACCCTTGCCGCGCTGGATTGACGGCACACCGTGGGAACACGGCAGCAAGAGCTTCCCCGGTGACTTTGACCAATTCGAAATGCTGCTCGAAGGCGCCATCCGCCGGCTGCCCTTTTTGGATCAGGCCGGCATTATTACTTTGGTCCGGCACCCAGGCGCATATACTCCTGATTGTCAGCCCTTGTTGGGGCCAATGGTGGGAGCGCGCGGCATGTGGATCATGGCCGGCATGTCCTTGAACGGGTATGGGGGTGCGGGCGGCATGGGGAAACTGATGGCCGAATGGATCATTGAAGGCGAGGCGCCGATGGATGTATACGGTTATCGTGCCACGCGTTTTGGAAGTTATTATTCAGATCCCGTCTATGCTGCGGCACGCACCCAGGAAAGTGTCAAATACTACTACCGTATGAAATTCCCGCACGATGAGCACGAATCCGCACGACCCCACAGGGTCAGTCCGGTCCATTATCGTTTGATGGAAAACGGCGCGGTCTTCGGTGAGAAGTTCGGTTGGGAACGGGTGAATTATTTCGAGCCTGGCAGGGAGTCGCGCCGAATGGGCGAGGATCAACGCCAGTGGGGCTGGAGCAAACCTCCCTTTTTTGAACGGGTTGGGAGGGAACATGCGGCCACCCGCGAACGGGTCACTTTATATGACTTGACCTCCTTTGGAAAAATAGAAGTCAAGGGAAAAGGCGCCCTGCCTTTACTGCAGCGTCTTACTGATAGCGATATCAACAAACCGGTTGGCAGTGCGGTCTATACCCAGTTTCTGAACACACGCGGCGGGATCGAATCCGACCTGACGGTTACCCGGCTGGGTGAGGAGTATTTCTGGGTGATTACCGGTTCGGGTTTTATCGGCAATGATCTGGCACGCATCGAAATGCACGCGGATGAAAGAGATGGAGAGGTTTCCATTCGGGATATCACCTGTGAGTATGCCTGCCTTGCATTATGGGGGCCAAAGTCACGGGCTGTTTTGGAGAAAATAACCCCAAGTGATGTTTCCAATGCCGCTCATTCATATTTGCAAACCAAACCGATCGAAATCAATGGTGCAAAAGTGTATGCCCAACGTGTCAGTTACGCGGGTGAGCTGGGTTGGGAACTTTATATTCCAAACAATCGTGCCACCCTGGTTTGGGACCTGTTGGTTGAAGCGGGCAGGGAATTCGGCCTGGAATTTGGCGGATACAAGGTCCTGGATTCGCTGCGCCTGGAAAAAGGCTTCCGTTATTTCACCACGGACCTGACCCCTTCCGAAACACCTTACGAAGCCGGCCTGGGTTTCTGTGTTCATCTTGAGAAGGGCGACTTTATCGGACGGGACGCTCTTGTGAAACAAAAGGCTGAAGGAGTAAAACGCAAACTCTGCACTCTGGTGCTTACAGACAGCGAGGCTTTTACTCAAATCTACGGCGGTGAAGCAATTTATCATGAAGATAAAGTGTTGACCCGTGTCCGCAGCGGCGGATACGGTTTTACGGTCAAAAAGAATATCCTGTATGCCTATCTGCCGGCGGAATTGGCAAAACAGGGCAATCGTTTCATGGTGGATCTGATCGAGGGCCGCCGCGAAGCGGAAATCACTCCATCGGTTCTTTTTGACCCGAAAGGCGAACGAACGCGTGCCTAACCCCGCCAAATCGAAAGCTCCGGCTTATGTTGGTTTTGGCATGTTGACGCCTGTCTATATCATGGCGCTCGACAAACTGCCGAAGCACAATACAGGTGCTGTGGTACACCAGGTCAGCGAATACGTCTATGACGATGCCGCGATCATCGCCTGCAACCTGCGTCAATGGGATGTCCCGGCCGGCATGATCGGTACGGCTGTCGGGGATGACCTTCTGGGGCATCATGTCGCAGACACCCTGGGCAAAATGGGAGTGCAAGGCAGGGTCAGGTTTACAAAAAAATACAAAACGCCCCTCGAGGTAAATGTCTCGGACAAAAGGGGCGCGCGGACCTATTTTTGGCAGCGTTCCGAGGAGATCCTCGGCACGCTGGATACTGCCGATCTTTCTCTGATCAAAAAATCCAAACTGCTGTATGTGGACTGGTATGATGGTGACCGTCACATCCTGCGTGCCATGCAGGAGGCCTATCGCCACGAGATTCCTGTCTTCCTGAATTTTGAACACGGTCATAACCATCCCGAATTATTGAAAAAGTATGCGGGCCTGGTGACCATTTGTCAGGCTGTGACAGATGCCGCACAGATCGGAAAAAGGCAGGCCATGCTGGGGGTGGCCCGCAAATTAATTAATTCAGGGATCCAGACCGCCATCATCACCATGGCTTCCCAGGGCTGCATGGTGGTGCAGGGAGATGAGATCATCCGCGTGCACGCCCCGAAGGTCAGGGCAGTGGACGGTTCCGGTGCCGGTGCAACATTTTCCTCGGGCTATATTTATGGCTATCTTCAAGGCTGGAGGTTTGAGGAATCGGTTCGCTTTGCCATTGCCGCGGCATCCCTCAAGGTCACTCATTCAGGGTTGAAAATGTTCACAGTCAACGAGATCAAGGCCCTGGCCGGCAGGCTGAGGGTGGAGCGCATGGTGTATCGCGGGGATCAATTTATCAAGATCAAAAAGCTGTTCCGGCTGCCCCCGGATAGCCCGTTGCTGGACAATGCCATCGTCAAGGAAGGCCGCAAGCTGGCTGAGAAGATATTGCCCAGGCGAAAAGTCGAACGGAAGAAGATCAAACGATCGCTGGTGGAGTAAGCCCATTTATTACTTGAAAAGGATGTGAATCATGTCATTTGCAGAACTTCTTACACAAGATCAGATCCACAGAATTCATGATGCTGCTCTCGAGATTCTTGAAGAGGTTGGCCTGAAGGTCCGTTATGAACCCGCGCGTGAGGTTTTTGCCAAACATGGTTGTTCTGTGGACGGCGAACGGGTAAAATTTCCACGGGCGGTCATCGAGAAATATCGCCGCATGTACCCGGCGACATTCACCTTTCATGCGCGCGACCCGAAGTTCGACAAGGTCATCCCGCGCGACAGCCCGGTCATTGTCACGGCCAGCTCCGCCCCGGATATCATCGACCCGGTCACAGGTCAGGAAAGACGCGCCGAGTCGGGCGATATTGCCCGCATTGCACATCTGATCAATGAACTGCCAGGCTATGACATGTTCTCCATCTCCACACTGGCGGACGACGCCCCGGCGGATCAATTCACAATCTCGAGGCTGTATCCCGCGCTCAAGTATTGCCTTAAACCGATCCGCGTCACCACAACCGATCACAAGGATACGTTAAGCATCATGAAGATGGCTTATATGGTGGCGGGCGGGGAGCAGGCCTATAAGGAGCATCCCTTCCTGACTCATCACTATTGCCCGACCGTTTCCCCTTTGTCGATGGATAACCTTTCCACGGAAAATGTGATGTATTTTGCGGAACAGGGACTCCCTGTTTACCCGACCATTGTGCCCAATGCAGGGTTGACTTCACCCATGTCGATGGCGGGGACGCTTGCACAGGGCAATGCGGAATTCCTTGCCACTGCGACCTTGATGCAAATGGTGAAGGAGGGAACGCCGACGATCTATGCCACCCTTGCCACCGTTGCGGATATGCGTTCCGGTGCATACACTTCCGGCGCGATCGAATGCGGGATGCTGCACATGGCGTTTGCCCAGATGGCACGATACTACAATGTGCCCTGCGGCGGATATATCGGCCTGACCAATTCAAAATTAAACGACGCCCAGTCGGGATATGAAACCGGCATGTCCGCAATCGGCGGCCTGCTGGGCGGAATGGACATGTTCAATGTCGGCGGCTTGATCGACGCGCTCAAGACCTTTGATTTTGCCAAGGCGGTCATCGATGATGAGATCGCATTAATGATGAAGCGCACCAAAAGAGGCATCTCATTCAACGAGGAAGACCTGGCCCTGGATCTGATCAAGGAAGTGGGCCCCGGTGGTTCGTACATTGTGGCAAAGCACACCATCGGCCGCATGAAGACGGAAGCCGTCATGACCAAGATCGCGGACCGTGATGCGCGCACGATCTGGGTGAAGAAGGGCTCCACGGATACCCAGGCGCGTGCAATGAAGCGTGTTAAAGAGATTATGAGTAACAACACGGCATCCCTTATCCCCCCGGAGATCGAGCAAAGACTTCGGGCGGAATTTCCAGGCATGGTGGCCGGGGATCTCCTGCCGATCGAGTAGCAGGTATATGTCATTGCGGAAGGATCGTTTGTTTTCGCAATGACTTCATGTTTTCAGGAGAGATCATGTTAAGGTTTTTTAAGCGCAAGGAAGACATTTTCCAAAAATTGATCGAGGAGCAGGCTTCCATCACTTATGAGTCACTGCGGCTGCTCGTTAAATATCTAGAGACGCTGGATGCCGATGTGGCCGAACAGCTTTCGATCAAGGAAAAGGAGGCGGACGAAGTGCGCCGCATTCTGATCGATGAATTGAACCGCACCTTTGTTACCCCCTTTGACCGGGAGGATATATTTTCGCTGTCCCGCTCCATTGATGATGTGGTGGACTATGCAGACAGTACTGTGATGGAGATGGTCATTCTCAATGTTAAGTCCACGCCGTACATGCTGCGCATGGCGAACCTGCTCAAGGATGCCGCTTATGAGATCTGGCATGCCGTCCAGCGATTGCCCAATCATCCAAATGTCGCCACAGACCACGCCCAGCGCGCCAAAGCCCTCGAAAACCGGGTGGAGGCTGTCTATCGCGAGGCTGTTGCGGACCTCTTCCGCGGGCCCGAGGATATTCACCATGTGGTAGAAATGCTGAAGATGCGCGAGGTATACCGTCACCTTTCCAATGCGGCGGACCGCGGAGATGAAGCTGCCAACACGATCGCAGATATTGTTGTAAAGAGAACTTAACAAGGCGTTAATGTCTCCTCAACTTGTCTTTGTTATTATTCTGGCGTTGATCTTTGAGTTCCTGAATGGCATGCGTGATTCGAGCAACATCGTGGCGACCATGATCTCGTCCCGCGCTTTCCGTCCGCAGACCGCACTGGGTATTACCGCGATTGCGGAGTTTTCAGGCCCCTTTCTGTTCGGGGTTGTCGTCGCCCAAACGATCAGCCGTGATATTGTCAATTCGCATTTGTTGACCCTTGATGCTTTGATCGCCTGCCTGATTGGGACCATCATTTGGAATTTGATCACCTGGTTCTTTGGGATTCCCAGCAGCTCCTCGCATGCGTTGATCGGCGGTTTGATGAGCGCAGTCTACCTCTCTGCAGGTGCGCAGGGAATTAAACTTCAGGGTCTGTATAAGGTCTTGATCGCCCTCTTTGTATCCCCGGTGATCGGTTTTATTTTCGGTTTTATTGTTTCGAGGATCATTTATTTTCTGGCGCGTAATGCCACTCCGCGCATTAATGAACTTTTCAAGAGCGGCCAGTTCTTTACTGCTGTGGGGCTGGCATTTAGTTATGGCGCAAATGATGCCCAGAAAACGATCGGCATTATCACATTGAGTTTAATCGTCGGCGGTCAGCTGAATAATTTCACGGTCCCGATCTGGGTGATTTTACTCAGCGCCTCCATCATGGCCCTTGGTACGGCGATTGGCGGTTGGAGGTTGATCCGGACCCTGGGCGGTAAATTTTACAAGATCCGGCCGGTGCATAGTTTTGCCACGCAGCTGACTTCGGCGCTTGTCATTCTCGGTGCTTCGCTTGGCGGTCTGCCGGTCAGCACCACGCAGGTGGTCAGCTCTGCCATTATCGGGGTGGGAGCCTCTGAGCGTTTTGGCAAGGTTCGTTGGGGCGTGGCCGGTGATATCCTGACCGCCTGGATCATCACGATCCCGGCCAGTGCTCTGTTCTCAGCGGGTATTTACTGGTTGGTTTTTCTTGCCCGCAAATAAGGACTGAGCGCATATTTTTTGATCAATCTATTCGAAGTTTACTGCGTTTGACTTTGAATATTGATAATGCTACAATGTTAACGATTTGTTAATGGATGGAGGTGCAAGGTAGAGATATCCTGAAGTATGTTCCGTTCGTCCAATCAAACAAACAAAAATCAATAAGGAGAGAGAAAAATGCGTTCCAAGAATATTGCTTACTATATGCTCGTTCTGTTCGTAGTCGCAGCCACTGTGTTGTCTGCCTGCGGCGGAGCGGCCACCCAGGCGCCTGCTGCCACCGAGGCCCCCGCTGTGCCCGCCGCCACGGAGGCTCCTGCCGCCGATCCCATGGCCGATCTCATTGCTGCCGCTCAGGCCGAAGGCACTTTGAGCACGATCGCCCTTCCGCATGACTGGTGCAATTACGGCGAGGCGATTGACACTTTCAAAGCCAAGTATGGCATTGAAGTCAACGAATTGAATCCCGATGCCGGTTCCGGCGATGAAGTCGAGGCCATCAAGGCCAATAAGGACAACACCGGTCCCCAGGCTCCTGATGTGATTGACGTTGGGTTCGCATTCGGTTCCTCCTCCAAGGAAGAGGGATTGATCCAACCCTACAAAGTCTCCACCTGGGATAGCATTCCCGCTGACGCCAAGGACGCTGATGGATATTGGTACGGCGATTATTACGGTGTGCTGTCCTTCCTTGTGAACACCGACGTGCAGCCCGATGTTCCCCAGGATTGGTCTGACCTGCTTGACCCTAAATATAACGGTCAGGTTGCGATGTCCGGCGATCCCCGCACATCCAATCAGGCGATCCAGACGGTTTTCGCTGCGGCTCTTGCCAACGGCGGTTCCCTGGACAATGCCCAGCCCGGCCTTGATTTCTTCGCCAGCATGAACACCGCCGGCAATCTCGTACCGTTGATCTCCAATAACGGTTTGGTCGCCACTGGTGAGACCGCCGTCCGCATCACTTGGGACTACAACGCCCTCGCTGCCCAGGATTCCTTCGAAGGCAATCCCAAGACCGAGGTTGTGATCCCCGAGACCGGTCGTTTCGCCGGTGTATATGTGCAGGCCATTAGCGCCTATGCTCCGCACCCCAATGCCGCCAAGTTATGGATGGAGTTCCTCTATTCTGACGAAGGCCAGACCATATGGATGAAGGGTTACTGCCACCCGATCCGCGAGGCCGATATGCGCGCACGCGGCGTCATTCCGGCCGACTTGCTCGCCAAGTTGCCCGATGTTTCCGGCGCGGTCTTCCCCTCACTTGACCAGCTCAACGCTGCCAAGGCCCTGATCACTGCCAACTGGGATTCTGCAGTCGGCGCGGATGTAAAAGCCGCTCCCTAACAGATAAGTTTTGGTGTAATGAAGCGAGACCCTGCCAATTGGCAGGGTCTCGCCATAGCAAGAGATAAGTTGAGGTAATTACTTCCATGGCTCAAACTGCTCTTAACCCAAAAAGTTCATCTCCCGGATCGGATTGGAAAAAATGGCTGGGCGTGACTCCATTTTTTCTGTTTGCCATTCTATTTTTGGTTTTGCCATCCCTGCGTTTGGTCATGGGTAGTTTTACAAACGATGAGGGCCGCTTCACCTTTGCAAATGTCCTGCAATTGTTTCAACAGCAGTCCATTCTGGATGCATACTGGCTGAGTATTCGGATCAGTGCGGCCACTGCAATTGGCGGAGGAATTTTTGGATTTCTACTGGCCTACTCCGTGACGGTTGGGGGGCTGCCCAAGCCGTTGCGATCCGCTCTGATTACATTTTCCGGTGTGGCATCCAACTTCGCAGGTGTCCCGCTCGCTTTTGCCTTCATCGCCACGCTTGGCCGTACCGGATTTGTCACCGCACTCATTAAGAATTTATTTGGTGTGAATCTGTACACGCAAACTGAATTTGATTTGTATAGTTTTTGGGGGTTGAGTCTGACCTATATGTATTTTCAATTTCCACTCATGGTCTTGATCATGGCCCCTGCCCTGGACGGGTTGAAGCGTGAGTGGCGAGAAGCTGCGGAGAACCTGGGCGCGAGCACGGCGCAATATTGGTTCCGGGTCGCGTTTCCTGTTTTGCTTCCGTCCATTCTGGGTTCGATGATCCTGCTGTTCGGAAACGCCTTCGGTGCCTATGCAACCGCCTATGCTTTAACGGGCGGCCGGCTCGGCATTATTACCATCCAGATCGGGGCGCAGATCCGTGGGGATGTACTTCATAACCCTGGCCTCGGTTATGCCATGGCCATGGGCATGGTCGTCATCATGGCAATTTCCCTGATGGGGTATTCCTGGCTTCAGAAGAGATCGGAAAGGTGGCTGAGATGAACCTGCTTGCTAGAATCCGTCGAATTCCATTTTGGAGCTGGATCTGGTTTATTTTGGGGGCTTTGTATTTTCTTCTGCCCTTGCTGGCCACATTTAACTTCTCGCTACGCATGGAGCGGGATGTGATCGGTTTCAAGGCTTATATCCGCGCCTTCGAGGACCCTGAATTTCTCAAAACCTTCCTGTATTCGAATGTCCTGGCATTGATGACCATTATTGCCAGCATCATCCTGATCGTGCCGACGGCTTATTGGATCCGGTTGCGGCTTCCGGAAGCCCGGCGCATTGTGGAGTTCATAACCCTCCTTCCCTTCGTTGTGCCTGCGATCATCCTGGTGTTCGGTTTGATCCGAATTTACAGTTCGCCGGTAAAAATTCCCTTTTCAGACATCACCCTGCTCAAACCTTTGACCACTTTTGAGGTTGGCACGGATATTTTGATCGTGGCCGGGTACATGGTCCTGGGACTGCCTTACATGTATCGCTCGGTGGATACGGGCATGCGCACAGTGGATGTTCGCACCCTTACGGAAGCGGCTCAGAGCCTGGGGGCAAACTGGTTTACCATCATTACCCGCGTGATCCTGCCCAATATCAGGGCGGCATTGTTGAGTGGCGCCCTGCTCACCTTTGCGATTGTCGTCGGCGAAGTGACTCTTGCTTCCTTTTTGGGCGTGCCCGCCTTTGGGCCGTATCTTTTCCTGCTCGGCCAGCATCGGGCGTATGAACCGGCTGCTCTTTCGTTTGCGAGCTTCTTAATGACCTGGGTTGCCATGGGTTTGATCCAGTTGTTTACCGGCGGGCAGGGACAGGCCGCGGGAGCGCATTAAATCTTTGACGGGAGTATGGATATGACACATCTGGCGCTAAAGAACGTTTCCAAGCACTTCGGCGATTTTACGGCGGTAAAGGATTTCAACCTGGATGTCAGGAAAGGGGAGTTTGTATCCTTTCTGGGACCTTCCGGGTGCGGCAAGACCACCACTTTGCGCATGATCGCAGGGTTTGAGATTCCGACGGAAGGTGTAATTTCAATTGAAGGCATTGACATCACGAACAAGGCCCCCAGCCAGCGCAACGTGGGCATGGTCTTCCAATCCTACGCCCTTTTCCCGAACATGACAGTCGCTCAGAATATCGGTTTCGGACTGAGAATCCGCAAGGAAAAGGAATCCGATATTACCGATCGTGTTAAGGAAATGCTGGCGATCATTAATCTTGAAAAGAAGGCCGACAGCTACCCCTACCAGCTTTCCGGCGGACAAATGCAGCGCGTCGCTCTTGCCCGGGCGCTGGCCATTCGACCTGAAGTACTGCTACTCGACGAGCCTCTCTCCGCCTTGGACGCGAAAATTCGCGTATCCCTGCGGGCGGAGATCAGAAGTATCCAGCAAAAACTGGGAATTACCGCCATTTATGTGACCCACGATCAGGAGGAGGCACTGTCCCTCTCCGATCGCATTGTGGTCATGAATATGGGTGAGATGGAGCAGGTCGGTACGCCCTTCGAGATCTACAATTTTCCAACCACGGTGTTTTCCGCCAATTTTGTCGGCACGCTGAACAATGCAAACGGGGAAGTGGTGGACCCGGCAAATGGAACATTGACTGTGGACGGCGTCAAATTCGAATCGGCGACGGATCTGAAAAGCAGGAAGAAGGGCGACAAGGTAAAGGTTGCCATTCGTCCGGAGCGCTTCAGTTTTGCGTCCGAAATTAGGAAGGCCAACGTGGTGGATGCAAAGATCGAAAATATCACCTTCCTGGGTTCCGTGGTCCGCATCCAGATCAAGATCGGAAATACCAGGTTCAACATGGACACCTTCAACAACCCATTCCTTGAACTGCCAAAGATCGGCTCCACGGAACAGGTGACTTGTTCAAAGGAAGCTGTCCTCGTGCTGGATGAATAAAGGCTGGAAAATATAAAAACGGTTCGTGGTGCCCTGCACTGCGGACCGTTTTTATTTGAGGTGAATATGACCAGGGTGATTTTGATCCTTTCGGATGCGCTGCGGTACGATGTAGCCCGGGAAAACATGGGATATTTGGGACATTTGGTGGAGTCCCGCAAGGCCTCCCTATACAAGGTCGTTGGCGAGCTGCCCAGCATGTCCCGCCCGATGTACGAGACCATTCATACGGGCCTGCCTTCCAGCGAGCATGGGATTGTCGCAAATTCGATCAACCGGCTTTCAGGGAAGCCGAATATTTTTCAATGCGTGAAGGATTCCGGCAAGGTGACGGCTGCCGCAGCGTATTACTGGTACTCCGAACTGTACAATCGTTGCCCCTATGATTACGTGAACGATAAGGAGACTGATAACGAGAGTCTCAATATTCAACACGGGCGTTTTTACACCGAAGATGAATATCCGGATATCGAATTGTTCAGGAGCGCCGGTCATTTGGTGCGTAAATTTTCCCCGGATTATTTATTGCTTCACCCGATGGGCATGGATTATCACGGCGAGACCTTTGGCTCCGACACCAGCGAATACCGCAATCATGCCACCCGGCAGGATATGTGGCTGGCTCCGCTGATTCAGGAATGGACGGGTTTGGCGTATACGGTGTTTGTGACCGGGGATCATGGGATCAATAAGGATGGCTCACATGGCGGGACAACTCCCGAGCAGCGAACTGTGCCGTTTTTTTCGATCCAACCCAACGGTCAGGGGCGAGGCGATACGGGCGAGATGGCTTCCCATTTACAGATCGCACCCACCGTACTCAACTTGCTGAATGTCCGCATTCCCGACACGATGAAACAGAAGCCTTTATCTCTCGACTAGGGCCTTTACCAGTTCGCGATTGAAGTCCGGAATATCCGCAACGACCCGACCCCAAACATGGTTGCCCTCTCGAAAGGCAGGTTCATCCGCCCAAACTGCGCCCGCGTTGACGAGGTCATCCTTAATGCCAGCCGAGCCGGTCGCTCGCTGGCCCTTTTTGATGATGCCCGCGGAAATGGCGATCGACCCGCCGTGGCAGATGATGCCAATGACCTTGCCGGCTTTGTCCATTTCCTTTACAAGATTCTTCACCACTTCAAACCTGCGGATCTTGTCCGGAGCCCAGCCGCCCGGCAGGACCAGTGCGAACAGTTCGGGAGCTTCAAGCGATTCGATCGTGACATCGGGTGTAATGACCAGGCCGTTTTTGCCTTGGATCGGTTTTAAGTCCATGCCCGCGGTAAGGACCCGCGCGCCTTCCTCCTGCAAACGCATGAGTGGAACATAATATTCCAGGTCCTCCACGCCGTCGGCGATCAGGGTGGCAATGGTTTTGCCTTTTAAATTCATGATGGCTCCTTCTTATGAATAAAGATCTAGATTGAACGAAGCAAAGCGGTTAAGAAATCCCAGGTCCGCGAAAGGGAGGGGAGGAAAAGCATTTCATCCGGAGAGTGCGGATTCTTGATGGTGGGGCCCAGCGAGATCGTATCCAGGCCGTTGCAGCGATCGCTGATCACTCCGCACTCCAACCCTCCGTGCGAAAGTTCAACCCTCGGTTTTTGTTGATATAAAGTCTCGTATGTTTCCACGCACTTTTTCAGCAAAGGTGAATTCATGTTCGGCTGCCAGGGATGGTTTAATTTTGTCCGGGTGACTCCCGCGCCTGCAAGCGCGGCCAGCGCCTCGATTTTTCGGGTCATCTCTTCCAGCCTGGAGAAGACCGAACTGCGCTGGTTGGAGGTGATGAGCAGCCCGTCTTTGAGAAGTTCGATCACGCCGATGTTATTCGAGGTCTCAACAAAACCTTCGATTGCCGCTGACATTTCCGAGACTCCGTTGGGCAGGCCGACGGCAAGCTGGATGCCTCTTTTGGTTTCATCCACGCCTATGGCGGAATCTGCGGTTTCCGACAACCTTGAAAGCTCGATAAAAAGTCCCGGCTCGGTGGCGGTGAACTCGGCTTGAATGGTCTTTTCGATGGATTCGATGATGGCCTTGCAGGTGTCCACGTTATCCGGCGGACAAAGAAAGGTTGTGGTGGCGTCACGCGGGATGGCGTTCCGGGCAGTCCCGCCTTTCCAGGTCACCAGGCGAATTGGAAAATTGCATTGGATTTCATCCAGCACGCGCGCCAGAATTTTGATGGCATTGCCCCTGTGTTTATCGATGTCTTCGCCGGAATGTCCGCCCCGCAGTCCGCCGACCTTTAGTTCAAGAGTTGGCTCATCTTTGGAGGCGGGAGTCCAATATACCGGCAAGGTCATGTAAGTTGTTCCGCCGCCTGCGCACCCGACGGTGAACACGCCATCCTCTTCAGAATCCAAATTCACCAGGGATTTGCCGGTGATCAATGCGGGGTCAATGTTATCCGCGCCGGTGATTCCCAACTCCTCCTCGACCGTGAAAAGCAATTCAAGCTGCGGATGGATCAGGGTTGTGTCCTCGGCGATTGCCATTCCAATGGCGATCGCGATCCCGTTGTCGGCGCCGAGTGTGGTTTGGTCGGCCCTCAACCAGTCGCCGGCTCGAATGACCCGGATCGGGTCAAGATTGAAATCGTGCTTTGAATCAGGGGTCTTTTCACAGACCATGTCCAGATGGCCCTGCAGGATCAAGGTCTGGCGTTTTTCAAGGCCCGGACTGGCGGGTATGATGATGACCAGGTTGCCGATCGCATCCGTTTTGTATGCAAGCCCGTGTAATGCGGCCCACTCGATCAGCCATTGACGAATGGCGGCTTCGTTTTTGGTTCCACGCGGAACCGCCGAAAGCTTTTCAAAATGATCCAGGATTTTATCTGTGGCTGACATGATCATCCTCATTCACCAATGATCTTGATCAAAACCCGCTTTTTTCTTTTTCCGTCAAATTCCCCGTAGAAGATCTGTTCCCAGGCTCCAAAATCCAGCTGGCCGGCGGTCACGGCCACCACCACTTCACGCCCCATAACCTGACGCTTCATGTGCGCGTCGGCGTTGTCTTCACCGGTATCGTTGTGCCGGTAGCCGCTGACCGGTTCGTGCGGCGCGAGCTTTTCCAGCCAATTTTCGTAGTCGTGGTGTAATCCATTTTCATCATCGTTGATGAAGACCGATGCTGTGATGTGCATGGCGTTCACAAGGCAAAGTCCCTCGCGAATGCCGCTTTCCCTCAGGCATTCCTCCACTTGGGAGGTGATATTGACGAAGCCGCGGCGGGCGGGGATGTTGAACCAGAGTTCTTTTCGGTATGATTTCATGGATGCCCTGATCGTGTGTGATGGACTGTATTTCAGGTGTCAGCCTATTTTTGGAAGTACGGCGCCGGTTCTTTTTATGTATTCGCGGTATTCCTCCCCAAAAGTATCCAGCATCATTTTTTCCTCCGCCTGAACGCGCAGGAAATAGAACAGCATCCAAACGGCTATGCTGAAAAAGCCCGCGATCCAGTTTTGCAGGAGCAGGGATTGTGCGAATACCCACAGCCATTGCGAGGCATACATGGGATGCCGGATCACGCCATAGATGCCTGTTGTGATGAGCTTGTGTTCCGTGCGGATTTCGAGCGTGGGAGACCAGTTCAGCCCCAGGTCTGCGTGGCCCCGCCAAAAGACTAAGATCGCCAACAGGATCAACGTTGTGCCCAGCCAGCCAGCCCAGGCCGGCAGTGAATAATCTGCAAAATTCAGCCAGGATGTGGCCGAATAAATCAACGGTGCCAGAAAACCGGAAATGAACAGGAGTCCAAGCAGGATTTTTTCCTGCAGGCTGACATGTTGTTCCGGCTTGGGCTGCTTTTTTCTTTGTTGATTGATCGGCGCGCGGATCGCAATTTCAGCCGCGATCGCGGCCCAAAACATAACAACAAAAATCCGCATGCCTACTCCTTCTTTTCCACGACAATGGTGGCTTCGGTCAATAACGCGGCGATGGCGCCGATCGCGGCCAGCTGCGGTGCGATCAGTACGCCCATGACCCCAAAGGTCATGGGAATCTCCATCAGTACCTTCCCGTCTTTTTCCTTGATGATGATCCTGCGGATATTTCCTTCGTGGATCAGTTCCTTGATCTTGGCGAGCAGTTTCTCGCCTTCCACCTTGAATTCCTCGGTGCGAAAACCTTCCGGCATTCTGCCTCCTTGTTACTCAAACAATTTTTCGTCCAGGGCGGCCCATTCGTCGCTTTGATCGGCACGCTCCGCCCAGTTTTCCTTGCCGCTCCATTCCTCGATCTTGATCGCGTAAATGGACGTGGCGCGCAGTTCCTTGTCCGTGATCTCCCGGTACTCTTTTCCCGCGGTCAGTTTCGGGAAGTATTTTCCGATCAGCCCATATAACAATCTACGCGCTTCGTCGGGATTGGTTACAACCCTTGCCGTGCCGAAGACGACCACGCTGCGAAATTGCAGGGAGAATTCAAGTGCCACATTCGACGGGAGCAGTTTTCCCAGCTCGCTCGCTTCCATGCTGACCTTTGGATTGGATTCAATGTTCGAGCGGACCCGCCCCGCGATATTGGAGTGGAAGATGATCTGGTGGTCCTGTTCGTCATACCAGAAGGTGGTCGGGTTGATGAAGGATTGCCCGTCAGCCGAAGTTGCAATATGTCCGATGTTGGCCGCTTTGAGAAATGACCGGATCCATTCGTCATCCTTTGTGAGGTGAGGTCTGCGCTGGTAGGCCGTGGGTGATTGATTTTCGTAATTACGCGGCATGATCGGTGTTTTCCGTTTTGTGGAGTAGAAAACGTTTGTAGATGAAAAGTTGAAATAAGAAGCCCAGGATCGAACTGCTGATGGTATAGGCCAAATTGCACGGTGTGCAATTGTAGGCGAGTCCAACCTGCAGGAAGTAAACCGCCGCTCCAAAGGTGAGTCCGCTCAGCAGAGCCACCTCGATCGTTTGCTGGAACGAAACACTGTTCACTTTGTAGAGGGGCGGCATGCTCCGGCTGCGCCAGAGGAAGGCCCTAGCGATATCCTTGTCTTTGCTGATCGCGTACTCCTTGATCTGATTAAGCGCCAGCATGGATTCGTACCAGGCTGTGCGCAAACGGGCCAGTTGGACCACCGTCAGGCTGCCCAGCAGGGTCAACACCAGAAACAAACCGGAAAAGAGGTAGCCTAATGTCGAGGAGCTTTTTCCGGTGTCGAAAAGCTGTGTGCTGAATAATGCTGCAACCAGGGAGCCGACGGCCACCAAATAAAATGAAGCGACGCGGGCGCGGTCCTCGTTGGCCTGGCTGGCGGAATTGGCGATGTAATCATATTCCGAGACCAGGATGGAGGTGCTGAGTTCGGGAGAGTCAGGTTTTTTTGTAGGCATTTCCCAATTATAACGCCCGAAAAAATAAACCCGGACGGGAAGCCCGTCCGGGTTTATTTCGTTTTATAGTTCAAAAGCCCATTCACCCTTGCGCATGATGGGCTCGACTCCGCCGTCCTCCCGGATGCCCTCAATATCCAGTTCCGCGGATCCGATCATAAAATCGGTGTGGATCAGGCTCTTGTTGCCGCCGTGTGATTGGAATTCCTCATCGGTCATTTCCTCTCCGCCCTGCATGGTGTCACGATAGGCGCTTCCCAGCGCAATGTGACAGGAGGCATTTTCGTCGAAGAGCGTGTTGTAGAATAAATGTCCGCGCTGGCTGATGGGAGAGCTGTTTGGCACCAGGGCAACTTCCCCGAGACGGCAGGCATTTTCGTCGGTATCGATCAGCTTTTGCAGATCCTGCCCGCCTTTTTGCGCGGCAACCTTGACAGCCCGGCCGTTTTCAAAGGTCACGCTGAAATCCTCGACCATGGCGCCCATCAGGTTAAGCGGCCGTGTGGCCTTGACCGTCCCGTTGACCTTGTCCTTATGGGGCAGCGTGAACACTTCCTCGGTGGGAATATTTACCGTGCAGGTAATTCCGTTGGTGAAGGAGGCTTCCGCTCCCTGCCAGATGTGTTTTTCTGGAAGCCCAATGGTCAGATCGGTCCCTGGACCCTTGTATTTCAAGGAACTGAAATGCTTGGCGGAAAGATAATCCTTGTATTTCAGGAGTTTGTTGGTATGATCGCGCCAGGCTTGGACCGGGTCCGGCAGGTCAATTCTGCAGGAATTAAAGATGGCTTCCCAAAGTTTGGATTGCGCCTCCGCGGTGGAGATGCCGGGAAACACCTTTCTTGCCCAGGCGGGGGAGGCGGTGGCCACCACGCACCAGTTGGCCGCATTTTCATACTTGCGCAGCGGTTCAAATTTCTTTGCGCGGGCTGTCCTTTCCTTTGCGATCAAATCCGGATTGATCCCTGCCAGCAGGTCGGGGTCTGTGGATAAAATGGCAAGCTCCGCATCCCCATTTTTGTAATGTTCCTCATAGCGTGTGAAAAGCCAGTTGGGGGTTTCACCCAGTGTTTCAGGATCGGCGTGTTCAAAGCGGATGCGCGAGATCTTTTCATCCGACCAGAGCACATCCACATAGGTGGCGCCTGCCTTGTAGGCGCTTTCAGCCACCTTGCGGATAAAGGGTGCATCCTCAATGATGCCGCGGATTGAAAGCTTTTGTCCCTTGCGCAGGTTCAAACCGACCCTGACAACCACATCCGCATATTTCGCGAGCATTTGGTCAAATTCCTGTTCGTTCATGGTCCCTCGTTTGTCAGAAAGGATAAAAAACTCCTTCCAGAAAATGATATCTGAAAGGAGTTTTATGATTTAAAGTTTGGTCGTCCACTCGCCCTGCCGCATGACGGGTTCCACACTGCCATTCTGGTGAACGCCGTCAATGTCCATCTTTGGGGAGCCGATCATGAAATCCACATGGTTGAGGCTGACATTTCCGCCGGCGCCGATAAATTCCTCGTCGCTCAATTCCTCCCCGCCCGTCAGGGTGAAGCGGTAGGCGCGCCCGATGGCGATGTGACACGAGGCGTTCTCGTCGAAGAGCGTGTTATAGAAGAGATGTCCGCGCTGGGCAATGGGGGAGCTGGCCGGGACCAGGGCCACTTCGCCCAGGCGATGGGAGCCTTCGTCCGTGTCCACCAGTTTTTGCAGGGCGGCTTCGCCCTTCTTTGCCGAGACTTTTACAATGCGGCCATTTTCAAATGTGACCTGGAAATCCTCGATCAGGGTGCCGCCATAACTTAATGGGAAGGTTGAGGTCACCACTCCATCGGCCCGGTTTCGATCCGGCAGGGTGAAAACTTCCTCCGTGGGCATGTTGGCTGTGAACGCGACCCCATTTTGTGCCATCGATTGGGCGCTGATCCACAGATGCCCGGCAGGCAGACCCAGAGTAAAGTCGGTGCCCGGGGCCTTGTAATGAAGGGCGCTGAATTGTTTGGCCTGCATATATTTGGCGCGCTCGCGCAGATTTGCAATATGGGTCTTCCAGGCCGCGATCGGATCGGGCTGGTCAATGCGCGTGGTTTCAAAAATGGCTGTCCATAATTTTTCCTGGGCTTTTTCCGGGGAAAGTTTTGGAAATATTTTTTGAGCCCAGGCCTCACCGGCAGCCGCGACCACGCACCAGTTGATCGCGTTGGTGGTCACCTTCTCACTGACCCGGCTGGTGGCGTTTAAATGTCTGGTCTGCATCATGCCGACCACTTCGGGGTCGAGGCCGCCCAGCAGATCGGGGTTCGAACCGTTGATGGAGAGCAGGGCATCGCCGTTGTTGACCATGTTCATGATCGCATCAATGGTGTGCGTGGGATATTCGTCGAAGGAATCGCGCGGCGCATATTGTGCGCGCAGGCGCAGCATCTCCTCATCGCCCCACAGCACTTCCACATATTTTGCGCCGGCACCGTAGGCGGCTTTTGCCACTTCATGAACCAGCGGGGCAAATTGATAGGGCACGCCGCGCGTTGCCATAAGATTGATGATCAGCCGTTGCCCGGCCCGGATGTTCAAGCCGACCTTGACGATCGCTTCTGCGTACTTTGCGAGCATTTCCTGATGGGTTTTATCAGCCATGATGCCTCTGTTCGTGCGGAATTTCCCAAGTATAGCACGGTCAATTAATTTTCGCCCCGGGTAATTTCATATTAATTTGACGGCTTGAATGGGGGCGGATCACCATCGGACCCTCGGTCTGATTCAATTGCCTGACATTGGTTACGCCGGAAGGCGGGCCTGCGATTTGGCGAACCTGCCCAAAACAAAATAACTGCCTGAAAGGATCAGGCCGAGGAAAAAGCATCCGGCCCACAAGGTGTTTGCCCCGAAGGTCTGATAAACCCAGCTTCCCAAAATGGGACCGATGAAAAAAGACAAGCCCCAGGCGGACCCGAAGATTCCCTGATACAAGCCGCGCAGCTCGACCGGTGCCAGGTCCGCGATGATGGAGGGCGCGACCGACGTGGCGGCGATCTCGCCGATAGTCCAGATGGCCACGCTGGCCGCGAACAGCCAGTAGGTATCTGCAAATGCGGTGAAACCAAACCCCAGCGCGGTGAAGATCACGGCAATGGTGATGGTCTCAAAGCGCGGCCATTTGACCGCGAGGTTGCTGATCGGGATGGTCAGCAGGACGATCAGGATCCCGTTGACGGCGATGGCCAGCCCGTATTTATCCGGACCCAGGCCATGCGATTGCATGTCCAGCGGCAGCGTGATGTTGCCCTGCATGTAAATGATGCCGAAGAACAAAGTGATGAAGGAGAACCAGAGCAGGATCGGTGCGCGCTTCAACTGCTGCATCCGTTCGATGGGGGAGGTGTGCGCGGCGTGATGTGCGGCCTCCGCCGGGCGGGACTCGCGGAAACCGAAAAGCACCAGCAGGCCGAAGAGCAGGGTGGTTAATCCGTCGCCGAGGAAAAGGTACAGGTAGCTGTAGGCAGCGATCAGTCCGGCAAGAACCGGGGCAATCGCTGCGCCCAGGTTGATCGCCCAGTAAACATATCCATAGGCGCGCGGCCTGTCTTCGGCGGGGACAATGTCCGCAATGGCGGCGCTGACCGCGGGCCGGTGCAGATCCGTAAATACTCCGACCAGAAAGGTGCACACCGCGATGACCCAAATGTTTTGTGCAAAACCGAGCAGGATCACAAATACCGGAGTGACCAGAAAACTGATCGAAAGGACCGGTTTTCGGCCAAAACGATCCGTCAGTTCGCCTCCGACCAGCTGGGCCAGAAAAGACCCGGCCCCAAAAAGCGAAACGACCAGCCCGGCTTGGGAGACGGGAATGCTGCGTTGGTTGGTGAGATATAAAGTGAGGAAGGGCACCACGAATCCGCCGATGCGGTTGATGAGCGTCCCGAAAAATAACAACCAGTATGCGCGTGGTAGATTGAACATGCGCGTGACTATATCATAATATTTGGGTATATACTTTGGGTATACACCAGGAACAGGGAGACACACATGCTCAACATCGAAAGAATGGACACCGACAATAAAAAGCAGGTGAAGCGTTTTGTGGAATTGCCCTATCGGATCTATGCCGATTGCCCGCAATGGGTGCCGCCCTTGAACATCGATGCGTATAACCAATTGAATCGAAGGAAGCATCCCTTCCATGAACATTCGGATGTGGACTTTTTTCTGGCGGTGCGCGACGGCCGGGATGTGGGCCGGATCGCCGCGATCGAAAACAAACCCTTCAATCAATACCACCAGGAAAAGACGGCGGACTTTTACCTCTTCGAGTGTGAAAACGACTCCGAGGCTGCGACAGCATTGTTCAATACTGTCTTTGAGTGGGCGAAAGCCCGCGGACTCAACAAGATCGTCGGCCCGAAGGGCATGGGTCCGCTGGACGGGTACGGGATCCTGACCTTCGGGCAGGAACACCGTCAAACAATGACGATGCTGACCTATAACCATGCCTATTATCAACAGCTGGTCGAATCGCAGGGCTTCGAAAAGGAAGTGGATTTTGTCTCGTGCTATCTGCCGGCGGACCAGTTCCGGATTCCCGAACGTGTGGAAAAGATCGCCGAACGCGTCATGCAGCGCGGACATCTCGAGGTCAAGAAATTTAAAAACAAGAAGGAATTGGTCTCCTGGGCGGACCGCATCGGGCTGGCCTATAACAATGCCTTTGTTCAAAACTGGGAATATTATCCGCTTTCGCAGCGCGAGATCGATTTCGTGGTCGAGAACATCATGACGGTCGCCGATCACCGGCTGATCAAGATCATCACGCACGACGAGGACGTGGTTGGCTTCCTGTTCGCCTTCCATGATGTCTCCGCGGCTTTGCAGCGGGCCAGAGGCAGGCTGTTTCCCTTCGGTCTGGTGGATCTCCTAATGGAGATGCGCCGCACCAACACGGTCTCGGTCAACGGCATGGGCATCCTGCCCGAATTTCAAGGCCATGGCGGAAATGCCCTGTTGTACTATGCGATGGGGAAGACCCTGCTGGACTTTCAGCAGTTTGTCCACGTGGAAATGACCCAGGTGGCGGAAACCACGGAGCAGATGCGCGCGGACCTGAAGAACCTGAACGGCGTTGAATACAAGAATAATCGCGTGTATCGGAAGTTATTATGATGGATGTGTCTTCGATTTGCTTATCACTTGACTGTAAACTCACCTTTTTCCTTGATGAGAAGAATTATGGATGACTTATATTTAGTTTTAGGGATTGAGCCAGATGCTAACCCTGAGATGCTTCAGGAAAGGTTTAGATTCTTGGCTCAAGCTTATCATCCGGATAAATTTGCAAGTCCAAAACAAAAGTTGTTGGCAGAGGAAGAATTTAAGAAAATCAATAATGCATATCAGGTATTATCCAATCCAATAAAACGCGCTGACTATGATAAGCAGAGAAAATACTCTATCAATTACTCTAATAGAAATAGATCTGATACTTTAAAAAAAGCTGAAGAGGCAGCGCGTCAACGCGCCCAGGAAGAATTGAAGAGAAAAGCTGAAGAGGCGGCGCGTCAACGCGCCCGGGAAGAGTTGAAGAGAAAGGCTGAAGAGGCGGCGCGTCAACGCGCCCAGGAAGAGTTGAAGGGTAAAGCGGATCAAGCAGCGCATCAACGTGTTCGAGCAGTGAGTAAATCAAAAATCGTTGCGATTCATTCCTTTAAATCAGGAACTGGAAAATCTTTTACTACTGCGAATCTTGCGGCACAGGTCGCTCAGACTGGCAAGCGAGTTGGTGTTGTTGACGTTGATTTTCAATCTCCAGGTCTCGGTTCATATTTTGGCTTTGATGAGAAGAATTCCGGTAAGACAATGAATGATTACTTACAGGGTAAGGCTACTGTCGGCGAAATAGCTTTTCCAGTGGGCAATAATGGAGATGGTACGAAGGCCCTTTCCGGGAACATGTGGCTTTTTCCTGCCAGCAGTCGTGGAGTCAATATCCACCTAATGACAAATCAAGGAGTTGATTTTAATCGCCTAAATGCTGGTCTGCAAAATATAATTATTGAGTTTGAACTAGATTATCTTTTTATTGATACTCAATCAGGCTTAGGCGAAGACTCCCTTCTTGCAGTTGCTACATCAGATATCTTACTGATTATCTTCCGCCCAGATTCCCAGGATGTGCAACACGCTTTTGCAACACTGAGTCTTGCTCAAGCCCTTGAAGTGCCAAGTATTTTTCTGGTAGTCAACAAGGCATTGCCCAAGGATGACCCTTCCCAAATTAAAAAAGATATTGAAGCTGATTTTAATGCTCGTGTTGCAGGCGTGTTGCCGCTATTTCTTGATATGGTGGACGACGCAAGGAGCTATTTGTTCTCTTTCCGGTATCCAGACCATGAATGGTCCAAGGGTCTCCGTGCAGTAGCAGAAATCATCTCAACTGCGTCGTAGCGTATTCTAAAATTATTACCGCCAGTTTCTAAAAATATTTGTTGTGATTTTATATAAAATATGAGCGCATGATTGTATCCATATTTTATATTTTATATTTCATGGCGGGGCTGGTTTTTGGGTCCAAACCGTCTTCAGGCTTGCTGAGCGGCAGGATCACATGGAACTGGCTGCCGGGGAAGTGGATCTCGTCATATCCGGGGCTTTCCACATAGATCCGTCCGCCGTGGGCTTCGACAATGCCCTTGGCGAGCGCAAGGCCCAGGCCTGCTCCGCCGCCCTGGAAGCGGGTCTTGCTGGTTGAATGTTTTCCCAATTCGCCGGGTTGATAGAACTTGGTGAAAATGATCTCGCGAAAGTTCGGGTCCACGCCCACGCCGGTGTCGCTGACGATGATCTCCACGCCGCCATGGGGCAGGTCGATGATGGCGGGGATATTGTGACCCGTGATGGTGATGGCGCCCCTGTCAGGGGTGTATTTTGCGGCGTTCCGGATCAGGTGATTGAAGAGCTTCTTCAACAGGTTTGAGTCCGCGCGGACCTGGGGCAGGGCGGGCAGGTCGATCGAGAGGGATTGCTTCCTTTCCCCAATGGCGCTGGCTTGCTCGGCGCAGATCTCCCGGATCAATGGTCCCATGTCAACGGGTTGAAGATGCGGTTTCAGGGTGCGGGCGTCGATCTGGGCGATGTCGAACATCGAATCCATGATCTCGTGCAGGCGCAGGGTCCCATCGTGAATGCCCTTCATCATGGTCTGCAGGTCTGCGTTAAGACTGGCGTCCTCCAGCAGCATTTCCGAATAGCCCTTGATCACGGTCAGCGGAGTGCGCAGTTCGTGCGAGGCGATGCTGATGAAGTCGGATTTGGCTTGGTCGATCCGTTCGAGGTCGAGGTTGTTCTTTTCGAGGGCGCGGCGCGCAAGGCGCAGCTCGTTATTTAATCGCATCAGGTCGTCCACCAGGCGGGCGTTTTCCAGGGCTACGGCGGTTTGACTCGCGTGCGAGTTCAGGATGGCCAGGTCCTCGCGGGTGTAGCGGTTTCCGCTAATTTTCGGGCCAAAGGCCAGCAGGCCGATCCATTGTTTTTTTGCAAAGATGGGAATGTAGACTTCGGCACGCAGCCGGCTGAACCAGTCCTTCTCAACGGGCGGGGAATTCCGAAAGGCGGGCAGCAGGTCCAGGTCATATTGAAGAAGCGGGCGCTGTTCGCGGGTCAGATGGGAGGCCACGGCCCCCTTCTCGTCCAATTCAACAGCGATCTGCTGTCGCTCCTCCGGGCTGGCAGCGGACCGCAGCCGGTAGGTCTTGCGGCCGTTCGCATCGCGGTCCGAATCGACCAGGAATAAAAAGCCGCGTTCGATCTGCATGGTCTCCAGAATGATGTTCACCGCAATGCCGGCCAGTCGGTCGATGTCGAGAATATTGCTGATGCTTTCGCTGTATTGATGGATGGTCAGACTGGCGTCATACTGGTCCCCGCGCATCCAGGTGTTCACGATGCCCGTGATCAGGCTGAACAGGGGCGTGAACAGCAGCGATAGGATCAGTGCGATGAACGCGCCGGCCAGGACCGGGTTGAAGTTGTTTCGGTCGCTGGAAAGGGCTTCCAGTAATCGAAATCCCGCTGCGTAAAGGAATACGATCAGGATCGAAATTAAACCATACACGGTGCCGCGTCGCGCGATCTGCTTCAGGTCCGGGACGTGATGCGTGCCCACCACATACGCCATCAGGATCGCGACCCCCAACCGCATCGGCTGACCCAGCATGCTGGTGCCGGAGAATAATATTGCATCGTTCACGAAGAGCAGCAGGATGGCCGGCCACCAGTAATTCAAACGGTTGCGGAAAAGCGGCTGATTCGTCTCGCGGCTGGCGTGCGCAATCGTCAGGATCAGGCCGATCGAGATCATCAACCAGCCCAACACCGCCCAGGCCGCTCCCAGCCGCTCTTCAAGCAGGGTCAGATTGCCGTTGCTCCAGATCACTTCGGGAAAGTTAAAGGCATTCGTCAGCAGCAGGGCAAGGCCAAACATCCAGAACCCCCATAAAGCCAGCCATGCCCGCCGGCTTTCGCGTTTTAAAAACGTTTGCAGGGCCAGCATGAAAATGGCGGCCAGATTGAAGGCGATATAGATCTGTATTTCCGGAAAGGCGAGGTGGTTTCCCGGCGCAGAGTCCCCTTTGTGCCAGATCGCTTCGGCAACATTGATCACCATGGCCAGCAGCGAAAAACCCGCCACCAGCCATGAAGAAATTTCCTGGCCTTCCCCGCGCCGCTGCACGGCGAAGAAAATCACGGGCAGATACAGCGCGCCCAGCAGCAGTAAAAAGATGAATTGTGTCAGCGTTGTATTCATGGTTGTCGGAGGGATTTTACTCGAAAAAATTTCCAAATCGGTTATCATATGCGTTATGCTCACATCCCGAACATCCCGTCTTAAGTACAATTTTTCCGTGGACTTCTTCCGCCCGGACGGGCATGTGGTCTTTCCAGACCTTGCCTCCGCCCGGGCTTTTGCCGCCCAAATGTCGGCGCTTCGCACGGACCCCGTGCCTGCCAGTGACCTATATGCACTGTCCCTGCTGGACGAAGCCTACCATGTGCTTCTCCGGCATTTTTTTGGCGGGTACGCGGGCGGTATGGGACGGGCTGTCGGGGTTTTGCAGTCCAAACTGGGCGAAAAATACAACCTGACCTTGACTAGATTCACGGAGGAGTTTCCGCCCACCGCGGTTTTCCTGGGCGAGGTCACGCCCAATCAATATCTTTCCCAAGACGGGCTGGATGACCTTCAACGGAACCGGCACACCGCGGCTGCGGAAGAAATTCTTTTGGTCAATACCTTCAATCAAAACCCCGCCATTTTTGGTTATCAGGAACTTTTTGATGAATCCGGGATGACCGGTTTGGCCTATGGCGAATTTTTGCAGACATTGTTTAACTACTTCTCGGGTCAACTCGGATCGGATGGGGGAGCCTCCAAAACCGGCGAGGCCCTGCGGGATGTTCTGACCGCGCCCATCAAAGCCTCACCGGATTCACTCGAGGGCCAGCTTCGTTTCATTGTTGAGAAATGGGGCTTCCTGTTGGGGGCATCCTTCTCGATCCGCCTGCTGCGCAGTTTGGATTATTTGCGCGAAGAGGTAATTCGACAGCATCCTGTTTCCTTTGCGGACCAAAAAGCCGAAACCTACGTCCCAACTTTTGCGGGCAGCGAGTATGCGGAGTATGAGCGCTTCAGCCCGGATAAGGATTGGATGCCCCGCCTGGTGCTGCTTGCCAAAAATACCTATGTCTGGCTCGGTCAGCTCTCCCGGAAATATCAACGCGACATCGTCACGCTCGATCAGATCCCGGATGAGGAACTTGATTTGCTTGCTTCCCGTGGATTTACCGGGCTGTGGCTGATCGGTCTGTGGGAACGCAGCCGGGCCTCCCAGCGTATCAAGCAGCGCATGGGCCAGCAGGATGCGGTGGCCTCCGCTTATTCCTTGCATTCCTATGATATCGCCCTGGACCTGGGTGGCTGGGAAGCGCTGAACAATCTCCGCACCCGCGCCTGGACCAGGGGCATCCGTCTCTCCGCGGACATGGTCCCCAATCACATGGGCATCGATTCAAACTGGGTCACCGAACACCCGGATTGGTTCTTGTCCTCCCCGACTTCACCATATCCATCCTATTCGTTCAAATCCGAAAACCTTTCCGATGACCTGCGGGTCGGCATCTATCTTGAAGATCATTATTACGACCGGACCGATGCTTCGGTCGTCTTTCAACGGCGCGATCTGCAAACCGGCGACCTGCGATACATCTATCATGGAAATGACGGCACGTCCTTCCCGTGGAACGACACGGCCCAGCTGGATTACACCAACCCCGCTGTCCGTGAGGCTGTCATTCAGGTCATCCTGCATGTGGCGCGCAATTTCCCTGTCATTCGTTTTGATGCAGCCATGACGCTTGCCAAGAAACATATTCAACGTCTATGGTTCCCCGAACCGGGTGCAGGCGGGGCCATCCCTTCGCGTGCGCAATACGGCATGACCCGCGCCGAATTTGATGAAAAGGTCCCGGAGGAATTCTGGCGTGAGGTCGTCGACAGGGTCGCAGCGGAAGTTCCCGATACGTTGTTGCTTGCCGAAGCCTTCTGGCTGATGGAGGGATATTTTGTGCGTACGCTCGGCATGCATCGCGTCTACAACTCCGCGTTCATGCACATGCTGCGGGATGAGGATAATGCCAAATACCGGCTCGCGATCAAGAACACCCTTGAGTTCGATCCGCAGATTCTCAAACGCTATGTCAACTTTATGAACAATCCGGATGAAAAGACGGCCGTTGAGCAATTCGGCAGCGGCGACAAATATTTTGGCATCTGCACGGTCCTGGCCACCTTGCCCGGTCTTCCCATGTTCGGTCACGGACAGGTGGAAGGATATGCTGAAAAATATGGGATGGAATTCCGGCGCGCAAAATGGGAGGAGTTACCCAACGAGGATTTGATCCGCGGCCATGAATGGCGCATTTTCCCGATCCTTCACCGCCGCCACCTGTTCGCAGACGTTGAGCATTTTCTGCTCTATGACTTTTATTCGCCAAAAGGCGGTGTGGACGAGCAGGTCTTTGCCTACTCCAATCGTTTCAATGAGGAGCGCGGCCTGGTGGTTTATCACAATAAATTTACGGATACGCGCGGATGGATCAAAACTTCCGCGGCCTATATTGACAAGGCGTCCGGAAACACCTTGCGTAAAAATATCGCCGAAGGTCTCGATCTGCCGCAGACCGGATATGCCATCTTCAAGGATTATGTCAGCCATCTGGAATACATCCGCTCCTGCAGCGAAATCCGGGAAAAAGGCATGTACTTTGAATTGGGTGCCTATCAATGCCATGCCTTGATGGATTGGCGTTTTGTGGAAGGGAATGGCTGGAAGGCTGTTTGTGACAGGTTGAACGGTGCCGGTGTCCCGTCCATGCAGGCCAGGTGGATGGAGCTGGTTCATCCGGCTGAGGATGCCAAAAGCGGGGAGCAGGCTCCGGTCAGGAAACGCACCGCCCGCAAAGCTGTTGCAAAGACTGTGAAGAAGGCGGTCACTCCTGCAAAACCTGTCAAGGCGAAGCAGGCTGCACAGAAGAAAGTTTCTACGAAAAAGGTCCCATCCAAAAAAGTTGTTAAACCTGTCACGAAAAAGACAGTGCCTGTCAAAGGGAAGCCGGCCCGGAAAGTCGTTCCTGCTGTGAAGACTGCGGTCGCGAAGAAACCGCGGGCATCCAAAAAGGATGCCGGTACAAAAGCACTGTCAACTCGGAAGCCGGTGGCGAAAAAAGGTCCATCGAAGAAGGTTAAAACCGTTCAAAACAGGAAAAAAGAAAGCGCTTAATGGCCCGGATGCGTATAGGCCTTCTGACCCTACAATTGACATACGATTCACTGACGATATGACGTTTGTTATTGACTTGCCCCTTGAATAGTACTATACTCGTTTTATCGAGGTAATGCCCATATGCGCTTATTTTATGGCAAGTCTCAGATAAGTTGATTGAATACACGCGGATATCCGCGTGTATTTTTTTATATTTCCCAATAAAGGAGATTAATACAATGGATTCCGGAATGATCGGCAAAATCGAAAAGGCAAAAAGATACGCTGAAGACAGGCACCATTTCCAATTTAACAGGTTTGACCTGAGTTTCCATGGGGACAATAATGAACATCGTGTTTCCTATGGAAATGGCGAATTCAGTTGTGATTGCGAGTTTTTTATCACCCATAAACGCTGCAGCCATACCATGGCACTTGAAATTCTCCTGAAGGACATGATTGTCGAACCCGTGAAAGCCTGATCATCGATGATTTTGAAGCAGCCCTCCACCACCTGGAGGGCTGCTTTCTTTAAATCCCCGGTGAAAATCATGCCATGTGCAGCAAACCCGGCGTTCTCATTAAATCTTAAAGATTATGGTGTACAATTTTCCCCATGAAATCACACTTTTCCAGGCGAGACTTCTTAAAACTTGGCGGTTTGACCTTAAGCGGGATGGCGTTTTCCCCCTTCCTGCCGGGGTTGACCAGTTTTGACGACAGTTTTGTGGTCAGGATTGCCACGGCCGAAATGCCGGTTCGCAAGGAGCCCACGGATGACAGCCGCATCGAATTGACCCGCTATCGCGATGAATTGGTCCATGTATATGAAGAGGTCACTGCCGAGGAGCCGAAATATAATCCGGTCTGGTATCGCACCTGGGGTGGATATATGCATCGCGGACGTTTGCATCGTGTCAAAACCCTTTACCAGATCCCATTAAGCAATATCCCCGAAGGAAAAAAATATCTGACCGAAGTCTCGGTCCCTTTCACCACCCCTTATCGATACTCAAAGACCTACGGCTGGCAGGCACTCGGCCCCCCCCTTTATTACAGCTCGGTTCATTGGGTGGTGGCGATCGATGAAGGCCCCAAAATGGCGGATTATGCCGGTCCCTGGTACCGCATCTTTGACGAATTGGATTCCAACGTGGATTTTTATGTTCCTGCGATCCATTTGCGAATTTTACCGCCCGAGGACATGCTGGCTGTCACACCGGATGTCCCTTATGAGCAGAAGTTGATCGAGGTGAACCTTTCCACCCAGACCCTCACGGCTTATGAATATGGGAACGTGGTCCTGCAGACCAATATTTCATCCGGCATTCCGGGGGACCCTTCCGGCGGGACAGGAATTCCCACCACCACTCCGACCGGTAAATTCTCGATTCTGGACAAGGTCCCAGCAAAGCACATGGGTTACAGCTATTTTGGGGAGACCTCAACGGGCAATGTCCTGGCCGACGTGGACAATTACGTGCTGCCGGGTGTTCCCTGGTCGCAGTTCTTCACCCCCCAGGGACATGCCTTTCACGGAACCTACTGGCATGAAAATTTCGGGACGCCGATGAGTCACGGCTGTATTAATATGCGCAACAGCGAAGCCAACTGGCTGTTCCGCTGGGTCAGGCCTTTTCATTCGCCGGAATCGGTTTCCAACCGCGGACTTGGCACCATGGTGGAGATCCATTATTAATTGGCCGTGGACTTTCCCATTAAGTAAACTTATTTCATGTCAAGGAATTGACTCCATCCATGCCGATACTTAACTGGAAGGGCAAGCATCTCGCGGACCCTCGGCCTGTTTCTCTGACCCAGGACTCGATTCTCTACCCGATGGGGAAGGGCTATCCCAGGTCAAAGCCGGAAGGGCGTGTCATTCTCGGGGAAAACCTTTCGATCATGGCGGCGCTGCTGCCGGAGTATGAGGGTCGAATCGACCTGATCTATGCGGATCCCCCCTTCTTTACCAACCGAAAGTTTCCCGCGCGCATTGGTCGTGGAGAAGATTCCAGGAAACCGTCAAAATGGAAATTGGTCGCAGGATATCAGGATTCCTGGCCTGACCTGGATTCCTACCTGCAGTTCCTGTACGAACGCCTGTCCTTGATGCATCGCCTGCTTTCACCAAATGGGACTCTGTACCTCCATTTGGACTGGCATGCAGACGCCTATGCCCGTCTGATCCTGGACGAGATTTTTGGCGAGAAAGGCGTTTTCATTAATGAGATCATCTGGACCTATCACGGTCCATCTCCGATAAAGAGCGCATTTAACCGGAAGCATGACACGATCCTGTCCTATGCCAAGAGCGGTGATTACACATTTAATGCAAACGCGGTTCGTGAACCGTATAGCCAAAATACGATCACAACCTTCAATTCATCAAAAAAAGCCGGCTTTGGCAAGGTTCCGGACCTCGAAAGGGGCAAGGTGCCGGAGGATTGGTGGTATTTTCCGGTTGTCGCACGTTTGCATAACGAACGAACGGGGTATCCAACGCAAAAGCCGGAGGCTCTTCTCGAACGAATTGTCCTCGCATCATCCAATCAGGGGGATCTTGTCGCGGACTTTTTTTGCGGTTCCGGTACAACCTCTCTTGTGGCTGCAAAACATGGACGCAGGTTTATCACAACGGATGCGGAGGTTCGTGCCGTTCATACGGCGCGGAACAGACTGGCGGAGACGAAGGCCGTCTTCTCAATTGAACGGGATGCGTCCCTGAAGGGTCTGTTTTCCCCGGACGGGAAAAAGATCAAAGTTCATGTTGCTTCGGGTTCTGTCAGGTTGGAAACAACTCTGGATGTGGATTTCTGGGAGGTTGACCCTGACTGGGATGGAAAACTCTTCAGAAGTGCCGCCCAGGCCCAGCGTCACGTGCGAAGCGGGGAACTGCCAATGGAAATAAAAATCGGAAGCCCACGTCGAGTGTGCATCCGATTGGTGACGGTACAGGGAAAACAGATCCAGTTAGATATCCAGGCGGTAGCCCACACCGCGGATCGTTTTTAGGAATTTTGGATTGTCCGGGTCCAGCTCAATGGCGCGACGCAGCCAGGAAATGTGCACGTCCAGGGTTCGGGTATCGCCGGTGTAATTGGTCTCCCAGGCTTTCTTGAAGAGGGGTTCGCGTTCCACCACTTCACCGTGTTTATCCATCAGCAAATGCAGCAAGGTCACCAGGCGCGGGGTGAGTTTTGTGCTCCTGCCGAGACAGCGCACGCGCCGTTTTTCAAGATCCAGACGAATGGGCCCGACATGTAAAACATTTTTTCCGTCGCCGGGCAGCAGGGGTTTGATGCGGTTGACGAGTTTTTGAACCGTAAAAGGCAGGGCCAGCACCGCATCAGCGGCATCCTTGTTGACTTCATTATCATCTTCCAGGATCAGGATGATCGGGAGTTTGGCATCCTTCTCCCGAATGGCCTGACAAATGCGCAGGCCTGTGCTGCGCAGGGAGGCTGCGTTAATCACCACCAGGCTGGGACTGACTTCCTTAAGGCGCGCAACGGCCTTGCTGCCATTTGGGGCAGTTTGGACATCAAATCCCTTCTTTTGCAGGTCGGCAGCAAACGAAGGGATTTCGGAATGATGGACTTCAATGACCAGGAGTGTGGTGGTCTTCATAATGGTTGATGAAAAATACCTTTTGGTTGGGTAAAGGCTCCTTAACACCTGCGGAATTTGCTTCCTGTATTTGTTAAGGTTTCACCATTATACACCAATTCTTAACGAACGTTTTCAATCAAAGGTACTATTTCATTAAGGTTTTGGAAATCGCGGATCGTTCCCGAGTGGAAACAGGTTCCAAATTCGCCTTGACTTTTTAATGTTTATCGTGGTAATATCTTCGTCCATTCGATGCGGGGTGGAGCAGTGGCAGCTCGTCGGGCTCATAACCCGAAGGTCACAGGTTCAAGTCCTGTCCCCGCTACTAAAAAAGAGAGACCGGTTTGGTCTCTCTTTTGTTTTAATTTATACTGCTACCAGACACAATCCGGGGCTGTGTTGATGCCGGCTGTTTTTCCAACCCGCTTGTACATGGTTACATTGGTAAATGGTTCACCAAGAATGCCGTCGTGTATGGCCCACGATCGTTTGCGGATGGCGTTGGCGGCTTCCGGCTGGCGAAAGGGATTCGATCCATTCAGCTGGGACATCAGATCGCCGCCGGCTTGAAAGCCTTGATGAATGCTATCCATCAATCGTTTTCCCACCTGGTAGGAGAAACCGTAACGTTCGAAGATGACCGCGTTGTGATAATACAGGGGCTCGACAAAATAGATGTCATGACCGAGGGAGGTGACGAACGCTTCGAACGCTTCAATGGCGTGACCCAATAGTCTCAGTCCGCGTCGCACCTGACCGGGAGCCAGCCCCGCCGAAAGGGCATTCGTTTCCGCGGTAATATTGCGTTGCAGGGTCCCGAATTTGGTGGGGGTGCCGTCTGGCATCTTATCGACATCGTGGCGGGGGGAATCCGGGTCATTTAAAATATACAGCAGGATGTGGATCTGCCCGTTCATGGTGTCAGTGATATGGGCATACATGATGGGATCTGGAAAATCCACCTGGTGATACAGACGCATTTCAACGTCAGTGGAACCCGTTGCAAATCGGAACTGCAGCAGGTTGTAGCCTGCTGCTGATGTCAGCGGCGGCATATGATATTTTTCCAGCAGGGAGGCGGGGATATAACGTGAATAGATCGCACGTTTTTCGGATTCAGAAAGCAGGTTAATTCCACCGATGGTCGAGGGAGGCATCTTGTTTCCTTTATCTATCTCACCCGGGTCGCGCGTTCGTTGCTGCGGGCCTCATCGCGCTTGGCGATGGTGGCGCGTTTATCGTAGGCCTTTTTGCCCTTTGCCAGGGCAATCTCGATCTTGGCCCGCCCATTCTTTAGGTAAACCCGGGTTGGAACCACCGTGTTGCCCTTGATGCGAATGTTATTCCACAGTTCGCGGATCTGCTTCTTGTGCAGGAGCAGGCGGCGTTTTCGCCGGGGCTCGTGATTGAAATGGGTGCCGGCCTGTTCATAAGGGGCGATGTGCGCCTCCAGGAGCCAGGCTTCCTCTTCATTGGGAATATCCACATAGGATTCCTGGATGCTGATCTGTCCGGCGCGAATCGACTTGATCTCCGATCCCTGCAGAACCATTCCTGCTTCGAATTTGTCCATCAGAAAGTATTCAAAGCCGGCTTTGCGGTTGGTGGCGATTACTTTAATGTCATCTGTCACAAGTTGATTTTAGCATACCTGTTGGGTTTTGAACCCTATCCCCACTTCAGGATGGCAATCCCGGCCAGAATGCGCAGGATGCCGAAAATGATCAAGGCATTGACCAGTCCGATCACATCCGCAATGGCGGGACCAGCCAGGGAGCTGCCCAGGATGGCGATGTTAAGCATGATGCTGTACCAGGCGAGATGGGAGGGACGGTCATCGGGCGGGATGTTTTCGAGCATGTAATTGATGTAGGCCCCGTTGACCATGGCAAAGAGGAACCCGCCGAGAAAGGAGAGTACATAGAATTGCCAGACGTTATGCGCAGCCGCAAGCATGAAGGGGTAAAGCGACATGCCCGCCACGCCCCAGCCTGTGACTTTCCTGTTTCCATAGCGGTGGGCCGTCCGCCTGAATTGAGTGGAGCCGATCAGCACAGTCAAATAATACAAGGCCGTTCCGATGCCGAGGTTGTTGTCGTTCAGGTTTAAAACACGCACATTGTAGAGCGGATAGATCGGGGCCGATAAATAATGCGACAGGTGGAAAAAGAATAAAGCCAGGAGAACGTTTCGAAAAGGAGTGCTCCAAATGTCCAGCCGCAGTGCGGATTTTTTGCCGGGAGGAGAGTCTACCTGGTTTTCGGGAGCAGCTGTCGGCGGGGATGGAAGCGCTAGGATTTCCTCCTGCAAGGGTTTGACGTGATAGATGTGATAACTGCTCATCGCCGCGCCAAAGGCTCCGATCGCAAAGATGACCTGGTATCCGGGTTCGAAGGGCATGGCCTTCAAGATGGCGCCAGCGATCAGAGAGGTCAGCATATAGGTGATCGCAAAGGTGATGTTGCGTGTGCCGGCCACCTGCGCCCGGAATCGGTCGGGGACTGCTTCCGCAAAGAGGGCATTGAAACCAACGCCCAGCGGGGTAAGCGGAATGGCCATCAGGAAGGCCAGAATGATCAAAGCCCAGATCTGACCCTGGGCATCGAAAAGCCAGGGCAGGGGAATCCAGAAAAAATAGCCGATTCGAAAGACAACCGAAGACCAGAAAACCGCCCGGCCGGTGTGGCGGCTTTCGATCCAGCGCCCGGCTGGAATGGCTAGGAACAGGTTGACGACAGCAGCCATGGCAGCCAGCAGGCCGATCTGCAGGCCTGTGGCTCCCAGGCGCGTGGCGTATACGTTGAGAAAGTTGACCGCCGTGCCGCTCAACACCCCGAACCAGGCGATATCGAAATACAGGTGAGAAAAATTGGAGCGGTATTGCTCGGGGACGTCTGCATGACGGAATAGATTGAAACACATAGAAGATGATTATATCTATGATTTAATGCTTTGGATTTGTACTTGAATCCTGCAGATCGGCTGTTTTTTAGCTGTATTTTGGCGCCTGCCCCTGGACTGATCCCCAGGCTGTTCCATCCAGCACAGATGGGCAGGATCTTAGCCTGTCAGAACGCGGTCAATGGTTTCGTGTATCGGTTCTGGCCCGGCTTCACCGAAGATTTCAAAATCTGTAATAATTTCGGCTGTAGCCCGGACCGTGGCAGCCACCGAGCAATATTTCTCTTCGGATAAATGAATGGCTTGCGCCACGGCTTTTTCTGTCAGGTTCTTCCCGCCGATTTTGTAGTGTAGATATATTTTCCGAAATGTCCAGGGCGGATCTTGATCCTGCTCACCGCTTGAACTGATCTCGAGGCATGTCAGGTCCATGCGTTTCTTGTTCAGGATTTCGACCACATCCACTGCCGAGCAGGATGCCACGGCCAGCAGTAATAAGTCGGATGGTTTGATTCCGACTCCTTCGTCGGGGGTTGAGAGGACAACCGAGTGACGGGTCGAATCGATGCCGATAAATTGTTTTCCTTGAATCCATTTTACTGTTGCTGTACTCATACGGCTCCTTGGTGTCTTTGATATTAAATCAGTGGATTTTGTTGATCAGGTCGTACCTTTTATTGCGATCAAAACCATGACGATCGCTGCGGCCTCAAAGTCATTTTCGCAAATCAAGGAGTAGGTATACAATTCCTGACATTGGAGAAAAAAACATGGACGCTTTCATTCAGCCGCCACAAAAAATTTCAATCGTGCTCCGATTTGGCATCTGGATTTCGGAGAAGATAACGGGGCGCAGGCTGCTCCCGGCCCGGATTCTGGCCTGGTATCCAAAAGCAGCAGTCGGATCCGGCATTCTCGAATCCCTTGTGGCCCATCATGATGGAGGCTTGAATGAACGCATGCTTAAATTGGTGCGCATCACGGCTTCATTTTCGGCAGCTTGTGCATTTTGCATCGATATGAATTCCCACGAACACGAGGCGTTGGATATCGGTGCCGAGGAAATTTCAGCTCTGCGTGGGCAACTGGAACTCGGACGTGTAGCCACGTTTTCCGCCCGGGAAAGGCTTGCCATACGGTATGCACAATTGATTTCGCAGACTCCGCTTATGTTCGACCCAGATTTCATCGAACAGATCAAAGCCAATTTCGATGAACGCGAGATGGTCATCCTCGCTTCCACAGCCGCCCAGGTTAATTACTGGGCGCGCCTCATCCAGGCTCTGGGGATTCCGCCTGCGGGATTTTCTGATTAATGCTTAAGCCTGGCGGATCAACTTTTTAAATTGACTTGTCAAAGCCCGCCAGATGGGGCAGCGGTCATAAACGGCGCTAAAGATTAGAATGCCGCCCAGGGCGGTTGGTAGCCAGCTTGATTGGTTCGCCCACCCAAGGGCTGCAATGGCAATGCCAGCTCCCACGCGGAGAAAACGGGCGCTGGTCGAAGGCTCTAATCGGCCAGGCATGTCTCCGACAGCCACACTCTCAAATAAATTTCGCAACTCGCCGGCGGGTCTTGCCCCCACCTGGCGCAATGCCTCTTTTCCGCCACGGTAAACGATCAGGGTTGGGATACCCGACACCCCAAGTCTGTGCATCAACTCCCGATTTTCATCGGCGTTGATCTGCCACAGGTCCACGCGACCGGAAAATTCCAGCGCAAGTTCCTCCAGGATGGGTTTTACCCTTTTACACGGTCCGCACCAGGGTGCCCACATATCCACAATGATCGGTCGGGGATTGTCTTTGAGTCTTTTTAAAAACGCTTGAGAGTCCATAATATAAACAGGGCACGATCGTTCAACCGTGCCCTTGCTCCTTGCGAAAATGATCTAACGCTTGAGGGTGCTGAACTTGAACAGTGCGTAAAGCGGGCAGAAACCTGCAGCGCTTGTCAGCAACAGGACCACGCCAAGTATGTTGGCGACAATGGCGGTGGTGCCGCCCAGTACGCCGCCCAGACCAAGAAAAAGCAGCGCGATACCGGCAACAGCGCGGATGATCCGGTCAGTGGTTGATTCGTTCGATTTCATTTGAGCCTCCTATGGCACATGAAAAATAAAAGATTATCACTTATTTTGATGACGATGTCCCGAAAAAGTTACATCGCAGATTGGATAATTTGGATTTGATTCCGCGATTTCCCGTTCCTCCCGGATATTTAAAGTGAACTTTGTCCGGATAAACAGATTCGGCTACAGGCCGCATTTTTTGCTGTGCCTCCGCCATGGGCTGGCTGATCCGGCCCAGCCCACCCTTCTTTACCAAATCATTACAGAACTTTTTAATCACGCTTACAAAGAAAAACTACTCTTGAGGCATCAAATTGCCTGGAGGTTTTTTTATGTTCACTGTATTTGGAAAAAGGATACGATTGTTTCGTCCACGAAGCATTTGGGTGCGCAGAGTCGTTCAATGGGTTTTCTTTTTGTTGATCGCCTTCATCTCGGTCAACCACACGCTTGCAGAAAGCGGCGCTGGAATACCCGTCCTGTCCAGTGCGTCATTGCATGCGGTCTGTCCATTTGGGGGCGTGGAGACCCTCTATACATTTGCGGCCGACGGCTTGCTTGTCAGGAAAATCCATGACTCTTCCCTGGTCCTGGCCGGCATCGTCCTCCTTCTGTCTATTTTGTTTGGTCCGGTATTTTGCGGATGGGTTTGCCCGCTTGGGACCGTTCAGGAATGGGCCGGGAAGTTAGGAAAAAGATTATTCAAGCGGCGTTACAACCACTTTGTCCCCGCGCGTATCGACCCGGTTCTGCGCTATGTCCGCTATGGTGTTTTGGTTTGGGTTCTGTATATCACGGCCATGAGCGGCACTCTCATCTTTGAATCCTACGACCCGTATTTTGCCCTCTTCAACTTCTGGAGCACGGAGGTGGCCTGGAGTGCCCTGGCTATTCTTGGTGCCACGCTTTTGCTCTCGGTCTTTGTTGAACGGCCCTGGTGCAAGTATGCCTGTCCCTATGGCGCCTTCCTGGGCATTACCAATTTGTTTCGCGTTTTCTCCATCAAGCGTGCAGAGTCCACCTGTAAAGCGGATGGGGCCTGTTCGATCATGTGCCCGATGAATATTCCAGTGGATGCTGTCAAGGTTGTCCGAGATCATCAATGTATCTCCTGTCTGGAGTGTACTTCTGAGGCGATCTGCCCGGTTGCTAAAACCGTTGTGTTCAGTACGGGAGGTGTGAAATGACGCTGACTTCGAAACCTCTGGCACTGATCGTGCTGGTGATGCTGTTGGGCGGAATTGCCTTCTCGTCCAGTATGGGTTGGTGGACAACCGAATCCAGCAAACAACCTGCCACCTTTGAGGAAGGTGAATTTGCAGGGCAGGCAAATCCTGCTGATATTCGCGGCTCTTACACTTTTGGAGATATTGCCGGTTCATTTGCTGTCACTCCTGAAGTATTGGCGCAAGCATTTGGCGTCACAGGGGAGGATTCCTCCGCATTTGCGATCAAGGAATTGGAAGCGATTTATCTTGAGAGCGGATATGAAATTGGCACAGCCTCTGTTCGGTTATTTGTCGCCTATTACACAGGCTTGCCATTTGAAACAGCGGATCAGGATATTTACCTGCCGCGGTCCGCGACGGATATTTTGCTTTCGCTCGGAGATCTCACGCCAGAACAGATCGGGTACCTTGAAAAATACACGATTCCCACAGGCATAACAGCCGCCACTTTGGAACCTGCGGTCGGCTTATCCCCCTTGCCGGTTGACTCGTCTGCGCCCGCCAGCACAGAATACAGTGTCAAGGGAAAAACCACCTTTGGGGAACTGCTCTCCTGGGGTGTGTCTTTGGAAATCATCGAAGGCATCATCGGCGCTCCTATGCCAGACCCGGCGATGACCGTGAAGGATTTCGCATCTGCGGGCGGCCTGGATTTTGAAACACTCCGGCCCGCCCTGCAAATGGAGGTTGACAAGGTCAAACCCTAGGTCACGGTATGTGGGTTCTGTATGCATTCCGGTCAATTTGCCGGTTGGGGACAAGGCATTGCCTTCGTTTTAATCGGGAAGTTGCGCGCTAAATTTTGTAACTTTTCTCTTCATTCTGCATCCAACCCACTGGCATAAATCTGTTATTGGAGAGAAAATTAATGAATCTACTGTCGTCTTTATTTGGCGCACCTTTGCAGTCGCTGACCGCCTCGGAGTTGGGCGAAAAACTCAAATCAGGTCAACCAATGCTCGTGTTGGATGTGCGCCAGCCCGAGGAATATGGGGATGGGCATATTGCCGGGTCAAAACTGATTCCCTTGGGCGAGTTGAGTAAACGCATGAATGAGTTGCCCAAGAATAGGGAGATCATATGTGTCTGCGCCTCGGGAAGCCGCAGTCAATCTGCAACACGACTTCTGGTCGGCCAGGGTTTTGATGCATCTAACATGGATGGCGGTATGTTCATGTGGCAACGCGCCAAATTGCCTGTCAAGAAGGGCGTTGACGCCTAGCACTTACTTTAGCCTGTGTAAAGAAATAGCAAGCCTCCGCGAACTTGTTCGCGGAGGCTTGCTTGACTAAAGACAACGAAAAACCTGACATCTGGGCCATTCTTCTTCGGGGAATGAGTGTGCATCCATTTGTGGCGGAAAAATCAACAGCCTGTTCTGCACGAATTCGTCCATCGGAACAGGTTTTTTTCTTTATTGAAAGCAAGGATTTGCTTTCGCCACTATGGTCTGTGGTTTCAATTATGGCCTGTAACTTTTTTGGAATTAGCGCATCAAATATTTATCTAAATAACTCAGGAGCATAAAAACATGGAAATGATTATTGACTTCCCGGGCGGTTCTCGCGTGGATGCCCATTTTGGAGGGCACACAGTTGCCACCGATCAGCCTCCGGTTGCGAGCGCGCCAACCCCTTTTGCGGTATTTCTCGCCTCGATTGGCACTTGTGCAGGGATTTATGTCCTTGGGTTTTGCCAGCAAAGGAACCTCCCGACGGATGGGATTCGGATCGTCCAGCGAACGCACAGCAGCCCCGTGAGTCACATGGTCGAGAAAATTGATCTGGAAATCCAGGTCCCGGCGGAATTTCCTGAAAAATACCGCGCATCGTTGATTCATTCCGCGGAATTGTGCGCGGTCAAGAAGCACCTGGAAAACCCGCCGAAATTTGATGTCACCACCAAGGTCTACGAAGCCACCACCGCAATATAGAACGGCTTGACCATTTTGTTTGAATGTTTCCAGCAGGTGTATACTGGTTCCAATTACTGGATCGCTGGAAACACATCATGACAACCGAAAACACAATGCCGGATATTTCCATTGAAGCTCTGCGCCAGGGAGATCGGTCAGAATTTGCCAGACTGGTGGATGCCTATTCCGCCCCCATCTACCACTTGGGGCTGCGTATGCTTGGGAACGAACAGGATGCTGAGGACGTATTGCAGAATACGTTTATCAATGCCCTGACCCATCTGCACGGTTTTGAAGGACGCTCCAGCATTTTGACCTGGCTGTATCGCATTGCGGCCAATGAAGCCCTGATGACCTTGCGACGCGGGCGGCCTGAAGTTAATATTGACGATCCCGTTGATTCCGGCGATGACGGCGAAGCGTTGCCCCCAACCCAATTTGTGGATTGGAGCGCGCTGCCGGAGGATGAACTGCTCTCTGCAGAGGGTAAACAGGCGCTTGACGCCGCCATTCAAAGTCTGCCGGAAAATTTACGGATGGTCTTCCTGCTGCGCGACATTCAGGAGTTGTCGATAAGGGATGTGGCGTCTGCACTTGACCTGACCGAAGCGAATGTAAAGGTGCGTCTCCTCAGGGCGCGTTTATTGTTGCGTGAACGATTGTCTTTTTATTATGGTGAACGGATGAGGAAGGAGAAGACGAATGGCTGAAACTACTTTTACCAGTTGCGAAGGGCTGCTGGGATCCCTCTCTGATTATATCGATGGCGAATTGGGGGCGGAGTTGTGCCGGCAGATCGAAAAACATGTTGCGGAATGTGAGAACTGCCGCATCGTGGTTGATACGACCCGCAAGACGATTGACCTCGTCCACGTTTCAAACGCCTCCGAAACTGGCCTGCCGGAGGATGTGCGCGATCGGCTCTTCAAGAGACTTAATCTCGATGACTATTTGAAGCCATCCGCAAAATAAAATATAAAACGAGAAAGAGGGGGATTGCCTGCGGTTTGTAACTTTCCTTGTCTGTTTGCATCCAAATTAAATAAACAACACCCCCTGTCAATGTGTAAAAACGGGGAAATTCTTTTTGGAGCAAACAAATGGAAAAACTTCTCAACGAACAAGTTGCAAGCCAGATCAGCCAGACATTCGCGCAAATGAAGGAACCGGTGCAGATCCTGTTTTTTGGGTCCCGGGATAACTGTGAGTACTGTGCCGATACGCGCCAGCTTCTTGAGGAAGTCGCCGCGATGGATGACAAACTGGGTTTGAGTATCTACGACCTTCAGGATAATGCAGACATCGCGCAGAAATTCAATGTTGTCAGAACACCCGCAATTGTGATCGCCGCCAGGGATGATGCCCAGGTCACCGATTTGGGGATTCAATATTCAGGCATTCCGGCAGGACACGAATTTGGAACTTTGATTAATGATATTTTGCTCGTATCCGGCCGTGACTCTGGCCTGAGCGCAGAAGCACGCGAGTTCTTAAAGAATCTCGACAAGCCGTTGCACCTGCAGGTGTTTGTCACACCCAGCTGTCCGCACTGTCCCCGGGCCGTCTTATTGGCTCACCAAATGGCAATGGAAAACCCGGCCATGATTCGTGCAGAGGGCGTTGAAGCGACGGAATTTCCTGAATTGGCAGACCAATTCAACGTTAGGGGGGTTCCGCAGACGGTCATCAATGCCGGCAGTGGAACCGTCGTGGGGGCGGTGCCCGAGAAGAATCTGCTGGCTGAGATTATGCAGGCGGTTAACTAGATCGTTGACAAGGATTGCGAAGGTTTCCAATGCCAAAAAGATATCATCGCCGTAGAAAGACGAGATCCAAACTGGGTCTCGTCTATATCGTGGGTGCCGGTTTCATGGTGCTGGGTCTGGCGGCCTTCTTTATGTTGCGGGACACAGCCAGCGCCACCGAACCCCAGCCAGCTTCCCGGTCCGTCACTCCAGTGGAGGTGAATTATCCCGCCCCAGGGCTTTCCCTCCAAAACGTGAATGGACAGATCGAATCCCTGGCCGATTATCGTGACAAAATTGTCCTGGTTAATAACTGGGCCACCTGGTGCCCGCCCTGCAAGGCCGAGATCCCGACTCTTGAAGCTTATTATCAAATACATGCCGTGGAGGGTTTTGTGATTATTGGGATTGAAGCCGGCGGGCGTCAAAACGATGTTCTGCAATTTTCCCAGGAGCATGGCATTACTTATCCGGTCTGGTTTGATCTGGAGAGTGCCGCCATTAACGCGTTTCACAATGGGAGCCTGCCAAGCTCCTATGTGATCGACCGTGCTGGTATTGTACGACTTGCCTGGGTCGGGGAAATAAATCACGAGATGCTGGAAAAATATGTAACTCCGTTACTGCGTGAAGATTAACTAAACCTGATCCCCCAAAAAGGCGCGGGGTTGAGGCGCTCTTTTGGGGTTAACTCTTTCCACGCAAAAGTTGACGGCTGTACCGCGGAGCCTGGCGGGCAACCTTGGGCGGAAAAATTGCAGTGATGCTGACTGGCAGGTTTGTTGAATAACATGCATTAAGCTGTCTGGATGTGATCCTGGCTTTTATTGCAGATTTTCGACTTTGCATTTACGATTGAAAAATGTACAACCTGCGCAAACTCTTCCTGCTCGACCCGTCCGTCACCTTTCTAAATCACGGCTCCTTTGGCGCCACGCCCGGGGCGGTCTTTGACGAATATCAACGTTGGCAGAGGGAACTCGAGCGGCAGCCTGTGGAATTTTTAGGCCGGCGTTTTACAGGTTTGATGGCTGAGTCCCGTGCGGTGCTTGGAAAATACCTTGGCACACATGCAGACAATTTAACCTATACCCAAAATGTGACCGTTTCCTTGAATGTGGTTGCCCGCTCCCTTGAGATTGGCGCGGGGGATGAAGTCCTCACCAGTGACCACGAATACGGCGCCATGGACCGGACATGGCGGTTTCTTTCCAGAGAACGCGGTTTTACCTACGTTAATCGGTCCGTTTCTTTGGAATCCAGGCAGGCTTTTATTGACTCCTTTTGGTCGGCCGTCACGCCGCACACGCGCGTGATTTTTCTCAGTCACATCACCTCGCCGACTGCCGTTATCTTTCCGGTCGAGGAGATTATCCGGCGTGCGCGCATGGCAGGCATCATCACGATCATCGACGGTGCACATGTCCCGGGTCAACTTCCGCTGCATCTCGATTCCCTTGGGGCGGATTTTTATGGCGGAAATCTGCACAAGTGGTTGTGTGCCCCCAAAGGTGCGGGCTTCCTGTACGCGCGGCCTGAAATGCAGGATTTGCTCAAGCCTCTGGTGGTTTCATGGGGATATGAATCCGAGACACCGAGTGGATCGCCTTTTGTAGACCAGCAGGAATGGCTTGGCACACGGGATATCTCCGCCTTTTTGGCAGTTCCGGCCGCGATCGAATTTCAAGCCAGGCATAAATGGGATGAAGTGCGGGCCGCCTGCCATCAATTGGCAGAAGACGCTCAAAACCGCATCTGTGACTTAACCGGACTTGCCCCGCTTCACTCCCAAACCGAAAATTGGTTCGCCCAACTGACCGCCGCGCCTCTTCCGGCGGATACCGATATCGCGGTTCTCAAATCCCGTTTGTATGACGAGCATCGCATCGAGATCCCTGTTCTGGCCTGGAAGGATAAAAAATTGATCCGGGTTTCCATTCAGGGTTATAACTCCCAAAAAGATGTCGACCATCTTTTATCCGCCCTCGCTAAATTATTGCAGTAGCACTCTAAAAGATATACAGCCGGACCCCAAACGTAGGATTTCCGTCCGCTTTGCACTTCCAAAACTGTGTTAGATTTAAAGCGGAGGATGAATGCAAAAATATTTCTATAAATTAATCACGGGGACCCTGATTGTCTTAATGCTTTCTTCCTGTGGCGGCGCTGCCCCCACGGAAGATGCCGGTGCGGTCATGACTGCGGCTGTAAGTACCATGGTGGCTTCGTTCTTTGGAACGCAGACCGCATTGGTGACGCCGGTCCCATTCACACCCACGCAAACCTATACTCCATTTGCGACAAACACACCCTTTCCCACGGTGACTTCACTCATGTCTCCCACGTACGCACTGTATGTGGTTCCCTATGGATCGCTGACCCCCGGAACAGCGACGCCCACCGGCACGCGCACCACCGCTACGGCCAACCCGGGTTCCCTGGCTGTGGGCTGTAACAACCTGTTCTTTATCCGCGATGTGACCATCCCCGTCGGAACGGTCATGCAAAGGAACCAGGATTTTACAAAGACCTGGAAGGTCCAAAACAACGGTACCTGCGACTGGCTTTACCAGTACATTCTTGTACCCTTGAGCGGCGACCGCATGAGCGGCGACGGCACAAAACTTCAAAAGCTGGTGAAGGTGAATAACTGGACGGAATTGTCTGTCAGTCTGACTGCCCCAAACAAGCCGGGAACCTACACAGGCTATTGGCGTCTATCCAACGGACAAGGCACCTTTGGCGCGACCTTGATGGTTTCGATCGTAGTGTCGGATCCCGCCACATCCACATCGGTTCCCCCGGCGACCAACACCCAGTCTCCGCAATTGACCAGTACATCGACGAGTGCGCTCCTGCCCACCGATACTCCTTTGGATACTCTCACACCTGAGCCGACTTCAACGCCCTAGTTGAATTTTTGGTAATCGGATTGTCCCATGCGAAGACCTGCTCCTTTACTCCCCCTCATCGCGCTTCTTTTTCTGACCTTTGGCCTGTTCCCGTCAAAGCAGGTGTTTGCCAGCCCTGCGCCCCAGGCGGCGATCACCTCGCCCAGTCAGCTCATTGATGCGGTCAATAACCTGCGCCTGGCCTATGGATTGCGTCCGCTTTCGGTCCATCCGATTCTGATGTCTTCGGCTCAATCCCAGGCGGATTACATGGCCGCCACGAGTCAGGTCACACATGTAAGGCCGGGAGGAATCACTTTCACCCAGCAGCTGCTTGCTTTGGGATTCCCACTTTCCGGTGACCTGTCGCTGGGCGGGTTTCGGGCAGAGAACATCCTCATGAATTCCGATCCGCTTGTCTGGGATGGTGTTCCCGTCTACTGGCAGGACCCGGACCATATGAACACCATGCTTTCCCAAAATTTTACCCACATTGGAGCCGGCATCTCCCAGGGAGCGGATGGTTATTATTATGCGGTGGATTGCGCCGCGGTGACCAGCTCCGGCCAAATGCAGGGCAGTGCCTCTTCCATCCTGACCAGCGTGCCCGGTTCGGATGGGTCAAGTGCAAATTCGCTTGGGGTCAGCCAGTTCATGGTCCCCGTTTCGTTGAGCACCGCCCGCCCAGATGGCGATGTGCGCCATAAGGTTCAATACGGTCAAACTCTGTGGAGCATTGCAATTGAATACGGCACGACCATAAAAAGCATTCAAGCCTTGAACAATCTGGGGGAGGACTTAACTGTATATCAGGGTCAGGAATTATTGGTGCTTAAAGGCGCCACGCAACCCGCGCCCGCAACGGTTACCGCTCTTCCATCACTTACCGCCACTTCCACTGGCATTCCCACAGCCATCACCCCTGCGATTATTTTCCCGACCGATCTGGTGGCATCGCCCACTCCAACCATGGAAATTCAAAGCAGACCGGTGAGTGCAGCCTCATCGCAAATGCTGGTGGGAATCCTGATCGTGGCCGCCCTGGTGGGCGGGGGTGTGGCAGTCTGGTTGATACGCGATCCGAATTAAGTTCGATGTCCTGCAAGTCACAGGATGCCACCGATTTTCGACGGGTATAATCTTTATCATTCACACTGTCTAACTTCAGAAGGAATTTGATCAAATGGATATTACACTGGCCTTGGGGGGTGGCGGGGCAAAAGGCAACGCGCATATTGGCGTACTTCGACGCCTTGAAGAGGAAGGGTACCGGGTTCGCTCGATTGCAGGTACCAGCATGGGTGGGTTGGTGGCTGTTCTATATGCCGCCGGATATACACCTGTTGACCTCCTGGAAAAATTTACTTCGGTCGATCAGGGCCGTTTATACACGCGGGACGCCGATGATGGTCCCTCCCTGCTGGGCCTCTCCGGGGCGCGCAAGTGGCTGGATGAAATGGTGGGAGAGAAGACCTTTGATGATCTGCTTATTCCCTGCGCAGTGACTGCCGTCGATGCAAAAACCGGGTCGGAGGTTATCCTCTCTGCCGGCAAACTCAAGGATGCGATCCTTTCCACCATTGCCCTGCCGGGTATTTTCCCCACCTTTCGTCTCAATGATTGGGAATTGATGGACGGCGGTGTTTTGAATCCCGTCCCCGTTTCCGTGGCACGCGCCCTGTCGCCTGACCTGCCGGTTGTGGCTGTGGTATTAAACGATCCGATGGATAAACCGATTCGTCCCTATACCATTCCCGTTCCCAGTATTTTTCCGCGCCCCATTGCCGATCGAATCGCGCGCATGACCCTGGCGCAATCCCTCGATATTTTTCTGCGTGCGGTGGATGTCAGCAGCCGGGCGGTCGCGCATTTCCGCCTGGAGTTGGATCGCCCGGATGTCATCATTCGTCCGAATGTCCATGACATTGAATTGCTGGATAAAGTTGTCGTGGCGGATGTCGCCGAATTGGGCGCCCAGGCCGTTGACGAGGTGCTGCCCGAACTGAAACGCGCCGTCTCCTGGGCCCGACGCATGGGTAAAAAGTGGTTTGGAGTTGGACAGTGAGCCGCGATCTGCGCAGTTATATGAAGGATACCAACCTGCGTCTTGTGGCTGGCGCACTTATCTTGTTGTTCGTGGTGGGAGATGGCTTGATTTGGATCATCTATGGTCCAGGCGCTGCGGTCATGGGATTGCTGTGTATGCTGGGCGCCTTTGTTCCGATCGGGTTGATCCTCCTTCTTTTAAATTTATCGGACTGGATTTTGAAACGTGCAGGCCGTGACTAATACTGATTTGATCGAGTTCAATCACTGGACTCTGCGCATAAGGCCGGCAGCCGCTTCCCCCGCACGACTGCTGGTTTTGCTGCACGGCTGGACGGGCGATGAGAATTCCATGTGGGTCTTTACGCGCGCACTTCCCGAACATTATTGGATGATGGCCCCGCGTGCACCACACAGGGCGCACCCGGGGGGATATTCCTGGCGCGTTCGAAATGTCCTGGCTCAGGATCGGCCCAGCTTCGAAATGCTTCGGCCGGCGGCTCAGGCGCTGATTCGCCTGGTTGACGAATACGCAGCTTCGGTCGAGGTGGATGCGCGGCAATTCGATTTGATGGGATTCAGCCAGGGGGCGGCAATGGTTAATGTGGTTGGGATGCTCTATCCGGACCGTGTTCGCAAAATGGGTGTGCTGGCCGGTTTCGCGCCGCAAGGTCTGGAAACGTTGGCGGTGAAAAGACCGCTGGTGGGGAAAAATATTTTCGTGGCACACGGGACCCAGGACCAAATGGTTCCGATAGAGCAGGCGCGGGCCTCCATTTCCCTGTTGGAGCAGGCCGGCGCGCAGATAACCTATTGTGAGGACGAAGTGGGACACAAGCTGAGCGCCAATTGCCTGCGCGCACTTGAATCCTATTTGAAAGATTAATCCTCTCTCACAAGGCTGTTGACGCTCCTTTTATTTGCAGGTATCCTTGCCGGAACATTTCTTATAAAGGTGAAGTATGAATCGAAATTTTTCGCGACGTGATTTTCTCAAGGTGGCTGGAGTCGGCCTGGGCGCCATGGCGTTTAGACCTTTTGAATTCGAGCGCTTGTATATCCCCAAACGGCTGCCGCAATTTCCAAATAGTGAGATCATCGGACGTCTGCTGGGCAAGACCGATATTCACAACCGTCCTTCAAATGATCCTTTGCAGGCCACGGTAACAGGCACCTTGTACGATGACAATCTGATCGAATGGGGGCGCGAGGTGGTTGGCAATGCTGTCGGTTTGACCAATCAGAAATATTTGGAGACCCCTCAGGGGTACGTGTGGTCTTCGCGGGTTCAGCCCACCCGAAACCTGCCAAACACACCCTTGACCGAAATGCCCGCCGGCCAGCCTGGTTTCTGGGCCGAGGTCACGGTTCCCTATATTGATATGGCCCTCGAAGGGGCGCCTTATTCCCCCTGGATTCAAAGCCTGATTCAATATAATTACCCCCCGCGCGTATATTATGGTCAGGTGATCTGGATTGATCAAATTCGTCAGAATAACGGATTTGTGGAGTATCGCTGGAATGAGGGCTCCGGACATGGCTATGGGTTCGGCGATATTTTTTGGATGGATGGGGCAGGCTTGAAGGTCCTGACGGAAGAGGAGACTTCGGCCATCAGCCCGGATGTTGACCCTGCTGACAAAAAGGTGGTTGCCAACCTAACCTATCAGACCCTTTCCTGTTTCGAAGGAACCAATGAAGTTTTCTTCTGCCGAATTTCCAGCGGCGCCATTTTTGACTATCAGGGCAATCCAACCGATGCTTACGCAACCCCGGTTGGCGATCTGAATACGAACTGGAAGATCGTTTCATTGAACATGAGCGGCGGTGGTTCCACATCGGGTTACTCGACTCCCGCAGTTCCCTGGTGCACGGTCATCTCGGGCGAGGGGGTTGCCATCCATGGCGCCTTCTGGCACAACGATTTTGGCGAAAGACGTTCACATGGCTGCATCAATGTCAGGCCGGAGGATGCGAAGTGGATCTTCCGCTGGACCACGCCTTATATTTCACTGGCTCAAAGCGAAGCACGCATGACCTGGCCGGATCACGGCACGGTCGTGACTGTAACGGAATTAAAGATCTAGAACCATAAGCTAATTTTGGCAGGAAGTTTCTGCTGTTCGAGGTGATGAATGGAATTTTCGCAAATAACCGTAGGTCTGGCCCTGTTGGCAGGGTTGGCATCTTTTCTTTCGCCGTGCGTATTCTCCCTGGTCCCGGCATATGTCGGTTATCTGGGCGGACGGGCGGCGGGTACAGCCGGCGGGAGTGATGGGCGTTCCAGTCGCTGGGTCACCTTCAGTCACGGCCTGGCCTTTGTGCTTGGCTTCAGCATCGTATTCGTTTTGCTGGGTGTCCTGGCGGCGGTTGCTGGCAGCCTGCTCTTCGACCTGCGCTACTGGCTGGCAAAGATCGGCGGCATCGTGGTGATCATCTTTGGTCTGCACATGATCGGCGTCATCCGCATTCCCTTTCTCTCCTATGACACGCGTGTGCAGCAGGCCCCGGACCCGAAGTGGGGATATCTTTCATCGGTCATGATGGGTGTATTCTTCTCGGCAGGCTGGTCTCCCTGTGTTGGGCCTGTGCTGGGCGCCATTCTTACCCTGGCCATTAATGGCGGGTCGATCTCAAATGGCGCCTTGTTGCTCTCGGCCTATTCTGCCGGCCTGGCAGTCCCCTTTTTGTTGGCTGCGCTTGGGATCGGTTGGGTGACCAATATTTTGAAAAAATACGGCAAGGTCATGCATTATGCGGAAATTGCCATGGGAGTGATCCTGGTCATTGTTGGGATCATGCTTTTCTCCGGGATCTTTGAACTGATTGCCCAGCGGGCCCAGTTCTTCTGGTTCGATTTTGGATTGTAGATATAATCGGCTTCAGAGTTGCATTTGGACGGCGGTGCCATGGACACTGCCGTCCCCATTCATTAACAGGACCCACTTATGCTTAATGTAACACTCTATGTGCGCAAGGATAACCCTGCCTGCGATGAAGTAAAAACCGGCCTGGCTGAACTGCGGTCCCAATATCCGCACCGGCTGATTGAATTGGATGTCGACTCGGATGCCATTCTTCTTGAAAGATATGGGGCCGGAGTCCCCGTGGTGGAGGTGGGACCTTATACTTTGAAGGCTCCGATCACGCGCCAGAAACTACAGATGACGATCGGGGCGGCGTTCGACCGGAAAACCCAGTTGGAAAAACTGGACGATCCTGAATACAAAATGCGCATAAAGAAAGGAAAGAATGTGAATACTGGAGACCGGATTTCATTCTGGATCGCGAAACGATACCTGCTTTTACTGAACTTGTTCATGTTGTTGTATGTCGGTCTGCCTTTCCTGGCCCCGACCTTGATGAAGATGGGCGCGGAAGTCCCCGCCCGCGCCATTTACCGGATCTACAGTCCGCTGTGCCATCAATTTGGTTTTCGTTCCTTTTTTCTTTATGGTGAGCAGGCTTTTTATCCAACACAGGAAGCAGGCATGAGCGGCCTGAAGACCTTCGAGCAAGCCACCGGAATTCTCAACGTTGATGATCCGTATAGCTACACACGGTTTGAAGCCCGCAAATATGTCGGGGATGCAACCGTGGGATATAAAGTGGCCTTGTGTGAGAGGGATGTCGCGATTTATTTCGCCATCCTGATCTTTGGAATTGTTTACGGATTGACCGGCCGCCGGATCAAACCCCTGCACTGGATGTTGTGGTTGTTGATCGGCATCGGCCCGATCGGACTGGACGGATTTTCCCAGCTTTTCAGTCAGTTCAATTGGCCCTGGCTGGCTGGCCTGATCCCTTATCGCGAAAGTACGCCATACCTGCGCGTCCTGACGGGCGCCCTCTTCGGTCTGGCGACGGCCTGGTTTGCATACCCGAACATCGAAGAATCCATGAACGAAACCCGCCAATATTACATCAAGAAATTTGCCGTTCATCAGGCTTCCGAGTAATGCCTTTCCACGAACAAAACGGTCTTCGTTATTTTCGGTTTGATATTTTTCCGGCCGGAGTCAAGCAGGCTGTTTTTACGCGGCGCGGCGGGCTAAGCCCGCAGCCGTGGGCTTCCTTGAATTTGGGCGGATCGGTTGGGGATGCGCCTGAGCATGTGGCGCAAAACAGGGTGCATGTGTTCAAAACCATGGATCGGGATCCCGCTTCAATTCATGACGTCTGGCTGGTCCACGGTACGGATATTGTCCACGCCGAAGCACCCCGCCTCCTGAGCGAGCCGGCTCCCAAAGCGGATATCCTCTTCACGGATAATCCGGATGTGACCTTGTTCATGAGATTCGGAGATTGTGTCCCCCTGCTGTTCCATGATCCGGTTCAAAAGGCAATCGGGATTGCCCATGCAGGTTGGATGGGCACGGTCAAGGGTGTTGCAGAAGTTGCCGTGGAGGGGATGATGACCCGTTACGGAAGCAAGCCTGAACATATCCAGGCTGCGATCGGCCCTTCAATCGGTGTGGACCATTACGAGGTGGGAGAAGAAGTCGTTTTCCAGGTTCAGGAAAAGTTTGGAAAAGATGCGGAGCGCGTCATCCAAAAAAGAGATGGCAGCACATATCTGGACCTGTGGACTGCAAATCTGATCCAGTTAAATCGAGCCGGCGTCACCCAGGTGGAAGTGCCGGAGATATGCACCGCCTGTCATTTGGAGGACTGGTTTTCCCATCGGGCGGAAAAAGGCAAAACGGGCCGATTCGGCGCTTTGATGGCGCTGCAGCCCTAGGTCCGGAAGGATGCGGGGTAAAATTGAATCATGAGTGATCCGGTTTCAGCCATCCGTGAAAGATACGAACAAGTCCTCAACAAGATCCGGCTTGCGGCTTTGAGTGCAGGCCGTGCTCCTGAGTCTGTCCGGCTGGTGGTGGTCACCAAGGCCCAGCCGGTTGAAGTGGCGGAGGCGGTCATTCGGGCGGGTGCGCTCATTCTGGGGGAGAACTACCCTGAAGAGGGTGTTATGAAACTTCAATCTCTGCGCGAGTTTAACGGGGTAGAATGGCACATGATCGGGCATGTCCAAAGCCGAAAGGCGCAGCTTGTAGCCGCGAACTTTAACTTTTTGCATTCACTTGACAGCCTGAAACTGGCGGGAAAACTTGACCGGTTTTGCGCTGAGGCCGGCCGTACTCTGCCAACATTATTGGAATTCAATGTGGGCGGGGAGGCCAGTAAATCCGGCTGGCCGGCCTGGGATGAAGCCAACTGGTCCGCGTTGCGTGGTGAACTGTCCGAGGTGATGGCTCTTTCTCATCTGAAGGTGCGGGGCCTGATGACCATGCCGCCGATCGGTGAGAACGCTGAACTCTCGCGGCCGTACTTTCAAAAAATAAAGCGCCTTCAGGCTTATCTATCCCTTCAATTTCCGGATATGGATTTTTCGGAGCTCTCCATGGGAACCAGCGGTGATTATGAAGTGGCTGTGCAGGAAGGCGCAACACTGGTCCGGGTTGGCACAGCCATTGTAGGTGCTCGTCAATATAAAACGGAGGATTGATGAATTTTGGGCTTTTGATCACATTAATAAGAATCGTTGCGGAGATATTTGTCTGGATCGTGATTGCTTCCTCCCTGCTTTCGTTTTTCCTTTCACCCTACCATCCCGTGCGTGAAGCCCTGGATCGAATCGTGAATCCCTTCCTTGAACCGATCCGGCGCGTTCTACCGGCTGCCGGAGGGCTTGATTTCAGTCCGTTGATATTGATCGTTGCGGTTGAATTCATATCCCGCGCCCTGATCGCCATCTTCATTGCTTTGAGTTGAGGTGAACCATGTCCAGAAAATTCGTACTTCATGATGGAAAACGGGGGTCGGCGCTGGCGGTACGGGTCACTCCCCGTGCAAGTCGAAATGAGATCGTCGGTTTATTGAACGATGGAACCATCAAGGTGCATCTTGCAGCGGATCCTTCGGACAGCGAAGCGAATGCCATCCTGGTCGATTTCCTGGCCGAAGTTCTGGGAGTCCCCAAATCACGGGTGGAGATTGTTGCGGGTGAAACCGGCCGCGACAAATTGATCTCGGTTCTGGATATGGACGGAGAGACTGCCCATCAGCGGGTTCTTGCTCACATGGATTGAATTGGCGTAAATAAAAAATATACAAAAGAGGATGAAGGAAGTCTTCATCCTCTTTTGTATATTGGTTTGTGTTCCTATTGTTCCCCGGATCCGTATAGACGTCTGTAGACCACACTGATCTCGTAAATATTGCGAATGTAGTTGCGTGTTTCCTCGAAGCGCACACTTTCCAGAAACAGGTCGGGATCATCCCCGGAAAGCTGCTTCCAATCCAGGGCGTTCCCTGGACCTCCATTGTAGGCTGCCAGGGCTGCATACAAATCCCCACTTAACAAGCTCAGGTTTTTTGCGATGTAATGCGTGCCAAATGCCACGCTGACATCAGGGCGGTACAGATCGTCATCATTGTAATTGGGTGGCCAGGCCAGTTGGGAGTTGATCTGCTCACCGGTCGCCGGGATGATCTGCATTAATCCCCGCGCGCCGGCGCTGGATTTGACGAATCCCTCGAAAAGACTCTCCTGCCGGATCACACTGAATACAAACAGGGGGTCCAGCTTGTTGGTGTTTGCATCCTCAATGACCAGATCGGAATAATACAATCCGTAACGTATATGACTGAAATATATCGGAGCCATCATGGATTCGGTATGTTCATCCAGTCCGGCAATGGTGAGAGTCTGGCGTGCGGCGAAGATGGCAACCCGATATAAGCCCAGGTCCACCAGGTAATTGGTCAGGCGATAACTCCCCACGGCGTCCTGATTAAGTTCCAATTCGGCACGCAGGCTTTCAAACTCAAAACGGGCATCTTCCAAAAGGCCAAGGTGCCAGAGCTCTGTTCCGCGGATCACCCGTTCATCTGAGACCAGGGCCCCGAGGCCGCTCAGGTCTGTATCTGCAGGCAGGTTAAAGGTCAGACGGACCCAGGCATCCGCATCCCTGCGTTCTGCATCCAGATTTTGAACGAGATTCAGGGAGATGGGCGGTGCAAATGGCGGCCGGTCTGAGAGCAGATCGCGGGCCCGTTCACTATAATAGCCGCCGGGATCAAGGTCCTGCCCGACCCGCCATGCGGTTTGAGTGGCTTCAGTATTTCCAAGTTTTTGCTGCGCTTTGCCTATCCACAAATATGCCCTGGCCTTGTCTTCCACAGCCGAAGACAGGGCCAGGCTGCTGTTAAAGAGGTTCAGCGCTGAAGAGGCATCGCCCTGGCGATAGTGGATGATCCCGCTCAGGAAGGTGGCGGTTGCAGACTCTTCCGTCCCGGGATATTCATTGGCCACACGGGCCCAAACCGCCAATGCCTTGTCATATTGACCGTCCCGTTCGTAGATGCGTGCGGCGCTCATCAAATATTCCGGAGCCACGCCGCTTGCCGGAGCTGCGGCAGCATAATCCATCAGTGTTTGAGCAGCTGTGGAATACTGATCCAGGTTGTACCATTCGATGAAAGCCTTTTCACCCCATGCGTCACCCCAGCGGGGGTGGAGGGGGTAGGTCGTGATGAATGTGGAATAATCCTTCAAGGCGTCTTCATAGAACCCCATGTCGCGCCGGGCCAGCGCCCGATAATAATAGGCCGTTCCATCGTTCCCCGGCGTGGCAGCAAGATAACGGTCAAGAGCCGCAATGGCAACATCGTACTGCCCGGCAAAATAATCCACGAGGCCGCGATCCAGTTCACTGACCGTCCCGCCTGCGTCCAACAGGGCAATCAGGCTCAAATAGGAATAATAGGAGAGCGGATAATTCTCAACAGCCAGACGGAATTTCCCCAAGGCCTCCTCATTGCGCCCCAGTGATTGAAGAATCAGCCCGGTTTCGTAAGCAGCCTGGGCCTTGATGTAATCATTGGGGGCACGTGCCGTGATTCCGTCGTAGAGGGCGATGGCGGTGTCGGAGTTTCCCAGTTCGGTCTGCGTGGAGGCGACTTTCAGGTCAATATAAATGTCATTGGAAATGGAGGGAGCCTGAATGGCGGCGGTATAGGCTGGAAGCGCGTCGGTGTAATTTTTCGCTTCAAAGAGGGCGTCGCCGCGCAATTCCTGGGTGTAGGCATCCAATATCCCGGGGCGCAGGGTGAGATAGGTCTGCCATGAATCTGCGGCCGCCTGGAAATTATTCAAGCGATAATTTGCCAGTCCCTGAATGAAATACGCCTGCCCCAGAAAAGCGGATTGTGGATATTCCGTGATCAGGGTTTGTAATGAGTTCAGCGCGTCCTGATATCTTTCCTTTGCGAAATGGACGCGTGCCTCGCCCCATTTTGCGGCGGCGCGGATTTGGGCGTCGGGGGAATCCTGAAATGCAATCTGATAGTGGACCAGGGCCGTATCGTAATCGCCGTTAAAAAAGGCATGGTCACCGGCATCCACACGTGCGACTGGCAGAGGAGTGGGGGTGATCGTCGGGGTAAGAGTAGCTTCGGGAGTAGGGGTGATGCTGGGAGTCACGGTCCAACCCGGGGGCAGGGTGGGGAGATTCGGAAGGATGGAACATGCTGTTATCGCAACAGCAAGCCAAAGACCGGCAAGGAGGCGTCTGAGTTTCATCCCGTTTTTATACTGGTAAAAGACAGGCGCGTCAAGCAGGGGTAAATCCGGATTCAATGTGATATATTTCAAAGCATGCCAGGCGGGGAACCGTCTGAATATATTCAGGATCAAAAGAGGAAAAGAAAGTGAACATACAGCACAAAATTCATCATGTCGGTCGGTTGATTTTGGTCGTCTTCATGTTGTTGACAGTTGCAGGGTGCGCCGCAACGCCGGAACCATCCGCAGCGCAGGTTACGTCCAGCGGGTTCGTCTGCCCCGAGCCCAATCCCCTGGTGCAGTTCGAAAGCAAGGAGATCAATATTTTCACCTGGACGGAATATGTGCCCGCTGACATCATCGATTGTTTCGGCCTGGTGTATGGCGTGAAGGTCAATGTGGATTATTTTTCATCCAATGAAGAGTTGTATACCAAAATGTCGTTTGGCGGTGACGTGAATCCGTACGACATCGTTCACCCCAGTGATTACATGATCGACGTCCTGGTCCGCGAGGGAATCCTGGCCAAACTTGATCAAACAAAGTTGTCGAACATCAAGAACCTGGATGCGGCCCTGGTGCAGGCCTATGGAAATACCGTGGATTATGTTGTGCCCTATCAAATGGGCACGCAGGCCATTGTCTACAACAGCGATACAGTTGTCAGTCCGCCGACTTCCTGGGCGGACCTGTGGGATCCTCAATATCAGGGACGCATTGTAGCCGTGGATGACAGCCGGGTGATCATCGGCATGGCATTACTAACCCTTGGCTATGATGTCAATTCAACAGACCCTGTCCAGCTGGCGGAGGCCAAGCAAAAGTTGATCGAATTGATGCCCAATATTCGCGTGTTTGATAGTGACAGTCCAAAGACTCCGCTTTTGGCCGGTGATGTTGATCTGGGCATCGTCTGGAATGGAGAGGCATTTCTGGCAAAACAGGAAAACCCGGCCTTTGAATATGTGTTTCCAAAGGAAGGCTCGATTATTTTTTATGACGGTATGGGGATTCCCGTTAACGCGCCCCATCCGGATATCAGTTATGCCTGGTTCAATTATTTACTGCAGGGGGATGTATTCTGGTTAACCATGGTGGATTATCCATACACCAATCCAAATGCCTCCGCGCTATCCTATGCAAAGGAATTTCATCCAGATGTGTATGAAGCCTACATGTCATCTCCGATCACCAATACGCCGGCTGATATTTTCCTCAGCGGTCACAAGGTCGAGGATCTTGGAAGTGCGCTTTCCCTTTACGACCAGATCTGGACAGAGATCAAGGAATAGCGAAATTCATGTTGAATTTTCCCTCCTCGGCCGGTGAGACCGATCTTCGCATGGCTGTCATGGAATGCGGGCGTATTTGTTATGAACGCCGCCTGATGACCTCGAACGATGGGAATGTTTCCGTGCGAATGGATGACGGTCTGATTCTCATCACTCCCTCCGGTCTTTCCAAGGGGCGTCTGACCAGCGAGGACCTGCTGGTGGTGGACATCGAAGGGAACGTCATCTCGGCAAAGGACGGTCGGCGGCCATCCTCCGAAACACCCATGCATCTTGAAGTGTACAAGCAACGCGAAGATGTTCGCGCCGTTGTGCACGCCCATCCCATTTTTGCAACCACGCTCACCGTCTCCGGACTGGATTTTCCAGTGGATGTGCTTCCTGAGGTATTGCTTACCTTGGGAGATGTTCCGGTCACTGCCTATGCCACCCCATCCTCGCACGAAGACGCAGAGGTCATTCGCCCTTTTGTGAAGGAACATAACGCGCTTCTGCTTTGTCAGCATGGCAGCCTGACTTATGGGAAAAACCTGGACGAGGCACTGATCCACCTGGAACGGATCGAACATGTTTCGGAGATCTTCTGGCGCGCAAAGATGCTGGGTACGGTGAGGCGGGTCCCTTCGGAAGCGCAGACCCAACTGGTCAATTTAAGAGAAAAATATTTCAAGGGTTAAAGTCATGCGGACAGTATTTTGGGAAAATCAGGAATTAAAAATGATCGACCAGCGCATTTTACCCATGCGCTTTGAAGTGGTCTCCTATCGCGGACATCAGGAGGTGGCCAGGGCCATCACGGATATGGTGGTGCGCGGAGCGCCTGCCATTGGCGCCGCCGCCGCTTTTGGGCTTGCCCTGGCCGGATATGAATCCGCTTCCACCTCAACCGAAGGCCTGCTTGCCGATCTGCGGGCAGCTGCGGCCGTTTTGAAGGCTTCCCGTCCCACGGCGGTAAATCTTGCCTGGGCTGTGGATCGGTTGATGGGAACCGCTGTTTCTGTCAAGGGAAATCCGGAGGAGATCCGCAGGGAAATTTTGGCCGGGGCCCAAAAACTTGCCGATGAAGATGTCGAGATCAACAAACGCATGGCGGAGCATGGCGCTGCTTTGATCGACGATGGTGACACGATCATTCATCACTGTAATACCGGTGCGCTTGCTACGGTCGATTGGGGGACCGCCCTGGGGGTGATTCGCACGGCTCATGAACAGGGCAAGCGCATCCATGTGCTGGTGGACGAGACCCGGCCGCGTTTGCAGGGTGCGCGACTGACCGCCTGGGAGTTGGAACAATATGGCATTCCGTACGAGATCATCAGCGACAACATGTCCGGATATTTCCTCAAAACCGGCAAGGCTCAAAAGGTCTTTTTTGGCGCGGACCGCGTGGCCGCCAATGGGGACGTGGCCAACAAGATCGGCACCTATATGCTTTCACTGGCGGCTTATGATAACAAGGTCCCGGCCTATGCAGTGGTTCCCACTTCCACGATTGATCTATCTCTTGCGCATGGGGATTTGATCCCGATCGAGGAACGAAATACTGATGAGGTATTGGGAATACAATTTCATGGCGAACCCGTCGCGCCGAAAAATGCGAAGGCGCGCAACCCGGCCTTCGATGTCACGCCGAATCGGTTATTGAGTGGCATCGTCACCGAAAACGGAGTCGTCCATCCGCCCTTTGATGTGAATCTGCCCCGGGTGGTCAGGCGCGACTCCTGAAAAAATTGACGGTTGAATAACTTTACATTCCAAAAGCCCCATGATAAACTTTTGGCCGTTCGATCATTCATGGCGCACTCCTGCGAGTGCGCTTTTTCCTGCGAAAAGACTGTGTTGGACTATCGCAGAATAGTGTGAGGAAATATGGATATTTTGCTGACCGGCTCCGTTGCCTATGATTATTTGATGACCTTTCCCGGGATATTTACGGAACATATCCTGCCCGAGCGTTTGTCATCCATCAGTCTGTCCTTCCTGGTGGACTCCATGTCCAAACAGCGCGGAGGAATTGCGCCGAACATTGCCTACACCATGGCCTTGCTTGGCATCAAGCCCCGCGTGATGGCCACTGTGGGTGAAGATTTTGGGGATTATCGCGCCTGGCTCGATTCAAAAGGTGTGGATACTTCGTTGATGAAGGTGGTCCCCGGTGTGTTCACCGCCTCCTTCTTCGCGACGACGGACCAAACCTCTGCACAGATCGCCTCCTTCTATCCCGGTGCGATGGGTCATTCCGCCACCCAGTCGCTAAAGGAATTGGACAAAAAGCCGGATCTGGTCATTGTTTCGCCGAGCGCGCCGGATGCCATGATGAAATTTCCCGCGGAGTGCCGTGAGCTTGGGATTAAATACCTGTACGACCCAAGTCAACAGGTGCTGCGACTGGAAGGTTCGGAGCTGGCCCGCGACATGGAAGGCGCATACTTCCTGTTCTGTAATGATTACGAGTTCGGCCTGATCTCCAAGAAGACCGGCTGGAGCCTGGATCAGATCCTGGAGCACGTGCAGGTTCTGGTGATCACGCGCGGTAAGGATGGAGCCGACCTGTATATGGGCGGCGAATCGGTCCATATCCCGACTGTTCCCGAGGATGAGATCGTTGACCCGACCGGTGTGGGGGATGCCTTCCGCGGCGGATTCCTGGCCGGCTATTCCCACGGTTTTGACTGGAAGTTGTGCGGCGAGATCGGGTCTCTGGCTGCGGTCTACTGCCTTGAACAGCGCGGCACGCAAAGCCATGCCTATTCCCGTCAGGATTTCGTAAAGCGTTTCCGCAGACACTTTGACGACAATGGCAAATTGGACGTATTAGTGAAGTAAAATAACCAAATCGATTGTAATACGGGCTCCGGTCCGTCAAACATGGTTTGCAGACGGATGTTTGCATTCCGATTTACAACTAAAGGAGCAATATGAGTAACTACGATGTAAAAGATCTAGCCCAGGCCGAAGGCGGCCGCCGCCGTATTGATTGGGCCGAACGCGAGATGCCCGTCCTGCGTTCCATTCGTGAGCGTTTCAAGAAGGAGAAGCCCCTCAAGGGACTTCGCCTTTCCTGTTGTTTGCATGTGACCACCGAAACGGCGAACCTGATGATCACCCTGCAGGAAGGCGGCGCGGATATTGTCCTCACTGCTTCAAACCCGCTTTCCACCCAGGATGATGTAGCGGCTTGTTTGGTAAGCCAGTACGAGATTCCTGTTTTCGCGATCAAGGGCGAGGACAAGGTGACTTACTTCAAGCACATTCGCGCCGCCTTGGAGCACATGCCCCACATGACCCAGGACGATGGCGCAGACCTGGTTTCCTCCCTTTTCTTCATTGAGATGGGCCGCTTTGAAAAACTTGAACCCTCCCTGGCTGCCTGGGCCAAGGGTTTGAGCGACGCGGAACGCAAGCAGATGCTCAAGAACGTCATCGGTGGAACCGAAGAGACCACCACGGGCGTCATCCGCTTGAAGGCCATGGAAGCGGACAAGATCTTAAAATTCCCGGTCATCGCTGTAAACGATGCCTTGACCAAACACCTCTTTGACAATCGCTATGGCACAGGCCAGTCCACAGTGGACGGCATCATCCGCGCCACCAATGTGCTGCTGGCTGGCAAGAACTTCGTTGTGGCCGGTTATGGCTGGTGTGGACGTGGTCTTGCCTCCCGTGCTCGTGGCATGGGCTCCCAGGTGATCGTAACCGAGATCGATCCGATGAAGGCGCTCGAAGCGGTAATGGACGGTTTCCAGGTCATGACCATGACCGAAGCCTCCAAGATCGGCGACATCTTCTGCACCGTCACCGGCGACATCAATGTTCTGGACAAGAAACACTTTGAAGTGATGAAGGACGGCGCGATCGTTGCCAACTCCGGCCACTTCAACGTCGAGATCAATATTCCTTCGCTGGCTGCCATGAGCAAGGGCGAACCGAATCTCGTCCGCCCGTTCGTTGAGCAGTACACTACTAAGGACGGACGCAAGATCAACATTCTGGGCGAAGGCCGTTTGATCAATCTGGCTTCCGCCGAGGGACATCCCGCTTCCGTGATGGACATGTCCTTTGCGAATCAGGCACTCTCTGCTGAATACATGGCGAAGAATGCCGACAAGCTCGAAAAGAAGGTTTACTCAGTCCCAACCGATATTGACAATGAAATTGCCCGTCTCAAGCTCGAATCGATGGGTGTCAAGATCGACAAGCTTACCGATGAGCAGCTGCACTACCTGAACTCCTGGGAAGAGGGAACCTAGTCCATTTTTTTGTTTGACCTCGATGGTTACAAAAATACCTCGCGACAAAATCGCGAGGTATTTTTGTTTAATCTTGAAGAAAATTCGTCCTAGGGACAGGTCACAGTCTTGTCTTTGAACGCAGATTTGCCGGCGCCGTTGAAGGCTTCCACACCGTAGGTCACACTGGGAGGCGGGTCGCCAATCAACCAGATCGCGGGCAGGCTGGTGGTATCCGAGTAGCCGGTCTCGTTGGCCCCGAGTGTGGCCAGCAGGCCCCCGTCTCGATAGACCCTGTATCCGCTTTCATTTGTGGCCACATCCACCCAGGTAAGTTGAATATGGACTTCGTTGTGAATGAATGGATTGTTGACCATGTTGCAGGTGATATGAACCTTGAATGTCTGCGGGGCGGCAGGCAGGGAGGGTGTGGGTGTAGGTGGAATTGGCCATTCTGCAAGAATGGCGGTGTTGCCGGTCACGGTTGCGTAATTGCCCCATAACCAGCATGTGCCTGAACTGCCCGGGGTGTTAATAATCCAGTAATTTGTGGCCGTGCTTTTCCCGACCACCTCGGCGGTTTGCCCGATTAACAATGCGCCGATCAGGTCATATTCCGTGCCTGGACCGGTCCGGCAGTTGGTGTTCTGGCTGACACTCACCATGGGGACAGAGGGGGTGGGTGTGAGGGTGTTCGTGGGTGTGAATTCCGGTGTGGCAGTGAAACCGGACTCCGGTGTGGATGTGGGGGCATTTCCCTGCCCGTTTTGTACAAGCAAGGCCTGGGCGGTAATGGTCGCGACCAGGTCTTCGGGGGAGGCCTGCGCGCTGGGCATATTGCAGGCAAGCATGGCCAGGATCAGAACAAGTGCGGCATAGATTGGTTTCTTTTTCGTCAACATAGCATTCTCCTTGAAATGTCACTTTGATCAATTATTGCATAATGTCGTCAAGGGTACAAGAAATACAGCCAGCCTATTGGTACTGGTTGCATCAGGTGCGGGGGCTATGGGCCGATTGCCGTACTGGAAGAACACAACAATTTCCATTCCTCGATGGACAGGGTTTCTGCGCGGCGCATAAAATCGATTTCCGCGGAAGCCAGCATGCTCTCAGCTGCGGAGGCCGGGATATGCAAGCCGGCTGACAGGGAATTGCGCAAGGTCTTTCGTTTTTGACCAAAGCCAGCCCTGGTGAGTTTGAAGAAGGTTTTCAGCATCCCGGCCGGGACCAGCGGCTCATCGTAGATATCGATCCGCAAAATGGCCGAGTCCACTTTGGGGGCGGGATGGAAGGCGCTGGCAGGGATGGTGGCCGCAATGCCGGGTCTTCCATATACCTGCACACTTAAAGCCAGCAGACTTAAGTCGCCGGGTTTGGCGCAGATGCGTTCGGCAACCTCCTTCTGGATCGTGAGCACCACCCGGCGCGGTTTGGGCGAACTCTCCAGCAGGTGACGAATGATCGCAGAGGTGATGTTGTATGGAATGTTCGCGGCGACGATGTATTCAGGTTGATCAATTAATTCGGAGACGGCCAGTTTGAGGATGTCGCCCTGCACCAGGCGCACATTCTGATAAGGCGTGAGGACTGCCTTGAGAGGAGCGAGCAGGTCCGGGTCCAGTTCGACCGCTGTGACCTGCCGGGCGGCGAGTGCCAGATAGCGGGTTAAACTCCCGAGGCCGGGACCGATCTCCAGGATACAGTCTTCCTTTTGGATTTCCGCCGCAAGGACGATCTTTTCCAGAACAGAAGCGTCCTGCAAAAAGTTTTGCCCGAGGGCTTTGTCGGCGCGCAGGTGAAATCTTTTCAGTACGGCAGCGGCATCCAGGGCCGGAACCGAGGCGAAATTCATCATTCGCAAACCACCTCGCCGTCCGCTTCAGGCGCGACCGGGACTGTGATGCGCGGCTCGGGCCAGGTTCCGGCCTGGAAGCGTGCCACATAATCACTGAGGATCGTAAAATCGACATCCCAGATAAAAACCTTTTTGGCAAAAACAGGGTCGAAGACGCGGGTCTGGGAAAACAATTCCTGCGGGAAAGAGGTAAAGGCGATGTTCGCTGCGGGCAGTCTGGTGCCGAGACAGGCCAGCTGGCGGATCTGCTCCGGGGTGAAATCGGTGATGATGTTGTCCTTGAAGGAGTCGATCAGCGCGGGAATCTTGGTGACCACTTGCGGGGAGGTTAATTTTTTCCGAAGCGCGCAAAACACAATATTCTGATTATCTGCACGTGCGAAGGTTCCTTCAACCCGGTTTCGGGCCACTTTAAGTGCCTCTGTTCCATCGAGATGGTGCTGGCCGACAGGCAGGCCGGTGCTGTTGGCGGCATCCTTGTCGGTGATATTAATGTCGATGCCGTCGACGGCGTCCACCACATGGACAAAGGTGCGCATGTTGATCGCAACATAATGGTCGACTTGAACGCCAAAATTCCGGTTGAGAGTCAGACTGAGCAGGCCCGGCCCTCCGCTCGGGTCATCCCAATATTTAAATCCAGGCTGTCCATACAGGTAGGCTTGATTTAATTTTTCATGATCCTGACCGTCAAGATTATCAGCGATCTCGGGAATTTCCACCCAAAGGTCGCGTGGAAATTCCAGTACTGAAACTTTTGGGGTGACGAAATCCACCCGCACCAATCGGATCGCATCTCCAAGACCATACAAATAACTGTCGGCACGTGTATCCGCGCCGATCATGACGATGTTCATGATGGCGGGTCCGCTGCAAATGGGGGCCGAGGGGGTTCCGGTTGGAAATGAGATGGTGGGCACCAGGGTCACCTGTCCGAGGGAGGAGGGTGCTCCCGGAGACGGTGTCCATGTGGGCGGGAGGGCGAGTGGTGTGAAGGGCAGAGCCGGCCCCAATGGCTGGGAGGCAAAGACCCGGTAGGTCTGAAGCGCGTAATATCCGATCCCGCCCAGCAGCACGAAGATGGTGAATAAAAGAAAGGCAAGGATGGCTTTTTGGGTTTGGGTCATATTGGGTTTGATGTTCCTCTGGCTGGATTATTTCAAAAAATAAGGGATCTCTGCCGGAACGGGCGCGAGAAAGTATACGGTCACCCAGCCGGTCATGTTCCTCATTTCGCCTTCATTGAAACCAAGGTCGATCCAGCGTGTGCGCGGCACGCCGAGTGCGCTTTCGATGATCGGTCCGCCGCCTGTATCGCCGATGGTGGCCAGGCCATAGCCGGGGATGTAGACTTGCATGCCCGCCAGATAACTGTAGATGGAATAATCCACAGCCACGATGCCCTGTCCGGCACGGGCTCCACTGGCGGTGCCGTACGAACATCCGCCCGTACCCGAAGCGCAGGGTGAATACACGGTTGCATACATATCCACAGCCAGCCAGTAATCATAGGGGACACCGTTGACCGGCAATGGAGCGAGCACCACCTGGGTCCCGCCCTTTACAATGCGTGCCTGAGGCGCACGGATCACCGTTTTGTCTTCTGCGGTCCGGCTGACCTCTCTTCCGTCTTCGTAACGGATGCGGGTCCGCACCATTGCGAGACCGTTTAAGCCAGGCTGCAGGGTCTCCTCCTGACCGATCGGCACATCAGCCGATTCGATGCGCTGGACTTCAAAAGGAATCGGCTCAAGAGCGACGCTGATCGATTCGCTGACCCGCACGATGCGGATCTGACCATCGGGTGGCGGCGCTTCATTCTCAAGCGGGGAGCTGGTATCCAGACCCATGAGCGGAAGCCCGGCCTCTGCCAGTGCTTCGCCGACCGTCCCGGCGGCGGAACGAATGCTAATGGTTTTTTCGCCCATGTAGATCAGCAAGTCACGTGCCTGCGTGTAGGAAACGGTCAGCGGACCCGTGATGGGTGTTTCGGCGGGCGGGTCGATGCGGTCATTTTTGGAAAGGATAAGCCCGGCTTCCTTTAGTGCCTCTCCAACATCTAAAGCCGAGGTTGCTAGAACCTGCTGCCCCTGTGACCCGTTGAGGGTCATTGCCACGGAGCGTCGCAGTTGGATTTGAAGATGATCAGCTTGCGGAAGCGGTTGATCAAAGGAGGTTTCCAGCCCGTTGACCAGGATGCGGTCCTGTGGCTGGGGGATGACTCCATTTTGAGCAAGCAGGATCAACGGCATTCGTTCGCTGCTGTTTACCTTTAAAATTTTATCCCCGTCGATCAGAGTAATGTCTGCCGGCGGATTTGACTGACAGGCCATTAATACAAACGGGATGACTAATGCCAGTCGGTGAAGTTTTTTCATGCTGGGTATTATAAACTAAGCATGTTTTTCTGTTTCAGGTCCGGCAGATATCCCGGAATCATGTTCCCCTATTTGACGATCTTTCCATCCTTAACCTGCCATAGGTGTGAAGCGAATTGCTCGATGAAATAACGGTCATGGACCACCGCCAGAATGGTCCCTTTGAAATTGGCAAGCGCCTCCTCGAAGCGCGCCCGGGATGGGATATCGAGATGGTTGATGGGTTCGTCCAGCAACAGGAAGGTGCAGCCTTGTGCAACCAACAAGCCCAATTGCAGCCGGGCACGTTCGCCATAGGAAAGCTCGCGGGTCGGCCGCAGCGGATCATCGTCTTCGAATAGAAAATAATGCAGGAAATTTCGCGCTTCGGTTTCGTTGAATGGCGCGACGCTTTGGATGGTCTGCAGGGCACTCAAGCCCGGGTTGAGCAGTTCCTGTTCCTGGGTCATGTAGCCGAGCTTGACGGTCTGGCCCAGTTTCAAAGAACCTGCCAGAGGCTGGAGTTTGCCGGCGATGGTCCGAATCAAGGTGGTTTTGCCGGTTCCGTTGGGACCGGACAGCACGATGCGCTGCCCGGCGCGGATGTTGAGGTTGAGGTCCGACAGCAGGGGATTGTCCATTGAATAACCAATCGATAACTTTTCCGCAATGACCACATCCCTGGATTGGTGTGCCGGCGCGCCGAAATCCAGTTTCATCTGCCAGGAGGAGCGCGGCTTCTCGATGCGTTCTGCGGTCAACAGTTTTTCGATGCGGGCCTCGATGTGTTTGGCGCGCCCGGCCACATTTTTGGTGGCGCGGTTGCCGAAAAAACCCTTGGCGAATTTATCCCCGCCATCGGCCTTGCCGCCCTTTTTCATTTTGGTAAGCCCACGGATGTGTGCGGCGGCGGATTTGAGCTGGGCGATCTCATCCTGCTGGTCCTGATAGGATTGGACCAATTTCTCACGTTCGGTCATTTTTTGTTCGAGGTAGTCCGCGTAGTTTCCCGGGTAAGACCGGATCCCGTGAGTGGTTGGGTCCAACTCAAGAATGGAAGTGACCGTATTATCAAGAAAGGCGCGGTCGTGCGAGACGATCAAGACGGCCCCCTGGAAATGGTTCAGCCAGTCTTCGAGCCATTCCAGCATTTCAATGTCAAGATGATTGGTGGGTTCGTCGAGCAGGAGCAGCTGCGGTTCATCCAACAGGACACTTGCCAGCATGAGGCGGGTTTTCTGCCCGCCGCTTAAATGTGCAACAGGTGTATCAAGTGGCAGATCGTTTAATCCTAGAGGAATCAGGATCGAAGAAAGCGGCATGTGAAATGCAGCCAGGCGGGCCAAAGCCGAATCGTAATTAGCCTGCAGGGATACATTGTTCGGGTCCGTGGATAAGGCTGAGGCAAGGGAGGCAACTTCGGCTTCAAGGTCTGCCTCGGGAACGGCACCCAGGCTGAGGGTCGAATGAAGCGTCTGTCCTTCGCCAAAGACCAGACCCTGGGCAAGATATCCCACCCGCAAGTTTGGGCGTGTCGAAGAGACATTCCCCCGCTGCGCGTCCGGATTTTCCAACCCTGCCAGGATGCGCAAGAGGGTGGTCTTGCCCGAGCCGTTCGGGCCGATCAGACCGATGCGATCGCCGGCGCTGATGTTGAAATTGATATTTTGGAGGATCGGCTGAATGCCGTAACTTTTGTGAAGGTTGTGAATGCTAAGCATCATGAACTCCTGCGACTTAAAAAGAAAACCGAGGGCAGGCCTCGGCTGGAAATCTTGATGGAATCAAAACAGCGGGTGTTGCCCTAATAATACGTGGTCTTCTAGTTGCTGTCCGTCATTCGCTGCGCTCCTTTGATTAGCGCGAAAATTATATCACCGGTTTTCGATCTGGTCGATTTTGGCATCCAGAACGCCATTGTTGTCAGCTTATTTCAAAAGCTTTTAAACCCGTAATGTCCGAAGTGTAACCCATTTGTTGGGTTGTTTCCTTGCACCAAAATTCACCCATGTCTTGCCTGTATAGTCATACTCCAGTACCCAACCGCGTGCGTCATCGTCCCTGGCGCACGCGGCAACGAGCGTGGTGGATTGGCCTATGTGCAGAAAAAGCTCGAATCCCAAGGATTATACGAACGCTGACCCCGCAGGGACGATTCCCCGCTTTCTCTGGTAAAATATGGCCCTGCGATTTCAGCCCGCAAACCGTGCTTTCCTTGCACACCCCTCTCGTGCCTGTCTGAGACGCAAAACATTCTAAAGGAGTAAGTCAACATGGTTCGAATTCGTTTACGTCGTATTGGTCTCAAAGGCCAACCCACGTACCGCATCATCGCTGCGGACAAGGAAGCCCCCCGCGATGGCCGCTTTTTGGAAATTTTGGGCGTATACAACCCGCGCACCAATCCCGCCACCATTCATATTAAGGAAGACCGCGTTTTCCATTGGATGAAGAACGGCGCCCTCCCGACCGAGTCTGTCGCCCAGATCTTCAAGTCCTCCGGCACCCAGGCCCGTTTCGACCGCTTCAAGAAGGGCGAGGCTGTTGAAGCCCTTGTCGCTGAAGCCGCTGCAGATGAAGCCAAACGCGCTGCACCCAACAAGACCCGCAAGGATTAACTTTAGGTCATTGCAAAGGCCGGCGGTCAAGTAGCGTTCTTTGCGCATCGAGACCCCGCCTTCCCAATGACGCTGGCAGGCAAACATGAAAGAACTGATCGAATTCATCGCCAAATCCCTCGTCGATCACCCCGAACAGGTTGAGGTGCGTGAGAGCGGGGGCGGCTCCCGGGTCCGCGTTGAACTCAGCGTCACCAAGGAAGACATGGGACGTGTGATCGGCAAGAGCGGCAAGGTGGCCAACGCCATCCGCGCGCTCCTGCGGGTGGCCGCCGAGCGTGAAGGCAAGCAGGCCACGCTGGATGTAATGGAACCCTGATGCCCTCCAAACAAAGCATTCCCTCAGGCTCGCCGGAAGGCGAGTCTGTCTATTTGGTCATCGGATACCTGCGTCGTTCGCACGGCGTGCGCGGCGAGATCATCATGGATGTGCACACCGATTTTCCCGACCGCATTAAACCCGGACGCAAGGTGCTGATCGGCGAGAAGCATCAGCCGCTCACGCTGGATACCGTCCGTGAGCACGGGAATGGCCTGCTGGTCAGCCTGCGCGGCGTGGACACCCCCGAAGATGCCGCCAAATACCGCAATCAATGGGTCTATGTTAAAGCCTCCGAAGTCCCGCCGCTTCCAGAAGGCAAACATTATCAATACGAATTGATCGACCTGGATGTCGTCGACGAGAACGGCGGTCCGCTTGGCAAACTGGTGGAGATTTTGGAAACCGGCGCCAACGACGTCTATGTCGTTCGGGATGACTCCGGAAAAGAGATTCTCCTGCCCGCCATTCCCTCGGTCATTCTGGACCTGGATATGGGTCGGCGCATCCTGAAAGTTCATCTGCTCGACGGATTGATTTAATTTCATGTCACTCTGAGGAGCGCAGCTCCGAGGAATCTCTTATTTACAATAGAGCATGACGCCGCCCGGATGGGCGGCGTCATGCTCTATTAACTGTAGTTGGAAAAAAGACTTTATAATGCCGTATTCGATGCAACCTCGATTGGTGTTCCTATAAGGCAGTTCGACATGGATGAAAAAAAATACTGGGTTGGCTTTAATCTCATCAAAGGCATCGGCGCGGTGCGCCTGCAGGGGCTGATTGCCTACTTCGGTGACCTCGGATCCGCCTGGAGCGCCGACCCTGCTCGGCTGGCGGAAGCAGGCCTGGGCGGGAAAGTGATCGAGCGCGTACTTGCCGCGCGTCAAAAAATGGACCTGGATCAGGTCTGGGCTAAAATTGAAGCGCAGGGCATCAAGATCCTGACCTGGCAGGATGAAGCCTATCCCTCCCGACTGAAAGAGATTGACCAACCGCCTCCGGTGATGTATATTCGCGGCGATTATCTCCCGGATGATCTCTTTGCGGTGGCGATCGTCGGCACGCGCCGCGTCACGCCGTATGGCCGTCAGATCACCGAGGAGCTGGCTTCCTTCCTGGCCTCGAACGGTATTACCGTGGTCAGCGGTCTCGCCCGCGGGGTGGATGCGGTCGCGCATCAAACCGCCTTGAAAGCCGGCGGCCGGTCGATTGCCATTTTGGGCAGCGGCGTCGACAAGATCTATCCGCCCGAACATCAAAAGATGGCCGAACAAATGATGGAACGCGGCGCGGTCATGAGCGATTATGCGCCCGGCACCCCGCCGGACGCCTCCAATTTTCCCCCGCGCAACCGCATCATTTCTGGTTTATCATTGGCGGTCGTTGTGGTCGAAGCCGGCGAGACCAGCGGCGCGCTCATCACGGCTGAGTTTGCAGCCGAGCAAGGTCGTGAAATTTTTGCGGTGCCGGGGAGTATACTTGCGCCGCAAAGCAAGGGCACCAACAAACTGATCCAGAAGGGTGCCCAGCCCTTGTTGACGGTCAACGATCTGATGCAGGCCCTGGATTTTTCGCGCATTGGCGAACACAAGGCCGCGCGCAAGGTCATCCCCACGGATGAAACCGAAGCGCGATTAATGGATGTGCTGGGCGATGAACCCCTGCATGTGGACGAGATCCGCAATCAGGCCGATTTGCCGATTGAGAAGGTTTCTGCTACACTCGCGCTGATGGAATTGAAAGGCATGGTCCGCCAGGTGGGTGGCATGAATTATGTCGCGGTACGCGAAGAGCAGGCGGAGTACAAAGCGAAGGAATGACAGGTTAATTGAAAATGTCCGAACATACCTATGCAGTCATCATGGCGGGCGGGGGCGGCACCCGCCTCTGGCCGGTTTCCCGCAAGGAAAAGCCCAAACAGCTGCTGCCCTTGCTTGGGCAGGAGACCTTGTTCCAAAGCACGGTTCAGCGCCTTGAGAACTTGTTTCCGCCGGAACACATTCTGGTGGTGACGGTCGAAGAGCAGGCCCGTGAAATGCGCCTGCAGGCTCCCGAGATCCCCGAAGAGAATTATATTATCGAGCCGGCTCCACGCGGCACGGCCTCCGTGGTGGGTCTGGCGGCGGCTGTGCTTCACAAACGCGATGCAACCGCCGAGATGGCCGTATTGCCTTCGGACCATTTCATCCGCAACCGCGATCTCTTCCATTACCTGCTCAAGGCCGCCTTTGAGGTGGCCGCGGACGGATATCTGGTCACCCTGGGAATCACACCCAGCCAGCCTTCGACCGCCTATGGCTACATTCAACAGGGTGCGGCCTTGAACGGTCATTATAAATATCCGACCTACAAGGTGCGGCGCTTTATCGAAAAGCCCGACGAACAGGCTGCCCAGCTATTGCTGCGCACCGGCGATCATTCCTGGAATAGCGGCATGTTCATCTGGCGCGCGGATGCGATCTTGAAGGAGATCGACCGGCAAATGCCGGATCTCAGCCGCTCCCTCAAAAAGATCTCCTCCAGTTGGGGAACGGACCGGCAGGAGGTCGTGTTAAAGGAACAATGGCAGGACCTCAAGACGGAAACCGTGGATTACGGTATCATGGAAAACGCCGAGCGGGTTGCCGTCCTGCCTGCCGGCGGGTTGGGTTGGAGTGATGTCGGCATGTGGTCCTCGTTATTCGAAGTGCTCCTGCCAGATATGAATGGTAATATTGCCACCAACAGCAGCCTGCACCTGGCCCATGAAACGCACAACACCCTGGTCTACGGGGGCGGCGGGGAACGGCTGGTGGTCACGATCGGCGTGGACGATATGGTCATCGTCGATACGGGTGACGTCCTGATGGTCTGCAAGTCGGATCAATCGCAGAAGGTCAAGGAAGTCGTCGAACACTTAAGGAAGCACAGACAGGAAAAATTTCTCTAGATGGGATCGTTCTTTTCTGACGAAGACATTAAAAATATGGATAAAGGTTGGTTATAAGCATGGAAGCTTATTGCATGAAATGCAAGACAAAACGGGAGATGCAGGATCCGGTCGCGGGCTTTAACGCCAAGGGATCGCCTGTCACCACGGCAATTTGTCCGGTCTGCGGCACAAAGTTGTACCGCATGGGCAGGACGGATGCCCACGCGGACATGATCGCGCCCCCAAAGCCGGAAAAGGTGGTGGTCCGCGAAGGCAAACTGGTGATCGTGGAATCCCCGGCCAAGGCCAAGACCGTCGGCCGCTTTTTGGGGAAGGGCTATACCGTCCGTGCCTCGGTCGGCCATGTGCGCGACCTGCTCAAATCGCAACTCTCAGTGGATGTCGAGAACAATTTCGAGCCCAAATATCGTGTGCCGAATGAAAAGAAGGATGTCGTCAAGGAGATCAAGAAGCTGGCGTCCACAGCCGAGGAGATCTTCCTTGCCACCGATCCCGACCGCGAAGGCGAGTCGATTTCCTGGCATTTAATGGAGGCCGCCCAGATCGCCCCCGAGCGCACCAAACGCGTGGTCTTTCATGAGATCACTGCGCCGGCAGTGGCTGAGGCCTTTTCCCACCCTCGTGAGATCAACATGGACCTGGTCAATGCCCAGCAGGCCCGCCGCGTGCTCGACCGCCTGGTCGGCTACAGCATCAGTCCCATTCTGTGGGAGAAGGTGCGCGGGCGTCTGTCGGCGGGCCGTGTGCAATCGGTGGCGCTCAGGCTGATCGTTGAGCGTGAACGCGAGATCGATGAGTTCAAAGCCGTCGAGTATTGGTCGATTCACGGCGAGTTCAAACATGAGACTCACAAGTCGGCATTTTTGGCAAAGTTGGCCCGCATCGATGACAAGGAACCGGAGCTTTCCAACGAAGAGCTGGTCAAGCCCATCCTGATCGACATGGAAACCGCATCCTATGCGGTCACCAGGGTTAAGCGCGGCGAACGCAGGCGCAAGCCCTCGGCGCCGTTTACCACCTCCACGTTGCAGCAGGAGGCCTCACGCAAGCTCGGCTTTACCGCCAAACGTACCATGGGTCTGGCCCAGGGTCTGTACGAAGGCCAGGATGTAGGAGAGGGCGGTACGACCGGTTTGATCACGTACATGCGTACGGATTCGATGAACGTATCCACGATTGCGCAAAATGAAGCCCGCGAATATGTCTCCGGGAAATACGGCAACGATTACCTGCCTTCGGAAGCGCCCATCTACAAGACGAAATCCGCGAATGCCCAGGAAGCGCATGAGGCCATTCGTCCCACTTCCGCCATGCGCGACCCGGAGAAGGTCAAGGAATACCTTGACCCCGCCATGTTCAAGCTCTACCGCCTGATCTGGCAGCGCTTTGTCGCTTCTCAAATGGAGCAGGCTGTCTTTGACACGTTGCAGGTCGAGGTGACCGGCAAAACGAAGGCGCATGAATATCTTCTGCGTGCCTCCGGTTCGGCGGTCAAGTTTCCCGGCTTTTTGGTGGTGTACGAAGAAGCCAGAAATGAAGATGTAAAGACCGAAGAAGAGGAAGAAAACGTCAAGATTCCCGTGGGCATCATGGAAGGCCAACAGCAGGATCTGGTCCGTTTGATCCCCGAACAGCACTTCACCCAGCCGCCTCCGCGTTTTTCAGAAGCCTCGCTCGTGCAGGCTCTGGAAGAGAATGGTATTGGCCGACCTTCCACGTATGCCCCGACCATATCCACCATTCAGCAGCGTGGGTATGTCGAGCGTGTCGACAAACGCCTGATCCCGACCGATACCGGTCTGCAGGTCAACGACCTGATGGTGGAGTACTTCCCGGAAGTTGTTGATTTTAATTTCACGGCCCACATGGAACAGGATCTTGACCAGGTTGCCTCCGGCGAAATGCTCTGGACAGATGCCATCCAGGAATTCTATACCCCCTTCTCGGAGAAGGTGCAAAAGGCCCAAGCCGAGATGCCGGTCACCAAGAGCGGACCGGAACCTATCGGCCGTGCCTGCCCGACCTGCGGAAAGGAACTCGTCATCCGTTATGGCCGTTTTGGGAAATTCATTTCCTGCAGCGGCTTCCCAGACTGCCGTTATACCGAGCCCTGGCTGCTCAAGATCGGTGTTTCCTGCCCGACTGATGGCGGGGACCTCGTCGAAAGAAAAACTCGCAAGGGACGCACCTTTTTCGGCTGTGTAAATTATCCAAACTGCGACTTCACCTCCTGGAAGAGACCGCTGGCACGCCCCTGTCCCAAGTGCAACGGCATGCTTGTGGTGGCGAATAAACGCGAGGCGCAATGTCTTAATTGTTCCGAATCCTTCCTCCTGGAAGAGATCGTTCCTGAAACCATAGAATAGAAAGAGAGAATATATGCACTTTTCACCCCTTCTGTACCTGGATCCCGGCTCCGGCAGTTTCATCATCCAGATCCTGATCGCCGTCCTGCTTGGCCTGGGAGTTGCCTTGCGCGCTTCCTGGGGCAAGATCAGGACCTATTTTGGTGCCAAGCCAAAAACAGAGGATGACGACGATTCTGAAAATGTCTAAACCCGAACAACTTTCCGCTTCCTTTCGGGACCCGAGCGGGTTCCTGTTTTCAAGAGATGGAATCCTATACCGACAGATCAACCGCGCGTACTCGAAGGATTACGCGCGGTTGATGGATTCGGGACTTTATGAAAGGCTGGTCAAGGCCGGCCTGCTGATCCCGCATGTGGAGGTGGATCAGGCCCCGGCTGCGCAGGATGCGGCTTTCAAGGTCATTCAGCCGGAATGTGTGCCATTCATTTCCTATCCCTATGAGTGGTCCTTCAGTCAACTGCAGGACGCGGCTCTGGCGACTCTGTCCATTCAAAAGCGTGCCCTCAAACTGGACATGTCGTTGAAGGATGCAAGCGCCTACAACATCCAGTTTGTGCGCGGCAGAGCGGCCCTGATCGACACCCTTTCCTTTGAGATTTACAAGGAAGGTCAACCCTGGGTGGCCTATAAGCAATTCTGCCAGCACTTTCTGGCGCCTTTGTCTTTGATGAGTTACCGGGATGTGCGGCTGAGCCAGCTGCTGCGGGTATACATTGACGGCGTGCCTCTTGATCTTGCCAGCAGCCTGCTTCCGGCGCGGACCAGATTTAACTTTGGCCTGCTCACGCATATCCATATCCATGCCGATGCCCAGAAACGCTATTCAGACAGGGAGATCAAAGCCGGTTCCGGTGGCATGAACAGACATGCCATGATCGGCCTGATCGAAAGCCTTGAAAGCACGATCAAAAAGCTTGCCTGGAAACCCGCCGGCACCGAATGGGGCGATTATTACCAGAATACCAATTACAGCGACTCCGCTTTCGAACACAAGAAACAACTTGTAAAGGATTGGGTTGGCGATACGAAGTCCAGTCGGGTCTGGGACCTGGGGGGAAATACCGGTGTGTTCAGCCGGGAAGTCGCTTCCACGGGGGCTTACACTGTTTCTTTTGATATTGACCCTGCGGCGGTCGAACAGAATTACCGAATGGTGAAAACCAACAAGGAACAAAACCTGCTGCCCCTGATTCTGGATTTGACCAATCCCAGCCCCGCCTTGGGTTGGAACAATACGGAAAGAAATTCCTTCGCAGAACGCGGCCCGGTGGACATGTCCCTTGCCCTGGCGGTCATTCACCATCTGGCGATCTCCAATAATGTCCCGTTGACCCAGATCGCTGATTTCTTCGCCTCCTGTGCCCGCTGGCTGGTGATCGAGTTCGTTCCGAAGTCTGATTCTCAAGTGCGGCGTTTGCTGGCCTCCCGTGAGGATATTTTTCCGGAATATACCCACGAGGGCTTTGAGAAGGCCTTTTCAACCCGTTTCCATATCCGCAAGACCGAGGCGGTTCAGGACTCCGAACGCGCCCTCTACCTGATGGAATTGCGCTGATCATTCCGGGATATGGCTTGAAAATTTGGATGTATAATCAGAAAAATGGAATTATTCAAAGGAGTCTAGTATGCAGTTTATCGTTGCCTTGCTGAAGAAACTGCCCTTCCTTCCAATCCTTTTGTTTATTGGGGGCGTGGCCATCGGATTATTATTTGGGTGGGTGATCTCTCCTGTGAAATTCGTGGATGCAACCCCTGCTTATTTGCGCGCGGATATTCAGGAAGACTACCTGCGCATGGCAATTGACTCTTTCCGCCTCAACCAGGACCCGAATCTGGCTGTCCAACGCTGGCAGAGTCTCGGCACCGGTGCGCAACAGGCTTTTGCCAACATTCAAGCCAACCCGAAGACTGCCGAGCCTGCGGTCGTCAAACAATATGGGGAATTGATCACCAAGGTCCTTTCATCCCAGCCTTCCGCGACGGTTGATACAACAACCTCCTCGACCACCAAGAACTCCATTATCATCGGTGCCATTATTCTTGTTCTGGGTGTTGTAGGTGCGGGCGGTTTTTACATGTACAGGTTATTGGGCAAACGCGGCAGCGGTGAGGTCACTCCGACCATGCAGGCTGTCGAGATCAGCCGAAATGCGGAAAAGACGAATTTTGAGCAGCTGGGGCTGGCGCCTCCCATTACCCAGACCATGACGACCTATGTGTTGGGGGACGACCTGTACGATGAATCGTTCAGCATCGATACCCAGGCCGGTGAGTTTATGGGCGAATATGGCGTGGGTGTTTCCGAAGCGATCGGCGTGGGAGACCCAAAGAAAGTAACCGCCCTGGAGATCTGGCTTTTCGATAAGAACGACATCAAAACGGCGACCAAGGTCCTGATGTCGCAGCATGCATTCAACGACCCGGGCATCCGTGCCCGCCTGGAGCCGAAGGGCGAATTGGTGGTTGTTTCGCCGCAATCCCAGGTTTTGCTTGAAACGGCCACACTGCAGCTCCTGGCCACAGTGGTTGATCTTGAGTATGGGCGCGGTCCGCTGCCCGCGGATAGCTATTTTGAAAGGATCACCCTGGAATTGGCCATTTGGCCGCGACAGGGTTAAACAAAAAGACCCGACCGGTTTGGTCGGGTCTTTTTGTTTAATTTCTACTCTATTTTCAGGATCTTGAATTTGATTTTTCCGCCGGGGGTTTCGGCTTCTGCAACATCTCCGACCTTCTTATCCATGATCGCGCGGCCAATCGGGGATTCGTGGGAGATCTTGCCGTTGCGGGGGTCTGCCTCAGTCGCACCAACAATGTGGTAGGTTTCAGGATCGGAACCGGCTTCCTGAATCGTGATGGTCGCTCCGATCGAAACCTGTCCTTTGCTGAGATTCTTTTCGATGATGACCGAGCTGCGCAGGATGGATTCCAGCTCTTGGATGCGCCCTTCGAGGAAACCCTGATCCTCCTTGGCCTTGTGGTAATCCGCATTTTCAGAAAGATCGCCCATTTGAATTGCGGACCGCAGTCGTTTGGAGAGTTCCTCGCGCCGGGGTCCCTTCAGATCCTCGAGTTCAGCTTTTAGTCTGGCTTCCCCTTCCGGTGTCAGGTAGTTGGTTTGACTCATGAGTAAAATTCCTTTCTGGTTTGATTAAAGTTGAGGGAAATAAAAAATCGTGATTGATTTTCGTCCCCCTCAATTGAAATGCTGGTTAGGGCTTTTCAGAGGGATTAAACAGCTTTTGATGTTCCTCGATGGCGTAGCGGTCTGTCATTCCCGCAATGTAATCACAGATCGTGCGTTCGAGTCCGCGGGTTTCGATGAAAAATTTAACATGGTCGGGCAGGATGGCCGGCTCGGAACGGTAGCCATTAAACAGGTCCGAAATGATCCGCTCCGCCTTAACCTGCATCCTGACCACCCGGTAATGTCGATAAAGCTTGCTATAGAGCAGGTCCTTGATCTCACGGTTCCTGCGCTGCATCTCTTCACTGTACCCGATGATGTTATGCTTGAGCTTCTGGATGTCCAGTGCGGTTTTGACCTTGCTTTCCTTGATGCGCCCGTCGGTCGCCTGCAGCATGTCGGTGACCATTAATCCAACCAAATGGCGGATCATTCTGTGGCGTTCCATGTCGCTAAGTGTGGCGCCACGCCAATTGTAGGTTTCACGCAGGATTTCCCACAAGGCCACCCCGTCCAACAGTTGGGGTGTGATCATGCCCGAACGCAGGCCGTCGTCAAGATCGTGGGTGGTGTAGGCAAGCTCATCTGCCACATTGGCGATTTGGGTCTCGAGATTTCCCCTCAATTCGGGGGAATAATCGCGGGCATCGGAGATGTCATATTCCGATTCGTGTTTCACCATGCCCTCACGGACCTCCCAGACCAGGTTCAGCCCGGGGAATTCCGGATATCTTTGCTCCAGCTCGGTGACGATGCGCAGGGACTGCTTGTTGTGGTCGAACCCGCCGTAGTCCTTCATCAGCCTTGCCAGTGCGATTTCACCGGAGTGACCAAAGGGGGAATGGCCCAGGTCGTGTGCCAGACAGATGGTTTCAACGAGGTCTTCATTGCCTCCCAGGGCCCGCGCCAGCGTTCGACCGATTTGGGCCACTTCCAGAGTGTGCGTCAGGCGGGTCCGAAAATAATCGCCTTCGAAGTTGATGAATACCTGGGTCTTGTATTCCAGTCTGCGGAAGGCTGTGGTGTGCAGGATTCGGTCGCGGTCGCGCTGAAAGGAGGTGCGATAATCAGGTTCGCTATCCAGGTATGCACGTCCCTTTGAGTCCCTGCTGCGCATCCCATAGGAAGCAAGGCTTTTGTCTTCGATTTCTTCGAGTTGTTGACGGGTAAAGAACATGGTTGGCCTTTAGACGGAGATGTCATTGCGCCCCAGGAAGTATTCTCAGGTTCTACGCAATGACATATTGTGTGGGGCGAGAGGGGGTCGAACCCTCACAGTATCACTACCGACGGATTTTAAGTCCGTTGCGTCTGCCGATTCCGCCATCGCCCCGGTGGAGAGTGCAATTTTACTATAAAAAAATAAATCGCCCAAGTTACGGGCGATTTATTCTGGCGGTCCCGACGGGATTCGAACCCGCGATCTCGGCCTTGACAGGGCCGCATGTTAGGCCGCTACACCACGGGACCAATTAGCTAAGCGGGCAGTAGTTTACCATGAGGATATAGTGATGTCAATACAAATAGAGGGCGAATCGGTTTTACAGGACCGCTTTAATCGCCTTTGGAAAATTATTTCCCTCGACGATTGGGTTATTCCACCGATCCGGGGCGCCAGACTTGCTGTTTTGCAAGCTACAAATCGCCGAACTTGACACATTGAATGCCATGTTCTAAAATAGGTTCACTATTTATGCAATTGATGCTTTGAAGTCGCAGGGCGTTATTTTCCCTTAGGAGGGCTGGTTTGACTAAAAATCGTACGCAACAGATGGTGGACCGCCTGCGTGAACTGCAGGCATCCTCTCCTGATATTGAGGCATCCGCCGTGGTGAGTGTGGACGGTCTCAGCATTGCCTCCGCCTTGCCGCAGGGTGTTGAAGAGGACCGAGTTTCCGCCATGTCGGCTGCAATGCTTTCCCTGGGGGAGCGCATTGCGAGTGAATTAGGTCGTGGTTCCCTTGAACAAGTGTATATAAAAGGTTTGAAGGGATATGTCGTTTTGATGTCAGTCGGTAGTGATGCAGTTCTGACCGCACTGGCGCGTGAGCAGGCCAAACTTGGTCTGATCTTCCTTGATATGCGTCGCGCCGCCGAAGATCTGGCGAAGTTGATTTAGTGGAGTTGCCATGAGCCCCCTTCAAAAAAGTGGTTTGTATTACCCCAATAAATTTGGAATGATAACGATCAAGTCCCTGGAAGAGGTGATGGGCAAGAATGGTTTGAATGCCATCCTGAATCTGGCCGGCTTAAATCATTATATAGAAAATTACCCCTCAGATACCCTCGATAAGGGATTTGACTTCGCCGAACTTTCCGCGATCGGCTCCGCGTTGGAGGAAATGTATGGTCCGCGCGGCGGGCGTGGTTTGGCTCTTCGCGCAGGCCGGGCGACATTTTCCGATGCCTTGAGGAATTTTGGCGCGCTTGCCGGCGCCGCGGACCTGGCATTTGTCGTCCTTCCGCTTCAATCCAAACTTAGAATTGGACTGCCCGCCTTTGCCAAAATCTTCACGCAATTAAGCGATCAGGAAACCGTTGTCGAGGAGAAGGATACCGAGTGGATCTGGACGATTAAAAAATGTCCGTGTTGCTGGGGTCGGACAGGGGCGGACAAGCCTGTTTGTTTTGTTTCCACAGGCCTGCTTCAGGAAAGTTTGAAGTGGGTTTCCGGCGGCAATGAATTTCGTGTGAACGAATCCAAGTGCTTTGCAATTGGCGATAATGTTTGTGAATTCATAATACAAAAAGAGCCCATCTCCTGATCAAAATAAAAACAGGTTCGTCGTGACTGACATCAAGCCAAAAATATTAATCGTTGAAGACGACCTTGACGTTGCCGAGATGCTGAACGCGTATTTTCGTGTTCAGGGCTATGAGGTGTTCACGGTTAATTGGGGGGAGGATGGAGTACGTTCCGGTCAGACCGTTCATCCCGATATTGTGATCCTGGATATCCGCCTGCCCGATATAGATGGCTACGAAGTTGCCCGAAGATTGAGGAGCGATCGCCGTACCTCGGATATCCCGATTATTTTTCTGACTGAAAAAAGAGATCGCTCCGACCGTTTGCAAGGCTTTGAAATTGGCGCGGATGACTATATAACCAAGCCGTTTGATGTTCAGGAGTTGCGCTTGCGCGTGCGGAATGCATTGAAGCGCGTCAGCCAGGGATCATTGACCAACCCGGTGACCGGTCTGCCGGAAGGGGCTTTGGTTGATGAGAAATTATCTGAAGTGTTGGCGGCGGACGGCTCTGCCCTGTTGTTTGTCTCCATAGAAAACATGGATTCGTTTCGCGAGGCATACGGGTTCGTTGCATCAGATGATGTTTTGCGCGCGATCAGCTTGATGGTTGTGAATACAATGCGAGAATTCAGCCGGCCGGAGGATTTTCTTGGCCATGTGACCGGAAATGATTTTATTCTTGTTGTTTCCCCCTCTACTGTTTCCGTATTACACGAAAAACTTCGTGCCAGGCTGGATCAGTCGATGGAATATTTTTACCCGATTAAGGATCGCGACCAGATGGCAGCCCGGAAGGATCGACTTGAAATGAAACTTACTGAGCTTGCCTCACCGGCAAATAACCAATTCACTAATTTGGATAAACTGAAAAGTGAATTGCAGCGATTAAAGAAATAGGATTGAATTTAATTGCGCATAGCAGTGGTGACGCCTACATATAACGAAGCGGAGAACCTGCCAAAGCTGATCTCCGCTTTGTTTTCGCTTCCACTCGAATTGAATGTTTTGGTTGTGGATGATAGCAGCCCAGATGGCACCGGGCATATTGCCGATGAACTGGCACTTCAATTTCCCGGCCGGCTCGAAGTATTGCACAGGCCAGGAAAGATGGGGTTGCGCTCTGCTTATCTAAATGGATTTCAAAAAGTATTGAATGGCGGTGCACAGGCGGTCGTCCAGATGGATGCGGATTTCTCTCATGATCCATCTGCGCTCGTTGAGATGGCAAAAATGCTGGAGTCTCATGATGCCGTATTGGGCTCCAGATATGTCAAGGGCGGCTCGGTCGATGCAGGCTGGCCGGTTTGGAGAAAAGGCCTGTCTGCTTTTGGAAATTATTATGCCAGAACGATTTTGGGACTGCCCTTGCACGATGTAACCACAGGTTATCGAATGTGGCGGCGGGAAACTATTCAAAAAATGCCGCTCGAGCGGATCCAATCGACAGGATATGTCTTCCTTGTGGAGATGGTCTACCTTGCTCACTGCCTTGATTTCAAGATCGGTGAATCCCCGATCTATTTTGCAGATCGTCGTTCTGGAAAGTCTAAAATGTCGTTGAAGATCCAGATTGAGGCGGCAGTTCGTATTTGGCAGGTTGTGTGGGGGTATCAGGACCTGAAGAAGGCGGGTGCTTCCGGCAGGTTATAGTCGGACGGGTTAGCTGGGTTTTCTTTCCTCTGTGACTTCCCTTAAGGGAATGATGACTGTAAATGTGGATCCCTTGCCGGCCTCACTGTTTAATTCGATCCGGCCATTCATGATTGAAGTTAATTTTGCCACAATCGACAAGCCCAGACCAAAACCGTTCTGATTGGAATTTTCTACGCTGTTCACTTGTTCGAATGCTTCAAACACCCGTTTTTGCGCGTCTTGGGAGATCCCTATTCCGGTATCTGCCACCTGAATGGCCCAGCTGGATTCCTCGAACTTCATGAATCGTACTGTTACGGAACCCTCCGAGGTGAACTTCACCGCATTGTGGACGAGGTTCATCACGATCTGTCTTAACCAAAATTGATCGCCGAGCATTTTCTTTGGCAGGGTGGGATCTATGTATTCGATAAGGGTGATTCCCTTTTTGGTCGCATGATAATTCAGGGTGGACAGAAGGGGTCCGATCACCTCCTCCACGTCGAACGGATATTCCCTCAGAATGATTTTTCCAGTTTCGATCTGTGCCTGGCCGACAATGTTGTTGATGAATGAAAGCAGCTGGTTTGCGGCGTCCAGGATTTCGGCGGACGCTTTTTCTTGGTTAACGCTCATGACCCCGAAGGAGCCATCTTTGAGCATTTCAGCATAGCCAATGATCGCGCCGAGAGGTGAACGCAGGTCATGCCCAAGATTGGCAAGCAGTTGGCTCTTCATTCGGCTGGCCGACTTCAATTCCTCCTCCGCTTTTTTCTGGGTGGTGACATCACTTATCAGAAGGACCCGTCCGTCTCGTTTGCCATGGTCGTCAAAAATGGACGTCGTACGCAGGGTTAAAGTCAACTTTTCAGCACCATTGTCCGATTGCAGTTCCTGATGTATCTCGCCTTTCGGGTGAATGGTCTGCCAATCCTTCCAGGCGGGAAAAAGGGTGGTAATATCGCGCCCGATGAAATTTCCCCTGTCCTGAAAGAAAAGCGATGCGACCGGGTTGGCTTCCACGATCCGTTCCTTGTAGTCCAGAACGATCACGCCATCCTGCATGGCGTTGAATACCGACCCGTGCGCAATTGGCTGCAGATCCAGCATTCGGAAACGCAGGAAACTGATGGATAAGGCCATGTTGGTCAGGGTAAGCGCGAGAGGGGTCAGGTCAATTTCCGGAAACGGATTCCAATTGGTTACATAAATGATATTTGCAACCCAGGGGAAAGCCATGCCTGCCAGCATGATCCGGGCCTGATACCGGTAGAGCGTTTGACCACGCAAAGTGATTTGCAGCAGGATCAGGGTCGTCGCAAGGATAAAAAGGTATTGATAGGCCACGAAGAAATAGAAAGCCGACCCGTGCGTCAGCGAGAGCGGGCCGAAGAGGCCTCCGCTGACCAACTGGACCTTCTCCCAAATCAAATGATGAAAATCGTTTGTAAGAGCAGCAAAAAAACCGGTCAGGGAAATTCCCAGCAACGTCCAGACTCTTCCGGGAGTGAGCCACATTCCACGACCACTGTAATACATGGCAAAGAGAAACATTGCAGGGGCCACGAATGCGATCCCAAGATATTCCATCTTTGCCCAGGCAAGTTTTCGGACCAGGTCCGTGGATGAGATTTCGAGAATGTAGGTGAATGACCAGAATATGCCGCTGAACACGGCAAGAAGCAGGCTGGAAGCCCCTGGAGACCGGCGATATTCCCAAATCCGCAACAACAGCAAAAAGCCAACCACGCTGCTGGCCAGCAAAACGATAATATACCCGAAATAAAACGAGGCGGTATTCATAAAGATGAATTCTGTATTGATTTTATCGCTTTAATCCGGATTTGTATGTTTCATCAAAATTGCTAAAATCCCATCAGAAGGAGGCAGCTTTTACCGAATGACAGCCTGGTTTGTCAGGTATGGCCCCTATTCAAATCATTCACAATCTGATATGATGTATATCGTACGCCGAACTTCTAATTTCAAGCCCTCGGCCCTCCCGTCGGGGGTTTTTGTGTGTCTTACCTGTGGTCATCAATTATGATTTTCATTCATCAACCCTAAAACAAAGAGAAACCTATGCTAATCGAACGAAAAGATCTCCGTAACATTGCCATTATCGCGCACGTTGACCATGGCAAAACCACCCTTGTGGATGAGTTGTTGGGGCAGTCGCATACCTTCCGCGAAAACCAGCATGTCGAAGAACGCGTGATGGATTCCAATGACCTCGAGCGCGAGCGTGGAATCACCATTCTCGCCAAGAATACCGCCATTTCCCTGATCGATCCTGAAACCAAAGAGCCCATCAAGATCAACATCGTCGACACCCCCGGACATGCCGATTTCGGGGGTGAGGTCGAACGCGTGATGAACATGGTTGACGGCGTGCTTTTGCTTGTCGATGCCGCCGAGGGACCCATGCCTCAAACCCGCTTTGTACTGAAAAAGGCTCTTTCCATGGGCCATAAGGCGATTGTGGTGATTAACAAAGTGGATCGAAAGGACGCTGAGCCCGCTCGTGTACTTAATGAGACCTTTGACTTGTTTATTGAACTCGGCGCGACCGAGGAGCAGGCGGACTTCCCGGTGGTTTACGCCCAGGCTACTGCCGGAAAGGCGGGGCTTACCCCGGACCTGAGTCCTGATCTTCAACCCATGTTCGACACAATCCTCAAGCATATCCCTGCACCCAAGGTTGACCCTGAGGCTCCATTGCAAATGTTGATCACCGCACTGGGCTATGATGACTACCGTGGTGTGACGGCCATCGGCCGTGTCTTCGCGGGTACGATCAAGGCCGGACAGAAATTAACCCGCATAAAATTAGATGGCACCAATCTTCCGGAAACCGCCCGGTATCTTTATACTTTTAAGGGTTTGAACAAGATCGAAGTAGATGAAGTCAAGGCGGGTGACATTGTTTCCCTGGCCGGCCTGGAGGGGATCGCCATTGGTGAGACCCTGGCAGACCCGGCTAATCCTGTTGCATTACCGACCATTAAAGTCGAAGAGCCCACAGTTCGCATGACTTTCGGTGTCAACACTTCTCCCTTTACCGGAAAAGAAGGCACCTGGAGTACCTCGCGTAAATTACGCGAACGTTTATTTGAGGAACTTCGCACCAATGTTTCCCTGCGTGTGGAGGAGACCGACTCCGCCGAGAATTTCCTCGTGTCCGGACGCGGCGAACTGCATTTGGGCATCTTGATCGAAACTATGCGCCGTGAAGGTTATGAGTTCCAGGTATCCCGGCCCGAGGTGATCTACCACAAGGCCGATGACGGCGCTTTGCTTGAGCCTTATGAAGAAGTGCACGTTGAGACCAGCGCTGATACCGTCGGTGTTGTCGTGGAAATGCTCGGGAGCAGACGCGGCAAGATGACGGAGATGCATGATGCAGGTCAGGGAATGACCCGCATTGTGTATGTTGTCCCCACCCGTGGATTGCTTGGTTTCCGATATCAATTCCTGACTTCCACCCGCGGTGAAGGTGTCATGCATACGATCTTCCGCGGCTATGACGAAATGGCCGGCCCGATGTCATCCCGCTCCAGAGGTTCGATCGTGGCCTGGGAGGCAGGCGTGACCACCGCATATGCCCTTAAGAGTGCCGAAGAGCGCGGTGTTTTGTTTGTAGGCCCTGGCGTAAGCGTCTACGAAGGCATGGTGGTTGGCGAAAACGCCCGCGGACAGGACATCCCGATCAATGTTTGCAAGAAGAAGCATCTCACCAACATGCGCGCATCAGGCGGCGATATGGAAATCCGGCTGACGCCGCCGCGATCCATGAGTTTGGATGAAGCGATTGAATATCTTTCGGATGATGAACTTTTGGAAGTCACTCCGCAAAGCTACCGGATTCGCAAGCGCATCCTGGCAACCGACGAGCGCGGCAAGCAGACAAAAAAGGTGAAAGAACAATCAGGGGAAGAGTAATCTGAAACCAAAAGACGGAATTTACATAGTGTAAATTCCGTCTTTTTTATTAACACTACGAAAACGACCTAGCAATTAAGAGTGATGACCGAACTGCTGGTGGTGCCGATCTCATTAAAGGCGATCACGCTGTATTCCACACTTTGCCCGGCAAGCAGTGTGATCGTTTCGTTGAATACCGTGGAGTTGGCAGGCAATTCGGCAACAATATCTCCGTTTCGGACAACCCGATAACCGGCTTCCGTTTCGCTTTTATCCGACCATCGAAGGGTTACCTGTGCTGCGCCGGTTGCATAATCACAAAGAATATCCCATTTCTGGAAACTAATCCCCTGGGGAGCGTTGCCTTTCGGTGTGGGTGGGGCTGTGACGGTCGGCACGGAGGCAACGCTGCCGGCGGGAGTGGCGTATAAACCGGACAACCAGCATGGGCCGGCTTTTGAAGACACGATCCAGTAATTCGGGGGATAGAAGCCGATGATCACTACTATTTCATTGGGGATTAGCTGGGTGATGCGCTCGTAATTTGTGCCTGGACCGGTCCGGCAATTTGTCACTTCGCCCACACTCGCCATCGGTTTGGAATAAGTGGGAGTGCCAGCACTGTCCGGATCGCCGGGATCGGCGACAGGCATGGTGTTGGCTGAATTCACCGCTGCCTGAACGGTAAGCGCGGCGGCAGTGGCAATTTTGGGGTCTGTGGGTCCCGCAGCGGGCAAATTGCAGGAAGTAATCACCAAACTCAAAAGCAGCAAAGCTATTGATATTCTCTTCATAATTTTCCTGATGTAATTATTCCCCGTCGCCTTCCAGCCAGGTGGACATATATTCAGGTTTCTCCATTTCAAGCGCCTGTTTTGTCAGGTGCAGGGGGTGGAAAGTGTCCACCATGACGGCGAGTTCCTGGGTTTCAAGCTTGCCAATACTGGCTTCGGTCATGCCGGGTTGCGGACCGTGTGCCAGCCCAAAGGGGTGCAGGCTGATGTCGCTTCTATCGATTCCTTTTCGGCTCATGAAGTTTCCTTCAGCATAGTACAACACTTCGTCCGATTGAATGTTGGAATGATTGTACGGGGCGGGGATGCCGTCGGGATGATAGTCGAACAACCTGGGGACGAAGGAACACACCACAAAATTGTGGCCTTCAAAAGTCTGATGAACGGGCGGGGGTTGATGAATGCGTCCGGTGATGGGTTCAAAATCCTCGATATTGAAGGTCCATGGATAGAGATATCCGTCCCAGCCGATCACGTCAAAAGGATGATAATCCAGAACATGACGGGACATGCGATCGCGCACCTTTACGCGGACTTCAAAGCTGCCACGCTCCGTGTGGGTTTCCAGTGTTTCCGGAACCCGGATATCGCGTTCGCAATAAGGGGCATGCTCCAGCAGCTGTCCATAGTGATTACGATATCGTTTTGGGGGTTCGATCTGGGACGGGTTTTCAATGGTAAAGAATTTACATTCCTCGTTCAATTGCATTTGCCAGGTGACGCCGAAGGGGATCACGATGTAATCACCCTTGCGGAAAGGCAGGCTGCCAAACTGGCTTTTTAGAATCCCGCTGCCTTCATGCACCCACCAGGTTTCGTAAGCCTGGGAGTTTCTATAAAAATAGTCCATGCTGGTTTTGGAACGGGAAACGCCAAGTATGACATCGTTGTTGCCGAGCAGCGGGATCCGTCCCGTCACGGGATCAGCTCCCAGCGGAGTCTGAGCCGTTTTGAAGGCCCGGTGACGGATTGGGCCGAAATCCACAAAATCCGGTTTGGCGGGACCAAGATCCTCCAATTGTTTGATGCGTGGAGGCAGGAAGTGGTGATAGAGAATCGATTGGATCGAGGAAAACCCTTCCAGTCCCATCAATTCCTCACGGTAAAGTTTGCCATCCGGTTTTTTAAATTGGGTGTGACGCTTATGTGGAATACTGCCAAGTTTATGATAAAAGGGCATGGCTTCTCCTTGTTTGGTGGTATGACTCTAAAGAATGACGTAGGAATTGATGCCTTTTTGTTTTGCCAGAAGCAGGGCGGCTTGCCCTTTTTCCAGAAGGACATCCCTGGAAAGGGTCTCATTGCCATCGTGAGCAGTTCCTCCGATGTACAGGGAAAATGAAATCGTGCTTCCATCTTCGACCTCAAAGCTGTTTTTGAAGACCGAGAGCATTCTCATGCAGGTTGGATTAAGTCCGTTCTGATTGGTGGCGGGAAGCAGGATCTTGAATTCCCGACCGTTCACGCACGGGATATCCGCGGAGCGCATGTGCATTTTGAGTGCGGAGGCGAACAGGTTGGAGGCGGCGTTTAACGTATCCGGATTCTCTGCAGCGGGGAGGATTTCTACACAGAGCAGGGACATGGGGGTGGGATATCTTTTTGCGCGGGCGATTTCGTAATCCATGATCACTTTAAATACATCTTCCGAATAGATATCGCCGATCACTGAAAGTTTGTTGTTCATGGTTTCTCTCGTTTCTGATGAGGATCGTTCTGGAATCGTCATTGGCCTGGAAATGTTGGGTTTCCGCTAGACAATGACGAAGGTGTTCGGACCTTTCAACCGGGATTGCTTGACCGCTTCCCTTGCCCGCTGGGAGATCTCTTCCATGGTCTGCTCCATGCCGGCCGGACAAATTGTAGCTCCGATCTGGATCGTGAACGCGACCGGGCCGGTGGCTGTATCGAAGGAGTTCTTGAAAACCGATAACAACCTTTCGCATACGGTCCGGGTCCCGGATTCGTCCGTGGTGGGGAGCAGGACCCTGAAATCACGGCCGGCGCTGGAGGGGATGTCCACGGAACGCAAATGGGTGTTTAGGGCGGAGATGAAGACAGTCTGTGCATTTTTCCGGGTTTCTTCGCTGGAGGTTGTCGGAGCCATTTCGATGTGAAGCATGGCCAGCGGTGCGGGGGTGCGTTTGGTTCTGGTGATCTCGTAATCGAACAGGATCTCGAACACATCACTGCTGTATACCTCTTCTCCGCGCGACGTCATTTTTCTCATAAAGCCCTCCGGGTTTTTTATGTATTGTAAACTACAACGCTTTCCTGTTCGTTGGGGTCATTTCGGGAAACAACGGCAATGACCTCTTCAGAACCGCTTAGATTGACCGGTTGGTGGGGCAGATTGGGCGGAATGAACAGGAAGTCCCCCGCCTCATTGATACTTGAGAATTCAAGGTTGGGGCCGTATCGGGTCTCAGCGCGGCCTTTAACGATGTAGATCGCCGTTTCATAGCCATTATGATAATGTGCGACCGCCCTGCCTCCCGGCGGGATAACGACCAGATGCATGCATAGATGTTTCGTCCCGGTGGTTTGGGCCGAGATACCTTCAAAGTTGGGCAGCTGCTGTTTTGAAAGATGAGCCCCCTGCGGGCGGACGGTGATGATCTCGCTGGTATTCATGGCTGGCGCACCGTCAGCGACTGCATCAGTTCATCCAGGATTGCCAGGGACGGCTGGAAACCGTCAGGATCCGTCGCGTTTAGTTGTTTCGCCACTGCGTTGAAGTAATCCTGATAAGCATTTGGATCGATACTGCCATTGTAGGAAAACGGGATCGCATCCGCGGGCTGGGACGGCGAAGCATTTTCATCATAGGCGAGATAAGTGGCCCCGATGGGAAGAACGGCGATGATATAGAAGCGGCCATCGCTGGTAAGCCCCTGAAAATGGTAGAAAGTTCCATTGTTTGTGACCGGTCCGACCGCCTGTCCGAATTGGGTGATGGCGCGCACACCCGTACCTCCATTAAAAGTGATTATCTTTGTTTGAGCCAGGATCATTGCTCCGGCATTGAAGAAAGGGATATTGGGATAATTTTCAATGGATATTTCTGCTGCCGGGCTGGCTAAAATCGATTGTAATTGGGAAAGGTTCTGCGCGGCGCTGGAGTTCACGGCGGCGTATTCGGCGGCCGGATAAATGTTGATCTCTTTTATATTAAAAGCTCCCAGCGAGGAATAGTCTTTGAGATCGAACTGAACATATTCCGGGGCAATGCCCCAGGGGCCATTCTGGTCTCCTGAGACTTCAGGGATGGTCTCTGCGTTCACTCCGCTGGCCAGACCTTCCGGAATGACAAAACTGACATTTTCGAAGGAGGCAACCGTTCCTTTGGGTGCAGATTCTGTATATGCCTGCAGAGTGCCGGCTACAATGGTTTCCACGCCGGCAGTTTGGGGCGTGGATGAGGATCCGATTTGACAGGCCAGCACACTGACCCCGAGCAGAAGAAAAGCCGGAAAGGTTTTTTTTATCATTGTCCTAAAATCCTGTGACCTGAAGGGATTCCATCATTGCATCCAGGTGGCCGAGAAAAGGTGTGAAGGAAAAGGTGTCGGTTGCATTCAATCTTTGGGTGACGGCGCTTAAATAACCTGGAAAATCATCCATGTTAAATGGGATCCCGTCCGATGGGAGCGGGGTATTTGGATTGTCGTCGGCGGCCAGAAAGGGGGCCTGCGCCGGCAGGATGGCCTGAATGTAAAACTGCCCGTCATTAGTGAGGCCTTGAAAATAATAGAACATCTCGTAATTATTGACGGGGAGAGGTGCCTGATCGACCTGGGTCAGGTAGCGGATGCCATGCCCATTTTGGAAAGTAAGTGCCCGGATTTGGGCAGTGAAAGTGGGGCCGTCCAGGGAGGCGGGCAGGGGTAAACCGTCTGCATACTGAAGACTCTCTAGATTGTTTATGATCCCGCCAGTCAAGTCGCTGTATTGAGCGTATTCAGTTGTCTTGAAAACCATGATCTGAGGTTCCAGCATGATGCCTTTGGCCGCATAATTATTTAATATGAATTTTATGTGTTGAGGCATGTCTCCATAGGACGGATTGGTATACGGATATTCCACTTCTGTGGTCAGGTTGGAACTTGCATCGCTGGACATGCCATTTGGCATGAGGAAGGATATTCCCCCGACGGAGATGACTTCTCCATCCGGTGTGATCGATCCTGTGTCGGGAGCGGCTGTGGCTGCGGGAGGTTCGGTCGGAGGCATGGTCGGCAGGGTCACAACGGCGGTTGAGCTCTGTATTTCGGGTGTACCAGTTGACATTGTAGGAACAGCGACGGAGGTCGCCGGATTCAAATTGCAGCCCAGCATGGCCAGGAGTAAAACAGTCAGACCCAAAAAGCCTTTCTTCATTCCTTCTTTTCTCCAATTGTATTTTTTAGAATTCCGATCTCTTCAATTTCCAATTCCACAAGATCGCCGTCTTTCAGCCAGGGTCCCTGCGCCTTGGTTAATTCAAGCAGGCAGCCTGTGCCAACAGTGCCGGACCCGATCACATCGCCCGGCATCAATTCAACGGAATCCGATGCGCGGGCAATGATCTCGCCAAACGACCAGAATATATCGCTTAAATTTCCGCGGGACATTTCAACACCGTTGACCTTTGCTGTCATCACCAGATCGTACACACCGGGACGATCGGCTGCCCGCTTGGCAAGCGCTTCGCTCGTAACGATCACAGGTCCCAAAGACGAGGCAAAGTCCTTCCCCTTGGCAGGCCCCAGCCCAATTTTTAATTCTTCGGATTGGACATCCCGCGCAGACCAGTCGTTGAATATCGTGTAGCCAAATATGTGTTTGGCGGCATCTTCAGCTTTTATATCCCGTCCACCCTTTCCAATAATAACCGCAATCTCCAATTCATAATCCAAGGCGGACGTAAATGCAGGGTACGGGATGACGTCGTCCGGTCCAAAAATGCTGTTTACATTGTTGTAATAATAAACCGGGAACTTATACCATCCCGTTGGGACCTGTCTGCCGCGGTTCTGGCTGGCGCTTTTTACATGTTGTTCAAAGGCGTAGGCATCCCGCAGGGAAATCGGCCGGAGCGGAGCAAGAAATTTCACCTCATCCATAGGATATGTGGTGGATGAGGTGAAATTGGGAAACTGATCCGCACCTGCCCGAATCGCCGCGACCATGTCTGCAAAAGGCAAAAGGTGGACCCTGCCATTCGAGACCAGGGCAGGCTGGGGCGGGGCTTGATGCGCACTGATCGTCGCAAAGATCATTTAGAGATTGCCGCGTTTTTCCTGATCGGCCTCGATCGATTCAAAGAGGGCTTTGAAGTTACCCACGCCAAAACCCTGCGAACCGTGGCGTTGGATGATTTCCACGAACATGGTCGGGCGGTCCTGGATCGGCTTGGTGAAGATCTGCAGAAGATAACCCTCATCGTCCCGGTCGACCAGAATCCCAAGCTCGTGGATATCCTTCATGTTTTCCTTGATGCTGCCCACCCGGTCGGGAAGAGCGTCGTAATAGGTATCCGGCACGCGTTGGAATTCAACCCCGTTCCTGCGCAATTGTTCGACTGTCTTGAGAATGTCACCCGTGATGATGGCAATATGCTGGGCGCCTGGTGTGAGATAGTAATCCAGATATTCCTCGATCTGACTCTTGCGGCGGCCTTCGGCCGGTTCGTTAATCGGGAATTTGACGCGGCCGTTTCCGTTTTGCATCACCTTCGACATCAGGGCGGAATATTCGGTGGAGATATCCTTGTCATCAAAGTGCATCAACTGGCGGAAGCCCATCACTTGATGATAGAAATTGACCCAATGGTCCATTTTGCCGAACTGTACATTTCCAACGACGTGATCCACGGCGGCGAGCCCGGTGGATTGCGCCTCCTTGTCCTTGATTGGGCGGTATGTGGGGGCGAAGACTCCCTTGTAATCTCCGCGGTCAACGAAGACATGCTGGGTTTCCCCGTAGGTATAAATGGCGGAGGTGCGGTAAATCCCGTGGTCGTCTTTTTCCTCGCGCGGCGCCCAGGCGGATTTTCCGCCGCGTGAAGTGGTGGCCTGCCAGGCTTTTTCGACATCGTCCACTTCCATGGCGATCACCTTCACGCCATCCCCGTGCACCATGTGATGCGCGGCGATCTGGTGGGAGGGAGCGTATGGGGCGGAAACGACAAAACGGGCCGTGCCGGATTCGAGCACGTAGGAGGCAAATTCGCGATTGCCGGTCTCCAGGCCGGAATAGGCGACCGGCTTGAAACCGAACGCCTTCCACCAGTAATACATCGCTTGTTTGGCGTTCCCCACGTAAAAATGAATGTGGTCAATGGATTTGATTTGCAGGAAATCTGCTTCTTCAGTCATCGGGCGGGATTCGGATTTTGCTTGAATGGTCATATTTTCTCCTTTGGCGAGTGGTTTTTATTTTACGATAAAGGTTGTCTGTGTGCAACACAATAAATACCCCTAAAATTTCAAGGGTGTTTTCCTCCCGCTAAGGTTTTGGGTGGGTTTCGAAGAATTGCCAGATCAATTCAGTGGCGGGAATGGATTGGACTGGTTGATCCCCGCCCGGCCCCGCAGGTCCGCTGCTCCCCGGCCATGCGTGTCCGCCGCCGAAAATGGTGTACAGTTCGATGGTTGAGCCGTCTGTGCAATTTTGAAAATCGTCGATCTGGAAATTGCTGTTTGTTTCAGTTTGCGGAGGTAACTTGCATTGATCAAAATTAACCCAGAAATCGATCGATTCCTTGACCGATGCAAACTGCACGCCGGCAATGGATTTGGGTCCTGATCCGCCATTGTAAGGCAGGTTTTCATCCGCGGTGCCGTGAAAATGGATCACTGAAATGGGCTCCCCCGGCTGGCAGCCGTGATAATTTTGTGTCCCGGAAACCGGAGCGATCGCCGCGATCAGATCCGACGCGTCACATGCCAGGCGATAGGAAAAAATTCCGCCGTTCGAAAAACCGGTTGCATAGATTCGCTTCAAATCGATCCTTGCAAGGCTTTGCAGCTCCACTACTATTTGTCGAACAAAGGCCACGTCATCAATATCGTTGGTGACCGCGTACCCGCAGCAGTTCCCGCCATTCCAGGTCAGGAGCTTATCCTCCAACCGTCCCGACCCATTTGGGTATACGACGATAAAGCCTTTCTGATCTGCCAACGGGTCGAAGTTGCTGACTCTCCTCTCGTTTTCTGCATTTCCGCCGCCTCCATGGAAGGCAAATACCACTGGCAGCTCCTGCTGGCCTGTTGCCGCGGCTGGCGGAAGATGAAAGATAAATGTCCGTTCGGTTCCATTCACAATAATCGAGCGCAGGGCATCGTGGGTCAAAAGCGGGGGCGTGGATCCGCTGCGGGTACAGGCAAGCAGGCCAAGGGTTAAAATGAGAACCGCCGTTAAAATCCGTTGGGTGTATTTCATTTTGAATTGTCAGAAACACGCGGGGAAATTCAGAAAACCCGGATCATTATTTTACCTGTACGGTCCTGCCGCCAGTCATTTTTTGCAGGTCCGATGGGGATAGCTTAAAGATGGCATTCGGCGTGCCCGCTGCGGCCCAGATGACCAGGTACTGCTGCAGGTCCTCATCGAGATAGGTTTCCATTTTTTCGTTGTGGCCGATGGGCGGGACCCCGCCAATCGCAAAGCCGGTCACCGAACGTACGAAGTCGGCATCTGCGCGCCGGATGGGTTCGCCGGCATACTTGCTGATAAGTTTCTCGTCCACGCGATTTGCGCCGCTGGTCAAAACCAGGATCGGTTTGCCGCTGGATTTACCCTGGAAGATCAGGGATTTGACGATCTGGCCAAGTTCGCAGCCGGCACGGTCCGCGGCTTCCTGAGCGGTGCGGGTTGATTCTGCATATTCGATAACCACATAGCTGTACCCGAGTGAATCAAGCAGGTCCTGGATCTTTTGGGCGGAGGAGGAAAGGGGGCTCATTCGCCAATTATAGCGGGAACCTTTATAATTAATCCATGCCAACACAGGAAGAGATCTATCGAACGGAAGGCGACAAATATGAAGCCTTGATCGTCCGTGAAGACCACGAAGGAAATATTTTGCATGCTTTGCAGGAGATCGTATCCCTGAACGGCCGCGTCGTCTATGACCTTGGAGCTGGAACGGGCCGTCTGGCCTGCCTGCTGGCTCCGCAGGTCTCCCGTGTGCGAGCCTTCGATATCTCCGACGAGATGCTGCGTGTGTGCCGGGAAAAATTAATTGCCAGCGGGTTGGCCAACTGGCAGGTGGATGTGGCTGACCACCGCAAGCTGCCGGTGGGGGATCACTCCGCGGATCTGGTTGTTTCCGGCTGGAGTTTAAGTTATCTGGCTGTCTGGGATTCCAGGGGCACGTGGCGGCTTCAACTCGAAGAATGGCTGGACGAAATGAAGCGGGTTCTCAAGCCCGGCGGCACGATCGTTTTATTTGAGTCGCTGGGCACGGGTAATGAGACCCCGGTTAAGCTGGAACACCTGAGGGGTTTTTATCCCTGGCTGGATGAAGCCGGATTTCAAAACAAGTGGATCCGCACCGATTACAGATTTGTTTCCCTCGACGAGGCGGATTTTCTTTCGCGTTTTTTCTTTGGTGATGAACTTGGCGACAGGGTCAGGCGGAATGGTTGGGAGATCCTGCCCGAATGTACGGGTGTTTGGTGGAGACAAATATAAAAAAGAGAGGCGCGATACACGCGCCTCTCTTTTTTAACCCTGCTTTCTAAAGCCGTTTTTCAAGGCCACGATCAGGCCGATCAGAATCAACAGAATGCTGGCTCCGGCGAAGAACCATTTGACCGCAGTCAGTACGGTCAGCAGCCAGGCCAGGCCGGCTGGCTGGACAGGGAAGATGGAAAGCAGAATGACAATGCAGCCATTTTCCAGCAGGTCAAAGACCCAGGCGCCCAACGGCACAACATTGTATTTCCGCATCGGGCTCGTGGATGCAAAGCCGCGTTGGAACAGCCAGGAGATCAGCAGGCCAAAGAAAAACAAATATACGATCGGGTAGATGATATCAATGGTGAGCTCGACGTTCCGGTAGAATGGGCGGCCGTACTCTCCATATTGTTCGATCATGCCAAAGATCCTGGGCGGGGTTGCGAACATCATCAGGTCCAGGGGTTGGATTCCACCCTGTCCGCCCTGCATCATGCCTTGAATGAGTGGCAAAAGAAAGCCGGCGAAGAATGCGTCCAGAAATAACAGCACAATCACTAGCCAGCCTTTTGCCCATCGATAAAAACGATCTGAGAGTGCTTTTAACATCTTGCCTCCTGGCCTAAAGTTTTGTATAACAACCCTGAGATTGCCTGTTGGTGGCGAAATTATCCCCCGCTGATTTATTTGATAACTGCATCCCCGCCTAGCAGGGCATCCTCCACCCGGCTCTTATGTTGCCCGTGCATGGGCATGTGTTCCATTTCGCTCAGGGAAAAATATCCGGCCTCAGTGGTCTCGTTGCTCAATCCCAACTCGCCGGAAACGATCTCGGCCTCAAAGCTCATAACCACCATAAAGATCTTGTTGCCGTCATTGTACACGATCAATTGATCGGGGTTGCTGTATACGCCGATCAGCCGGGTCACGCGGACATTCAGGCCGGTTTCCTCTCTTACTTCACGAATGCACGCCTCGGCTGCGCTTTCGCCCGCTTCCATTGCACCACCCGGCAGACACCAGCGTCCGTTGTCGGTTCGGCGTGTCAGCAATACTTTTTCGCGATTTGCATCGAAGATAATGGCGCTGCAACCCGCCCGCAATTGACCCTGCCTGCCCATCCGCGGACCATATAGGACTTTAGACATAATATTATATAAATTTCGGAGGTGATCTCACCTCCGAAATTTGATCTCCTAAGCTTGAATGAAAGTTCCGTTGCGCAGGTCAGCTATGGTTTGCTGGATCTCTTCGACGGTATTCATGACGAAAGGTCCATAAGGAACAATCGGCTCCTTGAACGGAGCACCGGCGATCAGCATGAATTGCACGCCCCGGCCCGCAGCGTCGCTCTTGACCTCGATCTGGCCACCGTCATCGTTGAAGACCACCATGCTGACAGATTCGACCGCCTCGCCGCCAAATTCACCCGCGCCTTCGAAGACATAAGCCAGGACCGTGTGACCTTCCGGGATGGCGATCTTGAAGCTCGAAGCAGGAGCCAGCTTCACGTCCATGTAAAGAGGCGAGGCTGCAATGTCTTCAACCGGCCCGCGGATCCCCTCCAGTTCACCGGCCACCAGTCGTACTGTGGCGCCGTCCTTTTCGACCACTGGGATCGTGGATGAATTAACTTCCTGGTAGCGGGGCTGTCCCATTTTCTGGGCGGCGGGCAGGTTCACCCAAAGCTGAAAGCCGTAAATGTTTCCGCTCTCGCCGCGGCGGGGCATTTCCTCGTGTAGAATGCCGCGGCCACTGGTCATCCATTGCACATCGCCCGGCCCGATCACGCCGGAGTTACCGAGGCTGTCGCGATGGTTGACCGAGCCGTCAAGAATATACGTGACGGTCTCGATGCCGCGATGCGGGTGCATCGGAAATCCACGGATGGGGCCCTCAAGAGGATTGTTGAAGGCAAAATGATCGAATAACAAAAATGGGTCATGCTCGTTCGTAGCGCGCGGGGAGACCGAGCGGCGCAACAGCACGCCCGCGCCTTCCACGACAAGTTGGGGTTCGATAATGTGGGATATGGTTCTGTTGTTCATGTGATATGGATGCTGCGGGAAGACCGGTTATTACACCCGCTCCAGGATAAGGTCAACGCTTCTTGCATATTCCTTTTTCTCCCTGGAGACGTCGAGTTCGAGGATCTTATTTTTGGGGACGGCCGCCAGCCATTCCTTGATAAGTTGGTCCAGGTCCCGCGCGTCTTTCGCGGACGCAATGTTGATTCTGTTTCGAGCTGCCAGTCTTGCACCGACGATCTCTTCCGTGGCGCTCAATGCGATGATGAAATCCGGAGGCGGGAGAAGGGCGCGGGTGTGATTATAGAATCGTTCGCACAGATCAAACTCTGCGTCCGATAACAGGCCGTGTTTACGGAAGAGCCGGGTGAACCCCTGAAAATCAAGGTCCAGCCCCCCGTCCATCAAGGCGGGTTTCTCTCCCCGCCGTAGTTCACGTTCCTGCTCCGCCCGGAAGATCAGATAATCCAGTTGATTGGCGAGCGCGTAATGAGGATCCTGCTTGAAGAGTGACTGGAACGGTCTCTCGGAATGCTGTTCGTAAGCCATTGAAAAATCCCGTTTCGCACATAATGCCTGTGCGAGGGTGGTCTTGCCCACCCCGCTTGGCCCAACGATCACAATCAATTTGTTCATGAATTCCCTGTATTATTCGAATGGATTTGATTTTGTTTGGTGCTTCCTGAGGCAGATTATAAGGGAGGATATCCTCATTCATGGAAACGCATTTTTTGGATTAGAATAAATAAAATCATCCTTTTTATTCCGACAGCATCAGGAGGAATTGAGTTGAAAGAGCCTGTGATTTTGGTGTCCGAAAGCCCTGTCCTGAATACTTTGAACTTCAAGCCTTTTCGCAGCATGCTGCAAAGAAATGTGGTCGCGTTCCTGCCGCGGGATGAAGAACCGCAAAGTATCCAGGTGAAAACACCGTGGGGAACGCTTCTAACTGCGAAGAGAGGGGATTTCCTGGTGAGTGAGCTGGATGCCCCGAGTGACGTTTGGCCGGTTAATCCTGAAATATTTGACCAATCCTATATGATCACCGAGCCGGGACATTGCATCAAACGCGCAGTTACCCTGCTGGTGCCCCTTACCGAGGTGACCAACGGGGATGAAGATCAAATGGTAACAGTTCACACCCTCGAAGGTGTTGAAACTGTCCGCGCGGGGGATTTTTTCCTGGCAAAGGGAGTTCGGGGCGAAATATGGCCCTATCCCAAGGAAAAGGCTCTTGCAATCATGAAGCCCGTCGAGTGATCGGCGGGCTTCTTTTTTCAATGTCCGGTCCTGCCGGTTTAGGTTGAGATTATTACTTTTTTCTGGCAGGCGCAGAGGCTTTGCCGGCTTTGGATTCGCGCAAGGCGTCCGCCTTGGCCTGTTTGGCGGAACCCTCCACCATCAAACGATCAAGTACATTGTCGATCACATTGTGCAGATATTTTGACGGATTGATCTGTTCGATGGGGCCGCCGAGATCGCGCATGAGTTCGATCATATGATGGACGAGACGGGCATCCCGGTCCTTGGGTTTGTCGCCATACGCGTTCCATAGAGCGATTAGTCGCACTCTGTCAATCCCGCGCCCAAGCGAAGAGTACAGCGCCCAGCGATTATTTCGTTCATAGGGGTCATCATCCTCCTTCGGCTGGCCGACATTTTCAATTTGATACTGTTCATCCACAAGGGGGTGGTTGCGGATGTTGTAGAAACGTTCGACCCAGGCATCCCCGCCAGGCGAGACAAATTGCTTGATGTAGGCCGACTCCGGCAGAGGTAGAAAAGCCCGCACCTTGATCCCCTTTTCCGCGCAGATTTCCGCGAAGAGGATCTCACTTCCGGCGGAAAGACCGGCTACGAAGGCGCGATCATCCGAGTTGATCTTGAAACCTTCCAGTTTTGCGCGGATCTCATGACGAATTTCATTTTCCTTGTCGGCAGGGAAGGTCTTCTTGTCCTTGCCCGGATAATCAATCATGTATCCGGTGAAGAGGAAGGCCCGCCCGGCCTGTCTGGATTTTTTCGAGGATCCGGCTTTTGATGCAGACTGCTGGTTTTCATCCTGGCCCGAGCGTGCGAGTTCCTCCTTGATGGTCTTGATGCCCACTTTTACATATTCCTCGCGCAGGCCCAGGGCGGCCAGCATTTGCAGCTGTTCCAGCGAGGAATTCAACCAGAATTGATTCCGGCGGGAGGCTGTCAGAGCCTTGCGGTAGGCCCGGGCCACGCTGGATGTGTTATCCGCAGTGAGCACCCTCAACTCGGCAAGGGAGATCAGTGTCCAGTAATCGGCGCTGGCTGCCTCCGTCTTTTCCTCGAGGCCGAAGACCAGTGCGCCGCGCAGTTCGGCAATGTCCCTGCGAATGCGGCTGATGTCCGGGTCGGGATCTTTTTTGTCGTCGAATTTATCGGCCAGATAGAGCGCCACTGTGGACAGGGTCAGTGCATTGATCCCGGGATAATAATTGTTGAGATCGTTTTGAAACCCTCTCAAATAAATGTCCGCGGATTTGATCAGCCAGTGATAGGATTCAAAGGCGTTTTTCAGTCTCTTGGTTTTATCACTGATGTTTTTCCATGAACCCGTCCACATTTCCTTGTAAACGCGTCCCAAAATGGATATCGAGTCGATATCGTTGGGGGAGTCCTTTAGCAGGCTTTCGATCTTGACAATGGCTTCGTCCACGCGCCCCATGCGATTGAGATGGAAGGCCTCCTGTCGGCGGAATTCCAGATTTGCCGAATTGACCTCCAATCCCCTGCGATACTGAGCCAGGGCCAGTTCATAACGTCCCATGTCGGCCAGGGCCCTGCCTGCTTCTCCAATGGCCTCCTCCTTGATAAAAGGGTTCCGAATTTCCTCGGTCAGAAGCAGGATGTCGCCGATGCGTTTCTGGCGTTGAGCAATGGTCACCCGATCCTTCCATTCATTGTATTCACGCCAAAAGCCGGTGGCCAGCGGCGTGCGCAAGGCCCTGCGCTCCGGTTCGTTCAAACCGGAAAGCAGATTGAAGATCGGGCTGTGGACGGTATCGCGATCTGAAGCCCAGGTGTCCCGGGCCATGCGGGCAATGGCTTGAATGTCGCTTCGAATGAAGGCGGGGTCAGGCACCCCTTCCGGTGTAATGTGATACGGCAACGTGCGAACATTGAAAATGTCAAAGGGCATGTAAGCCCTGCCCGCCTGGATATGGACCATGCCGCGTTTGCGGAATGCGTGGCGAATGCCAAGTTCATAGAACACGTTCGCGTTGTCAATGCTCAGGTCGCACAGACACAGATCTGCGAGCAGCAATTCCTGGAACATATCGGTCAAAATGTCACCGGACGATGTTTCTTCATCGGCGCGGAAAGGCTCAAAGCCTGCATCCTCAAGCGCCGGTTTGATCAGGGTCTTATAGATGGCATTGAAATCGTAGAGCGAGCCGTCTCCGCCTTTCTTTTTGCCGAAGGGCATGATGATGAAGGCGTGTGGACGAATTTCCGGCCGGAGCGGATGGGGAGCGTTCGGTTCCTTGCTGCTCAAGACCAGGGTGGCTCCCGTTGCATTTTCCTCCTTTACAGGTGTGCTCGGGGGGACGGGGGACGGAGAGGTTGGCGGTGTATTTGCGGGGGTGCCGGCCTGGGATGTTGCTGCTGGCCCTGCATTGGAGGATGGTACCGCGTCTTTTGGGGAAGTGGTGGGGGTGGTGGATTCAGTCATATTGTCTCCTGCACGGGTCTAGCCTTTTACTTCGGCGGTTTTTGGATATCGTGACATAAGGTCGTTCAGGACGTTCATGGGAGTATTGCTGTCGATCTGGACATCTTTGAACTCGTCATTAATTGACTTCAATGCAGATGACATCCCGAGCTTTTCGGCGATGTTTTCAGCCGCATCATGAACCGCATCTTTCATCACGGCAAGCTCCGCCTGTACCAGGTCAGAAGAGGCCTCCTCGGCCAGGGTTCCCAGGGCGGAGGTATAGGTTTCAGTCAGGGTCCCTTCGGATTCGACCATGGTCCCTTTTGTGAAATCGACCACGGCCTCTTCGATGTTATTTCTGAAGCGCTGATCAGAATCGCGTTGTTCCTGGATGACGCGGTTGATCAATCCAGCCTCTTCTTCAAGATCGGAATCGCGCAGGGCCTTTTGCATGGCCTTGATATATTCCACATTCTGACTCCACAGGATTTCCTCGGTCGAGCGGACGGTCTTGAAAAATTCCGTTGAGTTCTTTGCCTCGACTTCGAGGTTCTTCCAATGATCGGACAGAATATTCAATTCCAGGATGACCTTGCTGTAATTTCGGACAACAGAATCAAGGTCCCGTAACTCCTGCCAGCCACTGAAGGCCGCGGTGAAGGCTGCGGCCAGAGCGACCCACAGGGTCAAGGGTCCTCCGAGAGCTGCCAGAGCGGCTCCCATTGCCCCGGAAACCAGGATCAAAATCTGCAGACGGGTGCGTTGCTTTCTCTTCTTGTTCACTGAGTGTTCATGCCAGGCCAGTTGATCATCGAGTCTGAAGCGGGCATATTCATCGCCGGTAAGATCGTGAAATCCATTATCAGCCTCAGGATTGCCCGGATCAAATCGGGGCGGAGGAGGCAGGATTCCGTCATACGGTTCCATTAAGAGCTCGCCGTTCATGCCGCGATAGACAGAGCGTTGAATATCCGCGAGTCGTTTTTCCAGCCATTTGCGCCTGGTGGGGGTGTTTTTCAGGATGGTACGGTAGGCATAGATTTCTTTTAATATTTCCTCGGCACCGGCACGCGCCACCAGCCAGTCTCCAGTCGCGAAATTTCTACTGACGTAGGCTGCGAGGAGGGAGGCCAGGATGGGGGAACTAATCAGAAGAATACGCAGAGTCCACGTAAGTACTGGCGAAAAACCCTCGCCCAGCCTTTCCGAGAGAATGGCAAATAATGTGGCCAGTACACCCAGGCTGGCGATCCATCTCCGTAATCGAAGATGGGTATGGGAGCGTTTATCCGCGACCTCGGATAATTGGGCAAAACGAGTCCAGGCAATCTGCAGAATGGGTGGTACTTCTTGCTGAGGTTGTGTTTCCATTTTAATCTCCGTTACTTTAGTTTCCAGCTGCCGGGAGGTTGGGGCAGATTGGATGGTATTCATCTTCAAGGAAAACAAGTTTCCATTTATTGATGTCCAAATTTTCCGTCATTCGCGAACAGGCAATGTCAATGAGATCCTTGCGCGTGAAGATCGGGATGGAGGGCACGTCCCAGAGCATCACGGCCTTCCTTGAGACCGTGGCTAGCTGTTTCCCGTCCGGGGAAAATGAGATGCTGGTTACCTTGTCAATGTGAGGCAGCCGCGATACCTCCTGGCCAAGATGCAGATCGAATAAATAGGCATAGCCGGTTGAATCTCCCACGGTCAGCAGGTTTGAATCCGGGCTGAAATCGAGTGTGGATACGCCGCCGTTTACATGAAATATGTCCTCTGAAAGGGTGAATGTTCCGTCCTTGTGAACATCCCATAAATATACCGATGCCCCGGAGCCCCCGGTTGCCAGCAGATTCCCATCCGGGTTGAATTGAATGGCGTTGATTTTCCCGATCTGTTCCAGGGTTGCCAGCTGGGTCTTCGTATTCAGGTCCCAGACCAGGCTGCGATTCCCCTCCTCGATGCCCGCGACCAGATATTTCCCGTCGGGAGAGATCGCGAGGGAGAGGATCACCCCATTGGTCTCCAGCGAGGATAATTTTTCGCCGGTATCCACATCCCAGAAATTGATCAGTCCTTTTTCATCCGCAGTAATGACTTGCCGGCTGTCCAGTGTGAATGTGACTGCATCGATCAGTTCGCCGCCATGAGAGAGAAGATGTTTCTTCTTTTCAACCACGCTTGCCAGGATGACCCGGTTGAAATCGGCGTTATTTCCGTTCCCGTCATACTCCACGGCGGCGATCCATTTCGAATCAGCGCTGATTGCAATATGGGTTGTCAATCCATCCGAAGAGACAAGTTTTCGGCGGGGGGCATCCGGGCTGCCGAGGTCGGCCGTCTTGATCAGCCAGATGTTCCTGTCATCTGAATTGGTGATCATCCATTCGCCGTTGGGGCTGAAGCGTGCTTCCTGTATGAATTCCGGAAATTGCAGGAATCCCCTGCGTTCCTTGAGTTGCGAGATGTCCCAAAGGGAGAGGTGTCCGGCCTGGTCGCCGACAACCAGCCGGGTTCCGTCGCGGCTGAAACGGATGTCTGCGCCGGTGGTTGCGATCGGGATCTGCATCACTTCCGCACCTGTGACTGTATCCCAGATGCGGACGGTGTCATCATATCCGGTCGTTGCGATCCATTGCCCGTCCCGGCTGATGCGAACCTTGGTTACAAAATTCGTGTGAGCCAGGCGCAGGCGTTCCTGGCCGGTTTGGGTGTCGAGGATGCGTACAAAGTTGTCATCGGATGCAGTGGCATACCAGGAGTTGTCGGGGCCAAAGGTGACGTCTTCCACCCAATCCCCATGCTTAACCAAATATTTCTGGCCGCCGTTTGCGCTGACAGTTGCGCGGACGGTGCTGTCCGCGCCGCCGCTCAGCAATAAATTCCCGTCGTTGCTGAAGGCGATGTCGAAGATTTCACCTTCATGGCGCGAAACTGTGGTGATCTTCTTTTCGGTCACCTTCCATATGCTGAGAAAACCTTCGGAGGTGCCCATGGCCATGTAGGTGCCGGTTTTATCAAAATCAATGGTATTTACATTACCCTGCTGGCCGAAATACAACTCTTCCTTCAAGTCGGTCATGTCAACGATCGAAACCGCGTTGGTCCTGCCGACGCCCAGCCAGCGTCCATCCGGGTGCAGGTTGAGGTCAAAAATTTTTCCGTCGAATTGCAGGGACTTGATCATTTTGCCCGTATTGCTATCCCAGAATGTGACCACACCGCGGTCCGTGCCGGTGATCATGATGCTGCCGTCCTCACTAAAGGTGGAGTCGAGCACACTGCCATCATGCTGGGCGCAGAAAAACAGGGTCCCAGCCTGCAAATCCCATAGACAGGCCTTGCCGGCCGAATCTGCAGAGACGAATTTTTTTCGATCCGGGCTTAACTGGATGGTCCGGATGCGCGCATGGACCTCCATCCGGTTGACCGGGATGGCAAGCAGGCTGAGATTGTGACGCAGGACATCTTCAGCTTCAGAAAGCCCGGGTATTTTTTGAAATGCATTGACCGCCAACAGGGTGCTGGTGGCCAATTCCCCGGCTTGATCCTGAAAGATGCGGGCCTCGGAGGCACTGCGCAAGGCCTTCGCCTTTTGCGCGTTTTGGTCGGCGATGAGTTTTTGCTCCTCGGCGATGGCTTTTTGAGTGGCGGCGATGTGCTCATTCGCGATGGCAGTGGCCTGGCTATTAATGGCTTTCTTCTCGCTTTCGATCGCCTGTCCGCGCTGGATGAAGGCAAATATGCCGAGCATCAGACTCAACACAAAGGCCGCTCCGATGCCGATGGTCAGATTGCGCTGGCGCAGAATGGCATCCTTGCGGCTGGTGCTGATGTATTCCGCCTGGATCGGCACGACCACCCGTGCGGTATCGCGGGTGGACTCGGTCAACCAGCGTTCACCTTCTTCAATATCTGAACCTTGCAGCAGGTAACTTCGATTGCGGTTTTTTTGTTCCCATTCAATTGCGCGCTGCAGGTACCGGGTGTGGAGCTGCACCCAGCCAAGGTCTGTCTGAATGGCTCCAATTAATTTCGGAAGGGTGACTTTGAAATCATCCTTTTTGGTCCGCAGATAGACCCAATTGGTTGCGGCCAGCCTAGGATGAAGCTTTTGTCCCTTTTCAGGCTCCTTGTAAAGGATTGGGATGATCTTCTTGTTGAGATTGATTCCCTGCTCGAGTTCGTCGAGACAATAATTGGATTTTATGGAATCCGGACTCAGGACAAATAGAAAGGCGTCACCACCCTGGATGGCCGAGGCAATCTCGGCTTTCCAGTCGGAACTCAAGGGGATCCCCTCCCAATCAACCCAGGAGTCGATTCCCGCCGCATCTAGGGCGTTATTTAACTTCCGTACAAACGCCTTGTTTTTGCGCGAATACGAAATGAAGACCTTGGTCTTGCCTTGTTTTTGCATTGAATTATTGAAGGGCCGTTTAACGCGAAACAAACCAGGCCGCAACATATCCTTCACTGGTTGCGTCCTTGACCTTGATCCACTTGTCGTTCGCGCCGATCTTGGCCTCGCCGCCCGGCTCGGTAATCGTAAACTCGTAATTGATCGAAACCCTTTTGATCAGGGAATTGTCGCTTACGACGGGTTGGTTGCGCAGGGCAACACCCTCCGCCGCCGCTTTTACCTTTACCGGACCGCCGGCCACGGGCATACTGGCAGCTGCTGTCATTGCTGTGCTGCCGCTGGCATACTTTACGTACCACGCGGCAACATAGCCTTCTTTTTTGGAGGCATCGCGGACCTTCAACCACTGGTTCTGGACACCCACCTTTGGTATGGCTGTTTTTGCAGGTTCAAGGCTGATCAGCTGTTCTGTGGGCCGGACTCTTCGAATCAAAGTATCCGGCGAGATCACAGGTTGGGTTCGGAAGGATAACTCCTCGGTGGGATACAATGCGAGGGCGCCAGCTGGAACCGGGGCGGGAACGGAAGTTCCCGGTCTTGGCGCAGAACCCGGGACCGGCGCCAAACCAGCCGCCGGAGCGGAAACAGTTGTCGATGAGGATGATGCGGGTTTTCCCTTTTGTGTGGAAACATACCAGGCAGCCACATAGCCCTGGTCCCCTTTGGGGTCCTGAACCTGGATCCATTGGCCTTGTACGCCGATCTTGGTTCTTGCCTTGACCTTGTCTTCCAGGCAAATCAATTCTGTTCCAAGCAGCATGCGCTTCCATAAATATCCGCCTATGGACGGTTCGGCCCGCAGGGAGAGGTCATCCTCTCCGGCGTAAATGATGTATTTTTCGGCCGGCACCGGGACCCTGGCGATCTTTGGGGGTTCGGGTGGGGTGGTACTGTAAGAGTCGAACCACAAGACGGCGCTGATCTCTGATTCCAGTTTGGCTCCGTTGAATTTATAGCGTGTGGTCAACAGGACATCCTTATCCGGGCCGTCCCCGCTGTATTTATAAGGATCGTAAATGGAATAGTCGTCGCCCTTTTTTTCCTTTACGAGCACAAAATGTGTCTGGATGCCCTGTTGTTTGTTCCAGTCCACCTGGAGGATCACGGGTTTTCCAGCGGCTACAGCGGCGTCGATTTGGGTGATCGGAGCAGGATAGGCCTCGCAGGGTTGCATGTCACGGTAGGCGCAGTTCGGCCAGACGTAGGGAAGAACGCTGGGCATGAACAGGGCGCCATTAAAACCCCCGGCATTCTTGAATTTGTCATTGACTGTCAGCGGGGTTTCGTTATAGCCTATTCCATTGAGCATCATGGTGACGGATGTAAGCAGACAGCCCCAACTTCCTATGGTTTCACTTGAACCCTTCCCCAGCGGTGTTGTTTTCCATGCCTCATCGTTTTGATAAAGGTTTTTGGTCACGAACATATTTCCTGCCTCCGCGTGCTGTTCTGAATGATGAAATATTTTCTATAAGGTAATTTTACTCTAATTCGCTTGAAACCTTAAAGAAAGTTATCTTGGAAAAGTGCCGGTTCGCACAAACTTTTGGCATGCCGCTCCCATGCTGGGGCGAATTTTACCCGCGGCAGTTCCGCATGCAATACAAAACAGAACACGGCCTCACGGGCCGTGTTCTGTTTTGTATTATTTTGAATATTGCCTTAGCCACCAATCCGTGCCGGGCAGGCTGCTCTCCCGGACAATTTTTTGCAATTCGTCGGTGTCGAAGTAAACCCGTCGCAGGTCCACATCCAATTCATTACCTTCCTGGTGAATGATCGTGTATTCGGCCCAGGGTAGCAGGCTGGGAATGTTCCCCGGCGAATACGCATACATGAACGCGTTGCCAACACTGCCGGAATTAAGAATGAGCTTGTCGCCGTAGCGGCGGTACATTTGTATGTGGGAGTGACCGCCAATGAAGATGGTGGCTTTTTGCCCTTCGAAATATTTGTCAAGCAAATCGGCCGGCGTGGTGGATTGGATCAGATCCGTGGAGGAGAGCGGCGATCCGTGAAAACAACACACGATGACCCCGTTCGGCAGCACAATCTCGTGAGTTGCCTCGAAGCTATCAATGAATTTCAGGTCCTCGAGGGACAATCGTTCCCGGCACCAATACAGGTCGGGGATCAGGTACTCGGTAATCTCGAATTTTGCCGCATCCTCCGGATCCTGGATGGCCCAATCGTGGTTCCCTTTGATGAGCACGCAATTTAAATCCCTTAACGTGTTCAGGACCTCCTTGGGCTGCGGTCCAAGTGTGATCGTATCGCCCAGACAAACGATCTGGTCTATGTTTTGGGATCTTATATCGGAAAGCACCGCCTGGAGTGCGGTGAAGTTTCCATGAATATCGGAGATGAAAGCAATGCGCATGATTACCCTTTGTTTACCGGCAATTGTACACGAACAAAGGACAAATCTTGATAAATTGGAACTTTTGGGTGATTAAGTGGCTTGAAAGACCCCTCTTAGTGACCGTTTTTGCATGTCCTACCCGCCTGGATAGGGCAGTACATGGAGCAGCATGACCAAAAACATCAAGGCGTTCCCGGTCAGGACGCATATGTGCCAGATCTCGTGATTGCCAAAGTATGGCGGAAATGGATTGGGCCGGCCGTTCGCGAAGATCAGGGCGCCGACTGTATAAAACAGTCCGCCTGCGATCAGCATGAAAATCGCACCCATGCCAAGCTGACTGTAAATCGGGCCGATCAGGAAGACAATGATCCAGCCCATCAAAAGAAAACTGATGTTGGACATCCATACGGGGATTTTTGTAAAGAAGATGGATTTAATGGTGATGAAAAAAACCGCCAGACTCCAGATGACGCCGAACAGAATCCAGCCCCTCGCACCGCTAAAAATTGTCAGGCAGAAGGGCGTGTAGGTTCCCGCGATCAGCAAATAAATTGCATTATGGTCGAGGATTCCGAAGACACGCAGATATTTTTTGAATAAAAGGAAGAAATGCAAAAGGCAGCTGAACAGAAAGGAAAGGAACAGACAGATTCCGTAGATTGCAAATCCAACAACATGAGCCGGCTTGCCTGCGATCGCTGCCAGTGAAACCAGAACGGCCAGGGCGGAGATGGAAAGGATCGCACCGATCAAATGACTGATCGAATTAAAATATTCATTGCTATCCGGAGCAGAGATCAAGGGGTCAAGCGAGGGTTTTTGGATATCCATGACAGGAGTATATCTTATCTTTTTAAGGCCTCTACCCTGGGGATTGGAAATCAGGGCGTGATTCGTGTTAGATTTAATTTGAGTCAGTTTGAAGAAGGTGCGGCAAATGTCCACCCGCCTCAGCCTGATCCAGCACCGCCAGGATCGTACGGACCAGTTCGCGTGCCGCGGTCTCACTTAGCTCCACCGCCACCCGCGCAGACGGGCCTTCAGCTTCATTTACGAAATCGATGTTCAACGCATGCTCATACGGAGCCTGAAAGGGATGGTCGTAGGAGACATTTGCCTGCTGTAATTTGAACCAGCCTGAACCGCCCTTTCCGCTGCCGTCGATCTTTACTTTTTCAACGATCATTGTGCACATTGTTTCATCTCCTAAGCTAGATATTTTTCAAGAAAAGCAAAGGTCTTCCTCCAACCATCCTCGGCTTGCTCCTGACGATACATGGGACGGTTGTAGTAGAAGAAGCCATGACCTGCGTTTGCGTAGCGATGGAACTCATAATTCTTTTTATATTTCTTCAATTCTTCTTCGTGCTGATTGACCTGCTCGGGAGTGGGGCTGGTATCCTCTTCACCGAATAATCCCAAAATGGGACAAGGCAAATCCTTGGTATAGTCCAGAGGCGAAATGGGGAAGTTCGCGTTCAATTGATCAGGTGTCATCACTACGCGTCCGCCCCAGCAATCCACCGCTGCATCAAACCCCGGGGTCCGGCAGGCAGTCAGATAAGCGTGCCGTCCTCCGGAACAGGTGCCGAAGATGCCAACCTTCCCGTTGACATAAGGCAGTTCCCGGAGATGCTGCATGGCGCCAGCCAGATCTCCAGCGGCCTGGTCGTCGGAGATGCCTCCGTCTGCGCGGACCTTTGCCGCAACATCCTCAGGGGTTCCGTGGCCTGATCGGAAATATAGATTGGGTGAAATGGTCACGTAGCCATGATGGGCAAATTTGAATGTCGTTTCGCGGTACCATTGGTCCCAGCCTGGCATGTGATGGGCGAGAACCATGGCGGGGAAGGGACCTTCTCCCAACGGGCGCGCAAGGTAGGCATTGATCAAGTCGCCATGTGCTCCGATCATTGTGACGGTTTCAGCCAGTACGCCTTCATACATGTCTGTTGTATACACCTTGTTATCTCCTTCTTTGTGGGTTGGGTTCATTATATTCAATAAAACACCAAGGAATCGAAAACGTGACCTTGAAATAGGTCACGTTTTCGATTTGGAGGAACATCCTATGGGGCTGGTACAACAAAATTATACTGACCCCGCAGCCCGTCGCCGGTTTCTTGAATTGCAAGCAGAAGCCGTTGATCGAAGATGCCGTCCGAGTCATTTTGCGAGACTCCGGGGAAAAAAAGCTGGCTGGTCATCAATTTTCCATTGGGCGCCTGCACCTTGAAGTGAATATGTTCTGTGCGTCCTGGGTAGATGCCCGGGACAATGGTGGTTAACTCATAATGTCCATTTGCATCTGTGAATTGATGACCGCGCAGGGTGTATCCGTTGTTGTCATATTCGCCGTTGGCATTGGCCTGCCAGAAATCCAGCAGGGCATTCGCAACCGGTTTGCAGTCGATGGTGTAAACATAACCGGTAATGACGATCTTTGTGCCAGCCATGCCTTCTTCAAAGAGAGAGGCGCGCTCCGGGGAATTTGCCGTGAAATACGGACCCTCGGTCAACTCGGGTGTCAATATAGCCGTTTTACTTCCGGCGGCACAGGTGGGTATGGAGGCGGTTCCGCCCGCATCGCTGTTGTTTGCACTTGGTGTGCCGATGGAGGGTGCTGAAGTTGCACAGGCTGCAAGGACAAGCGCGCAAATTACGGGGACGATTCCGGTCAAAGGTTTTTTATACATGTCTCTCCATTTCCAAGGATGTCTCGAGTATATCCGGCCCTTGTTCCGGTGTTGTGGGGATGATGTGAGTATTTTTTGAAGGTTATGATCCATCAATAATAAATCCCGGCGCGGCTGGGCGTCGGGATTTTGATTTCAGGCGCTTCTCGCCGCCGAGCGTGGAGTCACCTTCCAGTGCCTTTCCTTGAAAAGCTCCTTGATCTGGGCCACGCGGCCGATGATATTTTTAAATTCGGTGTAAAAGACCGAGCCTACGATGAAGTAAAAGATGAACCATTTTCCATGTTTATGGATCTCGGGGTGACTGAGTTTGTAGGCGAAGTAGGCCTGGCCCGGTGCAACGCTTAATGTGAAGAGGGTGGTCATGACGAAAATGGGCACCAGCCAGTTGATCTTTTCCAGACCCCCATATTTTACGATCCAATACAGGATGATTGGGAACATTTGCAGGGAGATCCAGGGATAGACTTCGCGCCAGCCCAGCAGCCACAAGGCACCGACCTTTTGTCGATTGGTGAGGTTGTTCGAGAGCAGAGCCTTCATCAGATGTTTCATCGATACCTGATGCCAGCCCTGTGCCCAGCGCATGCGCTGATGCCAAAGGGCTGTGAGATTGGTCGGGGCAAGCTCGCGGGAGATCAAATTCGGATCGGAGACGATCCTGGCTCCGTCGGTCATGATGCGGATGGAGGAATCAATGTCTTCTGTCAGCATAAACCCATGCATGCGGGTCTTTCGCAGGAGGTCTGTTTTCCAGTATCCGTTCGACCCGCCGAAGATCCCAAATTTATGCAGAATGGAACGCCCGGGGTGGCTGACCGCATAGATGGCTTCAAATTCAACAGCCACCAGACGCGAGACCCAGGATGCATCGCCGTTCCTGACCATGCAATGACCCTGGACCACATCTTTCCCATTCGAAAGCCAGCGCCAGGCGCGTTTGAAACAATCCGGGTCGGGGTGATGATCTGCATCAAAAATTCCGGTAAATTCTCCCTGCACATCGGCGAGGGCTGTGTTTACGTTTTGCGCCTTGGAACTGCTTTGCTCCACTTTAAACAGTTTGAAGCGGGGATCGCGATCGGCGATCTGCTGAAGATTTTTTTCCACCGGGAGCTCGTGAGGCGTGTTATAGGCAAGGATGATCTGAAGCGGTGCGGGATAATCGATGCGTAAAAATGATTCCACGGTTTCCAGGATTGTGGGGGCTTCATTCGGCAGGTATGCGGCTATGATGGCGCTTGCGGGCGGATACGGCGACTTTGGCTCGGCGGGCGGCTCGGCGGCCCTCAAAGCAAGAAACCCTTCGACCCAGATCAACAGTGCCGTAATGAAGAGGGCTATCGTAACCAGAATGTAGACAGGATATGTGAGATCGTACCCGAGGGAGTCAAACCAGGCGTAAATCAAATAAGGGAGGACGCCGCCGATCAGGATGGTCAATAGTATCTGCCAGGATAGATTGAGGGTTTCCCCGATCCGCTTGAACCACTGACCGAGTGACGAGTCTCGCCCGGATTTTTTTCGATTGGATGAAGATCCCATTTTGGGGTCGTAAAGGCTGGGCTGCAGATCCAGATTGATCGCGGCAGAATCAAGCGCGGTCATGGCATGATCCGTTAGTTCGTCTGCGGAGCGGGCGGAAATAAAGTTGGAATATCCAAAAACGGGAGTCAGTCGAAGATGTTCATCCCCGATCACAAAGGTGTGATTCATGATCTTTTTCGCGGCAGCGGAGAGAAACGTGTGCGCTGTCATCCCGACGGTATCCGGCAAAAGTAATCCAAGTGTGACGCCCGCACCGAGTCCGATCTGGTCGGCGGGACGCAAATCCGGCTCCAGAATCCTGGCAGTTTGTTTCCAGATCTCCGCTTCGGAATCCGCGGCGAGCCGGTCCTGTAAAACGGGCAGTTCCGACAGGGATAGGAAAACCAGGAACCCCTCGGAGCCTGTGCTCGTGGAGCGGAACAATTCTCTGGCGACGGCTTCCGCAAATAGGTTGGGTTTCAACAAGCCGGTCTTGATATCCTTTGGGATCATTTCACTGGAAACGGAGGGGCGCTCGATCTTGCTGCGAACCCGCGCCAGCAGTTCCGAACGGACGAACGGCTTGCGGATGTAGTCATCTGCACCCAGCGACAGACCCTGGACCAGGTCGTCCGCTTCCCCAAGAGCTGTGAGTAGAATGACCGGGATGTTGGAAGTCCCCGGTTCGGAGCGTAATTGCTTTAGGAATGTAAAACCGTCCATATCGGGCATCATGACATCGGACAGGATCAGGTCGGGGGTGGCGGACTTCAGGTAACTTAGGGCGTCGGCAGCCTTGGCCGCCAGGTTTACTTCATATCCATCATGACGGAGGATCGCAGACACAAGATTTCGGGTCGTCTCATCGTCGTCCACGAAAAGTACGCTTTTCTTTCGGTTCACAACTGTTTCCATTTTGATTTGCTCCAGATTTGACGTTGCGGGACCGCAACTTAAATCAGGATAATCATACATCTATTCCCTTCGATTTATCTTATCAATCCTGTAATCAAAGAGATCCCCCCTTCAAGGATTGAAGGGGGGATGGGTCAGTTATCGTTTTTTGGATTTGGCCCCGGTCTTTTTGGCAGTCTTGATCTTGGCTTTTACCTTTTTAACTACTTTTTTGACTGCCTTTGCTTTTGGTTTGGCCTTTGGTTTGACCTTTGGTTTGGCTTTGGGCTTGGCTTTCGGTTTCGCCTTGGGCTTGGCCTTTGGCTTTGCTTTTGGTTTGGCCTTTGGCTTTGGTTTGATTTTCGGCTTGGTCTTTGCCTCAGGTTTGACTTTAGGTACGGGCATCGGTTCCGTCTGGGACGCGGGAACTGGTTGCTGATTCACCTCAGGAACGGGCATGGGCGGGATGGTCGGGCTTTCAGAAGTGGGAACCGGAGGATCCCCGGCTGGCGGTTCGGAAGTCAGGGCAAGCCAGGGCTGGTCGTGATATTGTTTCATGAGAATTCTCCTGTGTACGAATATGGGAAACCGATGAATACAACTAAATTAATATACATGATTTGGCGAAAAATTTCAATGTTTAGAGGGGTCGCCCGTCAGTTGGTGCAGTTTTTGAGGATTTTTGTATATTGACTCAATTGGAGTTCAAGGGACCCATTTTACCTGCCAAGCCCCGGGTATTCTGCTTGAAACCTGATGAGGCACCGAATTTCCTCCCTCCCCAAAATCAGGAACGGTATGTATAATTCCACGATGAAACAAAATCTCAAGCAAACCGTTGTTGCTCAAGCCGCCGCCGCTACATGCGCGACCTGCGAACCTGCCACGGCTTGAGACTGAATAAAGAATTTCAAAGTCCCGAACCTACAGGTTCGGGACTTTTTGTTTCACCGCTTGGTATAATTCGCCAGTCATTTCATTATTTTGGAGCGCTACGCATATGAGCAAAAAACTAACAGGTAATCAGATCCGCCAGGATTTCATCGATTTCTTCGTCGAGCACGGACATACCGCCGTGCCCTCGATGTCCCTCGTCCCGGGCGGGGATGCCACGCTTCTTTTCACCAACTCGGGCATGGTGCAGTTCAAGGATGTCTTCATCGGCACCGACACTAAACCCTATAAGCGCGCCGTTGACTCACAGAAATGCATGCGCGTGGCGGGCAAGCACAATGATCTCGAAGATGTGGGGCGTGATGACACGCATCATACCTTCTTTGAAATGCTCGGCAACTGGTCCTTTGGCGACTATTACAAGAAGGACGCCATCGCCTGGTCATGGCAGCTGCTGACCGATGTGTGGGGACTTCCCAAAGACAAATTGTATGCCACATGCTTTCAGGATGACAAGGGCAATATCCCGCAGGATGATGAAGCCGCGAATATTTGGAAGGCCCAACCCGGCTTTGATCCATCGCACGTTTTGTTTTTCGGACGCAAGGAAAATTTCTGGCAGATGGCTGAGTTTGGGCCCTGCGGGCCGTGTTCCGAAATCCATATCGACCTCGGCGAAGAGCGCGACAATCTGCGCGGCACGGATCATGTCTGCGGCGTGAACGGCGAATGCACGCGGTTCCTCGAACTGTGGAACAACGTGTTCATTCAATACAATCTCTTTGAAGACGGCCGTCTTGAGCCATTGCCCGCCAAGCATGTGGACACCGGCATGGGTTTCGAGCGCATTGTCTCCGTGCTGCAGGGCGTTGACTCCAATTACAAGACCGATCTCTTCACGGGCTCCCTTGAAGCGCTGCGTTCGCTCACCGGTCACAGCGAAAAGGAAATGCTTGCGAACTTCACGCCTTATCGCGTGATCTGTGACCATGCCCGTTCCGCTGCCTTCCTGATTGCCGACGGCGTCGTGCCCGGCAACGGCGGGCGCAACTATGTCACCCGCATGATCATCCGCCGCGCCGCACGCTTCGGCACCAAGATCGGGCTCAATCAACCGTTTCTTGCCAAGGTCGCAGAATCTGTGATCAATTACTACGGCGATTTTTATCCCGAACTGGAAAAGAACAAGGCGACCATCCTCGACAATTTGACCCGCGAGGAAATCCGTTTCGCACGGACCGTTGAAGCGGGTACGGCTCATTTGCAGAATCACCTCGACGAGATTCGTTCCTCGAAGAAAACCGTCCTCGCTGGACACATTGCCTTCGACCTTTATGCCACCTACGGCCTGCCCTTTGAAATCTCGCGCGATATTGCCCGCGAGCAGGGTCTGGATGTCGATGAGGCTGGTTTCAACGCCGCGAAGAACGAGCATAGCAAAGCTTCCGGCGGCGGTAAAGCCATGGGCAAGCTAGGCGGCGAGGATTCCGAATTCTTTGCGAACATCCTGAAGGACCTGCAGGCCAAAAAGAAACTAGGCAGGGATGGGGTCGAATACGATCCGTATAATAGTCCACGTGTGGAAGGGGAAGTGCTTGCTCTGATCGTTGGTGGCGAACTTGTAACCACCGCTTCCCTTGATGATGTGGTGGAGGTCATTCTGCCGAAGACCGGTTTTTACATTGAATCCGGCGGCCAGGTCAATGACGAAGGTTATATTCGAGGCAGGGATTGGGAGATCGAGGTGAACGCCATCCGCAGGGCTGCCGCTGGCACGATCACACACATCGGGCAGGTTATTTCAGGTCAACCCAAGGTGGGTGACAAGGTTACTGCCGAAGTGGACCTGGTCCGGCGGCACAACATTATGCGCAATCATACGGCCACACATCTGCTGCACAAGGCCCTGCATGAAGTTCTGGGTGACCACGCCCGCCAGGCAGGCTCCCTTGTGGCGCCCACACATCTGCGCTTCGACTTCACTCAACCCGATGCAATGACTCCCGAACAGATCGAACGCGTCGAGAAGATGGTCAACGAAGCGATCGCGGCCGATATGCCGGTGATTAAAGTGATCAAAACATTGGATGAAGCGAAAAAAGAAGGCGCGATGGCGCTCTTCGGCGAAAAATACGGCGAGACGGTACGCACAGTTTCGATCATGGACTCAGATGGTCTGCTCTCCGAAACGCAGCAGCAAGCTTCTGCCCTCCAGAATAAATATTCCTACGAGCTGTGCGGCGGCACACACATAGACCGCACCTCGGATATCGGCGCCTTCATTATCGTCAGTGAGGGTTCCGCGGCGGCAGGCATTCGCCGGGTTGAAGCGGTCACCGGCCGGGGCGCATATGAATTGATCCACAGGCGCTTCAAGGCCCTCAAGCAGGCCGCAGGGGAATTAAAGTCTGCCGTGGAGGAGGTTCCGGCCAAGGTGGTTGCCCTGCAGGATGAAGTCTCTGACCTGAAGAAGCAGATTGCCGACTTGAGGATGCAGCAAGCGGTTTCAGCATTCGGTGATCAGCTTTCCGCAATTCAGACTGTGAAGCAAGTCCATGTTCTTGCAGCGGAAATTCCCGGCGCCGATGCTGACACCCTGCGTTCATTGGCTGATAAGTTCCGCGAGAAATACCCCAAGGCGGGAGCTGCCGTCCTCGTGACTGGGGCAACTGTCATTGCGGTTGTGACCGAGGATCTGGTCAAAAAAGGGTTGAAGGCGGGCGATTTGATCACGGGTATCGGCGGCAAAGGGGGCGGACGTCCCAATCTGGCACAGGGCAGCCTGCCTTACGGTTCGGTCCGTGATGCATTGGATAAGGTATCCAGGGTTGTGGAAGAAAAAATAAATTTAAATAGCCTTTAAACATGAAACATAAGGGTGTGTTTATGAAACAAAAGCTACTTTTGATTTTATGGACTGCGCTTGTCCCAGCGAGTTTTGTGATAATACTTTTGGCATACCTTGGAAGTTTTACTCAGTTGATGGCTGATGATTTTTGTTCAGCCTACTATGCAGAACGGCTAGGAATTTTCCGCTCAACCTGGTATTGGTATATTACCTGGCATGGTGGATATTCGGCTGCAATTGCTGACGGATTCCTTGGTCTGTTTGCAAAAAAGGGAATTGGATTTGTTTTCCCCATTGCGATCCTGGTATGGTGGGTTATTTTGATTTTGATGCACGAATCGATTTTGAAATATTACGGATATGATCGATCCCTTCTATTATTAATTTCTCTATCTGCTATTGTACTATGCGGAACCTTTATTCTTAGCCCAACCATAAAACCATCGTTATTGTGGTGGGGAGGATTTCGAGGTTACATTCCTCCTCTTGTATTGTTCCCATTGTATATTTGCACATATATGCACTTCCTCATGCGAAAAGCAAGACTTTTTTGGAATACAACCATGTGGTGTGTGGTTAGTTTTCTGATTGTTCTCGTAAATTCGGGATTCAGCGAAACATTTACGCCAGTTCAACTAATTATTCTTGTATTCTTATTGGCTTGGATACTTTTTACCTCACCGCAGTCGGCACAGATAGTTCCTTTTCTATTGTCCGGAATTTTCGGAGGATTTTTGGGTTTGGTCCTGATGGTTGTTGCTCCCGGGAATTCTGCACGACAAGCTTTTTTTCCAGCTCCACCTTCCTTGTTTGAAATCATGGTGATTTCTTTAAGGGGTGCAGTTTATTTTTTGGGGACAATTTTTTCTGATCCTGCCAAAATCATGATGCTGACGGGGATTATGATAACAGGATTGACAATCGGTGCAGTAATCGGTCGGAATCGAGCGTCAAATACAAAAATTGCTCCTTTTGTGTTTGGATCGGGATTGGTTTTTATTTATTGTTGTTTCCCTCCCGCGGCATATGGCCAGTCTGCATTTCCGGCGGACCATACTCTTGTCATCCCTGCTTTTCTACTGGTGTACAGCTTATTTTCAACAAGTTTGCTGGTGGGCCAGAACCTTTCTGCTAAATTTAAAAATCAAGGAACTTTGATATTTAAAAGCTTATATATTTTAATGTTGCTGACTTTTGTGTTTTCATCTTTGGCTGTGTCCCGTGCGTATATTTTGGATATTCCATCGGCAGTCAGGTATGCTGAGGAGTGGCAATCCAGGGATGATTTGATCGTATCGATTAAGCTGTCTGGTAAACAAACTGTTCTTGTGCCGTCCATAAAAAACTGGATTGGAATATTAGAACCAATCAACAATCCGAGATTTTTCGTGAACTCATGCATGAGTTTGTATTATGATGTTGGTGTATTGTCCGACAAGAAGGACATATTCAAGTAATAAAAAATATGAAAATTTAATCCTTGAAATGTTAGTTCGGAATTTTGTTAATCCTTATCATAATTTGGATAGGCTTCAAATGGCTTTCGGCGAAATCATTATCGTAGTGAGAGTTCCGCAGCGACAGGAAGTCGCCGGATTGAAACGATCGTCGGCCGGGGCGTGAATGGATTTATCCCCAAGCTCTTCATGTTCTTGCAGCGGAAATTCCCGGCGCCGATGCTGACACCCTGTATTCATTGGCTGATAAGTTCCGCGAGAAATACCCCAAGGCGGGAGCTGCCGTCCTCGTGACTGGGGCAACTGTCATTGCGGTTGTGTGACCGAGGATCTGGTCAAAAAAGGGTTGAAGGCGGGCGACCTGATCACCGGCATTGGCGGCAAAGGGGGTGGACGTCCCAATCTGGCACAGGGCAGTCTGCCTGCGGGTGCAGTCCGTGATGCGTTGGATAAGGTCTCCAAGGTTGTGGAAGAAAAACTATAGTAGTCAAAAGGGCAGACTCTTGAATCTCTGCTTGAAAGTGCGGACCATGCGTTGTATGAAGCGAAAAATAATGGCCGCAATCAGGTGATCGTATCCCAAGATTGATCAAAGAAACCGGGTACCCAGGCTGTTCTTTTTGATCGTCAAGTTCAAGGCTGATTTTTTTAGCCTGCCCGCGCCACCATCATTCCATCGAATCCATTGAGTTGAATGGTTTGGCCGTGGATGCCGCCTGCTTTTGAAAGATGAAAAAGCAGTTCGGAAGATTCAAATTGAAACACCTTTTCCTTTTCGCTGAAATTTAGAAAGACAAAAATGCTTTTATTGCTCAATCTTCTCTCATAACCGAGCACGCCTTCCGGCAGGCCCTCCAATAAATGAAGCAACCCTTCCTGTATGGCCGCCTCCCGGTTTCTAATTTTCATCAATTCACGGATTGTATTTAAAAGTGAATGTTCTTCCAAACTCTCTCTTTCGACATTGACTGCAGTGTAGTTCTCATGGACCGGCAGCCAGGTCTTTTCAGCGGACGAAAAGCCGGCGTTTCGTGTCCCATCCCATTGCATTGGTGTGCGGACTTCGTCCCGGTTAATGGTCAGGTGGATCAGATCGGGAATGAAGCGGGGCAGGAATTTGAATTTATGGGGAATTGGATCGAGCGCGGATGCAAAGGGGAATTTGCGATCGGTCATGCCGATCTCCTCGCCATAATAAATGCATGGGACCCCGCGGACAGTTAATTGAAGCATGTGCAAAAGCCTGGCCTTGCGCATGTCATTCCCGAGTCGCTGGATGCTCCTGCGCCTGTCGTGATTGCTGAAAACATAAACCGGCATGAACGGATCGGAAAAATGGGTTTCAATCGCCCCGATCAACTCTCTGAAAAATCGGGCTGTAAATTTAAAATCCAGCACCCCGAAGTCAAATGCCTGGGTCAGGCCATCATTTTGATTTTGCCCGAGGAATTTTCGTGTGGATTGCCGGTCGCCGCTGATCTCGCCCAGCAGCATTTTTTCGCCAAATCCATCACAAATCGCCCTTAAGTCCTTTGCAAAATCAAAACACTCGGGTTGATTGAGTGTGTATTTCGCCTCCTGAAAAAAGCCGGAGGGGTTGGTTTCCGTAGGCGCCAGCTGCAGGGTGAAGGGATTGTCCCGGAATTGGTCGTCCTTATAGAGAACATTGAAAATATCGAGACGGAAACCATCCACGCCTTTGTCCAACCAGAAACGGACCATGTCGAACATGATCTTCTTCACCTCAGGATTGCGGTAATTCAGGTCCGGTTGAAATGGCAGGAAGCTGGACCAATAATATTGCCCGCGCTCCCTGCTGAAATGCCAGCCGCTTCCACCGGTCATGCTCTGCCAGTTGTTGGGTTGATCGCGCCAGATGTACCAATCCGCTTTGGAATTGTCCCGTGACGATCTGGATTCCTTGAACCATCCATGCTCGCTGGAGGTATGGTTCATGACCATGTCGAAAACCACTTTCATATCCCGTTTATGGGTTTCGTCGATCAATTGGAGGGCGTCCTCCATGGTCCCGTATTCAAAGGCAATGGAGGTGTACTCCGAGATGTCATACCCGAAATCGGCCTGCGGCGAGGAAAAGAATGGCGAGATCCAAAGGGTCTCGAATCCCAAATCATGCAGGTAATCCAGCTTTTGCAGGATACCCTTTAAATCACCGATTCCATCTCCGTTTGTGTCGTAAAAAGAACGGGGGTAGATTTGATAAATGCTTGTTTTGTGGTACCAGGGAATGGTCATGCCTGTATTTTATCAGTGCGGTGTCTCAAAATCTGCATCCTGTATTCGTTCTGGTCTTTAAATAAAAAGAGAGCATGTCGGATGATTTGACCGGCATGCCCTCAAAGCCACCTTTGGAAATTAATATGCAAAATCGGGGTTGAAACCGTTTTTGGCCTGGCGGGTTCTCTGATCGACCAATCCCTCCATGTAAAGATGCAGATCATGGACAGATTCGATCAGTACGTCTGCGTATGGAGTCAGGTCATGTGGATTTGAGACACCTGAAAGTACGCCCACACACAAGCCCGCTCCGGCGGCGCGCCCCATTTTTAGATCGGAGACCGTGTCGCCGATCACCATGATTCTTGAGGGACTGACTCCGATTCGCTCGCAGATCGTGGTCACCATGTCGGGACTGGGTTTGACAGGAATGCCGTCGTCGGCGCAGACCATGGTGGCAATCAACTCTTCAATATCGAAAGCCTCGATCAAAGCCTGGGTAGGGGCGCGATCATCGGCGGTGGCGATGGCGACCTTTATTTTTTCATGTTGAAGTTTGCCGAACAAATCGTGCAGGTTGGTGAATGGCTTTGCCAGCAGCACAGGGTCTGGGATTCGCCAGTACTCTTCAACCATGCGTTCGGCGTCTTTCCGGTTCAGGCCGAAGGACTGCATGACTTCAACCGTCAGGTCATATAACACGGTCATCGGTGAAGATGCCAGTTTCCCATGCGCAAGGACTTTTTTTGATTTTTCATCATAACCCAGCGCATCGTAAAGGCGGGTTGCGACGCTTCGTCCGCTCGCTTGATGGAGCTGCTCCGCCAGGTAGACTGCCCAGCCGCCCCACATGAAATCAAAATCGATCAGGGTGCCGTCCTTGTCAAAAATGATTGCATCCGCCTTGAAATTTTTCAAACCATCCATTTCGATCATCCTCTTGATAATAAAATGACAGCCACCATTGTAAAGGTGACTGTCACCTGTTTTTGAATTTGTGAGCTTTTATTTTACTTGTATTTCCGGTTCTGTGCGTCCGGGCTCATGCAGCCCATGCTTTATCCGGAGCGGGTCAAGTGAATGTCTTTCGTTTATAATGACGCAACCTATGACCCCGCAAAAAGTTGTCGTCGCAATGTCCGGCGGCGTGGATTCGTCCGTGGCTGCAGCCCTGCTCAAACAGCAGGGCTATGATGTCACCGGCATGATGCTGCGCCTGTGGTCCGAGCCGGGCAAGGAGGAATCCAACCGCTGCTGCACGCCGGATGCAATGGCGCAGGCGCGCCGCGTGGCGGCCAGACTGGATATTCCCTTTTATGTGGTCGATGCGAAGGATGTATTTAAAGAGACGGTTGTCCAGTATTTTCTGGACGGGTATGCACGCGGTGAAACCCCCAACCCTTGTCTGTTGTGCAACCGCCAGATCCGCTGGACTTTCCTGCTGGATCATGCCCTTGCCCTGGGAGCGGATTACATGGCCACCGGTCATTATGTGCGAATTCAAAGCGCGCCGGATGGGACCCGGAAACTGTATCGTGCCGTCGATCCCTCCAAGGATCAATCCTATGTCTTGCACGTGTTGACCCAGGACAAATTACAGCGGGCACTGTTCCCCGTGGGAGATTATCCCAAGCCTGAAATTCGCGCAATGGCAGAGTCTTTTGGTTTGTCCACGGCTTCGCGGCCCGATTCGCAGGATTTGTGCTTCCTGGCCGGGGATGACTATCGAAATTTCCTTCAGCGGAACGCATCGGAGATGTTGAGGGAGGGCGAGATCATTACCACCGATGGCAGGTCTCTGGGCAGGCATAACGGACTGGCCAATTACACCATCGGCCAGCGCAAGGGATTAAATATCGCTTCACCTGTTCCGTTGTATGTGATCACGAAACAGGCCTTACAGAATACCCTGGTTGTCGGTACCCTCGATGAGCTTGGATTTTTCGAATTGACTGCCCGCGATGTGAATTGGACTTCCGGCCGGGTCCCAAACGGACCGTTTCGAGCCCAGGTGAAAATTCGCTACACGGCAAAAGAGGTCGAGGCGCTGGTCAGCCCGTTGGAAGGGGAGCTTGTGTCGGTTAAGTTTGATGCGCCGGCCCGGGATGTGACCGCCGGCCAGGCAGCGGTGTTTTATCAGGGCGATGAGGTGATTGGCGGGGGCATTATCACCTGAATTCATTTGCGCGTAGCCACTGACTGCATATTATATTCATTTTCATGGATGGCTTATGACCTTTCCCTCTTTGATGTTCGCGATTTTGATCGCACTGTTATGCGGCGCCTTATTCCATGTGATCCGGGACGGCGGCGGTTGGCGACTGTTGTACTATTTTGGCTTGAGCCTGGCGGGTTTTGCCGCCGGAGAGTGGGTGCACGCCTGGCGCGGTTGGGACCTGTTTATGTTTGGCGCGCTTGACCTTGGGATGGGCATCCTCGGAAGCGTTGCCTTTTTGCTGCTGGGGGAATGGCTCAGCCGGATCGAAGTCAAAAAAGAAACCGGTGTATAATCTGCGGCCGTTGGGAATCAACAGGTGACCTCACCTGAAAAAAACTGAAAGCGAGAATCAAAACATGGATTTTGTGAAAAGTATGATCGACCTCTTCCTGCATTTGGACGAATACCTGGCCAGGATCATCAGCGATTACGGTACGTGGACCTATGGGATATTATTCACCGTGATCTTCGTGGAAACGGGCCTTGTGATCATGCCGATTCTGCCGGGGGATTCCCTCTTGTTCGCTGCCGGCACCTTCGCGGCACTGGGCTCCCTTAACATCGGTTTCCTGCTGCTGCTGCTGATCGCCGCTGCTTTTTTGGGAGACACGGTCAATTACTCGATCGGTCACTACCTTGGCGAGCGCGCCTACAACATCAAATGGATCAAAAAAGAATACCTGGACAAGACCCATGCTTTTTTTGAAAAACATGGCGGCAAGGCCATCTTTCTGGCGCGTTTTGTCCCCATTGTGCGCACATTTGCGCCTTTTGTGGCCGGCATAGGGAAAATGTCCTACTCCTACTTTATCACCTATAACCTGGTGGGCGGTGTGACCTGGGTGCTGCTCTTCACCCTTGCGGGATTTTTCTTCGGCAATATTCCCTTTGTGCGTGCGAATTTTGAATACGTGATCATCGTCATCATCTTCATCTCGGTTCTGCCGATGGTGTATGAGTGGCTGAAGGCGCGAAAAGAAGCAAGGCAATAGTCTGCCGGCCGTGTCGCAAACACGGCCGTTTTCTTGCATGAAATACATCGCAGTGGTTTTTACGATCTTTATTGTGGCCGTGATCCTGCTTGCAGATCGCGGCATGCTTTCACGGCCGTTCACCAGGATCTATGATTTTCAGTATGGGGACAAGCTTGGCCACTTTGTCCTCTTCGGCCTGTTGAATTTTTTCCTGACCCTCACATTTCTGGCCGCGTTTCCTTCCGGACCCAGTACCCGGGTGGCGCTTACAATCGGGTTGATCCTGGCCTTGTTGGCCGGTCTCGAAGAGTATTCACAAAAATTCTATCCCCTGCGGACCTTCGACCTGGTGGATCTACTCGCGAGTTATCTGGGCTTGCTGGCCGGAGGATGGATCGCGATCGGATATAAAAAGAGACAGTCACCTTGAGGGTGACTGTCTCTTTTTCATAATGATTTATGGCACCAAATGCAGGTGGCCTTCGCTGTCTTTGATGACCGACTCCTGATCCCACCACATCGGCGCATAACCTATTTTCGTCCACATCAGGGCCATGTCATCGTAATGGGGGTTGAATGCGTGTCCGGATTGCCCGGTGGTGTGGCCGGCCAGGGATTGATCCAAATTGGCCAGGTCCACGATCTCGCGTTCGGAGGGCAGCCAGTCGACTTCAAAGGACTCTCCCACGGTCCAGCCGGTGGCGTTGACCACGCTCTTGCCGCCGCCTGTGATGAAGGGTCCGCGGTTGAAGAGCGCTTCGATCGGCGGAATGCCGGATTTGCCCAACGTGGCGTTCCTGAATGTGGAGGTGTGCAGGCTTCCCCAAGTGGGCCAGGCGGATGTATCCTTGCCGTATTCCTTTTGAATTTGAGTCACAGTTTCGCCAAAGGCACGGACGAAGATGTCGTCGCGGGTCTCAACTTTGTCGGTGGTGGCCTTGTCGTCCCACCATGGGTTTTCGGGCTGCTGGACGAGGTTGCGCATGATCACGTACCAGCGCGATCCGCCATCAGGCCAGTAATCTTGGGGGAGTTCGTCCTTAAAGGTATCCATCAGGGCGTTCCACCAGAACCATTCAAAGACGGCGGCCTGCCTGGAATCTGCTGTTTCCTGATAATCCCACGGACTGAGAGTCTGGTCCCGGATGGTGGCCAGTTCCGGGTCCAGGTTGACCGTGAGCAGGATGGGCAGCAGCGTCTCGGCATTCAGGTTCTTTGAGTCCCCATGCATGCTTTGAAAATAGGCCACGTCGATCTTTCCCGGCGCGGTTTGGATCATATCCACTATGCGCGAGGAACGTTGACCGTAGTCCCAATCCTTTGTGATCAGGTACGGATAATCGCGCGGGTTGGCCTGGTTGTTGGCGGTGGCGATGAATCCGCTTTGCGGATTGAAGGTGTAGGGCAGTTCGTCGAAGGGGATAAAGCCCGTCCATTCGTATTCGCTGGACCAGCCGGGCACGGGCAGTGTGCCGTCGCCGGCCTTGCGAATGGGGATGTCCCCTGGAGTTTGATAACCGATATTTCCATCCACGTCCGCATACAGCAGGTTCTGGGCGGGCACGTGGAAGTTACGGGCGGCGGCGCGGAACTCATCCCAATTCGTGGCCTTGTCGAATCCCCAGATGGCTTCGAAAGGTGTGGAGGGAGTCAGGGCTGTCCACGATAGGGCGATGGCGTAGTTCCCGGGCAGTTCGACCCCGCTCTTGTCTTTGAAGGGTGTAGCTTCGGGATTTTCCTTTGGATCGATTTGATCTTTAAGCGAACCATACGTATCTGAGATGACCGGACCATGCCGGGAGATGCGCACGGTGATCTCGACCGGGTCTCCGCCTCCGACTTTGATGGTCTCCTGACGGGTTTCAAAGTCGACCCATTTCCCATCGACCTCATACTGATTTGGATTCTCCGGATTCACTTTTTCAATGAACAGATCCTGCACATCCGGACCGAGGTTGGTGTATGCCCAGGCCACATGGTCATTGTGTCCGGCCACCACGCCTGGCACTCCGGCAAAGGAAAAGCCGGTCACTTCAAAAGGACAGGCATCGGATTTTGGCTGGCAGTGCAGGGCATTCTGATACCAGATGGATGGCATTTGTATGCCGAGGTGCATGTCATTTGCGAGCAGGGGTTTGCCGGTTGTGGTTCGATCACCGGAGACCACCCAGCTGTTTGAGCCGATATCCGGGCCGGTCGGGCCAAGGGCGGATTGCATCAGCGCGAGTTTTTCTGACAGGGATTCGAGATTTAATTTTAAAGCAGCAATGTCGGCCGGACTCTGGGCGATATTGCCATCGCCTTTGGCAACATTCTCGCCGATGGCCGGCACAATCACCGGGTAATCCGCCGGATATTCCGGGTACAAATCACTGAGTTGTTCCGGCGTAAGCGTCTTGAGCAGAATGGCGCGCGCGATCTCATCGTCCATGTTGCCGCCCAGGTCCCAGGCCATGGCCTTGCCCCAGGTCAGCGAATTGACCGGAGTCCAGGGCTCGATCTTGTAATCCGCATTCAGCACTCCGGTCAAAATTAAATATTCCAGGCTGAGTTCCACCGGACCGCGTTCCTGAATATAGGCGTTCACACCTGCGGTGTAGGCGTCCAGCAGAGCCCTGGATTCTGGCCCGAGCATTTCATATTCCTGCTCGGCCACCTGTCTCCAACCCAGGGTGCGCAGGAAGGAGTCGGTCTCCACCTGGCCGGCGCCGAACATTTCTGACAGACGGCCGGAGCCGATGTGACGCCAAAAATCCATTTGCCAGAAGCGATCCTGGGCGTGGGTGTAGCCCTGGGTAAAGAATAGATCATGAGTGGTCGAGGCATAGATATGTGGAATGCCCATTTGATCGCGATAGACATCCACCGGGCCATCGAGTCCCGGCACTTTGACTTCCCCGTCAATTTGCGGGAACGATTTGGGTGCGACCGTATTTGGAATATAGCTTTTTAAATAATATGTGCCCCCGGCTCCCACTACCAGGGCCAGAATAACCAAACCTATCAGTATCCGGCCAATGATCCTGCCTGCTTTTTTCATTACTCCTCCGAGTTATAAATATTTGACTCCCCTGGGGATGCCAAGGGAGTTGTGTACATGCTGATGATATTCCGGGATTATTTTACGATGCCCAACAGACGCGGGAACCAATACCACAGAATGTCCGCGGCGGGTTTGCTGTGTATGGAAGCGGACTTGTCCTGCAGGGATGCGGGTGGATAATATCCGCGGCTGACAAAACCGGCGATCCACGGGCGCGTGTTGACCGCATTCAGGATCGCCTCGTAGATATCGGCCTGGGTTTGCAGGCTTAAACTCACAACTTCCATATCTCCATTGGGCCGGTTCAATGCGGTCCAATCGAAACAGCCGCCCTGACCATTTGCGATACAACCGTTGGCGGCGCCTGTCGCGGATGGGTAGGCGATCGCGAGCGTGATCGGTTTGTTGAGCAAGGTCGCCAGCGGAGCGACTTCGTTATCCAGCAGCCTTCCGGCTTCATTCGCGAAATCGGTCTTGGTGGCGCTCGGGTTGGTTGATAACGATGCAGACCATAGCAGATAGATCCCATCCACATCCTGCAGGAAGGTTAATGGCGCTTCCAAACTGGATTTTGTATAAGGCAGCGCCCATAACAACTGACCCTTGAAATGAGTCCGCACGTCCGCCAGAATGGATTTCCACTGGGCTTCCGCTTCAGCCGGGACATTGGACGGGCTTCCGTCCGGTAATTTTCCTCCGGGCAGGGCGGGTGTGGTCCAATCGCCGCCCAGGATGAGGGTCTGTGATCCGCTTTGGGCAGCCAGGTCTGCATAGTTGATGGCAAATGCACGATAGCGGGTGAACCAAGCCTGCCACCACTGCGCATCGCGCGGCGCAGACTGCCAGAAGCCTGCGCTGGGCTGCGCGGAGGGATTGGAGGAGGCCGGGAAATTCGGTGTTGGGAACACGGATACGTTCAGGTTCAAAGCGCGGGCCTGGGAGATCATAATGGCTGAATCGATCCATAACGGGTCGCGGCCGGTGACCGGTGCAAAGCTTAACGGGGAAACGTTGGTGTACGTCCAGCTGGGGGTCAGGATCACATTGTTCGCGCCCAGAGCCTGCACGTTCGCAAAAGCCTGCGGTGCATAATAAGACCAGTTCGGCCGGTAGGTGGATTGGAACTCGATGCCCGCCATGAAATTTGCCGCGCGCGGGGTGATGGCTGCCCCGACCAGGGTGACCGGTTCGGGGTTCTCGAACCATTTCCAGGCGCTGATCGAATCCTGAATATCCTGGCTGACCAAACTTGTGGAAGCCTGTCTTCCAACCGGGGCGGCGCCCACGGTTTGCACATCGTCCGCGCTGCCGCACTGCCCGTTCCGGCAATATCGATAGGAGAAGGAGCCCAGTACATTCAGCGGACTGTACAGTTTATAAGCCCAGTGATTGTTGCCCAGCGGCCACATCGGGACGGGTTCCATCCAGCCAAAGGTGTTGAACTGCATGTAGATGATGTCGCCCGGCGGGGTGACGGAAGGAACCGTGACCTCAAACAGGATCGGCGAGGAGTCGCCGGCCGACCAGGAGGCGATCGAGTCATTCAAGGTGGTGTCCTGCGCGGGCACGGTGAATTCGCGCAGATTCCATTGACCGTCGAGTTTATGTTCGGCGTTCCAGTAACCGTCGCCGAGGGTGTATTTGTATTGGATGTGGGTGCCAGCCGGCAGTCCAATCGTGACGGAATATTTGCCGTCGGGCTGCAGGCTCATGATCGGCATGCGATCCGTATTGGTGCTGACGCCGCCCTGCAGGTCCGCAAAGGTGTTTCCAAGCTGCAGGATGTTTCCTGCGATACGCACAGGCACACCCGGGACCGTGGCTGCCGGAACCGAGGCGATGAAGGTGATGTTGACGAAGGGCACCGCCTTCACGCGCAGGTCCACGGTGGTGACATTCCCGGGGGCAACAGCTGCACCCTGTTGAAAGGTCTGGTACCTGCCGTCGAGGCTGTAAACGATCAGGTTTTGCGTGCCCGCGGGCAGGCCGATCAATTCGAATTTTCCGGTTGAATCGGTGATCGACTGCACCCCGCCTGCACTGACCAGCATGTTCGGAAGCGGCGAACCGGTGTCCGAATTAAAAACCTGCCCGAGAATGGTTCCATTCGGGCGAGAATAGGATTTATCGCCCCAGTCTGCGATGATATCCTGCACATCCGCGGGGCCGGCCACAAAAACCATGCGGTAGCGGATGCCCGCATTCAGGCTCGTGTCCTCCAAAACCTGGGCGGCGCCCATGCGCACGTACCGATACTTGACCACGGAATTAAACGGCAGAGGCAGGACGGCCGTATAGGTCAGCGAGTCACGCGCGCTCATCGGGTATTGGACTGCGTTCAATGAGAGGCCCGTGACCTCATCCATGACGGAGATGACCAGCTTTTCATTGGGACCGAGCGGCTCGGGCAGCGTTACCACGAAATTCGTTTGAGCCACCGGTTGGGGGGTGGGCGCGGGAACCGTCACGCCCGGGATGGGCGTGGACGGGGTCGTATTGATCGGGTTCTGAAAAAGGGAAAGCGTGCAGGCCTGGCCGGCCAGTACAAGCATGACCGACGCACTCAGGATGCGTCGGAATAAGGGTGTGGACGATGTCTTCATTCTTTCTCCTCCGAACGGATGCCGCTTCGTTCCGCGCCTTATCCGGCTGCTTCCGGATCAGCGGTTTTCTGTGCCTCGGCATTTTTCTGCCTTCGCCCGGCGTAGGCGATGTAGCTCAGGCCGATGCTGATAAAGTATAACAAAATCATGGGGGCCATGACCAGTGCCTGATTGACCGGGTCAATGGTGGGGGTGATGACCGCGGCCACGATGGCGATGATCACAATGGCCAGCCTCCATTGTTCTGCAAGCACCCGCGGCTGGATCAATCCGATCGCAGACAGGACATAGATGACCAGCGGAAATTCAAAGGACACCCCGATCCAGAACATCAACCCGGTCACAAAGGAATAATAGGATTGCGGGCGCAGTTCGGTCTTGATGGCAATGAATTTTTCCAGGAAAGGCAGGGCGGCCGGAAGCATGATGAAGAAGGTAAAGGCAGCCCCGCCCAGGAAGAAGATCGTGGCCAGTGGAATGCCCGCCAGACCCATCTTGCGTTCGCGCGGCTTTAATCCCGGGGCCGCGAACAGCCATAATTCGAAGGCGATATAGGGGATGGCCAGGGCCACCCCGCACAGCAGGGCCACCTTCATAAATACGCCGACGGTCTCGGTCACATCGATGGCCACCAGTTTATCCATCCCACCGACCGGCTGTGCCAGGAAGAAGATGATCTTTTGCGTGAACAGGAAGGAAATGCTGACGGTCACCACCAGCGACAATAATGCCCGCAGCAGATGCATGCGCAGGGCTTCGATCTGGTCCCACAGCATCTGGCGTGTATCCGCATTGGTGGTCAGGTCAACGAACACCTCGGTCAACGGGCGCTCCTCCGGTTCCGTGTTCAGGAATTTGTTAAATTGACTGATCTTTCGGAAGGGGAACGCCAGAATATTAAAAACAAGGCGGAAGGGAAAGGTGAGCACCTTCCACAGGCCGGACAGGAGTTTACGCATGATCTTGCGGGTCGCTTTCGTCTGCCTTGGGTTCGGCAGCCGGGGGGATGATCTTATTTTCCGGAACCGGCTGTGAGCGGAACGGAACGTTCGGATTGTTGGGCCGGCCGGGGGCGGGGGTCGGGCCGTTGTTCATTTGATTCCCGATCTGATTCAACTCCTCATTCGCTTCGCGCATCAGCCGGTTGGGCAGAGTACGCAGTTCGCGCGAGGTCTGCTGGAACATCTTCCAGCCGTCGGACGTGACGATCTCGCGCAGGAATTTTCCAATCGTTTTGCCCGCTTTTTGCATATCCTTCGGACCGAGGATGATCAGCGCGACCACCACGATGAAGACAAGTTCAGACATGCCGATGCCAAGAATTTCCATGGTTTATTTTTCCATATCCGCTTCGTGAGCGAGTCTGTTTTTGATGATCTGGTGGATCTCGTGTTCGTGCTCGACCAGCGTGCCAAGCACGCCGTTGATGAAGCGCGGCGCGGAATCCGAGCCGTATAGTTTTGCCAGTTCCACGGCCTCGTTGATGGCCACCTTGACCGGGGTTTCGCGGGAGACGGCAAACTCCCAGAAGGCGATGCGCAGGATGTTTCGGTCAATGGCCGCGATCTGGTCGAGCGGCCATTCGGGGGCGTATTTCGCGATCAGTTGATCGAGGTCCTGGGTCAGCGGCAGCACGCCGAAGATGATCTTGCGCGCAAAATCGGCCAGGTCATCGCTCAGCGCGGTTTCCTCCAGCCGTGTTTTCAACACGTCGGTCGGAAGATGATTGTTGGCAATATCGGTTTCGTAAAGTACTTGCAGGGCCAGCGAGCGCGCCCTGGATCGGGGTTTCATGCTTTCAGGCCTCATTATCCTCGTAATCAATGTCTTCAATGTGAATGTTGACGTGGCCGATCTCCATGCCCACCATTTCCTGGATCGAACGGGCCACGTTTTGCTGGACGTTGCGGCTGACCTCGCGGATGTTGACGTCCTGCTGAAGCACAAGGTGCAGGTCCACGAAGACCGTATTCTCCTCCGTTTCAATGCGGACCCCGTCGCCTGCTCCCCGTTTAAACAGGCGATTTACGCCCCCGGAGACGGGAGCCAGCCGGCTGACGCCGGGCACACTTAATGCAGCCAGACGCGCAATGGTGGTCAGCACGTCCGGGGATACAGTGGTTTTTCCTTGAGCGTTTTCTGTCATTCTTACTCCAGTTTTTTATCGGATATCGAAGAGACGAACGGCTGGGCCGGGCTGTCCGGCTGGCGGATACGGCGCAGGGCCACGGTCACAATGACGGCCACAGCGATTACCGCGCCGATCTCGAAGACAATCACGAGCAGGGTCGGGTCAAAGTTGCTCATTCCGGCGATGATTCCGATGCCGAAGCTTCCGCAAAAAACACCGGGAAGCAGAGCGGCCATCAGTGCGCCCAGCAGGCGGACCGGGCTGCCCTCGGCTTTGTAGCCTTTGCCTACGATCCAGGCGGGCATTTTGGCGGTGAAGAGCGCATACACGCCGGCGACCAGAAAGGCAAGTTCCAGAATTAAGATCATGATGGTTCCTCCTCGATAATTTGGATGCTACATCATCGCCATGCCGCCATCCACGCCCAGAACCTGGCCGGTGATGTACGCGGCTTCATCGGAGGCGAGGAACGCGGCGGCGAATGCGATTTCTTCGGGTTTGCCCTTGCGGGCCAGGGGGACCATCTTTAAGGCGGCTTCCAGAATTTCCGGGGTCATGTCCGAGAGGATCTCGGTATCCACAAAGCCGGGTGCAATGGCGTTGACTGTGATGTTGCGGGCAGCCACTTCGCGGGCCAGGGCTTTTGTAAACCCGATCTGACCGGCTTTGGAGGCCGAGTAATTGGTCTGCCCGGGATTGCCCATCTGACCGGCCACGGAGGCCATGTTGATGATGCGCCCGACGCGCTTGCGCATCATGTGTTTGACGGCGGCTTTCGAGCAGTTGAAGGTGCTCTTCAAATTGGTATTGATGACGGCATCCCAATCGGCTTCGGGCATCATCATGATCAACTGGTCGCGGGTGATGCCGGCATTGTTGACCAGGATTCCCAGGTCACCGAAGGTCTCCACGCTGAATTTCACCAGGGCCTCCGCTTGTTTGAAATCGGAAACGTCGGCCTGATGCGCGGCGGCTTTTCCGCCCGCAGCCTGGATCTGTTTAACGACTTCCTCGGCGGATTCGGGTGACTTGTTGTAATTGACCACCACAGCCGCGCCGCGCGCTGCGAATTCGAGGGCGATGGCGCGTCCAATGCCGCGCGAACCGCCGGTGACAAGTGCTACTTTATTCTCAAGCGATAAGGTCATGGGTAGGGTTCCTGTGTTTTCATGTCATTGCAAAGGCGGGTGTTCTTTCGCCCAAGGCAATCTCATGTTAATCGGGGCTGCTTCGTCGGGGCGCTTCGCGCACCCTTTTCGCAACAACATTATATTAATTGGAATTATACACTCTGTTCCACGGGAGCCGGCGGCTTGAGGCCAAAGGCCAGTCCCAGACCGCCGCCGAGGGCCAGGATGGCGGCCCACAGGAAGGCGTCCTCCCAAAAGCGGATCGGGAACAGGCGGATCAGGGTATCCGAATAATAGAAGAGCCAGGAATCTCCGGTGAAGAATACCTGATGGAAGAGGCTGAAAAATTCCCAGAATACATCCGGGTTGACGGCGATGCCCACGCCTGCGATCAGTCCCAGGGCGGTGGCAAGGCCGATCATCCACAATCCCCCCCGGCGCAGGCCGCGGATGTATTCAGAGGTCCATTTTCCCCGATGGGCAAACACGGCCAGCGCGATCAAAATAAAAAGCGAAACATACCAGGCGGTCAGTGCGCCGCGCACCACATTCTTTACATCCGCCATGTGATTGAGCTCGCGCCGGTTATAGAGTGGACTGCCGTCTTCGAATTTCAGGTCGCCGAGATAGGAGATGTCGGAGGAATTAACCAGATACTTGAGTGCAAAGGGTGCCCAGTGCAGGCGTTCGGCCTGGGTCATGCCATATTCGTCCGCGGGGAAGTACGGCATTCTGTATTCCACGTTGATGAAGATCGGGCTGAGTAATATTCGCAAGGCTGTGCCGATCAGGGCCAGAGGTACAAGCAGGGAGATCAGATGGGAAAGAACGACGGGGAGTTTGGGTTTCATAAGGTTCAATCTTGGTCTTGAAAGGGCGCTGCCTGGGAGCTGTGCGGCGGGAGGCTGTGTTACTGTAAGAACTTCAGCCCGCCTTTGAGTACAAAACTGACCACCATGTCATTGACGATCCACTCAATGGGTGCCAGGTCGTCGGTAAAGACCGTGGTCTTGGTATAGCCTTCCTTGAGATTGGTATACGTGGAGGCCATGGCTCCCACCAGCAGGGGCTCGACGGTCGGATCATTGGCCAGAGCGGACAGGTTCGCGGACAGGTTGTCCGGGCTGGTAGGCTGCATGGTGGCGAAGATCATGGTGTTGAGCGTGCCGGGGATGTCCATGATGTGAATGGACGGGAAGACCGTGCTCATCGTGGTGGCCAGCCCGTCGATCAGGCGGCGGTCGCCCGGCACGGATCCCACATTGATGGTCAGCACCCCGCTGTCGGTTAAGTGCGAAGCGATGATCTGAAAGAATTCCTGCGTGGTCATGTGCGGGGGAATGTACGGCGGACGGTACGCGTCCACGGCGATGATGTCATATTGGTACGGGCTGCGCTCCAAATTCAAACGTCCGTCGCCGATGTGGACCGTCAGGTTGGGCAGGTTCAAGCCAAAATATTTTTCGCCCACCTCCACGATCTTTTCATCCAATTCAAAGCCGTCGATCGGGATGTCCCCATAAATGGCTGTGGCCTGCCGCGCGGCGGTGCCAGCGGCCAGACCTACGATGGCCATGCGGTGCACGTCTTCAAGCCTGCGGTTGGCGTAAAAAAAAGGGCCGACCGAGAACTGCTCCCAGGGCCCGCCGTAATTCAAAGTGTCTGGATGATAAATGGAGTGGATGCCCTGTCCGTCGTTCAGGCGCAGCAGGGTGTAGCCGTTGATCTCCTGCACCTGGATGTAGTTGTACGCGGATTCGGTTTCGTAGACCTGTCCCGTGTTGTTCTTGAGCGCACCTCCCGCGGCGACGATCGCCACCAGGGAAAGCACGATCGGCATCCAGATCAATTTCAACATTTCGGCGCGGCTGGCGAATCTCGCCAGGCCGATCAGGGCCACGATTAATAGAAACAAGCCGAACACAAAAAATGTCAGTTTGGTGCCGATGGTCGGGATGGTCAGCAGGGTCGGCAGGAAGGTGCCAATAAAGGACCCCAGCGTGGAGATGGCATAGATCTGCCCGGAGACCTGGCCGGCCCGGGCGGGATTGTCCACCGACAGGCGGATGGCAAAAGGCGAGATCGCGCCCAGCAGGGTGATGGGCACACTGAAGAGGATCAAGACCGCGACGAAGGAACCCGCCATGATGCCGACGCTCAACGCTTCAAAAGCGGTCGCTGCCGACCTGAGAACGGGTCCCGCGATATAGGGCACAAGGCCGATCGTGAAGGCGCCCCATGCCAAAATGCGGTACATCGCGCCGGGCGTGGGATTCCTGTCGGCCCATTTGCCGCCCAGGAAATAGCCGAGCGTGAGATAGATCAGGATCAAGCCGATGATGCTGGCCCAGACCAAATTGCTGGTGCCGAAGACGTTGCCGATCAAACGCCCGGCGGCCAGTTCGGCGGCGAGCGTGGTCATGCCGGAGACGAAGACGGTGAAGAGCAGGTATTTTTTCATGGTTTGTCCGTGGAAGAAGATGGGGCGATTATACCCGCAGGATGGTTTTTACCGCGAAGGTTGCAGAGGAATGTGAAGAAAATGGCGCGGATCCATGCTTAAGAGTCTATTTACTTTTCCGTAGATTTGGTGTGAGCTCGCAGGGTTTTTTATTTTGATTCGGACAGGACGCGTTCGAGCAGATCGGTGACCTTGAGCTCATTCGCCCATTTCCGTAAATACTCAAGGTCGAGATCACCCTCCCGTGTCTTTAATACTCCCAGGATGTCACGCCATTGACGATCCGATACTTCGCCACCGATTCTATACCATTCAAGTTTGGACAGGACGACATCTTCCGGGCTGGCGAAGTTGGCGCTGATTTCCGTTTCAAGTGCGAAGGATTGTCTTTGTGCGCGGGCAAATTGGGATTCTTGGTATGGGCGTGCACTTGGAATGAATACATCCACTTTAAACATGCTTTCCTTGTGAATGATATTAAAGCTTGAATTATGCAAAATGGACTCGGCGATCATTTGTTCGTCAATAAAGAATTCATCCTGCAAAGCCAGAACGAACGGCCTGACATGTTCCGGCCTCATTTCCGCGACGATATCCGAGTCCTGGGTGGTGCGTACCATGCCGTACAATGTGCTGGCGAGCGAACCGCCGATTAGATACGGCGTGCCAAGGTCCTCCAAAACGCCTGTAACCTTTATGGTGACTTCAATTGGCTCATTTTGCATGGGGGATCTCGCCGTATACTTTCCGCGCCAATTCCTCTCCGAGCAGCAAGCCTGCCAGTCTGCGGCGCAATTCTGCCTCCGATGCATTTGAATATCTTGAACGCAATCCTGCCAAGGCCAGTATGTGCGCGGATCTGTTGAGCTGTGCCAGCATATGCATTTTGCGTGTGGGGCTTGCCTGCCGCCACAGCTTGATTTGCAAAGCTTCCATTTTCGGATGGGTATCGGGGGATAGAACACTCATGGGCTTAGTATAGCATTTTCTGTCCATTGCATTTGTAACCTGGATGGATCGAATTACGTATGTCCCCATGACAAATGATCATTCATTTAAAAGGAGAATCCAATGACCACTGACATGCAAACGAACGAACGCAGACCAAGAGTAATTCACAGGGGCGGGGCCTCGGAAGCCGTCTATGGACTGGGGGTGATCGGGGCCTGGGCTTATTTCTTCAGCCATGCCGCCACCTTCTGGATCGGTGTGCTGGGATTTTTCAAGGGCATCTTCTGGCCCGCGCTGCTGGTGTTTGAGGCACTGAAAGTTCTCAAGCTGTAACGGGTTTATGGAGTAAAAATGCAAACAGTCCGGCGAAAGATACCGCCGGACTGTTTCGATATTGAGACCACCGGATAGGTGGCCCTACCCTTCGGGAAACAGTGGTAATTGACTTTTGACCTTTTGCCAGACGGCCGCATCGTTGACCTGCCCGAAGATGTTCCGGCTGGGACGGTCGCCGATGTGTTTCACCAGTTCGGCATGATTGTTCAGTCTGCGGGCGATCTCGCTGTGGACGGTTTGAAAGGGTTGGTGGTTGTCGCTGTATTCACTGAGCGCGCTTACATACAACTGTTGATATCTTTGGGCGAGGACCAGGATGAAATCATGCGAGTCGAATCGGTCCGGCAGCTGGTCCACGATCTCCGGATATTTCCCTTCCAGTTCATCAAAGGCAGACATGCGGTCTCCTTTCGTCCTTCACTTCAAAACCCTGCGCGCATCATTTGATGGGAATTACTCGTTCACAAGGATTGTATACTCTTTTTGACCGGTCTGCCCGCTGACCTGGGTCCCGAAGCACCACACCTCCACCGTAAACGTGAATGAGCCAGATTCGGTGGGAGTCCCGCGGATGGTTGCGGCGTCCTCGCCGTCCACTTTGATGAATTCCAGCCCAGCCGGCAAAGACCCGCTCGAAACGGTCATATCGTCCACAGGGGTGATGTTTTGCGTGATGCGGATCTGCGCCTCGTAAGCCGTGCCTGCCTTCGCATCCGGCAGGGACTCGGGCGCAAATGTGAGCGGTCCTCCGGTGGGACCGAAGAACGGCTCGGGAGCTTCGGTCGGCTGGGCAGGCTGGCTAAACAGCGAACAGGAGAGTCCGATCACGATTAATACCGGTAAAAGGAATAGGGCTTTGTTTTTCATGGCATTTATTTCTGCACCAGGCGGAAGCTCTTCTCCTCCCACACGATCGTGGAAGTGGGGGCCTGCGTGCGACGTAATTGTTCGGCCACAAAGGACAGGATCTCCTCGCGCCTGCCGGCGGCCCACGGATACGCTGCATCCCATTTGTCTTTTGCAGGGACGGTAACGATGGCAACCGTGTCTCCGCCGCCGAATTCAAAATAGAATTCACAGAGATTCTTCTTCAACCAGCCTTCGATGTATTGCACGGTGCCGGAAGGTCCCTTTTGAATGATGTTGATCTTGCCTGCCATTGGTAAATCTCCTTTATGATTTGTATTTATAAACTGCCGCGCAGTTCGCGCGGTTATTGACAATTCTTGGTCTTGACATGCACCCTGGTGGGTGACTCGCCGGCTGCGTTATATGCGGCCACGACGTAATCGTATTCGCCGACCCCGGGGGCGATGTCACTGTACGTGGTGGAGCCGGCCGGGACCTCGCCGAGCAGTTTCCCGTCACGGGTGATGCGGTAGCCGTCCTCGTTATTGGCGGCATCGATCCAGAACAGGTCGATGCGGACCACGCCGCTGGTGCAATCGTAGGTATATCTTAGGTCGCCGGGATTCTTCAAGGTTTGCGAGGATGCACTGCCGACCTTGATCGTGACTCCGAATGACATTAAGACGGCTCCTTTATCGTTTTGAAAACGCCAGACGGCCTGGTATTCGCCGTCCTTGCCGGGCGTGGTCATCGGGATCTCCACCGTGACCGTTTGGCCGGGGGCAACCGTCTGGCCGGGCTGCAGGATCGGATAGCTGTCCGTGCCGGCCATCAGCGTGCCGGATTCGAAGACCATCAGGTAGCTTTCATTCCAAATGCAGGTGCCGGTGTTGAGAAAGGTCCAGGCCATGAAGAAAGGTTTGTTTTGCGCCAGCGGGGTGTTGACCGCTTTCACATCATACAAGACATGGTCGCGGGTCCAGGCGGTATTCGTGGCCTCATCCTTGCAGGCCGTGGGGGTGTCTGTGATAGCCGGGATGGTCTGTGTGGCATTTGAATTGACAGCCGGGGTCAGCAGGGCTTCCACGGTTTGCGCGGCCGAGGTGGATACGGCGCCCGGGACCGGCGGCGTGGCGCCCAGGTTGCAGGCGGACAGGATCAAGGGGACGATCAAGATCAGGGTGGAGAAGCGAAACGATTTCATGCGATATCTTCCTAAGAAAAATGATTGGGCGGCACTAGCATGCCGCGGGTCCGGGATGAAGCGCGGGGAGAGATGGGGTTCAGTCCCGGCCCAATTCTGAAAACAGGAACATGTTGAATTCGATCGCGCGCGAAATATCGTCCACGCGAATATGTTCGTTGGGGGCGTGCGCTCCGCTGGCGTAATAGGAGGGATTCCCGGAAGTGGATACGCCCAGCGTGCCGACGTTGTGTTTCATGGCTCCCAACAGCGGCAGGGTGCCGCCCACCAGTGCGTTAACTTCGGGTTCCTGACCGGTAAAGTCCCTGCAGATTCTGATCATCTTTTGCACGAACTCCCCGTCGATGGGCGTGACCACCGGTTCGGACCCGCCCAGTTTTGTGACCTGAATATCTGCAAAGCCCTGCGCCTTGAGGTGGGCCTGTAATTTTTCAAGGATGTCATCCGGGTCCTGGTCGGGCACCAGGCGAAAGTCCATTTTCGCCATGGCTTTGGCCGGCAGCACGGTCTTGACGCCCTCCTCCGTATACCCGGATAACAAACCGGCGATATTGGCCGTGGGGTCAAAGACGGCCGCTTCGAAATCATAGCCCTGCCGGCCGTCCAGAAAGGAGTCGATGCCATACATGGCGCGGTATTTCTCCTGCATGTCCGGGTCGACCCGGGCGCGCATTGCGCGTACCTCGGATTCGTTCGGCTTGCGGACCCGGTCATAAAAGCCCGGGATGAGCACGCGGCCGTTTTCATCCTTGAGACTTGCGAGCGCCTTCACCAGCCGCCAGGCGGCGCTGGGCAGCACGTGCGCGTTGCCGGAATGCGCATCCTGTTTGACGGACTGCAGGTTGTATTCGACATACAGCATGCCGCGGAAGCCGAGCGCGAGCGCGGCCTGGCCTTTTTCATTGAAGCCGCCGCCCTCCCAAAGCGTCCCATCGGCCTTGAGCAGGTCGCCGTGTGAGCGCGTGAGCGCGTCGAAGTGCAGGCTGCCGATCTCCTCCTCGCCTTCCAGGATCCACTTGATGTTGATCGGGAGCCTGCCGTGCACGGACTGCAGGCCGCGGATGGCACAGATGCGCGCGATGAATTCGGCCTTGTTGTCGCAGATGCCGCGCGCGATCAACTTCCCGTCCCGTTCGGTGACCTCGAAGGGCGGGCTGTTCCACAGCTCAAGCGGGGTCTCGGGCTGCACATCGTAATGATTGTAGAGCAGCAGGGTGTAATCGCCGGTGCCTTTTAAGTATCCGTACACATAATTGGGCGCGCCGGCCACCTCGATCTGGCGGGTCTCAAAGCCGGTTTGCTGCAACAATCGTTCGACCCAACCGGCGGTCTCGGGCATCATGCGCTTTTGTGCAGCCACACTCTCGAAACGGCAGTACTCCGTGATCAGGCTTCTGAAATGATGCGACTGGTTCTCCAATTCTTTTTTCAGCTGCTCGTCCATGCGGACCTCCGTGGAATGGTGTGCGGTTATTTTAACCTTTTGATGGATTAATCCGTTTCCTTCCAGACCGGGTCGCGCAGGAGCAGCAGGACCACCAGCGCGCACAGGATCAGCCCGGGGATGCCGATGCCGAAGGACATGACCATGCTGACCGGCGTGACCAGCGCGAGCATGTAGAAGGACATGGCCTGGTTGTTGAGCGCGTGCAGGTAGGCCGCTGTCCACACACCCTTTGATTTAAACACGGCGTAAGCCAGGAAGTACGAGAGGACGACCGTGTAGGCCGTCATCAGGAGCGGACCGAGGATCGGCTGGCCGGGGTAGTTGTAACCCATCCAGATGATCGGCCAGTGCCAGATGCCCCAGATGATGCCCAGCAGTCCCACGCCGCGCACGCGCCCGAGGTGGACCAGCTCAGCCTGCAGGTAACCGCGCCAGCCGTATTCCTCGCCAAAGGTGATGATCAACCCGAGGAACGGGCCGATGATGACCGCGTTCAGAAAGGTCGAGGCCAGCAGCGCGGCAGGCGGGACGGCGGCTGCCGCTCCGGGCGGGAACATCTTGGTGATATCGGCCAGGGTGCCCAGCTTAAAGACGTAGTTCAACAGGGTCTGCAGGCCGTAGAACAATGCCATGCCCAGGCCGTACAGCATCCATAGGCGGAACCTGCCGAAGGCCAGGCCCCCGGTAAAGGATCCCGCCCCGCCGCGCCAGCGCAAGACCAGCAGCAGGAGCAGACCCAGCAGGCTGAAGATCAGCAGCGAACCGCTCAGGGTAACGGTCAGGTCCGGCTGCATGAGCGCCGCAACGGCCGCGGCCAGGTAGGCAGCGGTCATCAGGAAATAAAAATAGACGAACCAGCGCGAGAGGGCGCGGTCCGTCTTGTAATAAAGCGGGCTGTCCTTAAAGAAGAACACCCCGAGCAGCAGGGCGGCAAAGGCGGGCATGAGCATCTGGACCTGCAACAGCAGGGTGGCGGCCGGGTTTTTCAGGCCGCCTTGCAGATACAAGGCCAGGTCGATCAGCCAGGCCAGCCCGAACGATAATGCGATGAAGGCCCAAACCTGCGGCCAGCGGACCGCGCGCGGCGCGGGGATGGCCGGGTCGGGTTGTGAAGCATAGGATTGTGTCATGGGATACTCCTTGAATGGTTCCTGATGTTTGCGATCATGAGGAGGGGGCGAATCACTTCACCACCAGCACATAGTCCTTTTCGCCAGTCTGCCCGATGACCATGGTCGAGAAACACGAGAAGGAGACTGTGAAAGTGAATGTCCCTTTTTCTTCCGGGACGCCGCTGATTTTTGCGCCATCGACGTGATCCACGAAAACAAGTTCAAGACCTGCGGGGAGCGTTCCGCTTGAAATGGCCGCATTATTCACCGGTGTGGCGTTATCACTCACGCGGATCTCGGCCTCGTAATCCGCGCCAACCTGCGCATCCGGCAGGGACCCGGGTTCGATCTTGAGCGAAATGAGGGAAGGCGTAAAAATATAGTTGAACGTGGGCGTCGGCACGGCGCGGGCGCCGTACGTACAAGCCGTGGACAGGATCAGCACGGTCAGCGCGGACAGAATCCGCACGAGCCGATTCAAAACCCCGCGCATTATTTACCGCCTTTGCTCTTGAACATTTCCGCCACGCTCTTTCCATACTGGCGGGCATGTTGATAGACGGCGGCCCAGTGCCATTCGTTGAACAGGGCGCTGCGTTTGATGGCGACATAACAGAACAGGGCGGACACGATCAGGATCAGCAAGGACCCCAGTGAAACCCCGCGCATCGCCATGACCGCGACCTGCTGCAGCGCGAGCAGCAGCAGCGCCAGGCTGATGTTGTTGAGCATGATGCTGATGGCCTTGAAATTGTCGATGTGGCGCGCCAGCTCGAGGTTGTTGTGGCGGACCACGCTGAAGAGCGTCTGGCGGTCGTTGATGGTGAAGTCGATGGCCATGCCCTTGTGCTTTTCGCGGAATTCCTTCATGGCCTTGGTTTCGGCATGGAACTTGTTGACCAGGTAATACCAGCGGATCGCGAACGAGTCCATCAGCTGGCCGGCGACGTAGGCCGCCACCACCCAGAGCAGGGTGCTGCCGAGGTCCACGTTCAGGCGGGTCAGGTCGAGGCTGGGGAGGTTGACCGCCGCCAGAAACCGGTTGAGGACCAGGATGTACAGCACCCCGGGGACGGTGTAGGAAAAGAAATCGTACAAGCCAAATGTGATCGACATGATTTGCTCCTGGTTACTTTCGGATACCTCGTGCCCGCGCCACCCCGGTTCTCCCCTAATCCACGATTTTATATGGGCAGGCTGCGGACGCGGACCCTTTGCTCTGTGACGCTCAATATCGCGCCCTTCTGCAAAGCTGTGGATTGTTGGTTAATAACGCTGAAAAGATGACGGGTAATGTTTGCGGCCCGCATATCTTTAAGTCGAAAGATGATCACGCTGGGTAAATTCCCGCCGCTGGCCGCCAATAATTCCCCGAAGTCCAGATCATGAGTCAGCAGGATGCTTTCTTCCTGACGGGCTTTTTCAAGGATATCCCCGTCGGTCATGCGGTGCAGACCTTCATCACGCAGGTGGGCGGCCTCATATCCTTTTTGGCGCAACTCGTCCACTACGAGCGGTGAGATGCCCATATCCGCAAGGAATTTCATGGAGCGGGCATCTCCAGGGCCTGTACGGTCTCATCGGCCAGCCAGGCTGCGTATTGCAGGGACTGGCGAATGTCCTCTTCTTCGAGATAGGGATGTTCCTTGATGATCTCCGCATGCGTCATGCCGTTGGAGATCAGGTTGAGAATTAACGAAACGGTCATGCGCATGCCGCGGATGCAGGCCCGCCCTCCCATGATATTGGAATTAAAAGTGATGCGATCAAATTGTGTCATGGCTGTACTCCATTCTTTCCCGATTATAAATCAAGCGGCAGGCATGCCGGACACGGGCCGGCTTCGGGAGAGTTCGCCATCCCTCGCGTCCACGTTATGCTCCCGCGCGGACCAGTTTGACCTGTTTTGCATTTACATCCACGGTATCCACCTTCCAGCCTGCATTGGACCATGCGCGTGTATTGCGGTGGTTGCCTTCGGTCCCATGATCCCACCAGCGCCGGTCTTCGTACGCGGACGCGGGCAGGCTGCTCTTCAAGATCGCTTCAATCTGCTTAAAAGACAGACTGACCTCCCTGCGGGTTGCAGGAAGGGCGAGCAGGTAGCTTTCAAGCGGCGTGTATTTTCCGGGCATGGTATGGCGTTTCTTGGTTGAAGCTGCTCAATTTCCCCCGTTATTTGGCGGCTTTGATAAATTCCTCGGCTGAGACTTTTGCCTGTTTGAGAATGCTGTTCAATGTGCCGATCGCCACTTCGTTGTGCATGGGGACAACACAGCCGGCGCTTCCTTCAGGTGTCGACTTTTTCATGACGACATGGCTTCCGCGCTGGCGGGCTTGAACGAAGCCCAATTTCTCCAATGCGCGGATAATTTCCCTGCCTGAAAGATGCGGCAAATCAGGCATAGGTGGCTACATCAAATGTGGTCAGGATGGGATGTGTTGTCTCCGGCATGGGAAATTCCTCCAGATACAATTCGGTGGCTTCTTTTAAGTTGGCGATGGCTTCTTCAACGGTTTGCCCCTGGCTGACCGTGCCGATTTCGGGGCAATCTGCCACATACCAGTTTTTTTCCTTGTGAATGACAGCGGTAAAGGTTCGAGTCATGTTGATCTCCTGTTTGTTGATTGAATTATACCGTTCATCCCATTGCAGACGCTGCCCCCCAGCAGGGAGAGTCAATCTCAATTTGGGAATAATTTGGTGTTTTCATTCCTGCATTATCCTGCCCTCCCCAAAATTCCGTGCCTTTCGGCATTTGGGGGAGGTGTCCAAAGGACGGAGGGGGCATGTCTGGATTCTACCTCTCAACCCCACCCGCCCTCGCGGGCACCCTCCCCAAATCCAATGGATTTGGGGAGGGACGGGGTAGGGCATTTTACAACTCTCCCTTAAACACCCCTCCGCTGGTCGCACCTTCGGGGGCAGGTGTCCGCTTGGCGGGCGGAGGGAGGGCCGGGGTGGGGTGTAGTATTTTCATCTTCAGCTCAACGACTCAAAATCAAAGTCAATGAAGGGCAGGCCGTGATCGATGCGGGGTTTGCGGTCTTGCATGAAGGCCGCGATCCACTGGTGACCGTCGTTGGTGACGTCGAAGCCGGGGACTTGTCGGAAGCGTTCGAGGTCCCAGTGCCGGCTGCCTTCGATCTGGAAGTCACGATGGACCACGGCATACAGTTCCAGTTCGCGCAGCTTGAGAAAGGCGGGGATCTCCTTCAGCCAGGCCGGGGACAGGCTGTACTCCTGACGGTAGCCGCGCAGAAAATGGGTCATGAAATCGCGCGTGAAGGCGGCGCTATCGGGGTAGCCCAGGTCCGCGGCATCCATGGAGATGTAGAAGAGCACGACGGCGATGTCGTTGATGTACCAGCTGTAGGCGCAGTCGTCGAAGTCGAAGAGGGTCAGCGTCCCATCCTCGTCGATGAAGAAGTTGTTTTGATGGGCGTCCTGATGGACCAGCCCGTAGCCAGCCGGGTCGGTAGGCAGGGACCGGAAGTGCTCCATCAGCGTTTCGTGCGCCTCGCGGGCGCGGACCTCCGCCGCGGGCAGGTACTGCTCGATAAAGTTCAAGCTGACGTCGTTCCATTCGGGCCGCCGCCAGGCTGGGACCGGTTGATAACCCACTGCAAGGGCGTGCATTTTGCCGAGCAGCCGGCCGTAAGCTTCGTAGCGTGCGGGTGTCCAGCCGGCCAGCCACGGTTGTTGACCCTTGGCCTTGACAAAGGCGGTGACCAAAAACTGTCCGCCGAGTCCGTCGTCGATGGCTTCGACCAGCTCACCGCTTAAAGAAGGAACCGCGCGCGCCACGGACACGCCGCCGCGTGCCAGGTGGTTGATCCAATCCACTTCGCCCTGAATGAGGGCTTCACTGCGGCGCAGGCTGTGACCGATGCGCAGGATGAATCCGTGCCCGCCGCGCTCGAATTCGTAGATCAGGCTCTCGAAGGAGTCGAGCAGGCGGATCGCCCCGGGCGCGATGCCGTAGCGGCGCATGGCCTCGGGCAGGATGGCGTCGTGATATCGGTCAAGGATGAGCGGGTCCATGCGGGGTGTGCTCCTCGGGGATGCGGGTTTGCGAACTATCGAACAGGTGGCGCTGAATTGCTTAAATTAACCAGCGGCATTCGCAAATTGAATTAATGGGAACATCCAAAAACTAAATCTACACACTACCGAACTTTCTATTTAAAAACTCCTGGTGCTCAACATCTGTTTTTCTGGAGATTTGGTAACGGGTACATTCTATTCTACCTACACAAAATTGCATCCGATTCGTCGTAATCACATCCTCCTGGAAGGTGTTGATGTGATTTGCCAGTTGGTCCAGATAAAAAACATTTTTGGGTATCTCGGTCTTGAATTCGGCGCTGCCAGTGAATACCACCACGGAATGAATATGTTCTTTCGGAATGAAATCCAGCAACTTCTGAATGGCTTTAATGTGCCTGTAATTTTGCCGCAAAGGGTTGGGAAATTTGTGTTTCATGCGGTAAATCACCTGTGTCCAATGCGGTGACCTCTCTTCGGCAAATAACCAACCCGAATAATCCTTGGTCTCAATGACAAATACCCCTTTTGTGGAAATCAGGATGTGATCAATTTGTGTTGTGCCGTCTCCAAAGGGGATCGTGATGTTATTCAATAAATGATAATTTGGAGTATTGAAATGTCGGATGATTTTCCTCAGAACCTGGGCTTCCCCAATATTGCCGTTGGATGGAAAAACCCTGGCGTAAATTCTTCTGGAAGGGAATATTTTATTTAGAAAAAGGAGAACTAAAACCAAAAAACCAATGAGACCGACAAATATGATCAAGAAAACAAAAGCGAGGGTGATCAAGTTCATTGAACAGCTACCGGGGAATTCTCATGAGAATAAATCTTCCCACCACCATTAGCAGGGATATGAATAACAACCCGTTGACTATCAATAAAGGCAGTTGCAGGAATCCTATCTTTTCTGCCGGAGTACGAGTAACGGCAATTGCGATCTGGCCGAAGCCGCCGAATGCCAAACCTAAAATACTCCAATCGGCAACCTGCCCGAATTTCTTCATGGGTTTTTTTGAAATGATGGCGGCAATAAAGAGGACTGCGCTGCCAACTATGCTAAATGTTGCCAAAATATCATCTATAAAAAGCCCAATTAGTGCAAAGATGTTAAGTAACTCCATAATGTTTCCTCCTGATTTTTTTATCAGATACGCAAAATCCATTCTCGCCAAAAATGTTGGCCTCGGCCTGCTGGACAGCTTTGATCCGTGCAAGTCTTACTCTGGCGAATCGCCCGCGTACATGCGCTTCATGAGCAGGGCTTGCGGGTGACCGGGGTGCTGCTCGAGCACGACATGGATCAAGGCCAGCGCCAGCGGGGTCTTGTCGTAGGAATAGATGCGATGCGCCAGATCCAGGATCATGTTGACAGGGACCGTGCATTGCAGGTCTTCGGGGCTATTGGTCATGGTTTATCTCCTTGGCTATTTCTTCCTGCGCTTTTTATACATGGGCAGGAAGGCGGCGATCAATGTGATAACTTTATGCTAGCTACGAGGCCCATCCCTGATAGCCCAGTGACATGGGTAAAATTCTTGTTGTGATATATGCAGCTATGGGGACCCAAATATTGTCTTTTGGAAAACAAGCACATAAATTAGTTGAAGTTTTTTGCACATCCCCAATCAACTCATGCTTTGTCCCCACGTCGGCGCCCAGTTTTCTCAATTCGCCAAATACAGAAAGTTTAGCTCCTTCGTCCAGATCAAGTTCGGATCTTGTGGGATGTAATGTTTCATGCTTTTCAAAGCTGTTTTTCGGAATTGCCTGCTTGAGTTCAATATAGAATTTCCCCAAATCGTCTGGCGTCGGCAGAATACTAAGTCGCAAACCATGTTTGAGTCTTCCGAAGGTGTTGAATTCTTTCTGAACCTCCAGCGTTCTTATATCCCTCTCGTGATTGATGAAGATTGCATAGGCAATAAGAATATCTATTTTTTCATCCGTTACATGAAAAGGAATAATCTTGCCGAGAGAAACCTTCCTGCTGGTGGTTTGGCTTTGATAGCTCTCCTCTGGTCGTTTTCGAACAGTGATCGACCCAAGCGTTATAACCTCTTCATCCATTGTTATCACTCCCTCTCACGAACTTATAACAGATTACACATCCTTCGCGCTGACCACAACATCAAATGGGACATTCAAAGCCTCAAAGTGCTTCTTGCCACAGTTGATCTTATCGGCTTCCGAGGTGCGGAGCTTGAGATAGTCTTTATTGCCTTTCGTCTCTCTTACCATGTAGATGGTATCGTCATCATACTTGACAATAGCCCAGTCCGGGATATATTGTCCGACGGGGGTGTCGATCTTGAATTTTTCGGGGAGCTTGATGAAGAGCTTTATGTCATCGCGCTGATCGAGTTCTTTGGCAAACTCGTATTCAATTGAGGAACTGTACACAACCCATTCATGTGATGAGTGCTTGACCTGCAACGCGCTCAAATAATTAATGAGCTCTTCACTTTTGAATAGTTCCATCTCCCATTCGGCTTCCTTGCCATCCACAACCAGCTTTTCGTATTTGATGCCGTTGACCAACAGGCGGTGCAGTTCGTATTTGAGGATGGCTGCGACTTGATCCATGAAACGCTGCGGATCAAGGAAGAATTCTTCAAGGCGGCCAGACTCTATTAAAATGCGCACCAGTGTCGCGCGGGTCAGCTCTGTTTGTTCCTGTAGGTACGCGAGAATATCAGGAATCGGTCGTGTGGAATAAGATAACGTATCGGTGGATACGCTCAAGCCCGTTGATACAACACCTGCTTTTTGCACATCCACTTGACCTGTGGAAATCCTGATCTTCGGTGCGGTGATACTGGGCATGTTCTTAATAGCACTGACTGCTTTGACTACCAATTCATTCGTGTCAAATTCAACACGATACGTGGTCTTGGGTTTGATGCGATTCCATAACTCGATAAATTCAGGGCTTGCTTCCACGGCCTTCTTGAAATGATTCTTTCCTTCCTCCTTCTCGCGGCGGATGTGACGTTCGATAAGATAAGAAGACAGCAGGTCAATCACGGCTGGGGCAAGATTGGCAAGTGGGTCGGGAAGAGTTAACTTGAAGTCTGCGCGGCGGGGATCAAAGGCAGGTTGGATGCGATTTTCTTCATCCAAAAGCTTTTGTTCAATCAGTGCAGTTCGAATCGTTTTTGCAGCCTCGCGCCCAATCGGGATTTCTTCATCATTGACAACCTGCGTAAGTTTGGACAATGCCACCAGCGGTACTTTGCCAAAGGATACACCTTCGCTTTCATATTCACTTTGCAAGCCGCGGGCATAATCTTCATAGCTCTCGTTGGCGAAGACATAAAGCTTGTTGATCGAGTCATCTCGCACGCGCTCGCCGTTTTGATCGACAGGCAGGCGTAAACCGCGCCCCAAGGTTTGTCGGCGTTCGCGTTCGGTGCTCATTTCACGCAGGTTGCAGATTTGGAAGACGTTGGGGTTATCCCAACCTTCACGCAGTGCGGAATGGCTGAAGATGAAGCGCAAGGGCTCTTCGTTGGAGAGCAGCTGTTCCTTGTTGCGCATGATCTTGTTGTAGATTTCATCATCAGCCTGTGTAGCGCCATTCGTATCTTTGAGAATGCCTTTTTTATCCTGAGCAAAATAGCCATCATGCAGCTTCTCGACTGGGTGCTTGAGCCATTCTAGTTCTTTATAGCGTTCTTCCTTGACCAGTTCGGCGAAGGTTTCTTCAAAGGCTTTTGAAAACTTGCCTTGCACGGGCTTGCCGCTTTCATCGTAATCGCGATAGTTTGCGACGCGGTCAATGAAGAAGAGACTCAAAACCTTTATGCCCCGCCCACGGACTTGTAACTCTTTATCCAGGTGACGTTTGACGGTGTGCCTGATCTGCGTGCGCCAGATGTCGTCTTTCATGCCGCCCATCTCTTCACCCAGGCGCAAAATCTTGCTGTTCTCAAAGCGGATGAATTCAGCCCCAGGCTCGGCGTTAATCTCCGCCACAATGAAGCCATCTTTGTATGCGGCACGTTCATTTGATATATCAAATAAATTTGCACCATTCTTGATGCTCTTCACAATCTCGCGCGGACCGTCCTTGGTTTGCTCGTGAAGACGAAGCTTGGCCTTGATGCCAGTCTTGTATTCAATCTTTTCAACCTTCACAAAAGCATCATTTGCGCCGCCTTCGGCCACCGCAGAGGCGACCACAATTTGCTTGACCAGTTTCATATCAAAAGCACGGACAGGGTCTAGCTGATAGACCAAATTATATGGGTTGGTATGTGTGGCTGAATAACGCAGGGTGCACAGCGGATTAAGTGCCTTGATGGCTTCCTGTGCCTTCTCAGTATTGTCCACACTTTGCGGTTCATCAATAATCACAATGGGCCGTGCGGCCTGAACAAATTCAATTGGAGGCCGTCCAGATAAACGGTCGCTTTCCTTATAAATCACATTACTCTTTCGGTCTTCATCCGTACCTGTGAAGTTCTTTCGGAAGGCATCAATGTTAATCACCAGAATTTGCAGTGTATTGCTCACCGCAAACTGGCGCAGACGATTGACCTTCTTTGCATCGTAGACAAAATATTCAGGCTTGATGTTATATATCGTATTGAAATGCTCTTCGGTAATTTCCAGGTTCTTTAAAACACCTTCGCGAATGGCAACACTCGGAACGACGATAATAAACTTCTGAAATCCATATTTCTGTGATAACTCAAAAATAGTTCTTAGGTAAACATAGGTTTTGCCTGTGCCTGTTTCCATTTCTACGGAGAAGTGCGGACAGTTGCGGGCAAGATTCGCTGGTGTATCAAATAGCTCCCATGCTTCCAGCGGGGTAGCTTCGTCTTGAATTTCTATATCATTTTGATGTTGAACCAAACGTGTGTTGCTCCGCAACTTGTCTTCATTCAATGCGATTTGGTTGCCCATGCCTAATTCGGTTTGCGCTTGGCCCGCGAATATTTCACCATAGTCACCCACATTAATAGGCGTCATGCTGGATGCAGATTGGGGCTGACCTTCGAAAAGATCAGTGATGGCGGCGATGGCATCGAGTTGGAATTGCTGGTTGGGGTCGAAATGGATTTTCATGTAAGACAGGGACCTGTTCTCTTAGTGTTTCGTTGGGTCTTCAATTGCCACCTTTGCCTTTTCGTTTCTAAGATTGCTTTCCAGGGATTTGATGTCGTCCTCAAGGTCGCCGCGAGTGGCTTTTGCCCAAATGCCGCTTTTCCCCTCCAGGGCCTTCAATTTTGCTTTGACCTCTGCGAGTGTTTTTTCGATCTTTGTAATATTGTTTTTTACTGTTTCCTTTTGATTCAGGCGTCCTAAAATTTGTATTTTCTCGATAACGGCTGGTCCCCAGGGGTTCCATTTGGCTTCCATGGCGCATGTATAAATATTCTGAAGATACTCTATGGTGTCCGGGTCGTTATCCGCCGCAGTCAAGAATAGGTTCATTGTCTCCACATACTCACCACGGCTTTCTTCCTTTGCATTTACGCTGTTCACCATCATGTCCATAATGCCAGACGCGTAACTGTTGCTCTCAATGTTGTAAATCTCCCTCGCATGATTCAGGGCATCCAGCCCGCGCTTATTTAGCCATGCCGCGTATGTTTTCCTCAACTGGCTTTGTGATTCCATGATGCGGGGGTCGGCCGGATTGAGCCGCAAGGCTGTTTCAAGATATTGCATGGCAGAATCAAACTTGTCGTCTCGCGCTGTTGACAGCCAGAAGGTAGCCTGTGCCTTGATAATCCATGCATCGACGTTTTTGGTGTCGATTTCCAGCACCAGACTGCTGTATTTGACTGCGTCCTCGTAATTTTTTGCCTGGATTGCAATCTGTGCAAGTTCTGCAAAGCGTTTCAAATTGACAGCTTCATTAAGGGCAGTTTCGCCTCTTAGGACAATCTTGGCTCCGCAATACATGCAATGAGCAACCGTGAGCTCATCTGGCAATTCCAGATTAGCACCACAGGCAGAACACTGAAGCTTTTGCATATTGGCAGTCTCCTTAATATTTCAGGTAAACCGATATTTATTAAACTGTCTTAAACACAATCTCTTTATTCTTGAAAATCTGCACGGCATTGGTCTTTAATTGATCGTTGCCTGCAAACCCCAGGTCGAGACACACCACACGCTGGGGTTTCATCTCTGCCATCCCGCGGACCGCTTCCAGCGTGAGTTCTTTTTCAAGGCAGATCAACATGCTACCGCCTGCCACGCTATATGCGGACTTGCCTGCCACTTCAACTTTCTCGACAGGTGTAGTAAGCGGGAAGCTGCTCTTGAGCAGGATTTCATACAGAATATCTTCACTTGTCCTTCCGTCTCGGATATGCTCAATATGTATTTCCAGTTGCTTTTCAAGCGCCTTGCCATCTTTTGGCGCAGTTGAATCCCAAGTCTTAAAGTTAGACTCTGCCAGTTTGAAGACGCGGAAGCCACGATCTTGCTTGCCATGTATGGGCAATTGACCAGCCTCTTCATCGTTTAATTTCTTGATTACGCGTCGTACCCTTTCCTTGGTAATTTCCGCTATGTTACGAGGTTTCCCAATACCATCTAAATACTGTGCACTGGTGCGTTGTTGAATTATTTCTGTGTCAAGAACAGCAGGTAGCTGTATTAATATAAATCGCCGTTTTCCATTATCAATTGAATTCGCCTCAAGAACTGCATGTGCAGTGGTGCCAGATCCCGCAAAAAAGTCAAGTACTAATGAATCATTTGGCAGGTGACTTAAAATCTCAGTAATTAAATTCACTGGCTTTACAGTATCAAAACCATTACCATTGCCTAGGAGCTTGGTTAATTCTGCCTTTCCGGATTGAGATGTCCCAACTTGTTTTAAGTAAGACCAAAATGGTATCAAGCCTGTTTCTTCATCCGCCTCATCTTCGGGATACACAGCCCGTTTTACTAAACCATCAACTATTTCTATGCGCCCACGTGCTACAAGGTCTTTTGCTGTTTCCTCACCAATTTGCCATTGCTTTCCTTCACGCGGCATGACGCCTAAAATCGGAAAAATTAATGTTGGCCTTGCATATGCTCCATCGAATGCGCGTTCAATAATTTCTAAGCGGCAGGCTCCAAAACGACCTTGATGAGGATATTTTCGTTCTTGCCCATTAGAAGCTAGAATAAAGGGCGGAAGTTCGATGCTAGGACACTTTGAATAAACAATAACATATTCAATATTTTGTTGAAGTCCAAATCTTGCTCTTCCAATGTTGTCGGGCTGAGTTGTCGTTATCCAAGTCAGGACACCAACAAACGAGGTTTCTCCGAATATTTCATCGCACACTCGTCGAAGGTTTTCCATCTCATGATCATCAATACTGATAAAAATTAAGCCGTTTTCCTGCATTAGATTTCGCGCCAAATATAACCTTGCATACATCATGTTGAGCCATTTGGAATGATATCGCCCATCAGAGTCTGAATTGCTGCTAAACTTCTTTCCTGCAGTATCGGACTGACCTGTATATTGTAGATAAGTTTGCATGCTTTCTGAATAGTTATCAGGGTAAATGAAGTCATTGCCTGTATTGTATGGTGGATCAATATAGATCATCTTAACTTTTCCCAAGTAAGCCTTTTGCAGGAGCTTCAAGGCTTCAAGGTTGTCACCTTCAATAATCAGATTCTCGGTTGTATCGAACTCTATACCTTCATTAGGTATAGGTAGTAAGGTCCCCATGCTGGGGGTTTGAACAGTTTTGAAACAGTCTGCTTTTCCGGGCCAAGTCATGCCGTACCGTTCGCGACCTACATCTATGGTTTGCCCAAGGACAAGTTTGAGTTTGTCAAAGTCAATCTTGCCCCCTTCGGTACGAATTTCAGGGAATAGGCGCAATAATTCAGCAGTTTTGTCTGTTGGCAGGTTGTGGGAAGCGAGATCGAGCTTTTCGGGTTGGTCGGTCATAAATCATCCTCTTATTGTTTTAGCAGTCAAACCTATAACATCCAGACTTTTTTGAAGGCAAGTCTTGCCATTTCCTGCTGACGTTCAACTATATCTTTCTCTTCCCATTTCTCATTTAGGTTCTCGAGTTTTGCCACTAAATCAATGGTAATATCCAATTTTGAGCCCCTTAATTCCATTATTTTTTCACTGACAATGCTGTTTTGGGCCTTTGAATTAAGTACTTGTGATAGAAGTGTTAAGTTCCCGAGCTTGTTTACATAGTCTTTAATATCTTTTTTTGATAAATCCCAACCTTTGGCCGGGCTTTGTGGGAGTATGTGTTCAATATTAACTGTTCGGAAGTTAATTAGATATTCATCTGTTTTTTGATAATGAGCATTGATTTTTCCAAGAATATACTTGATCAATTGGCGGCGTTCTGTGCTGTTTTTGTAGGAAATCTCCGAAAAATACTCCAGAAATATATTTTCGGATGGGGCAATCTCCTTTAATTCATTTTGCAGATTTGAGAATATTGATTGTATCTTTTTTGTGGTTTTTTCGTTGGGGCCGTTTTTAGCCGTCTTTTCAATTTCAAGAGCACAGTTGGAGTAAAGCTTTTCCAGTCGATTTCCAGGCAATTTGCTTACGACAGAATATTGAAATGTGAACTTTTCGATGAATTGAAAAAACTTGTATGGATCAAACCCTAAACGGTCGTAATTTCTAAGTACCGCCAGTAGAAGAATATAGCATTGTGATACATTCATTAGTCTGATTGCAAATACGGATTCATATATCTTGTAGCCGTGCCCCTTTAGTTCTCGAAAGTTCGATTCCTCCCCTTCAAGAAGCATATTATAATTTCTTGAATCGTCCCATAATGCTTGCAGAAGGGCCATCCACTCCAGGTTTGAAATATTCTTTTTTACGTCTTTGTAAAGCTTTTTTTCTTGGACGAATCTGTAGGTTGATATCCAGTAATATCGGATAAATCTCTTAAGTTCAGTGTTTGTATCTTCAACATTTCTGGTGATTTCCTTCCAAACATCTTTAGCAAAATCTTTGTCGTCACCAGGTTTTATGTTCTTGAAGATCAGATTTTTTAATAGGTCGCCGACGGAGAGCTCCATTCCCCGCGCGTTGGTTGTCTCGAAAATATCATATGCGTCATCTTCACTCGATATTTCAACGTTAATGACCATCAACTCTCGAAGCTTTTTTCGAAGTTGTTTCAGTGTGTCAATCTGCGCATCTTTGTTTTGAAATCGACTTGTTTCAGCAAGGATTTTTTCCTTCAGATATTCGTAGTTGGACTTTACGCGTGCTTCTTCGTCCGAGTTGGTAGTGGAGCTTGAAATATCTTCCTCATTACTTTGGATATACCTTATGAAGTATTCGTCCAGTGATTCCGCTGCTTTTATGCGAAAAGAGCTGCGCCCCTCCCAGTCTTCAATGGCGATATCCTGACGCTGAAAAAGGCCAGCATCTTCTTTTGCATCGATATTCTTTGCGACATCTCTGATTGCCGCCATTAGAATTGTTATCGTTAACAGACGTTGTTGACCATCTATAATGTCAACATAACCATTTTCTTTTTCCTTTTCATTATTGAAAATGAATGAGCCAAGAAAATATGGGGCTTGATTGGTTATTAGGTCTTCCCAGAATTCCGTGATTTCTTCCAATCCCCAAGCATATGGACGTTGATAGCGCGGGATGCGATATTTTCTTCGCGTCTCAAATAATATATCCGAGAGTGGCTTGTCATCTGCTTCGAATGTAAAGCCCTGTTGCATGTTGGCATCTCCTTTTTTATGTGGGATGTTTATTTCAAATTCCAGCGATTTGTAAAAAGCGCCATGCTTTCCGTGCTTTGATTTAGTCTTTTGCTCACTTCATCTAGTAAACTATCTTTTTGTTTTTCTAACTCTTTGCTTGCAACATCATAGTTGCGCCATGCTTCATCGCGTTTGGCTGAAAGTCTTTGCAAATCTCGTTGATGTTCCAATTTCTCAGGCAGGTTGAGGGATAGTCTGGTTGCCTTTTTCTTCTCTTTGATGGCCCCGTCCAATTCATCCAAATCCGCCTTTAAAGATGCGCGGCGGTCATCCGCCCAATGGTCAAGCTTGTCCATTTCGATCTCAAACCATTCTGCGTTCCGTTGGGTCAGCTCTTCAATAAGGGTTTGTTGTCTGCGTGCTTGTAGATCATCAAGCCTGGTGGCAACTTCAGAAGGCACAGGCAATTCATTTTCGTGCAAAGCGGGCAGGTCAAAAAGACGCTGCATTTGTTTTTCATCCAGCGCATTTCCATCGTCTGCAAAGCCCGAAAACACCAGATGGTCTTCCACTTCCAGTGCTGTTACAGAGAACTGACTGCATATCAACCAACCTGATTTGCCGACAAGAGATTCAAGGATCGCAATCCGTTTGCCACTGCCTGAATACTGAAAAGTCAGTTCCTGGGGTGGAGTGGGCAGTGCCTTCGCATTTTCCAATAAGCGTTGCGCCAATGGGTGTCCCACACGATAGGTATTGGTCGTCTCAGACACCTGCTTGCCCATGTGATACGGTCCAGAGTGAATTAACTCGCCCGCAAACGGATTTTTGTGAAGCATGAAGCTGTATTCATGTTCATCGAACTTGGCAAAATCTTCCAATAGAGTACGTGTCACGATCCATAAGTGGCTGTTAAACCGATCCAGATAGTCACTGCTTTGAATGCGGACTTTCTCCACCACTTCCTGATCGAAATTGTTCAGCAGTTTTTCCCTTGCGTCGTGCTGGCCTTCGGCAATCTCTGTTTCCAACTCCTTTTGAAGTTGGTCAAATTCAAATTGAATTTGTTCCTGTGAACGGCATTTCTGATAAATTGCGGCAATCCGCTTTTCAAAGTCCACGCCAGATTCAACGGCTCCAAGAATTTCATCGCTTGCGCCAAAGACGCCGTCAAACAAATGAAACTTTTCTCTCAGTAATTCGTACACGCGCACGTCGGCGGCATTACTCTTGTTGAGGAAATTCACCACCACCACATCATACTTTTGGCCGTAACGATGACAGCGCCCAATGCGTTGCTCAATCCGTTGTGGGTTCCAGGGCATATCGTAATTGACAACCAGATTGCAAAACTGAAGGTTGATTCCTTCTGCTGCCGCTTCGGTTGCGATCATGATTGTGGCTTCGTCACGGAAAGTGTCCACCAATGCGGCACGCATATCTGCTGTAGGGGAGCCGCTGATGCGATCCGTTCCTCGATACTTCTCCAGCCAGTTGCGATAAATTTCCTTCGACTTCGCATCTGTATTCGTGCCGTTGAAAAGCATGACCTTGCCTTTGAACTCGGTCTGCTCCAAAATATTGAATAGATATTCCTGGGTGCGGCGCGACTCGGTAAAGACCACAGCCTTTTGTTGAAGCGTGGCTGCCCCTTGTTCCTCTTGTTTTTTGGCAGAGGCCGCAAACCCGTTGCGCAAGGCACTCAAAAGCACTTCGCCTTTGGAGTTCTTGATGATCGATTTCGCAAGCGTGTGAAACTCGCGCAATTGTTCCATTTCCTGCTTAAGCTCGATCAACTGTTGCGCAGTTAAACGCGGTTTTTCTTTTGTACTGTCTCCATCTTCTTCCCCATCCCATTCATCGGCAAGCTCATCGAACTCTTCCCAATTTTCAGGTAGATCGCCCGGCGCTTCATTGACAGCTTCTGACTCTGCCGCTGCTTCCTGTAATCTTTTCACCAATCCATCCAATGTGCCAGAGATGGCATAGGTGGAGGAAGCCAAAAGCTTGCGCAGGATCAAGGTCACAAGTTGGCGTTGGCTTGCGGGCAGTGCATATAAATCAGGCTTTTGCAAATATCCGGAAACCAGATCGTATAAACGTTGTTCCTCTTCTGTTGGCACAAACTCCTGTACCAAAGCATGGCGGTTTGTATATTTTACGTATTCAAGTACCTGCTTGCGCAAGGTTCGTTTACACACAGGCTTGAGCCTTTCGCGCAGTTCTTCAAAATTGGTGCCTGTTCCAGAACGTGCGAATTGTGCGCGGTAGCTTTTGAAGTCACCGAAGGCGTATTCGTCGATGATACTGACCAAACCATACAATTCCAGCAATGAGTTTTGCAGCGGCGTGGCGGTCAATAATACTTTTGGAAAAGGGGCAATCGCTCCTTTAATTGCATTGGCAATCTTGCTCGAAGCCTTGTATACATTGCGTAATCGGTGAGCTTCATCAACCACGACCAAATCCCAACTGGTCTGCCGTACATAGGGTTCTTTTGTACGCACGAATTGATACGAACAAAGAATGATCCCGTCCTGTTGAAAAGGATTTAGATTTCCTGTTTTGATGGCTTCATTGAAACTGCGGCTTTCCAAGATAACAGACGGTAAATGAAATTTCTCGGCAAGTTCCTGGCTCCACTGCTTGCGCAGGTTGGCAGGCACAATGATTAATATTTTACGTTTGCGTTCCGCCCATTTTTGGGAGATCAGCAATCCTGCTTCAATAGTCTTTCCCAACCCCACTTCATCAGCGAGTATCGCGCCTTTTGAAAACGGATTGCGAAACGCAAACAACGCCGCCTCCACCTGATGAGGGTTCAAGTCCACTTGTGCGTCCGCCAAAACAGATGCAAGCTTCTCCACGCTGTCTGAAGAATGACGGCGGGTCAATTCATGGGCAAAGTATCGTACGTGATAAGGTGTGATGGTCATGGTTTTCCAGCAGGGTTCCCCGCTATCGCCCTAGTATACCCGAAGAAAAAAGAGGGCCGCCCCGGGTGAGGCGACCCTCCCCGTACTACCGAATCAAACCCCCGTCAGGTCAGAAGCGCGCGCTTAAGTCGGTTCCGACCAGTGGAACTCGGCAATGTGGCCGGGCAGGTCGCGCGCGCTGGCGATCACGCGCGGGCCGTTTGAAGCCGTGGCCTTGGTGGTGTAGGTCCACCAATTGCCGTCGGCGGGCGCCGCCGGGCCTTGCTCCAGCACCGCGCCCGCGCTGTCGGTGATGACCACCTGTACCTGCGTCACCTGCACATCGTCCACCGCCCGCACGCGGATCGTTTCACCGACCCCGCCGTGCCAGGCGCTCGCGTCGATCTCGGTCACCTCGGGCGCGTGGAACCAGTCCGCCATGGCCACGTTGGACGGGATCTTGGGTGTGCCCTTGGCCTTCTCGACATACACCTCCTGATCCTTCGCCTCCTTGGCATAGGCCGACGCCTCGCGGAACTTCTCCTGGACCTGTCTTTGGGCCGCCGTGAAGACGCGGTTCGGGTCGTCCGCCGGGGAAGCTGCCACGATGGTCCGGCCGGCCTTATCCTGCTTGATCACCAGCTGGTCCCCGATCGACCCGCTCAAGCCCTTGATGACGATGTTATTGCGTACTTTAGCCATGTTAAGCTCCTTTTTTCTACGAATAAATAAGCGGATTCCTTCGACTCTCGTTCGACTCTCCTTCGACTCCATTAAAAGCTCACTAGGCGCTCCCTTCTGCGCACCCCTGCGCATAACCTATGGGTCCCGCGCGCAGGCACGCGCCTGCGGCGGGTCGAGCGGGAATTCGAAGGGATGGGTGGCAGTGCGGAGCTGGATGAACTGCATGTCCCGCTGCTGCGAAAAATATAGCACCTACCAGGCTTCAAAACAGGCTTCAAAAGATTAAAAAAATCCCCGCAAATGGGGCGAAAAAAGGGCTTGTCGGGCGGGTCTGCCGCAAAAATCTACGAAAAATTATGTAAATTCGGGCACGAATTTTTCAATGTAGGGGCGACGTTCTGTCGCCCAAGCCACCACATCCTGTCGCCCTGGGCGCGGGGACCGCGCCCCTACGGCCCGAGGGCGTGATGTTATACTCGCCCGAAACCCAACAAAGGACAAGGCATGTACATCCCCAAACTATATCGAGAAGAAGACCGCGCCGAGATCATGGGCTTTCTGCAGAAGAACAATTTTCCCGCACTGGTCACACATGACGGCCGCCGGCCGGTCGCCACGCATCTGCCGGTCGAGGTGCTCGAAGAGGCAGGCGGCGCGCTGACGGTACTCGGGCACATGTCGCGCGCCAACCCGCAATGGAAGAGCTTCGGCGATCAGGAAGTATTGCTGATCTTTCAAGGCGCGCATACGTACATCTCGCCGCGCTGGTACAACCACGTCAACGTGCCGACCTGGAATTACATGATGGTACACGTATATGGAAAGGCGCGCCTCGTGGAGGGGGCGGAACTGCACGACCTGCTCAGCCGGCTGGTCCGCAGGCATGAGGACGGGACCGGCTACAGCCTCGAGGGCCTGCCCGCGGACTTTGTGCAAAAGGAAATGAAGGGCGTGGCCGGTTTTGCGGTGCAGGTGACGGAGATCGAGGCGGGCTACAAGCTCAGCCAGAACCGGGACGACCAGGATCACGCGGCCATCATCCGCGAGTTGGAGAAGCGCGGCGACGACGGGTCCGCGGGGGTGGCAAAGGCCATGCGGGGCAAGAGGAAGTAATTCATGTCACTTGACGAAACCCCCTTGCGCGTATAAAATCCAAGCCGTCCTCCACATTGCGCCTCCGCACAGGGGGCGCATTTTCTGCCGAGTGCAGGAGAGAAAGAAATGCCGAATTCATTCGAAACCCCCGAGACCGATTCCGCGCAAGTCTCCAACCTGTCCCAGGTGGACGTGGAGCTGGTCAAGGCTGAAATGGTGCGCATGCACCAGAGCTCGGCCGCAATGATCGATGCCGATGAAGTGGCCCTGGACTTGAGCGCTGCGGGTCAGGTCCGGACCGATCAACTGACCACACACGAGTCCGCGCTAGGCGTGACCCAGGCCGAAAGCGTGGATATGCAAAATAGCGCGGCGCTGGCGGTGCGGGCCGGGAACGTGTTCATCAACGGCCGGGCAGGCGCGGTCGCAGCCGGAAGCGTGGAATTCGGCCATGCGCGCGTGGGCGTGCTGGCCGGGCGCGAGGTGCGCGGCGAGAAGATCGACTCGGTGATCCTGCTCGCGGGCGATGTGCACGGCAACGTGACGACCGTGATGGACACACGCGGCGCGGTCATTGCCGGACTGGTGGGCGGCCTGTTCGCAGGCATCCTGCTGATGCTGAGCCGGATGGTGTTTGGAAGGAAGTAGAAACGCATGTCGTCCTTCCTGTGTCGCTCTGAGCCGCAGGCGAAGAGTCTCGCACTATTAAGATCGAGGTCCTTCGCCGCATGCGCGGCTCAGAATGACATGGATCAACAGAATGTTCAGCGGCGCGGCCGCTTTTCAGAAAATCATTTTTATCGGGTGAAGGTAACCGCAACCGGCGGTGAGAGGCGCCCAAGGAGCAGCAATGGATAAAGTCATACTCAAAGCCACCAAACGCGATGTACGCGGCAAGCAGGTCAAGGCCCTGCGCCGCGCGGGCGAACTGCCCGCCGTGATCTACGGCCGTCACGTGGAACCGATCTCGATCTCGCTCGAAGCGCATAACGCCAGCCTGATCCTGTCGAAACTGACCTCATCGAGCCTGGTGACCATCAACGTGGACGGCACGGAATATGCCGCGATCGTGCGCGAAAAGCAGCGCAACTTCATCAAGGGCAACCTGACACACGTCGATTTCCTGGCGCTCGACCTGAGCGAAAAGATCCGCACCAAGGTACGCCTGACCTTTACGGGTGTGTCCCCGGCCGTGAAGGATTACAGCGCCGTGCTGGTGCACCGCATGGACGCGGTCGAGGTGGAATGTCTGCCGGCCGACCTGCCCGAGCGCATCGTGGTCGACATCTCCTCGCTGAAGGAGATCGGCAACAACATTCACGTGCGCGATTTCACGGTGCCCGCGAATGTCACCATCCTGGATGACGCCGACGATATCGCGATCATCGCGACCGCCGTCAAGGAAGATGCCGGTGACGTGGCCGCCGATGCCGCAGCCGCCGCTGCCACCGCCGCCGCAGCCGCCGCACCCGCCCTGAGCGTGGAACGCGGAAAGAAGGAAGAAGAAGCCGCCCCGGCCAAGAAGTAAGGTTTGTGGAAATGAAAAGCCCGCCATCATGGATGGCGGGCTTTTTTGTTTGTATGCGACCCTAGAGCAATTCCATGGTCTTCAAAAAACTGACGGTCATGCGGGCGGTGGCACCCCACAGCAACTCTCCGTCGAAGGGATGATACGCGATCAGCGAGCGCTCGGATTCGCGCATGGAGAACTCCCAGTAGTTATGCCGGTCCGCCAGCCAGTTGAGCGGGATGGTGAAGACGCGCGCCACTTCCGCGCCCGAGACCTTGAAGGTGTACGGCCAGGGGAAGACGCCCACGATCGGGCTTACCCGGTAGCTGCTGACCGTGATCATGCGGCTGAGCCGCCCGAGCACGCGCACATCCGAGGGCAGCAGGCCGATCTCCTCCTCGGCTTCGCGCAGGGCGGTCTGCTCGGGAGTGGTCTCGCCTTCGTCGCAGGCGCCGCCGGGGAAGGAGACCTGTCCCTTGTGCGATTCGACCCGGTCGGTGCGGCGCGTGAAGAGCACGTGCCAGTCGTCGTTGAACCAGGTCAACGGCAGCAGGACGGCCGCGCATCTCAGGACCGTGTCCGCAAGCACGGGCATCTCGGCATAGCCGTCTGAGTCCGGGTCTTTTGCGTGGGCGGCCTGTAGTTTTTGAGTGATCTGGTCTGCGGTTAAGGGCATGGGTTTTGTAAAAGGGATGTCGCTCTGAGCTCCGGCAGGTGTCGTCCTGAGCGCAGCGAAGGACCTCGAGGCTCTCACCTGCACTGCACCGAACGCACGAAGTCCCCGAAGCGCAGCGGAGTGGGAGTGCGGTGCAAGTGTCAGTCGCTTCGCTCCTTCAGAGCGACATAATTAAATAATTATTTCCCGCGGATGGGGCTGCCGCAGTAATCGCATTCGGCGGTGACTTCGTCCAGCCATTCGACTTCGTTGGAACGCACGGCCGCGCCGCACGAGGGGCAGTGTGTGGGCAGGAGCGGCGGTTTGGCGGCGGGCGCTTCCTCGACTTCCTCACTTTGCTGCGGCAGGTTGCCGCTCAATAAGGCCGAGATCTCCTGCGCTTCGGCGGTCAGGCCGCGCCCCTGCAGTTCGTCAACTGCACGGCGTCCAAGGACCTGCATGCGGTGGATGCGGCCTTGTGAAGCCAGCAGGGTCAGTCCGCGGCGGAGGTGGGCAACGCCGGGAGCGGTCTCGCCGCACAGGATCGCGGCGCGTCCGGCTTCCAAATACAGGAAGGGTGCGCGCTGGGGGAAGAGTTCCTCGGCGCGCTGGGCCAGGTCCTTGAAGGCAAGGGCGGCATTGGCATAGTCACCGGCGGCCAGCATTTGATTGGCACGCTGCAGCATGGGCGGGACGTTGGGCTGTCCGCTCATGCGTCTCAAAAAACGTTGGGCTCTTCTTCGGAACATGATGCCTCCTTATGGATGCTTATTGATGTGATCTCGCTCCGTGACCGGCGCGGGCTTATTGTTCCACGCTGACTTCATTTTCCAATTCCAGTCCGCGCGGATCGGAGCTGGGTTCGATGCGGCGGGCGAACATCAGGAAACCGGTGTGCGCCACCATGCGGTCGGTGGGGCGCACGCGGTTGGGGTCGGATTTGTAGAAGCGCAGCAGCACTTCGCAGACCTCCACGAAGGCGAATTTATTAAGCTTCATGGCATTCAGGGTCTTCTCGACCTGGTTGAAGGTGGGCAGGATGGTGGCAAAGAAACCGCCGGGTTTGAGCGCGGCGCGCACCTGCGGAATGTAATCGTACGGATTCTGCACATCGAGGAAGAAGGCGTCCGCATCGGTTTCGTCGAATCCCATTTTGATGTCGCGCAGCTTGAAGTCCACGCGCGAAGCGAGGCCGACGCGTTCGAGATTCTTGCGGGCCAGGTTTTGCGTATCCTGCTTTTGCTCGTACGATATGACCTGTCCATCCGGGCCGACGGCGGTGGCCAGCGCGATGGTCATCGAACCGGAGCCGGTGCCGGCTTCCATCACGCGCTGACCGGGCGCGACGCCCATCATGACCAGAATGTAGCCGATGTCCTTGGGATACAGGATCTGGGTGGTGCGCGGCAGGTCATTCAACAGGTCCGCAATGGAAGGCTGTAAAAGAAAGAAGGGTGCGCCCATGTGGCTGTAGACCTGCGAGCCCCAGGGCTTGCCGATCAGGTCGTCATGCTTGAGCACGCCGCGATGACTTTGAAAGTCCGCACCGGCCTTGAGCGTAAAAATAAAATGTTTGTGGGTCAGGCCGACCAGCTGCGCCAGGTCACCGTCACGGGCTTGGGAGGAAAATATCATAAGGTTATTGTACTTCCTGAAGCGGCTGTCTCATGGGTTCGACGGCCTGTAATTTTCTGTTGCAGGCCACCAGTACGATCAACATGCCCGGACCGAGCACGAGCATGCCGCCCAACAAAGCCGGGGCGAATTGCGCCAGCCACTCCGGCCGGCCGATGCTTTCGCCGAGCGAGGCGAAGCCCAGTCCCACCGCGCAGGCATTCCAAACCCCGTGAATGGCCACGGCTGCGAAGTATGCAGCCGGGAGCCGCAGGATGCGCTTTTGCTGAAAGGCGGAGGCAATGCCCCAGCCGACCAGCCCGGAGGCGGTCATGTGCAGCAGGCCGGTCCCGGCCCGTACGAGCACAATGACAGGCCAGCTCATGCTGCCGTCACCGCTGGCGTTCAAGCTCTCGACCAGCGCAAAGGCCGCGCCGCTCAGCATGCCCAGCGCAAATCCCTGGGCAGGGGAGGATAATTTTCGGGCAAAGACCCAGACGGCGAGCGGTTTGAACAATTCCTCGATCATGGGTACGAGCAGGGCAATGTATCCCAGCACGACCCAGATGAAGGCCGGCTTTTGAAAATACGGCGCGGTCATGCGGATGAGCACTGCGGGATCGGTTTCGTGCTCCAACAGTTTGCCGAGGCGCATGATCTCCGCGAACAGGTCGGGCTGGCGAAGCGCGATAAACACGCCTGCCAGCACGATCAGCCCGACCAGCAGGAGGACCTCCAGCACGGTCATGAGCGCCGGCCCGACCGTCATGGCCAGACCGAAAACCGAAAAGACCTGCCAGCGCGGACCGAGTTGGATGCCGCGGGTCCCCAGCCCGAAGACCAGCCAAAGCGGCGGGACGATCACAAATAAGGTCAGGATCGGCAGGAACAACCAGGCCAGCCATTTGCTGCCGAGGTTGACCGCAAGCGTGCCGAGCAGCACGGCCACGAAGATCAAACCGAGTACGAGCAGGATCTGCCAGCGGGCATACGGAAAACGAATCAGGCGGTCGGCTGAGTCACGGCCGATGGCTTTCTGCAGCACGAACGCGGCGCAGACCCCCAGGAGCAGGAATTCAAAACCAAAAGCGAGCGAGATGATCATGCCGCCGGCCGGGTCGCCATCCGGGCTGAACATGTCCATGAGCGAGCCGACCCCGAGAATGGCCGCGATCAAAAAGATGAAGGCGGCGCTGATGGCGAAGGCGATCAGAATCAGGATGGAAGGCCAGTGGGGCTTGTAGGTTGGATTCATTTTTCTTCGATCTGGATCGTGCTGATCTGGTCGCCGTCCGGCAGGACCCCGCCCTGGTCCGGGTCGCGCGGCGTGAGGTTTTCAGCCACATCCAGTCCGCTCAGGACCCGGCCGAAGATGGTGTACGCGCCGTCCAGGTGCGTGGCAGGTGCGAAGGTAATGAAGAACTGGCTGCCGTTGGTATCGGGTCCCGAGTTGGCCATGGCCAGCAGGCCGGGCTTGTCGAACTTCAGGTCGGTGATCTCGTTGTTAAAGAAATAACCGGGGTTGCCGCGGCCGGTCCCGCTCGGGTCACCGGCCTGGGCCATAAAGCCCGGGATGACGCGGTGAAAGGTGACCCCGTTGAACCAGCCCTGACGCGCCAGAAAGACAAACGAATTGACCGCCATGGGGGCCTTGTCCGGCAGGAGTTGCAGGACGATATTTCCCTTTTCAGTTTGAATGGTGGCGATGTATTGTTTTTGAGGGTCGATGTTGTAGGGCGGGCAGCTCGTGAATTGTTTTTGGCCGAGCGCGATCAAGCCGATGGTGTCGTTCATGTTTTGAAAATCGAGCACATAGGATGGCTGAAGGTTGCCGTTGATCAGGACCAGCGGCACGGCCGGGATGTTCAATTGTTTGGCCGCATCATACATGGACGTCATTCTGGCGCGGGTTTCAGGAGCCTGGATGGCCGCCTGAAGACGGTCCGCAACCAGGCCGGCCTTGCCTGCTTCGCGAATCACCCAGGCGTAAAACTGATCCGGCTGCAGGCCGGCCCAATCGGTGTACTTCACGAACAGCAGATCATACATGACCCAGAATTTGCCTTGTTCGTCGGCGGCCAGAGCGGCCAGGACGGCCCGGTCGGATTTGTCGAGCACGCCGATCAAGGGCAGGGGACGGAAGACAAAGCGCACGTCCGTGCGGCTGCGCATGAGCTGTCCCATGACATTGGCCATGGCGCTGCAGCCGAGCGCTTGAAAGTCGCAGTATTCAACGAGGGTGATGGGGGCGTCCGCGGGGCCGATCGAAAGATCCGAGTCACTGACCGGCGGAAAAAGCGAGTTCGAGCCGGGCGCAGGCGTGGGCTCGGTGGTGATGGAGGAACAGCTGACCTCCGCGGTGGGTGTTTGCGGAAGGACCGGGTCGGTCACGACCTGCGGCGTGGGCGTGCCGGACGAGCAGGCACTGAGCAGGAACATGCCGGTGATGAACAGAAACAGAATGACAAGGGTACGCTTCATTTATTTTTTATCGCTTCCTGTAATTGGTCGAAGTCCGTCATCCACGAAATGGTGTTGACGAAGTCGGCCAGTGAATTGCTTTGTTCGCGCAGGGCGCGCACGGCAGGCCCGACCGGGTCCTCTCCGGCGGCGCCGCCGGGCGAATCTGCGTAGGCGCCATAAAAGGCGAAATAGGCCTGGTTCAGTTTTCGAATCAAATAACCGTTCTTTAAAAAGACCAGGCGGCGCGCTTCCATATAGGCTTCGGCTTCGTCGATCTTCCCGGCTTGCAGCAATGCATCGGCGGTGACACGCGTTTCGTGCATCTGCGCGCGGAAGTCAAAGGGTCCGCGCATGAAATCCCCAGGGTTGGGATGGCCGAATGGCGAAGAGATCAGGCCCGGGGTTAAGCGGGATGCGCTGCCCAGTTCCGGATAAAACCGTTTAAGCACGAGGTCCCCGATCTCGTTGCCTGCGATGGAGGCGGTGGTCTCATTCATGGTGCGCAGTTCGGGGGTTTTGGTATAGAGCAGTCCGAGCGGGCGCAGGGTCAGGTAGTTGTGAATCCATTCGTGCGCCACGGTGCTGAGCATCCAGTTCAAGTCGGTGGTGCGCATGACCATGGTGGGGTAGACGCCCACGCCGCCGATCGGGACCACCAGCGAGGAGGTGTTCAAGCCGGCGTCGATGCGATTTTCGAGATCGACCTGTTCATCAACGGTCAGGTCGGTCTCGACCGAGATGTTGGCGGTCTGCTCGATGTGGTCGCGCGGGGAAACGATCAGGGCCATCGGCAGCGGGGTGGAGTGGTACCAGACATTTGGAATGGTCTGGCCGAGGGAGGTCAGTCCCAGGTCTGCCAGCACCTCGCTGACCTGATCCTGCAGGACCCCTTCGGCCAGAGGAGCCAGCTGCGCCTGGCGCGCATACAGTTTTTGCAACGCCGCCCGGTTGGGAGCGGTGGCGGTTTCCTTGTCTGTGATGGAGGCATCTGCGTAGATCTTTTCCAGGATATATTCCTGGTCGAGGATGGACTGCGTGGTTCGCAGGTATTCGGTCACGATCTGCTTTTGGGCTTCGTGCGTCAGTGTGTACGGAACTGCGATGGACGCGGAACGGAGCTTGATCAACGCGGCATCCCCCATCCAGGTCAGATAATTGAATTCGATCTGGCGGGTATAGGCGCGCACTTTTTCGATATTGTCGGTAATGGAGGGGGTGCTGTATCCGGTGACTGAGGCGAAGACGATCAAGGCGAGGGTTAATTCAAGTCCGCGGACGATGCGTTGAAACATGGGCTGGATTATAACAAAAGCGCAGGGCAGGGCCCCCCGGCCCCGCCCTGCTTTTACAGCCTGCCCTCACAACAGGTTATTTCTTGTTCTTCAGGTATTCATCGATGGCGAGCGCTGCTTTTCGGCCGCCCACCATGGCGGTCACTACCAGGTCCGGTCCGGTGACGCAGTCTCCGCCGGAGAATACGCCTTCCCGGGATGTGTCCCCTGTGGCCTTGTTCTTGACCGAGATCAGGCCCCAGTCATGCGTCTCAAGGTCCGGGGTGGTCTTGCTGATGATCGGATCCGGCCAATAGCCGAGGGCTAGCACGGCCGTATCGGCCGCCACACTAAAGTTCGAGCCTTCGACCGGGACAGGTTTGCGGCGGCCCTTTGCATCGGGGTCGCCAAGTTTCATTTCAATACATTCGACGGCCGCGAGTTTCCCGTCGGCACCGGCGATGAATTTTACGGGCTGGGTCAGGAAGCGGTATTTGGCGCCTTCCTCGCGCGCCATCTTGCGGTCCTTTTTTCCGCCGGGCATTTCCTTTTCGGTGCGGCGGTACAGGCAGGTTACATCCTCCGCGCCGAGACGCAGCGCGGTGCGCAGACAATCGGAGGCCGTATCCCCGCCGCCGATGACCACCACGCGCTTGCCGATCTCGAGCGGCGCGTGCATGTTCTCCGGGAGCATTTCCTTTTCCACGTTTCCGCGGATCAGGAAATCGGTGGCCTCGTAGACGCCGGGCAGATCGGTGCCGGGAGCATCTTCCATTTTTGCATCGACCTCCGAGCCGACGCCGATAAAGACCGCTTCAAAGCCCTCTTCGAATAATCCGTCGATGGTCTTGTCACGGCCGATGTATGTATTGGGAACGAACTTCACCCCGGCCTGTTCGAACTCCTCCCATTTTTCGCTCCAGACATCCTTATCAAGTTTGAAATTGGGAATGCCGTATACCAGCAGTCCGCCGGGAGCCGGCTTGGATTCGAAAATGGTCACCTCATGACCCTTTTGAACCAGCACTTCGGCGCAGCCCAGTCCCGCAGGACCGGCGCCGATGATGGCGACCTTTTTGTGGGTGGGTGCGCCTTTCGGGATGACATAGCCCTGGGTGCGGCGTTCAAAGTCCACGGTGAAGGCTTCCAATTCACCGCACAGAACGGGCTGATGTTGTTTGTTGAGGACACACGACCCCTGACACAAGGCTTCATGCGGACAGACCCGTCCGCACACCTCGGGCAGGGAGCTGGTCTTATGATAGATGCCGGCTGCCTCCACGAAACGTCCCTGTTCGATCAGCCACATGGCGGAAGGAATGTCGTTGGAGGTCGGGCAGGCCGTCATGCAGGGCGCGGGATCGGGGCAATGAATGCAGCGGGCAGCCTCCACCCGGGCGCGCTCCTGGCTGAATTCAATGACGACACTCCCAAAGTCGCAGGTGCGTTCTTCGGGGGGGCGCAGATCCAGATCATGGAACGGGCTGTTGGCGCGTTCCTTGCGGTCGATCTCCAAAAATTCACTGGGCACTGCCTGCATAAAGCCTCCGGGGCATGGGGTACTTACATCTAAAGCATCAGGTTGATGATACCCAAACTGCTTGTATGGACACAGGCTTTAATGTCACCAAACCGGAGGACAATCGTCACAATTTCCCCATTAGACCTTTATTAATTTGCGCACCGGAAAACAAGCTTTTCCGTATTCCTGAATTAGAATGAATGCAGAAGCTACATAATTTCCACATATTTTTTCGATATACTCAAATCTGTCAGGTGTGTAAGATTGCCTCGCGGCAGGCTGACAGTATTTTACGGAGGAACATAATTAATGAAACAATTTTTCGCAAAGATCTCCCGCAGGACCTGGATCATCATCGGGGTAGTTGCGGTGATCCTGATCGCCGTGATCGCAGTCCGCTCCCGCGGCAGCAATGCAACCACCTTTCAGACCGTCCCAGTGGAACGCGGGAACCTTGTGGCTTCGATCGGAGCGACGGGCAGTGTGCGGGCAAAACAAAGCGCGGTGCTGATCTGGCAGACGACCGGCGTGGTGGACTCCGTGAATGTGGAAGTGGGCACGCGCGTCACCCATGACGAGGTGCTGGCCAGCCTCGATAAGAATACCTTAAGTCAAAACATCATCCTGGCCGAAGCCGACCTGGAGAGCGCCAAGAAGGCGCTTGAAGATCTGTTGAGTTCGGACACCGCACGGGCACAGGCCCTGCGAAATGTCGACAAGGCGGAGGCGGCCTACGAAAAGGCCTACAACTGGCGTGTTCAATTGAACGGAAAGATCGATATTGAAGACACCTACTATGAATTCGGAGTTTTGAAGGTCAGGAAATACAAGGGCTATGCCAACGCGGAAACGATCGCGGATGCCGATGAGAACCTGGCGTTGACCAAGGCCCAGCTCGAGGATGCCCGCCGGGCTTATGAACGCCTGCAGAACGGCGCCGATCCCGCGGATGTTGCTTCCGCCAAGGCGCGTGTGGCTGCGGCCCAGTCCACCTTGAATATGGCCTTTATTTCAGCACCGTTTGACGGCACGATCACGCAGGCGGAACCGTCTGTGGGGGACCAGGTCTCGGCAGGCAAGGAAGCCTTCCGAATCGATGACATTTCCCACCTGCTGGTGGATCTGCAGGTCTCTGAAGTGGATATCAATACCGTCTCCGTCGGTCAGGCAGCGACTCTGTCTTTTGACGCCATCCTTGGCAAGGAATATCACGGCCAGGTGGTGGAGGTTGGCCAGGCCGGCGATCCGGTCCAGGGTGTGGTCAGTTTCGTGGTAAAAGTTGAATTAACCGATCCCGATGAACTGGTCAAACCGGGCATGACCGCGGCGGTCAATGTGGTGGTTGAAGAGGTCAAGGATGTCATCCTGGTTCCCAATCGAGCGGTGCGCGTTTTGAACGCAGACCGGATCGTATATATCCTGGAGAATGGATTACCCAAACAGGTCAAAGTGACCCTGGGCGCCACGGACGGCACGAACAGCGCCCTGGTCGGCGGCGATCTTAAGGAAGGCGACCTGATCATATTGAATCCGCCGTCCTTTAGCGGGCCGTTCGGAGGATAATCATGGACCTGGTGATCGAAGCGAGGGATGTGGTCAAGACCTACAAGATGGGCGAGTTTGACGTTCAGGCGCTGCGCGGGGTTTCCTTTAATATCCGGCGCGGCGAAGTGGTTTCCATCATGGGTCCCTCCGGTTCGGGCAAGTCGACCATGATGAACACCCTCGGATGTCTCGACCGGCCGACCTCGGGCGAATACATTCTGGACGGCGAGTCGGTTGGCGGGATGGATGACGACCAGCTGGCCAGCGTGCGAAACCGCAAGGTCGGATTTGTCTTTCAAAGTTTTAATTTACTCTCGCGCTTAACCGCGCTCGGCAATGTGGAACTGCCCCTGCGTTATTCGGGCATGACCGAAGGCCGCCGCGAACTTGCACAGGCCGCCCTCGAGGCGGTGGGATTAAAAGACCGCATGACCCACCGTCCGTATGAACTCTCGGGCGGACAGCAGCAGCGCGTCGCGGTGGCGCGCGCGATCGTCAATAACCCCGCCATCATCATGGCGGATGAACCCACCGGAAATCTGGATTCGAAAGTCGGCAAGGAGATCATGAATCTCCTGCTTAATCTCAACAGGGATCGCGGAACCACGCTGATCATTGTCACACACGATGCAGCCATTGCCGAGCAGACCCAGCGCGTCATCCGCTTACGGGATGGCCTGCTTGAGTCGTCCGGGGAAGAAGAAACCAAAGGGAAGAAAAAATGACCTTTACCCAAGCTCTGCTCGAAGCCATTGAAAGTTTGAATGGCAATAAAATGCGCTCCGGCCTGACGGTGCTCGGCATCGTGATCGGCGTGGCAGCCGTGATCGCCATGCTGGCGGTGGGGAATGGGGCACAGGCTTCCATTACAGGATCCATCAGCAGCATCGGCACGAACCTGCTGTTCGTCTTCAGCGGCGCGCCAGACCAGGGCGGGCCGGGTCAAGGCCCGGGCGGGGGCAGAAGCGGAAACAACACCCGTCCGCTGACACTTTCGGATGCGGAAGCCATTTCCGATCCGTTCGCAGCACCCTCGGTTGAATCCGTGGCACCGGCGATCCAAGGCAACGGCACCTTGACTTTTGGCGGTGAAAAATCAACCACCACGATCTCGGGCGTTACCCCTGCATATTCCACCGTGCGCAATCTGGAACTTGCGGAAGGGGAATTCCTGAACGAAGAGCATATGCTCGGCCGTATGTCGGTGGTGGTGCTTGGCCCGGAAACTGCAACTGCGATCTTTGGGCACGCGGATGGGGTCGTCGGCCAGATGATCCGCATCGAGGGCCAGCCTTTCCGGGTGATCGGTGTATTGGTCGCGAAGGGCGGTGGCGCCTTTGGCAGCGAAGACAACAGCGCTTATATCCCCTTCACCACGGCGCAGGCGCGCCTGATCAAGCGTGATTCGCGGGACCAGGTGGATGTCCTCTTTGTGCAGGCCACTTCAGCGGATTCCGTTACGCAGGCTGCTGATGAAATTTCCAATATTCTGCGCCAGCGGCATCGAACGCCGATCGGCGCGGATGATTTTTCGGTATTCACCCAGCAGGATTTTCTGAAAACCTTTGAAACCATCACCGGCGTTTTGACGATTTTCCTGGGCGGCATTGCAGGCATCTCCCTGCTGGTGGGCGGCATTGGCATCATGAACATCATGCTGGTATCGGTTACCGAGCGCACCCGGGAGATCGGCCTGCGCAAGGCGCTTGGCGCCCGTCGAAAGGATATCCTGCTGCAATTCCTGACCGAGTCCTCCCTGCTCAGTTTGATCGGGGGCATCATCGGTGTGATCTTCGGCTGGCTGATCGCCTTTACTGTCGGGCAGGTGGCCAAGGCGACCGGAAATAACTTTACGCCGATCGTGGGCGCGAATGCCATTTTGTTGTCGACAAGTTTTTCGGCAGTGATCGGTTTGTTCTTCGGGATCTATCCTGCGAGCCGCGCCGCCAGCCTCGAACCGGTCGAAGCCTTGCGTTACGAGTAGGCGCGTCGATGAACAACAGATTTCATAAAATTCAAGGACCCTTCATCCTGCTTTTGATCGTGGTCCTTACCCAGGCATGCATGCGATTTCGGCTGGATGCGCCAGCGTCGGTTCCGACTCCGCGTAATATTGAGCCGACAGCCATTGAAACCCGGGTTGAATCGATATCGACAGTACCGGCCGTCCCGACGGAAACTCCCCTGGTTGTGACGCAGGATTCCGGTCCCACCGCGACCGAATTGCCTGGGGTGACCATCCAGGTGGTCAAGGGAAATATCTTCATTCGCCGCGGCCCCGGCCTGGCTTACAATCCGATCGGCGTGCTGTATAAAAATACGGAGACCAAGGTGATCGCCCGGGATGTATTAAATCGATGGGTGCAGGTGGTGATCCCGAACTCCGACATGACTGGCTGGGTCTCCATTCAAACCGAATATTCAAAATTGAACGGCGAACTGGACAGCCTGCCGGATATCATACAGACCGAATGGCCCATCCCGGCTTATTTGAGAAATTGCACGCACCATGATATGTATATTATGCCGGGTGAAATCACCCTGCCTTCCCTGTTGATGTACCCGGATAACGAAGTCTGGCTGAATCCGGGTTCCTACACGGTTCAGGATTTGTTGGTCCCCGGCAAACCCGAGGTGCTGGATTTTGAAATCCGCGAGGGCATGAAGATCGACATTAACAATGACGGAGCGGGCGAACATCGAAAGTGCTAGGCAACCCATCAAGCGTGACGGCCGGAAATATCGAGGCCGCCACGCTTTTCCATTCTTTGGGAGGATGTTGATATAATCCTCTTTGCGTTAAAATGAGGCAGATTTTATTCAGGAGTTGAAGATGTCCGAAAAATTAAACCAATTAAAAGAGATCCTCGGCGAAGTGACAGACTTGAATCGTGCAGCGAGTGTCCTGAGCTGGGATCAGCAAGTTAACATGCCTCCTGCGGGCGGCGAAGCCCGCGGACAACAGATGGCCACCTTGGGCAAGATTGCCCATGAAAAATCGACCTCGCAGGAAGTGGGCAGGCTGCTCGACGACTTGAAAAACGAATTAAGTGGATCTGATTCCGATGACGCCGCCCTTGTTCGCGTAGCCACACGCCGTTACGACAAGGACACGCGTGTCCCGGCGGAATTTGTCGCCGAACAGGCTGTGGTCACAACGGCCGCCTTTGAAGCCTGGGTGGAAGCCAAGGGCAAGTCGGATTTCTCCATCTTTCTGCCACACCTCGAAAAGGTGGTGGGGCTGGTCAAAAAATATATTTCCTTCTTCCCGCCGGCGGACCATCCGTATGACACCCTTTTGGATGATTACGAACCCGGCATGAAGACGGCGGATGTGCAAAAGATCTTCGACGATCTGCGCCCCCAGCAGGTCAAATTGATCAAGGCCATCAGTTCCGCCAAACAGGTAAAAGACGAATTTCTCCATAAAAAATATAACGAGAAGAAGGTCTGGGATTTCAGCGAGGCCATCATCACCAAATTTGGTTTCGACTGGAATCGCGGCCGGCAGGATAAGACCGCGCATCCCTTTCAAACCACCTTTAGCGTCAACGATACGCGCATTACCAACCGGTTTGAGCCGGGCAGCCCGCTTGCGACCCTGTTCAGCGCCATGCACGAAGCTGGTCATGCCCTGTACGAACAGGGCAGCAATCCCGCTTATGAACGGACGCCGCTGGCAGGTGGGACGTCCCTTGCGGTGCATGAATCGCAATCCCGCATGTGGGAAAACCTGGTTGGGCGTTCGCTGCCGTTTTGGGAGCATTTCTACCCGGAACTTAAGAAGAGCTTCCCGTCACAGCTCGATGGTGTCAGCGTGAAATCCTTTTACAAGGCCATCAACAAGGTCGAACCCAGCCTGATTCGTGTGAATGCCGACGAGGCCACATACAACCTGCATATCATGCTGCGGTTGGAACTCGAGATCGGCATGGTGGAAGGAAAGTTTGCCATCAAGGACCTGCCCGAGATTTGGGATGCGAAGATGAGGGATTACATCGGCATTACCCCGCCCAATGTCGCCACGGGAGTGCTGCAGGATGTACACTGGTCCTATGGCGCGATCGGTTATTTTTCCACCTACGCCCTGGGCAATCTGGTCTCTGCCCAGTTATGGGAAAAGATCAACGGGGATATCCACGATCTGGATGAACAGATTCGCCGCGGCAAGTTCGATGCGCTGCTGGGCTGGCTGCGCGAGAAGATCCATGTGTACGGTCACAAATACGACCCGCAAGACCTGGTCCAAAAGGTTACAGGCTCCAGGATCGACTCGGCCGCTTATGTGCGCTATTTGACCCGTAAATATAGCGATATCTATGCGTTGTAGATCGGTTATGCAAATGGGACGCCCGGCTCGAACGGGCGTCCCTTCTGATTCGTCCATGAAAACCCGGACAGTGCTGCTCGCTTCCCTGCTTGGACTTCTGACTGCCTGCTCCCAATCGGCAGTGTCCACCCCCGCGCCGGAGCAGACCTATTCTCTTCCCACGGTGGTTGCCTTGACCGCCCAGGCCATTCTGGCCACCACGGATGCACTCACGGCGAATGTTCCATTCACCGAGACAGCCGTTCCCACCGAGACACCAGTTCCTCCAACGGCATTGCCAAGCCCAACGCCCACCTTTGCCGCGGGATTCACCGAGCTGGCACAGATCCATGTCATCTCGCCCGGCCCCATGTCCAGTTTGACTTCCCCTTTTAATTTGCAGGTGATGTTGATCTCCGGTGAAAGCGAACTGGTTCAGGTGGACCTGCTTGGCGAGGATGGCAGGGTGCTGCAAAGAAACCTTGAAAAAGTGACCCGCACCTATAACGGCAATTTTCGCAGTTTCCGCATGTCGTTTGAGATCCGGGCCGTTTCGGAGGCCGGCTATATCCGCATCAGCACAAAGGATAAGTCCGGCCGCATCCAGTCTCTGAACACAATGCCTGTCCTGCTGTATTCAGTGGGCAGCACGCAGATCAACCCGGTGGGCAATACGATCTATGAGCGGGTGATGCTGCACAATATCAAGGACGGCCAGGAAGTCTTTGGTGGGATTCTCGAATTGAAGGGCAGGATCTGGCCTTTCAACGACGAACCGATGATCCTGGAGCTGTTGCTTCCGGACGGGCGTCCGATCGCTTCGCGGATCCTGCCCCTTCAAGGGACAGACACTCAGGATTTTGAAACCACGCTTCCGTACAAAGTCAGCGAGCCGACCCTGGTCCGCTTGACGATCCGCCAGGACAACCCGTTGTTGACCGTGTCGGACCCGGACTTCAAAAAGTTCGTTTATGTGTACACCACCGAGATCCTTTTAAATCCCTAGAATTGCTTGCCAAAAAAAGTCGGAATGGTATAATGCAGTCCGTCCGGGGTGTGGCTCAGACCGGTAGAGCGCACGGTTCGGGTCCGTGAGGTCGGAGGTTCAAATCCTCTCACCCCGACACATTAGTTTTGCACCGCCTAACCCGAGGGCGGTGCTCCTTTTTTAAGGGTCGGGTCATCCAACGAAGACAGGCGGGAGGGTGACGTTTGTCAGCAGACACAAACCCGTCCAGATACTATAATCAAGCCGGTAAAGTGTCAAATATTTCGGAGATTCAGCATGCCAGCTTATCAGAACGTTCCAATAAAAAAAATAGCCATCAGTACCGGTGGCGGCGATGCCCCGGGTTTGAATGCGGTGATCCGGGCTGCAACCATTTCAGCGATCCGGCGTGGCTGGGAAGTATATGGGGTCCGCGACGGATTTCATGGAATTCTATTGCCCGAGGAATATCCCGACGGTGGTTTCATATCACTTACGCGTGAGAAGGTCAGCGGAATTACGCATCTCGGCGGGACGATTCTGGGGACCAGTAATCGCAACAATCCGCTGAAATATCCGATGATGCGCCAGGACGGAACCATTGAGGAAGTGGACCGCACGGATGAAATTGTCCGCGGTTTTCGGTTGCATCACATCGATGCCCTGATTACCGTGGGCGGTGACGGCTCGCTCGCGATCGCCAGTGTCCTTTCCCAAAAAGGATTACGCCTGATCTCCGTTCCCAAAACCATTGACAATGACCTCGACAAGACGGAAGTCACCTTCGGTTTTGACACTGCTGTTGGATTTGCCACGGAGGCCCTGGACCGTCTGCATTCGACGGCGGCATCGCATGGCCGGGTGATGGTCGTCGAAGTGATGGGAAGATATGCAGGCTGGATTGCCCTGCACTCGGGAGTGGCAGGCTCCGCGGATGTGATTCTGATTCCGGAAAATCCCTATGATATTCACAAGGTGGTGGAGAAAATCAAGGAACGCGAAGCCCGCGGAAATAAATTCACCATTGTGGTGGTTGCGGAAGGCGCATCCCCGGTGGGCGGGGGAGTATCGGTGGTGGAGCATGAAGCGGGTCGGGCTGAACGCCTGGGGGGCGTCGGTGAAAAAGTCGCGGCCGAAATCCACGCCATCTCAGGCAAGGAAACACGGGTGGTCGTCCTTGGACATTTGCTGCGCGGGGGCTCCCCGACATCGTTTGACCGTCTGACCGCCCTGCGTTTCGGCGCTGCGGCGGTGCGGGGGCTGGAGGAAGGGCAGGGCGGTGTTATGGTCGCGCTCGACCCGCCGCACGTAAAATATGTGCCGATCGAGGATGCCATTGGGAAAATGAAAATGGTTCCCATGCATTCGGATATTGTTTTGACCGCTCTTGACCTGGGTATTTCCTTCGGCTAATTAAACGGGCAGCCCTTGCGGGCCTCCAGTTGACAAAACCTTTTTGTCGGCTATAATTAGTTTGTTGCTCCAACATACTAATTATATGGCCAAGACAACTTCGGACCAAACCTTTGTACGGGAAATAAACTTATCCAGCGTGTTGAGGCTGATCCATACCCAGTCGCCCATTTCCCGCGCACAGATCGCTGTCTTGACCGGACTGAACAAATCCACTATTTCCAGCCTTGTGGACGAGTTGCTTGCGCAGAAGCTGATCCATGAAACAGGCAGTAATTCCGGAGCCGCCGGCCGCCCGGCCACCTGGCTCGAGATCAACCCCGAAGCAGGTTTGATCATCGGCGTGGAACTTGGCGTGGATTTTATTTCCGTCGCCGTAACAGATTTGCTGGGCAATATTATCTGGCGTAAAAAGGAAGATGCAGACCCGGCCGATGGACAGGAAAAGGTGCTTGCCCAGACGCTTCGGATCGTAAAAGATGCAATGGATGTCAACAGGAAAAAAGGCGGGTATTTTTTTGGCCTTGGCCTTTCCACACCCGGGACCGTGGACCTGGATCAGGGACTTTTGATCTTTGCTCCGAACCTGCACTGGCACGATGTGCCGTTCCGAAAAATATTCCACGAACACACCAACCTCAGGATATTCATTGAAAATGATGCCAATGCCGCCGCGATTGCCGAGCATTTATTCGGGGCCGCGCGCCAGACGCAGAATTTTGTCTTTGTCTTTGCGGGTGTTGGCATTGGCGGCGGATTGTTCCTAAACGGCAAGCTATATCGCGGAAGAAATGGATATGCGGGTGAGATCGGTCATTCGCCCATCATGGCCGAACCCTCGCAGACGGTTTGCCACTGTGGCAATCGCGGATGCTGGGAAACCTATGCCAATCAATACTCCATTATTCAGCGTGTGCAGGCGCGCCTGGAAGTCAAACGGAACAGCATCATCCCCAAAATGATGGCGGAACAAAATGCGCCCCTTTCCATTCCGCTGATCAAACAGGCAGCCGACCTGGGGGACCAGGAAGCCAGGGAATCCTTTTCCGAAGCGGGTCATGCCATGGGGCAGGGATTTGCCGGCCTGATCAATATCTTCAACCCCGAGAAAATCATCCTTGGCGGCCCGCTCAGTATTGTGGGGGAATACCTTCTGCCTGCGATTAAAGAGACGATCGCGCGTCATGCCCTGCCGGAAATTGATCAGCAGGCCGAGGTGCAGTTATCCACTTTTGGGCCTGACGCGAGTCTAATCGGAGCCATCGCCATCGTTGTGGACGATGTATTATCCAAACCCATGAATCTTGAAAGGAGGTGATTACCCGCCCGCCCCGCCATTCCCATCAAAGAACTTTATGTTCGTCAACCATTCAAACATATAATTACTGGAGAGAAGAATGAAAAAAAATCTACTCGCTCTTTTGAGCATATTGATGATCGCGTCCTTCGCGATCGTCGCCTGCGGTGGCGCTGCCACCGAGGCTCCCGCCATGACCGAAGCGCCTGCAGCGACTGAAGCACCTGCTGCGACTGAAGCGCCCGCCGCGGCCGACAAGGTTGAAGTATTTTCGTGGTGGACTGGCGGCGGTGAAGCTGCTGGTCTGGCCGCCATGCAGACCGTTTTTTCTGCGGCCTATCCCAACATTGAGTTCATCAATGCTGCAGTCGCTGGCGGCGCCGGCACCAACGCGCGCGCCGTGCTTGCCACCCGCTTGCAAGCTGGTGATCCCCCGGATAGCTGGCAGGGTCATGCCGGCCAGGAACTGATCGGCACCTATGTAGCTGGCGGCCAGATCGAACCTTTGAATGATCTCTATGCGGCCGAGGGCTGGCTGGATGTCATGCCCAAGACGCTCATCCCGCTTATCTCCAATGATGGCAATATTTATTCCGTTCCGGTCAACATTCACCGCGCCAATGTACTCTGGTACAACCCCTCCGTCCTGAGCGCCAATGGCGTGGAAGTCCCCACCACCATGGATGAATGGTTTGCCGCGATGGATACCTTGAAGGCCGCCGGCGTTCAACCTCTGGCCCTTGGTGAACAATGGACCAAGATGCACCTGATGGAAACCGTTTTGCTCGGCACCCTCGGCGCTGATGCCTACAACGGTTTATGGGATGGCACCACCGACTGGGCCAGCCCCGAAGTCAAGGCCGCTTTGGACAACTATGCCAAAGTCCTGACCTATGCCAACAGCGACTCCTCCTCCCTTTCCTGGCAGGATGCCGCCCAATTGGTGATCAACGGCGACGCCGCCTTCAACGTAATGGGCGACTGGGCCGAAGGCTATTTCCGCGAATTGGGCAAGACCCCCAAGACCGATTACGGCTGGGCGCCCACTCCCGGCAGCAGCGGCGTGTTCCAGTTCCTGTCTGACTCCTTCGTTCTGGCCGTCGGCGCTCCCCATCCGGATGGCGCCATGGCCTGGTTGAAGATCGCCGGTTCCAAGGAAGGCCAGGAAGCGTTCAACCCTGTCAAGGGTTCGATCTGCGCCCGCACCGACTGCGACAAATCACTCTTTGGTGAATACCTGCAGTCCGCCATGGACGATTGGTCCTCCAACGTTGTGGTCGGCTCCCTTACCCATGGTGTGGTGGCCAACGACTCATGGAAGACCGAGATCGATACCGCCCTTGGCTTGTTCATCGCGGATGGTAATGTGGACGGCTTCCAGGCCGCCCTTGTTGCCGCCTGCGCCAGTTCCGGGCCCTGCAAATAAGGCTTAGTGTTAGAATCGTTGAGGCTCCGTATATACGGAGCCTCAACCCTTTTTTATAACTGAAACGAGGCCCGCCATGTTCAGAGATAAAGATCGTTTTCTAAACATCCTTCTTATCTCGCCATCCATTTTGGCTATTTTGATTTTTGTATACGCATTTATCGGCTGGTCGGTGCGCGTATCACTGAGTAAATGGAAGGGCCTGACTGCGGACTATACGTGGAATGGAATTAAGAACTATCTTGACCTTTTTGCTGATCCCCGCTTTCATGTGGATATTCGCAATACGTTGATCTTCACGGGTGTGTTCGTATTTGGCAGTATTCTGCTTGGATTTACCCTGGCAGTCATGCTTGACCAGGGCCTGAAGGGCGAAGGCTTTTTCCGCAGCCTGTTTTTGTTCCCAATGGCGATTTCCTATATTGTCACCGGCGTGGTCTGGCGCTGGTTGATGAATCCCGCCGCGGGCTCCCGCACCAGCGGACTTAATTTGTTGTTTACCAACATGGGTCTGGACTCGCTTGTCAATAAATGGCACACCACCCCCACCTGGGGCATCGCGGCCATTGCGCTCGCAGCCATCTGGCAGATGTCTGGATATACCATGGCCCTTTATCTGGCCGGCTTGCGCGCGATCCCGGAAGACTTGAAGGAAGCCGCCAGGATCGATGGCGCCAGCGAGGTGCAGATCTACCGTCATATCATGCTGCCCCTGCTCTCTCCAGTCACGCTCTCCGCGTTGATCATTCTTGGACACATGTCCCTCAAGGTCTTTGATTTGATCGTGGCTGTCGCCGGCAAGCAGCTGCCGCTGGATGTACCGGCCATTTATATGTGGCAGATCACATTTGACGGCCTGTTCTATGGGCGCGGCGCAGCTGTCGGCATTCTCCTGCTCATTAGTATTGCTGTCCTTATTATTCCTTATATTCGCTACACCCTCAAAACAGAGGCGGAACAATGAAGACCCGATTACGCCTGGGCAAATACTGGCTTTATATCCCGCTGGTCTTTATGACCGTTTTCTATTTGCTTCCACTGTACATCATGATCATAACGGGCTTCAAGAGTTTCGCGGAAATCGACCTGAAGACGATGTGGAATCTTCCGCAGGGCATCGCCTTTGACAATTACATCGAGGCCTTTTCCAAGCTCGCACCCTCCCTGTGGAATAGTTTTGCCATGGTCATCCCGGCCGCCCTGATCTCCTCCGCGCTGGGTTCCTTGAACGGTTTCGTGCTTGCCAAGTGGAAATTCCGCGGTGCAGACGTGGTTTTTCCCATTATCCTTTTCGGGATGTTCATTCCCTATCAAAGCATCCTTATCCCGCTGGTGCAGTTCATGAACCTGGTCGGAATCAAGGGCCTGCCGGGCCTTGCTCTTGCGCACATTATCTACGGGATTCCGATCACCACACTGACCTTCCGCAACTATTACGCCAGCCTGCCGCAGGAACTGCTTGAAGCGGCAAAGATCGATGGCGCCGATATGCTTGGAATTTACCGCTACATCCTGCTGCCGATCTCCATGCCGAGTTTTGTGGTGGTGTTGATCTGGCAGTTCACCTCCGCCTGGAACGACTTTCTCTTTGCCGTGGTGCTGACGGGCAATCGGGATTGGCCGATTACGGTTGCACTAAATAACATGGCTGGAAGCCAGATCATTTCCTGGAATGTGCAAATGGCCGGATCGCTCCTTGCTGCGCTTCCGACCCTGCTCGTTTACATATTCCTGGGTCGTTATTTCCTGCGCGGCCTCCTTGCCGGTTCTCTCAAGGGCTAGGGGGGGGTATTCGCGGATTTCCGGCCTGACCGGATCTGTAAGAGGCAGTATGGAATTAAATCCTGTATTTTCAATGCTTGGACGCAGGCTGCGTTTGGCTGTTATCGGCGGCGGACCGGGGTCTTTTATCGGAGCCATGCACAGGCAGGCCGCCAGGCTGGATGACCGCTACGAAATTGTCACAGGTGTTCTTTCCTCTGATCCCGAAAAATCAAAAAATGCGGGCCGCGAGCTCGGATTTGCTGCTGATCGATTGTATTCCACGGTGGGTCAATTACTGCAGACTGAGGCCGTCCGTCCGGATGGGGTGGATGTGGTCGCCATCATGACTCCGAATGACAGTCATTTTGAGTATGCCATGGCTGCCCTTGAATGCGGATTTGATGTCATTTGTGACAAGCCGATGACCAACACCCTTCAGGAAGCGGAAGTTTTACATGACAAGGTCCAGCAATCCGGACTGGTTTTCTGCCTGACTCATAATTACACAGGATATCCAATGGTCCGCCAGGCGAAAGCCATGATCGAGGATGGGCAGTTGGGAGTCATACGGCTGGTTCAGGTGGAATATGTTCAGGGCGGAAAAGCCGATGAAACAAAACCAATGCCCGATGTGATGACCTGGAAATACGATCCGATCCGTGGCGGTCCATCCCGGGTCATGGGCGATATTGGAACCCATGCCCATAATCTGGTCCGATTTATTACAGGTCTTGAATTATCCGAAGTTTCCGCGGAGATCGGGACGATCGTTCCCGGCCGGCTCATTCATGACTTTGCCGGGGCCCTGCTTCGATTTGAGAATGGTGCCCGGGGAAATTTCTGGGTGACCCAGGCTGCTGCCGGCGTGGAGAATTGTCTCCGTATTCGGGTCAGCGGCAGCAAAGGCAGTCTGGAATGGATGCAGGAATTTCCCCAAAGCTTGACTTTTAAACCCTTGCAGGGTCCTTCCCAAACCAGAACGCCCAACGGTCCCGGGACCTTGCCGCTGGCTGCGCGTTCCAGCCGGATCGTCGCCGGGCACCCTGAGGGATTTCACGAAGCCTTTGCCAATCTGTATTCAGATGCAGCGGAAGTGATCAGTGCCCGTCGCGCTGGAAAGGAGGCCGACCCCTTGGCTTCTTATTTTCCGAATTCCCTGGATGGGTTGCTGGGAATCCGTTTTGTGGAAAGTGTGATCCAATCCAGCAAGGCTGACGGTAAGTGGACCCAATGTTGATTCCCGGTGGATGGCCTCCGGATCGTGCAACTCCTGTTGGCATGGGTCTGTGGTTTAGGGAGATGAAGCATGCAATATCGTGAACTTGGAAGAACGGGGTGGCAGGTTTCAACGGTCTCGTTTGGGGCGTGGGCAATCGGCGGTTCATGGGGCAATGTGAATGACAGGGATTCGCTGGCCGCGTTGCATCGTTCCATCGATCTGGGAGTGAATTTCATTGATACTGCGGATGTGTACGGTGACGGCCGGTCCGAGAGGCTGGTGGCTCAGTTGCGCAGGGAGCGCAAGGAGACCATTTATGTGGCAACCAAAGCCGGCCGCCGTCTCGACCCGCATGCGGCTGGCGGATACAACCGTATAAATCTGACGTCCTTTGTGGAACGCAGTTTAAAAAACCTTAATGTGGAAGCCATTGACCTATTACAACTGCATTGTCCTCCGACCCAGGTGTATTACATGCCGGAAACCTTTGGTGTGCTGGACGACCTTGTCAGTGCCGGAAAATTACGCCATTATGGCGTAAGCGTCGAGAAGGTCGAGGAAGCCTTAAAGGCGGTGGAATATCACAATGTTCAAACCGTGCAGATCATTTTCAACATTTTCCGGCAGCGCCCCTCAGAATTATTCTTCAATGAGGCAATTCGCCGCAAAATCGGAATTATTGTGCGGGTCCCGCTTGCGAGCGGATTGCTGACCGGCAAACTATCGGCAAAATCCACCTTTGAGTCAGATGACCACCGGTCTTTCAATCGCAACGGGGAATCCTTTGACCGGGGGGAAACCTTTTCAGGCGTGGATTATGGGACCGGATTGCTGGCCGTGGATGAACTTCGGGCCCTGGTTCCTTCGAGCTGGAGCATGCCGCAATTTGCACTTCGCTGGATCTTGATGTTTGAAGCGGTTACATGCACGATCCCGGGGGCGAAAAGTCCCGCCCAGGCCGAGGACAATATTGCCGCATCGGATTTGTCCGCCCTCGATCCAGGCGTGATGAAAAAAATTCGCTCCATATACGATGCACATATTCGTGAACTTGTGCATAATCATTGGTAGAAACCGCCATTTGAGGCCGGATTCCAAAACATTAAAATGAACAAGCGCATCCTGAAAAATGATTTTGTCCAGATCGAATATTTAACAGACTCCCTTCGAATTGTTGGGCTGACCCCGGCCGGCAAAAAAAATTTGCTGGCGGATCTGAGTGATTTTCCGCCGATCCCAACGCCTTACGGAGAATTTCGTTTCCGCGGCGGACATCGCTTGTGGCATGCCCCGGAGGCCATGCCGCGGACTTATGTGCCGGATGCCGGCAAAATCACCATCACAGAATTTTCAGACGGGGTTCTGCTCGAAGCGCCGGTGGAATCCGGAACTGGAATCAAGAAGAAAATTGAAATCCGCCTCGCCAGGGATGAACCTTCGATCCGGTTGATCCATACCCTTGTCAATGATGGCTTGTGGACGGTTAAATTGGCGCCCTGGGCGATCTCCCAGTTTCGATTGGGTGGAACGGTGATCCTGCCGATGCCGGTTGAGAATGTGGATTCCCAAGGGCTGCTCCACAATCGCCAGTTTTCATTCTGGCCGTATGCCCATATTAATGATCCGCGATTTCAGATGAATGACCGGTTCGCATTCTTGGACGCGAAGGCGCTTCTGCCCCCGTTCAAGATGGGATATTTTAACCGGCATGGATGGATGGCCTACTGGATGGATGGTACGCTGTTCCGAAAGTCATTCGATATTCAGGCTGACCTGCCTCACCCGGATAATAATTGCAATGCGGAAGTTTATTGCAACGATCAGTTTGTGGAACTTGAAAGCCTTGCGCCACTGGTGAAATTAATTCCCGGCGGCGCAGTCACTCACACGGAGATATGGGATATCCTGCCGGGCCTCGATACGCTGCCGGCAGAGATTCGGAATGCTTTGACCGTGTAATCAAGCTTGCAGGAAAATCACAGGCTTTATATGAATCATTAGACAATTGGAATGCACTCATGGACTATCTTCTCGGAATTGACACATCCACCACATCCAGCAAGGCCCTGTTGATCGACTTACAGGGTAATCTGATCGCGGTTGCCTCATCGCCGCATACACTGCAAACCCCAAAACCGTTGTGGTCCGAACAGGATCCACGGGAATGGTGGCAGGCCGTCTCAGCCAGCATAAAGCTCGTTTTGGAGAAGGCCGGCGTGGGCACGGAAAGAATCGCAGCCGTCGGTTTGACCGGCCAGATGCATGGGTTGGTCCTGCTGGACGGACAGGGACAAGTCCTTCGTCCGGCCATCCTATGGAATGACCAGCGCACGCAAAGCCAATGTGACGAGATCCATCAACGAATCGGGAGGGAACGGTTTATTCAGATCACAGGCAATGTGGCGCTGACCGGTTTCACGGCACCAAAGATTTTATGGGTAAAAGAAAATGAGCCGGAAGTTTATGCAAAAGCAAAACATGTTTTGCTGCCGAAGGATTACATCCGTTACAAGTTGACCGGCGAATATGCGATGGACAAGGCCGACGGCGCCGGCACGGTGTTGTTTGACCTTAAGTCCCGTACCTGGTCTGCGGAGATTTTAAAAGCGCTGGACATCGATCCTGCCTGGATGCCGCCGGTGTTTGAAGGCCCGGTATTTACCGGCAAGGTGACGGAGGAAGCCGCATCCATCACCGGACTGAAAGCTGGCACGCCCGTTGTAGCCGGGGGCGGCGACCAGGCAGCCCAGGCTGTGGGGGTAGGCGCGGTGGAACCGGGTATTGTCGGATTGACGGTCGGTACAAGCGGTGTGATCTTTGCGACCACACCTTCTGCATTGGTGGAACCGCAAGGCCGGCTGCATGCGTTCTGTCATGCGGTGCCGGGCATGTGGCATTTCATGGGCGTCATGCTTTCGGCTGCTGGAAGCCTGCAATGGTATCGCGATTCACTGGCACCTGAAATGAGTTTTGACGATCTGTTGGCGGAAGCTGAAACTGTTCCTGCGGGAAGTGAAGGTTTGCAATTCCTGCCTTATTTGAGCGGCGAGCGCACTCCTTATCCCGACCCACTGGCACGCGGAGCCTTCATTGGTTTAACGCTCCGGCATGGCCGGGCTCACATGACCCGGGCCGTTCTGGAAGGGGTCTCCTTTGGGCTGAAGGACAGTTTTACATTGATTCAAAATGCAGGGCTCGGAAAGATCGATCAGGTCCGCGCTTCCGGCGGCGGCACCAAAGGCGCGTTATGGAGACAGATCCTTGCATCGGTTTTGGAAGCGGAGTTGGTCACGGTCAACACCACTGAAGGGGCCGCCTATGGCGCGGCCCTCCTGGCGGGCGTCGGTGCCGGGGCCTGGCCCGATGTTCAGTCAGCCTGCAAGAGCTGCATCAAGATCACAGGCAGCACGCTGCCTGATCCCTCCCAATTGCAGGCATACCGCAAGTCGTATGCCCTTTATCAGGAGCTATATCCCGCCTTGAGATCCAGTTTTGAAAAGATGTAGGGAGGCGGGTTTTCGATAACGATCTTATAATCGTTGCATGCGTACGAAGTTAAGAACCGGTTGGAATGGATTTGCCGTTTTAGCTCTTTTTCTTTTCGCCACCGTTCCCATCTATCTTTTTCATGACCTTCCTTCCATTAATGACCTGCCTGAAAAAATAAATCAACCCAGCATCCGGATCACTGACCGAAATGGACGCCTGCTCTATGAGATCCTCCCGGTCACGGGTGGACGAAATGCCGTGCTGGGCATCGAGAGCCTGCCTCAATGCGTAAAAGACGCGACCATCGCAGTGGAGGACAAGAATTTTTATGAAAATCCCGGCGTGGACTTTGGCGGGATTTTGCGCGCCTTGTGGATCAACCTGCGGGGTGGGGAGACTCTTTCCGGGGGAAGCACCATCACCCAGCAAGTGGCACGAACCTTGCTGTTGAGTGATGAAAAAAGTCAGCGGACGATTCGCCGAAAACTGCGCGAGACCGTACTGGCCTGGGGGTTGACCCGGGTGTATTCCAAGGATGAGATCCTGGCCCTGTATCTCAATCAGATCTACTACGGCGGTTTGGCATACGGGATCGAAGCCGCATCTCAGACCTATTTTGGAAAACCAGCCTCAGATCTGCTCCTGCCGGAGTGCGCCCTGCTGGCGGGCCTGCCCCAGACCCCGGGAGTCTATGACCCGTTTACGAATCCAGATCTGGCAATCGAGCGCCAGCATGTGGTGCTCGATTTGATGGAGAAGAACGGATACATCACCTCCTCGCAAAAAAAGGACGCCGAGAATGCCCCCCTCAGTTACAATGCCGAGCCGTATCCCATTGAGGCGCCGCATTTTATCTGGATGGTGAAAGATCAACTGGATGAACTCTTTGCTTCAGGCACGCTGCACGCGCAGCAAAGCCTGGTGGTGCGCACCACACTTGACCTGAGCATGCAAAATCTCGCTGAGGAGATCGTCAGGAGGCGAATTGATGGATTTAAGCCCGGGCCGGGAGAGATCAACCGGAATGTGAACAATGCCGCGTTGGTGGTGATCCACCCGCAGACCGGTGAGATCCTGACCCTAGTGGGCAGTGTGGATTACTTCGACTCGTCCATTCACGGCGCGATCAACATGGCGATCACGCCGCGACAATCGGGTTCGGCGTTTAAACCGGTCATGTATGCAGCCGCGCTCGACCCGCATCAACCGGACCCCTTGACTGCCGCGTCAACCCTGATGGATGTGCCTCATACCTTCACCACCAGGGATGGCCAGCCTTATCAACCGGTGAATTACGATGGCAGGGAGCATGGGTTTGTGTCGGTGCGCGATTCGCTGGCATCCTCATTGAATGTTCCCGCAGTATTGGTGTTGCAAAAAATCGGCATTGAGAATGTGATCTCGCTGGCACAAAAACTTGGCATTCAATCGTTACAGGACCCGGGACAATATGACCTATCCCTGGCCCTTGGCGGCGGGGAAATGAGTCTGCTTGAACTCTGCGGTGCTTATTCCGCATTCGCCGACGCCGGCACATACCAGGAAGTCGTCTCCATCCTGGATGTTCGTGACGCGGATGGAATGATGATTTATGTGCCTGAAAAATATCCTGCACGGCAGGTTGTGGATCCGCGCGTAGCCTGGCTGATTTCCGACATTCTCGGCGATGACCAGGCCCGTTCATTGGGGTTTGGGGTCAATAGTGTTTTGAAGATCGACCGCACCGCCGCAGTCAAGACCGGTACGACCACCAATTTTCACGACAATTGGACGATCGGATATACGCCCGACATGCTGGTGGGCGTTTGGGTGGGAAACAGCAACTACCAGGCCATGCATGATGTCACAGGTCTAACCGGTGCCGCACCCATTTGGGCCGAGGTCATGCGAACCGTGTTGCAGGGCCAGCCGGATGAAAAATTCAGGCAGCCCCCGGGCATGATCCGAACCGAGGTCTGTGACCTGTCTGGATTGCTGCCGACCGAGGCTTGTCCACATATCAAAGGCGAATGGTTCATTGAGGGCACTCAACCGGTGACCCATGACAGCTATTATGAGTTGACTTCCACCGGCGGGCTTGTTTTGAATATCCCGGTCGAGGCGCAGGCATGGGCGCGGTCGCAGGGCTACCGATTAATTGACGATTCCAACCCTGAAGCGAATCTGACTCTCATATTTCCCATTGACGGGACGACCTTTCGCATCACCCCTGACCTTGACCTGAGTGCACAACAAATTGAAGTCTCCTTGCTGACGGATTCTGAACTGGCACAGGCAACCTTTTTTGTCGATGGCATTGGTATGGTGACAGTACCCGCCTCCCCTTATCAGTTTTGGTGGAAGTTGTCCGCCGGCCAACATCGCTTTTGGGCTGAAGGTGTAACCGCCAGCGGACAAGTTCTCAAGAGCAACGTTGTTACCATTACGGTACTTAATGAATGACCTCATCCAAATTACGATAAAAAAACCAGAGCGCCTTTTTAGGTCAGCCCTGGTTTTTCATTTTTCAGACAGAATGATCCGGTGGATCAATCGGCAACTGCAGGTAGAACGTGCTGCCCGGAAAATTGGTTTCATCGTGTCCGGGGCTTTCCACCCAGGCCCTGCCGCCATGCGCACGGGCCACGCCGCGCACAATTGCGAGACCCAGCCCGGGTCCTCCGCCTTTAAAGGTTGTTTTCCCGGAGGAGTGTATGGTCACATCGCCCACCTGATAGAACTTTTCAAATACGAGATCATGATGTTCGGCATCCAGGCCGATCCCCGAATCCCGAATGCTGATCTCGACCCCGGGCACGTTTTTCTCCATGACCACAGGACGGGCGCTCAAGGTCACCCTGCCCTGATCCGGCGTATATTTGATCGCATTAACAGCCAGATGGTACAGGGCCTTTTGGATAAGGGTGGGGTCGCCATTGATGTTGGGAGCCTCAAAATCCGGGGTTAGGGTCAATTCAATTCCCCGTTCCGAGGCAGCAACTGCCAGCTCGTTCATGATGTCAAGGATGACGCGCTTAAGCGGCACGGGGGCGGCATGGATTTTTAAAGTGTCGTTGTCAATGCGGGTCACATCCAGCATGGTGTTGACGACCTCATGCATGCGGTCCGTGCCCTTGAGAATCCCGTCCATGACTTCGATCAGGGAGGGGTTGGCCTTGATTTCGATAAAAGTGCCCAGCAGGTTGACGTAGCCTTTGACGATCGTCAAAGGGGTGCGAAGTTCATGAGCGGCGACTTGAATAAATTCCAGTTTGTTGCGGTCGAGCTGGTGCAGGATCTTGTTGGTATTCTGCAGATCCTGGATCGCCATCTGATCGTTTTCCCGCATCCTGTCCAGTGTGGTGCGGATGATGTTTATGGCCATGCGTGGACTTCTACTAAGCATGGTCTCGAAATCCTTTTTATCCATCTCCAGAACGGTGCAATCCGTCAGCGCGCGGACCGTGGCCGCGCGCGGGGCATTCTGGATCAAAGCCATCTCGCCAACCAGATCCCCCCTGGCGGCAATCCGCAACACACGCTCCCCATCCTGGTCGCTGACCTTTTTGGTAATGGATGCATTTCCATCGGCGATGATGTAGAAGACCTCTTCGTAGGCGCCTTCGTGGCATAAAATGTGACCGGCCGGATATGTGCGGAGATCGGACAAAGCCGCCATCTCCTGCAGTTCCTCATCCGCGAGACCGCTAAATGCAAGGCGTAAAAGGGAAATCTTATCAATCGGTTGAGCTTCATTCATCAAGGCCAAGTATACCTCTGGCGGGATGAAGGACAATTGCTTTTAAATGATAATTTAGGGTGTTGTGATAATTTCCCCGTGAAGTGGCTGCAGGGCCTGATCACGCCCGTTGAAACTTAAATGGCTTCAACGGGCGTGATCATTTATTTATTCACTGGGGACAATCATGGCAATGATCAGATAGAGCAGGATTCCCGGAACGCCACCGGGGATGAGAGCGATCAGAAAGGCTAGCCGAAACCAAAAGGAACTGATCCCGAAGAATTCCGCTAGGCCTCCGCACACTCCCGCGATCACACGGTTGTTCCGTGAACGTCTTAAGGCCATTCGTTGTGTTGTCATGTGAACCTCCAAAATAAGTTGATGTCATCCAAATATACGCAGGTCTCCGAAAATGGATGCAAGCCAGCCGGGGGGCTCAAGGATCTATCTTACGGTAAACAAACTCCCGGCACCCCGGCCGCCGACATCCGGGAAATAGAATTCGGCTGCGGTGGGCGGGATGACCTTGAAGACCCCGGCGGTGCCGGCGCGAATGATGTAGGTGTACACGTACGTCCCTGCCGGCAGATAGTCCGCGGAGAGCACCACTTTCTGGTCACGCAGTTCAATGTGGCTGAAATACCACCAGCCCCAGCCACGCTCGGTGTAATCCTGTTTTGTGTACATGGATGGGACCGCGGTATCCGTGGCGAGCGAAGAGTCGAGGGCTTCCATGCCTGCGGGCAGGGGATCGTCAATCACGATGAAATGCACGGCGGCCGGCACGATCATGGTCAGGCGCACTTTGACCAGCTCGCCGCGCGCAATTTCTGTGATGGGCGTCTTTGGGTCGTCCAGGGTGAAATATTGTCTCGAAAGACTCATGCCCTGATCGAGCGGTTGGATGGATTCCACCGGCAGTTCCGTGCTGAGGTAGGCGCTGTAATACAAATTACCGGTTCCGCGCCCGCGTGTGAAGACCAGTGCGTTGGCCTGGTCTTTGAGCAGATCCTCAAGTTGAACCTGCAGGTTGACCGTTTCGGTCAGATTTTCTTTATCCGCCTGAGCCTCTTTGAGCAGGTCCCCATTCAATCCGATCGCATACTTGTAATCCGTTTCATATTCTCTGTTTTCCACCAGCCAGTTGGTCAGGGCGATCAGCGACCAGGCGGTTTCCTGCGTGGAGTACCAGTGTCCGCTGTCGCGGTGCGCCATCAGCCAGCGGACTGCATTGGCAGTGATCGGATTCTTCGGGTCGATCTGTACAAAAGCATTCAATACGATGGCCGTTGTGCGTGTGTCGGAGTTCCAGTTCCAATCATCCCTACCGGCTTCCTCCCAATGGGCGCCCGATGCCGATTGAACGGCGGCAGTTGCCAGGTCCGAAAGAAGCGTGCTGATGCGGGTGTCCTTCTGATCGAGCAGATACATTGCCTGGGCCAGGTAGGCTTCCCCGTACAAGTCCAGTGAGGCGCGATTCTCGAAAATGAAATTGGTCTGCCCGGCGCCAAGCTTGTCTGCCCGCGCCAGTACATACAGCATGAAAGCGTAGCGGTTGTATTGCCAGGAAGCGTCGTTGCGTTTCAGGTCGGGAAAGTTCTCCTGCAGATAGGTGATGCCAGTGGCGAGCACATCCTCCGATATGACATAGCCCGAGTCCCTGGCTTCGAGCAAACCGTACACCGCATAGGCGGAAGTCTGCGGGTCGCTTAACTCGCCATCCCACCAGTTCCAGCCGCCGTCATATTTTTGTTTTGCATAGATTCTTTGTAGAGCCGAATTGACCTGCTGGTCGAGGTCGGTTTGCTTGGGTGATGGAATGCCGGCCGCGTTCAGGGCACGTGTTGTGATCACATTGGGCAGGAATCGGGAGATGGTCTGTTCCATGCATAGATAGGGATAATCTTCGAGATAGGTGAGGCCCGATTCCATGGAGGCGGCCAGGGAGGGCGACACTTCAATTGACAGTTTTGCGTCACTGAAATTCAACGAAGCGGGCAGTTGAATGCTTTCGGTGACCGAGTTTGCGGAAGTGAGCATGCCCGAGGTACCGACGGTCTCAGTGGCGGTGAAGTTGTACACGGGAATGCCCTGACCGGACAGGGTGCCCAATGTAGGTTTGCTTGCATCGCTGAATTGACCGCTGACCGCCGTGGCGGTCATATCCACGCGTTCAATTTCATCCCGGACGAGCACATCCCAGGTGACGTAGGCCTGCTGCCTGCCATTGACCTCAATGCTTTGCAAGGGAGCCGATTTGAGATCCACACCCTGCGCATCCAGGGAAACATTCACCTTGAGCGGATTTTCCGTGTTGTTGAAAATCGTGGCACCGATGGTGGCCTGGTCGCCAACAACAAAGAAGCGCGGGGTTTGTAATTGCACGAACAACGGCTTGGTGCTGACCAGTTCGCTGCTGGCCTGCCCCACACGGCTGTCTGCAGTGACCGCCCGCACGTCCGCAGACCAGGTGGTGAGATTCTCCGGCAGTTTTACCTTGATCTTTGCGACGCCGTTTTCATCCGTCCTGACATCGGCCTGGAACACCGCCGTGTCCTTGAAATTCTCGCGCACAGTGATGATGCCCAGGTCTCCGCCACCGCCGCCGCCGTTTCCGCTTCCGTCGGGAATGGTTTTGCGGTAATTGGCGTTGAAATCATCCGCGCTCGAAACGATCCCGAGAGCAGTGCTGATGCTCAGCGGTTGGTCGAAATAGAAACTGGCCAGCATGGGGGCGGAATTCGCGGGGGCCAGTGCCAGGGCGGATTTATCCACCACAGCGAGCGACACATCCGCTTTGACCGGCCTGCCCAGCACATCCCGCGTTTCGATCGTATAAGTGATCTCGTCCCCGGGTCCCGCGGACTGCTTGTCCGTGGTGACCGAGACGTTGATCGTTTTTTGTTTTATATCGATGTTGATGCGGGTCATGCCGATCTTGAAATCGGGCGCCCCGCCGTCCTGCGCGCCGTTGATGACCGTGACGGATACGTACGCGACAGGCGCAAGTTCATCCGTGATCGGTAATTTGTAAATGGTGCTGCTGCCATCCAGGAGAATCACCTCCTGTTTATAAATGTGACCGCGTTCGTAGGTCACCAGGGCATAAACCTTGTGTGCAAATGGTTGTGCGATCAGGATCTCGGCGGTGTCTCCGGGGGAATACATATCCTTGTCGGCGATCAGGCTGAAGGCGCGGTCATTGGTCTGCCGCCAGGCGATCTCCTCCACGCCGGCCACCCAGACATAGGTCGAGGCTTGATATGTGTTTCCCTTTGAGTCCCGCACCGTGACGATGGCCTTGTATACTCCACCGCGGGGCGGGATGAAGCTGACCTGCGCGGTTCCATCCCCGCCGGTCACTGCCTCCTGTTTGCTGACAGGGATCTCCTTCACCGAGGTGACCCAGCGCAACTGACCCTGCTTGTCCTTTTGCTGCACGCTGTACCAGCGCCGTTCGACAAAATTGACGCTGACCTTCTGTCCTGCAACCGGTTGTGAATTCCAATCCAGCGCGACCACGCTGAAAGGCTGTTCCTCGCCCTGCGTGCCGATGTATCTTTCCTGGCGGATGCCCGCATAGACTTCGCTTTGATGAACCACCACGCTGCTGCTGCCACTGACCGTGTTGCCAGCCATATCAGTCACGTTTGCATACAGGGTCATTTGCCGGCTGACCTTGTCCTTGCCAGAATTAAATGCCTGTGAAATATCCAAATGACCATTTTGATCGGTGACGCCTTTGCCCTCGTTGAATACATTGTTCATGGTGCTTTGATCGGGTGACCAGGACAGATCGCGGTCCCAGTCCATGAAGCTGAACTGGCTGTATTTGGAGGTGGGTGTGAAATAGTAGATCGACGACTCGATATACCAGTTCGCCTGGGCATCCTTGAGAACGCCGCCTGAATAATATTCCGCATCCAGCCCGAAGTTAACTGTGGCGCCGGTCAGGATATCCGTTTGATCGGGCGAAACACCCACTTCGAATTCGGGCTTTTTGTATTCCGCGACGCTGAATTGGACCGAGGTGATCGGTCCTTCCGTTTGTGCCGATGACGGGTACACATAAAGTTCGTACGAGCCGAGCGATACATCCCGGTCAAGTTTGACCGTGCCGCTGAAGCTGCCCTGATCGTTGACCGGCACATATTCCGAGAATATCTTCTCGCCCCATTGCTCCGCCACAACATACACTTTCTTCTGTACTGGCAGGCTGTAATGCAAGTCATCGTTTTCGCGCAGAATGCCTTTGAAAAACAATTCCTGATCGGGACGGTAGACCGGCCGGTCGGTATACAGATAGCCAAACAGGTTTGTGGAGCCGCTGTAATAATTCTGGTAGAGGCCAAAGTCTCCGGCGCTGACGCCGCTGCCCCAATACAAGGCGGTAAACCCGAAGTGGTCTGCGTTCCCCACCTGTACATAATTTGCCGCATTCATATTCTTAATGTAGGCGAGTCCATCCTGGTCCGTGCTGGCGCTGCCGATTTTCACGAACTGGTCATTGTAGAAGGTGACCGGGATGTTTTTTTGCGGGGCACCGCTTTCCAGATCCGTAACCCAGGCCAGCCCTTCGGAGGGAGATGCTTTAAGGGTGACATTGTCGGTTGCCACGATAAACAAGCTGCCCTGATAAAAATTGCTTTTGTAGTCCAGCGGTTTTCCCTTCACGCCGATGAAGTAATAGCCTGTAGGCAGGGCTGCCCCGTTCTTGTCGGTAAATTTAAATAACTCACGGGATAACGAATTTCTGGCCTCACCAGGCCCAACTTTCCATTCACGTACAGCCCGGGCCTGGGGTCGGAAATCAGCCGGAGAGGTCGTGCCGGCGCTGAGTTTTCCGAAATCCTCAAAGGTAACAGGGTAAATGGAGACCGTGGCTTCTTCCAGGTTCATGTGTTCAAAATAAACTTCCTGGTCGCCTTTTGCGCGGTAGATCAACGGTGTCCACGGCAGGACGAGCCGCGCACTGGGGGAGAAATCCCCATTTTTAAATGTATAGGAAATTTCATCCTTGAGCTGGTTTCCGTACAGGTCCCGCATGCCGGGTAGGATCCGCACCACATAATCCGTGGCAGGTGCAAGTCCGAAGATGTTCAGGGTACGATCGTAGGAGTTGTAATACCAATCCGGGTTGCCTTCGAGCGCCGGAGTGATCTTGACGCGGCTTTTCATACTGTCAAAGTCCATGGGTGAGGCAAATGTGATCGTCAAGTAGGAGCTGAAAGTCCCCTTGGAATCCGGCGCGGGAAAAACGCCCACCACGGATGGCAGGGAAACAGTTGCAAATTGAACGCTTAGTCCCTCCCGGAGAGTCCCGCCGTCAGCCGCCTGGGCGCTTTCCGAGAGCGTTAACTTGTAAAAACTGGCGATCGTGAATTTTCCCCTTGGTTTGATCGTTAATGAGGTCGAGCCATCGTCCCATTTAAAGTCCACCGGAAAATCCGCGGATGTTTCCCGATTGATGAGACTGAACGCACCCTCCGTGGATTCGCGCTTCATGGGTTGCTGAAAATTTACAATAAACACCTGATCGAGGGCAACGTCCCGTACTTCTTCGGTGGGATTTTCCGCCCCGCCTGCCAGGAGGTAATTATAGATGGCTGGTGCCCGTGTATTGAATTGCCAGTGAAACGAATCCGCGAGCAGATTGCCCAGTGTGTCTTTCAAGCCCGCATCTACTTCGACCTGATAACCAGTCCCACTTAAAAGATACTGGTCCGGCTGAAAAACATACACTGAGGAATTAACCCATTCCCCCTTGCCCTCGATTGCGGGGCTGAAACGAAGTGGCTGGGGAAGCTTGTCCTGTTCTTCGACAATGGTAAGGGGCACCACGGGGTGGTTAAAAATGACCGTGATGCTGGAGGCCAGGTCCACATCCTGGGTGTCCGCTGCCGGAAACACCTGAGCTACTGCCAGTGCGTCGACGGTTGTAAATTCGATTTCAATGTTTTCAAGGGGGGAGGACCCGTCCGCGGCGGCAGCTTCGGTGGAGAAGGTCGCCAGATATGCGGTTCCGGGAGTCAAACGCGAATCGGGGACGAAGGAGACCGTCCGGGCATTCTGCCAGGTCAATTGACCGGGAACGCCGACGCCGCCGGATTGCAGGGAAAAGGACTCTGCAGTTTTCACCTTGTCCATGTCCTGGTCAAAAGTGAAAACCATGGATGGGGCAAGATCCAGCCGCTGACCTTCAATCGGTTCCTGCGCGACCACTTGTAGACCGGTGGGTTCTTTCTCAATGGAAAGCGGCGCATTCTCAAGGAAAATGCTTGTGCTGATGGTAAACAGCAATGCCAGGATCAAGAGAGCGCCCAGCAGTCGCAGAAGTTTTTTGTTGTTCATTTTACATGTCTCCCAAAATGAGTATGCCCCTTGTTTTTAGAGGTGTCAAGTGGCCCTTCCGTTGAATCAACTGTATGGACGTATTAATGAAGGAGGAAGTTTCTTTTGAAGGAGCGGCGATTTAAATATGCGGGAATTGATTTTCGCGGTATAGTCAGGAAATTATTAACCTTATCCGCGTGCCTTGAGGTGATTTGAATGTCGATCAATTCGTTTTTGAAATTAAAACCCGAGTATCGGGATTATGTCTGGGGAGGCGACCGGCTTCGCCCGGGGCAGCGTCCCACCGCGGAAGCCTGGGTGGTATGGGAGGGAAATCAGATTGAAACGGGAAAACTGGCCGGCAAAACTTTGGGCGAGGCGGCCATTGAATACGGCGAGGCCTTGCTTGGCTCGAAGCCCCATTCCCGCACAGGCACGCGTTTCCCGCTGTTGGTGAAATTGTTGGATTGCGAACAATGGCTGTCTTTACAGGTCCATCCCAACGATGAACAGGCGATTCAGCTTGAAGGTCCCGGTCATTTTGGAAAGACCGAAGCCTGGCATGTCCTTGATGCACAACCTGGCGCAAAATTAATTGCCGGAGTAAAGCCCGGTGTTCAAGCCGCGCAATTGGCCGATTCGATTCGCGATGGTTCGGTCAGCGAGGTTTCGCAATATGCAGAGGTGACCAGGGGGGATACGATCTTTATGCCTGCCGGGACCCTGCATGCGCTGGGACCCGGGCTGTTCATCTACGAAGTCCAGCAGACCTCGGATTTGACCTATCGGGTGTATGACTGGGGGCGCCCGCAAACAGAGGCCCGCCGCCTGCACATTGATAAATCCATCCAGGTGGCACGTCCAGAAAGATCGGTGCCGGTCATGTCCATGCCGGATGCAGGGGATGGCGCAAGCGTTCAATTGGTGTCTTGCGAATATTTCAGCCTTGATTTGCTGGCGGCATCCTCCCGGAATATCTCCTTGAATACGGCGGGGGAAAGTTTTCACGCCATCACGGTCATTGAAGGCAAGGCGCGTTTACAGGCCGGAACTGAAAAGATCGAGTTGGAAAATATGCAGACTGCGCTGGTCCCTGCCGGCATGGGGAAATATGAGCTCATACCGTTGGAGAATTGCCGTGCTTTGAAATCCGGTGTTTGATTCTTTATCAGGCCGTTGCGAACAGACACTTCAGATAGGCGCCCTGTTCAAAGGTGATCGGATGGTCGGCGGCGTGCCCGGTGCGTTCGATTTCCTTGAGTTTGCGGTTCGATTCCCCGGCGGATTGATGAATGTTATTGAAAAAGGCATCCGCGTCGATGCGGCTCGAGCAGGATGCCTGGACCAACGTCCCGCCGGAGCGCAGCACCCCCAGACCGAGACGGGTCAGCTTCCGATATGCCGCCAGCCCGGCTGTGACCTGATCCTGGTTTTGAGCGAACATGGGCGGATCAATGATCACCAGGTCGAATTTTCTCCTTTGTGCTTCCATGCGCGCCAGCACTTCGAACGCATCTCCTGCGATGGTTTCGTGGATGGCGGCTTTAACCGGAGGGCAATCCTGATTGTATGAAAAATTATGCAGTGAGGCTTCGATGGCGGGAGTACTGAGGTCCACGCTGGTGACCTGGCTGGCGCCGCCCCGGGCGGCATATACGGAAAATCCGCCCGTGTAGGCAAACACATTCAGCACCGAACTGTTCATGGATAATTTTTCAACCCTGGCCCGGTTTTCGCGCTGGTCGAGAAAGAATCCCGTCTTTTGGCCGTGGATGGGATCACACTCAAATGTCAGGCCATTTTCCTTGAACAGAAGCAGGCCATCCGGGGAAGGACCCGAAAGGGTTGTCCCATCCGTAAGTCCGAAAAGGAGATCTGCAAGGGGTTTTAATGAGCGGCTTAATCGGAGAATTATTCGCACAGAAGGATTGGTCTTAACCAATGCCGTGCAAATGGAATTGAGATGGGGGATCCAGATCGGACTGTAGATCTTCAACACCAGGGTGTCGGCATAGCGATCGATCACCAGTCCGGGCAAGCCGTCGTTTTCGCCGTGGACCAACCGGTAGCCGTTGGTGATGAATTCGGCCGCCTGATCTGTGATCGGTTTTCGCAACAGATTGGCCTTGACCAGTTTTGACTCGAACCAGTGCGTGTCAATGATCGCGGGCTGGCGATGCTGTAAAATGCGGACCCGAATGGCAGAGGTTGGATCGTACAACCCGATCGCGAGGAATCTGCGTTTTGAATCGAAGATGACGGCCAGGTCACCGGGTGCGCCCTGGTGGCTTTGCTCCGTGATGGCTTGATCGAATATCCAGGGATGGCCCTGGCGCAGGGCGCGTTCGGCAGGTGCGCTGATTCGCAGCGCAATCCGCTTAGAACCGGCGGAGGGGAGGTTGGCGAGAAGAGGGGTTGATTCTGTCATTCGAAAGGTTTTCTGTATAAACAGTATAATGCCCGGCTGTCCTTTTCGGTTTAATTCCCTGAAAACCGAAAATAAATGGAAGGACTCTCGCCTGGAGAGTCCTTCCATTTTGCTAATTATTTGATGGATACCAGTTCGACATCGAAGATCAGGGTGGCGTTCGGGGGGATCACGCCGCCGGCTCCGCTTTCTCCATATCCAAGATTTGGGGGAATGATCAATTGAGCCTTGCCGCCGACTTTCATCAGGGCGATGCCTTCATCCCAGCCTTTAATGACATTGCCTTTTCCCAGCGGGAAGGTGATTGGTTCACCCCGGCTGTGAGAGCTGTCAAAGACCTTTCCGTCCTGGAATTTTCCGGTGTAATGCACACTGACGATCTTGCCTTTTACCGCCTGGGCGCCTGATCCTGCTTCGATTTCAATGTATTCCAATCCGCTGTCCGTTATCATGTCGTCTCCTTGTCAAGAATTTGAGCGCAATTGTAACCGCACAGCACTATAATGGTGGGGGAACCTGCAGACAGTCGGGAGCGTCCTGATCCTGAACGGAGGGCATTCAAATGGCAGATCAAAAGAAAACACGCGGCAGAAATTTTTCTGCGACCCTGACAGGCATTTTGATCCTGATCGGGATTGGCGCAGTGGTTTTGTTGTTGAAGTGGATTGAATCCAGCGCTTCGATCCCGACCCCGAGCCTGGTGTCTGCATCGGCAGGCACGTCGCAGCCCGTGATTCAAGTGACTGGTCAACCGACGAAAGCCTATGGCATTCGGATCGGGTTGAGCGACGGACAATCCCGGCCGCAAACCGCTTCAGTAAACCCGGTTTTAACCGGCGAGGCTCTTTCGCCTGAAGAGATCGAATTAATCTACTCGCGTCTGCCGAACCTGCCCCTTGATTTTAGTCAACAGGCGGAGTTCAATCTGCCGACGCAGATTCTGCCCCCGCCACGGCCTGGTAACACGATCAAGGAAAGCTTCCCGCCCCTTGAATCTGAACCAGCTCACGGTGCGCCCGATACGGGTCCTCTGCAAGTTCTGCGATTTGCCCCGGAAGGGGAAATCCCGGTGGCGCCTTTTATCAGCGTGACTTTCAATCAGCCAATGGTTCCCTTGGGGATTTTGGGTGATCTGGCCGAAAAAGATGTGCCGGTTCGAATCGAACCGTCCATCTCCGGCACCTGGCGCTGGCTGGGGACCAAAACCCTGACCTTTGAATACGATTCGAAATTGTTCGACCGCCTTCCGAAGGCGACCGAATATCGCGTTACCGTCCCGGCCGGGACCACATCCGCCACGGGCGGTGTTTTGGCGGAGCCAGTTTCCTGGTCGTTTAAAACAACTCCTCCGAAAGTATTACTAAGTTATCCGAATGATTCCCCGCAGCCTTTAAATCCAATTTTCTTTATTGCCTTTGACCAGCGCATCGATCCCTCCGCGGTTTTGAAGACCGTACAGGTGAAGGCCGGGAACCAGCCGCTCCATATTGCCCTGGCGAGCGAGGCGGAGATCGAAAAGGATGAACAGGTCAGCCAGTTGGTGAAGGATGCGGCTGAAGGACATTGGCTGGCTTTTCGTGCGGACCAAACCCTTCCGCAGGAAACACAGATCTTTGTGTTTATCGGACCGGATACCCCCTCCGCCGAAGGATCCTTGAAGACGGTCGAAACCCAATCCTATAATTTTTCGACCTATGCGCCGCTGCGGATCGATGAATACACCTGTTCCTGGTACGATGAGCAATGTCCGCCGTTCACACCCTTCTATATCCGTTTCAACAACCCGCTTGATACTGATGTGTTCAGCGAAGAGATGATCAAGATCGAACCTGAAATTCCAGGGCTTTTGATCAATGTGTACGGCGATATGATTAACATCAGCGGCGAAACGAAGGGACAGACCCAATATACGGTCACAGTCTCCGGAAAAATCCAGGATGCTTTCGGCCAGCAACTGGGGCGGGACGCGCGGCTGACCTTCAAGGTGGGCAAGGCGCAACCCGTCCTGATCAACCCTGGACAGATCTTCCAGACCCTTGACCCGACCTCCGCCAAAGCCATTTATTCAGTCTATGCGGTCAACTACAAAAAACTTCATCTAAAGATCTATGCGGTCAAGCCTGCAGATTGGCCGGCCTACAAAACCTATCTCGGCAATTGGCAGAACACGGATGTCCCGTTGCGAATGCCGGGCATTCTGGTGACCGACAAGGATCTGAATTTGGACCTTCCGAATGACACCCTGACCCAGGTGGATATTAATTTAAACCAGTTCATGAGCGGTGCCTTTGGTCATTTCGTGGTGATCGTGGAACCGCCTGCCGGGATGTTTGAAACTGAAAACGAGAAATGGCAGCGTTTTTCGCAGACCATTATCACCTGGGTGCAGGTGACCCGGATCGGCCTGGATGCATACAACGATCAGGATCAAATGGTTGCATGGGTAACCGATCTTACGGACGGCTCTCCTTTGTCCGGGGTCAACATCCAGGCAAATAACGGGAGTGTTTCAAGTTTAAGCAACACAGAAGGCGTGGCCCGTTTTAACCTTCCAAACGGAGCATCTTATCTGATCGCCCGCAGCGGTGCGGATGAAGCCATTTTGCCGCACTCGACCTACTATTGGGGGGACGATGTTTGGGCTGCGAACCGGCCCGCGGACTCGCTGCGCTGGTATGTGTTTGACGATCGTCAAATGTACCGTCCCGGTGAAGAGGTTCATGTCAAAGGCTGGCTGCGACGGATCGGCGGCGGCAGGGATGGGGATGTGGAATTGGTTGGAAGCACTGCGGGGCCGATTGGTTATCAGGTCACAGATCCATTTGGAAATGAATTGAGTGCCGGGCAGGCGGAGGTGAATGCGCTGGGCGGCTTCGACTTTGTCCTTTCGATTCCAAAGGAAGTCAATCTGGGCACGGCGCAAATCAACCTGACTGCCAGCGGCGGATTGGATGGAAGCCAGTTCTATCATTCATTCCAGATACAGGAATTTCGACGGCCTGAATTTGAGGTCAACGCCCGCAATGAGACCGCTGGGCCGTACTATGCCGGTGACCATGCCACTCTTGCGGTGGATGCAAAATACTACGCCGGCGGCGGGCTGCCCAATGCCGATGTCACCTGGCAGGTGACCACCTCGCCGGGAAGTTACTCTCCTCCCAACTGGCCGGATTTTTCCTTTGGCACTTGGCAGCCATGGTGGCTTTATTATTATGATGGAATTGGATATCCCGGCGGAGGCGATTCGCAAACTGAAACCTTCATCGGCAGGACCGACGCCTCCGGCACGCATTATCTGAACCTTGATTTCACACAGGTCGGCGATCCCGCCAAAGACCCACGGCCCTACAGTGTCGTCGCCCAGGCCACAGTCATGGATGTGAATCTACAAGCCTGGAGCAGTACCACCACCCTGCTTGTTCATCCGGCCGATCTATATGTGGGTCTCCGCAGTGACAGTTATTTTGTCGAACGGGGCAAACCGCTTAAGGTGGATTTCATTGTCACAGACTTGGATGGTCATGCGGTCGAGAACCGTTCCGTGCAGATCACGGCCGGCAGGACGGAATGGAAATTGAGAAAGGGGGAGTGGGTCGAAGAGGTGGTGGATCAGCAAAGCTGCCCGATTCTTTCCGGACTTGAGCCTGGTTCGTGTTCCTTTGAGATTCCCGCCGGCGGTAGTTACCAGATCACCGCCACCGTAACGGATGAAGCTGGACGCAAAAACCAGAGTCGCATGACGCGCTGGGTCAGCGGGGGCCAGCAGCCTCCGGCTCGCAATGTGGAACAGGAAAAAGTCACCCTCATCCCGGATCGGCAGACCTACGAGTCGGGTGACACGGCGCGGATTCTGGTGCAGTCGCCCTTTGGCCCTGCAGAAGGAATGCTGACGGTCAGTCGCAGCGGCATCCTTTATTCCACCCGTTTTCGCGTGGTGGATGGTTCCGTCACCCTGCAAATTCCCATTGAAGAAAAATATATTCCCAACCTGAATATCCAGGTGGACCTGGTGGGTTCCGCTCCGCGCAGCGATGATCTTGGCAATGTGATGGAGAATGTGCCGGCACGCCCGGCTTATGCAAGCGGACAGTTGAACTTAAGCATTCCTCCACGGCAGCGCAGCCTGTCCCTGCAAGTGATTCCAGATTCGTCCGCCCTGGAGCCGGGTGGTGAAACGACCTTGAATGTCAGCGTAAAGGACGCCAACGGGCTGCCGGTTTCGGATGCTGAGCTGGCTGTGGTCGTCGTGGATGAAGCCATTCTGGCTTTGACGAATTATGAAATAAGCGATCCGTTGGATGTTTTCTATGCGGATCGATCCTCCTACCTCACCAGTGTATATGGCCGCGCCAGCATTATCCTGGCCAACCCGCAAACTTTGGCGGGTGAAGCCAGTCAAAATATAGCCCGGGATGCCATGGGTTTGGGCGGTGCGCCTTCAGCCACCGAGGCTCCGGCGGCTGCGGAGCTGGCTGCCCCGCAGGATAAATCTGAAAATAATCCTTCGACGATTGCCCTTCGTTCGGATTTCAACCCTCTGGCAATATTTGCCCCCACAGTCAGGACTGGACCTGATGGGGAAGCAAAAATCCTGGTCAAGCTGCCTGATAACCTGACCCGCTATCGGGTCATGGTGGTGGCGGTGGATGCGGGCGGCACCCAATTTGGAATGGGCGAGTCCAACATCACGGCCCGCCTGCCGCTGATGGTGCGCCCGTCCGCGCCGCGCTTCCTTAACTTTGGAGACAAATTTGAGTTGCCGGTGGTGCTTCAGAATCAAACCGGTCAGCCCATGACCGTGGAGGTGGTTGCCCGTGCGGCCAATCTGGAACTCGGAAATTCCGGCCTGCGTGTGACCGTCCCGGCCAATGACAGGGTGGAGGTGCGGTTCCCGGCAGCGACCATCCAGGCTGGCAGTACCCATATTCTGTTTGCGGCTGTCTCTGGAAACTATTCCGATGCTGCCAGTGTTGACCTGCCTGTGTACACGCCGGCTACCAGCGAGGCTTTTGCCACTTATGGCGTCATCGATGAGGGTTCCGTCGCCCAGCCGGTTTTACGCCCGAGCGATGTCTTTCCGCAATTTGGCGGCCTGGAGGTCAGCACATCCTCGACCGCACTCCAATCCCTGACTGATGCGGTTCTGTATCTGGTTGCGTACCCTTATGAATGTTCCGAACAGCTGGCCTCGCGCATCCTGGCAGTGGCTTCCCTGCGGGATGTCCTGAGCGCATTCAAGGCAGACGGGCTGCCTGCTCCCGCAGAAATGGAATCCGCTGTCAGCCGGGATATTGAACGCCTGCAGGGTATGCAAAACGATGACGGCGGTTTCCCTTATTGGCGGCGTGGATTCGAATCGGTTCCGTTCAATAGCATCCATGTCACCCACGCCTTGATCCGTGCGCAGGAGAAGGGGTACGCAATTCCGGATGAGATGCTTTTAAACGCCCGGAATTATCTGAAGAATATCGAGGATCATTATCCATCCTGGTATGGTGAACAAACCCGCTGGACATTAAGCGCATATGCCCTGTATGTTCGTAATCTGATGGGTGACCGGGACGCCCGCAAGGCTGAAAATCTGATCGACAATGCCGGCCTGGATAACCTATCCATGGAGGCCATTGGCTGGCTGTGGCCGGTGATCGACGATGAAACCCAGCTCACGGCGATCCGCACTTATGTCAATAATCATGTTGTCGAAACCTCAGGTGCGGCCAACTTCACGACTGCCTATGACGATCAGACCTATCTGCTGCTTAGCTCCGACCGCCGCACCGATGCGATCCTGCTGGATGCCCTGATGGATGATAATCCGCAAAGCGACCTGATCCCCAAGATGGTCAATGGGCTGCTGGCGCACCGCGCGCGAGGCCGTTGGGAGAACACCCAGGAGAACGTATTTATTCTTCTGGCTCTTGACCGGTATTTCAATATCTATGAATCCCAGACACCGGATTTTGTGGCGGGAATCTGGCTGGGCGATACCTATGCCGGAAGCAACGAATTCCGCGGGCGCACAACAGATCAATATGAAACAATGATTCCAATGGGTTATGTACTTAATGAAACTTCGGCCGGCGGGACTCGCGACCTGATTCTTTCCAAGGAAGGTACGGGCAGGCTTTATTATCGACTGGGCCTGCAATACGCGCCCAAGGATCTGGACCTTGACCCACTTGACATGGGCTTTGTTGTTCAACGCCGATATGAATCCCTGGACGACCCTGCGGATGTGGTGCTGGATAAAAATGGCGTCTGGCATATTCAGGCCGGGACGCGGGTGAAGATCACCATCACAATGGAGGCAGATAACCGACGCTATCACGTTGCCCTCCTGGATCCGCTCCCGGCCGGCCTGGAAATCGTCAACCCGGCACTGGCAATATCCGAGAATATTCCCCAGGACCCAACCAGTCCGGATTATCGCTATGGCTGGTGGTGGTGGGGACCCTGGTATGAACATCAAAATATGCGTGATGACCGTGCAGAAGCATTCACCTCCCTGTTGTGGGAGGGAGTGTATGAATATACCTACATCGCAAGAGCCACCACTCCCGGCACTTTCATTGTTCCGCCGGCCAGGGCCGAGGAAATGTATTCTCCGGAGGTTTTTGGCCGCAGCAGCAGCGATTGGGTAATCGTTGAATGATTAATCCGGGTCAATAGAGCATGACTGAAAAACTGTTCGGCGGCATCGAAGGCGGCGGGACAAAATTCAACTGTGCAATAGGAAGCGGCCCCGGGCATATTATGACAGAGGCGCGCATTGAAACCACCATGCCGGATGAAACGCTCAGACATGTAGTGGGCTTCTTCACACCCTACCTAAGTCAACTGCAGGGTGTTGGGCTGGGCTCGTTTGGTCCGTTCGATGTCGATCCTGCTTCTCCAACCTATGGGTATATCACCACCACGCCCAAACCCGGCTGGGCCAATACAAATATTTTGGGGTCGCTGTGCGAAGGGTTGGGCGTGCCGATTTCCGTTGACATGGATGTTGCCGCTGCCGGATTGGGCGAATCCAGATGGGGGGCCAGCCGTGGACTCCGCCATTCCCTGTACCTGACGATCGGGACGGGTATCGGCGGCGGAACCATCATCGACGGCAAACCCTTGCATGGATTGGTTAGCCCGGAAATGGGCCATATCCGCATCCCGCATGACCGGGAAGCGGATCCCTTTTCAGGAGCCTGCCCGTATCATCGGGATTGTTTTGAAGGATTGGCATCCGGTCCGGCCATTCAGGCCCGCTTTGGCCGGCCGGCTGAAGCGCTGGGCGGGGATCATCCCTTCTGGGACATGGAAGCCGGGTATGTGGCTCATGCGCTTGTAAATTACATTTTCATTCTTGCCCCGGAGATCATCATCCTTGGCGGCGGTGTGATGCAAAATGAATTTCTGTTCAACAAAGTGCGAAAACAGGTGCAGGTGCTCTTGAACTCATATCTCATACATGACCTGTTGTTGAAAAATATTGACCGGTATATCGTCCCGCCTTTTCTCGGAAACCGTGCGGGAGTCCTTGGCGGGATGGCGTTGGCGATGGATGCGTTCGGATAAGGGAGGATCCTGCATGAAATATTTTCTTGGATTTGATGTAGGCTCATCGAAAACCCATGCCCTGATCGCGGAAGAAACCGGGAAAAGCATCGGGTTTGGCAAGGCCTGGGGTGGAAATCATCAAGTGGTGGGGTACGATGGACTTGAAAGCGCATTGAAAGAGTCTTTCGATGGGGCGTTGAAAATGTCCGGGGTGGACCCGGCTCAAATCCACGGAGCAGGCTTCGGCGTGGCGGGATTCGATTTTCCGTCCGACCGGGAATCGCATTTCCAGGCAATCTCGAGCCTGGGGTTATCCTGCCCGGTTGAAATCGTCAATGACGGGGTGAACGGCTTGCTGGCCGGTGCAAGCCGGGGAATCGGTGTCAATGTCACGGCGGGATCATCCAATAATTGCCGCGGTCGGGGCAGGAACGGCAGGGAGGGGCGGATCACGGGAAACGGGATGACCTTTGGGGAGTTTGGCGGCGGCCAGGAGATCGTTGCGCACGGATTACAGATGGTGAATTATGCCTGGATCCAACGCATTCCGCCGACTTCGCTGACGGCCATCTACCTGGATGCGACGGGAGCCGGTGATGAAATGGATCTTATGGAGGGATTGTCGAATCACCGATATCATTTATTTCCATATCTTGCCTTGAAGGTTGTGGAGGCGGCTCTTGCCGGCGACACGGCCGCTGTGGAGGTGATCCGGTGGGCCGGGCAGGAATTGGGTTGGCTGGCTGTGTCGGTGGCGCGCCAGATCGGCATGGAAAATGATGAAGTGGAGGTTGTTCAATCCGGCAGTGTTTTTGATGCGGGAGAGATCATCATGGCTCCCATGCAGGAGGTTGTATCGAGCCATCTGCCGAAGGCCCGGCTGCTGCGGCTTGATGGACCGCCTGTGATTGGGGCCGTCATTCTTGGAATGGAACAGGTTCATTTCGATGGATATGCGGTTCGAGCGGGGATGATCCGCACTGCAAAGGAGATCGTCTTCTGAGGACTGAGAAGGTTCCAATTGTGCCGAAAACGGGACTGGCGGCCGCCAGTCCCGTTTCTATGCTAAAATTTATGGCCTTTACAAGGTACGGAGAAAATCGATGTCTGAAGAGAATTTGAAACCCCATCCTGCGGGGAATGTGCCGCTGGCCGAAGCGATCGCCATGCGGCGCACGTTTGCCATTATTTCCCACCCCGATGCTGGCAAAACCACGTTGACGGAAAAGCTGCTGTTATACGGAAATGCGATCGAGCTCGCCGGCAATGTGCGCGCCCGGCGCAACCAGCGCTCGACGACCTCTGACTGGATGGAAATGGAGCGCGAACGCGGGATCTCGATCACCTCCACGATCCTGCAGTTTCCCTATCAGGAACATGTCATTAATCTGCTTGATACCCCGGGACATCAGGATTTCTCGGAGGATACCTATCGAACGCTTTCGGCCGTCGACAGCGCGGTCATGGTCATTGACGGGGCCAAAGGTATTGAACCGCAGACCCTCAAGCTGTTTGAGGTTTGCCGCAAACGCGGCATCCCGGTCTTTACCTTCATCAACAAAATGGATCGCCCGGCCCGCGATCCCTTCGACCTGCTGGACGAGATCAAGAAGGTGCTGGGCATGGAGCCGATCCCGATGAACTGGCCGGTGGGGGATGGCCCGGACTTCAAGGGTGTATACGACCGCTTGACCCAGGGCGTTTATCTGTTCGAACGGACCGAAAGAAATGAGCGCATGGCTCCCGAAGAATTCATACCCCTTGACCGCCTGGTGGGGAACAAGGTCATCACCCCAAACCGTTATAAGGACCTGGCCGAGAGCATTCATCTTCTGGATGAAGCGGGCGTGGTTTTTGACCATGAGAGCGTGCTCAAGGAAAAACAGACCCCGGTTTTCTTTGGAAGCGCAGTGACCAATTTTGGCGTGCGTCTCTTTTTGGACGCCTTTGTAAAATATGCCCCGCCGCCGCAACCCTACCCGAGCGACTCCGGGATCGTGGCGCCTACATCGCCCGAATTCTCCGGATTTGTCTTTAAGATCCAGGCGAACATGAATCCCAAGCACCGTGACAGCGTGGCCTTTTTACGCATCTGCTCCGGACGGTTCGAGCGCGGCATGGACCTGGTCCATGCCCAAAGCGGAAAGACCCTGCGCATGCTGCGGCCCTATAAACTTTTTGCGGCTGAGCGCGAGATCATCGATGAAGCCTATCCGGGGGATGTGCTCGGCCTGCCCAATAACGGGGATTTCGCGATCGGTGATTCGCTTTGCTCCGGAGCGCCGTTCCGGTTCGCCTCCATCCCGCGCTTTCAACCGGAGCACTTCGCCCTGCTTCGAAATACAGATCTGGGCAAGCAGAAGCAATTTGCCAAGGGCCTTCAACAATTGGAGAGCGAGGGCGCGGTCCAGGTGCTTTACAATCTAAATGCGTTCAAACGCGAGCCGATCCTGGCCGTGGTGGGTCAGCTGCAGTTCGACGTGGTTCAAGCCCGTTTGAAAGCGGAATATAATGTACCCACCGAACTGGAGCGGCTGCCGCATGTACTGATGCGCTGGATCAAGGGCTCCGATGCGGATGTGGAGAAGCTCCCAAATCGCGGAGAAGCCATCATTGCCCGTGACTCACGCGATGAATGGGTGGCGTTATTCAGCTCGACATTCTTTTTGAAACATTATGCTGAAAAGTACCCGGAATTAAGATTTGTGGAGATCAATACCGAATAAGGTAAGAGACCCGCCCGCGGTGGTATCCAATTTACAGACTACTTTATGGAGAAAAAATCATGACAACCGTTCGTACAGATGTTTTTAAAATCGGCGACAAGTTCGCCACGCTGCTCGGTGACGAAGTGAAAGTCGGCCAGGCGGCCCCTGAGTTCACCTCTGTTGTTCCCGGCTGGGGAACGGTGAATCCGCTGCAGGACTCCAGGGGAAAGGTCGTTATCCTGTCGGCAGTGCCCTCCCTGGACACGGATACGTGTGACCGCGAGACCCGCCGTTTTAACGAAGAAGCTGCAAAGCTTGGCGAGGACATCGTGATCTATACCATCAGCACCGATTTCCCGATGGCGCAAAAACGCTGGTGCGGCGCCGCAGGCGTGGACAAGGTTAAGGTCGTCTCGGACGTGGTCGACACGGATTTTGGTTTGAAGTACGGCATCGTCATCAAGGAGCGCCGTTACCTGCGCCGGTCCGTGTTTATTGTGGGCCGCGACGGCAGGCTCACGTATGTTAACTATCTGCCGAGCCTCGGCGATGAACCGAATTACGATGAGGTCATCAACGCGGCAAAAGCAGCCTTGAAGTAGAATGCAAAAAGCGCACCAAACCGGTGCGCTTTTTTATTGAATGGCTTGCCAGTATCCCGATTATTGTCTATACTTCAAAAAAATCCAGATCAGGAGATGCCCATGTCCACAGTGCGCGATATGATCCGAAAAAAGGGGAGCGAGGTATTTTCCATTCCTCCTGATGCCACCGTCCACGAGGCGCTGGTCATCATGGCGAAACACAATACAGGTGCCTTGATGGTGGTCACGGGGAACAAGGTGGAGGGCATCCTTTCGGAGCGCGATTGTGTGCGCCGGGTGGATCTGGAAGGCAGGACCACAAAGAATACGAAGGTCAGCGAGATCATGACCTCGAAGGTGATTTACGTTGAGGCCAGCCAGCAGCTTGAAGAATGCATGGCGCTGATGATCGACAAGAATATCCGGCACCTGCCTGTTTATGACGGCAGTGAACTGCTTGGCCTGATCTCGGTCCGGGATGTGCTTAAGGAGGTGGTGGACGTGCAAAAATTCATGATCTCCCAGCTCGAACACTACATCACCGGCGGCGGGCGCTGACATGCAGGAACAAGGCATCGCTGAATACCAGACAAAAATGAACTCCGGCGAGTTGACCGCGCGTCAACTCGCCGAATTATTTCTGGAACGGATCGACTCGATCGACAAACACGGCCCCGGATTGAATTCCATCATCGAAACCAATTCCCAGGCCCTGGAGATCGCATCAGGGCTTGACCGGGAGCGGGCTGCCGGCAAGGTGCGGGGACCGCTGCATGGCATTCCCATCCTAATAAAAGACAATATCGATACACACGATTCCATGCAGACCACGGCAGGGTCCCTGGCCCTGGAAGGGCATAGAGCTGCCCGCGATGCGTTTCTTGTGAAGCAGCTCCGAAAAGCAGGGGCGGTGATTCTTGGAAAAACAAATCTCAGCGAATGGGCGAACTTTCGCGGCAAACATTCCATCAGCGGATGGTCGTCACGCGGCGGGTTGACACACAATCCGTATGCGCTGGATCGGTCTGCCTGCGGGTCTTCCTCCGGGTCGGGTGCGGCAGTGGCCGCGAATTTATCGGCTGCGGCTGTGGGAACCGAGACGGACGGCTCCGTCATTTGCCCGGCCCAGACGAATGGGATCGTGGGCATCAAACCAACATTGGGATTAATCAGCCGTTCGGGAATTATCCCGATTGCGCATAGTCAGGATACTGCCGGACCCATGGCCAGGACTGTTGCCGATGCCGCAGCTTTGCTCGGGGCGATGACCGGCGTCGATGAACGGGACCCAGCTACAAGGTCAAGCAAGAAGCGGCACTTTTCCGACTACACAAAATTTCTTAATCCGAACGGCTTGAAGGGTGCGCGCATCGGCGTGGCGCGAAATATGGCGGGTACCGATCCGAGAATTCTCAAGATCTTTGACGCCTGCATCGACGCAATGAAACGGCAGGGAGCCGTGATCGTGGACCCTGCCAATCTGCCGAACTTCAACAAATTCGGCAAGACCGAGGTTGAAGTGCTGCATTACGAATTCAAGGCTGATTTGAACAAGTATCTGGCCGCTGCGCAGGCCCGCGTGAAAAGCATGGCGGATGTGATCAAATTCAATGACGAGAACAAGGAGCGCGTGCTGCAATACTTCGGACAGGAGCACATGCTCGCGGCACAGGAAAAAGGAAGCCTGCGCGATGAGAAATATCGTGCGGCGCTTGCAAAGAATCACGAGCTGACCCGCAGGAATGGCATCGATGTAACCATGAAAAAATACAAGCTGGATGCGATCGTGGTCCCTTCCGGAGGCCCGGCCTGGATGATCGATCTGGTCAACGGTGATGCGATCAATTGGGACATGGAAAGTACGTCTCCTGCGGCGGTGGCGGGGTATCCGCACATTACCGTGCCGGCCGGGTATATTCTCGGGTTGCCGGTGGGGCTCTCGTTTTTTGCGAAGGCCTGGCAGGAACCGACCCTGATCAAACTGGCGTTTGCCTTTGAACAGGCGACAAAAATAAGAAGACCACCGGAATTTTTGCCAAGCGCGAAAGTTTAAAATAAAAACTGCCCGCTTTTTTATTTTTTTCCATGGAAGGAACGCAATTACCAGATACCCGGCAGAAGACGGTAACGAACCTGCCGGGCATACCCGTCATAACCGGATAATTCCTTTTTTAATGCGCAGTCTTCCAGTGCTGTGCGCAAAATCAGCAGGATGGCGCACACTCCACTGACGCTGACTGCGGCCCACGAGGCCAGCAGAATGGGCATGGCCAGCTCGAACAAAATCATGCCGACATATGCCGGGTGGCGGACATAACGATATGGGCCGTTTGTGGCAACGGCGTGGCCGCGGTCGGATTGAATGCGAACAACCTGCGAAAAGAAGTTGTTGGAGGCCATGGCCCATAAAAGCAGGGCATAACTCAGAACGCACACGATCCATCCCGAAAATTGAGCGGCCGGGGGAAATCCATTTGTCCAGCCGTGGCGTTGATCAAGCCCGGCGAGAATGTAACGTGCCAATTGCAGAAGTCGAAGTACGCTCAGGATGATTCGATCCCAGGTCTTGGCACCCGCGGGAGGGGAAAGGCGCTCAACCATCAGTTCCGGGTTGAGGCGCAAGACAAGAAGATCCATGGCCGCGTAAAAAGCCAGCCAGACAGCGACCGCCGCCCAGCCGGGCCACCAATCCATTCGACCGGCTGACCAGAATACAGCCACCGCCATGGCGACAATGCCCAGAACTTGATCCAAAACAAAAAGAGCGACAAGCCTTTTGCTCATGTTTTTCAGGTCAAAAATCGCGGCAAGGTGCAGGCACTCTCCCAACAACCTTCGTTGCAAATTGCAAGGCACCGCCCTGCATCAAGCGGCATGCTTTTCCTTTTCCTCACGCGCATCATCACCACAGCAATCATCCTGCATGCCCGCGGCTTTTTCAAACGATTCCTTCCCTTCACTGACTGAAAAGTAAATCAAACCGAGCGCCCCCAGGCTGTCTATAAACCCAAAGCCGGTAAATTGATAGATGAGACTGGACGCCAGTAACACGACCGACATGTAAATACAGACCATTGTGCAGTTGGCATCCGCGAGAATGGGGGCTGAATTGAGCGTTCTTCCCACCCTGCGTTTGGCCATGACCAGCGCCCACATGATCGCAATGGAAATCAAGGAGATGATGAGACCGGGCAGGGTGGTGACGGGTTTCCGGGCGGTAAAAAGATTATAGATGGATGTTGCGCCCAGGCCTGCGGCAAGCAGGTAGAAGGATGTGCCGGTGAGGCGCAAAGCGGTCCGCTCGAATTGTGAGCGCGGCGCGTCCATGTCTTTGCGGATGCGAAGCACCATGGCGAGGATCCCAATCCCCGACATAACTTCAATAAACGAATCCACGCCGAAGCCAAAAAGGGCCAGAGTTTCATCCTGGATACCGAAATAGGTGGAAACCATGCCCTCTGCAAAGTTGTAGAAAATGGTGAATAGCGCCAGCCAAAGGGCGTACTGCCAATACTTGTTGATGGACGGTTGTGTGAGAGTCGTCATGAATACTCCTGGGATAAACAGGTTACCGGTAGAATCTGATTTTGCATGGAACCGCCCGCCTGTTCGTGCGGCGGTTTTCAAGGCAGGGGTCTGCCGTCATTCTAACAGTACGAGACCCCGGTGCGGCCTGTGCTCCGGTGCACGCCGCTCCAGTCCCGCGGTTCCCCTGGCGTGTGCGATCCGCTGACCGCCTTCAAAGATTTCCAGGTCGCCTGTGAGCGTATTAATAATTCGTTCCCCGAAATCACCATATTCACGTCCGGCAGCAACCAATGTGATCTTTTTCCGCCCGATGCAGATGAATTCCAATATAAATTTATCGGGTGAGCCTTCCGCCTTTGCGGTATTGGGAGGCGCCATCCAAACATGTCCTTTCCCGTTTCTATATAAATACAGGAATGCAAAAGGAATTTGCACGGATGTGCCCCACAGGCTGGTCCGAAATATACTGCATTCGACGGCCACGTCCTGCGCGTCAAATTGGTGCGCGGACAGCCACCACCACTCCGGAATCAACTGCCTTCCCCAGTATTGAGTGACAGACCCGCAGACCCGCTCCAGGGTGAATTTTCCGGTTCCATGACGAATCCAACCTGTAAACCTTGCCATCGGCGCACTTTCGTACAATGTGTCGGGCATTTTTAGCAATCCAACCGGGAAAATATCGGGTTTGATTAATTCGCCACCCAGATCAATGATTAAATCCCAGGATATGTCACCTGCCCGCCCGCGGGTCCTTTTTGGGGATATGAAATTATCGTCCGGCATGAGGGCATCCAGTTTTTCAAAGATCACCCGGCGGCCCTGCGGCGAGTGGATGCTGACCCGAAGTTCATGTTCATTCAATTTGCGGCGTTCGATCCAGTCCACAATGAGCGCAACCGGGCCCGAGTTAACCTTGAAAAACCAATATTCAACTGCAGATGTGGGGTGAGGGCTGAACATGATATTAATTTGCCGTCGCTTTGTGGTCAGGCATCTTTATCCGCCATACCGCAATTTATGCCCGGGTGTTAATGGTGAGATTAGACAAAGAGCAAACCAGCCCATGACCAGAATGATGATGGATGCTCTTGCAATTGCGAATCCAACAAGAGGCATGCTCTTAAAGGTGGCTAAAAAGGTGATAAGAAACAGGTCCAGCAGGCCGCCGATTGCCGAAAGAAAACACAGACCGGCTTTCAACCAGCGATTTGATGTTTTGAATATGATGATAATCACCGGGATGGCCCAGAAAAACAGCCCCCATTCGTCGGCATGCCTGATCTCGCCATTTGCAGACTGATACAAGGGCAGGAAGTAGGATAGCCCCAGGCCAATGGAGGCAAATGGCTGTACATAGTTGATCAATCTTTCAATGGATTGCATTGGTTTTCCTCCACCCGCTGATGATATCGGCGGCTCATCCCTGCAGATTGTATACCATATGGGGAATGTTGCGTCCCCATTCTGATACGCTTTCGCTGACAACACGACAGCCCATTTTTACATAAAAGGACTGTGCATGAGGGTCGGCGTCCAGCTCCAGATGTCTGGCGCCGGACAGTTTCGCCTGTTCGAGTACGTGTCCAAATAGTCTTTTTCCAATCCCTTTGCCGATGAAATCCGGCAATACCCATAAATCCTCCAAAACCACGTCTGGCAAACGGATTAACAGCCGAACCCAGCCCACGGTAAGCGAGCCAACACGAGCCAGATGGACTTTGTCGATATCAATTGATTCTGGCGTAATGATCGGCGTCTGTGCCCATTTTGATACGAGATGTTCCGGGTAACCCCAATGCCTCTTGGAATCTATCGCGATTTGTTTGAGCCTTGGCGAATCTTTGGGATGCGCACGAACAATTTCAATATCCAGCATATGGGACCCCGTTCAGATATTGTTCGTGAAATGCTCAATGATTTGCATTATCCAACCCGGAATAATTCATGCCCTCTTTGCCTTGTTGACCGGCAGGTAATGATGTTCAACAAATCTATTCCAGCCCTTTTTTGTCTTTGATTCAACCATCCAGTAAAAACCTTTGTCTTCATCCGGCCAGTACACCATCCTTGCTGTTCCAGCCGGCATTTTTGCTTGAAAGCCAATCGCTTCCGGATGAACATCAGTCACGTCTGCTAATTTCCCATTCGATTGCCTGCCGTCCGAAGTAAATGACCAAAAACATATTTCTTTTTCAGAATTGACCCCAATCATCGCCAATTCATCGTAGGATTTATCAGCAAACTCCCAATGAGCTGTCAGTTGGATATAAGTTCCTGACAATGTTTTCTTGAACTCCCGTTCGCACTTGAATTGACCCCTTTCAGAATTGGCTTCTGTGCGCCAGATACCGAAAAGAGGATCGAACAAGCCCAGCCTGCCTCTGCCTTTGTGCCATCTCATGTTGCCTCCGGATGTACTGTAAGTAACCGACCTTCCCATTCTCTCCCAATCATGGATCCCGCCATTTCCGTGTGAGCCCGAATAGTTGCAGGCTCGTAAAGACCGAACGCCGCGACGCGCCAGTGGCAGAACAGGCTTCACCCCATTATACAAACAGGAGAGAGGAATGACAACCAGTTGCAGAAAGTTCGCGGGGATCGATGCCACCGAGGAGAAGTTGGATGTTGCCAGGTCGCCAGTAATGAAGAAGAGATCGCCAGCCTGATCAAGAAAATGACAGCCTTGAAGCCTGGCTTGATGTGATGGTGGTTTTTTCCTTTTGACTCTCAGGCTGGTTGCCGCATGCTGCGGATGCCCATACTTAAAATAGTGGAACGCCCTGAAGCAATCTCTCCTTGATTGAAAAGAAAGCAGGATTACCCAAAAGAGCAGGAAACCCTGCACACTCAAGAATTGCCGTTCTCAAATAGGACAGAAAATCGGGGGGATCGGTCAACGCGGTGACCGGATAGGCCGTACCTGACCAGACAAAGTTTTGCCAAGTCGGTTTCCAATGCGATTCGGCAAAAACACCATAAGGTGCCCCGCCACTGCTATGGTCCTTGTGATAGCCATCGGGCGAGAGACTCACAAGGAAGCTCTTCATTTCATCGTGGTTGGAATCATCCTGCCAGTCTGCAAAATCCTGACAGACCGATGCCGTCCATTCATCATTGCAGATGTCGAGATGCAGCCCGTCCGCGAAACCTTTTGGCGAAATGATCCCCTGTTCCTTCCAAAACCCCACATGTTGGTAATCTTTTAGATCGACAAATGAGATGCCGCCAACTCTTTCCCAAAATGCCACGAGTATCCCGGGAATGGACAGCCCTGTCCTTGTTTCAATAATTTGGATATTGCTTCTCAAGCCGGGAATGGGAACTTGCTCGGACGATACCCAGCTATAACCCAAAGCCCTGAGATTCCCGCTCAAAACCGCCAATGCGTCGGCGCATTTGGATAATGAGGCAAGAGCCGCAGCCTGCACGGCTGATTCATCATCAGAAGACAATTCCTGCCATGCTTGTTGGTTCTCAAGGATCTTGTCAATTGTATTCATTGATCATCCGTTTAGCAGCCAACGGTTTGCTGTTGTCGATTCTGCCCGGGGCAGGGAAAACTCGAAGCCGCGTTGCGCGAAATGCCCGGACTCTTCCGCCCGCCCCGCCTTGAATCCGAGCGGAAAGGACGATTTGGTTTTCTGTGGCGGCAAATTCCGCCATCAATTCTATTTTGTCATGAAGATGGAAAATTTAATAACCACCTGGCTTGCAGGGTGGTTATTAAATGGAACTTCCGCGCCGGGATGCACCTCGTGCCCCGGCTAAAAAAGCATTAAGCCTCATGACGAGGTCGCCACGGTTCGTCCACGTGCGCCAGCCAGACCAGCTCGGGGTCGAACGCACGCACCCGCAACTGGCCTTCGGTGTGCGGCTCGTCGAGCTCGCCGAACCAAACCGCCACGTCACCGCCGACGATGATCGGACGCCCGCCTGTCTCGACGACGACCATTTGCAACCCGCGTGTATGGCCGGGCGCCGGGACAAGCCGGAGCCCGGGAAGCAGTTCGAGCTCACCGTCGACCGGCACGTACCGCACGCCGGGCGCATCGACCCACTCGCGAATAGTGTAGTCGTCCTTGCTGCGTGCGTCGTCGAGCTCCAGACGCTGGACGTAGATCGGCCTCCCGGCGAAGAGGTGATTGCCACCACAGTGGTCGAAGTGCAGGTGTGTGTTGACAACGATGTCAATGCCCGCGAGGTCGAAGTCCTGCCTGCTCAGTGGAAGGAGGCGGGGATCCATGTCAGCCACGGCCAGGTGCAGCTCTGTCATGCCGGTGTCGACCAGCACACGCCCATCGGGATGGTCGATGACGTGCACATTGACCGGCATCCGTTCGCCCCCGGCGAGCAGGTCGGCAACACGGACTGGCTTGATGGCGATTTTCTTTTTCATGATTCCCAATTTTACCAAACGTTCCATTGAGACAGCCGCCCACCGGTTGCGTTATGTCCCGCAGGGGTACGCTGGGGCCGGCGGGGACGGAGAAAGCCCGAAATCCGCTAACGCTTTGTTGGCTGGCGTTTATGCTGGAAGCGTATCCGCCTCCGACAAGGGATCTATTGATGGCAATGCCCATAAAATACCCACAATGAAAACTCCAGCAACTGGAACTAATAGATATAGCAACTGCCACGCGCTTTTTCCACTATCGTGAAGCCGGCGTGAACCCACCGCCAATAGAGGCAGTAAAGTAGCAAGAAGAAACACTTCTGCCATAGTTTCATTTAAAAGCGTAATTGCCGAAAGGCATATCACGATAAACAATGCAAACCACCAGAATTCTGAACGCGATGCTCGTCCATTGAATTCTGCGTATTTTGTTAAGCATTTGCGGATTGACTCGTAGAATGTAATCGGGCTTGTTTCGTTGTCAGTATTTGAATTTGAAGAAACTTTCATTCTTAACTCCCTGCCGATTTTAAAGACGGCTTCTCTCAAAGATGTAACCCAATTCGATAAATTGAGTCCGTCATCATTTTCAGCAAGAATTCCCTTATCCGCAACTGTGGAATCCCCTAGTTTTTCAGATTCGAGCCAATTCGCATCGTTTTTTAGTCTCAAAACCAATTCCATTCTTGAATTTACCTGAAATTTCGAGTATATGTTTTTCAAATGGAATTCAATTGTGCGTTCAGAGACCTTCATATCCAGCGCAATTAATTTATTGCTTTTACCTTGCAATAAAAGTTGCAGGGTTTCCCTTTCGCGGTTGCTTAGTCGGGGGAATTGTTGCATAGTGAAGATTCCTTTTTAGATTATTTTGCCAATAGCCAGCCAACGGTTTGCGTTAGGCGCGTGTGGGCGGGCCAGGCAAATGATGGAGATTAGTAAACTGCCGAGGCCGCACGCTTGGTTAGGCAGCCTTTTGTTGTTCAAGTTTATTAAAGATTTTAACAGCAGCTTCTATTCCATTCTCGGTTTGAATTTGCTTTCCTAGTTTCCCGGCATGTTGACGCATTTCTTGATTAGTAATCACTTCTCGAATGGCATTTGCAAGTTTTTCAGCAGTAAGTTTCCTTCGTGGAATCGGTTTTGGCCCTACTCCTAAATCAGCAATTCGCTGCCCCCAAAATGGCTGGTCTCCAAAAAATGGAATAACGATGGACGGAACACCAGCCCTAAGACCAGCGGCAACCGTGCTTGCCCCGCCATGATGAATAACCGCGGACATACGCGGAAACAGCCATGAATGCGGAATGGAGTCAATCATAAAAATCGATTCAGGTACATTGTTCTTTTGTAATCCGCTCCAGCCTGAAAGCAATACTGCGCGTTGATCAGCCAGTGCCAATGCTTGAATAACCAAATCTGCTGTCTGTTCAGGATTCCGAGTGCTCATGCTGCCAAACCCAATATACACAGGCGGGGAACCGGATTGTAAGAAATCAAGCAGGGCAGTGGGAGGTTGCCAATCATCCGTTTCGTCCACAAACCAGTATCCAGTAATGTGAGTATTGCCATTCCAGTCTGATGGTGCAGGTATTACCGAAGGGCTAAAGCCATAAAGAACAGGCATATTATGTGTTGACTTGGAATCGTAGGAACCTAGAAACGGAGCCGATGGAATGTTTAGCACCTCTTTTCTTGCTATTGTGTCTGCTGACCGAAACCCTTGCCACATCAGTTGACGGGCAAGACGATGTGATAAACGGTTAAGAAAAGCCGGAAGTTTTGGAGTAAGAACACTGGAAAAATCCTTTGTAGGCGTGAAAGGAAAAACATAAGCTTGAACCAGTGGAATATTCAGTTTTTCTGCAATTGCAGTGCCAATGAATAATCCACCTATGCCAGCCAATACAACATCCATTCCCTGCGCCGCAAGTAAACCACCTTCGGCAAAATGGAGTGCTTCGCGCTCGGCTTCTTTCGCCATTTTTGCCATTAGCAAAAGAAAATTCCCCTTTTCAGTCAACTCTCGCATTTCGTTATTTTCAACAGCGTCCTTTACGTCATTTCCAAAAGACCAAAATTCAAGCCCGTATGATGTGACCAACGCCTGAAAGTTGCTGTGACTTACAAGACGAATATAATGCCCTGCATTCTGCAAGCCTTTTCCTAATGCAATATAAGGTTGAACATCCCCGCGACTCCCTGGAGCAATGATTACGATACGCATAGTGTCTGAATTATCCTTTGACCTTTTCCAGGGAGCGTCTTTTGGGAGGGAGGCCGCCTAACGGTTTGCGTTTGCGTAGCATGGCGCTCGGGCCGGCGTGGACTCTGCCTGGGAGCAGGAAAAGCCCGAAGCCACCCGAGAGAAGGGTTTGAGGCGAAACGATCCGGCGAGCACAGCGAGCACGGGTTGCCGTTGAACATCACACGGGGCGACCTGTCCAAGGACCAACTCCCTCAATCCTGTCCACTCGAATTCGTGTGACATATCCGGGCGGGGGATTGTCCATTGGCGGGAATTTGACGCCGGGGCCAATATACACATAAGCCAACTTCTGGAGCAGTTCGGGTGCCCCACCTTCCTGGATGCGAGCTTCGCCGTAGAGAACCGCGTACTCCGTCAGTCCCATTGCGCTTTTCGTGGATGTTTCAAGGGAGATTGCGACACGGGGATCTCGCTCAATGTTCCCAACCTTCCTGTTCCTCGGCAAGTGCGCCGCGACCACTTCATCCCCGTCCAACCCGATCCAAACCAGCGTAACCTGGGGACTCCCGTCGCGATTGAGAGTGACCAGGTGCGCATGGCAACCGGTTTGAATGAGATCTTTAATTTCCTGAGGAATTTCCACGGTTGTTTCTCCTATAAAGAATTTCCCTACACCGAAAGATTGATTGCTGACATATTTGTCTTCGATAACCGGACTTTGCCTGGGAGCAGTATAAACTAGAAGCAGGGAACCTGCCTGAAAATGGCGCACGCGAAGCGTCCCATCTGTTCACTGCACGCATTGTTAGGTGGTGCTTCCCTGCCTTGTTCGATAACGGAGGAAAACTGTACCATTGCTAAAGGGGCGTTCCTCCAAAAGCTCGAGCTCCAATCGCACGTTGTCAGGCAGGGCTGATTTGCCGCCTCCCACGAGAATCGGGATCAGGAACAAATGACACTCGTCGATCAACCCGGCCCGGAAGGCGTGGGCGGCGAGTTCAGGACCCCCGATGAGGATGTCATGTTCGCCGGTCGCTTTCAGTTGTCGAATCGCTTCCGGATCGAACGTTCGCTCAAGCTGCGTTTTGCGAGTGGAGATGGTCTCCAGCGTCCTGGAGTACACGATTTTATTGGCCACTTGCCAGACCTCAGCGAAATCGCGCATGAGCGGAGACTCCGCGGCCAGCTTGGGATCAGTCTCCCACACCATCATGGTCTCATACATTCGCCGTCCATAGAGATGAGTATGTGTCGCCCGTACGATGTTGGTGATAAATCTGAAATATTCCTCACTTGGATCTGTCCAGTCAAACTTACCATCCTTGTCCTCGGTATATCCGTCGAGTGACGTGTTCGCCACGTAAATCAAATTAGCCATATTCGACCTCCATATTTATACCTGTAATTCAAATCTCTTCAACAAATCGCGCGAATAGCCTAAGAGCCACCTAACGGTTTGCGTTATGCCTCGAAGGAGTACGCAGGGGCGGACGGCGCGAAGTCGTCCGAAGTGAAAAATGATAAGGCGTAGAAAACTGCTTGAGGTGTAGGCAGAATCCCCGGCGTCCATTGCGCACTGTGTTGGGCGGCTTTACGATTTCTCACGAACGAATTTCAAATGCGCTGCGGATAGGCGTGCTACGTCAGGCAGAACTGCTCTCCGCAATGATAGATTAAATCTGTGATTCATTGTATGTTTATGGTGTCCATCCCGGTGAATTGCAGGTGGTTATATCCCCGCTTTGCAGACCGTCAGTGAGTGCCAATTGCCGTTGCTCGGACGAGCCATGCGTCCACGACTCGGGTGAGACGTAGCCCTGTGTAGCACGCTGGATACGGTCGTCACCCACGGAAGCAGCGGCGTCCAAAGCCTGGACAATGTCCTGATCCGTCACCTGAGTAAGGTAACCGGTCTCGGTGGCGTGGAATGCCCAGACACCGGCCAGACAGTCAGCCTGAAGTTCCGTCTCGACTGCCTCGCTCTCTGGCCCAATGGCGTTTGAGCTGCCCGTCAATGCACCCAGCAGGTTTTGCACGTGATGGCCGTACTCATGAGCAAGTACATAGGCTTCGGCAAACGGACCACCCTGAGCGCCAAAGCGCGTCTGCAGTTCGTTGAAGAAGTTGAGATCTAGATAGACCTTTTGGTCGTTGGGACAGTAGAAAGGCCCCATTGCGGCGCTGGCGTATCCACAATCAGCTTCGGTTGACCCACTGTAAAGCACCGTATCGGCCTCTGTATACTGGCCCCCACGGCGGGCAAATTCGTCGGCCCAAAAAGCCTGGATGCTGTTGACGTAGCCTACGATGCGGCAGTCCTCACGGGTATTTGCGTCTGCTCCCGTTTGGCATTGTGCCTGCAAGTCGTTGCTTCCATATGCGCTTTCAGTTGAAAATGGTACTTGCCCCCCAGTATCAATATTCAATACTTCAGCAGGGTTCACGCCCAACAGCAGTGCTACTACCACAATGACCAAAGTAAGTCCGCCGCCACCTATGGTGATTGCCCTTCCTGTTCTCCGGCCACGCCGATCCTCCACTTGATTGGGATCCAGCCTGGATCTATTGTTGAATGACATTTCTTCATCCTTTCATCTGAACGTCTCCAGAGTGCGAACCTGACGCATCAAAGCCGCAGATTGTTGTGAACCATTGTTTAATGGGTTGTGCCCTTGAGGCGCTCAGATTTGACTTCCTGTAAAAGTGTTTGGCGTTTGGCTTAAGCTATTCTACAAGTCTTGAATTTATTATACGCCAAACATTCCTCTGCCGCACCCTTGGCCAATGAATGTTGAACTCCACCACTTGAGAGAGATGACCAGAAGAAATTCGAAAACTGATTTTACGGAATCTTTATCAGGCCATGGGAAAATCCCAAGTAAGCACGATCCGAATCACAAGCCCAACGGTTTGCGTTTGTGCAGCATCCCCAGCATCCAGCAGCTCGCCCCGGCGAGTGTAACGAGCACGGGGTGCACGCTTTGTTAGGCAACCTGCCTGTTTACCAGAACGACGGCGGGAAAGAAAAGCCGCTGCCAACTTGATTAACTTTACTGAAAGCGTGATCTACTTTTTTTCCTGACTCTTCACTCTTTTTACAGACTCAGCCACCAATTCTTTCAATACTTTTTTATCAACATCATCTAACTTCTTGATATATAAACAGCCTCCGATAGGGGATAGACTAGTTTTATATTTACCAAGTTTTTTCAGTAAATCTTTGTGTACATTAAAACCGTGCATTAAATACAAGGTTAGGTTTTGTTTACGAGGTGAGAAGCCTGTCAGCATCCAATCACCTTCACGCCCACTGGCGCCTTTGTAGTGATAACTACCAAACCCAACAATGCTCGCTCCCCACATTTTTGGCTCTTCTTTTGTCGCTTGCTTCATGATTTTGAGGATTTCATAACAATCTTTGCGGGCTTGCTCATCCGTGACAGCGTTAAGGAATTTTTCGACGCTGGCAGTATTGATTTTAGTTTTTAGTTCAGACATTTTGCCTCCAATAAAAAATAAAGTCATCAAAATCTAAAACTGTGTTTCCTCTTCAACTTAACGATATTACGAAACTTGCGATTCAAAGATGGTTTTGCTTTTGGTTGCCCAACGGTTTGCGTTTGCGCAGCATCCCCGAGGCGAAGCCGAGAGGGATAACCTGCGTGTGGGAGATCCAACCAGCGAAACGGAAAAATGCTTTCGCTTGGACAATGCTTTTTTGCACGGCCCACCGCCAAGTCCGTTGCACGAATTGTTAGCCATCGTTTCCCTATTCTGCGCTTCCAATCGATAGATTAACAACATCAAATCGTAGGTTGCCATATACCCTTGACATAGGCAGCCTCTGTCTCCCCTGTCCAAGGCGGCATGGTGATGCAAATGAATTTCAATTCCACGTTTGAAACATTTCGGTATTGAAATGCTGTTCCTACTGGAATATCGATTGACATGCCTGGGACAAGAACGGTGACCCCGCTCTCTTTGCCGTCATCTCTCCAAATCTCACCATGTCCCTCCAGCACATACCAGAATTCACTCACTGTTGCGTGAACAGTCGCTTTATTTATTTGATGCGGAGAAACTGTACTATGGATCATGCCCCCCATTTTGTTATCCATGAGGATGCGAATATCTGCACCCGCTGGCGATTTCCTATCGGGTTTCTCTGGAAGCATTATTGTCTTCATACTTCTCTCCTCAAATTTCAACTTCTTTTTTGAAGTATCAGTTCAACACATTCAAGACATACGAGTAAACGAAACGCTGACTCACGAAGGGGACGATGACAATACGCAATTGCTATGGACCAAGAAGATGGCTAACGGTTTGCGTTTGCGCTGGGGTGGGCGTGGACTCTACGTGGGAGCTGGAAAAACTCAAAGCCATAAAAAATCCTTGAAAACCGCGCTTTGTTGGGTGTTTATAGCATTTTAAAAATTATATCCTTATTCAGGTGGTGGTGTTCGAAAGACAAAATCTCCAAATCCTAAAGAAAGCAAGAAATATATTGTTGCCGTCGACAACACTAGCATATTTCCTGCGCCATTTATTATTTCAAAAATTGACACAGCAAACCCAACGATCGTTGTAACGAAAATTCCTTTTATCATTGCGTTAAGTGCAATACCAGATTTTGCTGATCGTCCATACCAGCACATTGCGGCAATGCCTAATAGATTTGCACCAAAATAACGAGGAACCCATTGATTGGATGGTTCAAGAACAATATTGTATATTGACAAAAGCCTTTCTGGAAATAACAGATATGCCAGTCCAAAGAGAAGAGAGCCTATCGCAGTAACGGTCATTGTAAGAAATAATCTCATGGGGATTCTCCTTTTCATAAACAATTTGTTCAACCTTGAAAGCAAGATGTAAATAGCTGTTAAAAATTACTTTTGCCACGAAAACGCCCAACGGTTTGCGTCATTGTCCCCGAGGCGAAGCCGAGAGGGATACTTGCTGGTGGGCGGGCGTGGACTCTGCTTGGGAGCAGGAAAAACCCGAAGCCAGAAAACTGCTTGTAAACCGCGCAGAATCCCCAGCGTCCAGCAGCTCGCCCCGGCGAGTGTAACGAGCACGGGGTGCACGCTTTGTTAGGTGGCGTTTTTGGCTAAGAAACTTTCAATGTCTTGAATAAATTTCAGAGCCTCTTGCTCTATTTGTTTTGTCAAAGCGTCTAAATCACTAAAATCTGGATTATCTGCCAAAATATGTTCTACAACAGAGTCTACACCTTTCACGGGTTCTACAACTTTGTATTTGTCCCATCTGCTTGTATTGATGATTTTCCAGTATTTTGCAAGAACCTGCTTGTTTTTCCCAGACAGCCAAATCTCAAATCTAAATGCGTCGTAAAGAAACACAATTGCAATCTTCAAGTCTCTATCTTTCAATGATTTAGGCAAGATAGAAAAGTAGGTCATGTCCATAAACCCATTGTAGAGACTTCCAGGTGCAGAATAGTCAGGATATTTGTTTGAGAAGTGATTCTTCAAACTCATCATATATTCCATTAATCCTTGATAGGCTTTTTGAATTGACCCCTTTTCTAACTGTTTTCTAAATTCGACCATATTTTCTTGCAATGATTTCATGTTTATCTCCAGCACTCTTCTATGAATTGTTGAAAACAAAAAATCTCATTTTTATTTCACCCAAACTACAAGGAAAATCGCTTATCTTTCAGGAAGTATATTCGGCAATGAAAAGCCACCTAACGGTTTGCGTCATTGTCCCCGAGGCGAAGCCGAGAGGGATGCCTGCGTGTGGGCGGGCGTGGAAAATGCTTCAAAATCGGGCAGAATCCCACCCGCCAAGTGCACGCTTTGTTGGGCAGTTTTGTTGTGCAAGATTCATCGCCTTAGTAAGACACCGACTCGAACTTTACAATATTTTACAAGTAACAAATACTTTAGCAAACATCAAAAAAAGCAACAACGAATTTACGGAGTAGATGCGGCGGAGTCGGTTTGCTCTGCTGGGATTGGGAATAAGGCTATCATATCGTCAGGAATCTGGATGGGTCTGCCAGTGGTCAGTTCAACGAAAACCCATTGTGTTTCGCCTTTGGCTATGACCTTGCCATCCGACTTGCGGATAAACTCATATCTGCGCTTCGCTCGCACACGTTTCCATTCTGCTACCCATGTGCTAACTTCAATTTCATCCCCGAGAAAAGCAGAAGTGAGATATTCAATCCGATGTTCACGTATAAACCATCCAGTATTTTCAGGTAGTTTAGCGCCCACTGCCTCTCCGTGGCGAATGGCTGCGTCTTGAATCCATTGGACGTAGATGACGTTGTTGACATGCCCGTACTCATCAATTGCAGATTGGGGAACAGTGAGACTGTAAGTGGAGATGGAAAGAGGTGGCATGATTTACGTTTACTCCTAAATTATTTGATTTTGCCAAGAACTGCCCAACGGTTTACGTTACTTGCTGGTGGGCGGGCGTGGACTCTGTTTGGGAGCAGAAAAAACTCGAAGCGAAGAAAATGCTTGTAAACCGCGCACGCGAAGCGTCCCACACGTCGGGTACAAGCTTTGTTAGCCCGCGTTGATTATTAATTCACAAACTCCATCACTTCACGATTGAAACGGTCTGCTGCTTCGATGGGTACTAAGTGACCGACGCCAGCAAAGGTGGAGAGTTTTGCGTCAGGGATGTGCTCCGCTATATATTGTCCATTTTCATAAGGGATTAGCGGGTCGGTGTTGCCATGAATAACCAGAGTGGGCGCGGTAATTTGAGTGAGTCTGTGACTAACCCCTTCACGCTTCATTACCGCGCGCAACTGCCGTTTATATGATTCAATCGCCATCGGTTTGGACTGGGCATTATGCACCAGTTGATCCAAGTCTTCAGGATGATCTAGCATGTAACCTTGTCTCGTAAGCAGAGGAAAGATGCGGCGTACGCGCGGTTCAATTTCTTCACTATCTTTTCGTAGTAGCAACGCACGTATCTCTGGCGCGGCATGAACGGATGTCGGTCCCCCCGCGGAAGTTGACACTAAGATCAGTTTTTGAACGAGAGCAGGGTTGCGTATTGCTAGTTCAAGAGCAATAAAACCACCCATTGACCATCCCACGACATGCACTGAACCAAGATTGAGATTCTGGAGAACGCCTGCAACGTCATCCGCCATTTCTGCAATGGTATAGGGCGCACTGCCTAGCGTGCTATCGCCTGCGTCGCGATTGTCCAAGTTGATGACATGCAACATTTGAGAGAGTGGTTCTATCTGCTTCCACCAACTAAGACGTGTTTCGCCAAGACCCGCTATAAGCAATAAAGGCTGCCCCTTTCCGTGTTCGTCGTAGTAAAGCGTATGTGATCCAATTTTGGCAGTAGGCATATAAATCTCCAATAATTAGGTGAGCGGGCTAACGGTTTGTTAGCCCGCCGCTCTATTCAGGCGTGACCGCCATAACTGAACAATTAATGTGCCAAATCCGACAAGAACTATACCAAGAATTTGTCTTGAGTTTAAAGGCTCATCTAAGAAGAACCATGCCAGTATTGCAATCTGCGGCAACATCGTACTATTTATAATACTCGACTCAACAGCGGTAAGTGTTTTCAAGGTGCTGTTCCACAATGTAAATGCAACTGCCGTATTGACAACCGCAAGCCAGCCTATGATTAGCCATTGCATAAGGTTAAGATTGCCAAAACCTTGCGTCGTTGCTCCGATAATCAATAAAAGTAAACCACCAATGCCCATGCTTATAGCCGTAACAAGAATAGGCGATAAACCACTTTGATGATTGATTCGTCTTCCCAATAAGGATGACCCTGAATTTGCCAAAACGCCGATAAGCGCAATCACTAAACCAAGAACTTGTCCTGTGGGTATATTCAATGGAAGAAAGTAAATAATTGCACCTACTGCCGATAAAAAGATACCGCCCCATTGAATTATTGAAGGTGACTCGTCCTTAAGAAAACTGCTCGACAATGCGACAAAAATCGGTGAAAAATTAAGCAGTAAACTCAAGGTGGCGGCAGGTAAAAAAGAAAGACTTACAAACTGCGCTCCCTGTGTCAAGGTGTAAAACACAAATCCAAGCAAAGCAAGTTGCCCCCAAGTGGCACGAGAAAAAGTGCGTAACACATTTCGGTGAGTTGGATTGATTAGAATAAATGGAATCAAGCAAAGGAAGGCAATGAAATAACGCAAGCCTGCGAAAGTAATGGCGGGTAGGCTGGCTTTTAATCCAACTTTGACAAGCACCCAAGATGTTGACCATAGAAAAGTTACAAACAATGCTTGTAGTACGGCTTTTATATGTAACTTTGAGGTCATCAGTTCATTTTCCTTTATTGGTGAAGTACTGATTTGTAATTCATTGATAATTAGCAAAGAGCGGGCTAACGGTTTGCGTGAGCTGCGGCGGGCGGGCGTGGACTCTGCTTGGGAGCAGGAAAAACTTGAAGCGAGGAAAATTCTCGAAAATGCCGCAGACTCCCACACGTCAGGTGCACGCTTTGTTGGGCCGCTTTTTCAACTGCTATTGTCTGGGCTGCCAGCCACTTAGCGGTGCTAGTTGTATCTGCTTCGAAAGATCATAGGCAGTTGGTAGATCGCTGTCGCTGTACACGAGCACGCGTCCGAACACGAGCACCGAATTGTTCGGTGAAGATATCTGTGTCATGCCGCTGGGCACCTGTCCTTCCCAGCCGGGGCCGCTCACGAGGTAGTTGCCAGCCTGCGTGCCCGTGGCGCGTTTGCCAACGTAGGCAAAGTTTATATTGGACGAAGGATTAGTGAACTGCACGCTGTAGTAGCGCCCGGAGAAGTCCGGCACATGCAAGACTTGCGGCCCTTTTGAGAGATCGAGCCAGCCAGCCGTCATGAGCGTGTCGCGGTTCACACCAGTAGTCGCCAATTTTGAGGCCGAGGCGGGCGCATGGAGGGGATCTGCAAAAAGCGTTTGGGACTCTGTATAGAGCGTATTAACCGGAATGGGGCCGTCGCCGAATCCTTTAACGAGAATTGCTCTTTTGAATACGGACAGCAGCAGGCGTGGCCAAAAATAGGTGAACAGGAACCATGATGCGACCATGAACGAGCCAAATAAAAGCAAATGCTCCATCTGAGTCATCATGATATCTCGACAATCGGCGGTACCGTATACTCGCCATTGAGAATGGCCGCGCCAGGTATATACACACGCAGCCAGAGGATGAAGTTACCCGCAGGCGCGGGCAGCCAGTTGGATTCATGACCGGTCGGCGTGGTGTTCTGAAGGTAAATGTCAACGGAGCCGTCGGTGTTCGGCACGAGGCCGGAGCGATCGCTCACGCTATACCGATTAAGCGGATTCGGCACAAAGTGATTTTTCGCATCGCCCATCGTCAGCGACCAGAATGCATTGTTCGGCGGAAGACCACCCGATGGGAAGTGTATGATGTAGTCGTGCTTTCCGGAGAGCGTATGACCCGCGCCGTCTCCGGACGTTGTCCAATACATCGCTTCTTGCGGTACGTTTACCGGGCCGGGAAATAGTTGGGCGTGCGCGGCTCGCAACAACATGCCGTTGCCGGGCTCGCCTAATCCGAACATGGTGATCCAGCCGTTGACTTTCGTGGCCTTGATCCTCGCATAAATTTGAGATATGACAAAAGCCAGCGCGAAGCCAATGAGAATGCCCTGCACCACGTCTTTACGTACAGTTCTCAAAGCGGTAAAAAAGCGGCCAAAAAAGAATGAATTAATGAAGAAAAAGCCGCATATCACGCCGTTGAGCACGGTCAGAAAAGTAGATGTTCTATTGTTCATATAATTTATCTTATCACTTTAGGCCTAGCTGCCCAACGGTTTGCGTTACTGGCGCTGGGGTGGGCGTGGACTCTGCTTGGGAGCAGAGAAAAACTCGAAGCCAGAAAATGCCTGAAAATGCGGCAGACTCGCCAGCGTCCAGTGCACGCGGTGTTGGGCGTTCGTCTGCAAGCACTCATGCTAGATATCAGATCACATCATAATCGCGCTAAACACCAGTTCTTTTGTCCTATCCGAAGTTTTGTTTGAACATATTGTGCGTTTCTTCCTTAGTGACCGTTGAATACTCAGGGTTTCCTTTAGGTCTATAGACTTGTATTATCGTTCCGTTCGGCTTGACGCTTGATTCGACAAGTTGGAGTGCAAAATCATTGCCAACATCGGGAAATAATCGGATTCCTTGACCCAAAATTACAGGGAAGATAATCAGGTTCATCTCATCAATCAGATGGTTTTGGAGCAACCAACGGATGAGTTGGCCACTGCCGTGAACTTGTAGTTCACCCCCCGCCTGTGCTCGGAGATTCGCAATTGCAACTGCAAAATCTCCTGATAAGATTTTTGTGTTATCCCATTCTGGATTGTGTAAGGTGCTCGACACCACATATTTCGGTTTTGTGTGCAGTGCTGCGGCAATTGGACTTTTGCTTGTTTTGGGCGCGGCTCCCCACGAATAGGCAAAGACGTCGTAGGTCTTACGCCCGAACAGGAAAGCATCCGCGCGTTGAAAGACTTGGTCGACGAACTCCCCTGATTCACTATCAAAGTGAGCCCATCCACCACGGGTGAAGCCTCTGTCGTCTTCGTCTGGACCTCCAGGGCTCTGCATGACACCATCAAGCGAAAGTTGAGTGGTAGTTGTCAGTTTCATATATAAAGTCTCCTCTCAAACGCCCAACGGTTTGCGTTACTTGCTGGTGGGCGGGTGTGGACAATGCTCATTATAGTGGGAAATGCCTAAGCCAGAAAAATGCCTGAAAATGGCGCAGAATCCCACCCGTCAAGTGCACGCTTTGTTAGGCACGGTTTTTGGATGCCTTACCTTTTTTCAACCAGAACATAAGCGCTTTTGCGTCGCCAGGGCTAATTGTATGAAAAGACATTTCGGCATTTTCATAATTTTGCAAAACGAAATTTAGAATATCTGCCGCCGTTTTTACTATTGTATCAATTTGTTCTTTGGAGACACCTTGCAACGGATATTCCAAGGGCTTGATTGCAGAATTCAAATCTCTGTGACCTACTTTTTTATTTCTTCGTTGTCTCACTGGCTTACAAATTTTCTGAAATTCAGTTACAAGGCTTTCTATTCCTTCAACTTTAATACAATTCTTGGCTAGAGTCGCAAACGATAAGTTTTCTTGTCCAACAGATTTAGGCGGGTCACTTAAACGACAAATTGCCATTGTTATATCGTTTTGAAGTGTTTCCAATATTATATTAAATGACGCTGGCGCAAGTTCTGATAGCAAATCCGTGTTTTCACTTTTTCCGAACAGTTCTAACCAAAAATCCCATTTATGTTGTAGAGACGCTACATCTTGGCAAAGCCACATAAAAACATCTCGAATGTTTTCTGGTATTTTTTCGCTATACCCAAAATCGTTTTTTGCCACGATTTAATCCTTTGATGAGACCAAATGACAAGTGCCTAACGGTTTGCGTTACTTGCTGGTGGGTGGGCGTGGACAATGCTCATTATAGTGGGAAGTGCTGAAGCCAGAAAAATGCTTGAAAAAGCCGCAGAATCCCACCAGTCAAGTGCACGCTTTGTTAGCCCGCTTCTGATTTTACAATAAGTAATTATTGACCACCACCACTACACCCACCTGGATCAGTACACCCACCACTATCACCACCGCTGTCGCCACTACCATCATTACCACCATTGCTACCGCCATTTGGATTTTCATAGGCAGATTTATCAAAAGTAGAGACTTCACTAACGCAAATTTCACTTCCATTCGTATCTTTTGCAACTACCTGCCATTGATATTCTCCGCCAGCAACAAAGGCTTCCATGTACCGATCATAAAAAGTTTCGTCAGTTTCAAATGGCACAATTTCACCTGACGGAAGAATGATATTCAATACGTACTTTCCTACTTCATTCATTGGCGTCCATGAAAAAGTGACTTTGCCAACGGGCGGAATTTCTGAGCCATCAGTAGGTGTAAGTAAAGTTACACAAGCAATCGGGGTTTTGGTTGCTTCTTCTGTGACAATAGGTTCTTCTGTTGTAATCGGTTCTTGGGTAGTGGGTGCTTCGGTAACAATTTCTTCTGTTGTCGCAATTTCCACAATTTTATCTTCCTGCGTCGGTGTTGCTGGGGCGCAAGAAACAAGAAGAATACTGATGAAAACGAGAATTGCGACTTTTGTTTTCATAAACCTATATTTTGCACGGGCGGGCTAACGGTTTGCGTTACCTGCGTGTGGGCGGGCGTGGATTCTGTTTGGGAGTAGGAAAAACTCGAAGCGAAGAAAATGCTTGTAAACCGCGCAGACTCCCACACGTCAGGTGCACGCTTTGTTGGGCAACCTGCATGAACGCAAGACTCGATGGCAATTAAAGATAACGCCATTTACATGGGTTTGCGCTAAGAAAGTAAAGTCATTAAATTATTTATAAAACTCCCCGCGACGCCGCGAGGAGTTAATAACATATCCGCCAGTGAATAGATTCTTAGATACCCTTGACCAAAAGACCAAGCACGAGAACAATCAAACCAATAAAAACGATCCAGAATGCGTAAGCAGCAAGAAAGCCCAGAACGCCAATTTGTCCCAGCAGACCAACCAAACCAAGAACAACAGAAATCCAGAAAGTAACCATTGTTGGGGGGGTAAGTTTCATTTCAAATCTCCTTATGGTAGAAAAAGTAACGAATCTGGCGGACATGATATTTATAGCATATATATTTCTATTGTCAATAACATTGAACCACAAGAATCAATTGTTGAAAACACAGCCATTGTTGTACTATAATATGTATGTTAGTGTTCAAATCAATGTCGAGTTTTTTTGGAAGCCCATCTAAACAAGGAGAAAAAAATGGCATACACATTGGATACAAAAGTTGGTGATATTTTGGATGATACACATGCGTTGGAAGTTTTGGAAAAATATGCTCCAGGTGTTTCAAAGAATCCCATGATTGGTTTAGCAAAAGGAATGACTCTAAAGGCGCTCCTTGCCATGCCGCAAGCCAAAGATGCTGGGATTACCGAAGAAATGGTCAAGAAAGTACTGGCGGAGATCAATGCTCGGAAGTAATCCGAACCATCTTTCTTTTCTGTAATTTGTCTGAAAGGCGTATGGTCTCCTGACCTACGCCTTTTTGATTAGGGTTAGGCTATAAGTTCTGTGTTTTGCACGGGGTTGCCCAACGGTTTGCGTTACCCGCGGGTGGGCGGGACGAGGCAACGCCATTTTGCCGGAACCAACTTGAAGCCACGCAAACTGCCTGAAAACGCGCAGACTCCCACCCGTCGGGTGCACGCTGTGTTGGGCGTTTTTTTCAGAACACAAGACACGCCGCCTTAAAAAGACACTGCCAATTATCGCAGATTATTTCAATCCATAATTGTTATAGTAGGTTTCGAATATGTGGCTTGAAAGATAATCAACCACATTTTGGGGAAGTCCATTACCTTCAAACGGCACAGCAGAGCTTGCCCCGTAGTTGCCATTAAGAATATACTGGATGCCCGCGTTAAGCCTCTGTTGCATTATCATGTCAAGCAGTTTATCAAATGCGCCCGGTTCATCCTGCATGGCAATAATGGCATCGTTGGCATAATTAACACTCCCGTAATAATGAACTCCACCGTTATTTCCACCGTTTTTATCGTCAAGATTCCAATTATCAGGATTTGCCGGAGGAATTATGAGCGCCATTGTGTTTTCATGGTTAATAAGCATTCTCTGCAAGCCGTTCAGTCCGTCAGGACCTACTGTATGGGAACCGAACACTACCTCGTTGTTAGCTAATGAAACGGAACCGAAGAATATGTCCTCGCGTTGCATCCAATCTAAACCTCCAAACCATATCATAGTTCTTCCGTCTGTATTTTGGACAAGCAAGGGAATCACGCTAAATTCCCTATCTTCTATAGGCTGTCCCTGGCTGTTTTTCAGTCCGGTTGCTATTCCGTCAATCATCGCCAAGTATCTATAAGGTTCATTTCCTTTAGTAAATCTACCGTTATGTGCATCGGCGTATGTTTCCTGACCTGGGGTGATTTTCAATCTTCCATCAGGTTCACCGTTATAATCCGCACGGCTCATATCCAGTAGGTAAAAAGTTTCTGGCTCTTTTCTTGAGCCTCGATTTTGCGGGATTAACCAGAAACGGGCGGTTTCAGTATTTCCAGGAAATACTGTGTCTATTTGAGTCAAAAGCAATCTGTATAAATCTCTGTTCGTAACCATCTCTTGAAGCTGCTTACCAAATGACGTGCGATTCTCCGCATTTAGGTCCGTAACGATATTTTCTGATTTGAACCAGTAATTTTGTTCTTCATTCCAAATAATGGTGAATGTGTCAGTTGCTTCTGCAGTTACGACGTATGAAAAGATTGAGTCATTGTATGTGTTAGCCTTAACACTTGTTGCCTCAACTGTCCATTCAGCATCCTTTCCAGTAACGTAATCTTTACCCTTAACCTTACCAGTTGCAATTTCACCATACTCTTCTTCACCAATGACACCTTTTACAGATTCGTCAATTGCAGGCGGTTCAGGTGTGAACGTAGGTGGTATAGGTGAAGGCGTAACAGTGGATGGAACAGTAGTAGGAACAAGGGTAGGGGTGAGGGCGGGAGTACACCCGCTGAACGAAACCGTGAGAAGAACAAATGGAAGGAACGCTGACCGAATTGTTTTTTTCATGATGTTTTCTTCTTTGTTTTGATTTTGCGACGAAGCGCCCAACGGTTTGCGTTACCCGCGCTGGGGGAGGCGGCGGAACGCCGTCCGACTGGGAAAATGCTGAGGCGTAGAAAACTGCTTGGAATCGCGCCAGAATCCCCAGCGTCGGGTGCACGCTTTGTTGGGCAACCGTTACCTTAAGACATTTTATCTCGAAAAGCAAGAGCCTGTTTAAAATTATCTGTGCAAATGCGAGGTATGCCAAACTTTGCAACGGTCATTAATGCTTGTTCATCATTTACATCCCAAACATGAATTTCGATACCTTGATTTCGCAGGGCATTGACAACTGTTTCAGATAATTGTGTGGGGTGTAAATGTACGGCTCTTGCATGGGCAAGACGGGAATGATGAATTGCTTGATATTGGACTACATCTAACTTCATCCAACTTTCTGAACGTGGAAACAACAAATCAACAATTAAACCTGGGCAGATTTCTCGAACCGATAATAGCAAGGCAGGTTCGTAAGAAGTAATTTCAAACGAATTCCAGAAATTCTTGAATTTGTTTAAGACACCACCAATAATTTCTGGTGCTTCAGGCTCTGGTCCCTTAATTTCTATTTCAAACCCAATTTTTCCGCCAAACATTTCCAAGATTTCGGAAAGCGTGGAAATGCACCCTTCTTTAGCGGCTGGATTATTTTTACAAAACACCTTTACATCACGCAATTGCTCTAACGTAAAATCAAAAATTGCTCCTGACGCAGATGTATTTTCTTGAAGGTAAAAGTAATGATAAACGACTGGAATTTTGTCGGATGTTAATCTGACATCGAGTTCGATTGCGTCTGCCCCAAGTTCAACGGCTCGTTGAAATGAAGCAATTGTATTTTCTGGGGCTTCTGTCGGAATACCCCGATGTGCAACAATCTCAAAATGTTTCATTTATCACTCGACAGGTTGCCCAACGGTTTGCGTTACTTGCTGGTGGGCGGGCGTGGATAATGCTCATTATAGTGGGAAATGCCGAAGCCAGAAAAATGTTTGAAAATGCCGCAGAATCCCACCAGTCAAGTGCACGCTTTGTTGGGCAGATGGTTTGGGGTACCGATACATGGATGCTACATTATGTTTGGATACATCTTCCTAAGCCTTTGCAAGTTAAGATCCCTTACCTCCTCTTCAAGTTTTGCAAAGTCTTCACAGGCTAAGAGTTTAACCAATTCACTAAAATGATCCCCCAATAATCTACGGAGATCACTTAAGTTTTTGTCTGCATCGTATCCATCGAATCTTGATGGTGTAACAAAAGATTCGTTTCCTTGACTAAAGTCGATGAGCAATCTTAGATCTAGGAAATGCTCAAGATTGAAGGGGTGCGCGGAAGCCCAAGGTGGCCCAATAACTGCCGAAATTGAACCTCGATCTTGAATGAATTTAATAATGCACTGTTCTGACCTTAAGACCACGACCCAGTTGCCGAAGGCCTTCTTATCAACAGCGCTATCTTCTAGTCGAAAGCCATCGCCGAGAAATTCTGAAAAGTGCTTTCTTATCAATTGAACGCTGTCATTAATATTTTGTATATCGCTCATTCTACCTCTACTGTTCGGGCTCAATTCGTTTGATCGACTTAAGATAATACGGTGAAGACGCAACGTGAAACGAGTGAAGTATTTGTAGTTTCTCAGGGGCGGAGCTTTTCTCGCGCCGTTTGTATGTCATGCGTTTTTCAAGATCACTCATGGATAGCTCAATACACCTACTGCATCTGCCCAACGGTATAGCTTTAGCGGCGACGGGGCGGAGTGTGGATTCTGCTTGGGAGCAAAAAAAGCTCAAAGCCAGAAAAACTGCCTGAAATCGCGCAGACTCCCCGTTGTCCGCTGCAAGCATTGTTAGGCCGCATGGCTGGCAGGAAAACTAACAGACGAGGAAAATGTTTTTGGGACGGGGCTCTAAACACTGCTGGGAAATGATTACCGCCCAAAAACCTTGCCGATATTATGACACGATTGCGAGCAAAACGCCACAACCAAAAAGGCTTAGCCAACGAAATCAACCTGGCGATCACGATTGCTCATGTGCAAAAAATGCTAACAGGCAGACCAAGTTATTGAAGAAGAAAAAACCAACAGACTAAAAAAGCTAACGAGAAAGAAAGACATGGCAGAAAAAACGATTGCCGGGAAAACCTGATTGCGAGCAAAGGCAAGGAACCAAAAATTAACAAGTGAGACTGTTTTCAAAACAAAAGAAAAACATGCGGCCTAACGGTTTGCGTTACTTGCTGGTGGGCGGGCGTGGACAATGCTCATTATAGTGGGAAATGCTGAAGCTAGAAAAATGCTTGAAAATGCCGCTGAATCCCACCAGTCAAGTGCACGCTGTGTTGGGCGCTTATTGCCATTAAGAACTATTTGGGGCATTTCATTCGCCAAAGATACTCACAAAATCGCGAAAAACATTAGATGGCGGTTCTGTTAATTCATAAGCGCTTCCAGATATTGAGTGTAACGCTCGAATTTCATTAAGCTTTTCATTGATAGGAATACCAAAAATCCACCTGGTTTCAATAGTAATTAGTTTTGCTTGATACAAGAGACGGCAGGCTAGAGCTGGGTCTTTTTTGATTGCTAACTCGGCAAGCCAGTGAAATGCCCAGGCAACACCTTTTGGAAAGTTTTTCTCACTACTTAATTGATATATATGCAGGAGAATTTTCTTTGCTCCTTCAACATTGTTCGATTCTTTTAAATGATCGGCTACATAACCTGCATACCAGATTTCCTTTGGCCAGATACCGCGCTGCCTATTAATTTCATGCAATTCATGTGTCCATGCCCAGCGTCGCTGCATGTTGTATTCTATGGGCAAAAGGGCTTCTAAAAAACCGCAGTAATCACCTTGCCGATCATCTACTTTTGCCTGGGATTGCAATTTTAAGAGCTTGTGTTTCCATTTCTCCATATTCTTGCCACGGTAAAGTTCTAGTAACCGTGAGGTCGCGTCTTTGGCCAGTACAGATTGAAGATCGATTCGTTCCTGTGTTTCTGCCCAATCCCAAATTTCTAAGACTTCATTCCGCAGTTTTCGACGGTTTTCATCTAAATTAAATGGCGCTTCCCAATCTTCAAATTCTTTGTCGGCTAATAAAGATTGCGCCTTTGCAAGCATCTCTTGATTTGTTGTAGCGGTGTTCATAGTCTAATTGACACAACCCTTATTGTATTCGTAATCGAACTAAGGCGCCCAACGGTTTGCGTTACTTGCTGGTGGGTGGGCGTGGACAATGCTCATTATAGTGGTAAATGCCGAAGCCAGAAGAATGTTTGAAAATGCGCCAGAATCCCACCAGTCAAGTGCACGCTTTGTTGGGCAACCTGCTGGCTTACCAGAACGCTGGCGAAAAAAGACACCACCGCAAACATGACAAGATTTTAGATGCAACTTTTCTTTTTACCAAAACTAAAAGACACAACCAGCGAAAACGCCTGCTGTAAAAGCGCAAAAATAAAGCAAAGCCAAAAGAATTACGAATCGGTTTCTTTTGTAGAATCAGATTGTGAATTACTATTTTTTTTCTTTGTAAAGAAGTAAACCACTGCTCCAATTATGGCGACTGGTATTCCGCATATCGCACAAGATGACATTCCCATAATCGTTTGAATTAACATACTGCCTGACCCAGGGTCAAGGTATTTCAAAACATTTGACCCTATTATGGGAACAGTTATTAATATGCAGATAAGAAGAATCTTGAACAATTGCAACTTAATATTGTTCACATTTGTTTTTGCTTGATTGTAATTTCTAATTCCAAACAACTTGGCGTTCATAAAAACTCCTTTTTGATTTTGTGCTTTCTTCAACAAGAGCGCAAGCAACTATTAGGCTTTTAATGCTCAATCTCAAAAACTATACTTGTAAATCAAATACGGTTTTGCCTTTGCTCTTGGGTTGCCCAACGGTTTGCGTTACTTGCTGGTGGGCGGGTGTGGACAATGCTCATTATAGTGGGAAATGCCGAAGCCAGAAAAATGCCTGAAAATGCCGCAGAATCCCACCAGTCAAGTGCACGCTGTGTTAGGCCACCGACATTGAACGCCAGACTCGCCACCTGAAAAAAGAAACCGCCGCTAAAGTTGATGAAATTATTGCACGAACTCCCGACTTTGGCAACAACTAAAAAAGAATATGACTGACCAGAAGATTGCTAAACCTGACATCGCCGAGATTCGATAATACTTACGAAACCGGCTTGAACAATTAAAACCTGATGGACCCAAAACATTGCCAAGCATGGGAGGCTAAATGGCTTGCAAGACACACTGACTTATTGGAACAAAGCATTTGCGCGGCAAGTGCGGACGAGCGAGAGACCCGCTGAAGATTTCGTGA